>CAWUIB010000007.1:0-207671 GCA_963922335.1 uncultured Chromatiales bacterium | reverse complement strand
CGCGTTCGATGTGGCGCCACTCCGGGTGTAGACCGCCATCGGTCGCCGCAGACAAACCATACGAAGTCCGCGGGCGCACGCTTAGTCGTCCGGATCTTGACTATCCTTATGCTTAGCTTTACGCCCGGTTTGCTTACGCTTGTCCTTCATCGGTCCGCCCTTGCGAAGTATGTCGGGCGGCTTTGGGCGCTTTGGTTTGTTAGCTTTGGTTGCCATGCCGAGTAGCCTAGCAATGTCGGTGTCGAATGTCGTACAGCAAGCGTATTGCAAGCATCCGTTACGGACTTACGCTCGAGTTTGGGACACCCATCCCCACCCGATAAACCGGCGCCCCCTTTTTCTCGAGCACATGCTCGATCTCGTCATAGAGCTTTCCGTATTGATAGAACGGCACTCGCGGGAACAGGTGATGGATGGTGTGGTAGTTCTGGAATAGCCAGAACCAGTTGACCGCCGATCGCAATGGCTCTGATCTAGGCGGCAGGATCGTGGCGGTGTCCACATAGCGTCCGATCTGATCGTGCGGTCGGTGCACGAGGTAGGCGAAGAGATAGATCAGAATCATCGCGCCGATCATCCAAGCGAGCACAAACAGTGCCAGACCCTCGACCCAGTAACCGTTCAGGATAACCGCGAGTCGTGGCAGTAATGCCGCCGCTACTTCAATACATAGGATCGCGTTCTGCCGGGGTGATGCATCACGCCACACGTGGTTTGCGTAGTAAGTGAACTGACTGAACCAGGACTGCAGACTGATACGCAGCGGTGCGAGTAGCGAATCGGTCATGCCACCCATGTGATAGTCCGGGTCGCGCGCCGGATCGTTCGCATAGCGATGGTGTGCGACATGCTCATGACGGTGCGCCGTAAAGGGGATCATCGTGATCCACGCAGCGAGGTACCCCATCGCCCGGTTCAGCCAGCGGTATGAATTGTTGCTACCGCCAATAGCGCCGTGCAGCGCATCGTGCAGGATCGTATAGCTGTGGTAGGTGAGCACCGCCACGACAGGAACGGCAATCCACAGCGCGAGCACGCCGGTGAGCGTTAAGGCAACTGCACCGAGATAAGCTGTCGTGAGTGCGAGACCCAGTGCCACCGTCGGCCACGCGACCCGCCCCATGTATTTTCGTGCACTGACATTCGCTTGCCGGTCCAGCTGATCCATCGTGTTCATCGCATTGCTCCCCGCCGAGGTTTGATGGCTTCCACTATGGGCGGGCGCATGCCAGCGCGCGATTGCAGAACACGCCGATCAAGTGTCATTTATCGCCAAAGTGACGTAATTTGCATTTATGGACACCATCAGCCCGGTCTACGCGCGACTGATCCTTCGGGAGTTCGAACAGCGGGGTATCGACCCATCGCCATTGTTCGAGGGCACGGCGGTGAGCCAGGCAGAGCTGTTGTCGGGTGGCGATATCCCATTGCCGGACTTCCTGCACATCCTGCAAACCGGTGATCAGCTGCTCAACGACGCCGAACTCGGTTTCTTGCTTGGTCGCAAGATGCACATGTTCGCCATGGGCGCCGTTGGGGCCGGCATCTCGGTCGCCCCGTGCCTGCGCGATGGACTGCAGCTGCTCGAGAGTTTCACGCGACTCCACGCCTCGTACATCGACATCGACGCGCGCTCCACGCTCGATGGGCTGACCGTCAGCATTCTCTACGAGCAGGAGACGGGTTACGTCGAGCGGCTGCACACCGAGACGGCCATGATGTTGGTGCAGCAGTACATGGAGACGCTGTTCGGTGAACCGGTTCATGACGTGCGCTATCGCTTTGCGATGCCGGCGCCCGCGAATGCCGCGATCTACGCCGAGTCTTTGCATGGGCAGATCGTGTTCGATGCGCATGCGAACGAAGTGGACATCCCGCAACGTTGGCTCGACCAACCGTCGCCGTTCTATCACGCCGAGCTGTGGCAGCAGGCACAGATCAGTCTCACTCGGATTTTGAATGAACGCAGCCGAACCGAAGCCGCACCCTACACACACCACGTGGCGACGCTATTGAGAACCAGCGATGCGCCGCTGCCCGAGCTAGCGGAAGTCGCCAACAAGCTGCACGTTTCGATGCGTACGTTGAACAGGCACCTGAAAGCGGAGGAGACGAGCTTTCGGCAACTGAAGACGGATGCATTGATGAACCGCGCGAAGTTGTACCTTCATGAATCGGATCTCAGTGTCGAGGCGATCGCTGCGGTGTTGGGCTATCAAGACCCAGCCAACTTTCGACGGGCGTTCCGCAAGAGTGAGGGGTGTACGCCGATGGAGTATGTATCGACTACGGACAGCAAGTCTGAGGTACGCTAGCAGTATGATTGTTCCGCTTGTTCTGATTTCTCTAATACCAGTCAACGCGTCAGTGATTGCTGTAAGTCCGGCATGCGCCAGTGTTGCGCAGGAGCTCGAATATGCACGTATGCCCAACGGCCCTGAACTGGAGCTCTGCTTGGAAACCGGATCTAAACAGGAGCTGCAGCTAGTCATCAAAAAAGCGGTTGGTACACTGCCCGATGATCAACTCTTGCGTTTGATAGGAAGCGTTCCGGAAGACCAGTGGACTAATTGGCTGGTCGTCAGCTTCTTCAGCCAATTTAGGCATGACTTAGTGCGTTTAGCGCTCGCTCAGCAGCAACAGAGTTTGAGTAACCTAAGTACCGAGAACCAACGAATTTTCATTCAAGTTTCTCTGCTGGCCGAGAACTACGATGGGTATTTTATGCTCCTTAATTCGGATGCTTTATCTGTAGAGTCGGTGACTGGTCTCATGGATCTAATTCTGCAGCAGCCGGGTGAGGTCTTTGCGGAAACCCGGGGGCGATTTCCAGAGTTAATGGACGCTGCGTCTGGCGAAGCAAGAAATCGATGGGTCGGTGCAATGCTCCTCGCTGGGTATCCCGACGTGCTTCAGTACTTTCTTCTCGACTTATCTGATTCGGACAAGCAAGCTATTGAAGAGCTGTACTTTGCGGTTCTCTACAATGAGAAACTCAGCGGGAATGCTGGTCTCATCATGTCTGGAATGCTTTCCGATGCGGGCTTCGACCTTGTTTACTCTGTTTGTAAACATGTTCGCGAAAAACAAGTTGCGCAAGACAAGATGAGCCGATGGGGTAGGGAGACGTATCTCTTAGCGATGGAGCAGTGCCCGTAGGCGTTGTTGCTACCGCCGCTTCGGAATCGCCGCATAGTCACCGCGTCGTTCAACTAGGATCGTGTAATCGTCGACACTGCCTAGTTTGACGCCCTCTCTGACGCGCCGCTTGCCATCGATTTCAACAGAGAACTTGGGCGTCCGAGTGTTGGGGAAGTTCAGTGTGCGATTCTCATCCCAATCGAATTCCAGCATGGCCTGCATTACCGGTGTAGCTTCCATCAAGACGGTCTCGAGTAATTCGACAGTCCAGCTCTCCTCGAAAGCTTTCATGAGCGGAATCATCCTTGCTTCCTCAAGCTCTCGCAGCTGCTTTTGCCCCCTTAGTGCAACACGGACACGGTTGGCGGATTCATCCTGCAGCAACGCTTCAGTTTCACGCCGAACAACTGCGGATAACTCCGCCCGATCCGCATCGGTCATTCTCCGAAACTGTAGCGGTCGTTTTCGCGTGTAGACCACAAAGCGTCGCTCAAAGGTGGGTATCAGATTGCCGGCTTCATCTTCTTCTGCCGACTTCGAATACGCGGACTGAGCGATGCCAACCTGAAGTTGCTCCAGAGCTTCGCCGAGGACAAAGTCTCCCGAAAGCACAACGACGTAGTCAGTATCGGTTGTCAACAACGCGGCTTCGACGGCTGCTTGTACATTCTCCGAGCTTACGCCGTCAGTTCGGCCCGTAATGCGCCACCGTTCGCCAGTGTTCAGAGCACTGTGGAATGATGCGATGTAAGCGTCGAAATCGAACGACGCAAAGCGATCGCTAAGAATTTGCTCTGCAATCCCGGCAACGGTCTCGTTTTGGTCGTTGTTCGCGTTTTGGACAATCGATACAACCACGGCGCCGGCCAAGCCACCGAACAAGGCGCCGATGAATTCATCCCCCTGTCGTTGTGACGCGCTCACCCGGATGCGATCAGAGAACTCTACCGTCACCACATGTATGCCCACCGGAGCCGCCCCTTCGATACGATCAGGAAATGTGGGCTGCTGCTTACGGGTCGTCGTTGATCCGCAACCGATAACGAACAGGAGCAAAACCGTCAGAGTGGCGAGTCGAATATGCTGGCATGCATCCATGTGATGCGTACTCCGAGTGAAGGTCTCAGTGCAGTGGCGAATGATGGGGGATTTGATTGTGACCCTCAACCCGTGGTCACTCGGCGCGGTGGTATAGTCTGTATCGCGATAACAATAAGACGTAGAGTGGGGGGACGATGCGCTACAAGGCTTTTATTAGCTATAGCCATGCTGATGCAAAGTGGGCGAAGTGGATCCAACGCGGGCTTGAACGGTATCGCGTACCAGACAAGCTCGTCGCGAAGCATGAATTGGCGACCAATCGCCTGAACCCTATTTTCCTCGACCGTGATGAGCTTTCGTCTTCATCCAGTCTCAGCACAGTGATCCAGAATGCCCTCGGCGAATCCGAAAACCTCATCGTGGTGTGTTCGCCCGCGTCGGCCAAGTCGCACTGGGTCAACGAAGAGATTCGCACCTACAGGGCACTTGGTCGTGGCGATCGTATTTTCTGTCTCATCGTTGATGGAGAAGATGGCACTTACTTTCCGCCAGCACTCCTCGACGATGAACCGTTAGGTGTCGATGTCCGGCCACATGCAGATGGCAAACAAAACTCGAAACTGAAAATTATCTCGAGTCTGATCGACGTACCGTTCGCAAGCCTTAAGGATCGTGAACAGCGGCGACGCACACGCCTTTTTGCGACTGCCGCAACCGCAGCGCTCGCCGTGGCCGGAGTCATGACAGCATTAGCTATCAGCGCCGTGCTTGCTAGTCGCGAAGCTGAGGAGAACCGCTTGCTCGCGACCGAGGCGCTAGAGGATGCCGAGGCTGTGGCAGAGTTCCTCGCAACGATGTTGACGGAGATCGATCCGGAAGCCATGGGCCAGACGATCGTCGATGGTGCTCAGGGTGAGTACAACAGCACGGATCTCGCGCGGCGGTTGCTCGACGAACATGTTCTTGAGAAGGCGACGGTTGCGGTCACCTCCCAGTTCGCCGAGCGCCCTGCCATTGGAGCGCGACTGTCTGACTCGATTGGTGCGAGTTATCACGCCATCGGTCTTTATGACAAGGCGATCGAACGTTTCGGCAACGCGGTTTCGCTTTATCGAGCCGAGTATGGCGACAACGATTATCGCGTGGTCGGTGCCGAAGGGTCACTCGGTATGGCGTATCTTTATGAGGGTCAGTTGGACGACGCGGTCGTGTCATTTGAGAACGCGAGGCAGGTGGGTTTGGCATCACTGGGCAAGTCGCACGAACAGACCTTGGCCGCGACCAATGGCCTCGCGATGACCTACACCGATATGGATCGGTTCGAGGACGCACGCACGTTGCTGGAAGAAGTCAGTGCCATCATGATCGATACCAAGGGTCGCGAGGACCCCTACACCATCGATGTCCGTAGCAACCTGGGTTGGACGCTCTACCAGATGGGCGAATATGAACTCGCCGAGACGATCACCAAAGAGCAGTACGAACTGCGGGTCAAGGTTTTGGGCCCGGAGGAGTACGAGACAATGTCGACTTTGAATAATCTCGCGCTCATCTATGCACGCACCGAGCGCTATGAAGAAGCCGAGGCCGCGCACCGCAAGGAGTGGGAAATCAGCCAGCGTAAGATGGGCGCTGACCATCCTGAAGTGCTGATCTCGATGCTGAACCTGGGGCGCGTCATGTATAAGTCCGGCAAGATGGATGCGGCCGGCGAAATGCTGACAGATGCAATGACGCGCGCGCGAGGTGTGCTGCCGGAAGTCCACCCCTTACTTGCAGCAATCGTTACCTCTTGCGGCGAGGTTGCCCTAGAGCAGGGTGACCGTGAAACGGCACTAACGCATTTTCTGGAGGTGCAAACCATCTACCAGCAAATGTTCCCACCCGGTCATCCCCGCTTTAATCGCTTGAACGAGCTGCTCGCGGAAGCACGGTCATAGCTTCGGCAGCATCGATGCGCGAGTCCGAATTAGCGCGGCTACCTTTGCAGGTTGCGATCACCGGCCACCGTGATCTTGTGCCGGAGGAGGTGGCGGGTATCCACGCCGCGATCCGCGATTGCCTTGCAGACCTTATCGCACGCTACCCCGAGCGGCTGATTACGGTCATGACCGGTCTTGCGAGTGGGGCCGATCAGGTTGCAGCAGATGCTGCGCAAGGTTTGGACTGCCGCGTAGTGGCGGTGTTGCCGATGCCGCTTGCGAGCTACAGGAAGGACTTTGAGTCAGAAGCGGATCGTGGAGCGTTCGAGAGCAGACTCGAGGGCGTCGATGAAGTCATTGAGTTACCGCCTGCGTCCGACGATATCGACACCTCCAATGAATCACGCGATTTACAGTACGCACGCCTGGGCGTGTTTCTGGCTTCTCACTGTCATCTGCTGATTGCTGTCTGGGATGGTAAGCCGGCTCGGCATATCGGCGGTACGGGGCACGTTGTTCAGTTCCACCACGATGATGTGATGCCGGGTCAAACCGACAATGTTTTCGCGACCCGGCAGATGTTGATCGATGACGAGAGTGACCTTGTCTATCACATCGTCTGCTCACGTGACCGACCGAACGGTGCGCCTGCCGAGGGATTTACGCCACTGGAAACCTGGTGGTTTACGAAAGATGCAACGACGCCGCGCAGTCGGACACTGCCCCAACAGCATATTGAGATATTCGCCCACAGCGCTGCGTTCAGCCGCGATGTACTCGCGGAGCAGTCGCGGATCGATGCGCATCCGTACCCGCTCGGCGATGACGCTGTGCGATTGGGCGGCGCCAAAGATATCGAATACTGGTATCGGGCCGCCGATACACTTGCTGGTTTATTCCAGCGCAAAGTAATGACCACGCTGCGGCTGACGCACGCGCTCGCATTTCTGATGGGCGTTTGCTTTATCTTCTATGCCGACGTTCAAACCGAGCGCTTTTTCATGCTCGGTTTCTTAGCGTTCTTCGGATGTGCGCTGGCGCTGAACCAGATCGCTAAACGTGGCGACTGGACTCGCAAATATCTTGACTATCGTGCTCTGGCAGAAGGACTTCGAGTTCAGTTTTATTGGGCGGTCGCTGGGGTTCGTGATGAGAACGAGACGCGCTTTACGCACGACAATTTTCTGCGTACACAGGATGCATCGATTGGTTGGATTCGTAATGTCATGCGAGTGTCGGGGCTTCGCAGTGACTCTGCAGCAATCCCAGACATGGAACACCTTGATCTCGTCATTCGGGAGTGGATCGGTGACGAAGACAGCGGTCAACTCGGCTATTTCAAACGTCGATCGGCTGAGCGCACGACGCGGCACAGGATGACTGAACGGCTGGAGCGGTTGAACCTCGCAGTCAGCGTGTCGATGGTCGGTTTCTTCGTCGTCGCTGGTGGCTGGCTCTCAGATGCGTGGACTGGCGCTCTGCTTGCCTCGATGGGTGCACTGCTATTGGCGTACGGCATTCGGGAAGGCTACGCGTATGCGGTTGCCGAGAAAGAACTGATCAAGCAGTACAGTTTCATGCGACAGTTGTTTGCGAGCGCCGGCCAGCGACTGGCGGTCGCAACAACCGATGAGGAAAAGCGTCAAATTCTACGAGCGCTCGGGCGCGCTGCACTTGATGAGCACAGTGAATGGATGCTCATGCAGCGCAGTCGCGCAGTGGACAGCAACGAAGTGTGGCGGATGGGAAGTTAAACCGCCGATCACCGACAAGAGGATTTTGTCTTGAGCGAACCAACAATCGAAAACTGCATCAACGAGATTTGTCCGTGGTCCGGCGACCCGGTCGCCGAAGACTCACTCACCACCTACAACGGCCAGGTAGTCGGGTTCTGCAATCCGGGTTGCCGCGACAAGTTCGAGAAGGCGATTCAGCACTTCGAAGCTGCTGTCGGTGAACGGCGCTAGTCCTCGTCAGGATCGTAACGGGGCACACTAGCAGGATCTGAGCCTGGCGGGCGAGGAATCATGAATGAGAGTCCCGTATCTGGCGGACTCACTAGGGTCGCGGTATCGGATGCGCTGAACCCATACTCGAGACTCCACTGGTAGTACCAACGGCCGAATCGAAGATCGGCTAACGCATTGCAGCTCAGCGAGTTTCCGACCGATCGCTCTGTACACCGTGCCTCGATGACATCATTGATGACATCCGGATTTTTCAACCCTTCCTGAGTCCGAGAAAGCGTCAAGAATGCACGTGTGTATTCAAAAGCTTGGGCATCGATCACAGCATCAAAGCTGTAGGTGACCAGCGGATGATTGCGACTTCGCACTCGGACAGGATCGGGTGTGGCAGCAAAGGAGGGCTGAAGATTTCTGATCGTCTGACAACCGAGTAGGCCGATTGCGACCGAGCTCGCACAAGCCAGTGCCAGGAGTCGAGAGGGGATGCTCATGGTTGATTTCCATTTCTTGTTATGAGGGTCACCGATACCTCTGTCACAAGAAATTGGATTATCTCGGGGGTGTTTCCTGCCCTCTGCCAACCCGGTATCAAATTTTTTTGGGCAAAACGCTGACCGAATCCGGCTTCTCTGTATATGGCGCGGACGAACAGAGGAGTCAAAGCCATGCACAAGACAACGAAATCAATCGCCTACATGGCAATCGCACTACTGGTGACCGCATGCGGCGGCGGTGGAGGTGGCGGGGGCGGCACCACGGTCGCTGTACCGCCACCGAGCAACAACGCGCCGGTAATCAGCGGAAGTCCGGCGGATACAACCAATGCTGGAAGGCTGTATACGTTTACGCCGACAGCCAGCGACGCCGACGGCGATACGCTGACGTTCAGCATTCAGAACCAGCCGCCTTGGGCCACCTTCGACGATGCGACCGGGGAACTCTCGGGTACGCCGTTTGCTGCCAATGTCGGTACCACCGAAGACGTACTCATCAGCGTGAGCGACGGAGAGGCAACGGCATCTCTTGCGCCGTTCTCATTGATGGTCACGCCGCAACAATTAACCACAGCCAACTTCGTTCCGATGGGTGCAACGACGCCAATGGCGAATGGTTATCGATCAGTCGGCACACTCACTGTGAATACCGGCGAGCGTGAACAGGTGTTTGAAAACTCAGACCTCACGCTGGAGTTCGATGAAGAAGGTAACTTGCTCGATATCTTTGGTGACACAGACCTACCGCCGGCGCTCGCCGACAACGTCGCTGTCAATGTGGGCGTTCGAGCATTCCTGCGTCTCATGAGCGGCGCGGAAATCAGCGCCGATCCGACATTCGGCATCGACCTGCCGGATGAGATCGATTACTTCGTGTACTTCCTCGGCGCGGGCTTAGAGCTGACTGTAACCAACCCCATCGATCCGAATATCGTCAACGTCGAGAAACTTGAAGTGCCGTTGATCGAGGGCGAGATTCATATTATTGCTGACCCGACGGATACGATGCTCTACCGCTACGGCGAGCTAAACGGTACCGGTGCAGGGCGCGGTGAGTCTTTCAACCGGCTGATTCGTTTCGAGCCCGTTCAGAGCTTTCCTGGCCTTGATGCCTTCGGTGGTGACTCCGTCGAGCGAGGTCAGATCACCTTTGGCCTTAAGGGCGGCGTCGAGCTTGTCGAAATTCAGGGTTATCGGGTGATGCGTGAGCCAAGCTTTAGCGATATCGACTGGGACGACGTGTTGAACACCGATGTTCAGCATAGAACGGGAACCAACGGTATCGCCGATTTTGGTGTGAACGTGCTCAACGTCGGTGTCTTCGACTTCGCGGATGCAAGCCTGAGCGCGCTGTTTGTTTCCGAGCCGCTCCGGCGCGAATCGATCTGGTCGTTCTCCGTGGATATTGGTGCTAGCCAGGAAGATGTCTGGGTGCCCGATTGGTTTCATGTATTGCCTCGGGGCGGTTTCTCCGCCGATGCCAACTTCGACAATATTGGCAGCTTCTTCTTCGATGTCAGTGGCAACTTCGAGAGCACGATCCCAGCCGCGAACCTCAGCGGTAGTATCCAGCTCTCCAACGACGGCGCAGTATTCGAAGGCTCCACAGCGGGCGACGGTGAGTCGCTGGTTCTCTCGCTATCGTTCCTGAATTTTGAGACGGTCGGACGCGTTGAGTATCCAACGCGCTTCGAGTCAACGCTTCGCAGCGACGTCTCGGATGCACTGGATCGCGAGCTTGTTCGCATTGATGACGCAGTCGCAGACCTTGAGCAAGCCACCGCTGACTATGAGTTCGAAGTAAGTCTGCGGGGTCTTCGCGAATCATTGCCTGTGATGATGAACACGGCAATTGCGACTGCACAATCCATCCCGGGCATCATCGAGGAACGAGCTCGCACTGCAGCGCTCAATCGAATGCGCAACACCTGCACCACGGTGGTGTTTGCCACGGTCTGTGTCGACGATGTTGTGGATGAAAATGCCATCGCAGACGACGTTGCAGCTTCAGCGCGCGCTCAGGCCGCCGCAAATATTGTGCCGCATGTTGCTGCAATGCAGAACCTGAGGGCGCGCGCATTGGAAGATGATGATGAGGCGCTTCGCGAGGCGCTTCGAGCGGCCTTGGCGGAGGCGTATAACCAACGCACCTACTCACGCCGCATCCGAATCACGCGTCGAATTACTGCAGGTCCGTTCAACACGACACTGACGATGTATGACCAGACCTACACCCGCAATATCCTGAGCCGCGGTGATGCCGCGGCAGTGGCAGAGGCGCGCGATAATGCACCGCAGATCCAGGTGACCAGCGATCGACGTATCGCGGCACAAGAAGTCGTGGACGCGCTGCCAATTCGCGAAAACGTCGAGCAGACGAAAGAGGACGTCAACAACGGTACGCAGACCTTGCCGATACCCTCCGGCTTCGGCTACACCGCGAGTGGATCGGACTACTCCGCGTTTGTCACGGTCGATGGTCAGGACTTTGCGACCGAGCTGAATGTGCTTAGCCCCGGCGAAGCGTTAGAAGCAGGTGCCGATGCAGTTGCAGAGCTGCTGTTGGACGAGTAGTGCGCGCGGGTTCGGTCCTCGCCGTCGTGGCGTGTGCAGATGCCATCCCTGCTGCTGATAGACTGCTGTCATGGGCGAGGATAAAGACATCACGCAATTGCTCAACCGCTGGATTGACGGAGACACCGAAGCGGGTGATGCGTTGGCACCGCTGGTCTATGACGAGCTTCGTCATCGCGCGGGTCGCGCATTTGCTCGCGAACGCCCAGGGCACACGCTGCAGCCAACGGCGTTGGTCAACGAAGCATTCGCGGCGCTCGTGCGTGTCGACATCACCTGGCAGGACCGAGCCCACTTCTTCGCGCTTGCCGCTCGCATGATGCGTCGACTGTTGGTCAATCATGCAAGTGCCAAGCTCGCCGACAAACGCGGCGGCAATGCGCAGCGTGTCACGCTCGATCCGGCGGCAGTGAGTAGCGCCGATCAGACGATAGAGTTGGTGCGATTGAATGATGCGCTTGAGGCACTCGCGACAATCGATGAAAGAAAAGCGGAGTTGATTGAGCTGCAGTACTTTGGTGGTCTTACATTTGCGGAGATGGAAGAAGTCACTGGCATGTCATCCAGCTCACTGGATCGACATCTGCGCATGGCGCGAGCATGGCTCAAGGATGCACTGACAAACCCCTGAAACGGAATCTGCTGACGGAACGATGAGCACAACTGATTGGACCATTCTGGAGCGTGCGTTTGAGGAGGCATCGAATCTCGACGATGAGCAACGTGAAACGTTCCTCGCGACGTTCTCGAAATTACATCCCGATCTCGTCTCGAAGCTAACGGACCTCCTGCGCGCCGATGCGCAGCGAGACGATTCGCTGGCGGCACCCATCCGCGCCGCTGCTGACTCCTATGCAGAAGCGACTGACGATGTCTGGATTGGACGCACACTCGGCGTCTGGCGCATTGACGAACGTATCGCGGCCGGCGGCATGGGGGCGGTGTTTCTCGCACACCGATCGGATAGTGAGTACGCGCAGAAAGCCGCGCTGAAAATAATGACGGGGCAATTGCTCGCCCCGGATGCGATTTCTCGTTTTCGGGCAGAGCGACAGATTCTTGCGAGTTTGCAGCATCCGAATATCGCTTCTTTGATCGATGGGGGATCCACGGATGAGCAATTGCCGTTCATCGTCATGGAGCACATTGACGGACGGCCGATTGATGCCTACTGCGACAAAGAGCAACTCGATATTCGCGAGCGGCTAAGACTGTTCCAGAAAGTGTGCGATGCGCTCGACTATGCACACCGCAATCTTGTCGTTCATCGCGATATCAAGCCGAGCAATATTCTTGTCGATGTCAGTGGTGAACCGAAGCTGCTCGACTTTGGTATTGCGAAGCTTCTTGATGCGGGTAGCTATGATATGACGCAGGCACTCACGCGTGCGGATGCTCGCGCAATGACGCTGAGTTACGCGAGTCCCGAGCATGTGCTCGGCCAGCCCGTATCGATTGCTTCGGATGTGTATTCGCTCGGGGTGTTGCTCTATCGACTCTTGACCGGTCGCTCTCCCTATGAAGAGAGCGAAGACTCACAGCGGAGCATCGAGAGCGCGATTCTGGAAACCGATCCGGAACGTCCCAGCGCGGCGGTGACACGCGAAGGTAGTGGCAAGCTTCCATCCGCGGCTCGCGCACAACGGATGTTGGTCGGTGACCTCGACAACATTGTCCTCAAGGCCCTGCAGAAAGAGCCCAAGCGACGCTACGCAACGGCCGCGGCACTGCGCGAAGACATTGAGCGTTACCTTACCGATCGACCGGTTGCGGCTAGGCCTGCTTCTCTGGTCTACAAGGCGCGCAAGTTCGCTCGGCGCAATCTACTCGCGCTGGCGGGGTCGGTGGTGTTTGCTGTGACCGTGATCGCATTGGTCGTGTTCTACACCGGCAGACTTTCTCTGGAACGCGATGCTGCACAGATGCAGGCAGAGCGCTCTGATGAGATCGCAAGATTCCTTACGAGCCTTTTTGACAGCGCGTCGCCTTACAACGCCAAAGGGCAGCAAGTCACCGCAGTCGAACTCTTGGAGCAAGGCTTCGAACGCATTGAGTCGCTGGAAGTGCGACCGGCGTTGCAGGCGAGCCTCATGCAAAACATCGGCAACAATATGACGGCGCTGGGCCAGCAGCAACGCGCTATCCCGATGCTCGAACGTGCACTAAAGATTCTTGAGCAGCAACCGCAGGCGGACCAATACGTATTTCTGGATGTTCTCGACAACCTGTCCGAAGCGTATCGACAAGTCGGTGCTTATGACGAGGCGCTCGCTTATCGACAAGAAGCAGTTTCGCTGGCGACCGAACTTTATGGGCCGAACCATGAGCGCGTTGCCTATCTCATGATGCGGATTGGCGTAACGCTGTTCGATATGAGGCGTGTCGACAAAGCGCTGGATATCGAGGCGCGGGCACTGGCGAAGCTCGATCGTATCGGGCAGCGAGAGACACCCTCCGCGATTGATGCGCGAGGCAACTATGCGAACTCGCTGCAATACGCAGGGCGGCTCACTGAAGCGATCACCACACATCGCGAAACCGTGTCTTTGTCGGAACGCGTGGACGGCGAGCTCGCACCGAATACCTTAATCCGTATGGCCAACCTCGCAGGAACACTGGTTCAAGTCGGGAAGTTACGCGAGGCCAATGCGCTCATCGATACGGCGCTGGAGCGTGGCGCGCGGGTATGGCCGGCTGGCTACGACCAGTTCGTCTACTTTTATTATCAGAAGTGTCAGATTGCCCGGCGACTAGGGGATTTCGAGGAGGCAATCGCGGCGTGTACCGAGGCCATTGAGATCGCGAAGAACAATTTTGGTGATCAGAGCCTGTTCTACGCGAGGCCGGTGCGCGACCTCGCAGCTTTGCTCGGCCACCTACGAGAATTCGAGTCTGCGGCAAGGCTTTACGACCAAGCGGAGGCGATCGTGGAGGCCGCTGCTGGCTCAGACAGTCTTACGATGCGAATTATCTACGTACGACGAGCGGAAACGCTGTTGGGGGCGGGTGATTATGCGCGGGCTGAGTCGCTGCTTCGTGAGGCGTTGGTGCAAAAGGATCGGATGGCGAGCAACACTGCGACGTTCGCCGAAGCGCTACTCGTCGATGCGCTGAGTAAGTCCGGAAAGACTGACGACGCAACGGTACTATTTGATGAGATCTTGCCTAGTGCTGAGGCTCGCTATAGGGACTATCCGGCCATCCTCCCTGTCTTGAGTGCCGGGACCGCACTCTTTCGCACAGTCGGCGATTTTGATCGCGCTTTGGCACTGGGTGAGCAAATAGAACAGCTGATTGCCGGGATCGGTGAACCCATGAGCTGGTCTAGCGCGATCGCACTCGGTGAATACGGATTGGTGTTGGAGGAGATCGGCGACGCTAAGGCGCAAGCAGTGCTGGAGACATCCCGCGAGGTGCTATTGCCGCTCTTTGGGAGTGACGATCCTCGCGTGCCGTAGCCTAATGGCAGTCCCAGTTGTACCAGACCTGACTGAAGTCGCGTGCGGCGAGATCTGAGGGACGAATAAAGAAATTCGCAATGCCGACATCACCCCACATCATGTCGAGATCGCCGATGGTCTGCGAATCTAGCTGCAGCAACACTTGCCAGTCTTCATCTTTGCCTTCGTACGAGCGTGGATCGGTCTGCGTGAACACTGCATAGCCGCCGATCTGATGCGAAGGTGAATCGATCGCATAGTCATACAGCGGCTCGGTCTCGTCATACCGTTGGCGGACGCCAGGTAGCAATGCATCGAATCGGTAGTCGAGTGGCGATGGGCGACTGGATACTGACTCAAACGTCACCGCAGACTCACCCCTGAATGGCAGGTAGTCGTCCTCCGAAAGCGTCACGCTCGGTGCGCCGACATGGTCTTCCGCATCGAAGCGCTCATGAAATACGATCGCATAATCGTGGTTCTTCGAATCGTCCGTACCGGGTCGCGTGAAATCTGATCCGTAAAGATCATCTGCCGATATAAAGAATTGCAGCAAACCGGAAGTCGGGTAAGCCGCTAATGGCTCTGCAATCTCGGCGAAGTTGATTTGCGCGAGGAACTGCAGCGGTTCACCTTTCCCGGAGGTTGGATAGGGTTTCTCTGATGGCCAGAAGGGCTCACCACCGACTTTGGAAGCGGTTGTCGAATCGGCAGGTCTTCCGGTCAGGACCAGCCGAATTGCGGGGAGCGCATTTGCGTCGATAGCAGCTTTCCATTGCTCGAGTTGGGCATTGTCTTTGTGTTCTTCTAGCTTCCGCTGCGTATCCGAGTCGGAGTTCGCCGAGGAGCGAGTCGTCAGGAAGACTGCAAGCGCGATCAGAAAGACGCTGATAAATACAACAAGCTTCATGAAGCGCTCTTGATCAACTCGCTCACCGCTCTGTGAGCTTGGCTGATTGCGGTGTTCGTATCCGCAGACGCACCGGCGTCCGAATTCGCGATTGCGATCCGACCAAACTGTTGCCTACCGATGACCCACGGTTTCTCGGCGTCACTCGCGTACTCTGGTTCCCAAAGCAACTTCGGGCTGTAGGAGTAGCCGTGCGCCCAACGATTTACGGTGATTGCGGTGATGTCTTTCTCGGCATCAAAGCCGGTTGTGCCGAGTGCCTGGTCCAGTTGATCACGGACATGAAATTCATAGGTAGAGAACGGTGTTTCCAACAACTGCTGTCGACCGGCACGCCATTGCGCTGGGCCTTGGATGTCTTCGAAGTAGGGTACGTGACACATGTGCAACGACATAGGTTCATCCGGGCTTGCACCGAACTTGTATCCACCCAGGCTGACGGGATAGTCGAGCTCGACTTGCTTGTAGAAGTCGTTGGTGTAGAAGACGAAGCGTAGGTCTTGTTCCGCGAAGGCTTGCCAGTTCGGGACCATCACCTTCGTGTACACCAGCGGTACCTTCACGTTGTAAGACAGTCCGGCCTTTTGCGCGTCAGGAAGCTCGGGGCAAAGATACGGGATCGCGCTGTTGTAGCAGGCCATGACACAATGACGAGCTCGGATTGCATGGGTGTCCTGTCGATGCACATAGGTCGCATTGACTGAGCGCTCGTTGGTGCTGTGCGCGACATTGACGACAGTGCTATTGAGTCGAATGCGTACTGGCGAACCTGGCCGATCCAGCTGTGAGTAGTCCAGTCGAGCGAGAACGCTGTCTTCCATCGTCTTGCCGGGCAATGCCGTGGGGATTAGTTGACGTACGAGCAAGCGTGCGATCGTCGCGTTGCCATCGGGGAAGTGAAAGATATACGGCTCAGAGCCGCGCCCTTCGTCGAGCTCAAGCGTGTGCGTCAATCCGGGCAGGCTGCCGCCATCGCCATATTCAAGAATATCGAGTGCAGGAATCTCGTCCATGCCGACGCACCAGAAGCTCATGCCCCAACGCTGATACATCTCAAGTATCTGCGCATCCACGCCGACGTAGTCGGCGAGATACTCGCGATAGCTGATGCTAGCAAGACGTTCGATCTTCTCCTGTTTGGACAAGCCGGGTAGGTAATCGCACTCGTCGGTGAATGCGCGTAGCAGGTCGGTCTTGGCTTTGTCGTTTAACGGTGTCTCGGCGACGAAGTCGGCCCAGGGGCGACTGCCGTAGCCTGTGACCAGTTTGCGTTGACCATACGTCTTTGCATCGAAGGCGATACCGTAACCCAGTCCGAGATCATCGTAGAGATCCTGGTCGTAGTAGTCGTAGAAACGGTCAACGTCGACACCGATGTCTTTGAGTAACTGACTGGAGACGGCGGTGTAGCTGGATGGCGAATCGATTGATTCTGTGCCGCCGTAAGCGATCTGGCGTCGACCCTTCACGTCGAACTCGTTGCGCTTTGCGTGACCGCCAAAATCATCGTGGTTATCGAGTATCAGAATTCGCGCGTCGGGGTTCTCGCGACGATAGAAATAGGCTGCAGATAAGCCGCTGATCCCGCCGCCGACGACCACAAGATCGTAGTCCTCTTCGATATCTGGCGTTTTCCACTCTCCGCCGGCAACACGTGCGTGCATGGTTTGCCAGGCGCCGTCGTGACTGCCACGCAGTCCTGTCTTGGTGGGTGGGTAGTAGTCAGCAGGCAATTGGAAGCGCTTTTCATCACGGCCGAAGACTTTCGTCCACGGTGTGATCAGCGATGCGCCGATGGCAATGCGTGTGCCGTTCAAAAAATCGCGACGTGTGGTCTTGGTCATCCGGCAGCCCCCGTTGCCTTGTATCAGTATGGAGAGCTTACCACTGAGATGTCATCGCGCAGCCGCTCGATTTAATTTCAATTTCGCGGGAGCGTCAGTTTGACGCAGAACCCGCCTGCGGCAAGGTTGCGTGCGACCACCGTACCCTTGTGGAGCTTTGCCGCATGTGCAGCGATAGCGAGGCCTATTCCGCCTCCTCCTGTGCTCGTCGTACGCCCTTCTTCGACTCGATAGAACGGAAGAAAAATAGTCTCGAGTGCTTCCTCTGGGACACCTTTTCCGTTGTCGCTAACTTCGATACTGACCTCGTCGACATCATCAGTGACGGAGATCGTTACCCTGGTGTTTGCTTCAGTGTGTGAGATAGCGTTCCGAATGATGTTCTCGATTGCGCTATGAATCAGGCCGTGCTCGACTGCGAGGAGTATCCGATCCGGAGAGTCGACGATGAGTTCCGTGTTGTTCGATTCCGCTTCAATACTGGCATCATCGGCAATATTGCGAACAAGGTCTGCAATATCGGTTGTGGTGCGTTTGATGTCCTCTTGCATCTGTAATCGACTAAACGCAAGAATCTCGCCAATTAACTCATCGAGTCGGTCGAGTTCGTTCTCGAGTCGGAGCAGAAACTCCGGCTGCGTATGGTCGGCTTGTTGGCCGGCGATTGAGACCAGAGCCTTCAGGCGTGCGAGCGGAGAGCGCAATTCATGTGAGACGTTCCGCATCATCTGCCGTTGTGTCGATAGCGACAATGCCACTCGTTCTGTCATAAAGTCGAAGTCGTGTGCCAGCTCAGCAAGTGCATCCTGACGCTTGCCGAGGGCTGGTGCGACGCGAACGGATAAATTACCCGAAGCCACGAGTCGACCTGCTTCGCGGAGTCTTGAAACTGGCTTGGTCACAAAGTGAGCGAGTAGTGCCGACACGATTGCGCTAATGAGCAAAGCAACAGTCACAAAAATGACGCGAGCCATCGGGTCGCGGAGTGCCCTGCCAAAGATGTACATGCCCTCATAGCTCGCGACCGTGTACCCGCCAAGTCCTTCCGAGACGACACTCACACGAGGCCATACTGTAGGCAGCCAGCCCGAAACTTCTTCGCCAACAATAGCTTGAAATACGAGATTCGGGACTGGACGACCGAGGACGTCATAGCCCTCAACGTCGAGAATAAAAACTTCGAGAAGCGGTGCGACATCAATCGCGTACCGCTTGGCGATTTCTGGAGCGTCCAGTGAATCCTTGGCCAGCGCGGTACGCATGTCGCTGGCTACGAGTTGAGCTAGCTGTTCACCGACAGGAGTGTCAGGGTGGGTGCGGGGAAGCCAACGCGAGAAGTACACTGCGATGACGAACGAAATCATTGCGATCGCCCATACCGAAACAAAGATTCGCCAGAAAAAACGCGTCATCTTGCGTCGATATAGAGATAGCCTCGGCCGCGAACAGTCTTGATTCGCTGGCGACCATCCGCTAACGGGCCCAGCTTCTTGCGAAGATTGCCAATGTGTACATCGACGCTCCGGTCGTATGGCAGAATGCGTCTTCCTAATGCTTTTTTCGCGATGAGTTCCTTCTCAACCACTTCTCCTGCCGAATCGCACAGAACGGTCAAGATGAGAAACTCTGCAGCCGTGAGCGGGAGTAGCTCTTCACTCAGATATGCCGACTGTGTACCGGGCTCAATGGTCAGGTCTCCGATGCGCTGACGAATTAAGTCGTTGTGAGTGCCAGACGACTGGCCGCGCCGGAGAACTGCGCGCAACCGGGCTACCAACTCTCGCAGATTGCAGGGCTTCGGCACGTAGTCATCGGCACCGATTTCGAGGCCGAGAATACGATCGACGCCATCGCCACGAGCGGTGAGCATAACGACCGGGATATCGGATGTCTCTCGTATGCGTCGCAACACGTCGAAACCGTTAAATTGCGGTAGGCCGACGTCGAGTACGACAACATCGAAATTGCCGCTGGAGGCCGACTTGATACCAGAGCTCCCGTTATGGACGCAGGTTATCTCGAAATCGCCCTCCCCATTTACGTATTGCGTGACGAGATCGGTGAAAGCAACATCGTCGTCGACCATCAGGATATGAGCGGGCGGCTTCGGTATTTCCAGTGTCAACGCTGTTCCTCCGACGCCCAGTTACGCGCAGATTCCTGAACGCCTCAATTATCCCCTCAGCCGTTCTCGAATTGCCAACCTTCGTTTCTCTGCTTGCTCTTCCTGCATCTCAGTAAACTCGTCGAGCTGGGCTTTGGTCAGGATAGGTTTGAGTTGCTCGAACATTTCCTCGCGTGCCGCTTTGATTTCTCTCCGGATCGACATTGCCTGGCGGCGACCAATTTTTTCGCCCTCTCCGCTATCCGGGTCTATGCCGTAGCTCGCTAGGATGTCGCGCTGCTTTTGTTGACCGGCTTCGACAATTGGGCGCATCTCTTCCATTTGTGCATCAGTCAGTTCCAGTTGTTCCTGGATTTCTTCGAATTGGGTATCAGTGCTCGAAGCTTCTGCTTGAATGTCGGAAAACCCCATCAGCAGGAATACGGAAACAAACATCGCTTTCAAAATCGTCTTCATCTTTGGTCCTTCATTTGAGATTACTAACGCGACGAACTGTAGAGACTCTTGTGTAAGCCACTGACAGGCTACGAGAAGAAGTGTAAAGACGACGTTCCTACGGTCCTATCGGGCTTACACTTCTTTACGAACGTTCTCAGTCCTTTACACGTTGCAGCCTAAGCTCCGGGTCGACTTATTCCTGCATTGAGAACACCATGCCTCGGCGACCCCGTGCTTTTCTCCATTTGGGTGTTGTCGTCGCCCTCGGTGGGTGTTCGCTGACACCGGCGCCGGAAGTTCCCCCACTCGTCGAGCGCATTGACTCGCTCGCTGGCTTTGCCGCACTGCCTCCCAAAGACGCTGTAGCGCCAGGGGAGGGCTGGTGGACCGCAGTCGGTGGTGAAGACCTCGACGGTTTGGTTATCGAGTTGATAGAGAACAGCCCTGTCCTGCAAGAAACCCGAGAGCAGGTGGTGCAGGCCGCTGAATTCGCGGTTCTCGCGACAGGCCAGCGCCTGCCAGGTATTGGTTACAACGTCGACCGAACGCGTTCCCGGACACTCAGCCCGGGTGGAGATTTCGCCTGGGCAGAGAACTTCAGCGCGGGTATCAGTCTCAATTTCAATGCGGATATTCTCGGCGGGCTACGCGCTACCGAGCGAGCCGCTGTCCTCACCGCGGAAGCTGCCCAATACGCTTACAGCGCGAGCGAGCAACTGGAGATTGCACGACTCGTGCGCAACTGGGTTTCCGCGATTACCCTTGCGAATCAGTTGGCGCTCGCTAAAAACACAGCAAGCATCTTTGAGACGACGTACCAACTCACGGATGAACGGTACAAGACGGGCTCGAAGACGTCCGCGGCCAGCGATGTCCTCATCGCACGACAAAATCTCGAATTTGCGCTGATCGATATTCCAGAGTTAGAACGACAACTGAATAGTCAGTTGTTGATCATTGACGAGCAGTTGGCCCGGATGCCAGGAACCACCGCGAGCCGTTTTGTACCTCGGCCGCTGCCGGGCAAAGTCGTGATTCCAGAGCTCGACAAGCCTATTGCGTTGTTGGGCAGCAGGCCGGACGTCGCTGCGGCGGAATTGCGCTATCGCGCGGCCCTCGAGGATGTGGGTGTTGCCCGCGCCAACCTTTATCCTGCCCTCTCTTTGGTCGGAGCACTGAGGTGGCGCGGTGACTCCCCGTCAGATTTTTCCTGGGACGACTATCTTGCATCGTTAGTCTCGTCGATAACCGGACCGCTATTCCAGGGCGGGCGGCTGCGATCTCAAGTACGCCTAGAGCAGTCTCGAGCGCGCGAGCTCGCAACCGTTTTCGCGCGTACTGCGCACAGCGCGGTAATAGATGTCGAGATCGCGCTAGTCAGTATTGAGGGGTTGGTTCGGCAGGTCGAACGCTCGAGAGATGCGGTGGTCACCGCGCGCCAATCGAATGATCTCGTGGAGTTCCGATATCGCCAAGGTCTTACTCCACTGTTATCGGTTCTGGAAACGCAACGCAGTCTGAACAGCGCACAGCAGAGCCTGATCCTAAGCGAACAGGCGCTCGCAAATTCCCTAATTGATTTACTGCTCAGCCTCGGTGGAGATTGGACATGAACGACGATAGCCCAACGACGAAGGACCGAGCCTGGCAGGGCTATGCTCAGGTGGCGTTAGTGGCGCTGGTCTTGCTCGGAGGCTTCGCGATGAACTACGTGTTGTCCAGCAGTAGTCCCGCTCCGGCGGCAAGCGCGGCAACGGCGGCTGTGCCGGTCGTGGAAGTTATCCAGCCCAAAATTGAAGACGTGACGCTTCAAATTCGCGAATCCGGGACTATCGTTGCCCGGAATAACATTCAACTAAGTCCTCAGGTGGGAGGGCGAGTTACGGCTGTGTCACCGAACCTTGCCTCTGGAGGATACTTCACGGCAAACGAGGTGCTTTTTGAGTTAGATCCTGCTGACTACCAATCCGCAGTCAATCGGGCACAGGCAGAGCGCTCTGCCGCGCTCGCAGACCTCAGTATTGAGCAAGCCGAGGCGAGAGTCGCAGAGCAAGAGTGGGCGCTGGTGCATCCCGATGAGCCCATTCCAGATCTTGTTGCGAGAATCCCGCAGATTGCGCGCGCTGAGGCCGCGCTCGAATCGGCCGAGGCTGCGTTGTCGGACGCTCGACTCAGTCTGTCGCGGGTACGTTTCGCACTTCCCTTCGCTGGCCGCATTTTGTCGACAACGATTGAGATCGGGCAAAACCTCTCTCCAGGTCAGTCTTATGGGTTGGCTTATGACCCTGGAGAAATCGAGATCAATGTTGCGGTGACGACTACGGCGCTGGATGCATTGAATCCAGCGGTAGGACGACCAGCACAAGTGATTGTCGGCAGAGCGGGAACGCGCGGACAAAAACGATTCGAAGCACGCGTGATTCGTGCGGATGCAGAGCTGAATACGCAGACTCGACTCGCCAATCTGACTTTGGCATTTACCGAGCCGACCGCCGCGTTGCCAGGTGAATTCGTCAACGTGGAGATTCTCGGGCCGCGTATTTCCGATGCTTACTTACTTCCCGAACGTGCCATGACTGAGGGGCGGTCCATATGGGTCGTCGAATCCGGTCAACTAGTAAAGCGAACTCCGCCTGTGCTGTACATACGGAATCAGGAGATCGTTACTGCGCCGTTCGATGTTGCCGATGGCGTCGTTGTTTCGCCGTTGATTGATCCAAGTCCCGGCTTACCAGTTCGTATGCGCTCGGTACGTGACAACGGCCTAAATGCGTCATGAGTCCGAGCTCAAGCAACGGTAATTCGCTTATCGCTTGGTTTGCCGGAAATTCGGTTGCCGCAAACCTATTAATGTTTTTCCTGTTGGTAGGCGGATTACTCGCTCTCCGCCAGACAAACTCCGAGGTATTGCCGCCGATTGACCCGAGGTTGGTCTCGGTTAGGGTCGTTTTTCCAGGGGCGACCCCAGTCGATGTTGAGGACGGCGTTACGCGGCGGATTGAGGAGGCGGTTTCCGGTTTAGAGGGTGTGGCTCGCGTGAGTTCGAGCGCGATAGAGGGTTTGGGCAGCGTCACACTGGAGCTCGACGATTTTGCGATCCCGGCTTCCGTTCGCGACGACGTCCGATCATCGATCAATCGATTGGTGGACTTCCCACCGGAGGACGCCGAGGAGCCGCAGATTACGATCCTCAAGCCCACTTCTGCGGTCGCCCGGCTCGTTGTGGTCGGAGATGTCAGCGAGCGAGCACTAAAAAGCGCCGGTGAGGAAATCGAGCGAGGACTGCTCGCGGCCGATGGGATCAGCATCGTGACTCTGCAGGGCACACGGAAGTACGAAATTTCGATCGAGGTTGCGCCAGACAAGCTCGAGCGGTACGGATTGGGGATCGATCAGGTTGCAAATGCGATTCGCTCTGAGTCGCTCAATCTTTCAGCCGGAACGGTTCGAACCAGCGGAGGCGATATTCTCCTTCGCACTAACACAGAGGCGCGGGATGCCTCTGCTTTCGAAGAACTGGTCATTGTCAGTGATGCTACCGGTCGTCGCGTTCGACTTGGTGAACTTGCAACTGTCCGAGATGGATTCGAGGAGTTACCCCTGTCGAACACTTATAACGGCAAGCCAGCCGTGTTTGTTCAGGTAGATCGATCCGTTGATGAAGACGCGTTTGCAGTTCGCGACGCCGTTGTCGGATTCCTTGAGGAATTTGCGCCTCCACCAGGGATCGACGTTTTCGTTACCAGTGACGAGACGGAGACAGTTGCAGACCGAATCAACCTTCTTGCTCGCAACGGACTCCTTGGGTTGGTGCTGGTCTTCGTTTTTCTGTCGCTGACACTCGACTTGCGCCTGGCATTTTGGACCAGTGTGGGGATTCCTGTAGCGTTTCTCGGCGGTGTGATCCTTTTCGGTCAATTCACCTCCATCAACATGACCTCTTTGATGGGTTTGATTCTGGTACTTGGAATCGTCGTCGATGACGCTATTGTCGTTGGGGAGGCCATCTACGATGCACAGAGCACAGGGGGACCGGGGCTCGGTACGGCGGTCACAGGTGCCACAGGTGTGTTCGCGCCGGTGACGGTAGGAGTCACCACTTCGTTCGTGGCGTTCGCCACACTGATGTTTCTGCCCGGAGTGCTCGGCCAACTATTGCAACCCGTGCCTATCGTCGTGCTCTCGGTACTGTTGTTTTCTCTGGTAGAGGTGTTTTTCATCCTGCCAAATCACATGGCCCACGGAGACAATTGGAGCCGAGGCGCGATGCTCACCCTCCGTGCGCGTGTGCAGGCTGGCATCGAGTGGATGCGCGAAGGGGTTTTCGTCCCCATGAGCCGGATTGCGACGAAAATGTCATGGGTCGTGATTGCGGCAAGCATCTCAATTCTATTGATCACCCATGGAATTTTGAGTGGTGGCTATGTTCGATTTGTCTTTTTCCCGGTAGTTGAGGGCGACAGGGTTTCGGTGACGCTCGAAATGCCAGCAGGCACTCCATTTGAGCAAACATCGACGACCATGGGCCGCATCGTCGAGGGCGGATATTCGGCAATTGGTGGGAGAGACTCTGACGAATATCGATCAATGGCAGTCACCTTGGGTGGAAGTCTCGCCTCAGGATTCGATACTGACGGGACTAACCAACAGGCTGAGCTTGCGGTCGCGACGCTCGAGCTCGCACCGCCTGGTCAGCGGCGCCTGTCATCTGCGCAAATCGAACGTGCGTGGCGAGAGGCGATCGGCGATGTTCCCGGCGTCAGGAGTCTGACGTTCGAGTCCGCAGGCTTGAGCGGCACCGGCGCGGATATCAGTCTGAATCTCACGCATCGAGATGCTGAGCAATTATCGAAAGCGGCGGTGTCATTGACGGAAGCGCTTGCGGCCATACCCGGTGTGACCGATGTTGAGTCGACCGCAGAGCCTGGCAAACGGCAGATTGAGTTTGATCTCAATCCAACCGGGTACGCCGCAGGATTGTCGGTTGCCGATCTAGGGCGTCATCTTCGTAACGCTTTCTTCGGTGAAGAGGTGCAGCGATTTCAACGTGGACGAGAGGAGGTTCGTGTCCTTGTTCGGTATCCGCAGGAAGGTCGCCAAAGCATCGAGGATCTTGCTCGCATGCAAATTCCGTTGCCAGGGGGTGCGGAAGTGCCACTGGTTACCGTCGCCGAGGCCAACGAAACTCGTGACTACGCGAATCTCCAGCGTATCAATGGCCGACGCACTATTTCGATCTCTGCGGATGTTGACGAGGCGGTAACTACACCCAATGCCGTTCAAGCTGTTATTGAAAGCACAACGCTAGAGGAGCTCAGAACGAGATTCTCCGGACTCGAAATCGAGGTTGATGGCCAGAGCCGAAATCAGGCTGAAGACCTCGGTGCACTCGCGAACAACTTCTTGTTCGCCGTGCTTGGCATCTACGTGCTACTGGCGAGTATTCTGCGTTCCTATACGCAGCCACTGATTATCCTTGCCATCATACCGTTTGGACTAACGGGTGCTGTGCTCGGGCATATGGTAATGGGCTTCGATCTGACGTTTTTATCCTTGTTTGGCGTGGTCGCGCTATCGGGTGTGATTATCAATGACAGCATAGTCTTGATCGACTACTACAACCGGTTACGGCGGGAGGGTCGAGACCGTGACAGCAGTATCATAGAGGCGGTCAGGCGTCGATTCCGGCCGATCCTCCTGACGACGGTAACCACGTTTATTGGTCTGTTGCCGATGGTTACGGAGACCAGCATGCAGGCGAGATTCCTGATCCCCATGGCGATAAGTCTTGCCTTCGGTATTTTGTTCGCTGCGCTCGTAATTTTCCTTCTGGTACCGGCGCTTCTTTCGATGGAATCAAAAGCAAGGATTGGTATGGAGGTCGCACTCAGCGATGCGCGTAGCTAAGTTCGCGGTGCGGATTCACGTAAAGGTAGCCCACCTCCAGAACGCATTGAGACTGCTCCTTCTATTTGCGAGCTTGGGTCTGACGCAGGAATCTATCGCGAGTGCTGCTACGCCTGCCGAAGACGTACGGTCAAAATTGTCGTTACCCGGTGGGCCTGCACCGGTCCAGGTACTGGTGGACTTTGAGCTGTACGACATCAATGAGATTGATAGCGTTTCAGAGACGTTTGAGATCACAGGTATATTGACCACGCAATGGAGAGATATTCGGGAGGCATTCGATGCTTCCCAATTGGGTATCACGGAGCGAGTCCTGGAGGGCGAGTTCCAGTTCGAGGAGTACTTTGTTCGGTGGTATCCCCAAATCGTTCTGCAAAACGATTCGGGCTTATTCGAGCAACAGGCAGTGCAATTGCGAATACAACCTGATGGGCACATACGCCTTATGCAGAAGATCACGGCGATCGTCGAGGCCGACCTCGACCTGCGTGCGTTTCCTTTCGATAAGCACCGTCTGGAGGTTGTATTTTCTGTTTTGGGGTTCGAGCCGGAGCGGGTAAGGCTCTTCGTACCCGAGCAAGTGGAGCGTCCATTGCAAGGCGTGCACGTGCCGGGTTGGATTGTGGATCGGATATCGCTGAACTTAGCGGGAGAAGAACGCCCATCTCGCCAACAGGGAGCCGCAGTACTGGGTGTTGAGGTAACAAGAGCGACGAGTTACATCAGGCGACTGATCACGTTTCCAATGGTTGTCATCGTTCTGTTGTCATTTTCAATTTTCTGGATGGACAAGTCTTCGCTGGGTGACCGAAACGGTATCTCTTTCATTGGCGTATTGACCGGAGTTGCCTTTCAACAGACTGTGGTAGGTGTGATACCGCCGGTCTCCTATATCACCTTAATGCACGCATTCTTGTTCATCAGTTTTCTGGTGATGGCAGCGACTGTTCCTGTCAACCTTATCGTGGCTGCGCTCGATCGAAGGGGCAAGACTGCGGCCGGCGACAGGGTCGATAAGCACTGCCGTTGGCTCTTTCCTACCGTTTATGTTTGTCTAATGATGGTTCTGGCGATCCGGATTCTATAGCGCTACAAACCGGTCCTCCGCAATTGCCTGCATCGGTCCGCGCATGTGCTCGGGAATCGGCACTGACTTCTCAGTCGCCCGGTCGACCAATACATGGGTAAACGTGCCGTAGGCGGAGGCCAACGTTTCACCTTCCTTGAAGATGCCGATACCCCACTGCACAGAACTGTTTCCGAGACGGTTGACGCGGAGGCCACCCTCCAGTTTTTCGGGGAACGTGATGCCCTGCTTGTAGTTGCACTCGGAATGCACGATGTATCCAGCATGCTCGCCGTTGTGCGGGTCAAGTCCGCACTGTTCGATCATGAACGCATTCGCGACCGTGTCGAAATAGGAGTAGTAGTTAACGTTGTTGACGTGCCCGTAGATGTCGTTGTCCATCCAGCGGGTAGGAATTGGCAAATACCACCCGTAGTGCTCCCGCAAGCGGGCGATCTCGGTGTCACTCATTTCGATCCTGTGTAGGCGTTCTGGTAGATAGCGCGTGCATCGGCCTCGGTGACCGGTCGCGGATTGTTGATCAATAGGCGTTGCTGAAGCATGGCATCTTTGGCAAGCATGTCGATGTCTTGCTCGGGTACCTCGGCGTCTGCGAGAGTGGCTGGCAGATTGAGATCGACAATCAACCGAATGAAATACGCAACGAGTTGATCGGCGCGGTCGGCTTCGCTGTCAGCGAGTAGGTCTCTTGCGATAAATATCTCCGCCAGCTCCGAGTACCAGTTCGCGCAGCTCGGGCTATTGAATGCCAGCACGCTCGGCAAGACCAGGGAATTACTGAGCCCGTGCGGTATGTGGTAGTGACCACCAAGTGGGTACGCCAATGCATGTACTGCGGCAACCGGTGCATTCGCAAATGCCTGCCCGGCAAGGCAGGCGCCGAGCAGCATCGCCTGGCGTGCTTCCAGATCACCGCCATTGTGCGTGGCGGTCTTGATGTTCTGCGACAGTAGTGCAAGCGCTTGTTTGGCGAGTGTGTCGGAGTAGATGTTCTTCTTGTGGATGCTGGTGTACGCCTCAATAGCATGCACCATCGCATCGACACCGGTCATAGCGGTGATGTGCGGCGGCAGACCGAGCGTCAGTTCTGCATCCAGCAGCGCGACATCGGCAAACAGCTCGGCGGACACGACCCCCATCTTGGTGGTCTCGCCAGTCGTGACGATGGCGACAGCAGTCACTTCGGACCCGGTGCCTGCGGTTGTTGGAATCATGATCAACGGAAGTCGCTTGCCTTTGACGTTATCCACGCCGTAGATATCCGCAAGCGACTCGTTGGAGTTTGCGAGCAACGCGACCAGCTTCGCTGTGTCCATCGAGCTGCCACCACCGAAACCAATCACGCCGTCGATGCGGTGCTCCTTGGCGAGCGCAACTGC
Source organism: uncultured Chromatiales bacterium (assembly GCA_963922335.1). GTDB lineage: Bacteria > Pseudomonadota > Gammaproteobacteria > Steroidobacterales > Woeseiaceae > CALBPI01. The sequence continues at coordinate 179,402 of CAWUIB010000007.1, read as the reverse complement.
GTCGAGCACAACCTGCTCCGGTGGATCGGCGACGACGTCGCTGTAGACAATGGTCTCGAGACCGGCTGTATCGAGGTGAGCGCGCAGTGAATCCAACATACCGAGCGCGACGATGCCGGCGTCGGTGACCACCATCGGTCGATCAATACCGAGCCGATCGCATTGGTTTGCAATCTGTAACAGCGCGCCGGATTCGCTGATTATCGTGTTGACGGTATTGAATGTGAACGGTTTCATGGGTTTGATGATACCTCCTCACTCTCGCGGGAGTCCTGCCGTCAACTCTTGCAACCGCCACCTGGCGGCGAGTTCAGGCATGCCAGGTCGCTCCCAAAGCTCGCGATATCGCGGATGGCGCAGTACTTCCTCTGGCCAATTGTTGACTCCGTATAGTGGGGTAAGCGTAAAGACGGCACCGAACAGCTCACCACGTTCATAGGCGAGATGTAGTGCGTCCATTACGGTTTCGACAGGGAGATACGGTGCAAGCGTTGGCCCCCAGGAGCCAATCGAATCTGTAATCAGCTCCTCTGCCATTAATTTGCGAAAACCTTCGATCTGCTGCTCGGCATTCTCGCTGCCAAAACCCACGGCCATGAAGGCCGGCAGTACCTTCGCCACGTTCGGTTTTTGTTCATCTGATTGTGTTGAGAGGATCTCGGCAAACGCGGCCATGCGAGGACGCCATCGATCCAGGTGCTCTGGGTCGTCAGAAAGTATGGCTGCAGTACTCCCGAATGCGATAAAACCCTCACCCATGCAGCGAACTTCGAAACAGGCGTCGAAAATCGCCATGGCTTCATCAAACCGGCCCAGCTCGATCAGTATCGCAGCACGAGAGCCCGGCAGCGCTGGATTCAATGGGTCGAGTGCGATGGTTCGATCGATCGCGGCGAGCGCTGCTTCTGCATCGCCCAGCAGGCGATACACCCAAGTCGAGGCGTAGTGCGTGGACGCGGCATTCGGAGCGATGCTTTGCGCTTTCTTGAGATACAAATCTGCTTTCTCGATATCGATACGCTGTGTCGAGTGAAAGACGGCCAGCGCCGCGTTCGCCTTGACGTTATCGGGGTCCAGCGAGAGCGCAGTCAGAAGTGCCGTTTCAGTCTTCTTAGAGAAGGCAACTTGATCGCGACTCTGAGGACTGCCGACACTGAACGCAGCGACTGTGCCAAGACCGGCCCATGCATCTGCAAAGTTCGGATCGAACGAAACCGCGCGTTCGAACGCCGCTAGTGCGTCGCGACGGTTTGTGTTGCGACGCATACGATCACCCCAGAGTCGTAGCCCCTGGAGATACTGGTCATAGGCGGCTGCATTGATGCCGGTGCCGTCAACTCGGTCGTTTGCCGCTCCCACGCCAAGGCGCACCTGCAACGTTTGAGCAATCTCCAAAACAATGGTGTCTTCGATATCAAATAAGGCAGTGGTATCCAGCTCATAAGTCTCTGACCAAAGACTGACGCGGTCATCGACACGACGCAGTTGCGCCGTGATGCGCATACGCTCACCGTCGCGGCGCACAGAACCGGTTAGCAGGTGATCCGCGCCGAGTCGCTCGGCAAGCGCGATGTTGTCGTCATCGGGGTCGTCGGCGAATGCAGACGTTCTCGCAATCACCCGCAGGTCGGTAATACCGGCGAGTTTGTTCAAAAGTTCTTCGGCAACGCCCGTACCGACGTATCGATCATTGGTATCGTCGCTCAGGGTCTGGAATGGGAGCACCGCGAGCGTCGGTGGGCCACTGGACTCGGTTGGAGCTGGCGCACGGAAGTGCCAAAGCAGCAGTGCGACCAAGAGTGCGCCCGCGATACCTAACCAGAGTGCGAACCCAGAACGGCTTGCCGATAATGGCGCCGTAGGAAGAGCGGCCGTACTTGCGATGGGTTCAACGGGTGTCGCCAGTCGATAGCCTCGCTTCTTAATCGTCTCGATGGCTTCGCCCGGGACGCCGGCATCTCGCAGTACTTTGCGCAGACGAGAAACTGCGCGCGTCAGACCCTCATCGGCGCCGTATTCAGAGACCCATAGCCGTTCAATCAAGGCATCACGCGCCACCACCTCTGCCGGGCGCTCCGCGAGCATACCGAGTACGTCCATCAATCGTGGTTCGACTCGGATTTCCGCCGATTCCGTAACGAGCAGATTCCGCGATGGGTGAACTTCGACGTTCGCGAGGCTAAATGCCGTGTTCGGATCGTGATCTGAAGCCAAAAAACTCCCCCTTGAGGGTTCAAGACTACCCGTTGAGCCGGCTTCGCACTAGCTCCCGCACAAGTAAAAAAGCGAGATAAATCAGTAAGTGGCGGTGTTCGTCAGGTACTGATTCGGAAATCCGGAGGTCTTCGTCAGGCGAAAAGGGTAGCGCTCCCGAGATGATCGGTTCCGCGGTATGAGCCGCAGCCAATTTCAACAGCACTTAGGGAGCTAGACATGAACAAACTAATGACGACCGTAATCTTGGGCCTTTTGGCAACCAGCGCGACCGATGCAGATGCTCGAAGAGGCGGTGGTACCGTGCCGGCCAACGACTCGATCAAACCGACGCTGATCGTGACGATGAACGACTCAATGAACGCTGGGCCGATTATCTGGTACGAACACAACGTGATGCCGCCTCGGGTTCACTGGAAGTACAACTACGTCGGTCCACAAGCGCTGGGCTGTCGTGGGACGGTAAGCGACGGCTGGGCGGAATATTGGACCGACACCTTCAACCAGACGGATTTCACAGATAAGTACATCCAGAATCGTACTTACTTTTTCCGTGAGCTGGCCGGTCCAAACATGCCGATCGGGACGGTGCCGTACAGCTTCACGGTCCGCGCGGAAGACTTGAGTGGCATCAAACGCATCGAAGTCAGCCTGCCCGAGCGCGACGTTGCCTGGGTCGGGCAATGGCAGAATCCGTTGGTGTTCGAGGATGGTCCTACCGAGTTTGTGAATGTGAGTCAGGGTGACGCAGTGGCGGACTTTGTTGAGATAAGAGGCGCGAATGGCGATATGCAGGGCTGGCGGAAAACGCTGACCTACGAGCGCCCGAACCCCGCATTCGCAGCAGCAAACCAGGTGGTTGATTTGACGTTTGCCGTGACGCATCTCGGCAACGCCGCCACATTGAACGTGGAGGTTGAGGACCATGCCGGCAACGTGAGAACTGGGTCGGTTTACCTTGCGATGAATGACATGTGTACGCCCTGATCCAACGGCGCAGCGGATTGAACTCCGGCGTATCCGAAGGTTTCGGTGCGCCGGTTTTTTTACTTTGGTGCCGCGTCCAAGTCACCGCTCATGGAAGATTCAAAGTAGACTGAAGTGCATGAAACTCACGGGGTCTTCGTTTCTCATTCTCTGCGTAGTCTGTCTCTGCGCTTGTGAGGCAGATTCCGATGCGCGCACTAAGAACGATGCGTTGCCTTGGGGTAATGAGCACACGCTTTATGGTGGAAAGGCCGGCGGTATGGTGCCCGGTAAGTATTTCCGATTGGGTCCAACGAGTGTCTCATCCGGCGAGAGTGAAGCGTGGATAGAGTTCCGCCACACTGATCTGGAGGCGTACACCGGCGAAGCGTTTCGCGCCTTTGCCAAAGTGGTTTGTTACCCACCAGGATCCCCGCAGAACAACTTGGGTTATTGGGTGATTTATGAGTCCGGTAGTCGAGTCGACGGCGCAGAAGACCAGTGGGGTCGAAAGCGAGTTGTGTTTGGTGACACTCAAACATTTGTGCTGTCGACGGAACAGGGTTTTGCAGCGCCACTGACATTCGAGGCGACCGAGATAGTGCGCACGAGTCCGTTAGCAAAGAACAACCAGTTCATGATGAAGACCGAGGACGAGTTGGTGGTGCTTGCAGAGATCGCCGCAGGCGAGGGCCAGCGCTTTCTGGATGGCACCGGTTACACTTACAAGACAACGACGCCCACCGGATGCTCGGTCGAATACAGCGTCTATGTGGACGGCATCACCGAGACTCTCGACCCGTCGCAGCACTACCACTTTTTCCATGCGCAAAGATTCTTGAACCAGTTCTATACCGATTGGCTCGCGCTAGTAGCTCAGAAGCCATGGGCTCCGGACCAGGCACCCACCAAAAACAATTTGCTCTTTTAAGTTGCAAACCTGCTATTGTGCTGCTTGCAGCGTCCATCGGTCGACGCTTGATGGTCCGGCAGCCTGCCGCACTACGAACTCCTATCCAAGGCCTGGACCGAAACTCGCCGGCATAGTCCGTACGCGATGTTCAGGCACCCCGGAGAACACTCCAGTGTTATTCAAAGAACTCAGCCTTTCGGCTGAATTGTTGCGTGCGGTCGAAGAACAGGGCTACACGGAAGCAACACCTATTCAATCGGCAGCGATTCCTGCAGTACTCGACGGTCGCGATATCTTGGCGAGCGCCCAGACCGGCACCGGCAAGACTGCTGGTTTCACGTTGCCGCTTTTGCAGAAACTCATGCGCCATCGACCCAAAGGAAAGCAGCGTCGGATTCGGGCGTTGATCTTGGTGCCGACACGCGAGCTAGCGATTCAAGTGAGCGATAGTGTTCAAGCCTATGGTGCTCACTTGCCGCTTAAGTCGATGCAGATTTTCGGCGGCGTTAGCATTCGACCGCAGATCAGCAAGCTCCGCCAGGGCGTCGATATTGTTGTCGCAACGCCGGGGCGTCTACTCGATCACGCACAACAGAACACTATCGATCTTAGCCACATCGACACACTCATTCTTGATGAGGCGGATCGCATGCTCGATATGGGCTTTATTCGAGACATTCGACGCATCCTTAAGCTGGTGCCGAGCGAGCGTCAGAATCTGTTGTTCTCGGCGACTTTCTCCAAGGACATTCTGAATCTTGCATCGACGATCCTCGATAATCCGGTAGAGATTGAGATCGCACCGCGGAACACGACCGCCGAGCGCGTGACGCAGATGATTCATCCGATTGCGAAGTCGCGCAAGCGATCACTCTTGTACTATCTGATTGGTTCGGGCAATTGGCAGCAAGTGTTGGTGTTCACACGCACCAAGCGTGGTGCGAATCGTCTGGCTGGCAACCTAATTGACGATGGCATCGAAGCGGTCGCGATTCACGGCAATAAATCGCAGGGCGCACGCACTCGTGCATTGAAGGATTTTAAGTCGGGCGAAGTTCGGGTCCTTGTGGCCACGGATATTGCGGCGCGCGGTCTGGATATCGACAAGCTGCCGCACGTCGTGAACTACGACCTGCCTGCCGTTGCAGAGGACTACGTACACCGAATTGGACGGACCGCTCGTGCGGGTCAGGACGGACACGCGGTGTCACTGGTCAGCGGTGATGAGAAGCCGCTGTTGAAAGCCATCGAACGATTGCTGAAGACGACACTTCCGAAAGAAGTCGTCGAAGGTTACGAGCCTGGCTCTGAATCGGAAGAGGCGTCGACCGAACAGCGTCGTCGACCCAGTCGGAATCGTCCACGGAAAAAACCGATGTCGTCTGCGAAAAAGCGCCCGACAAAGAAGAAGCCGCAATCGCGTAAACGCCCCGCTAACCAGGATGCGAGTGGTAAGCCGCAACGCCGTCGTAGGAGGCGAAAGAAATCCTCAGCACAGGCGACGGGTAGTTAGAGCACCTGAGTTTCCACTCTACAAAAGTTGAATAATACGTGAGTGCTCACGTATTATTCGCTGATGAAAAAGAAAGCAAAACGTTCCGAGCAACTCATCCTCGACATGCTGAACGTCGCGGCCGTAGTAGAGCGGCGTCTCGATAATGCGCTGTCATTCTCGCGCGGGGTCAGCTTTAGCGAGTACCGACTATTACGTGCACTACAGGAGGCGAATCAGGGCCTTACTCGTGTCGCACTCGCGCAGTCGCTGTCAGTTACACCGTCTGGCGTTACGAGAGCGCTCAAACCGCTGGAGAAACTCGGCTATGTGGCAACCGTGCGCAATGAGCGTGATGCTCGCCAGAGTTTGGCCACGCTGACGGCTGGTGGTGCCACGCTACTTGAAGACGTAAGCGGCGTACTCGCCGATTTCTACGCGAGCTTACGATTGGACGAACTTAGCGATGCTCGTATCGGTGGTTTCGAGCAAGTAATGACGCTATTGCGTGCTGCCTAGGCTATAGCCACTAGAGCGCAGCCGCCAGTCGACTCCCCTGATTGATCGCACGCTTCGCGTCGAGCTCAGCCGCAACATCTGCACCACCGATGACATGAACCGGAATGCCGGCAGCCTCCAATGGCGTCTTCAATTCTTCTAATGGGATCTGTCCGGCGCACATGATGATGTTGTCGACGTCCAGCCAGGTCGGGTCTTTGCGACCATCGCCAAACGTGATGAGCAGGCCCTCGTCGCTGATCTGCTCATAGTTCACTTCGCCGATCATCTTCACACCTTTCATCTTCAAAGATGACCGATGAATCCAGCCGGTGGTTTTGCCGAGCTTCGCACCGAGTTTGCCTTTCTTGCGTTGGAGCAGGGTCACCTCGCGGGCGGGTCCGGCGGGTTGGGCGCGCTCACGCGATAAACCGCCACGAGCATCCGCGGGATCCACGACACCCCACTCGGCGAGCCACTCATCCAGGTCCATCGTTGATGATTGACCTTCCTCATGAACGAGATACTCAGCCACATCGAAACCGATGCCGCCGGCACCGATGATTGCTACCCGTTTACCAACAGGCGCTTTATTGCGCAGTACATCGATGTAGCTCAGTACTTTGGGGTGATCCTGACCAGGGATTTGCGGGTCACGCGGCACGACACCGGTCGCAACGATGACGCCGTCGTAGCCCTCATCGATCAACAGTGACTCTGAGACATCTGTGCCGAGTTTCAGGTCGACGGTGCTGAGCTCGAGCTGACGCGTGTAGTAGCGCAGCATCTCGAAAAACTCTTCTTTGCCGGGAATCGCCGCCGCCATATTGAGCTGCCCGCCAATCTTGTCGGCACGATCGTATAGATCCACTTTGTGTCCGCGCTCGTTTAGCACCAGCGCGGTCGACAGTCCGGCAGGGCCTGCGCCGATGACCGCGAAACGGCGCACCGTCTCGGTCTTCTCGTAGTTCAACTCAGTCTCGTGGCACGCCCGTGGGTTCACCAGGCAACTGCTCGTCTTGTTTGAGAAGGTATGATCCAGGCACGCCTGATTGCAGGCGATGCACACGTTTATCTCATCAGCACGCCCTTCGCGAGACTTCTTTGCGAACTCCGGATCGGCGAGCAATGGTCTTGCGAGCGACACCATGTCCGCATCGCCGTTTTCCAGAATCTCCTCGGCAACACTCGGCAGATTGATCCGGTTCGAGGTCACCAGGGGAATGCTGACCTCTTCTTTCATTTTTCGAGTCACCCACGTAAATGCCTTGCGTGGGACGGAGGTTGCAATCGTTGGCACGCGCGCCTCATGCCAACCAATGCCGGTGTTAATGATGGTGGCGCCCGCGCTTTCGATAGCCTTTGCCAGTTGCACGGTCTCGTTCCACGTACTGCCGTCAGGGATCAGATCGATCATCGATAGCCGATAAATGATGATGAAGTCATCGCCAACAGCTTCGCGCGTGCGCGACACGATTTCGATTGGCAGCTGCATCCGGCGCTCGTAGTCGCCGCCCCATTTGTCGGTCCGTTGGTTGGTATGGCTCACCAGAAACTCGTTGATGAAGTAGCCTTCTGAGCCCATGATTTCGACGCCGTCATAACCTGCTTCGCGAGCGCGTTTCGCACAGTTTACGAAGTCACGAATCTGTCGCTCGACACCAGCAGTAGACAACTCGCGCGGCGTAAATGGGGTGATCGGCGAACGAATTTTCGAGGGCGCAACGGCCAGCGGATGGTAGGCATACCGTCCGGCGTGAAGGATTTGCAGCGCGATCTTGCCGCCTTCTTCATGAACTGCTGCGGTCACCGTCCGGTGCTTCGCCGCCTCGCCGCGAGTGGTCAGCTTCCCAGCGAACGGCTTGACCCAACCAGCACGATTCGGCGCGTAACCGCCGGTGACGATAATGCCTACCTCGCCGCGCGCACGCTCTCGAAAGTAGGCGGCCAGCTTCGCATGTTGATTGCCATCTTCGAGACCCGTGTGCATCGACCCCATGAGGATTCGATTCCGGAGCGTGGTGAACCCAAGATCAAGCGGCGTAAAAAGGTGCGGATACTGAGTCACTGGAACACTCCCCTCCGGTCCGGTGCTGGTGAGCGCAACATTGTTTCTACGAACGCGTCAAACCACAAGCAAAAAAAGCCCTGCCGTCGCGGAACGGCAGGGCTCTTACTCACTCTTCTAATGCGGCGCTTACGCGGCAGCGTTTGCGGTCGGCAACTCAACCTGACGAGCGCGAATCAGCTTGTTACCCCGCAGCATGAAGAACAGTGCGAGGCCGAACTGCATGGTGTGCGGGTTGCTGAGGGTGATCGAGCCCCAGTAGAAGAAGTAAATGACGCCACCAATGGCTGAAGCCAACGCAAAACCCGCAGTGCGGGTGATGACATCACCACCCAATCGGAGCAGGTTGTGCTTCGGATTCCACGTCTCCACGATGCCACCGACGATCAGCGCGATGACCCCAAGCACTTCCGCGAGCCCGTTCAGTACGTAGAGCACTGCCGGTACGCCAAAGTCGCCAGGGTTCGTGAATACGGATGGGAATTTCTGGATGCCGTAGCTCCAGATCAACACCGCCAGCGGAATCCGCAGGAACCAGTGGGCAATGCGGTCAGACCAGCCAAGGTCTGCGATGTAACCAGTAGCCGCCGCGCGGGTCAGCCAGTTAGAGCCCGAGTTCTCGGACCCAGCGTTATACGTCAGATTTACGTCAGTTGACATGGGTAACCTCCATTCAGTCTATCTGCAGCGCCGTTTGCAGCAGTTTGCGATTGCGTCTTGCTATCACCTCGCCGGTGAGGAACTGCGGCTGCTTGTCTAAAAAGCCCCCTTTTTTGTCGAAGAAAAACTTAGTCAATCTTCGATTTGTCTAGAATACATAGTACTCATTTCATTTTCTACTGAAATAACTGAAATAATCGTTCGGGCCTATCGATATAGGAGTTGCGTCACCTTTTGATCGCTCTCTAATCTCGATTTCGCAACAAAACTGAATTTCCGTTTAATATTTGTCTATTTTTATCAATCCGGAAATCCAAGCAGCTTTGTAGCACCATATGGGGAGGTAGTTAGAGAGACACTGCCATGCCCGTTGAAGTCAAAATCCTCGGATTTGCCGCACTGTTGCAGTACGTCCAGTTCATCCTGATGGCGATACCCGTCAATCTGCAGTTAGGCACCGACTACACGGCGGGGCCGCGCGATGAACAGAAGGTCGCAAAAGGCATGGCTGGTCGCCTGAAACGGGCAATGGAGAACCATTTCGAGGCGCTTGTGCTATTCGCTATTGCTGTCGTCGTCGTGGTTTTGAGTGAATCGAGCAGCGGTCTGACACAAAACTGCGCTTGGGTTTACCTCGCAGCTCGCATTGCCTACGTCCCCGCCTACGCCTCAGGTGTCTATCTGCTGCGATCCGTGGTGTGGGCAGTCGGATTCCTGGCTACGTTGTTCATGCTGATCGCTGCGCTATTCTGATTCAGTCGATGTGCCAGAAAGCGACGTAAAGGAAGGCGATCGCGTTCAACAGGGCAATCAACCACAAGCAAGCTTTCGTCCAGTTCGCGTGAAAATTGCGAGTCCACGCATCGTCGGGCTTACGTTTCGAAAAGCAATGGTGCTCCCACCCTTCGGTGCCGAGTCGGCGCTCGATGTCGAGGCAGTAGTGCGCAATCTCAATCCAGTTATCACGGACCGCCTTGTCTCTCCAGATCAGAAGTAGGCTCAATATGAGTGGGATGATCGCTGCGGCGACGCGAACCCCGGAGCCGTCATCCGAGGCGAACAGCCACGCCCACACACCACCGCTGGCAACCGCGGCGATCGTTGGGTTTCGCATAATGTCCGCGATGGAGTGGCTGATCTCATTGCGCAGATACTCGTGCTGGGCGAGCAGCAACGCCTTTGCGGTGTCGTCGGTCGGCGCGTCGCCATGATTCAAATATGGCAGGTTTGGCGCGTATGGTTCCTCCGCGGGCAGATGCTCTTCAGTCATTTGTTATCCAATCGCTGCTTGCGACGAAAGGCAGCCTGCTCATAGCGCTTACGCTCGATGTCAGTCGTCGGTTGGATCTCCGGAACCGGAGTCGGACGGCCATTGTCATCCAGTGCGACGAAGGTGAGGTACGCCGAAACGATATGGCGTGTTTCGCCTGTGCGACTGTTCTCCGCGGTGACGCGACAACCGATCTCCATGGATGTTCGCCACGCTCGGTTCACAGCGGCCTTAACGATCAGTGTGTCTCCGGTGCCGGCCGCCGCAAGAAAAGTGAGGCTATCGACCGCCGCCGTGACACAAGCCGAACCGCTGTGCCGCTCGGCGACGATCAGTGCGGTTCGATCACACAGGCTCATGACAAGACCCCCAAAGACAGTGTTTTTCGAATTAAGGTCATTGGGGAAGACCTTATAGACGTTGTGCTCGACGGCAGACTCAGCGGGTGTCTTTGAACTCATGTCTTGCATTGTAGCCATTCATATCATCGCCAGACACACCGTCGGCCACCGTCGACGCAGTGCTAGACTATCCCCATGAGAGGGGACGACATCGATACAACTGCGTTTCGGCTGGTTTTCGTGCCATGCGCGATGTTGGCGTTGGTATTGATCGTCACAATGCTGGACTGGAAAGACGATGCAAAAGGGTCGTGGACCGCTCTGTCGACGATGGCGGTGTGCGTTGCTGCGGTAGTTGCAGTATTTGTGTATCGCCAGACGGCGGAACGCAATGATGAAGATGCAGCTTATCGTCGATCGGAGCGGTTACTCATCGAGTGCAAGGATATTTTGTCTCAGGCGGTAAACCGATTTGTAGGCGTAGATTCGAAGCAGCCTCCATCCAATGATCCGCTGTTGTGGCTTGGTGTAGCCAGGTCTTTACGCACTTACCTACGACTGGCCAGTAAGATTGAGAACGAGGTCCATCAGGACATTGTTCGAGTCCATGAGGACGACGCACGCGCGGCGATCTATAACGCGTTCCGTCTACATGGAAAGACAGCGTTCACTAGCGCATATTTCTCGGACTCAGATACGTCGCCGCCTGCATCCAGAGCTCCGGTAACCTATGCGTCAATCGCTGCCATATTTGCTTTTGCTAGTTGGCGTGGGGACGCCAGCGACCCCATGGATGAGATCGACATCTTCGCGGTTTTTTCGAAGACTAGCGTTAAGCAATATCCCGGACTGGTGTCGTACATCAAGAGCAATGCAAAGTATGCCGCTGCGCTTAGCCAAGCGAACGAAGACTAGTCTGGTTGATTCCGTGCGATGCAGACGCTTTTTGTGGCTTGGTGTTGCTGCGCTATCCGCCTGCGCGAGTTTCACGCCCGAGCATGAGCGTTACATCGATGAAGCGATGGCGATGCAGGCAGCGGCAATCGAGGACCCTTTGTTTCGGGAGGTGCTGCTGGAGCTTGAAACCAAAGGCGCGATTGTTTGGGAGGGTCGTATCAGGTCCGAGGTTCTCGAGGAGGTCGCGTCTTTTCCAACACCGACGCATTGGGTACTCGACCGATACTCGACCAATGGCGGTCTACCTCGCGAAAACCTCTTGCCATGGCGCAGCCCATGGCCCTGGGCGTCGACAACGGCCTTGTACACGGCGAGAACCAATACCGTCGAGTTGAACCTGTGGAAATTCAACTATGATGCTTTTGCACTGTTGAATACCTTCTTGCACGAACAGAATCACTCTTTTGGATTGATACACGACAGGAGTCAGACTCGCGAGAGCAACCACTGCGATGCGGGTTACCTGGCGGGGGATCTCGCTGAGGCCATCGCGCGTACGCGCGACAACGACACCGCGACGACCACGCCGCACCGTCCGGTCTGCCCTGCACTATGCGCAGCATTGCAAGCGCGAGATATGTGGTCTGCTTGCGAGGCACAAACAACCCGTCTGTGATCTGAGATAACTGCGGCCGTGGTGGCACTACCGAAAGACACACCACAGCACGGAGGCACGCAGCATGGCCAAGGATCGCGCACAGCAGACACTTGCGTTTCGTATTGAAGCCGCAGAGAAAGCTCGTCACAGAGAACACCCGGGACATCAGGCGAATGCGGATGAAATCCGCTATGGATCGGCCTGTTACCCCATGAGCTTTACCAAGGGGCTAGAACACAACTCGACCACAGGGTTGGTCGAGAACGCTGCACACTTCAAAGAGTTCCGCAGCGCGATCGACAATGGCTACATCGCGCCATTCACCACACGCGTGCCTGTCCCGATGAGTGAAGACTTCAACCGCCGTTTGTGGGAAGCACCGACTGCCGGTGTTGTTCATGACCTGCAAGGCCCAGACGCACAGGCTGTCACAATGGCGCCGGCACCGGCGCTCTGTTCCGACGAACTCAACTATGAAATGGCTGAGGTCTATGAGCTGGCATTGCTTCGCGACTTACCGTTCTTCAACTGGGACACCGGCGGTGGCACGGGTAGCGCAGCGTTGAACGACTCAATCGCGCGCTTGAACGCCTTGCCCTATCCACTGGATGGCTCGGCTGGACGTGCACGCACGAACGAAAACGGACAGATCACACGACAGACCGCGTTTCGAGGTTCTTCGCCAGGTGTCGAAGCGGGCCCGTATGTCTCTCAACTGATGCTGGTGGGTACAGTCGGTGATCCGTCAGACGGGATCGTTGGCTACGGTGCCCAGCAAATTGACCAGCGCGTCCCGGTCGCCGCGGATGGTGACGATTACATGATGAAGTGGGACGACTGGCTGGCAGTCCAAAACGGCTTCGAGGTGCGAGGCTCATCGGATCCGTGTGTACCGACCGGTCCGGGTCAGGACTTCTCGCCCGGCCATACGCGCTTTATCTACACGCCGCGTGACATGGCGACCTATGTGCACATCGATGCGCTATACCAAGCCTACCTCACCGGTTGTCTGATCCTGCTCGGTAACGGCACGCCTTTCGATCCGGCGTTTGATCTTCTGTCGGGCAAGGATAGTGTTTCAATTAAAGGAGGCGATGGCGAGCTGTTTGACGCAGTCAACCGCGTAACGGTGCCGGTCAACGCGGGTGGTTTTGCGCTGTACGGCGGACCGCACATTCTGAGCCTCGTGACCGAGGTGGCGACACGAGGTCTTAAGGCGGTGCGCTATCAGAAGTTCAATGTGCACCTTCGCCTGCGTCCGGAGGCCCTTGGTGGTCGACTCGAGAAAGCAAAAGAAATCGACGATGAGAACCGCGTCACCTGCGGTGCGTTCACCAAGATGGCGGATGCACTAAAAGAGACGATCGACGCGATACGCACCAACAATCAGAATGCGGCGGGTGAAAGCACGGCATTGTTGCCGATGGCGTTCGAGGAAGGCTCACCGATGCACCCAACGTACGGTGCAGGACACGCTACCGTTGCCGGTGCCTGTGTGACGATTCTGAAGGCCTTCTTTGATACCTCCGCGATCTTTGCGCAGTTGACCAAGAAGGGCGACATCAAGGCTGGGTTCTACAGCAAAGACCAAATCGCGCAGTTTGAGAAATGCGGATATAAGGTGAAGTACGGCGCCTATCATGCGGTTGATTCTGGCAAGAAGCTGAAGTTTGCCGAACTCGATTGTCCGCTGACGCTCGAGGGTGAGTTGAATAAGCTCGCAGCGAACATCTCGATTGGGCGCAACATGGCCGGCGTGCACTATTACTCGGACTACTTCGATAGCGTGCGTATGGGCGAGGAGATCGCCATCGGTATTCTGGAAGAGCAGGCATTGGGCTATACGAAGGACGATTTTGTCCTGTCACTCAACACCTTTGATGGTGATGCAGTCCGAATCGGTCGGGCGTAACTGAACTCGACGTCTCTGAGCCGTGCGATCCGAATGGGTTGCGCGGCTTTTTTTGGGCCGATAATCATTGACCGCAGCGCTTAAATGGCGTCTGATATCGACTGCGCTGCAGGGGGGCTGCGGCGTCGGATAAGAGACTCCATGGACCGCGTTGAAATCGTCCATCAGAATTTTCGCAGGCGTGTGGCGAGCGAAGATTTTCCAGAAGGCAATGCACCGACCAATGCATTGACCCACACCGAAGCGGTGACGCTGTTCCGCGCTCAGGTTTTAAGTCGGCAGCTCGACCGCATCAGTCGCTCTATGCAGCAGGCTGGTGAGGGTTTTTATACGATTGGATCGTCCGGCCACGAGGGCATGGCTGGGGTCGCTCATGCGCTGCGACCCAGTGACATCGCCTTCTTGCACTATCGTGATGCAGCATTTCAGATCGCACGCGGTGATCAGGTTCCCGGGCAACACATGGCGTGGGACATGTTGCTCTCATTCGCATGTTCCGCCGCTGATCCCATCAGCGGTGGACGTCACAAAGTCTTGGGCTCACGCAAGCTGCGAATACCGCCACAGACTTCAACGATTGCGAGCCATTTACCGAAGGCAGTCGGTGCGGCGTTCGCCATCGGCGCGACGCGCCGCTACCGCCCCGAGCATGCCCTTTGCGTACCCGACGATATCGCGGTTTGTACCTTCGGGGATGCGTCACTCAATCACTCAACGGCCCAGGGTGCGATCAACACCATTGGTTGGGCATCCATCCAGACTTCGCCTTTGCCATTGATGCTTGTGTGCGAGGACAACGGGATCGGGATTTCTACGACTACACCGAGAGGCTGGGTTGCGTCGTCGCTTGAAGATCGACCCGGCCTTGAATACTTCTCAGCGAATGGACTCGATATCTACGAGACCGTAGCAACAGCCCGTGAAGTTGCTCGATATGTTCGCGAGCACCGTAAAGCGGCTGTGTTGCATCTCCGTGTGATTCGTTTGTACGGCCACGCCGGTGCGGATGTTGTGACGTCGTACCTGCCGCGTCCGCAGGTCGAGGCGGACGAAGCGAACGATCCGCTTTTGCACACAGTGAGACTGCTACGTGATGCGGGTGCCCTTGATCCGTCGGATGCATTAGCCATTTACGACGAGACAGAGCGAAGACTCGAACGACTGCGTTCTGAAGCGGTGGCACGGCCGAGGCTCTCATCGGCACGCGCAGTAAAGGCCAGCCTGATTCCACCGAAACGCAATTGCATAACACCAAGGACACCGAGCACCGTTGATCGCGAGCAAATGCTGACCAGCGATTGGCGTGCACTCACCACGCCACAGCCGATGTCGAAATTGATCAATCTCGCGCTGAGCGATTTGATGCTCGAGTACCCGGAGATTGTGCTGATGGGGGAGGACATCGGTCGTAAAGGCGGCGTGTATGGCGTCACCCAGAAGCTCTATCAGCGCTTTGGCTCCGGTCGAGTGATCGATACGCTGCTGGATGAGCAGTCGATATTGGGACTTGCGATCGGGCTCGGCCAAAACGGTTTTATCCCGATGCCGGAAATTCAATTTCTTGCGTACCTGCATAACGCCGAGGATCAGGTGCGAGGCGAAGCGGCGACGCTATCGTTTTTCTCCAATGGTCAGTTCACAAATCCCATGGTGATTCGCATTGCCGGACTTGGGTATCAGCGTGGCTTTGGTGGGCACTTTCACAATGACAACTCTTTGGCGGTGCTCCGCGATATCCCCGGCCTTGTGATCGCCTGCCCATCCAGCGGCCCCGATGCGGCCCAGATGCTTCGTGAGTGCGTTCGCTTGGCGCGAGAGGAGCAGCGTGTCGTGGTGTTTATCGAACCGATCGCTTTGTACGGTATGCGGGACTTGAATGCCGACGGCGATGGCGGCTGGTTAGGTGTCTATCCTCAACTTGCAATGCGCTTGTCACTCGGTGAAGTTGGCGTCCACGGTGACGGTCAGGATGTCGCGATCGTCACCTATGGCAACGGCGTACACTTATCACGCCAAGCGCAGGCGCAACTGGCAGAGCAGGGTATCCAGGTTCGTGTGGTTGATATGCGCTGGATTGCGCCGATGCCGGAAACCGCTCTGCTCGAGGCAACCGAACACTGCCAACATGTTCTGATCGTCGATGAGTGTCGCCGCACCGGCAGTCAATCCGAAGCGTTGATGGCGTTCTTTGCCGAACAAGGTCGTAGCTCGTTGGCACGTGTCACGGCCGACGATAGCTTCATCGCAACCGGGCCGGCATATGCGGTGACGTTACCGTCGGTTGACGAGATTATTGCGAGCGCGGTCGCTCTACAGACGCCGAAGCGAACGGCTGCCGCTTCGTAATGCCACGCACTGCTGTAGTTGTTTGCCCAGGTCGCGGCACCTACGGCAAGGAGGAGCTCGGCTACCTGAAGCGACATCATGCATCCAGCATGCCGTTGTTCAGCGAGTTCGACGCGATTAGAGCAGAAAACAATCAAGCGTCTGTCATCGAGCTTGATGCAGCCGACCGTTTCTCACTCGGACGATACTCGCGCGGGGACATTTCCTCGCCCCTGATCTATGCCTCATCTTTGTGTGACGCACAGGCGTTAGCTGACGACATTGAAGTCGTCGCTGTCACAGGTAATTCGATGGGCTGGTACATTGCGCTCGCTGTCGCCGGTGCATTGTCTGCCACGGATGGATTCCGTGTCGTGAATACGATGGGCACGTTGATGCAGGAGCACTTGATTGGTGGTCAGCTTATTTACCCGTTCGTGAACAGCGAGTGGGAAGATGATCCGGTCAAGCGGCAATCGTTGCTGACAGACGTTGCTGCTATCAACGAAGCACCCGATTGCGTTCTCGGACTGTCTATTGAGTTGGGCGGGATGTTGGTCCTCGCAGGTAATGAAGCAGGTCTCAAGCGATTCGAAGAAACTCAGCCACAGCTTCAAGATCGCTTCCCCATGCGTTTACCAAACCACGCAGCGTTTCATACATCACTTCAAGCGCCGGTTGCTGAGGCAGGGCAACGCGCCTTGCGTGACGTCGATTTTGGCCAGCCAACAAAGCCAATGGTAGACGGTCGTGGTCACACGTGGTGGCCGAACGCGACGGATGCCGACGCACTGCTCGATTACACACTGGGGTATCAGGTCACGGAACCGTACGATTTCACCGCCGCCGTGCAGGCGGCCGCAAAAGAGTTTGCACCGGATCTGTTCATCATCACCGGACCGGGTGCAACTCTCGGCGGTGCCGTCGCGCAGTCGCTCATTCGCTGCCAGTGGCGTGGCATGACGAGCAAAGCGGATTTCCAGGATCTGCAACGCACGGCGCCAGTTGTCGCGTCTATGGGTATGGCGGATCAGCGTGCGTGGGTTGTCTGATGAATGACGCTGCTAGCTGCTGAAGCAACAGTTTCGCTTGCGCAAATTAACGTCGCTGGGCCGGTTGCCTGCTCAGGTATCTTCTGATGACCTGAACGTAACCGTCTGAATCTTGGCTTCTGGAAATCTGCAATAAAACCGTAACTTGTGACCTCAAAAGGCGATTCCTAACTTACGAAATAATCATGAAAGGGAGAGCTTCACATGATTATTGAACCGGAGTTTTTTCGCGAGGAAGCGCGCGTCAATCGTCATCGACAGTTCCGTTGGCTACCACCCAACCAAGTCGCTGAGCGACTAGCGATGATCCGAGATAACCGGCGCAATGAAGCAACCGAGCTTGCGATTTGGCTGGATGCAAACTGGCAGGACAGCGCGATCCGGATGCTTGGTGACCAGGCCTATCTCGATTACCTCGAAGCATTGGAAGCCAAACACGTTCAAGCGGCTTTCGGCTAGCCGACCCCGGCAATTTAGATCCGACTCTGCGGACCAACGTGCGTCCTCAGGAATGCCATCTGGTCACCGAGGATCTTTCTATTGCTCAGGATCAGGCCTTCTGCCCGATTCGGAACATAAGGCGTTGCCAGTAGCGACATGCCGCACTCATCCAGCAGCGAGTCCGCCTTGCGCTGATTGCACGCACGGCACGCAGTGACTACGTTTTCCCAAGTGTCCAAACCACCGCGAGACACCGGCATGACGTGGTCACGCGTCAGTTGCGACCTGCCGAACTCGCTGCCGCAGTACAGACACAGAAATCCGTCGCGCCGGAATAGCGCAGTGTTAGTAAGAGCAGGCTTCCCCGCCCATTGGTCTACAGAGCGATCTACGCTCGTCGTTGCAACGATGCTGTTGATACGCAGGATTGAGCGATCCCCGGTTGCCCGGGAAAAGCCGCCACGCAGAATCATGACTGCATCGCCGGCTTCCCACGCAACCTGGTCTCTGCAATACAGCAGCGCACCATCTTCGCGAGTGATCCAGCCTACCGGCCGTCCGCCCACATCCAGTTTGAGTACTTGTTCCATCATTGTTCTTCTCGGGTCAGCAACAATGCGGATTGTTCAGACGAAGAATTGGTGAGAGAAAGCCGTGTGTTTGCTAACGGGTTTCGATTAGCTGCCGGTCGGCGGGACACATGTTCTGCCAAAATTCTCGGATTTCGTCAGTAGAGAAATTGGAGCTCGAAATCTCCACCGGGGGCAAGCTTGCACGCGCTCTATCCCTTTTGAATTGCTTCGCGATTACCGCGGGATAAGCCTTATTCCTTAGGGCAGGTGCGGCAAGCTCAAACAGAACGCTTGCAGCGCCACTGTCCGCGCTCGGAGAGATCTCTCTCATTGAAAGCGTGTACGCGTTGATGACTTCGACGGGATATTGAGCCTCTCGTGGAAGTGCCTCGAACTCATCCTTTTGGATCCATCCGAGTGTTACCGGGGTCTCGCCCAATGCAACTTGGACGTAGCCAAGATGAGTCATTGCCGCGAGATTGCCGGCGAGTGCCGCCGCATAATAGAGATCTCTAGCTCTCTCGAGTTGTTCGCGACTCTCAGCTGGTGGAGAAGCGTGCTTGATGATGTCCGCAAGACCGATCGGCGATTCTGGACGACTGAACCGTTCAATCGCGAGCACCGGGTCGACACCTAGAGCTTGTAACTCTGTCTGAACCGCGAGCAGTAGCATCGCAGTTTTGTCATTCTGAGCGGCAAGAGACCGCATTGCAGCCATCTCGATTCCGCGATAGTCATTGAAAACATCCCCGCTGGGGAAGAGAAACCTTAGACGCTCTTCTTCAGCTCGGACATCGAACGCGGCATCAAAGTCAGCGACAGAGAAACACGGACGACTCGGTGAAGGGGGGCGATCACCGTCTTGCGCTGGTGTTTGCGTTGTTGAAACTTTGGTTCCTTCAGAAGATTCCCTCGTCTCCGTTGACTGTAATTGTCCCAGTTCGACCGTAGAGCTGACGTCTTGTTGTTGGTCTGCTTTACGAATGAGATACACGGACACAAGAACCACTAATGCGGTCAGCAACACTGGCAAGAAGTTGCGTAGGAGCTTCGGCAAGACTGTTCTCTAGAGGATTGACGTGCTTAGTCTCATTCCGTGTGAATGGACAGTCAAATTGGTAGCCGCCCCCGGGGTCGAACCGGGAAAACACCTGCTTCTGAGGCAGGTAGGTATGCCAAACTCCCTTCAGACGGCTGATGTTTGGGGTGAATCAACGGGGTCGAACCGATATCTACCAGGGTCACGGCCTGGGGCTTTGCCATTAAGCTAGATTCACCATTGGTCCGCCCTGAGAGAATCGAACTCTCGTCACCGGATTAAGAGTCCGGTGCACAACCACTATGCCAAGGGCGAAAGTTGCGAGAGGCCGGGCCTTGCACCCAGCCTCCCGCGGGTTGGCTAAACTTACTGCTTCATGCGAACCAGGTCGTTCAGCACGGCATCGAGGCCGCCGTAAACCGAGAGGTTGCCGATCTTGTCGGTGATCTTCTCGAGCGTCTCGAGCTCCTTGAGACGCAACGCAACTGCGTTCGTCTCCATGACCTTCGCGGTGTTCAAAAGCGAACGGGTCGCGTTGGTCTCTTCGCGACGGCGAATGACGTTGGCCTGAGCGGCCTTTTCGGCCTCCACCACCTGCGCCAGCAACATCTTCATGTCACCCGGCAGGATGATGTCCTTAACGCCAACCGACTTCACCGTGATACCCATAGCCCCGAAGTGCTCCACAAGGTGAGCCGCCACCGACGTATCGATTACGGCCTTGTCCTCGAGCAGCGCGTCGAGCGTACGGGTACCTACCGCACCGCGCAGACCGAACTGCACTTCCTTGTACAGGTGGTCGAGGGGGTCCTTGGCCGCACGCACCGCCATTTCGACGTCTGCGTACTGGTAAGTTGCGGTGAGGTTGATGCGCACAGCGACCTTGTCCTTGGTCAGAATTTCCTGGCCAGAGACTTCGAGGGTCTGTACACGAGTGTCGAAGAGCTTCACTTCCACAGCGCGCTCCACAGCCAAAAAGGCGTGGAAGCCCGGTGCCAGCGAGCGCTTCAGTTCGCCGTCCACGTAGAGCAGGCCTACGTGACCAGCCGGTACGACACGTGCGTAGATCGTCTTGTCCGCGATCGACTTCAACACGTGATCGTTACCCGCGAGCAGGCGCTTGGCCAGGCGGGTATCGATATCCACGTCATCGGTGATCGTGTAACGCTCCACACGGATCTTGCGGACACCCTTGGTAAAGAGGTGGCGCGTGGCCGGAGCCATGATCAGCGTGACGCGGTCATCGTGGTAGATGACGGCGATCTCGTCCGCATCGGTTTTGATGACATCGAAGTAGCGAGCCACGTCTTTTGCGTAGGACTCCACGAGGAAGTCCTGCAGGCGGTGCGCAAAGAGCGGCACGGTGACGTCGATCTTTTCGATGGTGTAGCGGTGCAATGCCGTTACGAAACGGTGCACGCCAGGTTCGAGGAACTTGACGAAGTCGCCGTCACGGAACAGGAGTGCACGTTCGTGCTTACGCACATTGAACTTCATGAAAAACATGTGGCGTTCTCCTTTGTTGTTGGTGAATGAACCTGGTTAAGTGATTGGTGCGGTTATGCCCACGATCGGCAGGCGGATTCGCGGTGGGTCACGACCGGATCGAAGACGCGAGTTCGCACGCAGCGGGGCACACAGGCCGTCCGCTGGGCACGTCGTCGGGAATTTGATCGGGCACATGAATCAACACGCAAACCGGCGAGCGGATCGCTGCGCGCGTCACTCGGTGGCGAACCAATCGAGTGAGTTGCGCCGGACACAGCCGCGGGTGGCGACAGAATCTCTCTGTCAGGGCGGACTCGAACCGCAGACTTGCGTCCTTCCTCACATGGCGTGAAAGGCCAGGTGTCTAATGCAGGATTCGAACCTGCAACACTACGATCTAAACGTATGCTCTACCTGTCTGAGCTAATTAGACTAAGGGTGACGTGAGCTGACGGTTTGTTCGGTACACACGCAGCAATGGAGCTTTGTGCGCCAGTCGGGAGTTCCGAGAACCCGATCCGTTGAATGTGGCGTCAACTCAGACCATGGGATGACGGCGTGCCGTCAAATTTGGTGCGCAACCCCAGATTCGAACTGGGAGGCGAATAGGTTTGAGCTATTCAGGTATACCAATTCCCTTCAGTTGCGCGTTGGTGCGGACCATCGGATTCGAACCGATATGCCAGCGATTTTAAGTCGCCGAGGTATGCCTTTCCCTTCAGGTCCGCGCAGGTTGGTTGCCGCCCTCGGACTCGAACCGAGATGCACCTGTTACTCAAACAGGTAGGTATGCCATTCCCGTCAGGCGGCAGTTGCATGGCGCTGCGGATCGGACTTGAACCGACATCTTCCGGATCGACAATCCGGCGCTCTACCGATTGAGCTACCGCGGCGAAAAGATAAAGCGCTGAGACTAGGCGCTTCGCAGTCCTCCCTTTGCGCGAGTACCGAAACCCCTTGCGTAAGGGTCGTTGCGCGCTTGTCCACTGGCGAATGGCCGAAGCCAACTCGACAGTCGAGGACCATGACTGCCTTTTTGAGAGTGTGGCGGTTCACTCGTAGTACGGGTCTAGTCAGCAGTCTGCGTACCGTGAGCCTTGCGGGCTCCAAATGGGGGCCACCCAACCGTGCGGCTCGCTGCCAAGGTCAAATCAGCTTGCGACTGATTCAACCGCCGGATTGTCCGAGGACTCCGGCCTTAAGCCATTTTCGACCACGTACCGAGGTGCGTCTTTGCGTTCACCTATTGGTGAGTAAAGCTGGATTCGAACCAGCATCTATTGCTTTGGAGGCAATCGCTCTTCCAGTTGAGCTATAGACTCAGGCCCATTTCGACGTGCGCACCTCTGTCGCTTCGTTATCTTTTGGATAACGAAATACAACACGCCGACTGTCGTTCACCTGCCGGTTACTTGACCGAGGACGAGGACGCTGACTTTCGCCAGAACCCTTGCCCTCTGCACAGTCGCACTCGCCTGCAAAGCTCGCACTAATCTGCACTATTCGTTACCTCTCACGATTGACGATGTTGGTGTCGCGGGTTGCACCACCACGTGTTCTTTCGCGGACCCGCATTCCCGGCATCGCCGGTGCGTTAGTCACACTACTTCCGCGCATCGTTTCACCGCTATCCCCGGCGGTGCCGAGGACGACTGGAGGCCGAACTTGCCTGGAGTGGCCGGGACCTAAGTCTCGGCGGAATACCATGGGTCGTATTCCTTTCCCGCCGTTGCCGACGGTTAGCAGCGCCAGGCCGCTATCAAGAATCTCGACCGAGGTCGATGACTCGCAATTTGGTGGAGGATCTCGGATTCGAACCGAGCGCCTTCTGCTTGCAACACAGATGCTCTTCCAGGCTGAGCTAATCCCCCTGAATGGTGGAGAGGGTAGGAGTCGAACCTACAGGGCCGCTCGGGACCACCGGGTTACAGCCGGTCTATCTCGCCGATGAAAGCCTCTCCTTCGAAGTATTGGGGCGGGCGCGTTGCCACGCACGACGGGTCTGTAGATCGCAGCCTCTCCCTATGAGCGGCTCCACCCCAATGTCTGAACAATCCACATTGTTAAAGAGCAAACATCGGGGAATAAAAAAACCCCGGTGGTTTCGCGAACCGACCGGGGTCTCTACTGGGAGCCTCTCTGGAAGGTTCGAATGATCGAGCCTCCCGAGAACTGTTCAGGGAAGGCTAATGTATCGGTTCTCCGCCTAGGGCGAAGAACATATCCGCTCGCGCTACGCGCACGCACAGGGCGGCGTCGCCGGCGGGATTGGTATGCGAATACCAGTAACCGCTGGTGGTGCTTTGCAATCGGAGCTTTGCGTTCGTTGTAATCATGGGGCGGGGAGTATACGCAGACGATTTAGTCTGTCAACGTTTTTCTGAACAAAAGTTCCGGAAAACGGAACTCGTTCCGAATTAGGGTTTTCGTGCGCGGCTCGGCTTGGACTCGCGAACTGATTTCAGCCAGTTGGTTATTGTGGAATCCTGACGTGCTGTCAGGTCCAGAGCGCCGACCAGAAGTTCGATGGTGTCGACGACACGTCCGCGGATGGCCTGACCGAATTCATCAGGTTTGGTGATCGATCCTTGACCGAACAGGATCCAGCTTGGTGAAACATTGGTGATCGCGGCGATGGCCTGGATCAGGCTGAGGTTCGGGTTCTTAGGATTCTGGGTTTCCAGTCTGTGGAGTCCGGTCTTCGAAACCTCTTCGCCCAGTTCAGCCAAGGCCTGACGCATACCGCTAGGGTCGAGCTGTGCACGCTCGCGCGCCAGACGAATGCGTGCGGCGATGCCGTTGTCGTCCTGCTGCTTGTTTTTCTGGCGAGGCATCTGACCAGTTTAGTCTGTTGTTGCTGCTTTAACAGTCGGTAGTCCCGCGACCAGTCCCTTTTCTCGCCAGGCATCTGCGACCTCCTTCATGCCCGGCTTTTCCCACAGTTCGTGGTAGCGGGGATGCTCAAGCACCCATTGCGGGTAGGGATTGACACCATACAAAGGTGAAAACGAGAAGGTCGACGAGAAGAGATCGCCACGGTCGTACGCGGCATGGAGTACGTCCATAAACGTTTCCTGAGGGAGGAAGGTTGCGAACGTCGGACCCCAAATACCCGGAGTGTCGGTGATTACCTGTTCATTGAACATGGCGGTCACGCGAGCAATTTGTGCATCCGCATCGTCTCTTCGATAACGGATAGAGGTGAAGGCGGGCATGATGCTAGCCACGATCGGCTTGGCGTTGTCAGGAATAGACTCGAGTACCTTTTCGAAGGCATCGACACGCGGGCGCCAGCGATCCAGATATCGTTGCTCGCCGGAGAATACGGCTGCTGCGCTGGCAAACGCGACGAACCCTTCACCCAAGCACTGCGCCTCAAAGCAGGCTTCGAGCGCTGCCATGCTCTCATCCGTGCGACCCATCTCCATCAACAAGGTCGCACGCACAAGCGTTAGGATGGAGTTCAAGGGGTCCAAAACGATGGTGCGGTCTATCGCGGCGAGTGCGGCGTCGGAGTCACCCAGAACTCGGTGGAGCCATACGGCGGCGTAGTGCGTTGTAGCGGCGTTTGGCGCAGCAGCCTCAGCCTGTTCGAGATGAAAGCGAGCCTTGGCGATGTCGAGACTTTGGGTAACGTGAAACACGACCAGGGCTGCGTGGGCTTTTGCGTTCGCTGGGTCCAGTTCAATTGCCCGCGATAGCGCATCCTTTGTCATGCGAGTGAATGCCACACGATCTTTCGCCAGAGGACTTCCCACGCTATAGACCGCAAGTGTGCCAAGGCTCGCCCACGCATCGGCAAAGTCATCCTCGAAGGCGACGGCACGCTGAAAAGCGGCTAGTGCTTCTGCCCGATTGCCGTTCTCGCGCATCCGGTCGCCCCACAATGTGAGACCTTGCAGATATTGATCATAGGCGGACTGATTGATGCCTGTGTTCTCCACGCGATCCGCTGCGGCGCCGACGCCGAGCTGCACCTGAAGCGTCTGGGCAATCTCACGCACGATCGTGTCTTCGATTTCAAAAAGGTCCGCGGCGTCGAATTCGTAGGTGTTTGACCATAGGCTGGCCTCATCAGCGGTTCGGATCAATCGCGAAGAAATCCGGATTCGATCCTTACCTCGACGCACCGAACCAGTCACAACATGATCGACTGCCAGTCGATCACCTAAATCCGTTTGATTCAGGTCTGCATTGTCCCGAGCAAAGGCGGAGGTACGCGCCACGACATCCAGATCGGGAAAGCGCGCGAGCGCATTTAGCAGTTCTTCGGCAATGCCTAGTCCAAAGTAGGCGTCACTATCGTCATCGCTCAAAGCCTCAAACGGTAGAACGACGACTGAAGGGGTGGTGGTCGCCGATGCCCACGATTCAGTGATTTGGTGGCTGCGTTGAAACCAAGCGATGGCTGCGACCACCAATACGCCAAGCGCTGCCAGCGGAAATAGCCAGTGCACGCGCTGGGCTTGCGGATCAAAAAGCGCTTCGTGCTGGTGATTCGTGGCTTCGGCGGTTGGTGCTGACTCCGGGTGGGTCTCAGACGGGGTCGCCGATGCGATGGGCGCAGATTCGCTGATGGGTAAGACCAGTCGGTAGCCGCGCTTTTTTATCGTCTCAATCGAGGGTTCCGACTCTCCGGCTTCACGCAGGGTCTTGCGTATGAGCGAAATGGCCCGGGTCAGACTTTCATCCGCCCCGAATTCGGATACCCACAACGACTCAATAAGGGACTCTCGCGAGACCACTTCTCCCTCAGCGCCCGCGAGCATGCACAGCACGTCCATGACCCGAGGTTCCAGTCGGAATTCGGAGCCATCGCGAGCAATCACGTTACGCGCGGGTGTGACTTCGAGCGCGCCAAGTCGAAACGGCGAGCGAAGAATGGGTTCAGATGCCAAGAATGTGCCCTTCTTTTTCTCGAATCCTACCCTATCAGCACAAAAAAAAGCACTCGGAAATAACCACTATTTCCAATGAAATCAATTACATCAGGTTTCCATCAGGTAAGGATCAGGCAAGCGTGAGGGTGCCATCAGGATTCGGATGCGCGCTCTGGGGAGTATGCACCCAGCGGCAACGGCCGCACCTGTGTAAACGATCAGAAATTGGAGATCACAATCATGAAAAACGCACTCATCACCATCACTGGAATCGCTCTTCTCTCTGCTGCATTGCCTGCAGAGGCGCAACGGATGGGTCCTGGAAGCACTACGCCCCCCACGCTAACTCTGGAAATGCTGGATGGTAAGAACGCCGGCCCCATTCTTTGGCAGGAGCCTGGTGTCGTGCCGCCGACAGACCTCCCTGACAACGCGGTATATATCGGCCCCTCATCTTGGGGGTGTGACGGAAACTACTCTGAGTCGGGTTGGGAGCCAGGCTGGAGCGAGATGTTCACGCCGGATTTCACGAGCGATTACATCCAACGCCGAACCTATTTCTTCAACGAGTTCGGCTACAACACGCTCTCCGGCGGTTCGACTCCTTACTACTTTTCGTTGAACGCTTACGACTTCAACGGAATCCGCAAAGTTACCGTGCGCATTGCCGAGCGAGACGTTGTCAGCAATCGTGGGGGCGTGATCGATGATGGCCCGACCGAGTTTGTTGAAGTGTCCGAAAATGCGGCAGTCGCCAGCCTGCACCCGATCTTCAACTATCCCAAAAAGTACCTGGCTTACTGGGAAAAGCGCCTGACCTTCGACGTGCCACCAGGCGGCCGCTTTCAGACCGATCGGAATGTTGACCTGCAGTTCGGTATCACCCACTTCGGCGCAGCCGCACAGATCTTTGTTGATGTTGAAGATCGCTTTGGCAACGTCACCACAGACTCCGTCTACCTCGCCGATGATCGCCTCTGCAACTGACCTCCAATCCGCTAGACCGGCTGAAAGCCCTCGCAACCCAGGTTGCGGGGGCTTTCGCGTTATACTTGGGGCGTCGGTACGCAACTCAAATGAGCCTGGAGTACGTAATGCAGATCAACCGAACCATCAATACTTTTGGTGTCGCCCTGGCGCTGTTCACGATGCAAAGTGCGATTGCCGACCACGGTCACGAGGGCGCAATTCGATTGTCTGAACCTGTGGAAGTGACCGACACCCACGAGACGTTTGGCAGCGTATTGCCAGAGGTGGATTCCGAGTTGTCGTTGGGCGATGTGATGGCAGCGCCGGCTGACTTCGTCGACGCTGATGTGCAGATCACTACCAAGGTGAAGCAGGTCTGCCAGAAGAAAGGTTGCTTCTTTGTAGCGCAGCAAGGCGAGCATCTCGTGAGAGTCTCGTTCAAGGACTACAGCTTCTTCGTCCCGACAGACATCAGCGGCAAGACGGTGACGCTGCACGGTCAGCTCGTGGCGCATGAAATGACCGAAGAACAGGCTGCACACTTTAACGCTGACGCTGGTGATTCCAACGCGTTTAAAGCGGGGCCACGTTACGAGATTGTCGCGGTTTCCGTGCGAGTGCCTCTGGAAGGTTGAGCTCAGTCTGCCCCTTGTTGCAATTGTGCACCTGAGGTGACTGGCAACCCCATGGCGGTCCATCTGAGAATACCTTCGTCGATGACCGCCATATTTTTGTACCCCAGTTCCTGCAAGTTGTTGATCACGTAGTCGGATGCTGCGTGAGGACAGGCGCAGTAAGCGACAATCCACGTACCGTCATTCGGCAAGTTCTCGCCTGCGCGTTCTTTATCACCGTAGTAAGGCATCGGCACGGCGCCGGGAATGTGACTGCGTTGCCACGCCGATGCCGGACGCGTATCGAGAAGAATGAAACGGCGCTTTTGCTCCAGTGCAGCGACCACCTCGGCGGCTGGTACGTATCGATCATCTCGCAGTGTGAACACCGGATCTTCACCGTCCGGGTTCAACACATACTGGTCAGGTGAAGGTGGTTCCACCAGTTCCGGTGGATTCGGACTCCAGCCTGCAGACTGGCTTCTAAGATAAGCGACGACACTGTTGATCTCCTCGTCGCTGAGTTTGTCGGCGAATCTTTTCATAGGCGTGCCGTCGCGGCCGTT
Organism: uncultured Chromatiales bacterium; assembly: GCA_963922335.1. Taxonomy (GTDB): domain Bacteria; phylum Pseudomonadota; class Gammaproteobacteria; order Steroidobacterales; family Woeseiaceae; genus CALBPI01. The sequence continues at coordinate 151,567 of CAWUIB010000007.1, read as the reverse complement.
CACGATGGCGTAGCGAAGAAAGTGGTCCGAGGCGTGAGTGAGCAGCGCCTGATCGCCAAGTGAGGGAGCAGAAATGCCTTGTCCCGTCTCACCGTGACACTCTGCACAGTTTGCGGCATAGATGGCCTTGCCCTCGCTGGCGTCACCCTCGATAACATCCTCGGGTAGGTCAATGAACTCGACGGGTTCAACCTGCGCCAACCAACTCGTCAACAGGTAAATGTCGTCTCGGCTAAGCGGACCACCCATCTCAGTGCTGTAGCCTTCCATTGCTGTGTTTGCACGACCCCAGCCGATGGTCTGGTAAACAAAGCTCGGCATCCCGGTGCTGAGTAGAGACTTCGAGCGGAGCGAGGGCGCATGATCGGCGGCATAACCGCTGCGGTCTTTAGCATGGCAAAGCGAACAGTAGGTTTGGTACATCTGTTCCGCGCGCTGCATGTCTTCGTCGCTGAGCTCTGGCGGATCCCAGACTGCCGAGGCAGTCTGACTGAAGAAAGTGGCGAGGATGAACACTACTGCTGAGCACCGCTTCATAAGGTGTACCTCAATCCTGAACTCAAGCGCAGAGGCTAACAGATACGACTACTGCAGAACGCCTAAAACAGTGATGGTAAAGCTCGGTGTCGCCGAACCGGCGCTTGGATTCATCGCGCCCGATGGTCTCAATCGAATATGCGTTACCGCGGAGTCGACCGGGCTGGTAGGCGCGTAAGTAAAGTCCACGCCGTCGGTGGAAAATTCCACGCTATCCGACGTGCTCGCAGGTCCGCTGTAGGTAAAGCCGACACCCGACGCGGTCGAGCCGTCCGTAAACTCAAATACACCTGGACCGCTCACTAACAACGAGACTTCATCCGGGAATGCATCAGTTAGCACCAGAGTTGTGGGATCGACACGCTGGCCGGGGTTTTCGACTCGAATGTCGTAACGCACGATCGTGCCGGGAATGAAGAACTCGGTATCGCTGCTCGCGTCGACGTTGACCGTCTTGGCGACGGTCAGGTTCGTCACGCAACTCTCAGGTGGCGACTTGCTCACATTGGCAGTGAGATTGACGCACTGAGCACCACGGATATCAAAGTTGCTGCTGCTGAGGTCCTGCCAGCTGCCACCGGGCGGTCTCGCCTGAAAACCAACAGCACCATCGCAACAGCCCTCAAAGCCGAGTGCCTCGTATCGATGCCAGCCTGGCGCGAGATCAATGGTGCCTTCGAGCGTCTCACCGGTATTGGCATAGTTGCCGGACCACCAGAGATCGTCGTTCCAATCCTCTTCCAGCGATCGCTCGCTGACGAACAGGTGGCCGCCGCGCCCAAAGTCGGCGCCATATCGGAAGCCCCAGGTGCCAGCGGTCGACGGTGTGACATTGATAACCGCACTGATGCACCACCCAAAGTCACCGCGGCTCCCACCGAGTGCCCTGTTGTTCAAGCCTGTGACGGTCGTGCGTACCCGATCGTCAACATCCGATGTTGCTGCTGAGAATGCGGCCAATGCAGAAGCTGGGCTGGTTGGGTCGGCCGATGACACACGGCTGCGAAGACGCACACCGAGATCCGGGAATACTGCAGGTGCGTTGTCTGCTGCACTGAGGGCTTCATCGCCGACATAAATATAGATCAGTTCCGATGCGCCACTGGGAATTGAGGGCAAACGTACGTAGACCACTGCAGACCGCGTGAGCGGCGACCATCCTGATACGACAAAGTCGACCGGCGTGCTGTCGTCTGATCGAAATACGCGTACGTCCTCGCCCGTACTCGAGAAGGTGTACTCGGAAGGGAAGTCCGAGCTCTCGAGTTCGATACGGGTTTCCGAGTTGTGCACGCCCGTCGTTGCAGTGATGTTGACGGGAATACGGTGCCTGAGGCTGCAACTTTGCTGCGGCCACTGGGCGACACTGATTGTCGGCGCCGCTATGCCAAACAATGACGCACATAGCACCGCCGCGGCCAACACTCGCCGTACTGGTTGTCTCCCTTTCACGGTGCGTACTATACCTGTAGTTCGATTCTGAGATCGGGAGTAGCTCACATGAGTATTTTGCGGAACGTGTTGCTGACCGGCGGCGTTGTGCTGGCTTCACTTCAGGTAGCCATCGGTGACCCTGTTGAAGTGGTCAAGCTCGAAGATCAGCCGTGGTACGAGGCTGAAGATAAAGCCGTCGCCAGGGAGATCATCAGTCCGCGAAACTCTTCGGTCGAGTCGATGAGCATCGCTGAGATCAAGATCCCGGTCGGCGTCGAAATCGTGCCCCACCATCACGTGATGGAGGAGGTCTACCATGTCGTGTCCGGAACCGGCTTGATGATGGTCGAAGATGAAATTCAGCAGTTAGTGCCGGGCGATACAGTCGTGATCGCTGCCGATGAGTGGCACAACATCAAGAATAACGGAGACGAAGAACTACTGTTGGTCGTGACTTGTGTTCCCGCGTGGGCCCCGGAGCATCTTAAGTTCGAGCGGTTGTCGTCATCGAGTGAGGATAACTAGCGCGCTGCCAGCGAGTCCGACATCGCAGGTTAAATTTTTTAGTCCAGAACGGCTTTACCGGGCTTGATGCGCTTGAAATCACGGGTTTCGGCAGGGGAGGTCTTCGTCTTGTCGATCTCAAACACCGGCTTGTGAACGACTCGAGACACTTGGATATCGATCAGCGTCGTCTGGTTGGGCTGGAGGACTTGCTTCAACTTGTCGGCGTCCGCCTTCGCCTCGCAGGGCAGATAGTGAACGAAGCCATCGGTTGGCCGCGCGTCGATACGAAATCCGAGACAACCGGCGCCATCCGAGGCGTCGCGAATCACACGCCCGTCGTGGCGAATCTCAGGACTGCCGATCATCACGTCATAGTTGAAATACAGTGTCACCGTGTTGCGTGAGCGCCGGTTCTGCTGGCGATCGACCAGGAATCCTGAGGGTAGGCGGTTGGGATCACCCTCGGTGCCCGCTGTGATCAAAAGATCGAAGTCATTAACGGGATAACCCTGATCATCCGTGATCCGGAAAATCACCATGCTGTAGCGGTCGTGGACGAAGACCGGATCACGCAGTAGCAAGCGCTCCTCGACCTCGATTTGCTCCTCTTTCTGAACCGCAGTGCTTTGCTGTGCATGATCGGCGGTGAGCGCTTTGTACGCGTCCTTATCAGAAACGGCGAGGCACTGGAGGATGCTGTCGGTGACGTCCTTGCCGCGCGGGTGATTCTCTGGGCGATAAACGCTGCGCATGATGCCTTTGTCGCTGCCGCTATGAGCCGCGCCGCGCACGATACGCATTGCGGTTGTGGGTGCGGTTTTTACTTCGGTCGGTTCGAGCAGCGGGGCAATCAACTTGCCCTTGGATGTTCTCGGTGTTTCCTGCTCGAACCGGATGTAGCGCGCATTCATATTCGCCGCTGCGACGCGAACTACACCGTCCGATCCGGTTTCGCCGGTGTACGAATTCAGATGGTCGTAGAATTTTCGATCAATGGTTTGTCCGGTCAGTACGAACGGGTAGGCGCCCTGATTGATCATCTTGCGAGCGCCGCTCCTGATCCATTCCGTATTGAGCGCCCACGCGGAGCGACTGCCGAGTTCCAACCAGTCGAGGACGCCGGTTCCGGGCTCCACCCCGTTGAACCAGCTCTTGAGCCGACCGAGGCGCGCCTTGCCGATTTGGGCGAGTGCTGAACCAAAGTTTGCTGGTGCGAGCATGATGAGGTGACTCATTGGACATTCGATGTTTGCCGATTGCTTGCTCCAGTAGCGTGACCACCATTCGCGTACAACAGGGCCTCCGGTCGAGTGTGTGATACAAGCAAAGCGCTTTCCGGCCGCGATCTCGGTGCCGAGGGTGTCGTTAACGGCCGCGTCGAAAGCGCGGGCAACATCAGCCAGTGTGACCTCATCGTGGAAGCTTATGTAGCGCCCGAGATACACGTGACGAAACTCGATTCCGAGCCCCGCGGCTTTCGCTTCGTTACGAAGGCGGTCCGGCAGTCCGCCGTAGGTGTTGGTATTGGTGACGCTCCAACCATGAACAAAGACCAGCAGTGTGCTCACGCTTCAGCTCCCATAGTCAGGCTCAAGTACAGAATATTCCTTTTTAAACTGTGCCAGCATTCGCTCGACTATCTCAGGCTCCGCGCGTGAGGCATCCAGTAACTCCAGCGGGTCTTCGTCAAGGTTATAAAGCGCTACCGGATTCAGCGCTGTGTCGATCAGTAATTTCCAATCTCCTTGTCGGTAGGCGAAGTCTGGACCGTCGGCGTTCTCCAACGCCCACAGGAGTGTTCGCTCCGACAAGGACCGACCACGCAGCGCATTGGTGACATCGAGACCATCGATCGGACGATCATCCGGGACGTCTGCGCCAAGTATTGCCGCCAGCGTGGTGAACAGATCGGTGCCGATGATGAGTTCGTCCGAGGTTGCACCCGGTTCTGTAACTCCGGGGATTCGAATGATGGCAGGCACGCGAATGCCACCCTCGTAGACGCGGTGCTTTCGGCCACGCAGGCCACCTGTGCTGCCGTGTGCATTGACTTCCCACCAGGTCCGCCAGTTCTCCGTGACGGGCCCGTTGTCACTCGCGAACACGATGATCGTGTCGTCGTATACATCTTGCTCGTGCATGGCATCGAGCAACCGGCCGATCTGGTGATCCATATAAGTAATGTTGGCGTAGTACTCGCCCGGACCGCGAGGGATTAGCAGTTCACTAGGCGGCTGTTCGCCGCCGGAGGGGATCGGCACGATCTCTCCTTGCGTGAATGCTTCGTACAACGCATTGAACTCAGGCGGATTCTCGAAGGTCGTGTGGGGCTCCGCCATGTTGAACATGAGAAAGAACGGCGCTTCCCTATTTCGATTCGAGAGCCAATCGACGGCCTCATCAACATAGATCTGTGCGATGTAGCCTGACTGTTCGCCGACCGGATCATGCCCTCGATGGATGTTGATGGGGTTTCGGCTCGTAGGAATCTGAAACGCGTTGTGTCCAAAAAAGTAGTCGAAGCCCTGGTCGGTCGGTTGCGGCTCGTCTTTGCTGGCGAGATTGGAATTCAGGTGCCATTTGCCGACGAGTGCTGTCTGATATCCGAGCGGTTGGAGCACCTCTGCCAAGGTGACTTCTTCGTCTTTCAGAAAGATACCCGTACCTTCCGGAATCCAGCTTTTGATGCCGGTGCGATACGGGTGACGACCGGTGAGTAGAGCGGCACGCGACGGAGAACAAAGTGGCGATGGCGCGTAGTAGTTGGTGAGCGTTAGACCGTCGTTAGCCAACGCGTCAAGATTCGGTGTCTTGATAACCGGGTGTCCGAAGCTCGCGAGATCGCCGTAACCGAGGTCATCGACATAGATGATCAGGACATTCGGGTGTGTTGTGGCACTCGCGCCGGCACTGATCAGGATCAAGAGCAAAAGCGACCAATTTTTGTTCATGGTGTTGCAACCGAATTAGCTAGCAATTCATCGCAGGTGATGTGCCCCGAGCCGGCGGCAGAGAGGTTGCGACATAACGAGAGTGCTGCCCGCAGATCACCTGACCTTGCGAGAATTTGCGCCAGTCCACCGGTGGCTTCCGGTTCATAGGGTGAGAGTCGAAGAATGCGTCGATACCAAACTTCAGCTGCCTGAAAATCGCCCTGCTCCCGATACATTCGTGCGATCGTCGCGCCAAGTGGTGCGTGCCAAGGGCCAATGCGCTGGGGCGCCTCGTCGTAACGAAGTTGCATCGCATTGTAGGCACGACTGTATAGCGTGATCGCATCACTTTTGCGTCCATCGAGCGTCGCAAGTTCGCCGAGGTTGATTAGCGGCTCCCAGGCAAACTCGTCGCGCTCGAGCGCTTTTTCATGTTGCTGGCGCGCGCCCTCAAGATCACCCGAAACTGCCAACGCCAATCCGAGTGCTTTGTAGGCCAGGGGTTCATCGGGTGCGAGATGCACCGAACGCTCAGCAAGTTGTATCGCTCGCGATAGTAAGTCTTTTGCTTGAGGTGTTTGCGTCATTCCGGATGCGAGCGCCTGCCCAACACTATCCGCACCACGGCCATCCTCGGGGTAACGAATAACGCGTTGGACTAACGTGCTGGCAAGCCCTGCATGGGCGAGTCCATTCTCGGGATCTTCCGCGATGACACGTTCGTAAAGATCCATCGCGGCTGCATTGTCGACCTGAGTGAAGCGCATATAGAAATCGTCGGCACGACGCATCATCAGATTATCCTGCCCCGGCGCGACGGGTGACTTATCTGCGTTCCACCAACTGAACACCAGTGCGGCAACAAACGCCGCTGCAGCAGCGGACCACCACTGATTGGTCTTTCCCCTGGTATCTGAGCGAACGGTTAAAGATGCTACCGGTGCAATCAGTCGATAGCCGCGCTTCGGGACCGTTTCGATGTATTCGGGAGACTTCGCGCTGTCGTCCAGCGCGTTGCGTAGCTTGGAAATCGTCCTTGCCAGCGTGTCCTCTCCGACGATAACGCCCGGCCATAGCAGCTCGAGTAATGCGTCCTTGCCAACGACCTGACCGGCGCGCTCCGTGAGCACAAGCAGAAGGTCCATTACCTTTGGTTCGAGACTCATGCTGATGTCATCTCGATGAATACGACAGCCAGGTCCGTCGATCCGCCACGCACCTACCTGCAATTGCGCATGTGTTGTCATGTTCAAAATACTAGCCGCAACTTTTCAGAAAATCAGTAGGTTATGCTCTCGTCAGGATTTCGGGAGGAATGCGGGCGGGTTCGGTCATGGCGCTTTTGGCGGCCGAGCGTTGAACTCGCGACTTGATTTACGGAGACCTTCGTCATGAACCTGAAAACCCTCCTTTGCCTGCCGCTACTCTTGTTACTCCTGTGTGCGCCCGCAGCTGCCGCAGAGCCCGAGCTGCTCTCGGTCGAGGACCTGCGGGAGGACTTCCACGCGCTCTACGCTGGGTTGCAGAGTGCGCATTACGACCTGTTTGCCAACCGCACCAAAGATCAATACGACGCGCTGTTTGCCCAGACGCTCTCGACGCTAGATAAACCCATGAGTCGCCACCAGGCGAACGTGCTGTTTCAAAAGTTCACTGCGTTCGGCAAAGTGGCGCACGCACGGATTGACTACGATCGCAGTCCATATGAAACCTATCGAGAAAATGGTGGTGCCATTCTTCCGTTGTACCTGCGCATAGCCGACGGGCAGATGTACGTTGAGGACAATCGATCCGACGACCGTAGCCTGACTCCGGGTACGGAGATTCTCCAAATAAATGGGGAGCCTGCGAAAACATGGCTGACGCGCACCGGTGGACACGTGTCGGCTGACACGGATTACATTACCGAGTCTCTCCTTGAGTACTGGTTCAATATGTATCTTTGGGAAGAGCTTGGTCCGGTCGACCAATTCGACCTGACTGTCCTCGGAACCGACCAGAAGAAACGATCTGTCTCGATTGCAGCGCTCAATACAGAAGCAATGCGGGCGAACACGTCAGAACATTCTGAATACTTTTCGCTCGATGGGACTGAGCGCGCGGCGCAAATGCTGGGCGATACCGTGGCGTATCTCCGACCGGGTCCCTTCTACAACGTCGAGCAACCGGAGCAGGTCTGGGACAACAGTGGTTTTGTCGAATTCATCGATGAGGCATTCGCCACGTTCATCGAAGCCGGCGCGCAACAGTTGATCATCGACTTGCGCAACAATCCAGGCGGTGACAATTCATTCAGCGATGTGATGGTCGCGTGGTTTGCGGATCAACCTTTCAAGTTTGCGAGCGCGTTCTACATTCGTTCCAGTAAGGAGGCAAAGGCCTCCAATCAGGCGCGTCTCGATGCAAGCCCAGGACAGACTGAAGGATTGTCGGTATTTTTCGGCAAGCGGTATGAAGCGGTGCCATTCGGTGAGCGTTTTGAATTTCCAATCCCGGAGGCTAAGCCGCGAACAGGTGAGCGTTTCGAGGGCGCGGTCTACGTGCTGATTGATCGACACTCCTATTCAAACGCGGTGAGCGTTGCGGCATTGATTCAGGACTACGGTTTCGGCGAAATCATGGGCGAGAAAACGGCAGACTTCGCTACTACTTACGGTGCAATGGAAACGTTTTCACTGCCCAACACCGGATTCATTGTCGGATTTCCGAAGGCGCATATTATCCGACCGTCGGGCGATCTGAAGAACGATGGTGTGACGCCCGATGTCGTACTCCCGTCACCTATTGTGCCGACCAAAACGGATGTTGTGCTCGAGGCAGCGCTGGAGCATATCGCCGCCGCAGACTGAGTCCTGTGCCGGAATTTGTGTCCGGTTGGTCACACGGCTAACCTCCGTTCGAGGGGCGAAGAACGGTCAAGCGAGGACTCATGTTTCCCACCGGATTAGGACAGCTGCAGGAAGAGCCACCGGAACTTGTCACTGAGGTGGTCGATGATGTGACTTCGACCGTCTCGGTCGTGACGAATTTCTTGAAGGAACAGTTTCTCGCGTTGAAGGCGGATCTTTGGTCGATTGCGGGCGCGGTCGATCTTGGTGTGATCTTTGCGGCGCTTGCGCTCGGGTGGTTGTTAGCCAGACCGGGTCGACGACTAATCGAGCATTTCTGGCCAAAACGCGAGGCGGGCGCGGGTGAGCATGCTCGTCAGCTGGTGTTGAGGTTGGTCTTTCCGATTTTGTGGTTGGGAGGACTGTGGACCGCGAATGCGGTTCAGGCGCAATTCGAAATGCCCGCCAAGTTGTCGCTGACGGTCGCTTCGTTATTGAACGCCTGGATCGTCATTCAGGTGGTTGTGAGCGTTGTGCGTGATCGTTCATTGGCCGCGCTGCTTGCGACGATCGCCTGGTTTGCTGCCGCGCTCAACATTCTTGGCCTGCTCAATCCGGCATTGAACATGCTGGATAATGCTGCGCTGTCTTTTGGCGAAAGCCGATTGTCGCTATTGATGGTGCTCAAGGGCGTGCTGCTTGCTGGCTTCTTCTTGTGGATCGCAAGCGCATTGTCCGGATTCATCAAGACGAGATTGCAGAAGTCCGATCGCCTGACGCCGTCGGTGCAGACGCTAGTGGCGCAGGGTGCACGTCTTGGGTTGCTATTCGCGGCAGTGATGCTCGCGATGAACGCTATTGGGATCGATCTCACGGCGCTCGCTGTCTTCTCCGGTGCGATCGGTGTCGGGATCGGCTTCGGATTGCAGTCGATATTCTCCAACCTGATGGCCGGCATCATCCTCTTGCTTGAAAAGAGCGTGAAAGTGGGTGACTTCATTGAGTTCGATAACGGACTGCGAGGCAAGGTCCGTGAGATCAATGTCAGGGCAACGCTCGTTACCACCAACGACAACGTCGACATCCTGGTCCCAAATGAAGAGTTTATTCGCACGCGCGTTACCAACTGGACCCTTAGGGAAGGTTATCGGCGAGTGCGTATTCCTTTCGGTGTGGCTTACGGCACCGACAAGGAACTTGTGAAAAAAGCCGCGCTGGAGGCCGCCGAGGCCGTGCCGCATCGTTTGACGGGTCCACACGCAAAAGAGCCAGAGGTATGGCTGATGAACTTCGGTGCCTCGTCGCTCGATTTCGAGCTGGTCATCTGGCTGCGACCCGAGTCGGTGAAGCGCCCGTCGAGAGTGATCGCAGATTACAACTGGGCACTCGAAGACGCGTTGACGAAATACGGTATTGAAATTCCATTCCCTCAACGCGACTTGCATGTGCGAACTATGGTGGGCGATCCGTTGTCGGATCCTGGGAGCGAATAAAACTAGGAGCGGACAATGACAAGGATGTTGGTAGTTGCAGTCTTATCGTTGGTAACGGGTGCAGCGGGTGCACTATTGTTTGTTGGTGCGCCTGCGAGCGATGCCGAACGTTCTGCTCGAAACGTAGAAATCGAATCGGAACGCAGCACCAGTATCGCGACTCGAGAATCGCTTCGTGCACGCCCGATCCCGGAAGCACTACCCGATGTCTATGAGATCCCGAGCCCGGTATCGCGGCGCCTGGCGACGTATCAGTTGGCGGCGGTATCGAATCCCTCTGAGCTTCAGGATCTGATCTACGAGGCTGATCGCCTCGCGAATCCTGCAGAGCGTGCCGCAACCTTGGCGGTGTTGTTCGAGCACCTGGCCGAAACGGATCCAAGATCAGCCGCTCAGCTTGCAGCCACAGAACTGTTTGTGCCGGACCGGGAGTTGCACAATCGCGTGTGGGCAATATGGGCGACTGCTGATTTCGAAGATGCGCTCACCAACGCAGCGGTACTTGGAGGGGAGACTGAACGTCGAAATGCGGCGCGCGCACTCTACATCGCCACGGAGGATATAGAGTCGCCGCAAGCCAAACGGATCGAAGAAGTGCTTGGGATTGTTCCAGACCGGCTGGTCAGGATGCGCTTTATTGAAAAAATGGCGGATCGATCTCTTTTGGATGCTGTGGAGTTTCTCAATTCGCTGCCCAACGGTCAGTCAAAACAAGACTACTCCGCGTGGCTCGGCTATCACCTGGCTACGGTAAACCCTGGAGCGTTCGATCTGTTGGAGAGCTCAGGTTTGAATGGAGCGTCCAAGTCAGTCATGCGATACACCCGAACGCGAATCGAGGCGATGGGTGATCCGCTGGCTGCGGTGCAAGTTGCACTGGCAGATCCACAGGCGCTGCAAAATGGTGAATTTACGATGGCGATTCAACACTATGCAGATCGTGATCCTGCCGCGGCATTGGAGTTTGTCAAAACTATGCCGCCGGGAGGGCCAAAGAATCAGGCGCTCAACGCTGTATTCGCGGAAATTGGTGCTGAGGATCCAGAGCGCGGCTTGACGCTCGCGAGGCAGCTTGAGACGGAAACCGGTAACGGCCGTATGGTGGTGTCCTATCTCAGTAGTATCGCTCGGTCGCATCCTGAGTTTGTACTCGAGCAAGCGAACTCACTTAAGGGGCGAGAGGGGCAGTCTTTGCCCATGATCGTCATTAGTACCCTTGCTTATCAAGGCGAGCCTGAAAGGGCAGTCGAGGCGCTTGCATCGATCACTAATCCGACCATGCGGTTGTCGGCAGAGCGGTCGCTTGCGCAAGGATGGGCCAGAACAGATCCCAGGGCGGCCACTGCCTGGCTACAAACCTTGCCGCCGGATCGTGCGAATACGCTAGCGGAGAAAATCGTGCCTCAGATGGCCTTTAATGATCCCGATCTCGCCTTGTCGCTCGCGGAGGGTTTCGATGCATCTGCCCAGGCCAATATCAAGCACAGTATCGCGGCAACGCTCGCCCGCAGCGGCGCTTTTGATCGTGCACTGATGGTTGCGCGGTCATTCGATGGAACAGATGAGGCAGATAGGGCCTATGCTGCGGTCGCCCCTGGTTTTGCATCATCTCGGCCTGATCAGGCCTTGTCCTTACTCAGCCTGATTTCCGATCCGCTCATCAAGCAAAATGCCACGGTGAGCGTCGTCCGCTCCATCGGCCGGACAGAGCCGGCGCGCTCCCTGGCTTTGGCCATGGAGCTTTCCGATCAAGACGCGAGAAACGGGTTGGAGCGTGACGTCATCTCGGATTGGTACTCCAACGACTCAGCTGCCGCGAAGAGCTGGATCAATCAGCAGACCGACGAAAGCGTTAGAGATCGATTCGTTGCTGCGGCTGCCGGGGCCATGGTGCGGCCCACGAGCAGTGAGATCGCCATGCTCAATCGAATCTCGGATGAATCGGTGCGAGCCGACGCGTTTCAATCCGCGCTCTCCAACGTGGTGATCTCAGAAGGTACCTCGGCCGGCGAATCGTTCTTGAAAAAAGCAAAACTTAGCGACAGCGAGATCGAGCGACTCCGTAAACAGATGAAACAGATGGCATCGGATCCTGCTATACGTTTCCGGCGTTTCATGTAACACAAGCGATGCTCAGTCTTTTTTCACGTCCGAAGCGAACCTCGCAGCGTTCTCCGCCAGAAATTCACTCTCGTCAGCGTTACCCCAGAATGCCGGTTGCGCCTTCGGAATCGTAAGGGCCTTTTGTACGTTGGGACGTACGTCCAGTCGGTCGAACCACGCCTTGAGATTATCAAGGCCGTCGATCGAAACGTTTGCCCACACATAAGCGCGCGCCCATGGGTAAGTCGCCATTTCTGCGATGGTGTATTGGTCTGCTGCCAACCATTCTCGCCCTGCCAGCCGGGTGTCGAGCACTTCCAACAGTCGACGCGTCTCGTCGACGTAACGCTTGATCGAAAACGGCTCTTCGTGACCGTTCGGCGCAGCAATGCGCTGGAAGTACATCGCCTGTCCCATCATCGGGCCAATGCCGCCCATCTGGAACATCAACCATTGCAGCGTCTCTGACTGCGCGTTGGTTTCCTGCGGGAGGAACTGGCCGTACTTTTGGGCGAGGTACCAGAGGATAGCGCCGCTTTCGAACACGGCGAAATCGTTGTTGGACCGATCGACGATGGTCGGGATCCGCCCGTTGGGATTCAGCTTCATGTAGTCGGGCGCTTTTTGCTCCTTCTTGGAGAAGTCCACGAAGGTCAGATCATAGGGAACGCCCGCTTCTTCGAGAAAGATCACCGGCTTGTAGCCATTCATGGTGGCTGCTGTGTAGAGATGGATGTCAGGTTGGCTCATGGTATCGGCTCCGGTGTACTCAAGCGGCTTTCGATTGGTCCGAGAAGACTTCGGTCAGATGCTGTCCGAGACGCTGAAAGTCTCTCTCGATATCAGGATTCTTCATCACATCAAACGCTGCGAACGTCGGCAGCGGCTTCATGCCGAAAAACTTCGCGTTCAGATGCACTGGCAGGAGCAAATCGTCCAACGATGCGCCCGCGAAGAAGGGCTCAGTTGGGTCGTCGAAGGCCTCGGCCGGGGCGTTGAGTGTGACCGACAACATATATTTCGTGTCGTTCAGGGTCCCGCCGGTGCCATAGTTGACTTTTGGCGCTTCAGCGGTGCGTCCATCGCCATCGCAGAGCCGACCGTCCATGCCCGCGCTGTACACCGCATCCATGTATTGCTTGAACGACCACGGGACGCCCATCCAGTTGACGGGGAACTGCATGACGATCACATCAGCCCACCGGTGTTTCTCGATCTCGGTGTCGATGTCGTAGGACTCGGCAACCTGAGTCGTTCGAATCTCGAAAGCCTGTGCTTCGAGGAACGAGGCAATCCGCGTTTGCATTGCCGCGTTCAGTTGGCCCTTCGCGAAGGGGTAGGGTTGATGGCCATTGATGATGAGTGCTTTCGTCATCGGTGATCTCCTGAATGACGTTGATTCTCTTGTAGATGCGCGTACTATGCTGCGTAAGAAACAAAAAGCAACCAGTATACTTTTAGTAACCTAAATGAAAGCATCAGTAACAGATGGCGCAGGCGGGCGTCGAGTGGTGGAGAACGCGTGCACAGAGCCCTGTCCGATCGAGCGCGGTATGCGCATCATCGGTGGCAAGTGGACAGGTTCCATACTTTGGCATCTCAAGGATGGTCCGGTGCGATTCAACGATCTTTCGCGCATGATTGGTGGTGCGAGCAAGAAGATGCTGACCGAACGCCTGCGCCAGCTGGTGGGGCGCGGGTTGGTTTCTCGCACGGTGGCGGAGACCGCGCCGGTCACCGTGCACTATGCGATTACGTCATTCGGCGAGACTGCTCTCGGGTTCCTCGATGAGCTGCGAGCATGGAGTGAGGCTTTGCCTGAGTCCGACGTCTAGCGGCCATTCCGGGCTGGCATCCATCGGGTCACGAAAAAGGTAGCCAATAATGCGGCGCAGACCCACGCGGTTGTGGTGTCGACCGCTGTCAGAATCCAGTGGGCGAAAATCAAGGCCGTAGCAACGTAGACGGTTCGGTGTAGGCGCTGCCAGCGTTTTCGCAGTAGCCGAGTCGAGTAGTCATTGCTCGTCAGTGCGAGTACAAGAAAAACCCCGAGCGCGATCCAGCCGGTGAGCAGCGCTGGATTTTGCGCCTCTTTGATGATGTACCCGTAGCCCCATTTGCGTTCCAGGTATACGAGTGTGTGGAGTGCGGCGTAACCGAAACTGGCCACCCCGATGCCACGGCGCAACTGTTGCAGCTGCAAAGGCCAGCGCTGTTTCAAAAAGAGATGACGCAGGGGCGTGACCAGGAGCGCAAGTGCCAGTAGCGCGACACTCCAGTTGCCGGTCTGGTGAATCACCTGACCGTAGCTGATCGCATCAGTGGCATATGCCCAACCGATGAACAGCGCAGGTAAAGATAGAGCCACCCAACTCAGATGCTTGATTCGACGAGCTGTTTTTCGCGCTTGTGCCATGCCCAGTTTCAGCTTGGTGAAAAGACGTTCACCCGATACAATATGAGAATCATTCTCAATAAGAAACGGGACAACGAAATGAACGCTTTGCGACCTTTGATGATGATCGCGATCGCCCTCACGGCGACTATGCTTGCCGCATGCGGCAGCAGCAACTCCGAGACCACGACCGCGGTCGAGAACTGGCCAACGGCGCCGTTGATCGACCCCAACACGGCTACCAGCGAACAGCTTACGATGATCCCGGGCATCACCGAGGCGTTAGCGCAAGCCGTTATCGATGCACGACCGATCGCGACGCCAACGGCACTCAACGCGATCCTCGCAGAGGGTCTTGAGCCGGAGGTTCTGCGCGACGTTTACAAGGTGATGTCGATCAAGGTCGACCTGAATACGGGTGACCTGGAAGACTACAAGCTGATTCCGTCGTCGCTGTCACCGCGCAAACTGTCGCACGAGTTCGAAGAGTACCGACCCTACAAATCGATGGATGACTTCACCCGTGAGATGGCCAAGTATGTCGACGCAGATGAGGTGGCGTATCTCACCCGGTACGTCACGATCGAGTGATCAGTGAAAACCCGCTAGTCGACGGGAGGACCGCCCGACTCGCGGGTACTCTGGCCGGTGCAACTAATTTCTAGTAACCCAGTCTGCTGAGCGCGGATTGGATCGCATGCACCACCGCATCCCGCTTTGATGTGTTGAGTGCATCTGCATGCGGGTCAGCAAACTGGCCGGAGTCGTTATCCCAGTATTTGCCTCCGGCATCCTGAAACGTCACGGAGAGTGCCGCGTCGTGGAGAATCTTCGCACCGATCTGAATATCGCTGCCCGGGATGCCGTAGGCATCTTTGACCATGTTGGTTGCTAGCAATGAGCCGGGATTCACCGAAACGACCATGGGGCCGTTATCGCCGATCTCTTCATCCATGTGGGTTGACCACATGGTGATGGCGAGCTTGCTCTGGGCATAGGCAGCATTGTCCGCGAGGTGGGTGTCAGTTTCAAAAGCAGCAATATCGACAGGTGCTTGTGCTGCGGAGGACAAATTGACGATACGTCCGCGCGCATTCATGAGTGGCAGCAATCTTCTGGCGAGCAGGTAAGGCGCCAGCGTATTCACTACGATACGGACATCGAGACCGTTAGCCGCAGTGGTCACCGGGGTTTTGAAAACACCCGCATTGTTGATCAGTACATCAAGCTGGTCGTACCTGGAACTGATTTCCTTTGCCATCGCATCGACGGCGTCGAGATCCGCGAGATCCGCTCTGATCGTCTCGGCATCGTCGCCGATCAGGCTCGCGACGGAAGCGAGCTTCTCCTCGCTGCGACCGTGCAGGAGCAGATGATGTCCGTCGGCCGCAAGAAGCTTCGCGGCCTCAAGTCCAATGCCGTCAGTTGCACCCGTGATCAAGATTCTTTTTGTCATCATTTCCCTCAAGAGCTGGCCAGTCATTGTAGTGAGGGCTATATCTTGGCGTCACCCCATCATATCTCGGGGGTGGCGTTTTCAATGCCTTCGTGTCCGACGCCCAGGTACTGAGGCCATCCGACACAAAGGTAAGTCACCGGTAAGGCTTTCGTAAGGCCCGGATTCCTTGAACTTCAGACACTGAGATCGTCGACCTCTGCGGGGCCGGCGATTCAGATAACGAAGATTCAGGGAGTCCGGATCATGCGAAACTTTTTCTTGATAGCGTCACTGTTGACGCTGACCCTAGTGGCGAGTGCAAGCGCGGCGGCGTCTGCACGACTTGATGTGATCGAGGTTGTAGTACTCGACGATGGTGCGGGGACCGACCTCGTCATCGCCGGTTTTCATTTCGACAATGGCGAAGACCCGACCGTCACGCTCGGCGGCGTGCCTTTGACGGTGAGCTCGGCTACGGGGACGGTCATCGTCGCGGAACTCGATGCTGAGCGACTTCCCGGCACGTATGAGTTGATCGTAAGGACTGGCGCGAGGCGTTTTGAGAAAGACGTGATCGATGTGACCATCGGAGCGGTTGGCCCGCAAGGCCCTGCCGGTGAGACCGGTGATCGGGGTCCTGTTGGTCCGCAAGGTCCGGCGGGTCCAGCGGGCCCACAAGGTCCCGCGGGCCCTCAAGGTGCGACGGGTCCTCGAGGTGCGACCGGGTTGATGGGCCTGCCTGGTGTCCCTGGTGCGACCGGACCTGCGGGTCCCACCGGTCCTCGTGGCGCTACGGGTCCGCAAGGACCACAAGGCTTACCAGGGCCGCGCGGCCCTGCTGGATCAAACAGCTTCGTGACAATAGGTCCGTTTATTGCGAGCGCAAATCGTGATCAGGATCGAACCATCGACACTCGTGATATGGGCCCGGCCAGTAATCGCGTGTGCTTCCTGACCACGGTGATTATGGCCGAGCTCGACGGCGACTTTGAGCGCGGCGTGTGCGATGTTCAGCGTACCCGAGAGGGCAACTGGCGTCTCGAAGCTTCAATTCGCGATAACGGCGATCAGTTCGCAACCTGTGCTGCGCACTGCCTGCTCTACTAATGCTCAAGACCAAAGGGTCGGCGGTTGATTCTGCCGACCCGCTCCAGGTCGGGTGCGCCTAGAAAGGGTTTAGCGTATAGCCACGCTGCTGCAACAAGGCGTGGGCTGTCATCGCTGAGAGTGACATCGTGATCCCGGGCAGTAAGTCCTCAGGTTCGATGCCCTGGTAGGCCGCGCTTTGACCGCATAGCTGAATGCTCACGCCTGCCTCAAGCAATGCCGCGATGAGCGCCACGTTCGGGTTCGGCGTGTCTCTTGCCTCGTCGATGACCAGATCGAATGAGGCACCGCCGTGAACCACAATCGCAGCGCTCAAGTGCTCTCGGGCAATGCCGGCTGCCGCATGCATATTCAGAAATCTGGCGACTGTTTCGAGCTGGCTGCTCGTTTGGCCTTCGGCAGCGGCTTTGGATACATCGAATGCCACGGCCAACTTGGTGTCGGCAGAAAACTCGATACCGTCGATGACGGCATGCGGCCCGAAGTCTTCAAACACGGGTCCGTAAGTGAATGACTCCAATCCCTGAGCGCTCGCCTGACAAGCCAGCATCAGGGAAAAAACAATCGCAATTGGTCGTGCCACGCTTTGCACCTCCGAGAAACTATTCTCACGAGTATGCACCAACACGCTCTTAGCTCGAGCTTGTCCCTGGATGAATGTGCTCAGACGTTGCGCAGAATGTTGGAAGCTGGCTTCAAATCGATGTTGCCTGGGAACACCAAAGTATCGATGGCACGTTGACTGACCGAGAGGTGGTCCGCCGCCAACGACTTGAAAATGGACTCGTAGTGATTCATCGGGCGCACATCCCGGCCTTCCCAAAGATCTCCTTTCTTGAGCCCGGGCCAGTTGCCGGCAACGCGTCCGCCATTCACCGCACCACCGACGAGCATCGCGAGACCGCCTGTGCCATGGTCTGTGCCTCGATTCGCGTTCTCGGCAGCCGTTCTGCCAAATTCGGAAACGACCGCAACGATCGTATGCTTCCAGTGTTGCTCGAGTCCGGTCTGTAGTTCGAGGATGCCTTTTGCGAGACTGTCGAACAGTACAGTCAGTCGTCGCTCTTGATCAAAGTGCGTGTCCCAACCGCCGAGCTCCAGAACCGCGATACGCGGTCCTGATTCTTGAGCCAGGAGATCGGCCGCGGCACGCGCGGCGAGCGGAAACTCGCGATCGCGCCGATTGTTCAGCCCCATCATATTGATGTCAGGCTGCACAGCACCTTGTGCATCGCTCAGCGCTTGCGCAAAGAGCGGGTCCTCCTTGTAGGCGCGTGTAACCCGCTGCATAAAGTCCTCGTCGACATCCGGCAGCTTCGAGTCTGACCATGTCTGAACGTTGGCGTCGCCCTGAAGAATCAGCGGGACCGTCGGGCCGATCGACAAGCCGAGACGCGAACCGTCCACGTTCAGCGAACTGATAGCACGATTGAGCCAACCATTGTTGGCCCCATAGGGTTTGCCGCTACCGTTTTCGAGCAGGTTCTGACCGTCGAAATGTGATCGCTCCCGATAAACCGTGCTGGCCGCCGGAATCAGCAGCAATTCCTTCCGACGATATAGCGGCATCAGCCCGGACAGCGCGTGGTGTAGTCCGAAGTCGCCATCGAGATCGGTGTACCCACCAGCAGTGGTCATTGCTTCCAACGTCCGTGGTCGAAGCTGCGCAAAGTTCGGGTCACTATGCGGCACCAATGCGTGAAGTCCATCGAGGCCGCCACGCAGCAACACAATCACCAGTCGATTGTCACCGGGGATCGAAGCGAACGCAGGTCGACTGGACCAGACCGTGCCGGCTAGCGCGCAGCCGCCCGCAGTCAGGAAGTCTCTACGATCCATATTCATCTCCTCTGGAACTCGGGACTGGCGAGAATCAACGTCATTGCGTCGGTACCCGACGGAGCGCGTTGAACCTCCAACGCGAGTGCCTTCGATGCGACCGGCCCGAGCAATCGCTCAAGCTCATTGGCGGGTACAAGCGTTGATGGCAATCGAGCACAAAACCGATGTGTCCACTCGATACGACGCATAAGTGCCTCGGGAGCGACCCAGTCGCTAGCCTCGTCGCCCCACCCCGCAGGCGAGGGGGTTGAAAACGGAATTTGCCCCATTTCGCGCAGGGCCTGAAACACATCGCGTGGTCGGGGTTTGGTGTTCCCCATCGCTCGGTTCACACTGATGACAAACTCGTAATGGGATTTCACTTTGCTGAGGGGCTGTTCCCATGCGGCATCCAGTTCCACGATGGCCCGAGACGTTTCGGCCAGATCGCCCTCGCTGTCGAGGAATACTTCGGCAATTTGGTCGACGTCTGCAGGATCGGGTCGATCTGCGACAAAGTGGCGCACAAGCTTCGTGGCGATGAACTTTGCCGTGGAAGGGTGTCTGGCAAGGTCTCTGAGAACGGCGGTGCCTTCGTTCTCCCCATCTTCCCGGTACTTCTTGCCGAGCACGTGTTTGGTACCGGGCTCATGGAAATAGGGCTTGAACTCGAATCGGCCATGCGCCGGCTGGTTTTCGAACTTGAATCTCAAGCCACCGTGACTCCAGCCTGAAATCACTTTGGCGAGTTCGATGACGTCGGCTTGGCTGTAACCACCGTCAACACCGAGCGTGTGGAGTTCGAGGATCTCTCGAGCAAGATTCTCGTTGAGCGTCTTCTCGGTGCCGCTGCGGCGGCGGCGACGTTTTCCGGCTCGGGAATTCTCGCCAAATGATGCGGCATTATCGAGATAGCTCAACATGGCCGGGTGGCGGCACACAGCGATCAGCATCTCCGAGAAACGTCCGAAAATGTGGGGGCGAATGGCTTCACGCTCATACGCCGGAATCACAGGTCCAACAATCGCTTTGCTTCTTGAGATCGTGAAATGATTTGACCAGAACATGACCATGCGTTCCGCAAAGGGCACGTCTGTTTCGATCATTGCTCGGCTGCGCGCGATAACCTCGGGTGCAAACGCCTTGCGATAGTTGTCGGATGCCATTTTTTCGAGCTCACCGGCACCGGCCATCCGCGCGTCATGCAATCCCTTGATGATCTCTTCGGATGAGGTGAACGAACGCAGTACGGTCGGAGTCTCGTGATCTGCAATCTGGTCGATCACCCATCCGCGCGGATCATCACCTTTCGAAAAGACATCCTTCGGCGTGGGTCCAAGACCAAATCGATTGACAGCATGGAATGTATCGAGCGTTCGCATGCAACTCCTCTGACCTGAAAACGAGCGTCTATTCTTATATAACGGTCAACCGCGAGATTCGTTGACAACGAATATCACCAGGCGAGGAACGCGAGCTCCGGGTACTTTAAGAATGCGGTGCCTTCGGAAAACGGCTCGCCACGAGTATCGCCAATCCCGAGCTCATCCAGGGGCAGTTCTTTGCCCGTTAGGTCCTTGTATGCGGCATCAGCGGCATACTCGATACCTTCATAAGCCTCCAAGAAGTCACGTATCGCGACAAAGTACAGCAATCGCGGGTGGTGGAAGGTCCAGTAGAATTTATTCTTGCCTTGGGCGACCCACCATGTTCTGAAGTAATGGAAAGTGTCGTCAGAGCACCCCCAGTTCAGCGCATAGATACGCTCCCACAGTCGAAAGTGGTTGGTGCGATCCAGGAGCGCCACGAAGGCCTTTTGAAACCTCACAATTTCTTCCGGTCGTTCTCCCTTCAGGAGCTCTACCAGAATTTCGGTTTGGCGTTCGTAACTGTTGCCACTGCGCTTGCGTGCTTTCTGGATGAGGGCCCAGAATTTGTCTTCATCCATCAGGTCTTCGGTGTCAGTGCCTTGCAGTGGCGAGAAGCCCGGGTAAACCGGAAAATTCAGTCCAGCCTGAAACGCGAGGCGAAGTGTCCACGCGATGAACAGAAAGCCAAGGAAAACAGCAAGCAGAATTTCGGGGTAGAAGCCCACGCTAAAGAGCATACTCCAGACGTTCGCCCGATACAGGGTGGTCGAAAGCGAGGTAGACCGAGCGCAGCTGAAGGTCCGGGTCGCCTGGGCCGGCGCCACCGTAGAGTCGATCGCCGATAATCGGGTGGCCGATCTCGGCGAGGTGTCGCCGAATTTGATGCTTACGCCCGGTTTCGATTTGAATGTCGAGCGTCGACGAACCGTCTGCGACCTCGACCGCCGTAACCTCCGAAAGCGCAGGCTTGTCGTCGAGCGGTAGATCGATGCGCAATGGCAATGCGATCTCGGAGCAATCTCCGTGGACTGTCGCACGATATCGTTTTTCGACAACACGCTCCGCAAACTGATTCGCGAGATGCGCAGCCGTACGCTTGGTATGGGCAACCACCATGAGACCGGAGGCGGCTCGGTCTAGTCGGTGAACCGTGAATCCATTCCGGGTCGGTGTGAGGTGCTTCTCCGCCCAACGGACGACCGTGCAGTGATCGCCCCATTTGGAGCCCTGCGAGCGCAAACCCGCAGGTTTGGACCATACCGAGAAGGCGTGTTCGTCCGCGATCAGGTCTGGCGCTTCGGGTGCCTCCCCGAGCAGGATCGGATTGTAGTAGAGATGAATCTCATCGCCCGGCAACAGTTTCCGTGTGGCACGGCGTAGTCTTGCAGTGCCGAAGTCGCGCGTTAACCAAACAGCGCCGCAATTCATCGCGTGTTTGATGCGCTGCTTTGGAAGCGTCGTTTCCTTGTGCAGAAGATCGACGGCCTTGTCCCCGGAGGAGTGCACACGCAAATGAATCTCGAGTGTGTCGTTCATCAGCGTGCCGCGATGCCTCGCCTAGTCGGCACTGACGAGCTCTACGGTTCCAAACAGTCCTGCGTCGATCCACCCACGGTCGGTGGGTCCCGAGGGGACCGTTTCTGAGCCGATGAAATTTTCGCGAATCTCGCTGCCGTCATTGTCGCAATACGCGACCATTAAGCCGATGATTTTGCCGGACGTTAGTGTTTGCGGCGTTTGATCGGGCATATCGTCGACAAAGTTATCGTCGTATAGCGCGATGCTCACCTCCCACACGATCTTGTCACCCTGTTGGCGCCATGCGCTCGAGATGTGGTCGTTGTAGGCTCGCGGTTGCTCGTCCGTGCCAATATCAATCGCCTGATTGTCCAGCGAAAAATGATAGGCGAACGCATTGTGGTTGTACTGATGCTCGCCTCCTGAGTGGTCTTCGTCGATGAATACCTCGAGACAATCATCATCCCAGTACTGTGTCAGCGGATTTCGGTGCGTATCGATCAGAATATCGTCGGTAAATTCGACCAGGAGGAACACGCGCTCGTTCGTCCACGCGATCTTGAAATGGCCCTCGAAGTCCTCTTTCGAATACTCGGGTCCGAGCCAACGCTGGTCGAGTACGCGCCACTCGGCGTTCGACCACACCGAATCGTTCGCGCTGCCATCAACGACAATACCGTCTGTTGCCAGTGGCGCCCGGTAGTAACTCCGGTCTTCGACATGCGCGGCATGGGAGTCCAAGGCGCAGAACAAACCGGTCAGCGACAGGAAGCGGACGAACGATGACGCTTTGCAATTCATGGAACTTTCCCCCTACGGTGACCAGTGTGTGAATGATAAACATCGTGCAGTGGATTGCATCTGCGACATAGGCAGGATCGCCTTATTGTCCAGCGGTACCTCAGTGTCTAAGGCGGCCTTTAAGAAAAATCGGCTTGTGTACGTAATGAATCGGTCACGGAGAGCCTCCACACTAGTGGATGGCTTAAGGTTCGCAGGTTAACGGTGTCAGTGATGCACGGCGCGACGGGAGAGGTAGCCATGATGCGCCAAGATTCGGGAAAGTCCACGTTCCTGATGATGTTGATGCTGGCTTCGGGGTTTGCGGGTCTCGGTTACGAAATCGCCTGGACTCGCGCCCTATCAGTGGCGCTCGGGCATGAGATCGTGGCCGTGCTCGCGGTAGTTGCGGCTTTTTTCGCGGGGCTGGGAATTGGTGCCTGGCTACTCGATGGGCCAGTGCGTCGGAGCCGGCGACCGGCGCGCTGGTATGCGGCACTAGAGATGGTAATCGCGCTTTGGGCCATCGCTCTGATATGGCTCATTCCATCATTCAATGAGCTCGTATCACACTCCCTGGGTACTGCACCGAGTCAAGCAGGCCACTGGCTCACCGCTTTCGGGGCGACGTTCGTCTTGTTACTTCCGGCAACCATGGCAATGGGCGGCACGCTGCCGTCCCTGGAGCGCGTGTTGGGTGCCGAGCGTCACGTTGAAGCTGGGGTCGCAAAGTTGTATTCGGCGAACACCCTCGGTGCGGTTATCGGCACACTGCTGACTACAGCGTTGATAATGCCGGCTGTTGGCACCAACGCAACCCTCTTGATGTTGGCAACTGTGAACCTGTTATGCGCGATACTGGCGATAGGCGTTGCCGACAATACGGTTCAACCTGTAACGCCAAACTCGGCGGTCTTGGAGCCTTCACCGTTGCGTCTGACGGCTTTGCTGGCACTGAGCGGGTTACTGGCCATAGGTTTTGAAGTTGTAGTCATCCGAGTACTCAGTCAAGTGCTGGAGAACACGGTGTTTACATTTGCGAGCCTGCTGTCGATTTACCTGGTGGGCACAGCTGGCGGCGCTGCGCTCTACGCTCGCATAGCCGACTCTGCCAAGTTTGAGCCTACGCTACATTTTCTGTTGATTTTGATGTCAGTCAGTATGCTGCTGTCGACCGTAGTGCTGTACTTCTCGAAATCGCTCCACTTGCTTCTCACAGAATTGACGGGCAATGGCTACGTTGCTGCCATCAGTGGTGAAATGTTGCTTGCTGGTTTGGTGTTCATACTGCCGACGATGGTAATGGGCGCACTGTTTGGCCACCTTGCCCAAACTGCTCGCGAGCGTTATGGGGTGGGAAAGGCAATTGGAGTGAATACGCTTGCGGCCGCTCTCTCTCCTCTGGTTTTCGGGGTCGTCTTGCTACCTGCGGTAGGACCCAAATTGCTCTTGGTCGGAATTGCCTTGTCCTATCTGCTAATGATTGGTGGTGGCTCCCGTAACTGGCGGCCACTGGCGTTTGTACCGTTAGCGGGAGGGATCGTTTTCGCCCTAGCTATGCCATCGCTTCGAATCATGGACGTGCCTGAAGGTGGAGAAATCCTGACATATACAGATGGCGTCATGGCATCAGTTGGGGTAGTCACCGATCGCAATGGAATACGATATCTGAAGGTCAACGATCACTTCACAATGGGAAGTTCGGCGACGGGATTCTCGGATGCTAGACAGACTCATATCCCGCTGTTGCTTCATCAGAGCCCAGAATCAGCGTTGTACTTGGGCCTTGGGACAGGCTCCACTTTCGCGGCCTCCGCGGCTTATCCTGACCTCTTCGCTACGGGTGTGGAGCTCATTCCTGAAGTGATCCCGGCGATCCGTTACTTTGATGCGGGTTTGGAGGCAAGACAGGAGCAGAACAGCGTTCATGTGCTCGCCTCTGATGCCAGACGGTTTGTCCGCACTACGGAGGATCGGTTTGACGTTGTCATTGGGGAGGTGTTCCATCCGTCTCGCGATGGGTCGGGGTCGCTCTATACGGTCGAGCACTTCGAAGCCATACGACGAACCCTGTCGGACGATGGGCTCTACTGCCAGTGGTTGCCATTGTTTCAACTTGATCTTGAGACGCTCGCGACAATCGTTCGTACTTTCCAGAGTGTTTACCCAAACAGCGAGGCCTACCTTGCGCACTTCAGTCTGGGGCAGCCGATTATTGGGCTCGTAGGGCGTGTTGATGGAACTTCGCCGCGTCGCGGGTGGTTGCGCGAGCGAGTCAACGATCGATCGTTAGCTGAAGCGCTTGTCGCGGCTGAGATCGGACGCGATTTGGATCTCTTCGGGCTGATGATTGCCGATTCCAACGCGTTGGCTTCGTTTGCCGGCGAGGGGCCTCTGAATTCAGATAACTTTCCGGTGGTTACATACATGGCGCCTGGTTTCGTCTATTCGGCACCCGAGCCTGCGCACGTCAGACTAATCGATTTGTTAGATCGACTTGAGATGCCGTCGGGTCAGCGGTTCTCGGTGTCGAACTCGGATCGCTTTGATCGCGACATCGAAAATTATTGGGCTGCTCGGGACGCTTATCTGAATCTGGGCGTGCGAATTACGCCATCAGCTGATCCTCGGGTCATGGTCGATCAGCTAGAGCAACCCTTTCTTGAAATCCTTGAGACCTCGGCTGAGTTCACGCCGGCTTATCGTCCGTTGGTAGAACTCGCCTATCAGCTTTCGGATTCTTCACCTCGGGAAGCTATTCGGTTACTCGACGCGGTCATTGAGGTTGCACCGGGTCAACCCCAGGCGTATCAGCTACGAGAAATTATTCTGTCAAGGGTGAATTAGTATGCAGGTGGACCAGTTTTCCTGAGGAAGAAGACGTGCGAAAAATGATTGATCTCTTCCCTACGCCTTTTCTCTTATGCCGCTCGGTAATTCCAAGGGAATTGGTGGACAGGTTAGTGACTCGCGCGCTCGCGACCAACAAACAGGACAATGTCCGGACTGGCTTACTATCTCACACTGAAATGGTGGGGCCCGAAACTGAGCCGCTTTTCCGAGAGGTAGTATCGGCGGTTCTTCCCGAGGTCGCGCACTTCGGTGAGCAGCTTCTTGGAGATGAGTTTCACTGGACCGTGAAGGAAATGTGGATGAACGTGTTGGAGCACGGTGGGTCTCAATTCATGCACACTCACGCCAACAGTTTTGTATCCGGAATCGTCTACCTGTCGGAGTTGGACGCGTCCGCCCGCACGATATTTTCTAAAAGCCCTGGCGCCAATGAATTTATCTTCAAACACGATGCTGCAGAAGGCAAGGCGAACAAGTACAACGCAGAACGCTGGATGGCACCGGACGTGAAGCCGGGCGATCTTGTGCTCTATCCTTCCTATCTCTTGCACGGTGTGCCGCCGAATCAAGGGGGGCAGCGAATCTCGTTGGCCTTGAACGCAATTCCTGACCGGTTGAAGAGTTTTGGTTACGAAGTAAGCTTCGCGCCATAAGAAAGGGGCCGCAATTTGCGGCCCCTCCCTTATTCCCGTTACCGGGGTTTCGCGCTTTGCTATCGGCGATTATTTGCCGCGACCATCGTCTGTAACTTCGATGAAAATCGGGTTAGCGTAGAACCAGATATCAGACCATGCTTCGACGTCAGCATCGAGTACACCGGCGATATGCGGCGGGCACGCTGCGTCATCGCAAGGGATGTTATCCGAGAGGTTATCTGGCAGAGGGTTTCCATCCATATCCCGTTCGTTGGGGGTACCAGCAGGAATATTGCTACCACGTGCTCGAATGTAGCTATCCCCTTCTGCACGGAACCGATACGTCAGGCTGATCGAGCCGTTGCGAGACCGACCGAGTTCTGACCCGATCCAAGACTTCTCGATTCGAGTTGTCTCTGGTGCGAGCGGATTGTAGTACTCAGGATCGGTGGGTTCGATGAATTCGCCTACCGCACCTGCGATGAGGTCGACTTGTGCAAGTACAGGTTCACTGATTGGCACGTCGAGACCGATCTGCTTCAAGGACGGGTTATCGAACTTGTACGGGCTGTTGTTCTCTCCGTCGGGATCCACCATACGCAGGCGTACTGTTACGACTTGTCCGTCACGAACCTCCAACGTCTCGCCCATGGTGGCACAGCGTTTTGATGCACAAGCTTCAAACTTGAACTTGCTGGTGATCAGCTGGCCTTGCACCGCGAACGAGTTACCGCTGCGCAACGAATCGATAATGTCCTGAGCGGGATCACGCTCAGGCCGGTCGATCACGTACGAGAAGTGCTCTTGGTACTCACCTGGGTAGAAGTCGAGCGTGGACTCGAAGTCGAGCGGCCCGAACGCGCCGCGATTGTGCCAGTCAGAGCTGGCGAAGAACCAGAATCGGCGGCCTTCAGATAGCATCGCATCCCACATTGTGCGAATGCCTGGACGACATATTGTTACCTTGCGGAGGTCGGACGTGGTGACACCTAGAGCAGCCACTTCAGCCGGATCCAGAGGATTACCGTCGAAGTCCAGTCCAGGGCGGGCCGCTTCTGCTCCGCCATAGCAACCGGTGCCGCCAAAAGTCCATAGTCCTGAGGAAGGGCGTCGAGCGGCGTAAGTGCCGCGGTCATAGGCGGGCTGGTGACCAGGCTGCGTTTCCATACCGAAGCTGATGTCCGGTGCCATTGTGTGCGCATCACGAAGATGCTCTACGTTGAAACCTTCATCATCATCCTCGATGAATGCACCCTGACGTTCGATATGTGCTTGTACCGATACTGCATCGCCAGGGAAGTTCTCCTGAGCCCACAGAACAGCAGCTACTGATTTCACGTGGTCACCGGAGTCGTCGGTGTTGATGCCGCCTACCAACGTAGAGTTGTAGTCTGCAATTCCTTCCTCCGGGCGACCATCAAAAAGCGTGATCAGCTTGTTGTTGTTCTCCTCGGAAATCTCGCAAGTCCAGCCCTGTCCGGCACCACCACTGGTGTCATCAGCGTTACGCCCGAAGCAGTACTCAAACTGCGCCATGGCCGCTGAGTTTGGATCGATAGCATCATACTGACCAGTAGAAATGGTGTTGGAGCTGTGCTCGTGACCGGGAACAACCCACTCAAGACCTAGGAAGGCTTCCTTGTCTTCGTTGCCTGGCAGTTCACGTGCTTCGATGATGTCGTCGAGTTGGAACTCCTGCAGGCTTTGCCAGCGCCACATGCGCTGCACTGCGACGCCATCACCCATGGTTTCCTCAACGAGGTCACCCTTAATCCCTTCTGGCCCGATGCTGTTCACCCACAATCCGCGGTTGAATGAGCTGTTCCGGTTCAGGTAAAGGAAGTC
Organism: uncultured Chromatiales bacterium; assembly: GCA_963922335.1. Lineage (GTDB taxonomy): Bacteria > Pseudomonadota > Gammaproteobacteria > Steroidobacterales > Woeseiaceae > CALBPI01. Next base: position 123,970 of record CAWUIB010000007.1, on the reverse strand, counting down.
ACTGATTCGGCAATCACGTGATCCACTGCCGGAGTGTCCGACCTGAATGAACCAGTCGAGGTATGTGAGTGATTCACGAGTCAGAGTTCGAACCGAAGTTGAACCGTCTGAACAGGTGGTATGGTTGTGAAAGTCTCCGGAGAGATATTGTCCCTCCTCCCCATCTTCTGCCTGCGCAACCGAAGGCGCTACTGCTGAGGTGGCGAGCGCTGTCGCAACCGCGGCAGAGAGCGCTGTTCGGGAAGCGATCTCACTGAGTTTAAACATTGTTATCCGTCTCCTAATAGACGTCGGTGTTTGTCATTTATTGCGAACACGGGGAGCACCTGACCGAGCCCCCCCAATCAAGGAGGATGACCACCAAAGATGACAAACAAGTAATCTCTTCGTGACTAAAGCATCACCGTTTTATGACAAACCACTAGGGCGCGGTCCGGGCTGCCAACAATCAGAGACTTACAGCGCTTTAGTCGAGTGCCCATACTCGGCATTGTCATGAATTCGTTATGTTCGCCAGTTATTTTCAACGAATATTCTTTTGGCCCTGCTACCTATCTAGAATTGATACATAAATGGCAGTCGGGCTCTCGCAGGCAAGCATGGGGGTTAACAGTGTGTTGAGGTCGTTTGCCAAGCTCTTTCGGGAGCCATTGGTCCAATTTCTATGCATTGGATTAGTCGTCTACGGCGTAGACTCCTACGTATTCGAGAATACGGAAAACCCCAGAAGAATTCGCATTGATGACACGCGATTCCAGTCTCTGGTGGACATCTACAGGGAGGAGCGCGGTCAGTCTCCTTCCGGAGAAGAGCTCGAGGCTCTGTTAATTACATGGACCCAGAACGAAGTGATGTATAGAGAGGCCCTCAGCATGGGACTCGACCGCGGCGACGAAATGATTCGTTCTCGCATGGTCCTGAAACTTCGTGACGTCTTGTTCAACAACGTCATCGTGGAAACGCCAGACGATGAGACTTTGGAAGCGTGGTTCGAGTCCAACCGACTCAACTATGACAGACCTGACATCATCGACTTCCAGCAATTTCAGATAGACGCGGACGATGTCGCATTGACACCGCAGTTGGTAGATGCTGCCAATGCAGGTGGTCTTCCGGATCGCTATACGTCACGCATCAAGAGCTACGAGATGCGTATTGACGACAACTTGTATTCCGTCTTCGATGACTCGGATGCCAGGGCATTGATTTCGGCACCGCTACGTGAATGGAGACCTGCAAGTTCGTCTCAAGGGAAGCACGTGGTCAGAATTACGCGGCGGGTTCCAGGCGAGCTCGCACAATTCGACAGGGTTCGGGCAGCCGTACTATCGGATTGGAGCAAACAAGCTCGCGAGGCAGAGCTTGCGCAGGCGTTGCGAGAGATCGTTGAAGACTACGATATCACTTATGAATTTTCGCGTGATATGGTCCAGCAGAACCTTGCTGCATCGTCTGAAACCTCGGCGTCGGCGGACTAGGCTCATGAACATTCGTAGATCGAGCAACATTCTCGTGTTGATCCTAGCGTTTGCCGGAGTGTTCGTGGCCGGGACTTCTGCCGCCCACGATACGCCGATTGCGTTATTGACGCTAAAAGAAACGGCACCAGGTACTTTCGTCGAACGTTGGACGTTCTCCTCCGCAACTATCGCTGAGAATCCCACGCCACTTTATCCAGAGCACTGCAGGCGAGAACCGCCAGAGGTGTTCTGTGGTGAACGTCGACTGAGCGGCGAATTCTCTATCGACAAACTGGGCGAGGTTTACTCGGCGACGGTCGTCCGACTGATCCCCAGAGAGGGGAACCGAACCAGCTTTACGCTGACGTCAGCCTCACCGACGATTTCGATTTCGGCGACTGGAGAGCTGAATCTCGGTGGAATCGTCAAGGCTTACATTCCTCTAGGGTTCGAGCACATCATGTTAGGTGTGGATCATTTGCTGTTCGTGTTGGGTTTGATCTTGTTGGTGCGCTCACCGACGATGTTATTCAAGACCATTACTGCATTTACTGTCGCCCATAGCATCACGCTTGCGGCTGCAACCTTTGGTTGGTTAGGTGTCCCCGAGGGAACAGTCAACGCGTTAATTGCCCTCAGCATTGTCTTCGTGGCCGTGGATGTAGTGAAGCTGAGGGCCGGTGACGTCGGTTTTTCCGTCCGTTTGCCCTGGGCAATTGCCTTTGGCTTCGGCCTGCTACACGGCTTTGGCTTCGCGGGTGCCCTCAGTGGTGTTGGCTTGTCTGCCGAAAACCTACCTGCCGCACTTTTGTTCTTCAACGTCGGCGTTGAGCTTGGTCAGATCGTCTTTGTGGTTCTCGTGTTGTCCTTGTTCGGGGCGCACCGCCGACTTGATGCGATGCTCCCCGATTGGGCGATTACGGCCGGCATCTACGTTATGGGAACGGCAGGAAGTGTTTGGTTCATAGATCGCATGTTCGGTGTGCTGGAGCCTTTGTATGTATAGAGACACGAAAAGAATGGCCCGGATCTCGGCAACGCTTGCCTTGCCCTGTTTCTTGATGGTTGCCGGCTCAGCGTTCGCCCACTCCGAGTCCGGCGTTACGGGTGGGCTGGTTTCGGGGCTGTTGCACCCGGTACTTGGCTTTGACCACCTCGTTGCCATGGTTGCTGTCGGGCTTTGGGGCGCGCAATTGGAAAAACCTGCGATATGGTTGCTGCCGATTACGTTCCCAATGGTGATGGCAGTGGGCGCATTGGTCGGTCTGGCGGGGCTGCCTATGCCTGGGGTGGAGTACGGCATCGCCGCTTCCGCTATCGTGCTCGGCGCTGCGGTTGCGAGCAATTTTAAACCGCCGCTAGCGCTCGCAGCGATAGTGGTTGCCGCATTCGGTGTGTTCCACGGACATGCTCACGGGAGCGAAATTCCGCAGGCTGCAAACCCGTTGGCTTATGGTGTCGGGTTCGTGCTGTCCACCGGGCTTTTACATCTATCCGGTATCCTGATCGGAGTTCTGCTCAAGTGGCCTTGGGGGAGCTTTGTTGTGCGCGCGTGTGGAGTCGTTGTTGCAGGCGTCGGAGCTATCGCCCTTGCGACCACGACGGGCTTCCTCGCATGAAAAAGTTGTTGTTGGTGATACCCGGGCTGGTGATTGCGGGACCCGCTGCGGCGCATTCTGTTTCGGCGCGTTTTGGGGAGATTTACAGTGGCATGCTGCATCCTGTGACGACACTGGTGCATCTGGTGCCGTGGATCGCTATTGGCTTGTTGGCTGGTTGTCTTGGGCCCAAAGAGGCACGTCGAGCGCTTGTTGGGTTTCCTGCTAGCGTAGCAGCGGGAGCTTTGGTTGCGCCTATGCTCCCCGAGCTGCCCTGGGTTTCGTTCGTCAATATGTGCTCTTTCATCGCGCTCGGCGGACTGGTCGTGGTTTCACGAGGAATTAGCTCGACACTGTTCTGGACTTGTCTCGTAGTGTTCGGTGTCAGTCATGGTTATGCGAATAATGACGCATTGCTTGTGGGGTGGGGCCTGGCAAGGTATGTGCTTGGACTGACGATTGCGGCGTATGTTGTGATCACGCTTGTTTCCGCAGTCTCTACACAATTGTTGGGTGGACAAGGCTGGGGGCGCGTTGCCATTCGTGCAGTCGGAAGCTGGATTGTAGCGATTGGTGTGGTGTTCTCGGGTTACACGCTCATGGCCCTATGAGCCAATCAAGTCTGATTTCGGCATTTTCGACGCCAATTGCCAATGTGCATTGGAAGGCGGCGGATACGTTAAACGATGCACTGCGATCTAGCATCCTGGATAGGATGGAGGCGCAGCCTGTGCAACGCAGCAATGTAGGTGGGTGGCATTCGGATCAAGATCTCCTTCAGTGGCCTGATTCGTCGGTAGCCACGTTTTCTGACCGCCTTTGGGCTGTAATTCACTCGATCAATCAGTCGACATTTGAGGACGGAAAGGCGCCGCTTGAGGAACGGATGCGCATTGATGCTTGGGCCAACGTATTGATGCAAGGCGGTTACAACAGTGTCCATGCCCATCCCAACGCGTTGTGGTCTGGTGTGTATTACGTGACGGACAACGAGTCGATTGACGACCATCCTTTTAGTGGGAAGCTGGAACTGTTGGACCCACGGCCTGCGACGAGTGTTGCGTTTGCCGAGAGTATGAGGGTCTACGGGCGTTTTCTCGTCAATCCGATCGCCGGCCAACTGGTTGTGTTTCCGTCCTGGCTACAACACTGCGTTCATCCCTATTTCGGACATAAGCAGCGAATTGCAATTGCGTTTAATGTCGTCGTGCTGACCTAGGAGAACTGCAACACGTAGTCCCAACTCTGAAGGCGCTGAGGTACTGCATTGAAGGCGAGTGTCATTCTCTCGCTGCCTTGGTTTCGGGGAACCTCATGAAGCAGATAGCTTGGGAACAATACAGCGTCTCCGGGCATTTGGTTTGGTACTGCCCAGCGCGGTGCGTTGTAGGCCCCAAGTTTGACATCGCGGTGCTCGTTAGTGAAAGCAAAGTCACGCCCACCCATGTTCCGATAGAAAACAGTTCGGCAACTGGCATGTGCTTCGGTCAAATACACTACACCGGAAATAAAGCTGTTCGCATGCGAATGTACATTCTGGTGTCCACCGGGTGCGAGCTGATTAAGCCATATCTCTTTCGTGATCCAGGGCAGCCGTTCACCGAACAGTAACTCTCCGAACTCGACGATATACGTTTGCATTGTATCGTCGACTTCGGTGAGCAAAGGATGTTGACCCGGTGTGCTTACTGCGGAATGCGACAGATCCGACGAGGTCGAGTTGCTCGTGGTCGCCGTCTCTCTGGTGAGTGCTACAAGTTCGCCAATCAGAGCAGGGTCAACCGCTTGTTTCACCTGCATTAGTGGGACTGCGAAAAGGTCGGTAATTTTCGATTCGGCCATCTCGGAAAAGGAATGATGTCAAAAGAGCGAACTATTCGCTCGGCGCCAGATCTTCGCGCGATACCTCGCCATCGCCGTCTATGTCTATCCGTTCCAGTAGTTGTATGAGAAACGTCCGGTACTCGGTTCTTGAAATCACGTCGTCACTATTCGAATCGATCTTTTCCCTTGCCACCTGATCGAGCTTTGCGAGCATCTCCCTGCGCCCGGGTTCGAGCGAAGACATTTGATACAGGTGGTAGCGAAGCGTCATGGGGTACCGTTGATGTAGTTCACCGAGGTGCTCATCCACCTCTGCGGCCTGAACATAGCCCTCATTGGTGCAGTCCAGTACCGTGAAAACGGGCGGAATCAGAAATCGAGCCAAGTCAAAATCATCGAACTCGTCCTCGTTGGCGAGTAGCGAAACAGGTGCCGTCAGCACAAGAATTCCGACGCACCAGACAAAGTTACGCATGTAATCAGTCATCACCTTCCTCTGTCAGAAACGGTGCAAAGCTGCCAGTGCGCTGCTGGATGTCAGAATGCCGTTGTCGATTGGTTGTGCCATCGGCACGCAGCGGGTCAGGAGTGAGGTCGGTGGTCGGGTAAACCGGTTGGGCGACGAGTTCGACCGGACGTTGCTGCGGTCGGTAGGACTCGTAACCTTGCGCTGGGGGAGGTAGTGGTGCCGTGTTCGCGCTTTGGTGTACTGATTCGCGCAATTCGCCGATCTGCATGTATAGGCTAAAGATATCTTGCTGCACCACCTCGAAGGGTGTGTGTAGTTCGCCTTGCTGGCGCTCCAGCTCAGCGATCTCGGACTCAAGAGCGGAGATTTTCGCCGAGAATTGTAGTGCAACGAGCACGACGAACATCGCGACTAACGCTGCGCTTGCTTTGACAAATACCGACATAACAGCCTCTCCTTTAACAACAACGGTAATCCTACAGCGTGACAGTTTTGTGACGCTTCCTCCGGGTCTAGTTCATCACGCTTCTGTAACACTTCGCGCAGACTTTTATGAAATCCTTTCCGTACACCAAACAGGTACACCAACAAGGAACAAGCGCAATGCAACACTGGGTCGAGCGAGTTTTTTGGTCTGGAGTTTCTCTGAGACTAGCTGCGTTAGCTTGCCTGGCGAGCACCAACGCTCTTGGGCACGAGGGTGATGATATCGATGAGGTGATCGTTGTCGCCCGATCGGAACCACTGGTTGGAGCAGCAATTAGTGCATCTCAAGGCGCGGTCGGCTTTGACGATATTCGGTTGCCCCCTTTGTTGAGAATTGGAGAGCTTGTCGAGGCGGTGCCAGGAATGGTGGCGACGCAGCACTCGGGTACCGGAAAAGCCAACCAGTACTTCCTGAGGGGTTTCAATCTGGATCACGGTACAGATTTTTCCGCGCGGGTAAACGGCGTGCCGATCAATCTCAGGTCGCATGGACATGGGCAGGGTTACCTGGATCTCAATTTCATGATCCCTGAACTTGTTGAGCGCACTACCTATCAGAAGGGCCCCTATCATCCAGATTCGGGCGATTTTTCGTCTGCGGGTAGTGTGTCCTTCGACTACGTGGATGCACTCGACACAAACATGCTGAAACTGGGTGTTGGAGATTTTGGTCACCGCCGAGGCCTTGTGGCTGGGACGCTGAATTTTGAACATGACACGCTGACTGCCGCAGTAGATGTGTCTTCTTATGATGGACCTTGGGATCTTGAGGAAAACGGCGACTACACGAAGACTTATTTGTCGTATGCGACGCACCTCGGTCAAGTGAATTCAACATTTTCCCTTTCAACTTACAACGCAGAGTGGTCAAGTACCGACCAAATCCCCATGCGTTTAATCGACAGTGGGACGCTGTCGCGCCTGGGCTTTGTCGATCCGGATCTTGGTGGAAATACAGATCGCTATGAGCTGAGAGCGAGATTCGATTTCGAGAATGCACAGGTCACCACCTACGCGACCCGCTACGAATTCAATCTGTTCTCGAATTTTACCTACGAGCTCGATAACCCAGTTGACGGCGACGAATTTGAGCAGGTTGACCAGCGCAATCGTTATGGGGTTTTCGCCACTGGCAGACTTCGTGCTGAGTCAGATTTGCCACTGATGTGGGGTACGGAAATTCGGATCGATGATATTGAAGAAGTCGGGTTGTTTGACACCGCAAGCCGCGAACGACTGAATACAGTCCGTTCTGATGAGGTTCGACAGCAGTCGGCAAGCGCGTGGGTAGAGTCCGAGTTGCGACTGGGCGAAAGGTTCCGCGTATCCCCGGGTGTTCGTTTCGACCACATGCGCTGGGATGTCGATGCGCTCAGAACAGTAAACAGTGGCGATGGAAGTGACACACTGCTGAGTCCAACTCTGAATGCTGCATTTCAGATTGCGGATAATGTGGAGCTCTATGCCAATTGGGGTATGGGTTTCCATACCAACGACGTTCGCGGCGCGGAGATCTCCCTAGACCCGAGGAGTAGCGAGGCCGTGGCTCCGGTCGATTCGTTCGTGCGCTCACGCGGTGCGGAACTTGGTTTGCGGTGGGAGCAAGGCGAGCAGTTCAACATTACCGCCACGGCATTCAATTTGGAGCTCGACTCAGAGCTACTGTTTGTTGGCGATGCTGGTACAACCGAACCTGTTGGAAGTAGCACAAGGCGTGGCGTCGAACTGAATGCGTTCTGGCAGCCGATGCCTGAGGTCGTATTCAATGCTGGCTATAGCTACACGGATGCTGAATTTGATGAAGCGACCAGCGGAGGCGTTGAGATCCCTGGAGCAATTGCAGAATCTGCATCATTGGGTGCCACCTGGGCCTTCATTGAGAACGGGTTCGTAAGCGTTCGTGGGCGCTATCTGGGCGATGCCCCACTGATCGAAGATGGTAGCGTTAAGAGCGGCTCATCGCTCTTGGTGAATTTGGCGGCAGGCTACCGCTGGGAACAGGTGGAACTTCGTATGGAGGCCTTCAACCTTACAGACTCCACCGATAACGACATTGCCTATTTCTTCGCATCGCGCTTGGGTGATGAGCCTGCCGAAGGTGTGGAGGATATCCATATGCATCCGCTTGAGCCGAGGGCGTTGCGTGCATCGGTAACCTTCAATTTCTAGATTGTGACTTTTGGCACATGCCGACCGCGTTCGGGGTCGGTAGCTTGTTAATTAAATCAACTTGATTGACAGGAGGCCGAACATGAATCAAACGAGATCCATTCTGCTCGCAACCGTTGCGACACTATCCTGCAATGCAGTGGTCGCAGCCGAACTGCAGGTTGAAGTGACCGATATCTCAACGCTGACCGGCGCGATCATGTTGGCGATGTATGACTCGGCCGAAGGTTTTGACGACGGTGCCGAGCCGCCGGTCGAAGCAATACGTATCGAGGTCGATGCGGCGACCGTTTCGGTTGTGTTGCAGGATCTCGCTGAGGGCGAATATGCGATCAAGCTCTATCACGATGCCAACGACAACGGTGAGATGGATCAGAACATGATGGGCTTACCGATCGAGGGATATGGCTTCAGCGGCAATGGCGGCCGCTTCGGACCGCCGGCGTTCGAAGAGGCGGTGTTCGAGGTTCGTGAGGATACGGATAACAAGGTTTCCATCGAGCTTCGCTGAGCGTACTTCGAATAGGGGCAAACGATGAAACGACGTGAATTCCTCGGCGCAGGTCTTGCGTCGCTGGCAGCGAGTCAGATCCCGGTATGTCTCGCATCTGAATGGGTCGATTCGACCTACTCGGGCGCCAGAGATTGGCGGCTGGGTTGGCAGAGTGTCGCAACGCGATCCTATGACCCGTTGCGATTGGAAGTAACCGGCAAGATCCCAGAGGCACTGTACGGTGTTCTGTTTCGAAACGGACCGGCCAAGACAGAACGAGCAGACGTGCGCTACCGACACTGGTTCGATGGCGACGGCATGATTCAGCGCTTTGCGATCTCCGCGGACGGCATTTCGCATACAGGCAGGTTCGTCGACACCGAGAAGTTTGTCGAGGAGGAGGCTGCGGGACGTTTCTTGTATTCGGCGGCCGGCACCGTGGTGCCAAACGGCAAAGGTAGTCGCAACAATGACTCGGGTAACGTCGCCAATACCGCGTTGTTGCCGTGGAATGGCGAATTGCTGGCTTTGTGGGAAGGCGGCTCTGCGTATGGCGTTGATCCGACGACACTGGCGACTCATGGAAGAAAAGACTGGCGCAGTGATCTCACGCATATGCCGTTTTCGGCGCATCCTTTGGTGGATAGAGACGGGACGCTCTGGAATTTTGGGAGCGCGCCTTACGCGGGTTCGAACGGTGCTATCTTCGTTTACGAAATTGCGCCGGACAGCACGGTTCGCAACGCCAAGGCGGTGCCCACACCCGCTCGAAGCTATGCGCATAGTTTCCTGATGACCGAACAGTGGCTCGTGATCTATCTGGGGGCGCATTTATTTGAGGCGGGTGGCGATACCTTCGTCGATGCGTTTCAGTGGAAGCCGGAAAACGGCAGCCACGTCTTGCTCATCAACAAGAACGATTTGTCACAGCAGCATACGATCGAAGTGCCTCCCGGTTTTGTATTTCATGGAGCGCACGCCTTCGAACAGGGCGATGAGATCGTCGCGAGGGTCAGTCTTTATGACGATGCAGGTGTGATGGACAGCGGCATGATCGCGTTGATGGACGCCGATGCTGCCAGTTACCCGGAGTTCTCGCGGGCACATCTTGCGACGCTGCGGATAAACCCGAAATCGGGGAAAGCCAGTGTCGAGAAAACCGATACGCCCATGGAATTTCCCGGCATCGATTCGCGATTTGTGAATGCATCTACGCCGGTCTTCGGTGTCGGGCATCGTGATGTTTCGACCCCCACGATTTCAGACGCGATCATTCGCGTCGATCCCGAGTCAGGGAAAGAGCAGCGGTTCGTATTTCCGGATCACCACATGGTTGAGGAACCGTTGTTCGTTGCCGGCGAGCGCGGCAACAGTGGGTGGCTGATAGGCACCTACCTCAACTACGAAACCGCGCGGTCGGGCGTTTACATTCTCGATGCTCAGAACCTTGCAGATGGTCCGGTGGCAACGGCCGAAATGGCGCGCTCGCTGCCGCTTGGGTTCCACGGATGCTTTGTGGGCGCTGCCTAGCTCGCTGCAGACCGCAGGCGGCGGTAGCAGCGGAAGGCTTATATACGGAAAGAATCTCAGCGGCCCGCGTTTCTTCCTCGGAGGTGAGCGCAGTGTAGCCGCGGTTGGTTGACCAACCGTAGCCCCACCGATACCAGGTCGGAAACGCTGGATGACCACCGGCTCGAACGCCTTCGTACATCAAATCGGCGAGCGTCTGATTGCCGGTTTTTTGTGCAACGCAAGTGCGCAGCGACTCGTCCGCCTTTGCTCTTTCCGCTTCCGTTCCCCCTTTCCAATAGGCCACATCGTGCTCAAGGCAGCATTCACACCATTCGGCCTCGAGTAGCTCGGCTCGATCGGGGAAAAGTGAGCATCCGTCGCTCGTAAAGGTCTTAAGTGTGGGTTCGTTTGAGCAACTGACGAGCCACGCTGTGAGGATCACGGACACAAGACGCCCGGACCCACGTGAAACGTCGCTCAGGCTATGAAGATACTGCGCTAACATGCCCTCATCTTGACCCGCACAGAGGCACCGGCGCAAACCATGGCAGATCAGAGCGACAACAAGACTGCGCTCGAGCGCATGCGCGAACGTTACAACGCCGGTAGTGAAAACAACCGATCAGCAGCTATCGAAAAGCGACATCGCAAGGGTTGGAGAACTGCTCGGGAGAACCTTGCCGATCTCGTCGATGCAGATTCGTTCTCGGAATTTGGTGCGCTCGCTGTGGCCGCTCAGCGGGGGCGTCGCGATGCGGAAGAACTGATTGCGAACACGACAGGCGACGGTGTAATCACCGGGATCGGCACGGTGAATGTCGAGCAATTTGGGGCTGCGGCGTCACGCACAGCATTGGTGATCAACGACTACACCGTGCTCGCTGCAACACAAGGTTTCTACCACCATCGCAAGATCGATCGACTCCTCGAGATTGCGGCGCGTGATTGCCTGCCCGTTGTGATGTATGCCGAGGGTGGCGGCGGGCGGCCCGGTGATACTGATGTGACGACGCAAGTCACCGGACTCGATGTGCCGACGTTCGCTCGCTGGGCGAGGGTCGGTTCGAAGGCGCCACGTATCGCAGTGGCCAATGGCTATTGCTTCGCCGGCAATGGCCTGTTGTTTGGATGCGCCGATTTTCGGATTGCGACGAGGACCGCGTGGATTGGTATGGCGGGCCCGGCCATGATTGAGGCGGGCGGACTAGGGAGCTTCGACGCCACCGAGATCGGTCCGGCAGAGACGCACTTCAGTCAGGGTACGATCGATTTGCTCGCTGACGATGAGGCGGACGCCACTCGCCTGACGAAGCAGCTCTTGGGATATCTGCAAGGTGCCTCGACCGAGGTGCAAGCACACGATCAGTCATCGCTGCGCGAGGTGCTGCCGGCGGACCGGCGGTTCACCTATAAAGTCCGTCCGGCGATCACCATCATCGGCGACAAGGACAGCTTTCTCGAACTCGGTGCCGGGTTCGGTTCCGCAATGATCACGGGCTTCATGCGAATGGCAGGCAAGCCGGTTGGTGTGCTGGCAAACGATAATCAGTCGAATGCTGGTGCGATCGACGCCGACGCGGCCGCGAAAGCCGCTCGCTTTCTCAAGCTCTGCGATGCGAGAAACTTGCCCGTGCTTTCTTTCATCGATACACCGGGTTTCATGGTTGGTCCCGAGAGCGAAGCCCAAGCTGCCGTACGTCACATGGCGGACATGTTCACGGCCTCGGCGGTGTTCGGTCCACCGATGATTGCGATTGTGCTGCGCAAGGCCTATGGCCTCGGCGCCATGGCGATGGCGAGGGGCGGATTCAATGAGCCAGAGTTCTGCGCAGCGTGGCCGAATGGCGAGTTCGGCGCGATGGGGCTGGAAGGCGCGGTGAAGCTCGGATTCCGTAAAGAGCTCGAATCCATTGAGGATGCGGATGAGCGTCAGCGGTTATTCGAGTCGTTGGTCCAACAGCTCTATGAGCGCGGTAGCGCGCTGGAGGTTGCCAGCATGCTCGAGATTGATGCGGTCATCGATCCTGCGGATACGAGGGCCGAAATTTTACGCATGATGCGCTGATACAGGATTGTCGAAAAACTACCGACCGTAGCGCCTGCGCACGTGCAGGAGTAGAATGCCGCGCCTGTTTCGAGTGAGCCCACCCGTGTTCCATCTGATCCGTAACGCACAAATTTTCGCACCCGAATCCGCGGGTATCGGCCACGTGCTCGTGGTCGGAAAACAGATTGCGTATCTCGGCAGCGACTTGCCAGAGATTGGTGCACGCCATCTGAGCACTGATGTCGATGCCGAAGGCGCGGCGCTGGTGCCCGGTTTCGTGGACATTCACACGCACCTCACTGGCGGCGGTGGTGAGGCCGGGTTCTCAACTCAGGTACCACCGGTTCCTCTGAGTAACTTCACGAGTGCCGGAATTACCTCGGTCGTAGGATTGCTGGGCACGGATGACGTGACGCGCACGACCGATTCGCTGGTGGCTCGGGTCCGAGGTCTTCGTGAAGAGGGTCTTTCCGCCTGGTGCTACACGGGCGGCTACCACTGGCCTGCTACGACACTGACCGGATCGGTGACCCGCGACATCGTAAGTATCGACGCCATTGTCGCGTTAGGTGAAATCGCGATCAGCGATCATCGTTCTTCGCAGATGACGCAAACAGAGCTTGCGAAAGCTGCGGGAGAGGCCCATGTGGCTGGACTGATCACGGGCAAGGCCGGAATCTGTCACCTGCATTTAGGTGATGGAGATGCCGGTCTGGAAATGGTCCGGCGTGCGCTAGCGGACACCGAGATACCGGCGCGTGTGTTCAACCCCACACATTGCAATCGCAAGAACGTATTGTTCGAGGAAGCTTGCGAGATCACGAAACAGGGCTGCTACATCGATATCTCGGCGTTTCCCGTCGAAGAGGACGAAGACGGACTGCGCGCTGACGAGTCGCTCGTGCGTTACCTCGCAAACGGCGGCAACCCGAAGCTCATTACGATCAGCACCGATTCCGGCGGCTGTCTCGCCTCGTTCGATGCCGACGGAAACCCGTCCGGACTGGACTATGGGCGTTCGGATGATCTTGTGTTGTCTCTCTCTAGAAGCGCCAAGCAGCTTGGGCTGGAGGCTGTACTGCCGGCGTTTACGAGTAATCCTGCGAGACTGATGCGCTTTCATCAAAAGGGCCGTCTCGCCGCCGGCATGGATGCGGATCTTGTGCTGCTGGATGACAACTTCGGCATTCGCAGCGTCATGGCGCTCGGACGTTGGATGGTTCGTGAGGGCGAGCCGGTCGTGCGTGGCACGTTTGAATAGAGGAAATTTGAGTGTCTGATTTGGGAAAGCGCGGTTGGCTTGTGCCGATCGGTGGCGCAGAGGCGCGTGAGACTGATGGCGAAATTCTCAGTCGATTTGCGAAGCTTGCGGGCGGACGCGACGCCAAGATACTCGTCATCCCAACCGCCTCGGAACTGCCCGACACCGGCCCCCGATATGTGGAGCTGTTCGAGTCTATGGGCGCTCGCTCGCGCTATATGGCAATCGACGAGCGCGAGGACTGCTTCAATGAAGAAATCACCGAGACCTTGAATCGAGCGACCGGCGTCTTTATCACTGGCGGCAACCAATTGCGCTTGTCGACGATCCTGGGTGGGACCCCGGTGGCGAAGGCGATACGCGATCTGCACAACGAGGGTCTGCATGTGGCGGGCACATCGGCCGGCGCTGCGATCGTGCCGGAGCACATGATCGCTGGTGGTAGAACCGGGCCAACACCATCAGAAAATGGTGTGACGATGGCGCCAGGCTTGGGGCTGACCAACAAAGCGATTATCGATCAACATTTCAGACAGCGCGACCGCCTCGGACGGCTGCTAACCGCTCTGTCCTACAACCCGTTTGTTACTGGGTTGGGTATCGACGAGGACACGGCAGCTTTCATTGATCCTCATGGCGACCTGGAGGTCGTCGGCAGCGGCGCGATCACAGTGGTTGACCCTGCGGGATTGACCCATTCCTCGATGTACGATGCAGGTCACGAAGACCCGATCAGCCTGGTTGGATTGACATTGCATCTGTTGACCGCAGGCGATCATTACAACCTGGAAACGCGCGAAGCCAGCGCGTTGCGCCTGAAACAGCAGACATAAAGCGTCGGGTCATTTAACCCGGGCCCTTCAGACTGCTACAGTCGACGGGTCTGGAGTGGGGTCTGACATGAAAATTCTAACTACCAACGTCTATCGTGGGCCAAACCTGTACGCCCATTTTCCGGTGATCCGCCATCAGGTGGATTTGAAGTCTCTCGAGCAATGGCCATCTGGTCGTCTCGGTCCGAAGTTCATCGACGGATTGGTCGAAGCGCTGCCGGGACTCGCGGAGCACGGTTGCTCTTATCGCACGGAGGGTGGTTTTCTCAGGCGGCTGCGTGAAGACGACGGCACCTGGATGGGACACATCTGGGAGCATCTGATTCTCGAGCTTCAGAGTGAGGCGGGATCGGACGTGACGTTTGGCCGAACGCGATCGATCGAGGGCCAGCCCGGCTGTTACAACGTCGTATTTGAATACCGCCAGCGTGACGTGGGCCTGGAGGCTGCACGTCTTTCACTCCAGCTCATTTTCCAGTTGCTGCCCGAAGCGCTGCGAGACGAGTTTCGCGATGACGTTCAAAAGGACTTCGACTTCAATCGCGAGCGCGAGCGCTTCATCCGATTCGCCCAGCGCAAGGAAATGGGGCCGAGTACCGCATCTCTGGTTGCCGCAGCAGTTGATCGCGACATCCCTTGGTTACGCTTGAATGAGTATTCACTGGTGCAATTCGGTCACGGCAAGTTCCAGCAGCGTATTCAGGCGACGATCACGAGCAAAACGACCAACATCGCGGTTGAGATTTCCTGTGATAAGGAAGACACCCACAATCTGTTGAACGATCTTGGCTTGCCGGTCCCGCAGCAACGGATGGTGTACTCACCGAGTGAAGCGGTGCGCGCAGCGAATCGGATCGGATACCCAGTGGTGGTGAAGCCGCTCGATGCGAACCACGGCCGCGGGGTCACCATCAATCTCACCGATGATGATTCGGTCGCAACGGCGTTTGATATTGCGCGAGAAAAAGGCAAGTCGCGCGCCGTGTTGGTCGAGTCGTTCATTTCCGGCATGGACCATCGCATGCTGGTTGTCGACGGTGAACTTGTAGCGGTCGCCAAGCGCGTGCCAGGGCACGTGATCGGCGATGGCAAGCATACGATCGAGGAACTGGTGGACATCGTGAACCAGGATCCGCGCCGCGGTATTGGTCACGAAAAAGTGCTGACTAAGATCGAGATCGATCAACAAGCACAGCGTCTGTTGGAGCAGGCTGATCTGACCCCCTCCAGTGTGCTCGATGAAGGGCATGTCTTCTATTTGCGCTCGACCGCCAACCTGTCGACTGGTGGCACCGCAATCGATATGACCGACTCGGTGCATCCGGACAATCGTGCGATGGCCGAGCGAGCTGTGATGGCCGTGGGTCTGGATGTCGGCGGCGTCGATTTTCTGACTGATGATATTTCGCAGTCCTACAAGGATATTGGCGGTGCAATTGTCGAGGTCAACGCAGCGCCGGGTTTTCGAATGCATGTCGCACCTTCCGAAGGCGAGCCACGTGACGTCGCCGGCAAAGTACTGGACATGTTGTTCCCAGAGGGCACACCCAGCCGGATTCCGATTGCCGGAATTACAGGCACGAACGGCAAGACGACAACTTCACGGATGCTGTCGCATATTCTCAAGACGGCGGGTCATGTCGTCGGTGCGACTTCCACCGAAGGCGTGTATGTAGATGGCCATCTGACCGTCAAAGGCGATATGACCGGCCCGTCCGCGGCACAGATGGTTTTGCGTGATCCCAGCGTCGACATTGCAGTGATGGAGACCGCTCGAGGGGGAATTCTGCGCGCCGGTCTTGGGTATCAAAGAAGCGATGTCGCCTGCTGTCTGAACGTTGCGCCAGACCACCTTGGCATTCGGGGTATCAATACGCTCGAGCAACTCGCCGAGATCAAGCGAGTGGTGGTCGAGGTCGCCGAAGACACCGCAGTGTTGAATGCTGACGATAAGAACTGCCTCTTGATGGCGGACTACACCAAAGCGAAACATCTTTGCTACGTCACCATGAATCCGGCACATCCGATTGTTCGCGAACATATTCGAGAGGGTGGTCGAGCGGTTGTACTCGAGCAGGGCATGAACGGTGACATGATCACGATCTATGACAAAGGTAATCATATTCCTTTGTTGTGGACGCACCTGATACCGGCGACGCTGGAAGGCAAGGCGACTCACAATGTTCAGAATGCGATGTTTGCCTGCGCGCTGGCATTCTCGCTTGGCAAGCAACTCGAGGATATCCGCCACGGATTGCGAACGTTCAGCACGAGTTTCTTCCAGGCGCCAGGTCGAATGAATGTATTCGACGAGCATCCGTTCCGCGTGATTCTCGACTATGCGCACAATGCGCCGGCTATGGCTACTATGTGCCAGACCATCAACCGCCTGGATGTGAATGGCCGGAAAATCGTGACGCTTGCAGCGCCGGGAGACCGTCGTGATGAAGATATTCTGGCGCTCGCGAAAGAAGCAGCAGGACACTTCGATCACTATGTCCTGAAAGCCGATGATCATCGACGCGGTCGCGGCCACGATGAAGTGCCGCAGATGATGAAACAGGTGCTGCTTGAGCACGGTATCCCGGATACGAATATCGAGATCATCCCTGATGAGCAAGAGGCGATTGTGCACACGCTGTCGCTCGCCCGGGAGGGAGATCTGGTCGTGGTATTCGGTGATGAGGTCCATCGAAGCTGGAAGCAAATCATTCACTTCAAGTACGAAGGTGGCGAGGTATCCGAGAAGTTGGCGAGCAGCGGCAAGATCAGCAGTATTACGGTCGACCCGGGCGCATTTGAACTGGATGCTGAAGACGAGCTGATTCGTGATGAGCGCGGTGTCCGTCTTGCGGTACGCGACAAAGAGGACGGCGACTAGCGATCATGCGCATCGATGAATCGCGGCGCCTGACAGGGCCAAATCTATTCACCACCGAGCCGGGGGCGATTTGCGAGATGGTCGCGACGCCCGACGATCAGGACCGACTGTTGACGGTGTGGCGTGAGTGCGTGCAGCGATTGCTCGATGCGCTTGGCTGGACGGAAAGCAAGCGCCTGCATCGCCGACACGCGAGCGGAATCAGTCTTGTGATCACGGCTCCGTTGGATTGCTTGTACGCAGCGACCGACATCAATGAGGCGGCAGTTGAATTTGCGATAGCTGAGATCGCGGGCACTGCAGCACCGGATTTTGAAGCGACTATCTCACGCTTGCAGCAATTGATTGACGAAGAGCGCAACCCAGCATTGCTCGCCTTAGCGCGAGCAGCAAGCGAACACGAAGTTCCGTTTCTGGTTGATGACGATGAAGTGTCGTTAGGATTTGGTGGGCAGGCATCGACCTGGCCCGTTCGCGAGTTGCCAGATTCTGAGAAGCTGGATTGGAGCGCATTCGGAAGTTTTGGTGACGTGCCAGTAGCGTTGATCACGGGCACCAATGGCAAGTCCACCACTGTCCGACTCGCTGCGTCGATCGTGGCGGCCTCCGGAAGAACACCTGGAGTGACGTCGACCGATTACATCCGGGTCGGTGATGCGATTATTGACACTGGCGACTACTCAGGGCCCGGCGGTGCCCGGCAGTTGCTGCGCCATCCTGAGACAGAGGTCGCTTTGCTCGAGGTCGCTCGTGGCGGGATGTTACGACGCGGTCTGGGTGTGACGGCAGCGGACGCCGCACTAATTACAAACGTCGCTGCGGATCATCTTGGCGAGTACGGCATTCACACCGTAACCGAGTTGAGGGATGCCAAGTTCATTGTCCAGAAGGGGGTCGATCCTGACCGACCCTTGATCCTCAACGCGGACGATGAGGGTGTCGTTGCGTATGCAGAGGCACTCGATCATGAGCCAGTCGTTTGGTTTAGCGAGGATGCCAGTAACCCGGTGGTGGTGGGTCACTTCACTAACGGTGGCATGGCATTTGTTGTCACCGGCGGTGTCTTGTGTCGACTCTCCAACGGTGAGCAACGCGATATCGTCCACATTAAGGAAGTGCCCGTGACGATGGGCGGGAGCGCACGCCATAACGTGCAAAATGCGCTCGCTGCCGCCGCACTGGGTCACATCGTTGGATGCAGCGACTCGGCGATCAAAGATGGCCTCGTGCAGTTCGCCGGCGACAGTGAAGAGAATCCGGGGCGTGGAAATTTCTACGAAGGCAAAGGCATTCGTGCGGTTGTCGATTTCGCGCACAACGAACATGGATTGCTCGCCATGGCTCGCACCATCGCGTCGATGCCAGCACAAAGACGACTGGTTCTGATGGGGCAGGCGGGGGATCGCAGTGACGATCTCATCGAGGGGTTAACCAAAGCAGCGCTTGAGGCCCAGCCCGACATGCTCGTGATTACCCAGCTCCCCGGGTATGAACGTGGACGCGAGCCTGATGCCGTTCAGAAACTGATTCGTGACATCGCCCTGTCTAGCGGGATGGATGCGAATGCAATCCATCTCGCGGACAGCCCCGTCGAGGGCACAAGGTTCGCACTCGACTGGGCCGAAGCGGGCGATCTCTTACTGATTCTCGCGCTCACACAGCGCGGACCGTGCACTCAAATGATTGAACGCCGTCTGCTCGCGGACTAACGCAGATCGAAAGCTTCCAGCGCCGATTCAGCGATCGGCTTACCCCACTCCTGCACAAAGTGTCCGCCGTCGGCGATTTCCATTGGTGGCGGGCAACCGCGGATCATCGCTCGCATAAACTGCATCGTGTCAGGACCAAGCACTGGATCGGTCATACCCACCGCCATAAAGCTCGGTCCGCTCCATTGCGTTGACCAGAACGCTCTCGCCTTAAGCGACGTCTCAACGCCTTCTGCCGCGGCCTCGGTGAGCGGTTCGTCACCCGCCTTGAGCATCACGAGCTCCGGGAACCGACGGACGCCAGCCTTGTAGGTTGCATCCGGAAATGGTGCTGCATAAGCCGCAACTTCGTCATCGTTGAGCACTGAAGTTGCGCGTTGCATTAAGGCACCGACATCGAGATCCGGGTTAGCGCGGTTGTACAATCGCCAATCCGAAAACCCTTTGCCCGCTGGCTCTCCTGCGGGCAAGGCGGTGTTCATGATGATCAGTCGCGTGTAACGCTCTGGGGCTTCTAGCGGCAGGGTGAGACCCAGAATGCCGCCCCAGTCCTGCACCACCAGACAAACGTCCTTGAGGTCGAGTGCTTCGACCAGCGCCAACAGCGCGCCGCGGTGGAAGTTGAACGTATAGACGTCGTCATCGACCGGCTTGTCGGATCTGCCAAACCCATACAGGTCGGGGGCGACGACTCGGTAGCCTGCATCCAAAAACACCGGCGCCATTTTTCGATAGAGAAATGACCAGCTTGGCTGACCATGCAGACACAGGAATGTGGTTGCGTCGCGTGGGCCCTCGTCAACGTAGTGCATTCGAAGGCCTTCGTAGCCCGGCAGATCCTCCGCGTAACGCGGTTCAAAGGACCAGTCCGGAATGTTCTCGAATCTGGCATCCGGTGTTCGCTTTGCTTCCATCACTCTTGCCCCCGCTGTTGTGATAAATCGGCTGAGATTTGTGTCTAATCAGTATACGTTGGAAAAGAGATGGCACGTGCAATCGCTGTTCGATATCAATCCCAAACAAATCGCCGAAGCGAGGGTGCTCGTGCATCTCGCTTGCCAGCCACTGTCGCGTGCGGCCCGGGCAAACCGGGTTGCCGAATCCGACGACAGTCATTCCAGCTTTGTCTGGCACGCAGGACACAACGCGCTGGTCACTTTGCCACTCGACCAAGCGCAGCGCCTGCAGCTGGGGTTCGGGTTTTCGGATGTGAGTGTGCTCTGGCTCGAGGACGAGCGTATTGTCGATCGTTTACACGTTGGAGATACCGATGAACTTGGTGTGAACGCGTGGGTAGATCAACATCTCGCTCGGGCCGGGCTTGTATCGATCGCCGAAGCGCAGATGCCGTATACGCTCGAGGCGACACCCGATTTTGTAACGCTTGCGGATATGGACCGAGAGGTTCGCATCCTCGGTGACTGGTTCGCTGTTGCCCACGAGGTCCTAACAGAAATTGTTTGCACCTTTGGAAAAATAGCGGTCCGACCGCCATCGATTCGTTGCTGGCCACATCACTTTGACCTCGCGGTACTGTTGCAGCTCGATGCGGGTGACGCAGAAGTCGCCCGATCTGTCGGCGTCGGGTTGTCGCCTGGGGACGAGCATTACGATCAGCCCTATTTCTACTGCTCGCCATGGCCGATATCGGAAGCGACCTTATTGCCAGAGTTACCGCCGCCACTACGATGGCATACAGAGGGTTTCACCTCAGCGATCGCATTGGCAGTAGATCTGCACTCCGGGGATGACTTCGCTGTGATGCTAAACGCCGCAGTTCATCAGGCCTTGGCGGCGGTCAATCAAGCCAGCTAGGATACTCGTACTCAGTCGAGCGTGCGGCGATAACGCAGGAGCGCAACCGATCCGACAAGCGCTGTAAACACGAGCATCGCAAGCAACGGCGATTGCAGATCTGACAGACCTGCATCCTTCAGCATCACGCCGCGAACCACTCTCAAGAAGTGTGTCAGCGGTAGCCCTTCGCCCAACACTTGAGCCCAATTGGGCATTCCACGAAACGGGAACATAAATCCGGACAGCAGCAGCGATGGCAGGAAAAAGAAAAACGTCAATTGCATCGCCTGCATTTGCGATTGGGCGATCGTTGAGAACGTGAATCCCAGTGCAAGGTTCGCGATAACAAAAACGGTAACGCCGAGCACAAGGATCCAGACAGACCCGGCAAACGGCACCGCAAACAGGCTTTTGGCAGCGAGCAGAACCACCACTGTCTGTGCCGCGCCGACACCTACATAAGGCAAGATCTTGCCGATCATGACCTCGCCCGGTTGCGCGGGCATTGCAAGCAGGTTTTCCATCGTGCCGCGCTCAGCCTCACGCGTCATGGCCATTCCGGTAATCATGACGAGAGTCATTGTTAGTATCACCCCGAGCAGACCCGGCACGATGTTGTAGCTGGTCTTGCCTTCCGGGTTGTATTTGGCGTGTACCACCAACGCGAATGGTGAACTGGATTGGCGCAGATGCGCGAGCGATCCTTGCAGCTCGTGTCGCAGCACCTGGTTGAAGATAGTCTCCGCCTGACCGATGGCGTTAGACGACGCTGAAGGGTCTGAGGCGTCTGCCTCGATGAGTACTTGCGGTTGATCGCCCCGTATCAGGCCTCGCGTAAAGCCGCTTGGGAACGAGACTACAAACGAGACCTTGCCACTTGCGAGCAGAGTCTCGGTCTCACGTGGGTCATCTGTTGCAAGCACAATGTCGTAGTAGCCCGACTGCTCGAGACCCGCGACCATGGATCGTACGATCGGAGACTGCTCTTCAAGGAGCAGCGCGGTCGGCAAGTCCCTTGGGTCGGTGTTGATCGCGAAGCCGAACAACACCAATTGAATGATCGGGATCCCGAACATCATGCCGAACGTCAGTCGGTCCCGGCGCATTTGCACGAGCTCCTTCATGCTGATCGCGCCAATGCGGACAAGTGCGGCGGGCATGCGCATCAGGCGTGTACCCGATCGTCACTTCCGGCGTCCGCCATTAGCGCAATGAAAGCGTCCTCGAGACTCGGCCTGACAGATCGCCAGGAAACGTCGCTCGATTCGAAACGGCGGACTGTACTTTCGACGATCGCATTGTCCGTACCGCTGACGTGTAGAGCTGAACCGAAGTAGGCGACGTGATCGAGCCCCGGTTCGCCCTGTAGCTGACTCATCAGCGTGCGAACGCCCACACCCTCAGCACGAAAAGTCACAAGACCTGAGCGGTCTATGATCTCAGCGACAGTACCTTCCGCGACTTTCCGGCCGTTCGCGAGATAAACGATTTGGTCGCAACGCTCGGCTTCGTCCATATAGTGCGTCGATACGAGCACGGTCATGCCCTCCGACGATAGCGAATGGATCTGGTCCCAAAAATCTCGTCGTGCCTGTGGGTCGACGCCGGCGGTCGGTTCATCCAGCAACAAGAGTTTGGGTTTGTGCATGGTGACTGCAGCCAACGCGAGCCGCTGCTTCCAGCCGCCTGACAGCGCACCTGCCAGCTGTTTTTGCCGATCTGCCAGGCCCAGATTCTCTAGTGTCTCGTCGACCTGCGATCGCATACGCGGAAGCTGATAAAGGCGTGCAACAAATTCCAGGTTCTCCCGGATTGTCATATCGGACCAAAAGGAGAACTTCTGCGTCATGTATCCGGTTCGACGCTTGATCTCCGCCGTCTCATCGCGGATGTCGAATCCGAGGGTTTTCCCGCTGCCCTCAGTTGCCAGCAGCAGACCGCAGATCATTCGGATAGTGGTGGTCTTTCCAGAGCCGTTTGGACCGAGAAATCCCCAGACTTGTCCACGTGGCATTTTGAGATCCACGTTGCTGACAGCCGTTTTTGATCCGAATCGTTTCACCAGACCCTGAACATCGATAGCCAAGCTCGCCGCGCTCATAAGCGCACGTCCACAGGTAGCCCGGGCTTGAGCGAGGTCTCCGGCGGCAGGTCAGCCTCCACAAGGAAGACGAGCTTTTGCCGCTCGTCCTTGGAGTAGATTACGGGTGGAGTAAACTCGGCGTCGCTCGCGATATATGAGATGCGTGCACGCTCGTGTTGAGCCTGTCCGTCGGCATGAATCTGGATGACATCGCCAAGTGCGATTCCTGGGAGCGCCGACTGCGGCAGGAAGAAGCGAACCTTGCGCGCATCGTCCGGGGCGATCGAAACGATCGGCGCTCCGGCAGCGGCGAATTCGCCTTCGCGCAGAATTACTCGCTCGACTCTTCCATCCGCTGGTGCGCGCAGCGTTCTTTTTGCATGGGTATATCGGGCTGCCGCGTGCGCTGATCTTGCCGCACGAATTTGAGCGTCGGCCGCTGATTGAGCTTCCGGGCGTCCTGCCAGACTCGCGACCTCAATATCCTCGCTGAGCGCAGAGACCAACGCTTTTGCCGCATCAGCATCAGCGGTCAGTTGTTCACCGGTACTCCGTGGCTCAAGACCTTGTGCAACCAACGGCAAAATACGGTCACGATCGCGCTCCGCTTTCGTCAACCGCGCTCGCGCCTCGTCGAGTCTCGCTTCCAGGGCAAGAATCTCTGCGGACCGCGCGCCAGTTTCGATATTCCTTGCCTCAGCGAGCCGCTGTTCGACGCGTGCTTTTGCCTCATTCAACGCCGCAACTTCTGCCTCGCTATCGAGCGTGATGAGGATGTCGCCCTGGCTGATTCGATCACCTTCGTCCACCTGCAACGTGGTGACCCAGCCGCTAGCCGGTGCCGCCAGATGTCGCCATTCCGCTTCGACGTACCCCACATACTGGCCGCTTGGTGGTGATGCTGGCTGACAGCCCATAAGTGCGGTGGCGAGCGCCATAATCATTGGAACGCGTCGGTTCATTGCGTTCTCCTTTCTGCGCTGAAGGCCGCTCGAAGTGCCTGTCCATGCATGCGAAATAGCGTCTCGAGATCGACGTCTGCTTCGCCATTGGTATTAAACACGGCTTGCCAAAGCCCGGAGAGCACAACGGGCGCGACCACCAGGCGTGCGCCCAGATAGGGATCTTCAATCTCGATCTCCCCACGCGCCTTGGCGCCTGCGAGCAATTCCCCGAGTGCAGCCAGCAGTTGATCGATGATGTCGGCACGATACTTCGATACGAGTTCCGGGAAGCTCTGGCTATCGCCGACGAGAACTTTTAGTAGTCGCGGCAATCGACTTTCTCTGATTAGTACCGGTGCAAAGCCAAGCACGCCGTCAATCGCGGCGTGGAACGACGGTGCATGCTTCATGATGGCGGTGACCCGTTCCAGGTTCGGGCGGGCGAGGGTATCGATCAGTGCATTGAACAGCGCTTCCTTGGAATCAAAGTAGAGGTAGACCGTGCCTTTTGACAGTCCAGCTCGACCCGCGATGTCCTCCATTCTTGCGGCGGAAAAGCCTTTATCGAAGAACTCATCCAGAGCGGCTTCGATCAGCCGGTGTCGGCGCGCGTCTTTAGCGTCTTCTGTGCGTGCTCGTTTCATGACCATATTTATAACTGACTGGTCAGTTATTTGCAAAGGCAAAAAAAAGGCGGCGCAACGAGGCACCGCCAAATGGGGACTTCTGTGAAAAAAACCTACCCTTCGATATTTGCTGCTGCAGCGGTGGCGCTGCTCAAACGCACCGGGCTGTTCGGCACGGAAATGGGTTCGTAGCGGATTCGGCGATCACCTTTGGCGGGCGCGTCGAGCGCGACCCATCGCTGGTTATCGGTTGAGTACCAAACGCTGATCGTTCCCTTGTCGAGGATGAGATCATATTGCTGCGCAGTGATGCGTTCACCGTTGACCTCAAAGGTCCGCAAATCACCCTCGCGGATATCAACGTCCTGGTACTCGCCAGTTTGTGCATTCAACAGGCGATCCTGCTTGAGCATCTCCGGGTTCCAGTAGGCGAAACTCATCACGCATCCTGCCAGCGTGGACTGTTCCTCGCCGGTGGTTAACGCGAACTGTTCACCGCGTTTTTCGCCCTGAACGAGGAAGTCATCACCGTTTGCATCTGTCTTGGCGTCGATCTCGGTAAGGCAGCCTTCGCGCCACGTCTCTGCGTTCTCGTGCCTGTAGCTGTAGGCATTAATGAACAGGAATTTGACGTCAAACTCCGCTTCAGTAGCGACCTGCCGCTCAGTACCGTCCTGGCTCACGCGGTAGTCGTGATAACCGATTTCTTTCTTGTCCAGGTAAACCCGGAACTTCCATTCGAGTTCTGCGCCGGTGTCCGCGCCAGCTGCGCTCGCAGCGCCGAGTAACAATGCGGCAGCACCACCGAGCAGTGTGTTGCGATTAATCATGATTAAGCCCTCTGTAATGACAGCGGCACAGAGTCGCTGTGGCCATTCAGGCGTTTTGAGGCAATGACCAGCACGGGCAGCAACAACGCCCAACCGATACCGATCGCAATCAGTGAGTTCGTGCCTTCAACGAAAGTAACCGCCCCGGCTTTAGAGCCCGAGAAGAAGGCGAGTGGGCCACCCACACCGCCAGCGACCATGGCGATGATCCAGTGGCGCTTGAGCCAGTTCATACCAATATTCAGGGTCGTCGCGAAAAGCACCCACATTGCGATGATCCAGTAAGGTGCAAGACTCGAGCCGGTGCCGTAGTCCAATAGATTGGTCGCCACCAGTGCAGATTCCCACACGGTGCCGATCGCTGCCGCCAACCCGAGAAGCTTGAGCTCTTCAAGAGGCGCCTTGGCGGTGCGCAGGTGTTCCGCCGCAATCCCGAGCACCGCCAAAGGTCCAAGCCACGCCATGCCGTTCGCTGCGCCTAGTACGCAAGCGAGCCAACCGGCTTTGAAGAGGATCAAATTCTTTGCGAGGAGTGGCATGACTGCTCTCTGGTTTCGTTGAACTTGAGGCGCAGTTTGCAGAGGGTGGTGTGAAGTCGGTGTCTAGGCGGTGTGAAGATCGTGTGAAGAAAGCGAAAAAACTTCGGAATCGGGGAATTTCACCGTCACAGTAGTGCCTGTTCCGAGCTCGCTGTCGATAATTACCGGCCATCCGAACCGATCCGACAGGCGCTTGACGATGGTCAGGCCAACGCCGTGCCCGCCGCGCCGTCTGCCCGCACGAAAGAAGGGTGTAAAGATGTTATCGACGTCTTCCTGTGCCATGCCCGGACCGGTATCGATGATCTTGACCTCACCGTCGCCGACCTTGACGGTGACTGATCCCTCGTCGGTGTAGGACAACCCGTTTCGGAGCAGATTCCCGATGACGCTAGCCAATACCTTTTCCGGCGCACTGACCCGAATCTGGTGAGAGGCGCTGGAGTGCAGAGCGACCTTCTTATCGGCAGCCAGCATTTGGGAGCGCTCAACTTCTTCCGCAACTATGTCATTGACGCTGATGGGCTCTCCGATCAACTCCTGGCCGGACTCGCGCGCAAGCAAAAGAAAGGCCTCTGTGAGCTCTTCCATGTCTTCGGTTGACTTCGTGATGCGGTCGACCGATTTTCGGATTTCCGGGTCGATATCGTCACGCTTGCCAATCAGGCCTGCCGCCATACGGATGACAGTCAGCGGGCTGCGCAGCTCATGGCTGGCGTCTCTTGTGAAGTTGCGTTCACGTTCGGTGAAGTCGACAAGCCGCTGGGTCAGATCCTGCATGGCTGAACTCAGGACGAAAACCTCGTCGTCCAGTCGTCGCCGACTATCGGGCATCTCAAATAGCGCAACATCCGGTGCCGCAGGATCAAGCTGTTGGACCTTGTCTGCCAGCGCGATAACCGGTGATACCGCGCGTCGTGAGACTCGATAGGCACTGAACAACGCGAGATAAATGACGATCAGGACCAGCGCGAGCGGGAACAGGCCAAAAGTCAGAATCAGATTGTTGACCTGTACGCTGTCGAAGACGAGATAGAGGCGTTCATCGCCACGCTCACTGACGTAGGTAATCGCGCTGAATGCCTCTTGCTCGTGAAAGCCGAGGTCAAGATCCTGCAGGTTGTCAGGTATCCCCTCACCGACACCTTGACGGTATCCCGTCATGTTTCGCGTGTCAGGAAGCTCGATGTCGGGCTGCGTCTCGAATCGCTCCCAGTAATAGTCGGCCTCGCCGCGCAGTGCCTGCTTGATCAACACATCTTCGAGGAAAAAGGACACAGCAAACACGCCGACCAGTGCGGCGAGACTGATATAGATCGCTTGCAGCGCAAGATCGCGACCCAGGCGGCGGGTGAGTCCGCGGTTAGTCGCCATCGACTTCCGCAAGACGATAGCCGACGCCGGCGACCGTATGCATGATTGGCTTCGGGAAGGGTTTATCGATCGCTTTTCGAAGGTTGTAGAGATGACTGCGCAATGCATCGCTGTCCGGTGATGCGTCTTCCCAGACTGCACGTTCCAGATCTCGGCGAGTCACCACTTTGGGCGATGCTTGAAGCAGCGCGATCAGTAGTTTCAGTCCGATAGGTGTAACCGAGACTGATTGACCGGCACGCGTGACCTGCATCGTGCCAGTATCGAGTGTGAGGTCACCGACCGAGAGCAACGAGGGTGCCATGTGTCCGCCAGCGCGCCGTTGAAGCGCGCGCAGCCGCGCATCCAGCTCTTCGAGCTCAAACGGCTTAACGACATAGTCGTCGGCGCCCGCATCGAGCCCGGCAATCTTGTCATCCAGCGTGTCGCGCGCCGTCAACATCAGAATGGGTGTTGTGATATTCGCATCGCGCCGCAATCGACGGCACACGGTCATCCCATCCATTCCAGGCAGCATCAAATCCAGCACGATCACGTCAAAGGACTCATTGAGAGCCAGGTGCAAGCCCCCCAGTCCGTCGGCGGCGTAGTCGACCTCGTGCTGCTGACTCTCCAAGTAGTCGCAGACCATCTCGGCGATGTCGTAGTTGTCTTCGATGACGAGAATTCGAGCCATAACCCATGCATCTGAGAAGAAAGCGTCGAGCTTAACCCACCGTCGGTCGGAGCTTAAGTGCATGTGCCCGGCAAGGACAGTTGAGAGCTAGCCGATTGGCTAGGTCGGTCACCCCGGGGTATTGGTCACAATACCTCGGTGTTTAGCAAAGGCGAGCTCACAGGTCGACATCGATCCGGAGCCGCTGCGATAGCAGGGAAGACATGCCAAACCGACGACTCCCCCCACTCACTGCATTACGTGCGTTCGAGGCGGTTGCCCGACACGAGTCCTTCAAGAAAGCCGCAGACGAGCTGTGCGTAACTCCCGGTGCGCTTAGCCAGCAGGTTCGCAAACTCGAAGAAGATCTCGGGGCAGCGCTTCTGATTCGTCACAACCGTTGCATCGAGGTCACCGATGCCGGGAGTGCGTTGCAGGATGGGCTCCAATCGGCGTTTCGCGAAATGCGCAGTGCGGTCAACGCGGCGTTGAACACGAGTGAACGGCCGACGTTGACCATCAGCTGCCCCGATTTTTTTGCGAGCAAATGGCTGGTGCCTCGATTGGCGCGCTTCACCAAGCACTATCCCGAGATTGATATCCGGATCACCACGCCGTCGGCCGACGAAACACAAACCGAAGCGCCAGACATCACTGTGCATATCAGTCGGTGGCGGCATGCTGCACCTGGGGCCCATCAAGTGCATCGCGAGCATTTTGTCGCGATGATGTCCCCTGAGTTCGCAAGTCGTCACCGGATAACAAAGCCTGCGGATTTATTGAATGTCCCTCTGATCGGCGACAGCTACTCCGAATGCTACTCCGGCTCACCGTCATGGCACGACTGGTTCTCCCTCGCCAACCTGACCACACCGGCGTCTGTCGGTCGAATCGATTTTGGGGATCGGGTGGATCAGGCAGTGGATGCCGCGATTGCTGGCATCGGTGTGATGCTGGCACCGGCTACGCTGGTGAGCAATGAGGTGCTATCCGGCAGACTGGTGTGTCCGTTGGCGCACGTGCTCCAGTCGCGTGCGAGTTATACGATTGCCTGCCGGCGCTCGACGTCGAGTCAGTGGTCGATTGCCATGCGCGATTGGTTGTTAACGGAGCTTGCCGACAGCAAGCCGAACTCAGCATCGACCGACAGGAAAATCGTGCGCCCGCTTGTCCCGCCGCAGCCGACGTTTCCTGAGGTACGTGCGGTTTCCTGATTAGTTCTTCTAACGCGACTTTCACGTCGCGTTCACGCCGGACTGACATCGGTTTCACATCGAAGCGCGGATCATGCGCATCTCGACTATTCGAACCGGAGACAGATCCATGTTTCAAACGATCCCTTCTCGAGCGGCGATGGCCGCTGTGATTGCCTCATTGCTGACCGTCAGTGCCTTCGCCCAGGACTCTGGCAGAGCGGACGATGCTGCCGCACAACCTGCACGTCCTTCCGAGGGTTGGACCGGCGAGCTGGGTGTGGCGAGCATCGTGAACCCTTCCTTTCAAGGTGCGAACAGCTACGAAGTCATTCCCGTGCCGTATTTCGATGTGCGCTATTCCGACACTCAGGGCGTTAAGTACTTCGGCAACATCCCTCAAGGCTTTGGTGGTTACATCACAAGAAATCGTGATGCGAGAGGTTCGCAAAACGACTTTTTTATCTCCATCGCGCCAGGGTTCGCGAATCGTGAGGTCGACGATGTTGAAGGCATCGAAGAGTTTGGACCAGCGGCCGAATTACGTGTCGGCTGGGAATTCGCCAAAGGTTCCTGGGCTATGGGCGCCACCGTGGCGCAAGCGGTTGGCACGGGCCATGAGGGTGCATATCTTGATTTGAATGCTGCATGGCGCAAGCGCCTCGGCCAGCGAGGTTTTCTGTCGGTTGGACCAACGTTGCGGATCGCTGATGGTCAGTACATGGATTCCTTCTACGGCATCACGCCAACAGAGACCGCAGCTTCGGGTATCGCGACCTATGATGCCGGCGCCGGCATCGAGAGCGTCGGCGTGCAAGGCATCGTTAGTGTACCCGTCAGCGAAAGGTGGCGGCTGACGACGGTGGTTTCTGTATCCCAACTCCAGGCGGATGCCGCTGACAGCTCACTGACGGAAGAGCCAACGCAAGCGTTTTTCCTAACGGCGCTGACGTATCGCTTCTAGAGCGATCGCGGTCAGACCGAGATTATTCCTTTCTTCACGGCGGCCGCGACGGCGGCCGTACGTGAAGAGACGCCGAGCTTCATGTACGCATTGTTCAAATGAAACTTCACGGTTGACGTCGTCACGTTCAGGTCCTCCGCGATCAGCGAGTTGCTCTTGCCGTTGGCAACCAAAGTGAGAATCTCTGTCTCTCTGGGAGATAGGCTGTTTTCCCCGAGCCTCGAGGCAAGTTTGCTGGCCAGATGAGGTGCGAGGTAGGTACTGCCCTGCAGTACGGTGCGCAGTGCCGCAACGATATCTTCAGGCTTGTCGTCTTTTAACAGGTAGCCTTTGGCGCCAGCTTTTATGACACGAAATACCTCCTCATCGGTATCGTAGGAACTGATCACGACGACGCGCGCTTCAGGATCGACGCTCTTGATGCGCGTGATTGCGCTCACCGCATCACCGTCGGCCATACGTAGATCAAAAAGACCGATATCCGGTCGATGTTTGTGCCACAGCGCTACAGCGGTCTCAACACCGTCGGCTTCGGCGATACACGAAAGATCATGATCGCTATTGACGATCGCAACCATTCCGGCACGCACCACCGGATGATCATCAGCCACAAGCACCCGAGTTTCTGAACTACCTACGTTGTTCATTCCGTTACCTTGCCTCGCTGGTTGTCAGAAGCAACCGCAATCAGGTCTGATGCAGACCCGTACTTTCGGTCAGGATGTCCTCACCAGAAGCGCCCGACGGTGATAACGACGCGCGTACCGGCTTCCGGACGACTGGAGATATCGAGCCTTGCCTTACAGGCCTTTGCCATGCGTGTCATTGAGGCCAACCCGAACGTGCGGCGGCTCTGCGCTGCATATCGATCAAACCCAATTCCGTTGTCACTGACTTCCACTGACATATCCAGCGACTGCCATCGGATATTGACATCGATTTGCGACGCCTGCGCGTGCTTTGCAGCGTTGGTCATCGCCTCCTTGGCGATTCGTGAGACGAAGAACACCCGATCAGTTCGCAGCCGCCAGGGTGTGCCGGATTCGTTAACCGATACAAGATCGCCATCGCGACCCACAAACCGCGCAGGGTCATGGGTTTGTAGTGCTTCAGCTAGCGGCGGCAGTTTGCTGGTGGCATTGAGCTCGTTGACGCTGGCTCTTGCAGAGCGCGCCGCCGCCTCGAGCAAAGAGACCAGTTTGGGTTTTGCATCATCTGCACCTGGGGCGTCCGGTAGCGCACGACTAATCATCAAAGCACCGAACACTTCCTGCATGAATGTATCGTGGAAGTCCTGCGCGATGCGTTTGCGCTCGTCACCAATGAGCTTATAGCGACGTCGAAGCCGGCGAATGTTCCACAGATAAGTAAGTGTGATCAGACCGAAAAATGCAGCGATTGCGGCACTCTTGGCGAAATTCGTCTCCCACCAGAAGCTGCGCACAACGATTGTTTGCTCGTTCACCGATGAGCTCATTCCAGTGGGCTGCGTGATGCGCGCACTGAACTGATACGTGCCAGGTGACAGTCTCGGAAATACCAGTTGTTCATCAAGTTCGATACCGCCGGTCGACACGGTCCGGTTTGCGTCATCGGCAAACTGATAGTCGATCCGAACACCTGGCTGCAGCTGCAGGTCCCTCGACGCAAAGCTCATGGTGAGATCGCGACTCGTCGGACCAACAAACAAACCTGCGGCGCTGATGCGAATGGGTTCATCGCCGCTCGTGATACGGGTAATTTCTGGTGCACCAGGCACAATCCCGCGAATACTCGCAGGCTGAAAGAGTGAGGCACTAGAGCCACTGCTGGTCATCACCCATCCTTGCTCCGTGAGTGTCAGCGCATTTTGAGTCGTACGCGTCGCGTGCAACCCGTCGGCGACTGTGAATCGACGCCAGCTTTGGTCGTTCGGATCAAGTTGCAGCACGCCGGCAGCGCCTGCGAACCATACCGTACCGTCTTCGTGAGTCTCGGCCGACAGCTGTGCGCCGATGCGCCCACCGTCCACCTGATCAATTAGCTCATAGTCTTTGAAGTCGCGATCGGTAGCCAGCACGCCCGACTCAGTGGCTACATAGACCTTGCCGTCCGCAGTCGGTGCAACGGCGTAGTACTTGCCTTGGAGACGTCTGTCATTGGTTCTGTCGAAGAGGGTTGATGCAGCAATAGTTCCGGATTCGAGATCGAGTCTATATACCGCACGGTCCCCGACCGCGAAGACATCATCGCCGATTACGTTGACATGATAGAAGCTCGGATCACCAGTGGGTATGACGGGCGCATCGTTGACACCGATCTTCCCCTCGTCGGACTGATACACGAACTCAAGCTCGAGCGTCTCCCGATTAAAAACGGTCACACCGCCGCCGGTCGCGGCGAGGATCTTGTCTCCCGCGAATTCCAAAAAGTAAGTGACCTCGGTTTTTGGTGCGCCGTCTTGCATCATGAAATCACGCATACGCCGCGTGCCCGATTCGTCGTGGTAATACACGCCTCGGTTGGTCCCTACCCACCACGCATCGTCGCGCTCGCGTCGTAATGCATAGATCCTGAGATCACCCAGCACATCGGGTGCAATCGCCTTGAATGCGTCTGAGCCGGGTTGCGTCTCTCGATACAGGCCTTGCAGCGTGCCGATAAGCACTCGTCCTGATGCATCTGTTGCGACGCTCCACACGCTCTCATCGGGAATACCCGTTTGTGATGGCGTGTTGGGGGCGAATCGACGTACATCAGGTGTGGTCTTGATGAAGCGCGGTGCGCGACCGCGAGAGCCTACGATCAGGTCGCCATTCAAGTCCGTGTAGAACATGGCGATTGAAACCGCGCCGGACGATCGTCCTATTGCTGATGTGCGGCAGGACGCTGGGTGAGCGTCACCAGGTCTCCATCGCGAGAGTTGACTGACGCTGGCGATCCACAGTGTATTCGAAGCATCGAATGCAACGTAGTTCATACGGTCGGTTGGAAGTCCGGGTAATTCTTCACGCGTGAATCGTTCCACGTCTTTTGATGCATCGGCGGGTACATGGACCAGTTGTGACCGCTTGGTGACCATCCATAGGTCACCCGACTGACTGATGGCTGCGTTGAATCCGGTGAGCTTCAAGTCCGGAGCTTTTTCGGTGCCAAGTGCGGCGGTGTCACCGTCCTCTGTGACGGTCAAAACTGCGTAAGAGGATATGGCCACTACCGAGTCCCGGAAAGGCTTGAGGTCGTAGACTCGACCCTGGCTGCCGGTACCACCGGTTGAAAACTCGCCCAGAAGCTCGCGCGAGTCTGTATCGATGATGGCCCCACCGTTTTCATGACCGATATAGAGCAATCCCTCGTAAAGGAGTAACGAGTAGACCTTGGACGGTTCACCTGACGGGCTGAAACGCACCGTTTCGAAAGTCCGCTGTTGAATGTCGAACCAGGACAACCCTGCCGCATGACCGACCCAGAGGCCGGTGTCGTCCGCTGCAAGTGCACGCACGTGCCCCGCCGGGAGTTGATCATCATCGTTTGGACTGGCCAGAAAACGCGTGACCCCGGAGCCCTCGATGCGATAAAGACCCTCACGACCGCCGAGATAAAGAAAGCCGTCGCCAGCTCTCACAGCCGAGAAGGTGCTCGAATCCATGTCCTCCGAGCCTGGGATGTTGAACCACGCCGGCACGCAAGCAGTGCCTTTGGGTATGGGCACAGGGTCTGCCGCGCCAATCAGGTTGGCTGTGCATAGCAGGAGCGCGACAGCGCCTCGGTACGCGCATGCTCTCATGCGACGAGATCCCAATAAGGTCGATGTCCGAAGCGTGCATCAAGAAGCTCAACAAAAAGTCGAACCTTTGCCGATAGATGTCTGTGCCTCGGATAAAGCGCTGAGAGTGTCAGGTCGGTTGGCTGGTAATCGGGCAAGACTGTTTGAAGCTCATTGCTCTGCAGCGCGCTGCCAACGATAAAGGTTGGTAGCAGTGCGATGCCTTGGCCCGCAATTGCAGCCGACTTCAGAACCTCGCCATTGTTTGACCACATCCTGCAGCGGATGGGCCAGGAGCGTTCTCCGTCTGGGCCACCGAGTCGCCATTGAGTCGCTGAGCCTGAATAGCCGTATTGCAAACATGGGGTCTCACGCAGTGCTTCCGGCGTCTGAAGATTGCCGAGCTGCGTGATAAGTGCGGGTGCTGCGCACAGAACGCGCTTGGCAGTTACGATTTCCTTGTTGATCAGGCTAGTCGGGAAATCCAACTCGCCAATTCGAATCGTGATGTCGAAACCCTCTTCAATCGGATCAACGAACCGATCGTTCAGCACAAGCTCGACCCTTACATCAGAGTGCTCGCCCATGAACTCGCTAACGACCGATGCGAGGTGCTGCGTGCCGAACGTCATCGGTGCGTTGATACGAAGGTTGCCGGACGGCCTCTCTTGAAGTGCCGTAACTGCACCGATGGCTTCTTCAACATCGCTCAGAATTTGTGTGCATCGATCGTAGAACGCCAGCCCTGTTTCAGTCGGCGTGACTTTGCGAGTGCTTCGCACAAGCAGCTGGGTCCCGAGATGATTTTCCAACCCGATTACCGCCTTGTTTACCACGGACCGTGACAAACCCATCGCCCGCGCAGCGGCGGCAAAGCCGTGGTGTTCGACGACTTTGGTAAATGCGCGCATACCTTCGAGACGGTCCATCTGACTGATTCCAATCCAGAGAAAAGGGACGCCTTAGCGGCGCTAATCCGATACCGCTAATAACTGGTTTGTCAGCTCGTATGCCGAGACGCAGGATATTGCGGACTTCGACAGTATCTTAGCTGTCGTACCTGATTGTCGCAACAATAGCGACAGAATGTCATCGATTAATCAGATTGTAGCCGAATAGATGTCGTATTAGAGTTTCGCCATCAAGAAATCGCTCAATCAGGAGATCATCATGATTGCAATTCGACCCTCAAATGAACGCGGCATCGCAAACTTTGGCTGGCTGAACAGCCGCCACACCTTTTCGTTTGGCCACTACTACGATCCCCAGTTCATGGGTTTCGGTCCGTTGCGGGTCATCAATGAAGACAAAGTCCAGCCTGCGCAGGGCTTCGCAACTCACGGTCACAGCGATATGGAGATCATTTCGTATGTGCTGGACGGGGCACTTGAGCACAAGGACAGCCTTGGTACCGGATCGATTATCCGGCCGGGAGACGTGCAGCGTATGACCGCGGGCACAGGCGTACGTCACAGCGAGTACAACGCATCGAAGACCGATCCTGTTCACTTCCTGCAGATCTGGATCATTCCGGAGGCCAATGGCCTGGAGCCCAGCTACGAGCAGAAAGCGTTCACGGCGGAAGAGAAGCAAGGCCAACTGCGGTTGGTTGGATCTCGTGATGGTCGCGAAGGTTCGGTGACCATTCACCAAGACGTTGATCTGTATGCGAGCTTGCTTGCACGTGGCGACTCGGTGACACATCAGCTCGCAGAGAATCGTCTTGGCTGGTTGCAAGTCGCACGCGGTGAAGTGCGCCTTAACGGCAAGAACCTGAAAGCCGGAGATGGTGTTTCGGTGACGGGCCCACAACCTGTCGAGATCGACGGCGTTGAAGACGCCGAGGTTCTGCTCTTCGACATGGGCCGTCAACTGCAGTCCTAAACACTTCTCAACCTGTCGGCGCGGCAATTGTCGCGCCGACCTCCTTAACAAACCACTTTCGTCCCCACGGAGTCACTCATGACCAACAAGCCTGAACTTCTGACACCTCAGAACTCACAATTGATTTTCATTGACCATCAGCCGCAGATGGCATTTGGTGTTCATTCCATCGATCGCCAGACCCTGAAGAACAACACCGTCGCGTTGGCCAAAGCCGCGAAACTGTTCGACATTCCGACCACCATTACGACGGTCGAGACGACCGCATTCTCTGGCTACACCTACCCCGAGCTGCTCGCGGTTTTCCCGGAGAAGGACATTCTCGAACGTACATCGATGAACTCCTGGGATGATCAGAAAGTTCGCGACGCGCTGGCGGCTAACGGTCGAAAGAAAGTCATCGTCTCCGGGTTGTGGACCGGGATCTGCAACAACATGTTTGCATTCTCCGCGATGGCTGATGCGGGCTATGAGATCTACATGGTTGCTGATGCATCTGGCGATACTTCGGTTGCGGCGCATGACAACGCGATGCAGCGCATGATTCAGGCGGGTGTAGTACCGATGACAACGATCCAGACCATGCTCGAATGGCAACGCGACTGGGCGCGACGCGAGCACTACGACGGTCTCATGGACATCATCAAGGAGCACGGCGGCGCTTACGGTATGGGGGTGGACTACGCCTACACCATGGTGCACGGCGCACCTGAGCGCACGGAGCACGGCAAGGTCATCGACCCTGTCGCAGCCTGAGTACCCAACGTAATGGTGCGCCGTTCCTGATCGTCCCCCTATTCAGTGGCGCACTAAACGGTGTTGCCTCGGATCGCACGTCATGACGATGTGCGATTCGAGGTGACGAATTTCTTCGGAGTTCAGCATGAACGATCGTCACACACGTTCGCCGTCGATAACGCGGCGTAGATTTCTCAGGGATACCACCGCTGTTGGTGCCGGGTTGACCGGGCTATTCAGCATGCCCGGGCACGCTGCGGACTCGGCACCTGAACTGATCCTGACCGACGGAGATTTCCTTACGCTTGACCCGACGCGCCCGCAAGCCGAAGCCGTTGCCATTCGGAACGGATTGATTCAGGCAGTCGGCGATGTACGCGATGTCATGTCACTTCGTAATCGCAGCACCCAAGTCATCTCGCTTGATGGCAGAACGGTGATTCCGGGGTTGAACGATAGTCACATGCACCCGACCCGCGCAGGTCGGTTCTACGCGATGGAGTTGCGCTGGGATGGTATTCCGAGCCTTGAGACTGCGTTGAATCGATTGCATCAGCAGGCACAAAGCACACCGGAAGGACATTGGGTGCGCGTGATTGGTGGCTGGTCGCCATACCAGTTCGCGGAGCGACGCATGCCAACACCCGCCGAGCTGACAAAGGCCGCTCCCGACACTCCGGTCTATGTTCTGTTTCTCTATAGCCAGGGTTTTCTCAACGCCGCTGCGGTAAAGAAGCTTGGCATATCCCCGCAGACCAAGACGCCGTTCGGCACGGCTTATGAATTTACGGACGATGGCGGTGCCATCATCCACGCCAAACCGAACCCTGATTTGCTGTATGGCACCATCGGTGCGTTGCCGCCCATGTCCTCCGCAGATCAGGCGATCTCAACGCGCCACTTCTACCGCGAACTCAATCGGTTCGGGCTGACCAGTGTGATCGACGCTGGTGGCGGTGGCCATCACTTTCCCGAGGACTACGCGGGCTCGACAGCCCTTGCCGAGACCGGCGAACTGCCCGTACGAATTTCCAAGTATCTGTTCCCGCAAGCCAAGGGGCGGGAGCTGGAAGAGTTTCAGCGATGGACGCTCGACTTCGAGGTCAACGCGAATCGTGCTGAAGGCATCATGAATGCCTACATCATTCGTGGTGGCGGTGAGTTCCTTGCCTGGGCAGCGGGCGACTATGAGAACTTCCTCGATAACCGACCCGACATCACGACGCGCCCTGGCTGGCGATCGCAACTGATCGACGTTACGCGGCATTTGTTGGCGAACCGCTGGCCGCTCAGAATCCACGCAACTTATGACGAGTCGATCAACCACATCCTCGATGTGTTCGAAGAGGCTCATGGCCTAGAGGTTGCAGAAGGTCGTCTCGGGTTCGCCGGTATTCGTTGGGCCATCGACCATGGCGAGACCATGTTGCCACCTACGCTGCAACGTATCCGGGCGCTCGGTGGTGGTATGGCGATGCAGGCTCGGATGGCTTATGCCGGAGAATATTTTCTCGAGCGTTACGGTGAGGAAATGACACGTCGTGCACCGCCGTTGCGTGACGTCATCAATGCTGGCGTGCCTCTTGGGCTCGGTTCGGATTCGACACGCGTTGCCAGCTACAACCCATGGAATACGCTCTATTGGGCGACGACCGGCAAGAGCATCGGTGGAACGCAACTACATGGCGAGGCGCAACAACTCACGCGGACCGAGGCGCTCTTCCACCACACAGTGGGGTCTGCCTGGTTCAGTCAGGAAGAAGTGCTCAAAGGTCGGATCAAGCCTGGACAGTTCGCTGATCTGGCGGTACTGAATGCGCCGTACCTCAAGGTCGACGATGAGGAGGTTCGTCAGATCGAGAGCGACTTGACCATCATGAACGGTGCGATCGTTCACGGTTCGGATCGCTTTGCCGCGCTGGCACCAGCGCTACCCGATATTCAACCTGCCTGGTCGCCCGTCGCGGCCTTCGGCGGTTTCTACTCATCCGATGAGGCATGACATGACCGACTTGATTCTCCACAACGGCAAGATCACGACGCTCGACCCGGTACAACCCGAGGTACAGGCGATGTTGATTCGCAATGGACGCGTGGCAAGCATCGGCAGCGACAGCGAAGTGTTGGCCGATGCCGCCAACGAGGCGCAACGAATCGACCTCAAGGGCCGAAGGGTCATCCCGGGGTTAAATGACAGTCACACACACCTCATTCGCGGCGGATTATCGTTCAACATGGAGTTGCGGTGGGAGGGTGTGCCGTCATTGTCGGACGCGCTCGATATGCTGCGCGAGCAGGCCATTCGCACACCGGCGCCCCAGTGGGTTCGTGTGATTGGTGGCTGGTCCGAGTTCCAGTTTGTCGAACAGCGTATGCCGACGCTCGACGAGATCAACGCCGCCGCACCTGATACGCCGGTATTCATTCTGCATCTTTATGGGCGAGCATTGCTGAATCGCGCCGCGCTCAACGCGCTAGGCTTTGATGCCAATACACCGAACCCGCCGGGCGGCGAGATCGAACGTGATGCCAAAGGTAATCCCACTGGCTTGTTGCTGGCGCGTCCGTCGGCACTGATTCTCTACTCAACGCTCGGACAGGCACCGAGACTGCCGCTACAGGATCAGATCAATTCAACGCGGCACTATATGCGGGAAATGAATCGGCTCGGCATCACAAGCGTGATCGATGCTGGCGGCGGCGGGCAAAACTACCCGGAAGACTATGAGGTGATTCAACACCTGCATGACGAGGGTGAGATGACCGTTCGGGTGGCCTATAACCTGTTTGCTCAGAAGCCCGGCAGTGAGCTTTCCGACTACGAGCACTGGGTTTCCATCACGGAACCTGGCGCCGGTGACGGTATGCTCAGAATGAATGGCGCGGGTGAGAACCTCGTTTGGTCGGCTGCCGATTTCGAGAACTTTCTGGAACCACGTCCGGATCTTGCACCCGTACTCGAGAAGGAGTTGGAGTCGGTCGTCGAGTTGCTCGCAGAAAACGAATGGCCGTTTCGTATCCATGCGACCTACGATGAATCGATCGATCGGTTTCTTTCCGTGTTTGAGCGTGTCAATGGCAGATCGCCTTTCAAGACACGTTTCATCATTGACCACGCAGAGACAGTGAGTGAGCGAAACATAGATCGCATCAACGCACTGGGCGGCGGGATTGCTGTGCAACACCGGATGGCATTTCAGGGTGAGTACTTTATTGATCGATATGGTCCGGGCTCTACAGAGTCGACACCGCCACTGAAGGAAATGTTGAGAAGTGGTGTGCCCGTAGGTGCTGGCACCGATGCGACGCGTGTTGCGAGCTACGACCCGTGGGTTGCGCTGTATTGGCTGGTTACCGGGAAAACGCTGGGGGGTATGCAGCTGTACTCCGAAGGGCTTGACCGTTTGACAGCGTTGCGACTCTGGACAAAGGGCTCTGCGTGGTTCTCCGGAGAGCATGAGGTGAAAGGCAGTCTGAGCGCAGGACAGTATGCTGACCTGGCCGTTCTTTCCGATGACTTTTTCGCAATCGAGCCGGAGGACATCCGCCAGATAACCTCAGTGATGACCATCGTCGATGGTCGGATCGTCTACGCCTCGGATGACTACTCGAACTTGTCTCCGCCGTTGCCACCCGCCTCGCCAAGCTGGTCGCCAGTGGCGCACTACCAGGGTGCACATCGCGGTCCGGCGGCGATCCACGCTTGTCACGGTCATGACCATGAGCACCATCATTGCGGTTTGCACGGCAGCGATCGAACGATCGCCTGGTCACAACCTGTGCCTACCGATGACCCCCACGCATTCTGGGGCGCACTCGGCTGCTCCTGCTTCGCTTTCTGATGAGCAGCGCGGCGAACACATCTGCCTGGGCGCCATTCCGCCACAGCGCGTTTGCGCTGCTTTGGACCGCAACCCTCGTCAGCAATATCGGCACATGGATGCACGACGTTGGCGCAGGGTGGTTGATGACCACGCTCAACCCCCGGCCGGAGGTTGTCACTCTCGTGCAGGCGGCGACTACCCTACCGATCTTTCTGTTTGCACTGTTCGCCGGAACACTCGCCGATCGCATCGACAAGCGAAAACTGCTCGTCACCGTCAATCTGTTGCTGGTCGCGGTCATCGGATCGCTTGCCGCGCTGGTTGCCCTGGAGCGCGTTACACCCGTGCTGTTGATCGTATATACATTCGTGATCGGTACAGGCGCGGCATTCATGGGGCCGGCGTGGCAGTCGATCGTGCCGGAGCTCGTACCACGGGACGTACTCAAACCTGCCATCGCTTTGAACTCGATGGGGTTGAATATCAGCCGCGCGATCGGGCCTGCAGTCGCAGGATTCCTGATAACGACCGTTGGTTTGGCTGCACCATTCGCCTTGAATGCGGTAAGTCATGTATTGATTGTCGTCGCACTCTTGATGTGGCGAAGACCGGCGGTCGAGCGCGCCGCGTTGCCGCCCGAACCGCTGGGTGCTGCGATGATGACGGGCCTTCGTCATGCTGCCCACAATGCGCCTCTGAAGGCAACGCTGATCCGCGCCGTAGGCTTTTTCGTATTCGCCAGCGCCTATTGGTCGCTCTTGCCATTGGTCGCACGTGCCACTCCAGGCGGAGGTGCACAACTGTATGGGGTGTTGCTCGCAGCGATTGGTGCCGGTGCAGTCTTCGGTGCGCTCATGTTACCCAAAGTCAGGAATCGGCTGGATACCAATCTCGTCGCAGCGATGGGTGTTGTTGTGACCGCATCTGCCATGCTGCTCCTCGCGTTGATTTCCCAGCTCCAAATGGCGGTTGCTGCTGCCTTCCTCGGTGGACTGGGTTGGATTGCGGTTCTGACCAGCCTGAACATCTCGGCGCAAACCGCGCTCCCAAATTGGGTCCGCGCGCGTGGCCTTGCTGTGTTCATGATGGTGTTCTTCGGGTCGATGGCGATCGGCTCGACGTTGTGGGGTCAGGTCGCGGGTGCGACTTCCGTGGACCTCGCGTTGATCGTCTCAGCTATTGGTGCGTTGTTGGCGATTCCTCTGACTTGGTCTGCAAAGCTCGGTCAGGGTGAACAGCTCGACCTCAGTCCTTCGTCATACTGGCCGGCGCCGGCCGTTTCCCGAGACATCTCGCAGGCCGAAGATCGCGGGCCGGTGATGATCACCATCGAGTATTCGATCAGTGCGTCGAGATCGCATGAGTTTCTCGCCGCCATTCACGAGCTTTCGGGCGAACGTTATCGAGACGGTGCTTACGACTGGGGTGTTTACCAGGATGTGGAGCACCCCGAACAGTGGGTTGAGTGGTTTCTCGTCTCGAGCTGGAATGAGCATCTGCGTCAGCATGATCGTGTAACCGTTCATGACCAGGAGCTTCAGAGTGCGGTACGAGCGCTCCACGAGGCCCCGGAGCCACCGGTGGTGAGACATTTCTTGGCGCCAAAGCGGACCGCGTAACCCGGAGTTAGACCGATGAATATCAAAACAGCACTCGGATTTGTTCTTGCATTTGCGATCGGTGCCGTATGCCGTCTTTCTGCCATCCCGGTACCTGCGCCTCCGGTTCTGATAGGTGCGTTGCTGGTGGTTGCCATGACGGTGGGCTATACACTCACAGATCGGCTCGCATCTCACCGTGAAGCTACGCGTCGACAGCAATGTGGAGGGCCGACCGGGTCAACCAAAGGGGCTAGCTCATGACTGCCGCACTTGGGCTAGTTCTCGGGCTGACCATTGGCGCAGCCTGCCGTTGGTTCGATCTCCCCCTGCCAGCACCACCCCGACTGACAGGCGCTTTGCTCGTCGTGTGTATGACCCTGGGGTTTATCGTAACCGGCGAATTGATCGGTACAGGTTAGAATAAGAATCATGATGTCTCATGAGATGAACGGTGACCTCTCTGCTCGTGTGTCCATGCACACTCGAGACATGGAATGGGCGGCAAGCCCGAGTGGCACGGTGTGGCGCAAGCGATTGCATTTGGTCGGGCCACTTGAAGCAGGCCAGGTGACGTCGGTCGTGCGCTATGAGCCTGGCTCCAGCTTTCCGGAGCACGATCACCCGGAGGGCGAAGAGATTCTCGTACTTGAAGGGGTGTTTTCCGATCATCAGGGAGACTGGCCGGCGGGCACCTACTTGCTCAACCCCGAGGGATTTCGACACGCGCCTTCCTCCGAGCCGGGCTGTGTACTACTGGTCAAGTTGCGCCAGTACTCCGGTGAGGGGCGCGCACACCATGCGATTCCTGTTGCCGAGCTTGAATGGCGGCCAGTGGCGCCGGGTGTCGAACAGAAACTGCTCTATTCCGATCCGAATTTTCCCGACGAAACGGTTATCGAGCGATGGCGGCCCAACACAGAACCCGTGACGCGCAAACTAATCGATGGCGCGGAGGTGTTCATACTGAAGGGCAGTTTTACTGAGTCCGGTGAGCGATTCGATGCCGGTAGCTGGCTGCGAATCCCTCCGGGCGGTGAATTCTCGCCCGTTACCGGCGAAGGCTTCGAAGCGTATGTAAAGATGGGCGGGGTCAGTCACCTTCGCTCTGTAAAGACTCCCTAGCGAGGTCGATGATGGCAGCGTCGACCCAAAAGATTTCCTGATTGCTTGTATAGAACAGGAATCGACCATCCCGGGTCACAAATGGACAGAATTCGATACCTTCGGTATTGATACGCTCACCGAGAGATACACCTCGAGACCAGGTGCCATCCGCTTGACGGAGTGTGACATATAAATCGCGGGCCCGCCCTTTGATCCGTGTTGATCCAAAAATTATGTAGCTGCCATCCGGCGCAATAAATGGGTCTGCTTCATAGGCTTCGGTGTTGGCGCGCCCGGGGAGTATTTGGATATCCGCGCTGTCGGGTGTTTGGATAAATATGTCGAAATCGGAGTCAGAGCTGCCGCTCCGATTACTGGCGAAGACCATTTCCCCGATATCACTGAACGACACGTAGTACTCGTTGAACTCGGAATTGATCTCATCAGATAGCGCTCGCGGCTCACTCCATTGACGCCCTTGTCGTGTGACGAAATACAGATCGTAGTTCGGATTCTCCGGGTCACTGCTGGCGCGAGTGGAGATAAAGTACAGGCGCGTTCCATCGCGACTCAGGAACGGATCGGCGAATGAATGCTGCGGATCAGACAAGATGCGCGTCGGTGTTTCCCAACCGTCTCGCGTGTTGCGTGTTGTGAAAATTTCTCCTCGACCCTCGTTGGCCACCGCGAAAAACATCTCTCGCCCATCAGGCGAGAACACCGACCCATATTCATCGCGATCGGCCAGAGAGATAACACCGGGCGCAAATACCTTCGGTGTTAGCCCGGGTGGTGTTTGTCCCAAATAGGCTCCGGACGCGAGTCCGACCAGACCTTTGCTGACCAACAAAGCGCGCAGCGCCGCTTCGCTTTCCAGTGGATGAATGAGCGCGGTGTAGGGTCGTCCGCGCTCAGATGCGATAGCAGCGACGCGCCCTTGGCCAAGAAGCATCGTGTCGGGTTCGACCTCTGCAATCGGATCCTCGTAGGCTTGCTGTGCGGTGATGGTCTCCCAACCTGATGCGTGCAGTGCGTCGATCAGATCATCCACGAACAATGCGGCCAGTTCGTTCTCATGCAACAGCAGTACGTGCGCTGGGGATCTGCCGAGAGTATCGACAGCGATTTGGTCGTAGAACTCGATAGCGCCCAGCAGCACTTCCACATAAAGCTCACGCCACGCATCCAGTTCGACGGGTCGATTCGCCTTAACGGCCTCGCTGAATAATGCCTGTAGATACCAGTCATAGTTATCGATGGTGACATAGCCGGCCCGCATCCCCATGTCGTTGAGTCCGGCACGAATGGCATCGCGCTTTGCGCGTGTGTTGCCCTCGTGCAGGTATGGGAATCGATAGAAGCGCTCATACCCCGAATACGCCGCCAGTGTCGCCTCCGCGGCTTGAATATCCGCCAGAAAAACCTCAGCTTCGGTGCGGTTGGCCGAAGCGTGCGAATGCGAATGGTTGGCGATGCTGTGGCCCGCTTCGAGGTACTGCTGGAGTCGTTTTGAACCCTCCGCTCCTTGCTTCTCGAGATTGCTCGTCGTCGCAAAAAACATGGCTTTTGTGTCGGAGCTTGCCAGCGCATCAATCAGCATTGTGGTGCGCTGTTCTTTGCTCATGAGGGCACC
Organism: uncultured Chromatiales bacterium; assembly: GCA_963922335.1. Taxonomy (GTDB): domain Bacteria; phylum Pseudomonadota; class Gammaproteobacteria; order Steroidobacterales; family Woeseiaceae; genus CALBPI01. The sequence goes on along the minus strand of CAWUIB010000007.1, from coordinate 79,694 downwards.
GGACGGGCGGGGCGCATCGTCGAAAGTGATTGCGATCTGACGCTTCGCGCCCGCTTCCTGAGCTTGTGCGAGTGTTGTTATAACCAACCCGATAGCTATCAACGAAGAAAAGCCAAGCACACATGAACGTCGTATCAATGACATCGGATTTTGAAGGATGCTCATGGCGAAACCCGGATGCCGCGAATGGTGAGGTAGAGGCTCAACGAGACCAGTGCGATCAGATTGCAGAGGATGAAGGCCATCGTCACAGAGTTGTTTGCAAGGACTCCTATGAAGTCACGTGCAACGACAGTGGTGGCGACGAACAGCGAAGCAAAGACACCCCATCCCGCCAGTATCGTTGGCACGAGGCGACTCGTCAGGAGCAAAAAGAACACGCCAGCTTTACCAAGCGAGCCGATGATGACGCCCATGTGAAACGTCGTGTATTCGCCTGTGATCAGCGTCTTGATTGAGTTTAGTCGGGCTTCCGTCGCCAGCAAGTCGGTATTCGGTACGCTAAGTAGCTCAGCGATGGTCAATGCGGCCATACCACCGATCAGAGAACACAACGCAGCGGCGATACCACTGATTGCACTGACCGACGCGAGCACCGCACCATGCGCAAACACGACTCGCAGGATCGCAATCGAGAACGTGACCTCGAGGAGGAATGTCAGGATCGCAAGGTAGGCTTTGGCGCGCAGCCGTTGCTCCGCGTCGAGCATGTTGATGGCGACCGCCTCTACGTCGGCTGACAGGTTGATATCGATACCGGCGGTGACAAATATTACTGTCACGACACCTACGACAATACTCAACAACAATGCGGCGCCCGCAACTCTCGCTGCCTGCAATTGAATCACTGGTGCTTCACTACTCATTCTCAAATGCCCCGAGGATACTGGCGGCGATATCCCATCGATTCATGTGTGGACTGGCGAAGTCGAGCCCACGACGAACGATCACAAGATCGTGCGATGGAATGATGATGACGTACTGCCCACGGTTTCCTGCAGTCGCGTATGCGTCGCTCGGCACGTCTGTTCGCTCATCGGGCACCAACCAGAACTGACCACCATAGAAATTGCCCCGGTCATTGGTTGACGGCGCAGGTGTCCGCACGAAGTCTATCCAGTCTTTCGAGACCAGTTGCTCGTCGTTCCAACGGCCATCGTTCAGGTAAAGCAAGCCGAAGCGAGCGAGGTCACGTGCGTTGGTATAGACCTGACTGCTTAGAATGAAGTCGCCGAATCGGTCGGTGCTCAGAAGGGTATTCTGCATGCCAAGCGGTTCGAGTAGCGCCTTTCTCGGATACTCGTGGTAGGCCGCTTCGTTCCCCAGCGCTTTTTTCATCGCTAACACGGCGAGCAGCGTGTCGTAGTTCTCGTAGTCCCAGTGACTGCCAGGTTCGCGCACTAGGCCGCGTCTGCGCGCCCCGTCAATCGAACTCGCCCCGGCCCAGTAGGCAAGCCCTGAACCGGTCGCATACTCGAGGTTGAAGCTGTCGACAGGCAGCAGACCACTCGACATGTTGAGAACGTGGCGAAGTGTGATGTTCGTGCGCGCATCGTTTGCGGGGCCTGGTTGTTCGGGCAGCCACTCGATGGGTAAAGGTTCATCCAACCCAAGCTTACCCTCGTCGACCAGCATGCCGATCAGTGTGACCGCTAGGCTCTTCGCGGTGGACCATGTCCGGGTTCTCGTGTCGCGGTCGACGCCATCGCGATAGCGCTCGTGGATGATCTTGCCATCGTGTACGACCAGCAGGCTAAGTGTGATCTGGTTTTCGCGCTCGGGCGCAAAAATCGCATCCGAGGCGGCTTGTAGTTGCTCCGCGTCGACCGTCGCGGGCAGAACGATCGGGTCAACCTTGTCGCCCATTGGCCACGCGATATCGGATCGATCCGTGCGCGCGTAGGACAACTGCGGTAGGTCAGAGACATCGGCTTTAGTCTGATCAGGTGCCATGACCACACAGCCAACGCCCTCGCGATAGACGGCCATGATTCTCGTTCCATCGGTGCCACCGCCGACGCTGACCATGCGCGCGGCCTGATCGATCCTGATGCTGTCGGTTACCGGTCCACCGAAACGTTCCTGGGTCAGGTAGGCGAGCTCCTCGCTTCGAATTTGCTCCAGCGATCGCTCGGACGTGAACAGACCGTTGCACATCAACACGGCCTGAACCCCATTGCGGATCATCTTTCGTTGCGGAGAGAAGTAGTCGTAATCGGCGTGTGCTTGAGATCCCGAAACGGCCAGTCCAACGACGAGGGCATATATCGTTACGCGCATCGCAATACCTTGTGAACTTCCACCGCCAAGAGCCTATCATGCGATCTGTGTAGGTTTTGCCAGGCGGGCGACAGACATTATGGATTTCTCAGGTCTCGAACACTGGGCAACGACAAACTGGGTCAAGCTGGCGACCACGCTAGTGGTATTGGTTATCTATGTCGTAATCGACCGATTCAGTACTCCGCGGATCGAGGCGCAGGCCGATCACAGTCGATTGAAAGAGGATGCGACGGACAGAACGGTTCGATTGGCTCGATCTATTACAGCACTAGCAGGCGGTTTGATTTTGGCCATGGTCTGGGGAGTCGAGGTCGGCTCCTTGATGGTGATCGCCGGTACGGCGTTGACCTTGCTTGGTGTTGCGCTGTTCGCCAATTGGTCTTTGTTGTCCAACGTCACCGCGTATTTCATTTTGCTACTACACCCGTCGTTCCGTCGCGGCACTTTCGTTCGATTGCTGGAAGGCGACAACTACGTCGAAGGCTATATTGCTGACCTAAATTTTTTTAGTACTCGTATGCTGACAGAGAATCGGGAAACCATTGTCTACCCGAACAATCTGGTGCTCGGAAGAACGGCTTTGATTAATCCGCGCGACCGCTTAAATGGCGTCGGTAAGCTGCCCGCAACTCAGGTGCCTACCACCCCAGTTGATGATGCTGACGAGTAGGGCGCCTAAATGTGGCTTTGCGCATTAGTTGCGAATAGCAAAGCCACTTAGCTCAGAGCTAGTGCTCAACTCGCGTAAATGATTGTTTCGTCGCTTAAGGGCACGTATTTCCCCGGACCAGGCGCCCATACGATGCGAGAGCGAGTTTCGGCTTTCGGCCAGAAGGAGACTCTCGAAATACTGGTCTTCGGGTAATCCTCAGGTATCGAGAGAGATGTCGTCCCATTCAACGGCTACTCCGTAGAGCCAATCCAACGCCTGCCGTCGTTTGACTATGGCGCCATAGTTGAATTTCGTTTCGACGCCCGACATTTCACACTGTCGAAGCCACCAATGGAGCCGATAGTGGAGATCCACCTGCTCCTGAATCTCATCTATCGACCGCAATCGTGCCGACTCAATGAACGGTGCAGGATTGGTCTTGAATGGGATCTTCGTGGCAAGGTCATCGTCGCAAGTCGATTGCGCATCCAGGCCGACAATACCAAGCGCCCATGCGAGGGCTTGCGCGCTTTCAGCCAACCACGAGCACTCATTCTTATCCTCATCTGCTACCTCTTCGACATTCAAGAGTTCCCGTTCACTCGGTGAAACCCAGTCCCACAAAGAATATTCCCAAATAAGTGCTTTTAGTTGGTCGCTGGATGCGCCATACGCGAGTCCGATTACATATGCGATTGCGCAGGCCCGTCCGGCGACGTCTCTTGCGGACTTTGGCTTGACCTCGTCAAGTGTCTCTATTGTCGGAAGATGGGGGTTTATCTCGACACTAAGGCTTTGAAGGCTTGCTTCAGTTTTCGCCTTCAGTTCTTCAAGATTCACTGCGGGAAAGCATCCAGGTCAGTGGAGATAACGAAAATGACGACGGTCCGCTTTGGGTCAGTTGCAGTCGTCGAGTATATCTCCACCGCGGCCGTCCTAGGTTCGGGTATCGCGCTGAGAGCGGCCATTGAGTTCGGCAATCCTTCATGATTGAAAAATGGTGGAACCTCAATTTACGGGTCGCCCCGCATTAGACCAGTGACATCTGTTCGGGAAGTGGCCACGCCGCGAGCGGCGGTAAATCGACGAAGGCGCCGAGCTGCCGGTGAAACTCTCGTGCCAGTGGCGGGCAATGCTGGTTGTTCGGGCAATGGATCATCATCCAGGTTTCAATGCCTGCTCCCAGATATCCGGCGGTTTGGGCAACCCACTCGCTCATCCATGGACCATTGCTTTCCAGATCTGGGTGTAGAACCAACCGAACGAATGCCCGTCCGCCTACCGTACCGGTGAGCACGGGCAGATCCGGTTTCTTGTGCAGCGCGGCGAGTACTTCGGGATGGTCCCGATTGCCCTGGTGGATCGGCTGGGCGTCAAGCGTGATTCGGCAACTGTCGGTTCGCTCGAGTACTGGGAGCAGTAGTTCAGGAGATTCAAAAAATTTCGGGTGGCGAACCTCCAGTGCGCATTCATGATGCTCAGATACGACGCTTAGCGTATGTTCGATTCGCTGTAGGTCCGCAGGACCAACGTTTGCCGGAAACTGAATCAGAAGCGGTCCGAGATTTTGTGCGAGTGGATTCACTACGTCCAGAAACGCACGCAACGCGCGCATGTCGGGCTTCGGCTCGTGTGTCACCACTTTGGGTAGCTTCAGGCAAAAGCGAAAATCGGTACCTGCTACCGCATCGCGCCATCGAGCAACCGTGTCTCCGTCAGGTGTGCGATAAAACGTTGTATTGCCTTCTACGGTATTAAAGACCGATGCATAGCTTGCCAGGCGACTGGGTTCATCCACAAAATACCGATTCGACCATCCCGGGTAAGCCCAAGCGGGCAGACCGAGATAGAGCTTTGCAGGTTTGCTCAGAGACATCCTTCTGATTATACGGTTTCGGTTGCAGTCGGGATCAGGGTAGTTGCGTTATGGGAAGATGGCGTCCGCCGGCGCCAAAGTCGGCGCCGTACATTACAAAGTCGGGGTTTGCGATGCTTGAGCGCGAACTGGATGGGCTCTGGCTGCGTCGACGTGACGTGGTGCAGGCGTTGTCAGCTGCGGCGGCGGAAGGTGACCGGTCTGAAAACGCGGAGTACATCTATCGAAAAAAAGAGCTGGGTGGAATCGATCGACGAATCCGCTACCTCCAAAAGCGCATGCCGGACTTGAATATTGTCCAACCTAATGTTGGATCAGATCAGGTTTTCTTCGGCGCATGGGCGGAGCTCGAGGATGAAGATGGAAGTACCATGCGCGTTCAGGTTGTCGGCGCTGACGAGATCGATGCCGGGGCTGGTTTGATTAGTGTCGATTCGCCGCTCGCCAAAGCCTTGCTCGGCAAACGAGCCGATGATGCCGTCACCGTGACTATCGACGGCGCTGCGCGTGAATTTGTGATTCGTTCGATTTGGTATGCCGAATGACGACTTACTTTGTGACTCACCCGGTGTTCGAGCAACACGAAGTCCCAGCAGAACATCCGGAACATCCCGGCCGAATACGCGGTGTCTGGACTGCGATTCAGCCTTTGGTAAACGATGGCACTGTCGAACGAAAGGATGCACCGCGAGCAAAACGAGAGCAGCTTCTCGCAGTACATACCGAGGATTACGTCGAGCAGGTCTATCGAATGGCGCCGGTGGACACTCTCGTCGAACTGGACCACGAAACCACGATGGGGCCGCATTCGCTGGAAGCAGCGGAGCGCGCGGCCGGTGCGGTATGTCTGGCCGTTGATGCCCTGATTGAGGGAGACACCCGGAGAGCATTCTGCGCGGTTCGTCCGCCCGGACATCACGCTCGCTCGCATTCGGTTGCCGGGTTTTGCATTTTCAATAACGTGGCGGTCGGCGCTGCGCAGGCGCTTACGCATGCGGATGTCTCGCGTCTCGCGATTGTAGATTTCGATGTGCATCATGGTGACGGGACGGAGGAGATATTCCGTGAGCGATCCGATGTTCTGATGTGTTCGACGTATCAGCACCCGCTGTATCCTGGTGTCAATCTACCTTCTGTCCCTGGAAGTCAGATCAATGTTCCGCTACCGGCCGGAGCTGACTCCGCTGCGTTTCGGCAAGCAGTAACAGAGTCGTGGTTGCCGGAACTGCATCAATTCGAGCCAGATCTGGTGATGATTTCGGCGGGATTCGACGCGCATCGGAACGATCCATTGGGCGGACTTCAGCTGGATGCGACAGACTTTGCCTGGGCCACATCGCAAATGGTCGCGATCGCTGAGCGGTATGCCGATGGACGTGTGCTTGCGGTGCTCGAAGGCGGCTATGACGTTTCAGCGTTGGCGGAATGCTCGCACGCAGTGGTGAGCGCACTAGAGCTGAATAGTCCGTGATGCGTCTGTGCGTCGATCGATAGACTCAACCAGCCACTCGTATACGATAGTGCAGGAACCCATGACGTGATTGACGAGAGCATAATGAAAACCAAAATATTGGCACTCAGCTTTTTTCTGTACTGCTGTTCGGCTTTGCAGCCTGCATCTGCGGCCGACATGGTCGATGCCACAGATCCTGAGCAGATCCTTAATATCGCCAAGGGTCACGGCAGCGCGCGATTGTCCGAGGACCGTGTTGGCGACCCGATGATCAAAGGTCGGATAGAGGGTTTGAAGTACACGCTGTACTTTTACCTCTGCGAAGAAAACGAGAATTGTAAGGATATCCACTTCGTTGCTTACTGGACGGAAACGGATGTGACACTGAGTGATGTCAATCGTTGGAATCAGGACTATCGATTCGGCCGAGCCTACATCGACACCGATGGCGACCCTGTGCTGACCTACTTCGTGAACCTTAATGGCGGTGTTTCATTCGAGAATCTCGACGACACTTTCGATTGGTGGCGAGTCATGTTGACGTCGTTCGACGAGGAAGTCATCGATAGCGTCGACGGAGAGTTCGGAGCGGATTGATCGAGACGCTCTGTCCAACAATTTAGTGAGAAGTAATCATGTGGGCTCAGATCTCTGACGCTGCAACGAAGTCTTGGCAGGCTTTGTCCAATGCAGTCATGCACGAGGGCATCTACTGGGAGACTGCAGCTATCGTTGCGGCCGTCCTCGGCTCCTGGGTGTTTGCGACCTATCTGAAACGCTCAACGCTGTTTGAAGCGCCGCCGGAGCAGGTTGCCATGCGTCGTGCGCGGGTTGGTCTCTATCGACTGAGCTTCACACTGTTCCCGCTGGTATTGGCATTCGTGCTCGCGATGCTCGTTCGATTGCTGGAATCTGGGTCGGAAAAGCTTTGGTTGCTGCGTGTGTCAGAGAGCATTGCGCTCGTCTATTTGCTGTATTCGCTCATTTCGAAATTCATTGATCCCGGTTTTGTCCGTACCGTATCGCAATGGTATGGCTTACCTGTTGCGACTTTGGCTGCGTTTGGATGGCTTGATGAAGTAAAGGCCTTTCTCGAGAGCAAGCCGATTGAGCTTGGTGGCCTGAGCCTCAACGTCTATGACGTTGCGAGCACAATCGTTTTTGGCACCATCCTGTTCTGGTTCGGTCGTGTCTCCAACACGCGCGGCAAAGCTGTCATCCGACGGCAGGAGCAACTCGACCGCGGCACCCGAGAAGTGTTCGCCAAGCTTTTTGAAATCAGCGTTTTCGTTGTTGTCTTCCTACTGTTGCTGAATCTGCTCGGAATAAACCTCACGGCGCTCGCGGTTTTCGGTGGTGCTCTTGGCGTCGGGCTCGGGTTTGGGCTTCAACAAATCGCATCCAATTTCATTTCCGGCATCATTATCTTGCTTGATCGGTCACTGGCGATTGGTGATCACGTCGAACTCGAGGATGGTCGATCGGGAACGCTTCGTGAATTGAATATGCGATTCGGTGTCATCGAGACCTACGATGGTAAAGATGTCGTTGTGCCTAATGAGCAATTCATCACCACCAGCTACACGAACTGGACGCATAAAGATCCTCGCCAGCGCTATTCCCTGGAGTTCCAGGTTGCCTACTCGACCGACTTGGATGCGCTCTTCAGCGATCTGCGCATCTTGGTCGCCGACCACCCTCAAGTGCTGAGTGATCCTGAACTACCACCAGAGTTTTTACCGGATGCGGAGATTGCAGGCTTTGGAGACTCAGGCATTGATGTGTTGATTGAATACTGGATTGAGGCTATCGATGACGGTGCTAACCGAGTGGGCGCCGATTTGTACCTTTCGATCTACCATCTGTTTAAAGATAAGGGATACGAATTTCCATTTCCGCAGAGGGAGGTTCGGGTGCTTTCGAATGGCACACCCCTGCCAGAGCCTGCGGTATGAGGTGCCTTGGCTTGATCGGTGGCATGAGCTGGGAGAGTACGGCGACGTACTATCGAGCGCTTAACGAGGGCGTTCGAGACCGCGTGGGTGGTCTGCACAGTGCACCACTGCTGATGTGGTCGTTCGACTTCGCCGTGATCGAGGACTGCCAGATGCGCGGCGACTGGGACCAGGCGACTAGCTTGATGGTTGATGCTGCGGAACGTCTCGAAGGCGCAGGTGCCGATGGTCTTATGATCTGCACGAACACCATGCATCGGATGGCGGACGACATCGTGTCGCGCGTTGACGTTCCACTGCTACATATTGCCGATGCCACTGCAGTAGGCATTCAGCAGCACGGGTGTCACTCGCCATTGCTGCTCGGTACGCGTTTCACTATGGAGCAGGCGTTTTATAAGGGACGACTGCAATCACACCACGGCATTGATGTGGTGATCCCCAATGAGGCGGATCGCGCTGTGGTCCATCGCATCATCTACGACGAGTTGTGCCAGGGGCAGGTGCTTCAAACCTCTCGTGAGGCGTATAAAGGTGTTATTGATTCGAGCGTAAGCGAAGGTGCGGATGGCGTGATCTTCGGCTGTACTGAGATTGGCCTGTTGCTGTCGCAGGACGATCTGAGTGTGCCCGCATTCGATACCACTGCGCTCCACGTGCAGGCTGGCCTTGAGTTTATGATCAATGAGTGATCGTCTGCCACCAGCCGAAGTGTCGAGAATCGTCGAAATGGCGTGGGAGGACCGGACACCGTTCGAAGCCATCGAGGCGCAGTATGGCTTGAGCGAGCCAGAGGTCATCAAGTTGATGCGTCGCGAGTTGGGCGCGCCCGCTTTCAAACGATGGCGCGCAAGGGTTAGTGGCAGGCAAACCAAGCATGGCAGCTTGCGTCCCAAGGGCGTATCTCGACATCAATCGCCCATGCACAACAAGGTCAATCGTTAGTCAGCCCCAAGGAATTGTTTGATCTGTTGGTGAATGGCCTCAGGATGCTCGAAATGGATCAGTGCTCCCCCGTCATATTCGCTCACCTGCCAGTTGGACTGCTCGTTGGTCCAGCTCGCGCCACGGTAATCGTTAAAGTCACCTCGATTTCCGTGCAACATCAGGATAGGTAGTGTGAGTGCCTGGTACAGACTGTAGATGTCTTTGCTGAAAAGCTTGCCACTGATGAAGGCGAGCGGCGCGAATCTCGCGTCAGGTTGCTGCGCGGTCAGGGCATCATATTCCGCAAGGCCCTCATCAATCTGATCCGAACCCCAAGTGCGCTTCAGGAAATAGCGTATCGTTGCAGGCTTGGTCAACAGCCGGAATGCACCGCGACCCAGTCGTCCCGATAGCAACTTGCTGACCCAGGCAATTTCGCGTGAGGCGCCGCGAGGACCCGTCCTTCCGACATCGCGTTTCATGAAGCCGGTAGGGCACAGCAGCACCATCTTGCGCACGCTTGTCGGTGACTCCACCGTAGCGCGTGCCAAGAACTCACAGGATAAAGAGAGTGCCACCACGTCTGCTGCGCGAGAGTGTTCGGTTTTGATTTTCTCGAGTAGCGTCCTGATTGCCGCGGTGTACAGGGCTATGGAGTAGTCGCGATCGCTGCGATCAGAAAAGCCAAAGCCAGGCAGATCAACCGCGTACACCGTACGCTCGTCCACAAAGCGATCAAACAAAGGCTTCATCTCATAGGCGCTCGCTGCGGCGTTGATGCTGTGAATCAACAAAAGGGGCGCGCCATTGCCCGCCTTGTAATAGGCCATTTCACCGGCACCGGTGTCGATGGAATGCAACTCGGCATCGAAAGCCTTGGGGAGTCTGTGACTGGTCATCGCGAAAACTCTATCAAATGCTGCGTCGTGCCGACGCTGACGGTAAAATCGGAAGCTTCCGCGAGGGGAGATTCCAGATGTCCAAAGGTGTACATCATTGGCTGGACGCTTACGCCGTCAGCCATCAAAACGCAATCAACAAACGAATCCACTGGATTTGCGTGCCGGCGATTGTCGTTAGCCTCATCGGTCTTTTGTGGACCATTCCGGTGCCAGGGCCGATGACGGTGGTAGGCAGCTGGTTGAATTGGGGCACGCTGTTTCTCATTGCAGCATTCGCGTACTACGTCGCACTATCGCCTCGTCTAGCGCTTGGCATGCTTCCCGTCGTCGCCGCTATCGGCTGGTTGGTCAACTGGATGGCTACACTTCCTGTTTCGTTGCTGGTCCTGTCAGTTGCGATCTTCGTTGTTGCCTGGATCGGCCAGTTCATCGGTCACAAGATCGAAGGTCAAAAACCTTCGTTCTTCGAAGACGTCCAATTTCTGATGATTGGCCCGTTGTGGATTCTTGCCGCCGCATACCGGCAAATGGGATTACGTTACTAGTCGGAATCAGAATCGTTGGATTGGTTGCGGTAGCTGGCGACTTCGCTGATTTGTAGCTCGAAAGGTCCGTCCTCACCGTCGTAGATCATAATACCCATCTCAAGGATGCGCGCCTGATCGACGTTCGGGCCATCGAGTTTTCGCCCGAATGCTTGCGGGTAGAACCGATCAAAGGGTAAGTCGACGGTAATCCACTCTCCGGCCTTGGTCGGGAACTCTGCCCAGTACCCCACCGGTATGCCGCGCCAGCGGTTGCCGTTGGATAGGCGCCAGGTATATCGACGTCCATCGCCCAGAACGCGCAGCCGAATTCCATCCGCTGCCGAAAGGTCTAGCCGCTTGCCACGCGAGCGGATGGAACTAAATCCACCGCCGTTGGTGTTTGTAGCCCCAGTGAATCGCAGCGCCCCGTCCTGAACGGTGAAGCCACCGTCGCTACGGCCGCCCATCACGTTGTCGTTGACGACGAACCAGTCGAACTCCGTGGACGGGCCCGCAAAGGACTCAAGGATCGTCGCCGCTCCTTGAGGCTCCGGTGATTGTGCATCGGACGAGTTCACAGTCATGGCCAACAGGGCTAGGGCAGAGAGGCATTTCACTATATCGTTCATGTCCTCGATTTCGCCAGAACAGGGCAAACGGATGAAAGCAATCGTAGTGATAGCCGCAGCGGCACTGCTTGCAGTCGGACTGTGGATTTGGTCTTCCGGCAGCGAGGTAGCGCGAGCACCGGTGGCTACCGGTGCCGCTCCCGACAGTGTATCGGAGGAATCGCTCGCCACGGGAGCGCAGCAAGGCGTCACACCAGCTACTGATGCGCAGCAACGCGTCGCGGACCTCGAAGGTGCGCTCGCTTTGGCGACCGAGCGGCGTGAGCAAGCGGAGCAAGCGCTGGATGCGCTGGAATCGGAAGTAGAGGAGCTCGAGGCTTTTATCGCCGACATTGAAGCGCGAGGTGAGGATCCCGCCGATTACGCCGAAGAGGGTTTGCAGCTCTTTCAGCCTTCTTTTTTCAAATATCAGGACAGTTTGATCGCGCTGGAAGCAGCGGAAGAGCTCGAAGATGCTGCGAAGCAAGCGCTGGCAGAGGCCAGACGTGAGCTTGACGGCGGTCAGTAGGCAAAAAAATGCCCCACAGCGAATCCACTGCGGGGCACCATCCTTATCTCTAAGGTTTACTAGCGCTTTAGCTGCCGCCGGCTTGACAGAGGCCTGTGCGCAGGATGTCCGGAGTCGAACCCGTTGATCCTTCGGTGAATGTGCATCCATAGGTCGGTTCGGCAACCACTTCTGGATCCAGGACGTCATCGCCCTCAGGACGAATGCCTTCGTCGACCCAGAGTACGAGGTCGTCAAACGTGCGAATGAGCTCTTCAGGTGAGAATTCGCAGTGACCGATCGCGCGGGTCGCACGCTGCACAAGGAGTTCCTCCAGGCCTTTGCGTTTTACGTCTTTGGCGTAGATCTGTTGCATCTTGAACGGCACAAATAGATCACCCAGCGTGTGAACGCTCAATACCGGGATGCTGATGCGACCCGTGATCAACGGAATGCGTTCCAGCTCAGGGCCGCGGTTCCGGTTCGCACGACGGTCGCGGCTCAGTCGCAGAATCAACTCATTCAGAGCCGCTTCGGCAGAGTTGATGCCACGCTCGCCGTCAAGATCGTAAATGCGGCGCTTGTTGTCGAAGATATTGCCCGAGACCACCCCATCGACGGTGCCATCGGCGCCGGCGAAGCTGAACAGCAGCGGCTGGAATACGGGGAAACCTTCTTCGAACAGCGGACGGTCACCACCAGAGATGACGCGCAGCAGATCCTTCAGGCTTTCACCCTGTGCGGTCAGACCCACCGGGAAGTCGGCCCCGTTGTTGCTGAACAATGTGCCAATGGTTAACGGCAGCGTTGTTTGCGCGTAGTCCTCCGGCGGCGGGAATTGCGAGACGACAAACGGATTCACTTCGGACGCCAGCGCTTCCGCGCCGTAGGTGTAGTCGCCGAAGTAGTTGAACAGTTCAACGTCGCCCATGACGCCGCACAGTGGCGCTGCACCGTCGTACTTGATGCCGCCGGACAGTGAATCCAGCACTTTTCGGTAACGCCGGCAGAGGCTGTCGCGTGCATCATCCGGGCATTCGATGTTCGGGAACATCTCGATGGCTGCGCCTGTTACATGACCGCCCATGGAAAACCCGGTGATCAATGTCGTTTCCGGTTCGCCCACCTCTTCGCTAAAGATGCGCGCCAGGCGGTTGGTGCTCTCTACGCCGTCTTTGACGTCGTAGCAGTTTTTCGAGTAGCTCGAAGCTGCCCACGCATAACCGCGCAGCAGGAAGTATTGTCGAAGTGGCGGATTATCGACTGTCAGCGGTACGAGCGCGCCCGTCGATTCGTCGGCAACGCAGCCACGGAACCCGTGGGCGTACATAACGAGATCGCCGTTCCAGTTCACCGGTACTTCATAGCGGTAGATGGCGCCTTCGCTGTCGATGTCCTCGACCAGTACATCGGTAAGACCGGGAATCGGATCGAATGGTCCGGAGTCACCCAGCGGGAAGACACGGTCGTCCTGCGGGACGCTGCGCTGATTCGCTTCGGCGTTAGCGGCGAAAGATAGAAAAGAAACTGCCGAAATCAGCAGCATGATGCGTAGCTTCATGTGTAACCCCCCTGCGCGTGTCGCCAAACCCCCCGGTCAGCTCATAGCGCGCTTGCTACCTGTTGTGACGCCACACTAATTCTGTGACGCAGCGCACATAATGAGCACTTTCTTGCTCGGCGGCAACTCGACAATCCAATCGGTGTTCTTCGGAGCTAATTGATTGATATTTATGTCAAATTCAAATTAACGATTCGGAGGAGATATTATTTGCTTGCCAGCAGTCTCAGGATCGGTTTCGATACCGGCAAAGGCGGGATTCGCGGAACGCTGCTAGCGTTCCGTGCCTGATGTAAGGGAGGCACCAGGGCTTGTCAGCAGGGCAAAACAACCAGACTCTGCGAGTGGGAGATTGGTATTTCACGCCTTCTCGCAACCGACTCTCGAATGGCATCGATGACGTCGACCTCGAACCCATCGCCTCGCGACTACTTGAGGTTTTGGTTTCCGAGCCCGGGCGCGTGTTCAGCGCGGATGAATTGGTTGCGGCTGTCTGGTCTGACCGCATTGTTAGCGACAACCCGATCTACAAGGCCATGGCCACCTTGCGCAAGGCACTTGGCGACACCAGTGGATCGCCGCGCTATGTGGAAACCATCCGAAAGCGAGGGTACCGGCTGATTGCAGAAGTCGAGGCAGTCGCATCAACGCCCGTGCAGGCCGAGATTCAACCCCCCGAATCCGCTTCTGACCGCGCTGCGCCTGACGACGAGCAGCGCAGCGCAGGGTGGCGCAGCCTGTCATTGATAGGTGTGGTGTTGGCGATGGTCGCCGTAACCGTCTTGTGGGTCTTGCGCGAAGCGCCGGATGTCGAAGACCAGGATGAGCCCACGTCTGGAAGGCCGATGCTGGTCGTATTGCCTTTTGATTCGGATGCCGCATTTGCAGCGCCCGACTTCCTCGGTTCCGGGATGGCGCAGGCGGTGGCGATGAGTCTGTCCGGCGACTCGACCTTTGGCGTCATCGGCGACACGTCGGCGACGCTGGTCGCCTCTCGTTTGCAGGATCCAGAGGAGATTGGGGCCTCGCTAAACGCGAGGTTTGTGCTCTCCGGAGTGACCAGCCAATATGACGACCGACTGGTCGTTCAGGTTGAACTCGTGGACCTCGAGGTTGCTGCCCACCGATGGGCGGAAACCTTCGAGCAGTCAGTGCGGTCTGGGTCCTATGTGCAGTGGCGTATATCGGAGTCGCTGCAGGCGACGCTGAATTCGTGGTTGGGCCAACCGGGTCAGCGCCCTGAGCCTGACCGCCCTGGTCGCAACAACCTAGAGGCTTACGAGGCTTTTCTCCGCGGCAGCTATCTCGGCAAACAGGGCGGCGTTGAAGAAAAACTGGAGGCCGAACGGTGGTTGCTGCGCGCACTGGAACTCGATGATGAGTTAATGCCAGCCATCGCAGAGTTGTCGGCGGTGGAGTATTCGTTGGTGTTTTATGGCGCACGCACGTCGCCTGAAGCGCTGGCGACGCTTCGACCCTGGATCGAACGCAGCATGGAGCTGCAGCCGCGCGCTGCGGCGACGTATGTCACCGTCGGCCGGTCAAAACAGATCCAGGGCTTGGCGGCAGAGGCTGAGGAGGCTTACCAGACAGCTCTGGAAATTGAACCGGATGATCCATCAGCGCTCTCGTCTTTAGCCTGGCTGTACGTCACTTCGAATCGTGGTAACGCCGCAGTGCCTCTTTACGCGCGCGTGCTGAAGATAGACCCGGCTGCACCGATCTTGCACGTTGCTGCCGCGATGAACGCGGAGAATCTCAGCGACTACAACTGTTCTGCTCAGCTATTTGAGCGCGCAGCGATCCTGAAGCCAGACATGCCGAATGCGCACTACGGGCTTGGCCAATTCAATTGGCGAGTGCGTGGTGATTTTGAGACCGCTTCGAAACAACTGGCTACGGCAATGTCGCTTGATGAGCGTGGCGCCATTACACCAGCCGTCTTGTCACTTATGGAGTTGGATCGCGGCAATGTGCAAGCGGCACTTGCCTTGTCAGAAATTGCGCGGGAGCGTGCTCCGGACACGTATTGGCCCCGTCGGTCTCGTATGGCGCTAGCGGCGTTCACCGGTGATGAAGAAGTCGCGTTGGCATTGGCCAGACGACAGAACGGCTACGCGGTTGATCACATGGCGATTCGGTTGCTTCGTGATGCAGCGTTGGCACGGGGTGCGATGGATGAGGCGCTATCGGTGTATCCCGCTGCTTTTTTGACCGCGGACGTGAGTACTTTTGCACCGGGTGACGCTCGTTACCTCGCCGATATCGCATTTGCGTTCCAACAGGACGGTCAAACTGAGCGGGCACACGCGTTAGCCCGTCGTGCGCTCGAGCTGATGCCCGCTTTGTCCAGACTGGCACGCCGTGGACGGCAACTATCGGACGTGATTGCAGCAGAGGTGCTCGGAGATCGGGAGCTTGCGCTTCAGAAGCTGAGCGAGGCCGCTGAGGAGGGTTGGCACGTTCACGCGTGGTGGTATCTGGATCTCGATCCCGCGTTAGCCGATCTGCGTGCGAGCCCTGAATTTGCATCCATCAGGGAACGCATCGATGCCAACAAGTCCGGTGCTGGCGATCGCGTATCGGCGGTCGCCGCCGCGGGCAGCCGGTGCGAGATCTATGACCTGCAACTGCCGCCCGTGGTGGCCGCCAAATAGTTTAAAACCGGTAGTGGAAGCCGAGGGACAGGACCGGCAACAATTCCAGCTCATCAAGATCATCGACACCGATCTCTTCCTCAATGTCGAGGTCGGCCCGCAATGCCGGGTCGTTAGACAGTGTGCCGCCCGTTGAATCGATACCGATGCCTGCTTCGCCCTGTGCGAGCACGCCGAGGTCGAAGCTTACGGTGGTGCGCTCTCCGAGCCCCCAGTCATAGCCGAGGCCGAGGTAGGGCGAGACACTGTCGAAATCGGCCACGGCGGATAGGGTGCCAACTTCTTCGAGCGTGTAAATATTGTTGCCGATCTCATAGTCAGCAAATGGGTCGGCGACGGCGGTCACTTCGTTGTTGTTAATCACAGCGCCGCCGGTAATGCGGAAACCACCGCCTGCCGGTCTGAAATCAGCGAGCAACGCGATGGAATTCAGTTCGAGGTCGCCATCGAACGTGATGTCGTCGATATCGTCATCGAAACTATAGTCGAACTGGTTGATCCCACCGCGGATACCCCACTTCTCCGAAATCTTGTAGGTGCCCTCGATACCGATCCCAAGAGTTCCCGCCTTAAGTCCGACCGATCCCTCGGCCAATACGTCTGTTGATGAAAATGAGGCCGCTGCGAGCAAGGCTGCACCAATTGCTGTATTTCGCATCATCGTTGTGATCGCTCCCTGTTATAGATTCCCTGGCTTCACGCGATCTGCGAGTGTCCCAGGCACCCCCACATTTGAAGTGAGTGCGGTCCGGGACACCTTACGGAAGCCTTACGAATGGCTGACGATTTCAGAAACGATCGGCGAAATCCGCGAATTGATGCTCATTCCTCAGGGTCGGCGCCGTCCGCGACGGCGGTGCTCATATCCGGAAGCGCTGGCAGCCAGTCTCTCGCGGGGATATCGGATTGGTCACCAAGCGTCATTGTTGCCCTGATCGACATGCCGAGTGCATGCGCGTTGACACGCTGGTGGTAAGGCAGATTCGCGACGTAAAACGGCAAAATCTCCTCAAGTGTTCCATCGTGATCCAGCGTCCTTGCGAATGCGTCGTAGGCGATTCGAATGGCGGTCACGACCTCGGGTTTGTCATCCCACTCTTCGGTCAATTTGATCGTCCAGGTTCGGTCGTGCTGTAGCGTGCAAAGGCCGGCGAATGCGTTTCTGCGCGACTCCGACCACTGATCGGGCGCGATCAGACTGAGTGACCACTCTCCGTCCATGAAATAGAGGTAATTGGCGACGCCCACTGCGGGTTTGTATTTGAACTTTGCAGAGAGCACGAGCATCGATGTGAAGAACTCGGCAAGAATCTGCGGTTGTGGCTTGGCGATGACGCCACGCGGCGCCGCCTCGTCGAGATCCTTCATGACACCGCGATGACCTTTGCCTTCGGTCGGCGGCTTCAGTGCGAGTGTCGTCTTTCGGTACGCCGGTTGTAGCTCCTTGGTCATGTCGGGTTATCGGCCGACAGGTGCATTACCTGCACTCGCGTCTTGCTGCCTTCCAGTTCAGTCCACGCAAACAGCAACCCGTCATCGTACTGGACCATCTGCGGGAACCCGGACTGACGCAAGGGGCTCGTTTTCGCGACCACGCGCTGCGACAACGCTCGACCGTCCTCCCCAAACAAGCCGAGTACGATATCGGCAGACCCGGCGCCGGTCTGTCTCAGCCACGAGACAGCAATCGTCTCGGGGTTAAGAAAAGCAACGTCGACACGACCCAGAGGACGTGCGCCCTCAACGGTAACCGCGGTCGGAAAAGTGGCGCCACTGTCAGTAGACAGCGCTAACCGGATCGCCGGCTGATCGTTGGCGGCTGTGTACCAAGCCGTAGCAACCCGTTCATCCAGGGCGGTGATTGCTGGTCCGTTGACCGGGCAACCGTCGATCTCCCAGTGATCCGCAGAGACAGGCTGACTCGCTGTCCAGTTGCCTTCCACGAACCGGTTGATATGGATATCCCGGATTTCACCGGGCGTGCGGTTGCGATACACAACGATCGGGCCGTTGACAGTTTGCGCGCTATCGGTCTGGCAACAATCGCAAACCATGCTGTCAACGAGGTAGCTTCGGTCGATATCGCCTTGCTCATCAAACGTCGCTGCACGCACGGTCATCGGACCACCGTCATGATCATGATGACCACCAGTGTTTCGTCCATCGAGCCAAAGGGCGGCGGGAGTTCCGTCGATCATGAACAAGCTGACGAACCCGTGTTCGGTGGGCGTGTTATCAAGATGTGGCGTCACGCCATCCCGCCAGTTTTGGCCGGCGTCATCGGACAGACTCACAGCGATGTCGTAGCTGTACTTGTTGCCTGGTTTCTTGCGCAGCCAGTGCGCCATCCAACGCGATTCACTGAGTGGCACGACGGACGGGAAATCAGCCCAATTAATGAACCAGTCGCTTCCTTGTGCGACGGTAGACGCGGCTGTCCACCCGTTGGGGTCAAGCGTGGAAAAGCGCAGCTTTGATCGCGTCGAGTCCGTCTCCACCCAACTGAGAACCACCTCGCCGGTGTTCGTCTTTGCAAGGTGTGGCAATGCGGCATTCTCAATTTGCATCGCAACCTGCGGCGCTATGGTGGTGGGACTGGTTGATGCCAGTAAAAAGGGAACGATCGCTAGCAGAATCAGGCGAAAGGGCATTCTCGACTTCCGGATACCAGTATGGCGGGGGATGTGGGGCCAGACAAAATAACAAAAAAGGCCTCGCAGCGCGTCGCTGCGAGGCCTTGTCGACCGTAATCTACGGTTAGATCGGCGCTAATTAGTCGCCGGACAGCGTTTTGTTGTCGCTGATGCGACGCACTGATGCTGAAAGCGTTTGCGCCTCTGTCGCGTCGAAGCGGTCAAGCATCATGACTTTGTCCCACGCTTCGATGAAGTCGCCGACGAAACGCACGTCTCCGTCGCTCGCGCCGTAGACTTCAGCGATAGCGCGAAGCTCAGCGTGAGAACCGAACAACAGGTCAACCGGTGTTGCCGTGTATTTCGGCTCGCCGGTGACACGGTCTACACCTTGGTAGATGCCGTCACCGTAGCTGTCGCCCTTCGTCCATGCAGTCGTCATGTCGAGCAGATTGACGAAGTAGTCATTGCTCAACGTGCCAGGCCGATCGGTGAAGACGCCATGGCTTGTGCCGCCAGCGTTCGCGCCAAGCGCACGCATGCCACCCACCAGTGCGGTCATTTCCGGAATGGTGAGGGTCAGCAGGTTCGCCTTCTCGACCAGTGCATCGGCTGGTGAGCGACGGCTGGCAGCCGAGTAGTAGTTGCGGAAACCGTCTGCTGCCGGTTCAAGAACCGAGAACGAGGCAATGTCCGTTTGCTCCTGCGTTGCGTCTGTGCGTCCCGCTGTGAACGGAACCGTGACATCGTAACCACCCGCTTTCGCGGCTTGCTCGATCGCAGCGTTGCCACCGAGGACGATCAGGTCGGCCAGCGACACTTTCTTACCGCCGCGTGCGCGTTGGTTGAAGTCGCTTTGGATTGCTTCGAGCTTGGCGATGACGTTGGCTGCGATAGCCGGGTCATTGGAGGCCCAGCTGCGTTGCGGCTCGAGACGAATCCGGGCGCCGTTCGCGCCACCGCGCATGTCAGTGCCACGGAAGCTCGAGGCGGAAGCCCATGCGGTACCGACGAGGTCGGACACGCTCAAACCGGAGTCGAGAATCGCGGTCTTCAGCTTTTCGGCATCGCGGGCGGTGATCAAAGCGTGATCAACAGCCGGGACAGGGTCCTGCCACAGCAATACTTCTTCCGGCACGTCGGTGCCGACATATCGAGCACGCGGCCCCATATCCCGGTGCGTCAATTTGAACCAGGCTTTCGCAAACGCAAGTTCGAATGCTTTCGGGTCTTCGAGCCAAGCCGAGGTGATCGCCTTGTAGCTTGGGTCTTCACGAAGCGCCAGATCGGTGGTGAACATGATCGGTGCGTGGCGTTTGCCGGCAATGTGTGCATCCGGCACCAGGTTTGCAGCAGCTTCGTCGGTAGGAATCCACTGTGTAGCGCCCGCGGGGCTCTTCGTTTTCACCCACTCGTAGCCGTACAGATTCTGCAGGTACTGCATGGTCCATGCGGTTGGCGCAGCCGACCAGGCACCTTCGAGGCCACTCGTGATCGTGTCTTCAGCATTACCTTTGCCGCAGCTATTCGTCCAGCCGAAGCCTTGCTTTTCGAGCGCCGCACCGGCGGGCTCTGCAGACATGCAGTCTTCCGGTTTAGCAGCACCGTGCGCCTTGCCGAACGTGTGACCGCCAGCGATCAGTGCCGCGGTTTCCTCATCGTTCATCGCCATGCGACCGAACGTTTCGCGGATGTCGCGTGCCGCAGCTAGCGGATCCGGGTTGCCGTTAGGTCCTTCCGGGTTCACGTAAATCAGACCCATTTGAACCGCTGCAAGCGGCTTGGCCAGTTTGCGGTCGCCGGAGTAGCGTTCATCGGCAAGAAACTCTTTCTCAGGGCCCCAGTAGACCAGCTCAGCTTCCCAGTCGTCTTCACGGCCACCGGCGAAACCGAAGGTCTCAAAGCCCATCGACTCGAGCGAGACGTTACCGGCCAGGACCATCAGGTCGGCCCACGAGAGGCTGCTGCCGTATTTCTGCTTCACCGGCCAGAGCAACCGGCGCGCTTTATCGAGGTTGCCGTTATCCGGCCAACTGTTCAGCGGCTCAAACCGCATCTGACCGCCGGCAGCGCCGCCGCGCCCATCGAGCGTGCGGTAGGTGCCGGCACTGTGCCATGCCATGCGAATAAAGAACGGTCCGTAGTTCCCGTAGTCGGCGGGCCACCAGTCCTGTGAATCGGTCAATGTGGCTTCGATATCTTTCTTGACGGCGTCAAGATCCAGCGCCGCAAAAGCAGCTGCGTAGTCAAAGTCAGCGCCCAAAGGATTGGATGCGTCGCTGTGCGCGCGTAACGGGCTGAGGTCGACCTGTTCAGGCCACCAGAAACTGTTAGGTTTGGGTTCGTCCTGCGCCAGCGCTGAGCCCGCCGCGCCCAATGCGCCGGCTGACACCACTGCAGTGGCGAGTAAGGATCGTACAAAGTCCATGCGTACCCCCTGTCGGATTACGGTTAAGTGACGCGACACAGCATACGCCTTTCGTCAGGCGATCGAATTGAACTGTCTAATGAGGGGTATAGAGAAATTCAATCAGTTGGAAGTGATCGTCTAGTGTGCAGTGCAGCAAAAAATGTCCGGCAGGCTATCGCTGCTTCTCGGCGCGTTGCTGAACCGGTCCTTGATGCAGGGTAAGTGCAGTCACCGCGCCTTCGTTGTCTCGCTCAAACCTGAGCTCCGCGTCGACGACGCGATAGAAGAACACGTCGTCGCCGCTCGGATAGATGGGGTAGAACGCTTGCCCGGTGAGTTGAGCAAGTAGACCGTCGTCGCCTTGCTTGATGGTGAACTTCACCGAGTCGTTAATCGGGTACTCGCCAACAAACGCCGATAGCGCTTCTTCAGGCAACTCGATCGCTGTGCGAGTGGGCCTTGCCCGCTCATTTGTGCGACGAGCTCACCTTCCGCTTCAAACACCGCCAGGCCAACGCTTGGGTTGAATTGATACTGTCCAATGACGGTCGCGTCGGGCGGATCGGTTTCCTTGTTTGAATCGGTTCGTCCGAGCCACTCAAGACCCGCGGCGGTCGGGTCCTCGCCCCCTGCGACCAGAATCGCGATCGTCGCGCCGTTGTCAGGTCGAAAGCCGAAAAACGAGAAGTACCCACCGGTTCCGCCATTGTGCCAGTAGATCGGCGTGCTTTCGGCACGAGCGACGTGCCAGATCCGCGAGACATCAAAATCGCCGCCGGCGTCTGCAAGAATCTTGCGCCCTGCCTCCCTGTCCTGCTTCAACGGCCAAGGTTCAGCACCCCGCATGATTTCCCCGAATCGACCCAGATCGCTAGCCGATGCTCGCAAGCCACCTGCCGCGGTCAGTGCGTCGGTCATTGTCCAGTTGGGGACCACCTCACCACCGCGCCAGCCGACTGCGCGATCCTCACCGATCACGAAAGCCGCATGCTCAAGGCCAAGAGGGTCGAGAATCCTGCGCTTGAGGGCTGATCGGTAGCCCTCACCGTCAACCCGTCCAAGTGCGTGACCCAACAGTCCGACGCCAAAATTGGAGTACGCATAACGCTTGATGAGTGGCTGCAGTGCTCGCGTGAGATTGATGCCGCCTTTGAGTTTCTCAGCGTCGTAGCCCGCGTAGGGATCCGCGGCATTTGAAAACATCATATTGACCGGAAGTCGCGGTAAGCCGCTGGTGTGCGTCGCGAGTTCCAGCAGCGTGATCTCACGTACGGCAGGATTCAGCGGCGCAATCTCGTCACCAAAAATATCGCCGATCGTGGTGTCGTCGGAAACCGCTCCGGTGGCGACCATTTCCGCCAGCAGGAGATTGGTAAACACCTTGGTGATGGAGCCGATCTCGTACTGGGTATCCGGCCCTGGTGCATCCCCATCCGGGTGCGTCTTGCCGGCGCTGAAATAGGCGGCCTTGCCGTCCTGATGGGTAAGCACACTGACAGATAGCGCATCCCCTCCCGATACAGCCTGATTGGCCCACTGCTCAAGCGACATGTCTGCCATTGCGTTCGCACCGAGCAGCAGGGCGCAGCAGCTCGCTCTCGTCAGTCGGTAGATCCACCGCAGCATCGTATGGTGCGCTCCGACGAACTTATTCGCCGAGCGCCTCAATCTGATCCGCATACTTTCCGATGATGTCGATGTTCTCTTCCGGGGTCTTTTCGAAAATTGCCATCATGCCTTTGATCTGGCTCTCCATCATGTCTACCTGTTCGTCCGGTATCTGGCCACGCATGCTGTCGAGCATTGCCATCTGCGCTTCGATCTGCTCACGTTGGTCGGCCATCTGTGCCGCACCGACCGCCATAAAGATGTTGATCGAATGCGACTGGAACGTCGGCATGTCATAGCCATTCGTATCGAGGATGTTCATGGCCTCGGTGTTTGCGCCGAGCACCTCCATCGCATCCGGGAGCGATGGGTTGTCCATCACATCGAGTTCCGCTGCGAGCAGTGCCTTAACCGTCGAAATCCAACCCTCGATGTCCGATGCGGAAAGCACGACGGGCTCAGCGGATTCGATCATGCTCATGGTCTCCGCCATTTCCTCCATCTGAGCCACGGCAGTGCCGGCAATCAGACCGAGTGAGAGCAGGAGCGCAGATATCGTCTTCTTAATCATCCGGGAATCCTTCTGGTTCGAATCTTTTGTGGTGTAACAGTGTAACGCAGCGATCTTGTCCGGGTGATGACGAATTGCCGTCGAGTGCCCGCTCACCGACAATATCGACGATTCGTTTCTGGAGTTCGACCATGCTGCTTTTTGTTTCGGCAGTCGCCGTTGTGCTGATCGTTTCTTTCTTGTGTTCGATTTTCGAATCTGTGTTGTTGTCGATCACACGCCCACAGATTGAGGTGCTGAACCAGCAGGGCAGGCGTGCGGGGTCCCTGCTCGCTGGCTTCAAAGAGAATATGGACGTGCCGATCGCCGCCATCCTGATTCTGAACACAGCGGCGCATACCGTCGGTGCCGCCGTTGCTGGTGCGAGCTACAGCGCGGTGTTCGATCCTTCAACGCTGTGGATATTCTCATTGCTGTTCACGCTTGCGGTCCTGTTGTTCACGGAAATCATTCCAAAGACGCTCGGCGTTAGCTATGCACAGTCTTTGGCGTCACCGGTTGCGCACGGGATTCATTACCTGAGCATCATGTTGAAGCCGTTGGTGGTGATGTCGGAGCTGTTGTCCAGGCAACTGCGCGCTGACAAGGAAGTGCCGGTGACGTCCGCTGATGAGATCCGTCTGCTTGCGGTATTGGGACAAAGCGAGGGCGCCGTGGGCGATACCACCGCTGGCTTGATCGTTGGGGTAACCCACCTCAAGGATCTCGACGCGGGTGGCGTGATGCTCCCGCGCGACAACGTCGAGTTTCTCTCCAAGACCATGACCAGAGATGAAGTTATTGAACGACTGCACAAGAGTGGACACAGTCGATTCCCGCTGAGCACGTCGACAAGCCTCGACGATGCCTCCGAGGTCGTACTCGCAAAGAACCTGCTGCACTGGCTTTTGACGCACGAGGATGACGTCGTCGATTGGGATGCGCTTGCGGGTGAGGCGCTCATTGTGCCGAGTTCGATGACGCTGCCAAAACTCCTACGCACGTTCCAGGACGCGCGAAAGCACCTGGCTCTGGTCGTCGGTGAATATGGCAACGTCGAGGGTCTTGTGACAATGGAGGATGTCCTCGAGGAAGTCGTTGGTGACATCGACGATGAAAAAGATACGCCGTCTTCAGATTTTCGTGAGTTGCAGAACGGTGCGTTGCTCGCACGTGCCTCGGTGGATCTGCGCAAGCTCTGCGCCAAGCTCGGCGTTGCATGGAATCCGGACTGGGATGTGTCAACCGTCAGTGGTTTGCTGATCGAGCAATTGGAGCGCATCCCGCTCGCCGGGGATACGTTGGACTGGCATGGGCATCGCATCCGTGTGCTGCGCGCGGATCGGCGCCGGGTACGCCTTGTGTCGATCACGCAGATCTCGGATGACGACAAACGCGAGGATTAGCATGAGGGCGGACGCAGCCAGACTGCGCGAACATCTGGCACTTAGTAACAAGCTGCACGAGACTTATCTGGAGAGCCCGGATCGTCTCGCCGCCTACCGGCGCTTTGTCGATTTACAGGTCGCTTACTTTTTGCCGAAGTATGAGGACCTTCGATCGGAGCCTGGCTACTCTGAAGCGATCGACTACATCATTTCCGACATGGTTGGCCCCACGATTGCAGCACGCGACGCGGAGCTCGCTAAGGTCGTGCCGATGATGAGCCGGATATTGCCGTCTGGGGCGCTTGAGGCACTGGCCACCGCGCTCGAGCTGAACGCGACAATTCTGCGCATCAACCTGGATATCGAAGCATTGCTACGCGATGGAATTGTCGGTGGGGCGGCGATCAGTGAGCGCGAATACTGTGCCGCTAGTCGTGAGGCGGCTACGCTCGCGGATTGCCTGCGTCTGATCGCGATGACGCGCAAGGCAGGCGAGAGTCTGGAGCGGATTGTGCGTATCCCGATGATCGGCAGCACGCTGCGCATGATGCGCGGGCCTGCACGTCTTGTTGGGGTGACCGACCTACACGAGTTCCTGGTGCGCGGTTATACGATTTTCCGTGCGATCGAGGATGTGCCCGAGTTCCTCGATACGGTCGAGGCTCGGATGACCTCGGTCTTCACTCGCGTGTTCGAGGCGCCAGTGGATACGCTTGCCGTAGATAGTATTCAGTATTGACGACTGGTCAGGCGCCCCAGACTGTTGCAAGCTTTAAAGCGCGTCCCTGAAGTCAAAGGTCTGCGACCCATGAAATACATTCGAATGCTGATTCTCGTGCCCTTCCTGTCAATGACCGGCTGCGTGCTCGCCGTTGGCGATGGTGACAACGACGATGACAACGAGCGCTATGCCGCGTCCGACGAAATCATCATCGAGCGGGAAATCAGCCTTGGTGCAACGTGGTGTTGCGCGAGCTGCACCGATCCGGACGATGGTGTGTCGTGCAACAGCTGCCGTCGTGATGCGCCCGAGAGCTGTCGTTCGGTTGAGGTTGCGCTCGTTTGTAACGGCACGTACACCGAGACCTCACCCGGCACTCAGGCCTCGGTTGTCACCTGTCTGGAGTAAGCGAGTCGGCTCGCCGTCGGGATAGACGACCGCACTATTGAGTTTTACCGAAAGCGGGTGATAGCCCGGTTTGGCGCGCTCAAAAATTGCCTGCGCTTGCTCGATGTCATCGCGCGCCACGAGTGCGCGGTATAGCGGACGGATGAACTTGTTTCTGCCGACGCGGACCAGAAACTCTTCGACCCGAGGCTCAGCAGGTTCATAACGGTTGCGAATCGTGATCATCAGCCAGCTGAACAGCACTTCGTTGTTGTTGGAGGCGGTCAAACCGAATGCCGTGTCAAGCTCCGACAGTTGCGTTTGGGTCAGTGTCTCGGGCATACCGTCGAGGAAATGTTTCCACTCGTGAAACGTCCACGCCGCGGTATCAATATTTGAAGCTGGCAGCGAACCTGCAAGCCAATCGGCGCGCAGTCGATCGATGATCTCAAAGGCATCCGATGTCGGTTGCGGCGCCCCGTCTGGTAGGCCTGGCTCGTATATCCACTCTTCGAGCCTGTCTCGCGACAACACTTCCGGATGATCCGCTATCAGTGTGCTGTCCAGATAGGCAAGAAACGCCTCGTCATCGAGGCTCTTGAAGGCGAAATGATCGAAATAGTGGATCAGGAATGCATCGAAGGCTTCACGCCCGATGCGCTGTTCGATTTCGTACAGCATCAATGATCCCTTTTCGTAGGGAATATCCGAGAACACAGCATCAGGGTCGGTGCCGGTTACATCGTACGACAAGGGTTGGTTCGCAACCGGCAGCGTCTCAAGACTCTCAGCCAGGTCCGCGTAGCCGAGCGCCATTTCCATTTCGTAGCGTCGATCCCCGTAGACTTTCTGCATGATCCGGTTGGTCAAGTAGGTCGTGAACCCTTCATTGAGCCAGAGGTCTTTCCAGCTCGCGTTGGTAACAAGGTTGCCGGACCACGAATGCGCAAGTTCGTGTGCGATCAGTGCAACCAGACTGCGGTCTCCCGCGATGACTGTCGGCGTGATGAAAGACAGTCGGGGATTTTCCATGCCTCCAAACGGGAAGCTGGGTGGCAGGATCAAAAGGTCATAGCGGTCCCAACGGTAAGGGCCATAGTCGGACTCGCCGATCTCCAGCATGCGTTCGGTGTCCGCGAACTCGTTGGCAGCTGCTTCGAGCAACTCAGCTTCGGCGTAGACGCCAGTGCGCGGACCCATACTCTGAAACGCCACATCACCTGCAGCGATCGCGAGCAGGTATGACGGGATCGGCTGCGGCATTGTGAATTCATAGACGCCATCTTCAGTTCGCTCCGGACTGTTGTCGGCGCCCATAAGTGCGCGCAGTTCAGATGGCACTCGCAGCGTGGCAGAAACGGTCTGACGAACTGCTGGTGTGTCCTGTAACGGTGCGAAGCTACGGGCATGAATTGCTTGCGCCTGAGTGAACATGAATGGAAATTTGCCACCCGCCGTCTGGCGTGGCTCAAGCCACTGCACGCCAGTCGCGTCTGGCGAGGTCTGGTAGCTGATGGCGATCGTCTGTGCACCTGATGGTATGTCGATCAGCAACGCCGAACCGAGAATCTCGTCCGACTCCAGCACGCGAAATGCAACGGCGTCGCAGGCATCGTCTGCGGGTATGCAGGTGCTGGCGATATCAAGATCGCGGGTATCCAGTACCAATGGCAGATCGCCGTCGGCAGGAGTCGCAAGCGTGAGCGTTGCGACGCCCTCAAGTACCTTGCGATCGAAGTCGATATTCAGATCAAGATTCAGGTGCTCAACGGTGTGTACTCTGGGTAGCGAGTAGGAGTGGACATCCTCCCGCGCGATAGCAGGCAACTCAAGGCTGACGGACGGCTGCGACGGGTCGTCAGCGGTTTTGTCACCGCAAGCAGTCAGCAACAACGTCAAAAGCAGGGTAAGTGTCTTGATCGGGTTTGTGTTCACGCTTCACTCCGCGCCATAGACCGGGAGCGTGATGATGCCTGTCTTCAGCAGCCGTCAACAATAGCTCGGCGCGATTACTCCTCCTGATCGCGGGGCGGCGGCTTCAACCGCCCCGACTGTTTCAGGGCCTGACGAACGATGAACTCCAGTTGTCCGTTGACACTGCGTAGTTCATCGTCCGCCCAGCGCTTGAGCGCTTCCATGACCTTAGGGTCGGCTCGAAAGAGAAAAGAGGTTCGTGCCATGAACTGTTAGTTGTAGAGCGAGCCCGTATTCACGACCGGTTGCGTGTGTCGATCACTACAGAGCACCACCAGCAGGTTCGACACCATCGCAGCCTTGCGCTCCTCGTCGAGGTCAATAATGCCGTCCGTTTTCAGTTGATCGAGCGCCATCTCGACCATGCCCACGGCACCTTCAACAATCTTGGTCCGTGCAGCAACAACTGCTTGCGCCTGCTGACGTTGCAGCATCGCGGCGGCAATCTCAGGCGCGTAGGCCAGGTGGCTGATCCGCGCCTCGATCACGTCCACGCCGGCGGTGCCCAGTCGATCCTGAATATCTTTGCGCAGCTCGTCGCCGACGCGATCGGTGTTGCCTCTTAGTGATTCATCGTCGGTCTCGCCGTCATAAGCATAGCGGCTAGCGAGATTCCGCAGCGCCGCCTCACTCTGCACCGCGACGTAGTCTTCGAAATCATCAACCTCGAACAGCGCCTCGGCGGTGTCGACGACTTTCCAGACAACAACGGCCGAGATTTCGATCGGGTTACCGTCGCGATCGTTCACCTTTGAGGGCTTGCCGCTGGAGCGCGACTTTTGCTGAACCACAGCACCGCTGGAGTTCTTCTTTTCCGGGAGCATGGTTGAGCCGGTCTCAAAGTTGCGAACGCGGCACGAAATCTTCTTCTTCGAGAAGAATGGGTTGACCCAGTAGAATCCGGACTCGGTCACAGAGCCTTTATACGCACCGAAGAGCAACAATACGCGGGCGTCGTTAGGCGCGATCGCCATGAATCCGCCCACCATGATCGTTGCAACGAGAATCAGCGGGATGCCGACCAGTGGAAGGCCACGCGTCAGCGTGAATATGCCGAAGGCGATGCCACCCAGCATAAGAATCAGTGGCAGCCATCCCGACATGGCTTTGTATTTTTTCTCGTGGACATTACTCATTTTTCTGCCTCCGCTGAGTTGATATTAAAGTGATATCACTTTTATATCACTTTCGCAAATCAACTCAGATTGAGAATCCGCGTGATCAAGCCAGTCTCTTCGCGCTAACACGGTGATACGTCACAGTTTTTCAGAGCTACCGCAGACGTGGTCGAGGGAATTTGCTATCAAGCGTTGGTCGGCAGGGATTGCTGTTGACATAACGCTTGGGCAATTGGATGAGCATTACTATGACGATTACTGATTCGCTGCAGCGCAAAGCGCTGCTTGCTGGCGCTACGCTGGCTCTGGCTGCCGGAACCGCAACTGCGGACTCAGGCTTCTACATCGGCGGCAGTGCTGGTGGCGCGACAATCGAAGCTGACTTCGATGGTGTGACCATTCCGGGTTTGCCGTCGTCAATCGACGAGGACGATACCGCGTTCAAGGTCTTCGCCGGTTACGACTTCGATCTACCGGTCGTGAAGCTCGCCGTCGAAGCTGGCTATGTGGATTTCGGGGCACCCGATCTCGATATCCTCGGCGATCCTCTGACTGTTGAGACCACGGCACTAAATGTCTGGGGCATCCTCGGCGTTGACGCTGGCTTGGTCGATCTCTACGGCAAAGTTGGCTACGCCTCCTGGGAAGCCGACGTGTCTCTTCAGGGTGTCAGCGACTCTGAAGACGGTAACGATCTTGCCTACGGCGTGGGCGCAGCCTTTGGCATCGGCCCTGTGCAAATTCGTGGCGAATACGAGCTTTATGAGTTCGAGGACGTTGACGTCAGCATGCTGTCGCTTGGGGTAAGCTACAAGTTCTAGGAACTGCCGTTGCGCATCCCTGCTGAGTCAGGGATGCGCAGCAACCCCTGACACTGCCGGAGCCACCGTGCTCTCTTTCATTGCGACCAATTTCCGCTGGATTGCCGGCGGCTTTCTGCTGACCTATTGCTCTACATTT
Organism: uncultured Chromatiales bacterium; assembly: GCA_963922335.1. Taxonomy (GTDB): domain Bacteria; phylum Pseudomonadota; class Gammaproteobacteria; order Steroidobacterales; family Woeseiaceae; genus CALBPI01. Next base: position 50,036 of record CAWUIB010000007.1, on the reverse strand, counting down.
GGTCAGACCTACTTTATCTCTGCATCCATAGGCGATTGGCAGACGCTGTTCGATCTTTCACATGGTGAGATCGGGCGTCTGTATATGATCGCGACGCTTGGTAGTGCGGCAACACTACCGTTTCTCGGCAAATTGGCAGATACGGTAAGTGCGCACCGGCTCGTGCTTTTGTGTATGCCTATGTTGGCGCTGGCCGCTCTGCTCGCGGGCACGGCGACTTCTGCGGCAGCGTTACTCTTTGCGATCTATCTGCTGCGTCTGTTCGGACAAGGCATGATGACGCACATCGCATTGACCATGACCGGGCGATGGTTCGTGGCAGGGCGAGGGCGTGCGGTGTCTCTCGTGGTGCTCGGACACCAGGGCGGCGAGGCGACCTTACTGCTTGCGTTTGTCACACTGACAGAGCAGCACGGCCTCACGGCGGGTTGGTATAGCGCGATCGCGGCGTTGCTCGTCGCGGGTCTGCCGATTACCTACCTTTGCTACCGAAAGCCACGCGAGCCGAAGCGTGCCGACGAAGAAGGGGTCGCATTGCACACTGCGCGTCGGCAATGGACCCGGGCTGAGGTCATTCGCGACCCGGCATTCTACGGTGTGTTGGCGGGGGTGCTCGCGCCGGCATTTATCGGCACAACGATCTTCTATCATCAGGATTACATGACCGCGCTGCATCAGTGGCCTGTGGATTGGTTTGCTCGATGCCTTGTGGTTCTGGCGATCTCGACGGTGATCTGCGCGCTGATTTTTGGCGGGGTGATCGACCGCCTCGGTGCGGTTCGGATTCTGCCGTTTTTCCTGATACCGCTGACAGCGGCTTGCTTTGCCATGGCGGCGACCGATACGCCGGAGAGTCTGATCGTAGTGATGGTTTTGGTAGGCATCAGCTACGGCATCTCATCGACGCTGTTCGGTGCACTGTGGCCCGAGGTCTATGGCACAGAGCACCTCGGCGCGATTCGCTCGCTGATTATGGCCGCGATGGTGTTCTCAACAGCAGCGGGGCCAGGGGTTACCGGCACCTTCATTGATCTTGGTGTGCCGCTGCCCTCGCAAATGTATGGAATGGCGGTTTACTGCATTCTTGTCAGTGCGGTGTTGGCGCTCGCGGCAGCGCAACTCAGTCGGCGCAGCAAGCGCGGACATCCGGCCCGAGCGGCTCAGGGCGAAATCTGCGAGTAGACCTCGTTTCGAATCGCCTGGTCTCGGTTGCGTTCGGTATCTGGTGATGCGTGCATTTGCGACATGATGACGGCAACAAACTCGTTCGTGGGGTCGACCCAGAAGTGGGTGCTTTCGTAACCGCCGCCCATCCACAGGCCCGCCTGTCCGTCAGGCGCTGAGCCGTTCGTTACCCAGATGTTGTAGCCATTATGCCCGGCTGGTGAGTCGAGCAGGGTGTGGGGCGCGGTCATCTCATTGATCGAGGACTGTTCAAGAAATCGCTGTCCGCGGAGCATGCCGCCGCTACCTAGCATGCGCAGAAAGTCGGCATAGCCGTCTGCTGTCGCAAGCATGCCTTCGCCGCCCAGCCGCAGCTCGTTCCTCCGGTCATAGCGCGGCAGGCTGCCACCGAAGATATCGAGCTCTTCCGGTTCAGCGACCCGAATGCTGCCATCGATGCCGGTGAAGTGGGGCAGTAGCGACGCCTGATCCGGCAGGGTGTATTGCAATCCACGAATGCGTAGTGGCTTTGTGATTCGCTCCGCCACAAGTGTCTCCAGCGAGTCTCCCGTCGCGCTTTCCAAAACCAGACCGAGCAGCGTTGTGTTCAGTCCGTAATAGTAGGCGGCGCCCGGCTGTTGGATCAGCGGCAACTCGACCAGCCGTTCGAGGAACTCTTCGCTGTCCGCGGCGCCTGGCAGATCCTGTGCGGCCGTGAGGCTGTCCAAGCACTCGATACCCGTGACGGCATAATAAAAGCCTGCTGTGTGATTGAGCAGATTGCGAATCGTAATCGGCGTCTCGGCCGGTTCGCTTTCCAGTGGGCAGCCTGCTTCTCCAGCCGCAAGCGTGGACAGACGAACGCCATCCGGGCCTCTTGCTACCGCTAACGAGGCTAATTCAGGCAGGTAATCGGCGACTGGGTCGTCGAGCGAGATCTCCCCTGTTTCGACGAGATCCATAGCGAGACTAATCGTCACGATCTTGCTCATCGACCAAATGCGCATCCAGGTCTGTCCGTCAATATCCGCATCGGGAAGCAGGTCGCGATTTACGCTGCCATGCTCATAGAGGACACGGCCCTCAAAACTCTCGAGGCGCACATAAACAAACGGATACTCACCACGCTCGACAAACGCGTCAATGACGTCGTTAAGCGAGAACGGATCATCGATCGAAACATCGGCGCGTGCGCTGCCGGAGGCCGCCATGATGAGGCCAATAACTGCGCTCAACAACGCACCGCTCCAACGGTATTTGGTCGTCACTTTGCAGGTCCTCTCCCCAGAGTCCTAACCTGATGCTAGCAAAATCTCACACAAAGGCTGACGGGACGCAGATTTGTAGAATTTTACGATCACATTATGTGACGCAATTCACACTTAACCTCGGACTTTTCCGAGCGATGTTTGTCTAGGGCTCGACTAGAATGAGAAGCACAATAAATAGGAATGCCACAAGCGGTCGGGACGCCGCGGGTATTTCGAATACGCTCGGGGACTTGAATGAAAACCAGAACGATTGCGTCGAGCCTATGCCTTGGGCTTGCACTTGTCGCGTGTGACAACACGGCAGACCAAACGACTATTGATGAAACCGACACCGCCAGCGTGTCGCCGGTCTTCGGTATCCAGCGAAGTGACGATCGCGCACCCGACACGTTCACCGACACGGTGCAGTTTCGGACTTTGGATGGCACGGGCAACAACAGGCTGCTCGTCGACATGAATAAATCGCATAGCCAACTCGCACGCATGGTGTCATCCGACTATGGCGACCTCATGGCAACACCCGCTGGGGCGCACAGGCCAAGTGCACGCGCGGTGAGCAATGCGATTTCCGCGCAGCAGGGCAATCATCCGAATGGTCGACGTGCGAGTGACTTCCTGTGGCAATGGGGCCAGTTCCTCGATCATGATCTCGATCTGACGGACGGTGTGTCACCTGCGCAAGCGGCCGATATCGATGTCCCGATGGGGGATCCCTGGTTTGATCCCGGGCACAGCGGCACTGTGACTATCCCACTCAACCGGTCCATTTTCGACACGGCTACGGGTGATCACGCGTTGAACCCGCGTCAACAGATCAATGAGATCACCGGCTGGATCGATGCGTCCAATGTCTATGGCTCTGATCTCACGCGCGCCAGAGCGCTCAGAACGATGGACGGCACCGGGATGCTAAAAACCTCGGCGGGCGGCTATCTTCCGTACAACACCGCAGGGATCGCCAACGCGGGTGGGTCTGGCGCCGAGTTATTCGTCGCCGGTGACGTGCGTGCGAACGAGCAGGTTGGTCTGGCGGTCATGCATACCCTGTTTGTCCGTGAACATAACCGCCTGGCGCTTGAGATTGCGCAGGCAGAGCCGTATCTGGACGGTGAGACGATCTATCAGAAAGCGCGGCGAATCGTGGGCGCCCAGATGCAGGTCATCACCTACAACGAGTTCCTGCCGGTTCTGCTTGGCCCAGACGCGATCAGCCCGTACACGGGCTATGACGAGACGGTCGATGCCAGCGTGGTCAATGTGTTTTCCTCCGCCGCCTATCGCCTGGGCCACAGTATGTTGAGCAGCCACATTCGTCGAATCGATGCTGATGGCAACGAGATCGCCGAGGGCCACCTCGCACTGCGTGACGCCTTTTTCCAGCCGGATCGCGTCAGGAATGAAGGTGGCATTGAACCGGTACTCCGGGGTTTAGCGAGTCAGATCTGCGAATCGATCGATGCCCAGGTTGTTGACGACGTTCGAAATGCGCTGTTCGGCGCGCCCGGTGCGGGTGGATTCGATCTGGCGTCACTGAACATTCAGCGGGGCAGAGATCATGGACTACCGAGCTACAACGAGACCCGGCGTCAGCTCGGAATGACTATGCACAGCAGTTTCGCTGAAGTGACGCCCGATCTTGCGTTGCAGGCATCGTTGGCGTCGGTTTACACGTCCGTTGATGATATTGACCTCTGGGTGGGCGGGCTTTCTGAGCCGCGAGTGGGCGCATCAGCGCTCGGTGAGCTCTTCCATCATATCGTCAAGGATCAGTTTGAACGGTTACGCGATGGTGACCGCTTCTGGTATGAACGGACCTTCAGTGGTGATGAGCTCGAAATAATCCGTAATACGACGCTTGCGGACATCATTCGGCGCAATACGCTGATTCAGGACGAGATTTCGGATGCTGTGTTCGTTGTGCCCTGATCGACAGATCAAAAAATTCGACATGCATTTCGACACGTTATTGAGTAGCCTAGACACTTGCTAAACGCGGTGGGCTCGGCGCACCGCGATTTTTTGTTGTGGGCGCTTGAAGCATGGCCGAACATGGAATAACAACGCAAAGGACGCTGCCGGAGCTTTTCGGGTTTTTCTCGAAGATCCTGGGCCCGGAAAAGCAGTTCTACACTCTGGCGATCATCTACGGCATCGGTATCAGCCTGCTGTCGCTGGCAACGCCGATTTCCGTGCAAATGCTGATCAATACGATCATCAACACGGGCCTGACGACCCAGCTTTTCATTCTCTCAGCAACGCTGTTTGTGCTGCTGGCGCTTGCCGGTGTCCTGAATGCGCTGCGCCTGCATGTCGTGGACGTGTTCGGACGGCGTTTCTACGCGCGCATGGTGTCGGAGATTGCGCTGCGTTCAGTGTATGCATTGAATCCTTATTTTGAAGACCGCGGCATCGGGCCACTCTTCAACCGTTATTTCGACATCATCATTGTGATGAAGCGCGTGCCGTATCTGCTGGTCGGCGGCTTTTCGATTTTGCTGCAGGCGGTCGTCGGTTTTGCATTGACCTCCGCCTACCACCCGGCATTTCTTGCATTCAATCTGGTCGTTATCGTTTTCATTTGGCTCATCTGGATTATTTACGGCAAGCGAGCGATCAAGAGTGCGATGCAGTTATCGCACGACAAGCATTCAGCGGCTGCCTGGCTCGAAGGTCTCGGTAGTTCGAATGGCTACTTCAAGACACACTCTCATGTCGAGGAGGCGCTCGAGCGCACCGATGAGGTCACCAATACCTACATGACCTCGCACAAGCTGCATTTCCGCCACTACTTCTCTCAGGCGATCGCGTTCCTCATGTTGTGGGCGCTCGCGAGCAGCACGCTGCTGGGTCTCGGTGGTTGGCTTGTGATTCAGGAGCAGCTCTCGATCGGGCAGTTGGTCGCAGCCGAATTGGTGCTATCGGCAGTCTTTGTTGGTCTCTCTCAGTTCGGCACGTACCTCTCCTACTTCTACGATCTGTGTGCTGCGATCGAGGAGCTTTCGCTGTTCTACGACATCGAACAGGAGGAAGTGAAAGGCGTTGAGGAGCAGCTCCCAGGCTCCGGGCTTGCGATGGTCGAAGCGCGCGGAGAGACGCGCGGTATCGATATCTCGTTCAATCTGGAACTACCGCCCAGCGCGCTGGTCTATGCACGTGCACCCAGCTACGCGGTACAGCGCCTGTTTGCGAACTTCATGAAACGTCATGCCGAACCGGATGGCGGTTACATCACCATCGGTGGCGTCGACACACATTCGATTTCTGCGCATTCACTGCGTCAGGAAATCATCGTGCTGGATCGTCCGAATACGACCAGCATGTCTATCCGGCAGTATCTGACCCGCAGTCGGGAAGGCGTGAATAGTGTTGATATTCTCGAGGTTCTGAGACTGGTGGGTCTCGAGCCGATCATCGCGCAGCTCGACGATGGCCTCGACCATCGTATTGCGGTTACAGGCTGGCCGTTATCGCTTGCCGAGATGATGCAACTCAAACTCGCATCTGCCATTTTGGCGCGACCTCGAGTTCTGGTGTTGAGCCAGCTCTACGATGTATTGCCGTATCGTTTGTTGATGGGCGCCTTGGGCTCTCTGATCGATGACGCTGAAACCGAAACGACGATTGTCTATTTCTCCAACCGTGAGCCGACCGGGGATTTCAGTCACTTCCTGTACATGGGGCGCAGCCAACAGCGAGTCTTCTCCGAACCTGTTTCCTTCTGCGAACACTTCGACACGCGGGTCAAGGCGCGCACGCGCACCGAGCATGGTGAGGTGAAAGCGCGGAATTATGTGTCTCCGTTTCTCGGCACCGGCACAGAGGTAGCAAGCAGTGACTGACGTACGCGCACACTCGGAATACTTCCACACGTTGAATGAGATCAAAGTGCCGAAGGCATCGCGGACGGTCGCGTATTTCCTCGTGGTCTTCGCGCTCATGCTGGGTGCGTTTCTCTATTTTGTACCGTGGGTGCAGACCACGTCCGGACCGGGGCGCGTGACAGCGCTGAATCCGAATGATCGCCAGCAGGAGATCAACGCCTTGGTGTCCGGCCGTATCGCTGAGTGGTTCGTGCAGGACGGTATGGCGGTTGAGGCCGGAGCCCCGATCGTGACAATTGTCGATAACGATCCGCTGGCGCTGCAGCGCTTGCAGGCGGCGCGTGACCAGGTGCAGGCGAAACTTTCCGCAGCCGAGAGCGCACTCGAGACCTCGCAGATTGATGCCAGGCGGACCCAGGATTTGTTCGAGCAAGGACTTGAGTCGAGTCGCAACGCGGAGCAGGCGAGAATCAGGGTGCAGTCACAACGCGCATCTGTGGCCGAAGCGGCCGCCGAGCTTAGCCGCATCGAGATCGAGATTTCACGCCTGGCAGCGCAGACTGTGACCGCGCCCCGGGATGGCGTGATTTTGTCGGTCAACGCCGGGGATGTCGCGACGTTCATTAGTGCCGGTCAGCCGGTTGCGACGTTTGTACCGAGCAACGTGACACGAGCGGTGGAGCTGTTTGTTAATGGTCGGGATGTGGCACTCGTGCAACCGGGCAATCTTGCGAGGCTTCAGTTCGAAGGATGGCCCGCCGTTCAGTTCAGCGGTTGGCCTTCGCAGGCGATCGGAACGTTTGGCGGTGTTGTACTGGCGGTCGACGCGTCCGCTCAACCCAATGGCTTGTTTCGAGTGCTGATCGGCGAGGATCCAAATGCGGATGAAACGCATGCATGGCCGGAAGATCGGTTCGTTCGTTTCGGTGCCAACGTAAGAGGTTGGATCCAGCTCGAGACCGTGACGGTCGGCTACGAGATTTGGCGCCTTCTCAACAATTTCCCGCCGGATTTCGCGATCAATCCAGGTCCTAGCCAGTGAATCGTGGATTTCTTGCGCTTGCGATCATGCTCTTTGGGATGGTCGTGGCGTCAGCCAATGCACAGGATGTCGCCTCGCCCGAGTCCGACGCGGCAACGCCCCTGACACTCGATGAAGTGCTATCTGCGAGTGCAAAGTTCTTTCCCGCGATTTTGGAGGCCGAGGCTAACCGACGCGAGGCACTCGGGGAGATCACGGTCGCTGCGGGCGGTTTCGATACGCTGGTGCAGGCGGAATCCAGCAGCTATGCAAGCGGCTTCTACGACGGTCAGGCGGCAAAAGGCACGATCACCCAGCCGCTCCGCGCGTTCGGCACCAATATCTACGGCGAATACAAAGTTTCCGAGGGTGATTTCCCCATCTACGAAGACGTGAACTTCACGAATCGCGGGGGCACTGCCAAAGCCGGTGTGATTCTGTCGTTGCTTCGGGATCGCGATATCGACGATCGCCGGTTCGCAGAGGTCGACGCCGGACTCGCTGTCAGAGAGGCAGATCTGGACCTGCTTTTGACGCAGATCGAGGTGCAGCGCGATGCGGCTCAGGCCTACTGGCGATGGCGCGCGGCCGGACAGACGCTCGCCGTCTACCGGGACTTGCTGCGCAATGCGGAGGAGCGTGATGCCGCGTTGATTCGTGAGGTCAGCAGTGGTGCGCGCGCTGAGATCTTTCTGACGGAAAACCAGCAGATCATCACCCGCCGCAAGAGTCTTGTGGCCAGTTCACAGGCACGGTTTATGCTGGCGGCGAACCAGCTGTCGTTCTATCTTCGCGATGATGCGGGCCTACCGAAGTTGCCTGCTGATGACCGACTGCCAGGTGGCATGGAGGCACTCCCGGGCGTCGTTCCGAGAGCACTGGACTCGGCAGCTGAGGTGCTGAACGCCCGTCCGGAACTCATGCGCCTGGAGAATCAGATTCGCCGGGCCGGCAACCGGTTGCAGCTGCGAAAGAACGCGCTAAAACCCAGATTCGATGTGAGCCTCGAGCTCGCGTCCGGGATCGGTGGCGTCGGTGAAGGTGGGGTCTCGCGCGACAGCACCGACACGATTTTCGGTCTCAAATTCTCTGTCCCTATTCAGCGCCGACAGGCTCAGGGTCGCGTCGATCAGGCACGCGCGGAGCTCGACGCCCTGCAATTGCGTCGTCAGCAGGTCGAGGAGCGCATCGCGCTCGAACTGCAGGGCATTGTGCTGGGATTGACCTTCGCGGAGCAGGTTGCCGACCTGGCTGCCAACGACGTGGTGCTATCGCAAAAGCTGGAGCTCGCCGAGATCGAACGGTTCCGGAATGGGGCCAGCGACTTCTTCCTCGTCAACCTGCGTGAACAAACCGTTGCACAGGCGCAGATTCGCGAAATTTCTGCCCGATTAGACGCGCGCGTTGCTGAAGTCAACTTCGACGCCGGCACGCTCAATCTTCGAAATCTCGCGCTAGAGTGAACTACGTCACAGTTCTCTCGATTTCGCCTGAGAATGCAGGCAGATATCACTAAAGGTTCCGACTCAAGCGACGCTACATATCCCGTCTAGCAGGATTGGCTAGTGGGAGAATACACATGCAACAGCGTCAGGCTGGTTTTACTTTGATGGAAATGATCGGCGTGGTTGCCGTCATCGCCATCTTGGCGTCGATGGCGACGCCGATGATCTTTGATGCGATTCGTAATGCGCGCGTGACGGCGTTCCTTGAGGACGTCAATGTGATGCGCACAGCGGTTGCTCGTTACTACGAGGACACTGGAAACTTCCCCGAGCACATCCCCACGGATGCGCGAGATGGTCGGCGCCAGTTGATCTCGAATTCCAACAACAACCCGATCGGTGGTTGGAATGGTCCGTACATTGAGACTGACCTCGAAAACCCCTTCGTCGACGGCGGTTACCGAGGGGTTCTTAACAGTAGTAATGCCAACTACCAGTTCGACCTCGACGGTGACGGAACCGTCGATACCAGTCGAGTCGCGGTGCTTCGGATTGATGGCGCCAGCGAGACAGAGGCACGGAAGATCAGTGACATCATGGACGGTGACGGAGACGTCGATTCTGGTGCAGGCGCATGGTTTGCATCCGGTCGAGTCAAGAAGTTCGGCGCAAGACAAAACGATCGTCGCTTGTTGATTTTCCTGTCGCGCGAATAAGCGTTACAGAAGCAGCGGTGCAATGAGTGCTCGCAGCACAGACTCGACGGCGGCCTATTGGAGTGAGTTGACCTCCAAGATCGCGGTCACCCAGCGCAAGAAAATGACGCTGGGTGGCCGTCTCAAGGCCGCTGGACTGCTGACCGACGCGCAACTGGATCTCGCGTTACGAGAGCAGAAGCGCAACGGAAAGTTGCTCGGTGAGGTTCTGATTGATCTCGGCTTCGTTTCGGCTGAGGTCATTACGCAGAACCTCGCGAATGAGGCGCAAACCGAGGTTGTTGATGTTCAATCGGCAGAAATCCCCGAACATGTCTTACGGCTCGTCGACTACGAGACCGCCAAAAAATACAAACTGATTCCGTACTCGTTGGTCGACGGTATGTTGACACTGGTGTTGGCCGACGCATTTAACGTGGTGGCTATCGACCACGTCGAGCGTGAAACCGGCCATACCGTTACCGTTGTGACGGCACCCGAAGGGCATATTCTCGACGCGGTTGCACGGCACTACACACAGGGTAGTTCCATTGCCGACACCATCGACCAGATCATGGCCGAGGGCAGTGCTGCCGCCGAAGACGAAGCGGTCAACGAGTCGCCACTAGTTCGGTTGGTCGACCAGCTCATTTCCCTGGGGATCAAAAAAGGCGCTACGGATATTCATATCGAACCGGCCGATAAGGTGGTTCGCGTGCGGATGCGTATCGACGGTGTGATGCGTCAGGAAGTGTTGATTCCCAAGTTGATTCAACCGGCGCTTACCGCTCGGTTGAAGCTAATCGCCAACCTGAATATCACAGAAAAGCGTGTTCCCCAGGACGGTCGTATCCGCTTCGACTATGGTCAGCATCACGTCGATCTGCGTGTCTCGACACTGCCGACCAATGTCGGCGAGAGTGTGGTCTTGCGTATTCTCGATCGCAGCGCTGCGCAGCTCTCGCTCGGCGATCTTGGCTTTTCTGCCAAGCACAAAGACGATATGGAGCAGTTTGTGGGTTTGCCCTACGGCATGGTGTTGGTTACCGGGCCAACAGGCAGCGGCAAGACAACAACCCTGTACGCATCGCTGAAATTGGTGCAAGCCGAAGAGCGCAGCGTATTTACCCTCGAGGATCCGGTGGAGTACTCGCTCGGCTCAATTCGCCAGACGCAGGTGCGCCCGGATGTCGGAATGGATTTTGCCGCCGGTCTGCGCGCTTTGTTGAGGCAGGATCCGGACGTTATTCTCGTTGGTGAGATTCGCGACCTTGAGACCGCGCAGCTGGCGACGAGGGCGGCGCTGACTGGTCACCTTGTACTTTCGACGCTGCACACCAACGATGCGGTGGGCGTTATTCCGCGCCTTGTCGACATGGGTGTGGATCGCTACATGCTGCCAGCAGCGTTGTCGGCGATTGTTGCCCAGCGACTGGTCCGTATGCTGTGCCATCACTGCCGTCGGCCGGTTCAACGACCGGATGAGCTGATTGAATCTCTCGGCCTGCAGGACATGGTGCCGCCGAACGCGACGCTATATGAACCCGGTGGTTGCGTGCACTGCAATGGCACGGGTTTTCAAGGCCGCTCTGCAATTTACGAAATTCTCACCGTCGATGAGCGCTTCCACGGACCGATCATCTCGGGTGCGAGTGCCGGTGATCTCAAGAGTCTGGCCTCCGAGAGCGGCATGATTCCAATGTTGAATGACGGAATTGCCAAAGCAATGGCCGGTGTGACCTCTCTCGACGAAGTCCTGCGTGTGGTGCGGTAGGTAATCGGTATGCCGCAATACGCCTATCACAGTGTGGATCGAGCTGGCCGAACTTCCGATGGCACGATGGTCGCCGACAACGAGCAGGTGCTCGAAAACAAGCTGCGTGAGATCGGCTATTGGCTCGTCGATGCGAAGGAGAAGTCGCCGACGCGCAGTCACGGTAGCGGCAAAGTGCCGCGTCGCGAGCTGATCGACTTTTTTATGGGCGCGACGTCCTTACTGATTGCAGGTATACCCATTGCCAGCACGATCTCTGCGATGGCGGAGGAAACCGAGCAACCTGTACTGCGTCGAGTGCTGCAAGACATCAGCATTAACGTGCAGGCGGGTAACGAGGTTTCAGAGAGCATGCGCGCCTACCCGGACGTGTTCTCGGAGCAAATCTGCAACCTGGTTCGTGCAGGCGAAACCGGCGGCAGTCTGACAGAGGTATTCAAGGACATCGCCCACCACCTCGAGTGGATCGACCGCATCATGGCTGATGTGAAACAAGCGACGATATACCCGACCATGATCCTGTCGGCAGTCGCCGGACTGGTCGCCCTGATGTTTCTGTTCGTCGTACCTCGCTTCGCACAAATTTTCGCTGAGCTGGATATGGCGTTGCCAGCACTCACACAGGGTGTTGTCCGACTCGGTGCGATCACTCAGCAATACTGGTGGGTTGGTGTTGTAGCGATTGTCGGTCTCATCGTCGGCTTGAGAGGGATGCGGGCCGCACATCCCGCGCTGGCGCTCCGTCTTGATCGAGCAAAACTGAACATCCCGATTCTGGGAGGCGTGCGCCGAATGCTCGTGCAATCCCAGTTTGTGCATAACCTCGCACTCATGTTGAAAGCGGGTGTACCTATTCTGGAAGCGCTTAAGCTCTCGCAGGGCGTAAGCGACAACCTTGTCATGGATCGTGCCGTGCAGGATGCGGCGACCACCGTAGAAAAAGGTGGTCGGATTAGCGAGGCGCTGCGCAATCACCCGGTTATCTCTTCGCTGACGCTACGCATGATCGTCGTGGGTGAGGACTCGGGTCGATTGGATACAACCCTCCAGCAGGTTTCGGATCGTTTCGATGAGGAAATTCCGCGCCAGATCAAGCGTGTTTTCGCAATCGTTGAACCACTGATCACGATGACGTTGGTCGTCATCGTCGGTTTGATCGCAGCATCGTTGTTCTTGCCGATGTTCTCTCTCGTATCGGGGCTAGGCGCATGAGGCGACACAGCGGATTTACTTTGATGGAGCTCATCGGCGTCATGGCTATTCTGGCCGTGCTGTCCGCGGTGATCGCGCCGAGTATCGTCGGTACAGTCAACGATGCTTATGGTCGCGCAGAAGCCGCTAACCTCGAACAGATCGCCGAAGATCTCGAGCTCTTTATCCGCCGTAATTCACAGATACCGTCCGGCGCGATCGGTGATTGGACGTCGGCGGTGGGTACGCTCAGCGATGCTCCGGTCAATGACCTCGCACTGAATCGTCGTGGCTTCCAGCGTGTGCTGTACTTCGATCCAAACTTCTTTGTTGCCGGTGGCGGGTTCTCGGGTTATATCCAAACCGGCGGTCTGACAGCACCGCCGCTGTCGCCTCGGGTCATGTTGATTTCGAACCTGCGTGGCAATGTCACTGGTCTGACCAATAACGCTGCTGTATTCGATGACATCTGGAATCAGCGTCCCACGGCGGCATTGTTCGAGTCGGACACACTGTTCATCCAGCGCCTGAATCTTGGACGCCTGTTCAAGGAAGTACTGGTGTCCAGTGCGGCGCCAAATCAGGCCGCGATTTCCTTCAATAATGCACCCGCGATTGCGGTCCCGGCGGCCGGACTATTGAGCGAGGGCGTACTTTCTCGTTTCGTGCTGCAGGACTCTCGTGTCTTGCTCTACGCCGATCCGTTTCCAATTGGTGGTCTCCAGACTGCCTATAAAGCAACGGAAGATTTGGGGTTGAGGTACACCGACCTCGGCGGCACTTTCGGGTGGTTGCAACCATGAGTATCGAATTCTCCATTGAATGGGCTTATGGCGAGTTTCGTATCGCAAGGATTCGTGGCGGTGAAGTGCTTGAGTCCTGGAAATCCCCAACGTCGGTAGATGATCTCAACGATCTCTCCGATGCGTTGGCCGCCGCTGCGGAGGTCGTCGATCTCGGACGCGGCGGTTCGGTAGCCATCGCTTACGAGGACGATTTGCACACGCACGACTTCCTCGAATTGCCGCCGATGTCACGCCGTGACCGACTGCGCTACCTGCAGCGCTACGTCGACAACAACAAGCCCTTTGATGGCGCCGCCTCATGGCGTGCGCATCCGGTACGACGCAACAAGGTCAACGGGGTCCTTCTGCATCTGCTGCCGAAATACGTGCTCGATGGCTTGATGCGCGTTTGCGCTGAGTACTACCTGATTCCGAAGCTGATGGTGCCGCTGACCGAAATCATGTCTCGGTTCGTGCCATCTCTGGACCGGGACTCAGACGATGCGCTGCTGCTGATAGCGCTGTTTGATAACCGCACACAAATGCTGATCTCTGACGCAGAGGGCGAGATTCTGTTTGTGCGCGAGTTGAGCTACCCGTGGACAGCGCAGACCAACGGACGGTTGGTGCTCGATATTAACCGAACGATTGGCTACTCCAAGCAGCGGATCGGCGGCATGATCGCCGAAGCATGGGTGATTGGGCCTAATGCGGCCGAGGTCTCCGATGCGCTGGAGGAGCGCATCGACGCCAAGGTGCTCTACGACGAGCGGGCGGCTAAGCCAGCCTTCTGGATGCACCAGGTCATCGCATTACCCCTATCTTTGCACAGTAACTTTGTTTCGTTGTTGGCGCGTGGGTCCATCAGTGGCAAGACGCTGTTTCGTGCAGCACTGATGGCAACGGCCGTCATGATTACTGCTGCGATCAGTGTTGCCGCGGCTGTGGAGTTTGCGATCTGGAACCATCGCCCGGATGTGGTTTCGTTATCTGCGCAAATCGAACAGCGGCAAGAAGATATCGAAGTGTTGGAGCAAGAGGTTATTCGGATGGACGCCGAGGCACGCAAGCTCGACATCCTGAATCTTGATGCCTTCAATCTGCCCGGCCTGTTTTTGAGTCGATTGTGGGAGATCGTCCCTCAAGGCCTGGTTGTCACCGAAGTCAGCATCCAACGCCAAGGCGAGGGCTGGACATTGGGTATCCAGGGCGTCTCGCCCGAGTCGCTAGGCGAGGTCGCCCCGTTGCTATCCGAGCTTGAGTCCAATCTAACGGGAGAACCGTGGAACGCGGCGATCGTCCAATCCTGGGAAGCTGCCTGGATGAGTCAACTCGAGCAGGGTCTCGCGGCGAACGGCGGAGCGGTCGGGTTTGAAGTGCAGGGGCTATTGAGATGACCACACTGCGCGACGATTACGATCCCAATGACATTCCGCTGAATTCCTCTGCGATTCACCGGATCGATAGCAGTCTGTTCGAGCTAAGTCTTGAAGACGACGTCGACAAGGATGCCGGTGCGGCCAACAGCGATGCGGCTCTGGCGATCGATTCCCCCATCGAGCGCACGTTCAGCCATAAGGTTTCCGCGAACGTTCGCGCGCAGCGCTGGCTGAATCGACTTGCGTATCAGATTGCACGCAGTCGTGCCTTGCAAGTGGTATGGGCGATGATCGTAATCGCTTCGGTTGCGACGCTCTACCTGACGCTGACCTACCGAATCGAGCACATCGACGACAACCTGATCCTGATGCAGGAGCTGGGTGAGCTCGATACACGAGTGCTCGGTCTCGAGCGCGAGTTTCTGTCACAGGACATGCAGTCTCTGAAGGAAAGCGTCCAGAACGCCGATACCCGGAGAGTCTTCCTCGACTACCGTGCGCTCGCCGTCTGGCTGAGCGAGAAGGCGAACTTCGCCGAGCAACTTGGGCTTGAGTTCAGCTACACGTTGGGCGACAGCGAAGCGTCCGCAATTGAAGGCATGCTCGAGGTACCGATCATGATGGAGCTCGGGAGTGAGATCAGCAATGAGCAGGTCTATCTACGCGCGTTGGAATTTCTGAAGCGCGTGGTCAGTACGCCATTCTATGTCGAGCTGTCGGAAACCACGCTGCGTGGCGAAGGCAAAGGCGCGCGCGAGCTGAAAGCGACGTTACGGGTCTGGGTTCACTCAACGGTTAAGGCGGCAAACAATGCTGAATAATCGCTGGTTTGTATTCGGTCTCGCCGGTCTCGCGGTGCTGTTGATCGGCATGAATGTGCTGAGGCCACTGCTCGACGCGCGTGAGGATGATTGGGTGCCGCCTGACGACCCGAGTTACTACGATGTGGACATCGAAAACGACCTGACAGGCACAGGTATCGACACTCCGCTGCAAGGTGCGCAGTTCGATTCCGCCCAGCTTGCGATTTCGAGTATCAACGTCGCCGCGCTGCATTGGGACGAGCGCCCCGCGCGCGACCCTTATGTGCCGAGTGCAAACGTGTCCGAAGCGGCACTTGATGCGGTGCAGGCTGCAGTCGAGAGCGCACCTCGAACAATGGCACCAACCTCGGTGCGCTGGCCAACCGTATCCGCGGTCGTCGATTCCCGTCGGCATCAATACGCGGTCGTCGATGGCGAGATCCGCAAGCCAGGCGATCGCTTCGGTGGCTTTGAACTGGTCGGTATCGAACAACAATCAGTGAGGCTGGCACACGCAGCAACGCGCAGTGCAAGGCAAGTGAAGGTGAGTACAAAATGAAAGGAATGATTCTGCGGGCAGGATGCCTGATCGCCCTGTTTACAATGACAGGGTGTGCAGCACTCTGGCCACCTGAACCCGAGGCTCGCGATTATGAAGCCGAGCGTGCCGTGCGTGATGAGCTGTGGAGTCGCCCGCCGGCGCCACTGCGAATGACGCCCGAGCCTGAAGCGGCTCCAGTCGCTGACCCGGACCCCGAAAACCTGTATACGTTCGTGGCTAATGAGCTTCCGGTAGCGCAGGCTTGCCGTCTGTTTGGTAAGGCCTACAACCTCAATATGGTGGTTGAGCCTGACGTCAGTGGCACCGTGAGCGTCGATCTGCAGGACTTGCCATTTGCGGAAGTCATGGAATCGCTGCTTGGTGCGAACGGCTACTTCTGGGAGCGGCGCGGGAATATCGTGTATGTCCGGTCATGGGAGACACGGATATTCACAATCGACTACATCCGGTTAGTGCGTTCCGGCCAAGGCTCCAGCATGGCGCAGGTCAGCTCTAGCGCTCAGGTTGGAGGCGCTGGCGGTGCAGCGGGTGGACTCGGCGGTGGCGGTGCCATCGGCGGCGGTGGCGGTGCGGTCGGTGGTGGCGCTGATGGCGGCGCGGCAGGCGCAATCTCCATCATGCAATCCGATAGCGTGGATTTTTGGGTCGAGTTGGAAGGCCAGCTCGAGAAACTGGTATCCGAGGACGGTCGCCTTGTCATCAATCGACTGGCCGGTACCGTTCAGGTGACCGACGCACATCCGCGTGTCGAGGAAATCGCCTCTTTCATTGAGCAACTCAATCAGGCGATCTATCGGCAGGTTGATATCGAGGTCAAAATTGTTGAAGTCGAGCTCAATAATGACGAGGCGCTCGGCGTTGATTGGTCGCGGCTTGTTCGCGACGGTGACGGTGAATTCCTGGATGGGAGTCTTTCCACGATTATTGTTAGTCCGGCAGGTGGGCTCGATGCATTATCTGGCACCGCCAACCTGACTTTCAGCGATATCGATGGTGGTCTGAACCGAATCACGGCGGTTGTGGAAGCGTTACAGGAACAGGGCAAGGTGGACATCGTGTCCCAGCCACACATTCGAACGCTGAACAATCAGTCTGCCCTGATTAAGGTTGGCACTGACCGTACGTTCTTTCGTCGCGAACAGAGTACAGGCACAACAGCTGCTGGTGCCCAGACCTTCGCCACCGATGTACCGCAGGTCGTAACGGAAGGCATTGTGCTTTCGATTACGCCGCAAGTGTCCAAAGCGGGTTGGATTACGCTCGATGTCTCGCCGGTGGTTACCCGAGTTTCCAGTGTGAGTGAGGTGCTTGACGATAATGGTGTTGTGCAATCGACGGCGCCGAATCTGGATATCAGCCAGACGTCTTCGCTCGTGCGGGCGAGGAGCGGTGAAACGATTGTGATCGGCGGATTGATCCAAAGCCAGGAAACCGAGGCGCGACGCTCCGTACCTGTACTGTCGCGAATCCCGCTCCTCGGCCGCTTGTTCCGGTCGAACTACACCATCGAGACGCGCAAGGAATTGATCCTGATGGTGACGCCGAGATTAATTAGTACCTAAGTCGTTGGTCGGTACTCGCGCAGCGTTGCGCGCAGGCGCAGCTTCTCTTTTCGATACTGCTCGATCAGCACAGGGAGATAATCGAGCTCTGGTGCTAGCCAAAGCTCGGTTTTTCTCGAGGACCCCGGCGACTGGTGTCGAACACCAACGACGTCGTAGCGTTTGCGTCCGACCTTGACGTTGCGCTGCCCGATATTGGTGATCTCGAGAATCTTCTGCCCATCGGGGTCAAAAATCGCGTAGCGATCTCGCTCGACCGCCTCGGTCGGAGTCTCCTCAGCGTCGGTCGTCTGGCTCTCGGTCTTGAGGTCAAGCATCAATTGATACTGCACTGACACCCGGTCAAACAAGGGAGCCGTGAATTCGGTATCCACTTCGACCGGCGTCTGTTCTTCCAGTGCGATACGACCCTTCAATATTTGATTTTCGTGATCGAAGGCGATTCGGATCTCGCCCTTTTCGCGACTGATTTGGTCGACGGAGTGATACTCGTTGACCACGACAAACGTGTCGGCGATGGAAAACTCACTTTGCTCGCGAATACGGCCACTACCGGCAATCAGTCGGGCGATGCCGGTCGGCTTGATGGCGTGAATCGCTGTGTAGTGTCCTTGCGTGTCGACATCCAGAACGGTATTCAGGCGGCCACTGACACCACTGATGCTGACCTTGTATTCGGCCTGATGTGGGGTGAGCGTCGGTGCCTCTGCGTAACTGTTCATCGCTAGCAAACAGCCGGCAAGCGCTATCCATCGGGTAAGCATTACTGATTCCCGCTTGATTCCAAACTCGCTTCGCATTGTGCCATGACGGACATGACTGCAGCCTGAACGCGCTCGCGCTCCGCCTCCAGTGCATTCACAGGTGTCTTTGGATCGATGAAACATGGCTCGCTGATGCCAACAACGACCCTTGCAAAGGGTTTCGGAATCATGAACCGATCCCACCGATTGAGATACCAGGCACGACTGGCCGCTGCGGCCATCGGTACAATCGGCGCCTTGCCGATACGTGCCATGAGGACGGCGCCCTCCTTGAACTCGTATTGTGGGCCCCGTGGGCCGTCGGCGGTGGTCACGATGGAATATCCGCGACGCATCATTTGCTGCATGTCGCGAAGCGCGAGTGCGCCGCTCTGGTTCGCCGAGCCACGAATAACCTCTGCGCCCCAGCGACGCGCGATGCGTTCCGGTACATCACCGTCGACCGAACCGGAAATCAAATAGCAGCCTTTGAAACCGCGCTGAATCCAGCGAGCGATTTCGGTTGAGCACAAGATATGGTGCTGGTGCCAATAGCTTGGTGCCACCGGCGAGTCTTGCTCCTCCAGCCATTCGAGGTGCTCATCGCCGATCATAGGCTGGTATCGATAACTCTTTTGTAACAACCACAAAAGCAACCGCGCCACCGGCAATCCGAGCGCGTAATAGATGCGTCGGCCGACGCTTAGCCGTCGTTGAGACGCAGTGCTTCGGCGCGATTCGATCGACTTGGGATCAGGGGATTCCGGCATAGCGCATGCAATATCCTAGACAACTCGGGCAATGTACAATTCTAGGGATAAATTTTCCGCACGACGTTTTCGATGTCAGCATCAACCACCTCAATTTCTCAGCCGCCTGGGCCAGTCGAACCCGCAAACCTGGGTATAGATCAGCCGACACTCGAGCTTTTGCGCGGGGCGGCCGAGAAGCACGGTCCGGTCGTCAGGTTTGTGTCGGCGTCTGGCAAGAGCTCGGTGTACGTCGAGGATCCGGAGCTTGCACAGAAGCTGCTGGTTCGAAAACACAGTCAATCGAGCAAGGGGCGGGGTTTCGAGCGCGTCAAAATGCTGCTGGGCAACGGATTGATTGTCAGCGACGGTGATCATTGGCGGCGCAGTCGTACGATGATTCAGCCTGCCTTCAAACCACGTTCTATCGAGCGCATGGCCGAACGGATGTTGCAGCATTCAAAAATGATGGCTGCGGACTGGTCGCGTGCTGCCGAGACAGGTGCCGGGATCGATCTGGCTGAAGCAACAACGCAGTTTGGACTGGGTGTCATTGTCGATTGCATCTTTGGCGATGACGTCGACGCCCGAAACGCCGCAGCACCCGACAGTCGATTTGCATTTCTTCGGCCTGATGCCGCAAGAGACTTATCCATGGTGCAGGCGGCGCGGGCGCTCAGGCAATGGATCACCGGTGTTGTAGAGCGGCGGATGCAATCTGCCGAGTCATGGGAAGACTTCCTTGGGCTTTATCTCGATGCGCGTGACAAAAATGACCAGCCGTTTTCTGAGCGCGAGTTACTGGACGAGATGATCACGTTGATCGTTGCCGGATTCGAGACGACCGCCAATACGCTGACGTGGGTTTGGTACGAACTCGCCCGCAATCCGGAGATTGCCGAAGCGGTGTGTGATGAACTCATTGCTTCCGGAGCGCCGGATCAGGTCTCACTCGAGTCGGTAGATCAGTTGCCGTTGACACTGCAGGTGCTGCAGGAAACCCTCCGACTCTATCCACCGGTGTGGCTCTACACGCGTCGCGCGAATGAAGACATTGATCTCGGCGACTTCCGACTGTCGGAGGGTGAGCAGATTTACCTCTCGCCCTACCTCACGCAGCGCAGTTCGCGTTACTGGGAGTCACCATCGCAGTTCATGCCGACGCGATTCGAAGATGCCGGACAGAAAGCGCACGGCCTCGCATTTTTTCCGTTTTCGTTGGGACCGCGACGCTGTGTTGGTGAGCACTTCAGTTATCTCGAAATGAAAATCCAGCTTGCCAATACCTTGCCATTACTAATGCCGACGCTGGATCGCCCCGAACACAAGCCCGAATGCGAGTTTGCAATCAATCTTCGTTCGCGAGATCCAATCTATCTGACATTGACTACGCGGGAGAATCTACCGCAATGACTCACTCGCTGATCGACGTGCTCGAGCGCGCAAAAGACACAGACCGCAGCATTCGATTTATAGAATCGAGTGCGGACGATGTGGTGCCTCTGACTACCCTGTGGCAAGACGCCAGTCTGCTGCTCGGTGGCTTGCAGAAACAGGGAGTCACGGCAGGCGATCAGGTTGTGATTTTCACCAAGAGCAACCGACAGTTCCTGACCGGCTTTTGGGCGGCGGTAATGGGCGGCGTTGTGCCGGTGCCCGTAGCCGTGGGTATCAGCGACGAGCATCGACACAAATTGCTGCGAATACTGGATCAGCTTGAATCCGGGTTCCTGCTCACCGATGGTGATCTGCATAGTCGGCTGATCGGATTCGCGGAAGCCAATGGACGCTCCGAGGTCTTGCCAAGTCTGCTGACGAGAAGTATTCGCTTCGATGATGTCGATCTTTCAGCACCAGGCACGCGAGCGACACAGGCAGGCGATGCGCTGGCCTTCATTCAGTACTCGTCGGGATCCACGGGTGACCCCAAGGGCGTGTGCCTGACGCATAACAATGTATGCACCAACATCAATGCGATCGTGGCAGCCACGGGTTGGCGATCCGATGATGTGGGTCTGAGCTGGATGCCGCTGACGCACGACATGGGGTTGATTGGTTACCACCTCTCGATCATGGCGGCAGGCGCTGAGCATGCTGTGATGGATACCAACCAGTTCGTGCGACGACCCTTGCAGTGGATGGAAAAGACGCATGAGCTGCGGGCAACGCAGCTATGCTCGCCGAACTTCGGCTACAAGCATTTCCTGAAGCTGTTTGAGCGCAAAGGCCTGCCCGCAGGCACAGACCTGTCGAGTGTGCGGTTGATCTTAAACGGGGCAGAACCGATCTCTGCCCAGCTGTGCGACCAGTTTCTTGATGCGCTTGCCCCATTAGGTTTGAAGCGCAGTGCCATGTTCCCCGTCTACGGACTTGCCGAGGCAACGGTTGGTGTGACGGTAGGGACGCCCGGCGCTGAATACCAAACCGTCGTCGTTGATCGCCACAGCGTTGTCATTGGCGAGGCATGGGAGCCAGCGGCGGTAGGTGACGCGGACGCCGTAACCTTCGTGAAAGTGGGCCGCCCCATCAACGACGTTGCGCTTCGCATTGTCGATGACTCCGGCGGCACACTGGCTGATGGGCGCGTGGGACATATCCAGCTAAAGGGCGGCAGCGTTACCAGCGGCATTTACGGTGACCCGGAAGTGACTAAATCCTTGTTCAGTGACGACGGATGGCTGCACACCGGCGATTGCGGCGCGATGATCGAGGGTGAGCTGGTAGTAACCGGCCGTCAGAAAGATCTGATCATCGTCAACGGACAAAACTATCTGCCGCATGACCTTGAAGATTTGCTCAGCACGTTGCCTGGCCTGGATCTCAACAAAGTGGTCGTTGCGAGTGCGCCCATTGTTGGTGACGAGGAACGCGAGCGAATTCTCGTGTTCGTGTTATATCGTGGCGATACTCACTTGCCAGACGAAATGCGCGATGCCGTGATACGCCGGTTGGGTGAACAGGTCGGCCTGCAGGTCGATCATGTGATTCCGGTAGCGAGGATTCCGAAGACGACTAGCGGCAAGGTCCAGAGGGCTGCGCTCGTTCGCCAGTTCACGGCGGGTGAGTTTGATGACGTGCTCGTCGTGGCAGATGAGGCGGAGCTTGTTGAGGACGATGATCCACTCGTCGCCTCGCTGTTGCAGATCTGCGCAGAGCACGCGAAAGACGTGAAAATCGGCGCAGACGACAATCTGTTTGAAGTTGGCGTTAGCTCTCTGACGTTGTCGGAAATCGTTCTCGGTATCGATGAGCGGTTTCCCGGCCAACTGGATATCAGCGACCTGTTCGATGTGCCGAGCATTCGGGAAGTCGCGCAGTTTCTCCGCGACAAGGGTGTCTCTGGCTGAGAGACCACTGCGGGTCTGATACTCTGTCGGCCGTTCCTAGCCCGGAGATACCACCCATGCTGCGTCTGTTCGCGCTCGCTTGCGCCATCATCTGTGCCCCCGCTGTTGCGGACGGTGAATACGAGTCACCGCTTTGGCCGGGTACGACCTATGACCCGGCGGTCCCCACGATTGAATCGGTACTGGGCTACGCGCCAGGTAGTCGGATTAGTCATCCGTCAGAGGTGATGCGTTACTTCGAGGCCCTGGCGTCGGCGGTTCCCGACCGAATTCAGATAGCGCAGTACGCGACGAGTTGGCAGGGAAGACCGCTGATCTATGCGGTGGTTACCAACGAGAAAAATCTTGCTCGAATCGACGAGATCAAGGCAGGCATGCAGGCGTTGCAAGATCCGCGCGAGACGTCGGCCGATGCGGCATCCGACTTGATCGACTCGCTGCCGGCCGTCACCTGGCTTTCGTACAGCGTGCACGGGAACGAAATCAGCCCTGCCGATGCGGCGATGGTTACGGCATACCATCTGCTCGCCGCACAAGGCGACGCCCGTGTTGATGCGATCATGAAGGAGACCGTGGTCGTGATTGACCCCGTGCAAAATCCTGACGGTCGTGCGCGTTTTGTCAGTCATTTCGAGAACAATACCGGGCTCTTTGCCTCGAACGATCGCATAGCGGCCGAACACGATGAACCTTGGCCGGGTGGCAGGACCAACCACTATCTGTTCGATATGAATCGGGACTGGTTCATTCTGACTCAACCCGAGACACGCGGACGGGTGGCAGCGCTTCAGGAGTGGTATCCGGTCGCTTTCGTGGATGCCCACGAGATGGGATCGGACAGCACCTATTATTTTTCACCTGAGGCAAAACCCTTCAACCCGCACATCGCCGCCGATCAGCGCGCGAGCCTCGAGCTCTTCGGATTGACCAACGCCGGATTGTTCGACGGGTTCGGTATTGACTATTTCACACGTGAAATTTTCGATGCGCTATACCCCGGCTACGGTGCGAGCTGGCCGCTGTACTTCGGCAGCATTGCGATGACGTATGAGCAGGCTTCGGCAAGGGGCTTGCGAGTCAGGCAATACGATGGCAATGACATGCACTACTCGGAGACGGTCCGAAATCACTTTGTTGCATCGATGGGAACGGCACAGACCGTGCAGGTGAATCGCCGTAAGTTCTTGCAGGATTTCTACGACTATCAGGTCAGCGCAATCGCAGAGGGTCGTCGCGAGCGCACCAAGGCGTACATGATTCCCGCTCAAAGCGATCAGGATGCCGCGGACAAGCTCGCCGGATTGCTCGTGATGCAGGGTGTCGAAGTGGGTAGGACGACGCGGGAACTTCGTACGTGTGGCAATGAGTATGCGCCAGGAAGCTATGTCATCAATCTCGATCAGCCGGCCAAGCGTTTGCTGCGCACCTTGATGGATAGCGATGTGCCTATCGATGAGCGCTTCATGGAAGAGCAGGAGCGGCGGCGTGCGAAAGGGCTCTATGCTGAGCTCTACGACGTCACGGCGTGGTCATTGCCTCTGATGATGAATGTCGATACCGATACCTGCACACGACGTGTTGCCGGAGATTTCGAGGCGGTCGCGCCGCAATTCCAGCAACCGGGTACGTTTACCGCCAAAGGCAATGCCGTCTCCTACCTGATCCCCTGGACCGGTGCGGGCGCAGTGCGACTGACTGTGGCTGCACTGCAGGCAGGGTACGTGATCAAGACGACCGATAAAGCGTTCACACATCAAGGTGCGCGATATCCGGCAGGGACGGTCATCATCGACGTTGCTGATAATGCCGCATCGCTCGGAGACTGGTTGAGTGAAGCTGCGATCACAACGGGTGCGGATGTCGTCGCCGTGGCCGACACCTGGGTTACTGATGGTCCCAATTTCGGTAGCGAAAACGTTCAGCGCCTGCCCTCTCTCGAGGTCGCGATCGCCTGGGATGATCCGGTTTCGCCTTACAGCGCTGGCAACACGCGCTTCGTGATTGAGCAGCAATTTGGTCTGCCGGTGACGCCGATACGCCTCTCTCGACTTGGGCGTGCCGATCTGCGCCGCTACCACGTCCTGATCCTGCCCGAGGTTTATGGCAGCTACCGGAGCGAGCTCGGCGCTGGAGGCATCGAGAATCTGACCGATTGGGTCGCAGATGGTGGTGTGCTGATTACGCTCGGTAATGCAACGCAGCTTGCGGCGGATCCGGATGTCGATTGGCTACCCATCCGTCGCGAATATGCAGCTGTCGATGAAGATGCTGAGTCCGGGTCGGAAACCGATACCGAGGAGGCGCTGGTGGAAGGCAGCGTTATCGAGGATGACGAGGCTTATGCGGCGGCCATCGAGGGAATTGAGAACACACCGGACTCGGTGCCGGGCGTTCTGCTACGTGCGAAGAGTGACCCTGACCATTGGTTAGCGGCGGGTGTAGCAGAGACGCTTAACGTGCTCGTGCGTGGTAGCGATGTGTACACACCGGCCAAACTCGGAGAGGCGACCAACGTGGTGCGCTTCGAAGGACCGGACGAGCTGCTCGCCGGCGGATATCTTTGGGCTGAAAACGCCGATCAACTCGCCTACAAACCATTTGTGGTGCACGACTCGGCAGGCCGTGGCGAGATCATCGGTTTCACCTACGATCCGACGGTCCGTGCTTACCTCGACGGTCTCAACATGATCTTCATGAACGCGATCATTCGCGGTGCGGCGCACGCCCGTCCTGTGCGTTAGGCGCGTTCAGCGGGCTTTGTTAGACTCCGGGAACTTTTGATTTCATTGGGAGTGGAGCATGAAGTGGTGGGCATTGATCCTGTCTGCGACCCTGGTTGCAGCTTGTTCGGGCGAGAAGTCTTCGGAGAATACGCAAGTGTCGACAACGGAAAGCGCCATGGCAGCTGGTGAATCGGAGGAAGATCCGAACATCTGGCTGGAAGAGGTTGAAGGCGAGAGAGCGCTCGGTTGGGTGGAAGAGCAGAACGAGCGCTCGCTGGCGGGTTTGACCGCTCAGCCCGCTTTCGAAACCAATCTCGAAAAGGCGATGGAGCTCGCAGTCTCCAACGATCGAATTCCTTACGGCTCGATTCGTGATGGTCAGGTCTACAACTTTTGGCAGGATGAGACCAACGTGCGAGGGCTATGGCGTCGTACTTCACTCGAGTCCTATGCGTCGGACAATCCTGAGTGGGAGACGGTGCTCGATTTCGACGCACTGGCCAAAGCTGAGGACAAGAACTGGGTATTTAAGGGCTCGAATTGTTTCCGTCCGAAAGATGCCGAACGTACGTTGTGTCTGATCAGTCTTTCGGATGGCGGTAAGGATGCGGTGATACTGCGCGAATTTGATCTCGACGAGAAAGCGTTCGTCGATGATGGGTTCACCACCGCAGAGGCAAAACAAGGCGCTGCGTGGATCGATCACGACACAGTACTTCTTGCTACAGATTGGGACGGCGATGGAGCGACGCTGACCGAGTCCGGGTATCCCTCGAGCGTAAGATTGTGGCGTCGCGGACAGCCGTGGAACGATGCCGAGGCGCTTTACACGGGCGACAAGACCGATGTGGGCGTGTGGCCTTGGTCCAGCGAGCTCGACAACGGCGAGGTGATCTACGGTGCCGTCGAGGCAGATACGTTTTTCACGTCGACAATGTGGCTGCTCAGCAAGGGCGAACCCGAAGCAATGCCTTTGCCGCAGAAGTCATCGCTGAGTGGCCGACTGGGTAGTCAGCAGTTTGTAACGCTCCAACAGGACTGGAATGTACAGGACAAGGAGTTTGAGTCCGGTGACCTGGTCGCTTTCGACCTGGACGCGTATCTCGAAACCCTGGAGCTGCCAGAAGTTGAGCTGGTATTCAGAGCCAATGATCGACAGGCCGTCAACGGCGTGGCGGTAGCCAAGGGCGCTGCAATTCTCTCGATCAATGACAACGTTGCAAGCCGCTTGTTGCTGTTGTCGCAAGGTGAAGACGGCTGGGCCACGCAAGAAATTGAGTTGCCTGACACCGGTCAGGCCAGCATTTATTTTGCCGATTCAAATGAAGATACGGTGTTCATCAACTTCGAAGGTTTCCTCACGCCGGATACATTGCTGTCCTACAGCGCCGCGTCGGGTGAGATGACACCTCTGAAGTCGCTGCCACCGAAATTCGACTCTGAAGGTCTTACGGTCTCTCAATTCGAAGCAGTTTCGAAAGACGGTACACGTGTGCCTTACTTTGTTGTTCACCGGGCTGATATCCCGCTCGATGGCACGACACCAACGCTGCTGTATGGATATGGCGGCTTCGAGGTTTCATTGCGGCCGAGTTACTCCGGGAATATTGGACGGTTGTGGCTTGAGCAAGGCGGCGCGTATGCCCTCGCCAATATCCGTGGTGGCGGCGAGTTTGGTCCCAAGTGGCACCAGGCCGGTCTGAAGCAAAACCGGCAGCGTATCTATGATGATTTCATCGCGATTGGTGAAGATCTCATCGACCGCAAGATCACCTCACAGGAACACCTCGGCATTATGGGTGGGTCGAACGGTGGCTTGCTGATGGGTGTGATGCTGACGCAGCGCCCGGATCTCTGGAATGCGGTGGTTATTCAGGTACCGCTTCTGGACATGCTGCGCTATCACAAGCTGCTGGCGGGCGCGTCATGGGTGGATGAGTACGGTGACCCGGAAATTGCTGAGGAACGTGCGTTTCTCGAAACAATTTCTCCCTACCACAACTTCGATGAAACCGCGGATTACCCAACGCCGTTTTTTGTGACCTCAACGAAAGACGATCGGGTACACCCAGGCCATGCCCGCAAGATGGCCAAGCTATTCCAGAGCGCCGAAAAGCCGTTCCTCTACTATGAGAACATCGACGGTGGGCACTCTGCCGCAGCGAACCAGAAAGAGCGCGCACGTCGCACGGCGCTGGAGTTCACATACCTGAGCGAGCAGCTGTTCGAGTCGGGTGACTAGTCCATCAGTCGATCAGCGCGATAGCCGAATTCAATCGGTTATCGCGCTGCACGCTCGTAATGAAAACAGGATCAGTGAGGTCATCTTGGCAAACGCGCAATAGCTAGCGTTCAAGAGGAGACACTGAAATGAAAAAAGCACTACCCTGGGTATTGGTTCTGATTCCTGTATTCGTATTTCTGCAATCGCTGCCGTTCAAGTTCACCGGCGCGCCCGAGACGATCTACATCTTCAGCACGATCGGCACCTGGCTCGGTAGCATCGGACTGACGTTTCTCGCACAACCTTTCACCGATTACGGCGCTTACGGCGTCGGCGTGACCGAGCTGATTGCGAGCGTCCTGTTACTGACCCCCGCAACCCGTCATTGGGGTGCTCTGCTTGGGCTCGGCGTGCTCAGCGGCGCAATTTTCTTCCACTTGTTCACGCCTCTGGGCGTCGCGGTCGAGTTCCCCGGCGGTGCTGAAGGTGGCGAAATTTCCTTGTTTGTCATGGCAGTGATCGCCTGGTCGGCGCTACTCGCCCTCGTGATTCGCAATCGCCAGCGCTACCCCATCGTGGGTGGCGCTGCGCAGCCGGCCTGATTCTGTAACAGCGTTGATTTCGCCGTGTTATAACCACGGCATGAACCATTCACTCGAAACGGATTATCTGGTTGTCGGCAGCGGTGCTGTCGGCATGGCGTTCGCCGATATTCTGCTCTCTGAATCGGACGCCGACATCATCATCGTCGACCGGCACGACAAGCCAGGGGGGCACTGGAATGACGCGTATCCGTTCGTTCGATTACATCAACCCTCAGCGTTTTACGGTGTGAGTTCGGCGGAACTCAGCAAGGGTCGGCGCGACCAGGTGGGTCTCAACAAAGGACTTGCCGAACTGGCGAGTGGCGCGGAAGTCAGCGCCTACTTCGATGACGTGATGCAGAACCGGTTTCTTCCGAGCGGCCGTGTCCGTTACTTCCCACTCTGTGATTACGAAGGTGACGGGAAGTTCGTTAACGTCATGAGTGGCGAAACGTTCGAGGTGAAGGCCCGCCGTAAGACGGTTGATTGCACATGGCTCAAGACTTCGGTGCCCTCTACACACACGCCGCAGTTCTCGATCGGAGAGGGGGTCAAGTTGATTCCGCCGAACGGGCTCCCACACCTAACTCAAGCACCTGACGGTTACACCGTCATTGGCGCAGGTAAGACAGGGATCGATACGTGCATCTGGCTGTTGGAGCGCGGTGTCGACCCGGATCGAATTCGCTGGATCTCACCGCGAGACGGATGGCTGATCGACCGCCGGAACACCCAAACCGAGGAGGAGTTTTTCGAAGACTCCATCGGCAATGTCTCGCGCCAGATGAAAGCGATTTCGGAAGCCGAAGATGTCGAAGACCTGTTTGTTCGCCTCGAGAAGTACGGCGTTTTGCTGCGCATCGACACTGACGTCTGGCCGCAAATGTTCCACGGTGCGACCATCAGTCGCATGGAGCTTGAGGAAATGCGGAGGATTAGGGACGTCGTGAGAATGGGGCGCGTGACCGCCCTGGAACAGGATCGGATCGTCCTCGAAAAAGGCGAAGTGACGGTGGATCGCGATGAGGTGTTCATCGACTGTACCGCCAGTGCGATACCTAATCTGGAAATCAAGCCCGTGTTCACTGGAGACGTCATCACCCCGCAGACTGTGCGGTCCTATCAGCCGGTATTTAGCGCAGCGTTCATCGCGCACGTCGAACTGGCATATGAGGACGAGGCGACGAAGAACGATTTGTGCCATGTCGTGCCACTGCCCAATCATTCGACCGACTGGTTGCCAATGACCATGGCGTTCATGCGTAACCAGATGCGATGGTCGCAGGATCAGGAGCTCAGGCGCTGGGTCCGCGAGAATCGGCTGGATGGGTTCAGCAAACTGGTTGCCAGTGCGCGCGGCGACGACGCAAAATCAGCCATCATCAATGAGATGCGCGGCTACATGATGGGCGCGGCGCAGAACCTCCAAACACTCCTTGGGTCAATGAATACGTAAACTCGGATCACACAGATCGTTCGCGGGGGACAACAATGATCTACGACAGCATTCTCGACACAATTGGCAAGACACCGGTCGTCAAGCTTCACCGCACGGGGCCATCGCATGTGACGATGTACGTGAAGGTAGAGGCATTCAATCCGATGAGTTCGGTGAAAGACCGTCTTGCCTACGCAATTATTCTCGACGCCGAAAAGCGCGGTGTACTTAAGCCGGGCCAGACCGTCGTTGAGGCGACGTCCGGCAATACCGGTATTGCACTGGCGATGGTGTGCGCTGCACGTGGTTATCCATTTGTGGCGGTAATGGCGGAGTCTTTCTCGCTAGAGCGGCGCAAGGTCATGCGCGGTTTGGGCGCCAAGGTGATTCTGACGCCTGCAGCCGAGCGCGGTACCGGCATGGTGAAGAAAGCGCAGGAACTCTCCGAGTCGCGCGGTTGGTTCTGGGCTTCGCAGTTCACCAATCCCGCAAACCCGGCATTTCATCGCTCGACCACTGGCCCGGAGATTCTCTCTGACTTCGCCGATCGACGGCTTGACCATTGGGTCACCGGCTGGGGCACAGGCGGTACGCTGACGGGCGCTGGCGAGGTCATCAAACAGGCAAGACCGGAAATCAATATTGTGGCGACCGAACCGGAAGGCGCCCAGTTACTCGCAGGTAAGGAGTGGCAACCGCACAAGATCCAAGGTTGGACGCCGGACTTCGTTTCAGAAGTGCTGAATGCTGATGTCTACGATGCGCTGGTGCCGGTGGGCGATGATGAGTCGATTGCGACTGCACAAGCGCTGGCTGCAAACGAAGGTATCTTCACCGGTATTTCCGGAGGTGGCACGATCTGTGCGGCATTGAAAGTGGCGGAGAACGCCGCCGAAGGTGATGTGATCCTGGCGATGTTGCCAGATACCGGAGAGCGCTATCTGTCCACGCCATTATTTGCGGACGTCAACGAAGGATCGGATGACGACTGGCTCGCCGGCTTGCCGTAGTTCGTGAACGCCGACTGGCAAAAACCAGGCCGGTGGCATCGGCTTGTTGCTGCTGCCTCAGTGGTTGGATGCGCGCTGGCATCGAACGCGTTCGCGGTGACGGGTGAGTGGTGGGATACCGACTATCTCTATCGGCAGAATGTGGCGGTCACAACTGGTGCGATTCAACCCGATCGCGGTTACTCCGGATACACACTCAGGATCGCCGCACTCAATACGCAAGCCTTGATCGCTTCAGGTCAGATGCAGGCAGACTGTGATGATCTGCGTGTTCTTTATTTCGATGGCGCCGGGTGGCGGGAGCTCGTTCGCCACGTCATCGATTGCGGTGGCGTGAATTCCGATATTCGTTTTGCATCGCCAACAGGCTTGGCATCCGGAGCGACTGATGATGACTTTTACCTCTACTACGGCAACCCGGCGGCTGCGGCGCCAGCAACGGTGTCCACGAGCAACGTGTACCTATGGTTTGACGACGCGTCGACCAATCGCGCCTCGAGTTACATCCGCGGTCGCGTTGATCCGTGGCACGGCAATGGGTGGGACAACAGCCTTGTCTGGAATTCGGCTGGATACTACACCTACGACAACGGCGATAACTTCACGAGCGCTTATCGACTCGCTGTGGATGAACGTGACGTATTCATTGAAGCGGAGTTCTTCCATACCGATTGCTATGCACTGAACATGACCACTGGCGTTGTCGTGCGCGGCATCATCACGAGCGGAAGCAATCAGTCCGAGCAATCGAACCATTACTACACCACCAACCGCGGCGAGCAGGCCCGTCCCGGTTGTACGTCGGGTGGGTATAACCACGACGGCGCCATCATGCGACGCCAGCGCGGGCAGATCGCCGTGCAGGGCATAAATCCCGGAGACATCATCAACGGTGTTTGGCGTCGGCAGGCGTTGGCAGCGTTCTCAGTGAATCCGAGCAGACTACGCTTCTGGGATGCTGACAATGCCAACACCTGGGCGGCGTTGGGTTTCCCGGATACGACCAACCTGCTTGTCGGTGGTGACGACACCAATGATGTGGAGGGCCGCGGTTTCGTTGCGGTGATGACCGCACAGGACGAGGCAAGACTCCGCAATATCCTGGTGCGTCGTTACGTCGAACCTGAGCCAGCACTGGTGCTGGGCGCACAAGAGTTATTTGCCAGTCCGGAGTTGACCGTATTCAAGACGGTGCGCAGTGTCTCGGATCCGATCAATGGCACGATCAACCCTTACGCGATACCGGGTTCGATCGTGGAGTATGAAATCGAGGTCGTGAATCAGGGTAGTGGGGCTGTTGATCTGGATAGTCTGGTCATCACAGATCGGCTGTCCGAAGCGCTCGCGCTGATTGTTGACGATCTTGCGCCAGGCAGCGGCCCGGTGCGCTTCGAGGACGGCGCAGGTTCCCAATCGAGTGGGTTGTCGCTCACGTTCTCCGGATTGTCGAACGCTGGGGATGGTCTTGCGTTCTCGAGTGATGGCGTGAGCTTCACCTACACCCCGGTCCCGGGACTGGATGGCTCCGATACGTCGGTGCGTGCATTGCGAATCAACCTGAGTGGCGTGATGAACCCTGCCACGAGCGGCGATACTCGTTTTTCGATTTTTTATCGTGCTCGCGTGCGTTAAACCGCGCCTTGTTACCATAGGTGCGGATTGACCAACGAGAGAACCCCATGCGATCCCGAGCTCTGCTGATATTGATCGGCTTGTGCACCTGCGCAAGCGCTGAAATCACGCTTGAAACCATCATGGCAGATCCGGATTGGATCGGGTCGGCTCCTGAGTCGGCTTTCTGGAGCGATGACAGTCAATACATCCACTACGAGCAGAAGCGCGAGGGTGAGATTATTCGAGATCGCTACCGTGTCTCTCTCGCGGGAGAGATAGCACCGATTGCGCCAGGGATACCGACGACCTCGAATAGCTCGCGTGCGTACAACGCTGATCGAAGCGCGGTGGTCTGGATTGAACAGGGAGATGTCTTTTGGCGTTCGCTGCCGAATGGAAATGTCCAGCAGCTGACGCGCTCCGCCGAAGCGGAGCGTGATGCCCAATTTGTTCTCGGGAGCAATGCGATCACGTATCAGTCTGATGCCGGCTTCATGCTGCACGAGCTGCAGTCAGGCGCGGTCGTTCAACTCACCAACTTTCAATTTGCCGATGACCCCGATAAGGCGGAGTCCTTCGACACGCTACGCGAGAATCAGCGTCGAATTTATGAGTCTGTGGTTGAGGATGCCCGTCGCAGAGATGCGCGCGACGCGCACTCGAAGTCGCAGCGTATCTCTGGTGGCTTTTCTGCGCCTGAACCCTTTTATCTCGGCAAGTCGGTTGAACTCGTTTACGCCGTGCTGTCGCCTAGCGCCGATCAGGTGCTATTAATTACACGACCCAAAGACCACGACCGCGGCAAGCGCGGCGTGATGCCGAACTACATGACGGAGAGCGGCTACACCGAAACCCGCTCATTGAGACCGCGCGTGGGCAGGAACGAGCCACCAGCGCACACCGTTTGGTTATTCGATGTCGATGACGCAGCACTCACAAAGCTCGATTTTTCTGATATCGATGGCATGGACGAGGACCCACTAGAGTCGTTACGAGAAGACGCACTTAGCTGGCATGTCGAGCACGGCGCTGACGAAGAAGCTGTGTCCAAACTGCTGAAAGCGCCAGACGAGCGTTCATTCGGCATCGAAGGTGCGGCCTGGTCACCGGACGCATCACGGGTAGCGCTGCAGCTGCATTCGCGTGACAACAAAGATCGTTGGCTCGTGAGCGTCGATCCGGATGAACCGAACCCGCGACTGATCGAGCGGCTCACCGACGAGGCTTGGATCAACTACGCGCACAACGACTTCGGCTGGATGCCGGATAGCCGGACCCTGTGGTATCTGTCCGAGGCGGACGGCTACTCGCAGCTCTACACACGAGCGATCGACGAGCGCAGAGCAAAGCAACTGACCAAGGGGCAATTTGTGGTCGAGGAGCCGGTGCTCGGTCCTGAAGGTGAGTTTGTCTATTTTCGTGCGAATCGAGAGCAACCGAGCACATGGGAAATTCATCGTGTCCCGGTAAGTGGTGGCGCGATCGAAACGCTGACCGATCTCGGCGGTGTTAATCACTTCAACTTGTCACCCAGCGGCGAGCGGATACTGGTTATTCATAGTGAGTTCGATCGGCACGAAGATCTGTTTGCAGTTGATGTCGATTCGGCACCTCGTGCGCAACGTCTGACCGATACGGTGTCCGATGCGTTCAAAGCGATCGACTGGGTCATTCCGGAGATTGTTGCGGTGCCATCCACGCATGTGGATCAGCCCATCTACAGCAAACTCTATTTGCCGGAGGACTACGATCCGGCGAAGTCCTACCCCGCTGTGATGTTCGTGCATGGCGCCGGTTACACGCAGAATGCTCACGCAGGCTGGCCGTATTACTTCCGTGAGTTCATGTTTCATACGTTGTTGGCGCAACAGGGTGTGATCGTTATCGACATGGACTACCGTGCTTCGAAAGGCTATGGGCGAGATTGGCGCACAGCGATATATCGCGAGATGGGTCTCCCGGAGCTCGAGGACTTCCAGGACGGCGTTCAGTACCTGGTCGATAACTACAACGTGGATCCGGGGCGCGTTGGCGTCTACGGCGGTTCCTACGGCGGGTTCATGACGTTCATGGCCCTATTCCGCGACCCGGACTTGTTCGCTGCCGGTGCGGCGCTGCGGCCGGTTGTTGACTGGGCGCACTACAACCACGGCTATACGTCGAACATTCTGAACACGCCGCTGGTCGATCCGGTCGCTTTCGAGAAGAGCTCGCCGATCTTTTTCGCTGAGGGTCTCGAGTCGCCGCTATTGATCGCCGCGGGCATGCAGGATGACAACGTGTTCTTCCAGGACTCGGTGTTACTCGTACAAAGGTTGCTGGAACTCCAGAAGGAAGACTTCGAGATCGCGATCTATCCGCTGGACCCTCATGGTTTTACCCACGCCGACAGTTGGCTTGATGAATACCGCCGTATTCTTAAGTTGATGCAGCGCTACGTGATCGCCACAGAATAAACGGGGAGATCAACAGCAGCAGAACCGCTGCACCTCCAGCTAAGTAGGTGTAGCGCCAGAACCAGGCGGAGCTGACCGCCCGATCGGTAAAGTTGAGGTAGACGTTCCCCGACATGGCTGTGCCCAATGGCAACCAGCCGATCGCCAACATGAGGGCGACGAGCGATAGAAGGCGCGTCACACTGCCTGATGTGCTTGCGAAGAATCCCGCTGCGGAGCCGGAGACCATGCCCGCGATGGTGAACCATTGTCCCGCAGGAACGCCAAGCCAGTTCTGCGTCAGCGTCGTCTCACCACCCAGAATGAGACCTGCTGCGGACGCAACGAACAACGCGGCACAGCCAGCGATGGGCAGCCAGGATGGTTTTCGCTCAGGTGATGACAACAGCTTCTCCGATTGCAGGGCGGCTAGTGTAGCGGCAGGCCCACCCGTTTTCGCCCGGCATCATCCTTCAGCGAGAAATCCTGTCCCAAGTCTTCTTCGGTGGTGTCGTTGAACAGGCGCTCGATCGCTATCGCAACCCACTCGGGCGGGATATGCACATCGGGATCCAGTTGGCTTACTGGATTGATGCCGGACGCGCGTATCGAAGTCTGCATATCGGTGGCGACGGTGCCTGGACTCAGCCCGACTGCTCGAACGCCTTGTTGTCGCCACTCCTTATCGGCGCAGCGAGTCAGCATGAGCAACGCCGCTTTCGTGGCGCAGTAGTGAGACCAACCCTCCAGCGGTCCGTAGGCGGCACCGGAGCTGATATTGAGAATCATGCCTTCCCCCTGATCGATCATGCGCTTGCCAGCGTTCTGGATGAACCGAAAAGCGCCGGTCAGGTTCACATCGACGACCTTCGCCCATTGCGCGGCGTCCGCGTCTTCCATCCGTGAAATCGGATCGATGAGCCCCGCATTGTTGACGAGCAGGTCGATACGTCCGAGTTGATCGATGGTCTCGAAGACTCGCCCGACATCCGCGGCGTTGGCGACGTCGCATGTCACTGGGTGGAACTGACCTTTGCCTCCGGCCAGTGCATCGGCCACAGCGCGAAGGTTGGTCTCACTGCGTGCAGCCCCAACCACGTGCCAGCCCAGCGACACAAAATGCTCGGCGACGGCCGCGCCGATGCCGCGACTGGCGCCTGTGACGAGCACCACTTTTGACGATTGATCATTCATTTCTGCGCTCCCAATAAAAGTTTGGACCATGCTCGTAGATTCGACTATTGCGATAAACACCCGAAAAGACAAAAGAGTTTTGCGAGATATGCATAATTAATTCCATGGACATACAAGCATTGTCGGTATTCGCAGCAGTAGCCCGAACGCTCAGCTTCTCGGAGGTTGCACGCCAACGGCACCTCGCCCCATCGTCGATCAGCCGCACTATCATGTCACTGGAGCAGGAGCTGGGCGTGAAACTGGTCGAACGCACCACGCGGCGTTTGACCCTGACGGAGGCAGGACTTCGGTTCCTCAATTCGATAGAGGGGGTCGTTGATACGGTAGAGACGGCTGCGGCCCAGGCGCGTGACGCGGTTGCGAAACCGGCGGGCATTGTCCGGGTCACGATGTCCTCGGCATTCGCTGCTGAAGTCATGGTGCCGTTGCTGCCGCATTTCAGAGCGGAGTTTCCAGATATCGAACTGGAAATTGTCAGTGCGGACCAACCTTTGGATCTCCTGAGGAACGGACTCGATCTTGCAATTCGCCATGGGCCCCAGAGCGATTCAGGACTGGTTGCCAGACGGCTGGTGCAGACACGATATTGCGTCATGGCCAGTCCAGCTTGGTGTGAGCAGCAAGGTCCGTTGTCATCGCCGGCGCAACTGAGTGAGGTCGAGGTGTGCCGATACGCGATCCCCGGATTTCGAGAGACTTGGCAATGGGCTGATCGCAATGAAAAACTCCACTCAGTGGCGGTCCAGGGCAGCTGTCAGTTCAACAGCGCGCTCGCCGTTCGTGCAGCCGCAGAGCATGGGTTAGGGCCGGCATTGCTAGCGGAGTGGCTAGCCGCGCCATCGAGAATCGCAGGACGGTTGGTCGAGCTCTTCCCGGATTTGCGGTTCTGGGGCAGTGACCCCAACCCGTGCATCTGGCTCGTCATCCCATCACGGCGATCGATACCCATGCGTGTGCGCTGTTTTGCCGAATTTCTGCAGGCGAAACTGATGTCGGCGTGATGTGCCAGGGCTCGGAAGTTGTGGATTTGTCTAGTTTTATGCCCAACAGCAGACACTGATCAAATCGCTTGACGCGACACAGCGCCGAGTATGCGGTAAACTGTTGTTTCTTATCGGGTTATCTCTATTGATGCTACCTATTAGCGTCATAGATAGATTCAACTTCCGAAATTTCTACATGTGCATGACAATGCCGTGTAGAAATTCCTCTTCCTCCATCTCAAGAAAAAAGGATTTAATCCCATGGCATTGATTGGACAGCCTATCCCCGAATTCTCGGCAGACGTGTTCCACGCAAACGAGTTCAAGACCGTGACCTCAGAAGACGTAAAGGGCAAGTGGTCGATCTTCTTGTTCTACCCTGCCGACTTCACGTTCGTTTGCCCGACCGAACTCGAAGATATGGCAGCGCACTACCCCGAGCTGCAGGAGCTCGGCGTAGAAGTTTACGCGGTATCGACAGATTCACATTTCGTGCACAAAGCGTGGCACGAAACCAGTGAAGCGATCGGCAAGGTTCAGTACCCAATGATCGGCGACCCAACCGGTGCGATCACTCGCGGTTTTGACGTGATGATCGAAGAAGCCGGACAGGCGCTCCGCGGAACGTTCCTCGTCGACCCTGACGGCATCATCCAGGTATACGAAATCCACACTCTGGGTGTCGGCCGTTCAGCCAAAGACATGGTTCGCAAAGTCAAAGCGGCACAGTACGTACGCGATAACGACGGCGAAGTGTGCCCGGCTGCTTGGGAGAAGGGTGAACAGACCCTGACCCCGTCGCTGGATCTTGTCGGCAAGATCTAAGCCATAGCTACATCGCTAACCGTGATCGGGGCGGCATTGCCGCCCCGATTGCTCTGAAGGAGAGACTCATGTTGACACCGGAACTGCTGCAAGCTGTTAAGGGCTATACCGCCAATTTGACGCGTGATCTCACGTTCGTCGTGCAACCCGGCGAACATGAGTCCCGCGCTGAACTTGTGAAATTTCTTAGTGACTTCGCCGGTACTTCCGAGCGGATGTCGGTCGAGGAGCGCGCGCATGATGCGTTGCGTGGGCCTGCCAGCTTCCTCATTGAAGCGGATGGGGAATCGACGGGTATCGTGTTCTCGGGAATTCCGGGCGGTCACGAGTTCAACTCGTTCGTGCTGGCGGTGCTGAACAACGCGGGTACGCCCGTGAAGCTCGACAATGGGCTGAAGCGCATCATCGAGGCGGTCGGCGAGCCGCTGAAATTCGAAACCGTGGTGAGCCTGTCCTGCCACAATTGCCCTGACGTCGTACAAACACTGAATCAGTTCGCCACATTAAACGCGTCGATCAGCGCCGAGATGATCGATGGTGGTGTGTACTCCGACGTCGTTGATGATCGCAATGTGCAGGGTGTTCCCGCGGTCTTCCTGAACGGTGAGCCGTTCGCCAACGGCAAGATCGATTCGGCGACGATCATTGAGAAGCTTCTCGAGAAGTACCCGAACGTCTCGAACGAGACGAGCAGCGGCGAGTCACTTCCGTTGCAGGATGTCACGATCATCGGTGGTGGTCCGGCCGGCGTATCGTCTGCGATCTATGCGGCCCGCAAGGGATTTGCGGTCACGATCATCGCCGAGCGCTTCGGTGGTCAGGTCAAAGACACGATGGGTATCGAGAACCTGATCTCGATTCCGGAGACGACCGGCCCCGAGGTGGTTAAAGGTCT
Organism: uncultured Chromatiales bacterium; assembly: GCA_963922335.1. Lineage (GTDB taxonomy): Bacteria > Pseudomonadota > Gammaproteobacteria > Steroidobacterales > Woeseiaceae > CALBPI01. The sequence goes on along the minus strand of CAWUIB010000007.1, from coordinate 11,796 downwards.
GCAGGCACACCTGAAAGACTATGACATCACCCTGAAGGAGCATTTGCGTGTCGACTCTGTCGAGCAGGGCGATATCAAGACGGTGACCCTGTCGTCGGGCGAGAAAATTCGTACCCGCAGCATCATTGTCGCCACAGGGGCGAACTGGCGTGAGCTCGGTATCCCCGGCGAGAAGGAATACATCGGCAATGGTGTGGCGTATTGCCCGCACTGCGACGGACCCTTCTTCAAAGGGCGTGACGTGATCGTTGTCGGCGGTGGTAACTCCGGCATCGAGGCTGCAATCGATTTGGCGGGTATAGTCAAGCACGTGACCGTGCTTGAGTTCCTCCCCGAATTGAAGGCGGATCAAGTGCTCGTCGATAAGGCCCGCGAGCGTGACAACATCGACATCATCACCAACGCGGCATCTCAGGAAATCAAAGCGACGGACGGAAAAGTATCGAGTCTCGTCTACCAGGACCGTGACTCAGGCGAAACCGTTGAGATCGACACGGCCGCTGTATTCGTTCAGATCGGTCTGGTGCCGAATTCGTCCTTCCTGAAGGGCGTGGTCGATATGTCGGATTATGGTGAAATCATCATTAACGAGAAGACTGAAACGAGTGCGCCTGGAATCTTCGCCTGTGGTGATGTGACGACGGTGCCCTACAAACAGATCGTTGTGGCACTCGGCGAGGGCAGTAAGGCTGCGCTCTCCGTGTTTGAATACCTGGTGATGCACGCGCCCGCTGTGGAAACCGCCGAGGCCGAAGCGGCCTGACGAAGTTTTCCGGTATTTTGCTGGACGCAAACGAGACGGGCGGCTGATCAAACCGCCCGTTTCGTATAAGCTTTCGGCATGAACACCGAAACGACAAGAGCGCCGCGAGTTCTCATCGTTGGCGGCGGCACCGCCGGCTGGATGGCCGCAAACCTATTGCAGCACTTGTGGGCCGATAGAGGCGTCGACATCACGTTAATCGAGTCGACGGCTGTGGGCACCGTTGGGGTCGGAGAGGGCACAACCCCCCGAGTGAAAGACTATTTCGATCGTCTGGGCGTTCCGGAAAGCGAATGGATGCCGGCCTGTAACGCGACGTACAAGTGCGGGATTTCATTTCCGGGCTGGACCGAGAACGAGGGCTACGAGACCTATTGCCATCCGTTTTACTCCAAGTTAGACGAGGACGGTGCGACCAAGTTCTTCCAGAACGCGAATCTTCGCCGCGAGGGCTACGATGTCTCGGCGCACCCGGACAGCTTTTTTGTATCGAGCCACCTCGGTCGCAATTGCCGCGCACCGATCGGCAAGGATCCTCTGCCGTATGTGAAGTACTACGGCTATCACTTCGACGCGGCGCTGCTCGGTCAGTATCTTCGCGAGCGCGCGACTGGCCTCGGGGTGAAGTTGATCGATGACATCATCCACACGGTGAACCAGCACGACGACGGCCGGATTGCGTCCGTCGAGACCAAAGAGCACGGCGCATTTGATGCGGATTTCTTTATCGATTGCTCTGGCTTCAAAGGCCTGCTCATTCGCGAGACGTTGGGCGTTCCATACATCTCCTACCGCGATTATTTGTTCAACGACTCCGCAGTCGCCATGCCGACAGCGATCGATGATCGCGAAAACATTCCGGCGGAGACCGTGTCCGCAGCGATGAAATGCGGTTGGGCGTGGCACATTCCGTTAAGCCACCGATTCGGGAATGGCTACGTCTATTGCTCGGACTATCTGGATCGGGATGCTGCGGCTGAAGAGCTGCGTGCAGTGCTCGGCCCGGGCGCTGCGGATGCAGAGCCGTTGCACCTGAGATGGACGCCAGGGACGATTCCCGAACACTGGAAGCGGAACTGCCTCGCGCTCGGTTTATCGCAAGGGTTCCTGGAGCCGCTGGAAGCGCCGATGCTGAACATCATCCAGTTCACCATCGAACACTTTGCGAAACTGTTCGAAGCTCAGGATTTCAACGTCGAGCCGCCCGGCGACTTTAATGACACGGTCAACGGTTTGGTCGATGGCACCCGCGATTATCTACAGGCGCATTATCTGGCGAGCAGCCGCAACGACACGGCGTATTGGCGTGATGTTCGCGCTAACGATCATATGTCGGACAGCCTTCGCGAAATCATGACTGCCTGGGATGGTGCGCAGAGCTTTGACGACAGTGTGGGTCGCAAGCTCGATCGACACCCCTACAAGCGCGCGAGTTGGTATTGCTTGCTCGCGGGCATGGGGCGCTATCCGGAAGGCACCAAGCGCGGATTGCGCACGGCTCAACGGAATTACCAACGCACGTTGGCGGCGTGCGAAGCCGCGGTAAACCACTACCACGAACATGGGCCGTGGCTGGACCGTTTGTATGGTCAGTCTGCTTAGGCAGCTGACACTGCTCATTCCGATCCTCGCCCTGGCGGGGTGCGCGGCGGGTGGTGCGTCGCGCAACGCATTCGATCCAGTGGCGCAGGATGTGCCTGAAATTGATCCAGCTTTCCCGCCACAGAACGTGGAGGTCTCATTCTCCAGTGCGGGTCGGCAACTGCCCGGCTACCTGATGGTGCCAAATGGTCGAGGTCCGCACCCCACCATTGTGCTGCTGCACGGATATCCGGGCAACGAAAAAAACCTGGATCTTGGGCAGTCACTCCGACGCGCCGGCTTCAATGTGTTCTTCATCCACTACCGTGGCGCTTGGGGTGCTCAAGGACGCTATTCGCTGACCACTTTGCATCAGGATGTTGCAGCGGCCCTGAGCTGGCTGCGTGCCGAAGGCCGTCAGTACCGTGTCGACGGTCTGCGGTTTTCGTTGGTCGGTCATTCCATGGGCGGTTATGCCGCGCTGAGGGCGGGCGCCTCGGACGCGCGCCTCGACTGCGTTGTCGGGCTGGCGGCTGCAAATCCGGGCGAGTACGCCGATCGCGATCAGGCTGCCAAAGACGGCTTTGCGGCGTACACCGACGGATTGTTCATGCTGGAGGGCTTCGATGGTGAGACAGCCATGCGTGAGCTGACAGAGAACCAAAGAGCATTCGACTTGAGGAACGCGGCGGCGGGCCTCGCCGGGAAATCGGTATTGCTGATCACTGGCCGACAGGACACGGCTGTGCCGATCGACGTGCAGCGTCGCCTGGTGGCGACCTACGAGCAAAATCCGCGGATCAAGCTCACTGCGCTGGAGATGGAAGGTGACCACTCCTTTTCCGGGCATCGCATGCTCATGCAACGTACCGTGGTTGCCTGGATGGCCCAAACCTGCCGCTAAGTTCGTGGCTCCGGGCCGACTCAGGCTACAATCGAGTCGGGACATCATTGGGGTCTGGCGTATGCGAGTTTTTCTTGTTCTTTGTTGGCTGGCAACAGCATCCACCAGTGCATTCGCGGATGACCATCAACCGAGAAATTATCTTGAATACTCGGACATCTTCGCGAGTGCCGGGCAGCCGACAGAAGATCATCTGAATGAGATCATCGGGGACGGTGTGGAGCGCATCGTCTATGTGGCTTATAGCGACCACAAAGGCTCGCTTGAGCACGAGGATCGAATCGTCAGCGATCTCGGTGCGGACTTTATTCAAATACCAGTGCGTTGGGATGCACCACGACCGGGTGATTACGCGCTGTTTGCCGCGGTGATGCGAGCTGACCCGGAGAAACCGACCTTATTGCATTGCCAGGCCAACTACCGCGCGAGCGCATTTGCGATGTTGTATCGCGTTATCGAACTCGGTGTGCCCGTTGCAGACGCGAAGGCCGACATGAACTCGGTCTGGACGCCGAACGAAACCTGGACTGACTACATTCTTACAACACTCGAGAGCGCCGACATTGACCCATACTGTGAGGGTTGTGACTGGACGCCCTGGCGACCTGAGGAATAGGTCGCAACGATGAGTTTTCTCGCGGAGCTAAAACGCCGCAATGTGATTCGTGTGGCGACTGTGTATGCCGTCGGAACCTGGCTCGTCTTGCAGGTAGGTGACATCACGTCCGGCCTGTTCGGATTGCCGGACTGGACGTTGCGCCTCATCTTATTTGTCGCAGCGTTAGGCTTCCCATTTGCATTGATTTTTTCCTGGGTCTACGAACTCACGCCAGAAGGCATCAAGCGCGAGTCGGAAATCGATCGCTCACAATCGATAACTACCGAAACGGGCAGTCGATTGAATACGGTCATTATCGGGTTGCTCACGCTTGCGGTCGCTGTTTTGCTTGCCGATCGTGTTGTTACCCGCAGCTCGGCGCCCGATCCAGCGTCTGTTCAAGTTGAAGTCATCGATGATCACTCAATTGCTGTGTTGCCCTTCGATGACTACTCCGCTGAAGGTGAGCGCTATCTTGCCAACGGGTTGACGGAAACTCTGACGACAATGCTGACATCCGTGCAGAATTTGCGAGTCACCGGCCAGACTTCGGCGTTTGCTTTCGTGGGAGCGAACAAGCCAGCGCCGGAAATTGCGTCTGAGTTGGGCGTTGTTTACTTGCTGCGTGGCAGTGTCCAAAGATCGGGAGAGAACCTTCGAATAACAGCTAACCTGATTGACTCAAAGAAGGATGCGACGGTTTGGTCCGAGGTCTTTGATAAGAGCGCCGATGATATTTTTCAGATTCAGGACGAAATTGCCGACACCGTTGTAGCGATAATCGCCGCGGATATTGTCTCGGGTGGATCCGGCGTCGTTCTTGAGAGCGTCGGCACAACGAATCGAGGCGCCTACGAGTTGTTCCTGAGGGCGGTAGAAGCGCGTCGACCAGGTTCTTTTGAGGCGCTCCAGTCCGCTGAGATACTCCTAAAGAATGCGCTGACACTGGACCCGGATTTTTTTGAGGCGTTAGTCGAGCTGACCGATCTTTATTTGGCTCAAATCAATACCGGGCTGCGACCTCGTTCTGAGTACGGTGACGTACTCGCAATTTCGGAACGCGCTTTGAGTATTCGCCCGGACTCCATCGACGCTCAAGTCATGAATATTCAGACCAGAGTTTCTATTGCATTTGCAGAAGGCGATTTTGGTGAGCTCGCCAGACTTGAGGAACAAACCAAAAAGATCCTGGAGAGTGATAGCCTGCCGGTGAGGGCGATGGGCTCACTCGCTGGATACCTGCAATGGGCTGGTCGCGATGAAGAGGCTATCGCTCTGTTAGAGCAAGCGGCCGTACTGGACCCGCTTAATCCTGAATACCACTTCAAGATCGGCTTCATGATGGAGCTGGCCGAGAGATTCTCGGAGGCGCGGACTGCGTATCGTCGATCATTGGAGATTGAGCAGTCTCAACCCCTGCTATGGGCTTCCCTGGGATTTATTGATGCCCGCATGGGCGACATGGTTGGATTTATCAAGAACTGTGATCGGTCGATGGAATTCGACCGGGCTGACCCTGAGCTCCCGGGGGCCGTTGCGTACGAACTGTACAAAATCGATCTTGTCGATGAAGCGGAGCCGTACCTGGAACGTGTTGAGAAAATGGCACCAGGTTCGGATATTCATCGATTGTTGCAGCTCGAACGCGCGGCAGCCGTGGCCGACATGGAGCTCTTGAGCAAGCTGAGTCGGCAGGCAATAATCGATGACGCACCCTCGCGTGGCGGTTTTTTTGCATCGTCCGTTCGTTATCTGATCGAGTCCGCCGTCGCTCTTGATCAACTGGATGATGCGCTCGCCTTTCTTGACGAGACCGTTCCAGATTTCCGCTCACCCTACCGTTCTGGAGTGCCATCGAAAGTTAGTTATGCGCGGATCCTATCCGAGCCGTTTTTGATTCCGACTTATTCGGCTGATGAGCGAGAACGGTATGCCGGCGAAGTTAGGTTGTATCTGGAAAATTCGGGTGCCGATCTGAGTCTGTCCCGAGATCTCAACATTATTTTGCTCGCACTCGAGGATGACGAGGATCAGCTGACGCGCTTTTTCCGGGATAATGTGCTCGATGCGTTTACGTTCCGCGGTCCAAGGCAGATCGAGCGCCAGCTCTTTTCTTTGGACCTGGGCAAGTCACTGCTGGAGGATGGCGAAATCCGTCGGAAACTAAATGGATGGGACACAGCGCTCGACCGAACGCGCGCCAATGTCAAAAGACATCTCGCGACACCGCAGAACCAACGATCCACGGAGACAATCTGACGTGAGTCTTTTTGCCGAGCTGAAGCGTCGCAACGTTATTCGTGTGGCAACGGTCTACGCGGTAGGGACGTGGCTTGTTTTGCAAGTAGGTGACATTTCTTCTGGCATTTTTGGCCTGCCGGACTGGACGCTCAGGTTTCTGGTGTTTGTCGCAGCGTTAGGCTTCCCATTTGCATTGATTTTTTCCTGGGTCTACGAACTCACGCCAGAAGGCATCAAGCGCGAGTCGGAAATCGATCGCTCACGATCGATTACTACCGAAACGGGCAGTCGTTTGAATACGGTCATCATCGGCATGCTAGTCGTCACCATCGGTGTCCTGTTAGTCGATCGGTTCCTGATCCTGCCAAATCGTGATTGGGGACCCCCGTCCGCGGCCGTTGTTGAGACTGATCGCGCTTCGATCGCAGTGCTGCCCTTCGATGACTTCTCGGAAGGAGAGGGTAGTCGGTATATGGCTAATGGCCTGACCGAGACGCTTACTACCATGTTGACGTCGGTTCAAAACCTGCGTGTCGCTGGCCAGACTTCCGCTTTCGCATTTCTGGGGGCGAACAAGAGTTCGCAAGAGATCGGCAGTGAGTTGGGCGTGACCTTTCTGTTGCGCGGTAGCGTGCAGCGGGCGGAGGACAAGCTTCGTATTACGGCTAACCTGATTGAATCCAGCAGTGATTCTACGGTGTGGTCGAAGGTCTTCGACAAGCAATCTGCAGACATTTTTGAAATTCAGGACGAGATCGCCAACGCAGTGGTTGCGCGGGTCGCTGCGGACGTGGTTTCAGGCGGGGCGATTCTGAAGCCCGCGAGTATCGGGACAGATAACACTGGTGCCTATGATCTTTTCTTGAAGGCGGTAGAAGCACGTCGTCCTGATACGTTCGAAGCGCTCGAAGCCGCTGAGGTGCTGCTGAAGTCGGCGCTCACGCTTGATCCGGATTTCGTTGAGGCAAACATGGAGCTCAGCGATCTCTATCTTGCGCAGATATGGACAGGCTCGCGTCCACAGTCAGACTATGGTGAGGCGCTGGTGTTGGCTAAGCGAGCTGTGGACCTTAGGCCGCAGTCACCTGATGCACAGATGACTCGGATCATGGCCGAAGTGCAGTTGGCTTTCGACCCTTACGATTTCGAAACACTGGAGCGCTTACGCCAGGAGACTGATGCGCTGCTGGAGCGCGACGACCTTTCCCCGAGAACGCGTGGTTATCTGGCAGGGTATCTGGCCCAATTCAAGCGGTACGATGAAGCGATTGAGATGATTGAGAATTCTATCGCGGCGGACCCGCTAAACGTTCAGCTACACAACAGCCTCGGGAGACTGCTCCGCTCGCAAGGGCGCCTGACCGAAGCGCGCGAAGCCTACCGTGCATCGATCGATGTTGAGGAAGCTCAGGCACATGCATGGTCCGCGCTCGGTAAGATCGATGAATCGCAGGGCGATGTGGTTGGGTTCATTAAGCATTATGAGCGTGCGATGGAATACGACCGACTTGATCCAGAAGTGCCTGGAGCTATTGCTTTCATCCTCTATGATCTCGATCTTGTGGAAGAGGCAGCACCTTACCTCGAGCGCGTGCGGGAGATGGCGCCGGGATCTGAGACTGAGCGTCTTCTGGAGCTGTACCGCGCTGCTTCTCTTAAGGACGATGCGTTACTCAATCGATTGGCGCGACAGGCGATTATCGACGATGTCTCGAATAGAAATTGGTTTTTCGAGGACGCCGTTTTTTTCTTCATTCAGGCTTCGCAGGCGTTGGGTGAACTTGATGAGGCGCTACAGTTTCTGAACGAGGAGCTTCCGGATTTCGACAACCCATACAGGGCGGGGGTCAATTCGAAAATCGCCCATGCTCGCGAAGTTTCCGAGGTTTATTTGCTTCCGACGTATTCCGCAGAAGAGCGAGCAACGTTGGTTGAGCGCTTTGAAGCGTACAACGACGAATTCGGTGGCGAGGAGGTCTTGTGGGACGATGCGGTGATACGGACGCTGATGGTCCGAGACGATATTGAAGGCATCAAGCGAATGTACAGGGACACAATATTCCCGAAATACTCCTATAGATCACCAAGAGATTTCCAACGTGCCATTTTCGACACCGATTTTGGTCAGGAATTGCTTGAGGATCCGTACATCCGCGATAACGTAGAAGCTTGGGATATCGCGTTGGAACGCGTACGTGCGAACACCAGGAAGTTTTTGGCAGAGCGCTAGTACGCGTAACTGATATTGGCTAAATCTGTGAGTTTCTTTTCCGAACTACAACGTAGGAATGTCATTCGTGTGGCGACGGCCTACGCGATCGGTACCTGGTTGGTGCTGCAAGTTGTGGATGTCCTGACGGGGCTGTTGAGTCTTCCAGACTGGACATTGCGGTTTGTTCTGATGATCGCCGCCGTCGGATTTCCCTTCGCGTTGATTTTTTCCTGGGTCTACGAAATTACCCCGGAGGGCATCAAGCGCGAGTCGGAAATCGATCGCTCACAATCGATCACGCGCGAAACTGGCGGGCGTTTAAACACCGTCATCATCGGACTGCTCACGGTTGCGGTGGCTGTCTTGTTGGCAGATAGATTTCTGGTAAGCGGCCAAGAGCACGCAGCGAGTCCAGATGCTGTTGTGGATGTCGATAAGGCTTCGATTGCGGTTTTACCTTTCGATGATTACTCCGGTGAAGAGGATCGCTATTTCGCAAATGGGCTTACGGAGACGCTGACCAGCATGTTGACCTCGGTGCAGAACCTCAAGGTCGCTGGACAGACCTCCGCGTTTTCATTTCTGGGTGCCAACAAGAGTTCGCAGGAAATCGGAGAAGAACTCAACGTTGCTTATCTGCTGCGTGGCAGCGTACAGCGCTCTGGCGAGCGACTGAGAATTACCGCGAATCTCATCGACTCCGAGTCTGATGCGACTGTGTGGTCCAAGGTATTTGATAAGCAATCCGCCGATATCTTTGCGATCCAGGACGAGATCGCCAACACAGTGGTTGCGCGTGTGGCTGCCGATATCGTTTCGACAGATTTAGTGGCAACCCCTGAAGGCGTCGGCACGACGAATACTGGTGCCTACGATTTGTACCTCAAGGCCCTCGAAGCCAAGCGCCCGGGCTCTTTCGAAGCGCTTGCCGAAGCAGAGACGCTGCTCAAGAGCGCTCTTGCTCTGGATCCTGACTTTTTTGAGGGTCTGTATGAGCTGTCGGAACTCTACCTAGCTCAAATGGTGACTGGAAGTCGACCCGAAGAGGATCTGGAGCTGGCGATTGCTTTGTCAGAGCAAGCACTCGCAGTGCGTTCCGACTCGATAAACGCTCGCGTGTTGAATATACGACTACGGGTTTTTGGTGCCTATAAGACTGGTGATTTTGAGAGTGCCGATGCACTGGCGGCGGAAGCATCCGAAATTCTTGAACTCCCTAACCTACCTGCACAGGCGCGTTTCCATTTGTCAGGCTACCTTCAATTCTACGGGCAGGCAGACGCCGCAGTTGCGCTTCTCGAGGAGGCCATAGAGCGTGATCCACTAAATTTAATGCTGCACAACCGTCGCGGTGCGATTCTGGCATCTGAGGGTAGGTATAACGAGGCAAGACTGGCGTTCAGTCGTTCCCTTGAGATTGAGCCCGCCCAGCCAAATGCTTGGGCATCGCTTGCCGCGATCGACAATGCGATGGGTGATGTGGTCAGCTTTATCCAGAGCTACGACCGAGCCATTGAATTCGATCCAAGAGACCCTGAGCTTCCGGGCAGCGTCGCTTGGAGGCTATTGACGTTGGACCTTGTCGAAGAGGCGCAGCCTTACATCGATCGCGTTCGAGAGATAGCGCCGAATTCCCTCGAGGTCAAAGATCTTGAGTTGGAGCGTCTAGCTGCGCTTGGGGATTACCCTCAGCTCGATAAGCTCGCCCGACAGCTGATCTTGGATGACGTGGGTAATCGTCGTGGTCTGTATGCGCGATCTGTTGGTTACTGCATAGAATCGGCACTCGCTTTGGATCAGCTTGACGAAGCATTGGAATTTCTTAACGAAGCTGTCCCTGGTTTCGCTAACCAGTATGGCGAGGGGACGCCCTCAAAGTCAGTTCTCGCTCGTGAGAGAGCTGATATCTATCTGGTTGACACGTACACGGAAGAGGAGCGGGAAACGTTGTACGAAAAATTCCAGCGGTACAACGCGTTAATTGGATCGGAGGTGAATTTTGGGGACGGTGTCAAGCTCACTGGTTTGTTGTTTCAAAATGACCCGGACGCGATGGGAGCCTATTACATCGACACGGTGTTTCAAAAACATCCGTTCATGATGCGTCGTCACTTAAAACGGAGAGTATTCGAGACGGAGCTTGGCAAGGAGCTCCTGGACGATGCCAAGATACGTTCTAATGTTGAGGCCTGGGATGTCGCGCTAGAGCGTGCCAAATTGAACGTCCGGAATTACCTGGACAGCCGGCAACCGATTTGAACCGTTCGGCTACGTCATGAGTTTTCTCTCCGAACTCAAACGCAGAAACGTGATTCGCGTCGCAACTGTGTATGCGGTTGGTACGTGGCTCGTCCTGCAGGTGTTTGATGTACTCGCCGGCATCTTGAGCTTGCCGGATTGGACCCTGCGTTTCGTGCTTCTGATCGCAGCTTTGGGTTTTCCTTTCGTATTGGTTTTTTCGTGGGTGTATGAGCTCACACCTGAGGGCATCAAGCGCGAGACAGAGGTCGAGCCTGATGACTCGGTGACCTCTGCCACAGCACATAAACTCAACCTGACGATCATCGGGTTGTTGTGCCTGACGATCGGATTGCTGCTGGCAAATCAGTTTTGGTACGTACCGACTGGCGGGCCAGCAGCCAAGGCAGCGGCAATCAGCGATGTCGATTCCAACTCGATTGCTGTCCTACCCTTCGACAGTTTTTCATCGGATCCTAACAATGCCTATCTGGCGAGCGGTCTGACTGAGACGTTGATCACGATGCTGTCCTCGGCGAGTGATCTACGCGTTGCAGGCGAGACATCCGCTTTTGCTACGGATGCACGCAAGAGTACGGCCGAGATTGCCAGAGAACTCGGTGTGGCGTACGTTTTGCGTGGCAGCGTGCAGAAAGCGGGCGAGACACTTCGTGTGACTGCGAGTCTGATTGATAGCCGCAACAGCAACACCGTCTGGTCAGAAAAGTTCGATAAGCCTGTTGATGAGATTTTCGCGATTCAGGATGAAATCACAGATTCGGTGTTTGCGATTGTCGTCAGCGAAATGCTGGGCATTGCGCAGGAGTCGCGGCCGCAGCGGATCGGCACAACGGATGTCACAGCATTTGATCTTTACTTGCGGGCGGTGAACGCTGCACGGCCGGGTTCCTTTGAAGCGCTTGAAACTGCGGAACAACTTCTGTCGCAAGCGCTTTCGCGTGACGCAGATTTTGTAGAAGCGCTGATTGAGATGAGCTCGATCTACTTGTCTCAGATTGCGACTGGTCTCAGACCACCGACACCGGGTTTCAGCGAAGCGGCGGATCTTGCCGCTCGTGCGTTAGCGCAAAGACCAGACTCGGCGGACGCTGCGATCCTGGAGTTGGAAGCAAGGTCGCGCGCAGATCTCGCCATCGGAATTTACGAGAGCACGACGGAGATTGCTCAGGAAGCGTTGGAGATTCTGAATCGCTCGCCCAATTCCCTGCGCGTCATCATGTCGTATGCCGGATACTTGC
>CAWUIB010000006.1:0-238199 GCA_963922335.1 uncultured Chromatiales bacterium | reverse complement strand
GTCGACCGAGGCGACGACATATCCCTTCTGCGCCATCATCAAATGCCACATGCCGCCAAGACCGCGCCATGAATCCAGAACCGTTTGGCCTGCCACCTCGCCATACACGTAGTTGACGATCGGATATTTCTGCTTCGGGTCAAAACCGACGGGATAAATCAGGTAGCCATCCAGCGTAAGACCATCCTGAGCCTCCACCTGGAAAAACTCATGCTTCCCAAGTTTCAGCTGCTCGAGTCTGTCGATCAGTTCCTGATTGTCTTCAAACGTCTGCAGCACCCGATGATCCTCAATCGCGATCAAGCGGTACTGTGGCGGCTGCAAGAACGATGAATGCGTATGGACCGCAAAGCGTGCGTCTTCCGAAAACTTGTAAGCATTGGTGCCCGAGTAGGTCTCAGGTGTCAGCCTTTCCTTCTCTCCGCTGCCATCAAGCGGCGCGCGGTAAAGATAACGTTGCGTCATGTTGTCTGGGGACGCCGTGAAGTAGAGCCAACCGCCCTCCTTATCCACCTTCAGGAGGCTCGCAACATCGTAGTCGCCCGGCGTCAGATCCGTGATGGTCTCGCCGTCGCGCGAAACCTTGTGCACATGGCACCATCCGCTGCGCTCAGAAATAAAGGTGAAGGCGGCACCGTCATCCAACCACTCGACATCATGGAAATCATCGAGGTAGTCGGCATCCTGATCAACGAAGATGTTCTCGCTCTCTCCACTGATCGCCTCGACGATATAGACCCGATTCGTGTCTTGTTTGCGATTGACATGCTGCAGCAGCAGCTCATCGCTATTCTCGGTCCACTGCATGCGAGGAATGTAGTTGTCGCGAGGATCGCCCGGCACATACGCCCAAGCGGTATTGCGTGTCTTGAGAGACACAACACCGATACGCGCAGCAGAAATCGTCTCGCCCACTTTCGGATAAGGAATCTCGGTCAGAGTCGGGTACAGCGAATCGGTATTGTTGATCAACGTGAAATTCTTCACGCCGGAGGTATCAAACTGCCAATACGCGATTCGAGAGCTATCGGGGCTCCACCGGAACCCGTCACGAATACTGAACTCCTCTTCGTACGCCCAGCTCATGATGCCGTTGATGATCGAATCGTTTTCCCGGCGCGTCAGCTGGCTGATTTCGCCGCTTTCCAGATCTTCAACGAAGATATTCGCCTCGCGCACGTAAGCGACCTTCTTGCTGTCGGGTGAGATTTTCGCAAACTGCATCGTACTCGGTTTTGCATCAGGTCCACCGAGGGTCACGATCTCGCCAGACTCGAGGTCTAGCACTGAATAGTCACCGCGCGACTTCACTCGCCATACGCGAACGCTATTGGTGTAGAGCAAGATCTTGCTTTGATCTTTCGACCAGGCGTAATCATCAATGACGAGCGGCTTATCGCCACCGGGCGGCACGAGATCAGCAGCCGACAGAATCACGGTGCGCTCGAGCGTCTCAAAGTCGTAGCTAACAAGATCCTTTGGATGTTCAACGAGATCACCATTCTCGTCGACGGCCATCTCAGCGTCTTCGTAGTCGGGGCTGGTTTCCAGCACTGTGAAAGAGGTGCCGTCGGGATGCCAGCGCGATGCTACCGGCTGCTCCGCATCGTAAAGGCGATCGCGGAATATGGCTTCAGTGGTGATCGTTTCCTCGGGCGTCATCTCTCTTGCCTTTTCTGTTGCCTTTACTGCTTGCTCTTGTGGTTCTTGTCCGCATGCAACGAGGCCAAGCGCGACACAAATTAACGACACCTTTGGTGCCCAAGCGAATCGGAATCTCATACTGATCTCAACTGATGGTGGTCTAGTGGCTGACGATGCACCTGCGAATAGGTACTGCCGCGTCCCACGCATCCTAACACTCACCGATTGGCCTGCAAGCAGCGCCAGTCGATTCAGAAAAACTATGGAGATGGTTCGAAAAACTGATTTCACGGGCGCAAGCTACACCCCTATGCTGTTTTGAAACACTCGGAGGAGGACGCAGTATGAGCGCGAATGTGAAAGATGCGGTTTGCCCCGTAATGCACGGCGGAAACACGACGGCCGAAAAACCGGTGACCAAATGGTGGCCAAAGACTCTGAACCTCGACATCTTGCATCAGCATGATGCTCGCACCAATCCGATGGACGCCGACTACGATCATCGCGAGGCTGTCAAAGCGCTCGACTTTGAAGCCGTGAAGGCGGATGTGCGCGCCCTCTTAACCGATAGCCAGGAGTGGTGGCCCGCCGACTGGGGCCACTATGGCGGCCTCATGATCCGCCTCGCGTGGCATTCAGCCGGCTCTTACCGAACGGGCGACGGCCGCGGTGGTGCGGGCCATGGCAACATCCGCTTCGCACCGCTGAACTCATGGCCGGACAACGCGAGTCTCGATAAGGCACGTCGCCTCTTGTGGCCGGCAAAGAAAAAATACGGCAACGCGCTAAGTTGGGCCGACCTGATCATTCTCGCCGGCAACATGGCGTACGAGTCCATGGGGCTCAAGACGTTCGGCTTCGGCTTCGGTCGGGAAGACATCTGGGGGCCCGAGCAGGACGTCTATTGGGGTGCCGAAGAAGCGTTCCTCGCACCGAGCGAGAATCGCTACGAAAACCTCGAGGACGCCAGCAGCCTTGAGAACCCACTGGCTGCTGTCCACATGGGTCTGATCTACGTAAACCCGGAGGGTGTCAACGGACAACCCGACCCTGCGCGAACCGCTCAGCACGTTCGCGAGACGTTTGGTCGCATGGCGATGAACGACGAAGAGACGGCGGCGCTCACCTGCGGCGGACATACCGTCGGCAAGGCACACGGACGCGGCGCAGGTGACAACATTGGTGTCGCCCCTGAAGCAGCAGGCGTGCACGAGCAAGGAATGGGATGGTCTAACCCGGACCTGAATGGTAAAGCCAGCAATGCCTTTACCTCCGGCATTGAAGGCGCATGGACGAAGCACCCCACGCAATGGGACATGGGCTACTTCGATTTGCTGTTTGGCTACGATTGGGAGCTGCGCAAATCGCCCGCCGGCGCATGGCAGTGGGAACCGATCGACATCAAGGAAGAAGACAAACCGGTAGACCCGACCGATCCGACGGTGCGCCACAACCCGATCATGACTGATGCGGATATGGCGATGAAGATCGATCCGACTTACAACGCGATTTGTCAGAAATTCATGGCGGACCCGGAATACTTTGCGGACACTTTCGCACGCGCGTGGTTCAAGCTGACGCACCGCGATATGGGTCCACGCACGAACTATCTTGGACCGGACGTACCGGCCGAAGACTTGATCTGGCAGGACCCGATCCCCGCAGGCAGTACCGACTACGACATCGATACGATCAAGCAGCAGATCGCTGATTCTGATCTGACGGTCGCTGAACTGATCAGCACCGCGTGGGACAGTGCGCGCACCTTCCGGGGTTCCGACAACCGCGGTGGTGCGAACGGTGCACGCATTCGACTCGCGCCGCAGAAAGACTGGCTCGGAAACGAGCCGGAGCGGCTGGCGCGCGTGCTCGCCGTGCTTGAGCCCATTGCGAGCGCGAACAATGCCTCAATCGCCGACACCATCGTGCTCGCTGGGAATGTCGGCCTTGAAAAAGCGATCGCAGACGCCGGATTCAACGAGACCGTTCCCTTCACTCCTGGTCGTGGCGACGCCTCACAAGCACAAACCGACGTCGCATCTTTCGGACCTCTGGAGCCCGCTGCAGATGGCTTCCGTAACTTCGAAAAAGCGAAGTACGCGGTGAGCCCGGAAGAGCTGCTGTTGGATCGCGCGCAACTGCTCGGATTAACCGCTGCGGAAATGACGGTACTCGTCGGCGGCCTGCGTGTATTGGGCGCCAACTACGGCAACAGTGCACACGGCGTCTTCACAAGACGTCCCGGCCAACTAACCACCGACTTCTTCACGGTGCTGACCGATATGTCCTATCGCTGGGTGCCAGCCACGGACGGCACCTACGAGATTCGTGATCGCCGCAGCGACGAAGTTGTTTTCACTGCCACCAGCACCGACCTTGTATTCGGCTCCAACTCGATTCTGCGAGCGTATGCCGAGGTCTATGCGCAAGACGACAATGACGAGAAGTTCGTTCGTGATTTTGTTGCCGCATGGACCAAGGTTATGAACGCGGATCGTTTCGATCTTGCAGGCTAGCCGAGATCGTCTTTTTGACCGTCTGGGCACATGGACGTGCTTAGACGGTCAAGCCGGCCATCGAAACTGTGTCCTCGAGGGTGACTTCAGCCGAAGGCTGCGAAGCGTTGCTCGGCCTTTCGGTGCACATCGCAACGGACAACGCATTGCCGGCTTTCTTTTTGGCGTGGGCCTTGATTGGCACAAGATGCTGAATCAGCATCTCGGCCGAGTGCTCACGAATCCCTTTGCAGATCAATGCAGCAACAGAGATGCTAAGCAACTCGAATTCTCGTTCACTGCCGAACCGGTCGGTCGCCGTCAGGTAGCCGAGCTCGAGATCCTCCTCTGAATGCAGCGTCTCGCGCGCTTCCGTCAACTCGTCAAAGCATTGCTGAATGCGGTCGCGCCAGTTCTTGGTCTGGAAGACAAAGACAAAGTCGTCGCCGCCAACGTGTCCGACAAAATCCAGCTTTGGGCTCACACAACGCTTGAGGATCTCACTGATCGTCACGAGCGCCTGATCGCCGCGCGCATAGCCATACTTGTCATTGAACGGCTTGAAATTGTCGACGTCGACATGACAGATAACAAATGATCGCTCGCGCGCAACAGCGCGATTAATCCAATCATAAATCGGTACGTTGCCCGGGAGCAGCGTAAGTGGGTTGCTGTATCGCGCCACCTGGATCTGCTCCGTCGTGATCGTGCGCAGCAAATCGACGACCCGACCCATACCGATGTACTTTCCGCGCTCGGTGATCATGAACTCTTCATGCAGCCGCGTGCGGTTGCCGCTGGTGACCAATCGCGACACTTGCTCGAGGCGCAGGTCTGCGTCGACGACGAGCACGGCCTCTTGCATGAGCACACTGATCGGGCGCTTAAGATAGAGCTCACGACGCAGCGGCATACTCATAGTCTCGAGGAACGATGCGCGGGGCACGACGCCCACTGGACGCCCGTCCTGCACGACCGGGATGGTGTCGCGGTCCAGTTCCTTATGAAAAATCTCAGCCACAGCGGGCACGGGCGTGAGCGGCGATATCGAACTGACAGGCAACGAGATGTGTCTTGCGCACGTCATGGAGTGCTCGGGAGCACGAACCCGGATCGACGCACTTCTCTCCAATGCATCGCTCACGTCCGGTTCCGACTCGGGTCGACCGAAAAAGTAACCTTGCAGTAGACCCGCACCCGCATCGATGAGTTCACGCGCCTCTTCTAGCGTCTCGACACCTTCTGCAATCACAGTGCTGCGAGATGCCCTGGCCATATCGAGGATGGCGCGAACAAATTCACCTTTCACCGAATCATTATGTACATTTTGCGTAAAGTATCGATCGATCTTTACGTATTCCGGCGCCAACTCTGACCATGCCTTAAGACCAGAGTATCCAGACCCAAGGTCATCGATGGCGAACGCCACGCCGAGAGTTCGAACCGATTTCATCGCCGCCGATACGGCCATGTAATCATCGACAATCGCCTGCTCGGTTATCTCGAGCACCAACCGGTGCGAATCCATACCGGAATCATCCAGAAGCGTGGCCAAAGGCTGTAGATTCCGTCCAAGACTGAGAATACCCTCGGGCGTCAGATTGACGAACAGTCGACCTGAAAGATCCAGCGCTCGGTATTGCGCGAAGGCTGAGGCCACGCAGGCGAAATCGACTTCCACGGTTCGCGAAGCTGCACTGGCAGCCGCAAAGAGCGAAACGGGTTGAAACAGTCCCGTATCCTCCGGGCCCCGTGCGAGTGCTTCATAGCCAAACAGCGCTTTTTCGCCAGCCACCACGATGGGCTGGAACACCATTGAGATGCCATTGTTCTCAAGGACCGCATCGATTTCACTCGACATAATACTTGCCACACGCCTATGGTGAGTTGAGTGTACTGCGGCTCGCCCTTCGCGCACTGCGCGCCACGTCTCAGCTAGCGGCAAACGCTCTCAAGACTTCAGTGTTTTGTGGTCTCTTTTGCCGGGTCGTATTCCAGCTGCGGTCGCACTGCCTCCAACGCCTTGATCATCTGATCCCGCACGATCCGGACGCGGGCGGTCGTGCGCAGATCTTCATGAGAAATGACCCACAAATAGGACTCTCGGAGTACAGGAATTTCTGCAAAACGAACCAGCTCTGGTGTCTGCTCGCCCTCAAAGCAGGAAATCGCCGCAACACCCGCACCGAGCCTCGCCATTTGTGAAATCGCCTGCGGTCGGTTGGCCTCATACATAAGTTGGCCACCTGGCACGACAGCGCCGAGCCACTCGCTAACGGTATTCACTTTCGACCACACGACCAGAGGAATGCCTTGCTCGCCCGCACGGTATCGGTCGTACCATTCCTGCGTCCCGTAGACTCCGATAGATACTGAGCAGATGCGACGTGCGACAACATCATCGGGAACGCTAGGCGCGAAACGGATAGCAACATCCGCCTCACGCGAGCCGAGATCCAACGCATCGGTGCTGATGTTCATCGAGATCCGCAGCTCGGGATACTCACGCGCGATTTTCGCAATCGTTGGTACACCGATGAAACGGGAACCGTGATCAAAGAACGTGACGGTCACGTGCCCGGAAATCTCGGTGCTGTTTCTCAGCACTTCACGGGTGATTGAGTTCGCGCTGTCCTGCATCAGGGCTGCTGAGCCTGACATTTGTTCGCCGGCGGCGGTGAGTATCCAACGGCTGCCCCGTGCCCGTTCAAACAGGTGTACGCCAAGACGCTCTTCCAGCGCGGTCATCCGACGACTTACCGTGCTCTGATTGATGCCTAGTTTGACCGCCGCTTCCGTAACGCTGCCCGCTTCGACAATCGCTAGAAACACGCGAATGTCGTCCCAATCGAAGTTATGCATTTTTGCAGACATTGCGTGCCATATTTGAATTGCTGATGCAGATACGCAAACCCTAGACTGCTTCCCAACGCAGCGCAATACCCCCAATCACCCCCACCGCGCTGCGCTACAAGGAGAGAGCAATGAAAGTCCTGATAGCAACAATGGCTACTATGGTTTTCGCTTCTGGCGTAACGGCGCCAGCGGATGCAGAGGCACGCACCAGCGCAAAACGCATGGAACGCTGCGAAGTCGCCATCCGTGATGAGCTTGGCCCGGGTTCGACGCGAATCAAGCGTATTCGCAGCACCAATTCCGGTGATGAGGCGACGTTCTGGCTGACCGTACGCCACAAAGCGGAAAAGCAGGCCAAATCGGTGCGTTATCGCGCCACCTGCAGCATCGACGGTGAGCTGGTGCCCGCGGTCGAAGTCGAAGAAGGATGGTGGAAAGCCACCGGTCGCGGCAAGACACCGGTTGCCCTAGACTGAGCTCTTTGGCGGGCGGCCTCAGGATGAGGTCGCCCGCATGTTTTTAAAGCGCGGCGATATCGGTGTCTTCAGCTGCGCTTTCGAAGTTCCTACCCTGGTGGAATTGCTCAAGAAACACCTCCAGAGCATCCAGCGGCATCTCCCGACTAAACAGACTGCCCTGAATATCGTCGCATCCTGCATCCCTCAGGAAACGCACCTGAGTTGAAGTCTCCACCGCCTCGGCAATACAGCGCATTCCATAGGCATGTGCGAGGGCGATAACACTGCGACACACCGCCTCATCATCCGGCGAACGGCCGATACCACCGATGAAATCACCATCGATCTTAAGAGCGTCCAACGGGAAGCGCCGCATCTGCTTGAGCGATGTGTAGCCACTTCCGAAATCGTCAACCTGCAACCCGATCCCAAGTTTCTTGAGCGCGCCGAGAACCGGACCGACCTGCTCCGGTCGCATCAACATGCGCTCGGTGATATCGAGTTGCAGCCAAGCCGGATCAAAACAGGTTTCCTCAAACACACGGTTGAGACTGTCCAGAAGGTCCAGGCGCGAGAAATAGTGGCGTGACAGGTTGACCGATACAGACAGCGTCATCGAACTCGATGCGCGGATCGACATGAGATCACGGCAGGCCTGTGCGAGTGCCCATTCGCTGATTTTTTGAATCTGGCCTGTGGCCTCTGCTAACGGCACGAACTCCGCGGCATTCAACACACCGCGCAACGGGTGCTGCCAACGCAAGAAAGCCTCGATCGCAACCGGTCGCGCATCCCGCAGTTGAAACACCGGCTGATAGTGGAGCGTCAATTGGTCTTCGGAAATCGCCCAACGCAATTCCTCGATCAGATCTTGCCGCCGCTCGGTCCGCAGTCGACGTGTATCGGTGTAGCGTTCGATGCCACTGCGATCGAGCATCGCCGACTCTTCCATCGCCGTCATGGCATTGCGCAACAAGTGCTCACCACTGTTCCCGTCCTGGGGTGCCACGGCAATACCGACCGCTGGCCGGAGTGTCATTTCACGCGCTTCGAGGTCGTACGGCTTTGCGAGCGCGTCCGATAGCTCCTGAGCGATTTCCAGTGCCTGCTCACCGCCGGTCACCGAAGACGCCAGCACGGCGAACTGCTCCACACTCAACTGCGTTGACACCATGGCACCAAAGCGCTCCGAAGCATCAGCCAAAACCTCGTCGATGCGACTCGATATTTGGCGGGCGAGCATCGATTGACCTTCGCCATCGATTGAATGGCAAACCTCTTCATACCCCATGAATCCGATCGCCAGCAAAGCAAGCGGACGTTCGCTCATTCGACTGGTATTCACCGCGTCATTGAGAAGATGAAGAAACGTATCGCGGGCGAGCGTCTCGCCCGAAGTCGATGCAGTCTGCAGGTATTCGGCGGCCGTTTGATGCTCACCGCTAAGGTCACGCACAACGCACAGGACGCGTTCGCGACCGTGCACACTCAGACGCAACTCAAAATCACGCCCATCGTCGGCACGGGTAATGTCCGTAACAGGTTGTCGGGTTCTGAGCACGCGCCCCAGGTGGCTCTGCAATTGCTCCGCCACACCAGCCGGCAGTACCTGTTCGACGGACTGGCCTTCCCAAGCCTCCGGACCGAGATCAAAACTGAACGTACGCCCACCGAGTGAATCGAGGATACGGCCGTCGCGATGCACCACCAGGACCATGTCCGGCAGCGCCATGATGAGAGAGGTCCGTGCCAATACCCTGCTCGACGATTATGGAAAACTCGATTCTAGACGCGGCTCCGCAACGAGGCTGTGACGCGGTTCACGCGCCCATCGCGTTCACTGCGGACACAGCGAAACGTTGCCAGCACTCTGCTGGGCATCAAAACTTCGGAGCCACACGGTTTCCTCGGTCAATGTGCCGTTATTCGGGTCCACGCTGTGGCGCCAACGGTACAGGTCGATTCGGTCGCAACCATTGACGCCCGCACCCACCTCGGCCGCTGCTCGGATCAGGTCGTGGTTCAAGACACCATCGCCGGGCGCAGCACGACTCGAAATGACCGCCTGAAGTGCGTTGTTAAAAATACTGAACTGCCAGAGATACTCGCTGACGTAACGAAGATCGTCTGCGGTGACCGGTGCGCGGTTAAGTTGACCTGCCGAACCGGAATCATCCAATGTGCCGCGATCGAGCGCGGCGCAGCGAAAGACGCGGGCAACAGCTACGGCGGTTGGATCACTGTCGAGCACTCGGTCGACCTGAAAAAACCAGTCAGTATTGCGAGACGCCGTCATTGTTGAGGCTAGCCCGCGTCCAGCACTCGCCTGCGCAGACCAGAGTTCGGCGATCGCGGGATCGTCGGTGCAGGCTTCGAATCGCATATCGGTCGCCGCCGCAAGCCCCACATCCTGCGCGACCACATGGAAGCGAAACTCGGAAAGCCCGGGGTAGTCCGTTGGATCGGATAGAAACCCCGGCGGCGTTCTGCGCTCCGCATCGTAAACGCTCACCGCAATCGCGAGATCATCCACCATGGAATCCGCGCTTTGTTGCGGTTCGACGCTGCTGCCACCGCCGCCACACGCCGCCAATACGAATAACGTCATCGGCGCCGCCAACCGTCGGATACTCAGGAGAAGGGAATTCGAAGTTTCGATCACGCGTACGCTCTCGCCATCTGATGCCGTCTGTGAGCGTTAGCGGCATGCACGCAGGATTCTTCATCAACTCAACGTTATGTAATCAATCAATTCAAAACCTAGACAAATCGCGCATTGTCTGACTTTGAATTTGCGACAGCACCGAGACGACTGCTATTCTTCGATAGCGAATTGCTCGCAGAAACAGCGGTTTGCCGGCGCATCCGAGCGGCGCCCTTTCTCGAACCGTTGCACGTCATCCAGTACCAATCGCAGTGGAAGCCCATGGTGCGTCTTCGCCTCTACATTTCGGCCCTGTTGTCCTGTGTCGCCCTCGCCGGCTGCCACAGCGCCCCGCCACGACCTGAACTCACAGCAGCGACGCCCGCTGAATGGGTGCGCGCCGAACAGGACAATACCGATGCCGATGACGCGTGGCTGGATACGCTGGGCAGCGATGCACTGAGTGCGCGGGTTAACGATGCGGTTGATCAGAACTACGCACTCGGGGCGGCACGTGCGCGGCTCGATCAGGCGCGCCAGTCAGCAGTCATTGCGCGGGCACCCAGATTGCCCAGCATTTCGTTATCGCTTGATCGTAACCGCCGTCGCATTGTTCGAAACTTCACGGGTGACGCACTCGACGATGGCGTCGTCAACCAGGTCGCCTCGGCGAACCTCGATTTGCAATGGCAGATTGACATCTGGGGTGAACTCGCCGCATCGGCGCGCAGCGCTGCCTACGACTATGCGGCCGCCGAAGCGACCTACATCGACGCACGCCGCCAACTGGCTGCCGATGTGTCGAGAGCCTGGTATGCACTCGCTGAGGCCCAGTCGCTGGAACAAGTCGCTCGCGACCAGCTCGACATCGCGCTAAAAGCGCAGGACATCGTGGACCGCGGATATCTTGCTGGCATCAACGAATCACTGGACGTCTACCTGGCTCGGACCACCGTGGCGCAGACCGAGGATATTCTCGCGGCGCGCGTTCAGGGCGTGCGCATAGCAGCGGCGAATCTTCAGCTCCTCGGCGCGGAGTATCCGGACGGTCAGCTGCCCCTGATCGACCTGCCCGTTATCGAGGCGCGCCCGGGTCTAGGGGTACCGAGCGACCTGTTAACCCGGCGACCTGATCTCCAGATCGCGTGGCTAAATCTTCTTGCCGCCGACGCGGCGCTCGCCGTCGCGCAACGCCAACGCTTTCCTTCCATCGTGCTCAGCGCCGGTTTGAGCGATATCGGCAACAATCTGCCGGAAGCTGCCGACGGTGGTCCGCTGGGTTGGAATTTTGTGACCCGCCTGACCCAACCGATCTTTGACGCAGGCGCATTAAGGGCTAACGCACGACGCGCGGCTGCGCGTGTCCAGGAGCTTGAGCTCATTTATCTGAACCAGGTGAATACCGCGTTTTCTGAGGTCGAAAACGCGATCAGTAATGCCGAAGCACTCGCGGAGCGACTTGCCGCTGCCGAACGTAATGTCGAGGCTTCCGACAACGCGCTTTCACGCTCCTTTGAAGCTTATGGCCTGGGACTGGTCGACTACACCAGTGTCCTTGAATCACAACAGCGCGCATTCGATGCACAGAGTAATCTCGTGCAGATTCGTGCTGCCCTGCTTAACAATCGCATCAGTCTGTATGAGGCCCTCGGGGGCCCATTCGACGCCGACGGCGCCCCGGAACCCAAGACATGACGAACGAACCTTCCATCACCGCAAAGTTATTTGTCCCGATCGCGATCATCGGCGCGTTGTTCGGCATCGCCTACCTAATCGGCTCAAACCCGCCGGAGGCCCCACGACGAGGGGGTGGGGACGGACCACAACTCGTGGTTGAAACGATGAAAATCGAACCGCGTGACTACGCCGTGATGCTGGAAAGCTACGGCACGGTGCAGCCCCGCACGCGGAGCCAACTCGTCAGTCAGGTCAACGGTCAGATCACTGCGATCGGCCCAGCCTTCCGCGAAGGTGGTGTATTCAAAAAGGGCGACATGCTCGTGCAGGTCGATCCCCGCGATTTCTCGGCTGATGTTGATATCGCGCGCGCAACGCTGCTCGACGCCGAGCAGGTCTTGGCAGAGGCACAGGCGCGCACCGAGCAAGCGCTGGCAGATTGGCAGGCACTCGGCAACGAGGGCGAGCCGCCCGCATTGGTTGCCCGCATGCCACAACTGCGCGCTGCCGAAGCACGTGTCGCGTCAGCACGAGCGGCACTCACCAAAGCAGAGCTCAGTCTCGAGCGCGCTACCATCACCGCACCTTTCGATGGTCGCGTGCTGACCCAACTGGCCGACCTCGGCCAGGTCGTCACACCGAACACGGCGCTTGGCGAGATCTATGCAACAGACAGCGTCGAGGTGCGACTACCGCTGCGTGATCGCGATCTGCCGTTCATCGATCTGCCGGGCCAGGTCGCGTTGGACGACGCTGGCGATGCGAATGTCTTTTTGGCGTCCACGCTCGGCGACGACAGTGAATGGCCGGCTGTCTTGGTGAGAACAGAAAGTGCGATCGATCCGACGGCACGCCAGCTTCACGTCATCGCACAGTTAACCGACCCCTACCCCGGTAGCTCGCCAATCACAATCGGCCAATACGTCACCGCAGCTGTGCGCGGCAAGACCATCGCAGATGCATTGGTAGTACCGAACGAAGTGCTGTCGCAGGGCACATTCGTTTTTGTCGTTGATGACGGCGTTCTGGACCGTCGGCGTGTCGATGTGGTCTGGCAGAACGATGTTGAGAGCATCGTTGCGGGCGGTATCGCAGCGGGCGAGCAGGTCGTCACGACACAACTTGGGCAGGTGACATCCGGGACTCGTGTGCAGATCATGAACGCCGCTATGCAAGATCGAAGAGAGGCTGCCAGCCAGGGACAATCGGGCAGCCCGGGTGGCACTGCGGCGGCAGCGCAATGATCGCCTGGTTCGCCAGAAATTCGGTTGCCGCCAACCTGCTGATGTTTGGCATCGTGGCTGGGGGTCTGTTCACCATTAGAAACCTGATGGTGTTCGAGGTGTTCCCGCCGGCGGACCCCGACGTGATCTCGGTATCGGTGCCGCTTCGTGGTGCAACGCCCGAGGATGTCGAGCTCGGTATCGCGGTGCGCGTCGAAGAGGCTGTGAACGATCTCGAGGGGATCGAACAGATCACCTCGCGTTCTGTGGAAGGCTCAACGACAGTATCGATTGAAGTCGAGAGCAGCTATGACCCCCGCGAGCTCCTCGCAGACATTAAGAGTCGCGTTGATGCCATCAACGGTTTACCTGCCGAAGCCGAGCGTCCTGTGATTGCTTTAGCGCAACGCTCCTTTTCGGTGATCGAAATTGTCGTCTCAGGCAACGTCGATGAAGACGAACTCCGCGCCGTGGCAGAACAGGTGCGCGAAGACCTGCTCCTGCTCCCGGAGATCACACAGGTCACACTGGACTCTGTACGAAATTACGAAGTGGCGATCGAAGCGTCGCAAAATCGGCTCCGCGAAACCGGCATCACGCTGGAGGAAGTCGCAACAGCCATTCGCCAAAGCTCACAGGACCTGTCTGCGGGCAACCTGCGCTCTGCAGGTGGCGATGTGCTGTTGCGCTCCAAGGGCCAGGCCTATCGACAGACGGAATTCGAAGACATCGTGGTTCGCACCAACCCCGATGGCAGCATCATCCGGGTACGCGACATTGCGGCGGTTGACGATGGCTTTGAAGAAGACGCCGTAACGACACGGTTCAACGGTGTTAATGCCGCCACGCTCCGGGTATCCAGGGTCGGTAAACAAAGCGCACTCGAAATCGCGGATGCAGCGAAACAGTACGTTCTCGAAAAACGCGCAGAGCTACCTGTTGGTCTTTTTGTGGACTACTGGGACGACGACTCGGTCACACTGAGAAATCGCCTCGGAATTTTGGTTAGCAGCGCCTGGCAAGGCGGATTGCTCGTCATCCTGATGCTCACCCTGTTCCTGCGTCCAGCGATTGCATTCTGGGTATTCATCGGCATCCCGATCAGCTTCTTCGGTGCGTTTATGTTGATGACGATGCTCGACGTCAGCATCAACATCATGACGCTATTTGGCTTTATTTTGGTGCTTGGGCTGGTCGTCGATGATGCGATCGTCACGGGCGAGAATGTCTACACTCATCTCAAGCGTGGCACAGACGGTCTGCAAGCTGCGATCGAAGGCACGCGTGAAGTTGCAGGCCCGGTGACCTTCGGCATTTTGACGACCATGGCGGCTTTTGCACCGCTCGTATTTCTTGAAGGTCGCTTCGGGCGTTTCTTTTCGAACATCCCACTCGTTGTCATTCCCGTCTTCATCTTTTCGCTTGTCGAGTCGAAGCTCATTCTGCCCGCTCACTTGAAACACATCTCGATTCGTGGAGTGAGCAAGCATGGAAATGCGTTCCAGCGATTCCAGAAGAAATTTGCAGATGGATTCGAGAACGCGATTTTGCGCTACTACCGGCCGGCGCTGAGCTTTGCACTGAAACATCGCTACTCGACGCTGGCGAGTTTCGCTGGCTTGTTGGTGATCATGGTGACGCTGGTCACGAGCGGCTACACGCGCTGGGTGTTCTTTGCGAGCGTCCCCAGCGAGACCATCACGGCAGAGCTTGCCATGCCCGTTGGCACGCCCTACGAGATCACCGATGGTCACGTACAGCGTATGCTCGAGATCGCACGTGACCTCAAGCGCGAGTACAACGAGCAATACGACGAAGAAGTTGCCGGCAATATCCTGGCGAGCACGGGAGCGAGCCGCGACAGTAACGGATCCCATATCGGTCGCGTACAAATCGAACTGTCGCCCGCAGAGGAACGCGTCGGCAAAGTTTCAGCACTGGACTTCGCAGCGGCCTGGCGCGAACGCCTGGGCGTAGTGCCGGGCGCGGAGACTATGAACATTCGCTCCTCCTGGTCGGGTGGTCGCAACCCGATCGACATCCAGTTTTCCGGACAGTCTCTCGAACAGCTCTCGCTGGTTGGCGAGGCGATGAAGTCACATCTGGCGACCTATGATGGCGTATTCGAAATCAATGACAGTCTGTCCGACGGCAAGGAAGAACTACGCATCGAACTCACGCCGCAGGGATATGTGCTTGGTTTGACGCGCGCTGATGTGGTTGGCCAGGTATCCAGTGCGTTCCGTGGTTTCGAAGCCCAGCGCATCCAGCGTGGTCGCGATGATATCCGTGTATTGATCCGACTCTCCGGACAGGAGCGTCAGAACATCGATACGCTGAATGAGTTCCTGATTCGAACGCCGGATGGACGTGACGTGCCGCTCGCCAACGTTGCGACGCTCACACCCGGTAAAGGTCCATCGCAGATCACAAGAATTGATGGTTATCGCACCTTGAATGTCCGTGCGGAGGTCGACAAGTCGACAGCCAATATGACGCTGATCCAGGGCGGCATCACGGCCTTCGCCGATGGGCTGATGCCCCGCTTCCCGGGCATCACTTATCGACTCGAAGGCGAAGCGAGGCGGCAGGGTGAAATTTTCACGAGTCTGAAGTCGGGTCTTACCGTCGCGCTGTTTGTGATTTTCTGCCTGCTAGCGCTCGCGCTGAAGAGCTATGTCCAGGCGATTCTGGTGATGTCGATCATTCCCTTCGGTGTCATCGGCGCCATCATGGGCCATTGGTTCCTCGGCTACAGCGTATCGATTCTCAGCGTGTTTGGATTGATCGCGCTCATGGGGGTCGTTGTCAATGACAGCCTCGTGCTTGTCGATTACATCAATCGGAAACATCGAGCGGGAACGCCGCTGATTGAAGCCGCGAAAATGGCAGGTGTGGCGCGCTTCCGGGCGGTAATGCTGACCTCGCTCACCACCTTCCTCGGGCTGTTACCGATGCTGAGCGTGAAATCCACGACCGCGCAGTTCCTGATCCCGATGGGCATCTCGCTGGCCTACGGTATTTTGTTCGCGACTTTCATCACGCTGTTGTTGGTGCCGGTGAACATCATCATTGCCGACGACATAAAGAGCGCGTTCCGCGATGTGTTCGGCTGGTATTTCCGTCGGCGCGCACCGAAGCCTGAGACGAAGACCCCGCTACAAAGCAGCGGATAGTTTCGCTCAGGCGATATTCATTCGCTTGGTAATGATGCCGAGCATGATCTCGTCAGCGCCGCCACCGATGGAAGACAACCTGCCGTCGCGGTAAGCACGTGCGATCGGGTTGTCCCACATGAAACCCATACCACCCCAATACTGCAGGCAGCTGTCGGTAATCTCACGGAACAAGCGGCCCGATTTCAGCTTGCACATCGATGCGAGCGTGGTGACGTCGTCCCCGGCCACGTAATTCTCGGCAGCTTTGTAAACCAACGCACGCAGCGCTTCGACTTCGGTCTGTAATTCCGCGAGTCGGAACTGCACCACCTGGTTGTCGAGGATCGGTTTGCCGAATGTCTTTCGCTCGCGGGTGTAGTCGATCGTCGCTTCGATACAGCGCTCCATACCGCGCAGGTTAGCCGCGGCAGCGAACAGACGCTCCTCTTGAAATTGCATCATCTGGTAGCGAAACCCGTGACCGCGCTCGCCAATCGTGAAGCGCTGTGGCACGCGAACATCTTCAAAGAAGATTTGCGCGGTGTCGGAATCGCGCATGCCTAGTTTATTCAGTACCGGAGAGAACTCGATGCCAGGCGTATCGGTCGGCACGACGATCAGCGATTTGCTCGCGTGCGCCGGACCATCCTCTGTGTTGGCCAGAAGGCACAGGAAATCTGCTTGTGTCGCATTAGTGATCCACATCTTCGTGCCATTGATCACGTAGTCCGCGCCATCGCTGCGCGCCTGGGTTTTGATCGCCGCAACATCAGACCCCGCGTGTGGTTCGCTCACCGCAATCGAACACACACGATCTCCCGCAATCGCAGGCGCGAGAAACTCCGCTTTGATTTCATCACTGCCAAACCTTGCCAGCGCTGGCGTTGCCATGTCGGTCTGCACGCCGAGCGCCATCGAAACGCCGGCGGCGCTGGTGTAGCCGAGCGCTTCCGAGAAAACGATCTGGTAGGTGTAGTCCAGACCGAGACCGCCATAGGCTTCCGGCTTAGCGATTCCGAGCAGCCCACGATCGCCGGCCGCTTTAAAGACTTCATGCGCTGGGAAGCGTCCGCTTGCTTCCCACTCTGCAGCATTCGGATCGAGCACTTCGTGCACAAATTTTTCGGTCACTTCACGGATCGATTGATGTGTCTGTGTAAAGCGCATCGTCAGGCAGCCGCGGCAGAGGTGTCGTTTTCGCGCGCGTGGTCGATCATCAGACCGGTAATCCGATCGATCAACATCGGCGGCAGGTCATGCCCCATACCTTCGATAATCTCGAGTTTGGCACCGGGCACCGCCTCGGCGGTGTCGACACCACCGGCGACAGGAATCAAACGGTCTTTCTCACCATGGATGACCAACGTTGGCACCTTCAACTGTCTCAGCTCAGCGACGCGACTTTTGGCCAAGCCAATCGCGAGCATCTGTCGGGTGACACCGCCGCGAGTCACGCCGCGCGCATACATATCTCGCAAACGCTGCTCAACATGCTTCAAATCGACACCAAAACCCTGGCTCGAGATCATCGACCACGTCTTCATGCTGTGCGCGATCCGGGCTTCGGGGTCGCTGGTCTTGGGGCGCGACAACAGC
This sequence comes from uncultured Chromatiales bacterium, assembly GCA_963922335.1. Taxonomy (GTDB): domain Bacteria; phylum Pseudomonadota; class Gammaproteobacteria; order Steroidobacterales; family Woeseiaceae; genus CALBPI01. Next base: position 220,448 of record CAWUIB010000006.1, on the reverse strand, counting down.
TGGCGCACCATCTGTGCATCGGGTTTCGGTAGGCGCGGGTTGGCGGTGGTCGACATGATCGACGTCAGACTCAGACACCGCTCGGGATATCGGATCGCAAGCAGCTGCGCGATCATGCCGCCCATCGATACTCCCGCGACATGCGCCTGCCCAATGCCGAGTTTCGCTATCAGCCCGGCGACGTCGCCAGCCATGTCCGCGAGTGTGTAAGGCGCACGCACCTTCAACCCGAAACTCAACTTGAGTCGTTCCCAAACCAGATTGGGCACGCCAGCCGAGCGGAACAACTGCGATTTACCGATATCACGATTCTCGGGCGTCAGCACATGAAATCCGGCCTCGACCAGTCTGTCGATAAAGGCTGGCGGCCATGCGTTCAACGGCATGCTGAGCCCCTGCAACAAAATAAAGGTCGGATTATTCGGGTCGCCGAATTGCTCAAAAGCAATACGAACACCATTCACTTCGGTCTCTGCCACCGCTTACCCCTCGTCTTTCTCGCTCGCCATGATAGGGTCTCATGCAGCTGAACACCAAGACAGGTCCAACTGATGAACAGGATTGCCTGGTTACCGCTCACTTCGCTGCTCTGCGCTACAGCTTTCGCAGACGATCCGGGTTATGCACTCGGTGTTGGCGTTGCCGCTGATAACGGAGACGGTTTCACCGGGACCATCGTTGGCAACCTGATCGTTAATGATGAGCTCTTGCTGTCAGCCAACTTTGCGAGCACCCAAGCTGACGCCTTCCCTGAAGATATCCAGACTCGGGATTGGGAACTGAGTGCGCACTACGATTTTGGCCCGATTGGTGTGGAAGCCTTCGGCGGGCAGTCGGGTGACCCCGACGACTTTGACTCGCAGGACCTGTCCGCTGGCTTTTTCCATTACGGCGACCACTGGAGCTGGTCCGCTCGATACCTCACGCGCGATATTGACCTGATTCTCTCCACACCCAATATCGATCGTCTCGACGACATCTCGGTCCCGCTCGAAGCCACGGGTTGGCGTGCGAGCCTTGGCTACCGAACCGAGTCGGGCTTTCGCGTGAGTGCAAATACACGCAGGTTCGATTACGACCGCAATCTTGAGTTTCTTGGCAGCAGGGTGATCGTACGCCGGCTCTCGCCCACCTCACTGACACTCGCGACCTCGTTGCTGGATCAAAGCACGTCAGTGACCGTTGAATGGCCACTTAAGGATCTGCGTGCAATCAATCTGTCAGCTTCTCGTGATGAACTCGCCGGCAATCTCGGGAGTGCCGATACCTTTTCAGCAGGCTTCCTGACACCGATCGGGCAACGCGGTGACCTCGATATCGCTGTGGGCGTATCTCAAGGCGCAGACGGCATCGAAGGCGACACTGTCTTCCTTAGTATCTTCTATATGTTCTATGGGTCGCTCTAGCCGCCACCGGTGCGGCGACCGCGCTGTCGTGCACGTTCGCGCAGTCGCTGCATCGCCGCGTCGCGTTCCTCTGGACTGAGGTTACGGAAGCGCTCGCGCAGCGCCTCGCGTCGCTCCGGCGTCAACCGATTGAAGCGCTGTAATCTGCTGCGCAATTGTGCGCGCTGCTCGGGAGACATCTCGCGGAACGTTTGCAGACGTGACAGCAGCTCCTGACGACGAGACTCCGGCAACGCTTGCCAGCGCTCGAACCGCTCCTGCAACTGCGCCCGCTCATCATCATCGAGCTGCAGCCAGCGATCCGCACCGCGCACTAACCGCTCGCGACGCGTGGCATCGATGTCAGCCCATTCCTGTTCGTACTTCGCGAGTACCGACTGCTGATCATCGGACAGGGCAGACCACTCTTGTGCGCCCGCCACATCAGCCAGCAGGAATAATGTCAGTAACAAGATCATCTTCAGTGCGTGCGTCATCATTCTGCCCCGGCGGTGTCCGAGACCGCCTGCTCCTGTTCGAGAGCGCCTGTATCCGCAGCTCCCGGCGTGTCCTCTGTCGACTCGAACTCGACATCCTCAAATGACATCGCGTCGATCATCTCGTCTTCGATCTCGACCATGTCACCCAGAAAATCCAAAAAATCATAAGGCTCGGTATCGGCCAGCGACTCAGCCGCGGCCAAACCCGCGACGATCATGCCGCTTTGCCAGAGTGCGACCCTAGCCCTCATCCGCAGCCTCCATGGCCAGCATTTCATCATCAAGCCAGGCGAGCAGTTCCAGGGACTCCAGCAACTCGATATCCGCAGCCGCCGCGAGCTCAGCCTCATCGAGGTCTGGAAGGGGTTGCAATGTCGGGGTCTGCAACATGAAGAACAAAGCTAGTCCGGCTGCGATGGCGCCGCCGGCAGAACCACCGACATACCAGGCTGCGCGCGGCAGCCGCGACTGCATCGCCGCATGCACGGCTTCCTCACGGGCCGCCTGCAGTCGTGCCAGCGTCGCGTCGTCCAGCGGACGCTCCAGAACACCAGCGAGACGGTCCGCAAACGCTTGTTCTTCGTTCGTCAGTTTGTCGTCGCCACTCATGTCAATTCATCTCCCAGCAACTCGCGAAGTCGCTTGATGGCTCTCGAAAGATGCGTCTTTACGCTGCCCTCGGAACACTCCATTACCATTGCCGTTTCGGCAACGCTCAACCCCTGCCAACTGCGCAAAACAAACGCCTCGCGCTGTCGAACCGGCAGCGATTGCAATGCCGTCTCGACTGCCTGTCTCGACGTATCCAACTCGCTTCTCACTTCCGGGTTGTCTGCTCGAGGGGCTTCGGCGATCTCCTCCAGACTCGGTGTCGCGTCGTCTTCGTGGGTACGTCCACCGAAGAGCGAGAAAACCTTGCCGCGTGACTTGCGCCGACGGTAGCAATCGCGGATGCGGTTCTGCAGGATGCGGAAGAAGAGCGGCCGCCATTCCTCGGTCGGCCGCTCCGCATACTTCCTTGCGAGTGTCATCATGCTGTCCTGCACCAAATCCAGGGCATCCTCGCGATGACTGACGGCCAACAGCGCCATACGATACGCACTCTGCTCCACGTCCCTGAGGAACTCGTTTAATGCCAAAGCGCTGTTGTCCATCCGTTCGCATCATCTCATTCGCTGTCAGAGCCGCTCACGAACACGAAGCTTGCCCGTGCCGTCGGTAACGTTTCCGTATCACCAGTATAGCGAACCCCTGCATGAATCCGCGCAAGCCGTGCACCGGACTCCAGCTGTGCGTTCAGCTCCTCGACCAGATCGTCGAAGTCGCGGAATAGCGTAATCGCCTCGCTACCGCGAACCCGCACAGCGTAAGCACCTTCTCCGGTTTGAGTCGGCAGCAGCGTCAGCATGTCGAATGCACTCGTGAACAGCGTGGGTATCCCGCGCACTCGCAGGAACTCGCGCGACTCGCTGATATCGACATTGATCGCCGAGGCGTCAGCGCTGATAAAAGGCGTAGCGCTAGGCACATCGGCCGGCCATTGCACGGTGAGTTCACCGCCGCGATTCGACACTTCAACATCGATCACGGTCTTCGCATTGAAGTCTTCCGGTGCACTGCCATACGGCGAAATCAGCCCACTCACACGTACGAGGTCGCCTGGCTCAAGAGAGCCGAGTGCAAGTGCACCAGTATCGAGCTCGTAGGCGTCCGGATCCGCATCAAATTCGGGCGCACTGCCCGTACCTGCAAAGTCGAATGCCTGCGGGCGACGACCATTCAGTAAAAACAGGTCGGCTACCAACGGCTGTGCCTGACTGACCTCGGCGGACAACCGGCTGTATTGCATGACGATGCGCGAGTCTGTCGAATCAAAAGTCTGATCATCAACGATTTCGCCAAACGCCGTGATGCTCTGACCGACCGAGATACTCATTTGGGAGAGCGTATCCGCGTCCACACCGGGTGCCGACACATCGGTTTCCGGGCCGACCTCAACAACAAGATCGCCTGCGAATCGCACGGTGCCATCACCGAGTTCCAAACGCGCGCCACCAACGGTGAGCGAGTCAGCATCGCGTGACTTGACCGTACCTTTGACGACCGTAACGTCAGCCCAAGGCACGCTGCTGCCGGCAAAAACGACATCGGCATCCAGCTCGCGCTCCGACACACTGCCACTCGCGACCAGCGGCGTGTCGGCGCCGAGGGCTGCAATTGCGTCAATGCCCTCCTGACCCACAAAGCCCTGTCCGTCGACTTCATACTCAGTCTCATCGTCCACGGTCACCGTTAGCGTGCCAAAGCCGCCGCGCCGCAGAAAGAACGGACGTACCGTCAGGTCGATTTCACCACCAGCGGCATCGACCGACTCAACAAAGCCCCGCACTCGGTGCTCGCGATCTTCCTCAAGCTCGGCAGACGCCAACAATAACGGCGCGACGGTCACGATCGGCGGCATGGCACCAAAGTCGATCTCGTTAGAGGCATCCAGATCAAAATCGAGTGAGAAAGCGGCAGGGATACCTGGCGCGATCACCACGTTGTCACTGGAAGCCAGTTGCAGACGCGCAGTCCACTCACCGATGGCCGCACCACTTTCATCGACCGCCAACGCCTCCGCGGTGTCGCCATTTTCATCCTGAACGATGATCTGACTATCCGTGTAGTCGAGACGAATACTCGCCGACACATAGTTGCCCGACGGCACCGTCGCGATGCTCACGAACTCGGTCACCTCGGTCAGTTCAGCGAAATCGACGCGGGTTTCGTTTGGCAGTGTCTCCACAACCGTCCCGTTCGCTCGCTCCAGCGCGATAGACAATACATCCACGGTGTAGCTCGCAAAATCACCCTCTGCATCAGTCAGTCCGATATAGACCAATCCGTTGTCAACATCCTGTGTGGGTGCAGGGTTGGTCGCTGTGGTGCTGCCACCACCGCAACCTGCCAAAACCAAGGCGGCTGCAGCTACGGCAGCCCAACCGGATTTGTTGATTACCTCCGCGGGCGATTCCGCAGCGCTCGACATAATTTGTTTCATCACCATTGCTCCTGGCTCATCAAGAAAAAGGTGCGCGCACCCCACTCAACGCGCTCCGAGCAAATCGGTTGACAACATTATTTGTGATCACCCGCGCGGCCTTGTCGCACCGGCGTCATATCAATTCCGTATACTTGCCACATGGAACTCGTAGTCTTCGATCTCGACGGCACGCTGCTCGACAGCAAATCAAGCATCAGCCAATACACCGAGGAAACGCTGGCCTTGCTGCGACGTCGCGGCATCGCCTACACGGTCGCGACCGGACGAACGCTGCATGCCTCGCGTGCGGTGCTGGAGGGTCACGCCTTCGAGCTGCCGCATGCCTTCAAGAATGGCGTGGTTATCTGGCACCCCGATGACGATCGGTTTTCGCATGTGAATACACTGACCTCCGCCGAAGTCGCGCAAGTCATGAGTGCCTGCTATCAGAACGAGGTGACACCGTTCGTGTTTACCGTCGAAGGCGAGAATGACCACGCGGTCTACCACGCGCCGATCAGAAACAAAGCCGAGCAGTTCGTCATCAACGTCTACACCGGGCCTCGCGGATTGAAAGCGATGCCGATTGACGCGCTTTCGAGCGACGCGCGCATCTCCAATATCAGTGCGATTGGTGCGGGTGAAGCGATCAGTGCCATCACCGGCAGCGTACGCAATGCGCCCCATCTAGTGGCCTACTCCGGCATCGCTGTTGAGGACGACAACCTCTGCTGGCTCGATATCCACCACAGCGATGCCAGCAAAGGCGCGGCTGTCGATACCCTGAAGTCGATGTTGGGCATCGACCGAGTAGTCTGTTTTGGTGACAGCGATAACGATCTCAGCATGTTCGCTTCGGCAGACGAGTCTTACGCGCCCGCCAACGCCAAAACACACGTCAAGGAACAGGCTGATGAAGTCATCGGTCACCACGACGAGGATGGCATTGCACGATTCCTGAGGAAGCGATTCTCCCTGGATGGCTGAGCCAAAACCCACAATCAGCTATGCGGGTCCCGACGATCCCTGGATCAAACGCACTTTCATCAGCGCCATCGAGGCCAGCATGGGCAGACGCCGGGTGGAGCGCATCTACCACGACCTGAAACGCGATTTCTCACCGCTGCATTTTTTTGGCGAAGCTTTGCGTCACGGCGATGTCAATATTGCATGGTCCGGGACACCGATCGATCGTATCCCCAGCCAAGGTCCACTGGTCGTCATCGCGAATCATCCGTTTGGCGTCATCGACGGATTGGTATTGTGTGATCTTGCCATGCGCCTGCGAGGCGACTTCCGCGTCCTGATCAATTCCCTGCTGTGCCGCGACCAGGACCTCGACCCCTACTTTCTACCCATCGATTTCTCCGGTACACGCGAGGCGGTGAAAACCAACGTCAGCTCCAGACGTGAAGCACACCAGGCACTGGCGAGCGACATACCGGTATTGATTTTCCCGGCCGGTGGCATCTCAACCGCGCGCAGTCATTTCGGCTTCGGGCGAGTCCAGGAATTGCCATGGAATACCTTTGTCGCGAAGCTTATCCAGCAGCACCGAGCCACCGTGCTGCCAATCTATTTTCATGGCCAGAACAGCCGAAAGTTCCACATCGCGTCGAATGTTTCCGAGACTTTCAGAATGGCATTGCTGATTCATGAGGTACGCAACAAGCTCGGCAAACAGATCCGGGTCACTGTGGGCGCGCCCATCGCCTATGACAGCGTCGCGCACATCGAGTCGCGACATGCGCTGACTGACCATCTCTACCACGCGGTGATGCAGCTCGCGGCCTGACCCTGACAAAAGTCACATTGGCCGCAGGCGGTTTGCCAATAGCGGCAACCTGAACCTCTACTTCATGATGTCCCTAAGTTGAATCGAAACGACCAGGGAGCTTCATCTTGGCTACGGCAGCAATATCCGCGAAAGATGTGCACAAACACTACGGCCAGACTCGCGCGCTCGACGGAATTAACATCAACATTGAGCGGGGACAGATTTGCGCTTTGCTCGGCCAGAATGGTGCTGGCAAGACCACCTTCATCAATACGGCGCTCGGACTGACCAAAGCCGACCGCGGCGCAATGCGCGTTTTGGACATGGATTCAGGTAGCCTGTCAGCCCGCAAACGCATTGGCGTGATGCTGCAGGACACAGACCTACCCGACTTGTTGACTGCTCGCGAGCACATCGAGCGATTCGCAAGCTACTACGATGCGCCGGAAGACACCGACGAACTGATCGGACGCACCCATATCGGCGACTTCGCCAATACGCGCTACAAGAAGCTCTCAGGCGGCCAGAAACGCCGAGTGCAGTTTGCGGTGGCATTGGTCGGCAAGCCCGACGTGCTGTTTCTGGACGAACCCACAACGGGTCTGGATCAGGACGCGCGAAGCGCCGTATGGGCGAATGTCCGGAGCCTCGCCGATTCAGGCACGACGGTTATCCTGACGACGCACTACCTTGAGGAGGCAGATGCGCTTGCCGATCGGATCGTGGTGATCAATCAAGGGCAGATCATCGCGGACGACGACGCCGATCGGATTCGTGCTCGCGTAGGTGGCTCACTGATCACCTGTGAGACGGCGCTGTCCGATACGCAACTGGGCGCGATGCCGTGTGTGCGCTCGGTGCGCAGAAACGGTCGTATCACACAGATCCTGAGCGAAGACGCGGCGCAATCACTGCGCACGCTGCTCGCCGACGATGCCAGCGTTACCGACCTCACCGTATCCAAGCCATCACTGGGTGAAGCTTTCACCGCCCTAACAGAACAATCGGAGGTCTTGTCATGAGTCACTCGCTGAGAATCCTCCGGGCAGATACCGGTGCAGAACTACTGCAGTCGTTTCGTGCCCCCGAGTTTTTCATCCCGACACTAGCGCTGCCTTCGGCCTTCTACTTGCTGTTCGGAATCGCGATCACTCGCGGTGGTTCAGAGGTTGCCCGTTACCTTTTGGCGACCTACGGCGTGTTCGCTGTGATGGGGCCGGCGCTATTCGGGTTCGGTGCAAACGTATCCAGCGAGCGGGAAAAAGGCTGGCTGATGTTGACGCAGGCCGCCCCTACCTCCGGTTTGCTTTATGTGACATCGAAGTTGCTGACGACGCTCATCTTCGCGGCAATCGCCCTGCTCCCAATTTACGCACTGGCTGGTTTTGTCGCGGGCGTCGAGCTCGAGCGCGGACAGTGGGTGCTGCTGTTTGCAACGCATCTGCTCGCCGTTGCGCCGTTTTCCTTCATCGGACTGACGATTGGTTTCAGCTTTGGCAGCGGTGGTGCGATCGCGGTGTGCAACATTGTGTTTCTCGGTCTCGCGGTATTGGGCGGCCTCTGGTTTCCCATTTCAATCTTCCCGGGTGTCATGCAAAACATCGCCCAGGCGCTGCCATCGTTTCATATCGCGGAGGTGGGGCTGTGGGTGGTCGGTGCCAGGGATGAAGGTGCGCCGCTAGCCCACCTGTTCATCATCGCGACCATGACCGCAGTATTCGCGGGCATGGCGCTCATGGCCTGGTCCCGGAAGCGCTGATCGGGGGTGCATTCGATATGTTGAGTAAAGTGTTTTTACGCACGGTTGTCTGCACGGGTGTTGCGCTGGTCACCGTGCTGCTGACCTTGCCGACACCTGAGACTAACCCCGAGCCTGAGGCACCGCCCATCGAGGGTCGGCTCGCGTTCAACGGTGTTGATGTCTTCGACGGCGAACAAATGCGACGCAACCAAACGGTCGTGGTCGATCAGGGACGCATTCAAGCCATCGGTCCGGACATCGAGATCCCCGCGCAAGCGACCGTGATAGATGGCACCGGCAAAACGTTGCTGCCGGGATTAATCGATGCGCACGTGCATACCTACGGTCAGGCGCTTCGCGAAGCACCGCGTTTCGGTGTGACCACGGTGCTCGATATGTTCACCGATCCTGCAACGCTTACAGAGATGCGCTCCGACCGCGATTCGCTCGAGCCCTCGGATCGGGCGTCGTTATTCAGCGCCGGGATGCTCGCCACGGTGACCAGCGGTCACGGTACTCAATACGGTATCGACGTCGACACACTCGACGGGCCCGACGAAGCCGAATCATGGGTCAACGCGCGAGCGCTCGAAGGTTCTGACTACATCAAATTGGTATATGACCCCTACCGCGGCATGCCAAGCCTCGACCTCGCGACCGCCAAGGCAGTGATCGATGCGGCACACGACCGCAAACTACTCGCGGTGGCCCATGTCACCGACTACCGCGCAGCGGAAGATATGATCGATGCGGGCATCGACGGGCTGGTGCATATTTTTATCGATCGCGCTGCGGACGACGCATTGGTCGCCAAGGCTAAAGACGCGGGTATTTTCATCATTCCAACGCTAACGGTAATCGGCGTGGTGAACGGTGACGCGCCGGGGGCTCACTGGTTGGAGGATGAGCGCCTCGGATCGCTGCTCAGTGGTGCACAGCGCGCGTTACTGACCCAGAGCTTCGGCCAGTTTCCCGGCATACGGGCAACTGAGCATGCACTCGCTAGCGTTCGAGCATTCCACGCTGCCGGTGTGCCGATTCTCGCAGGCACTGACGCGCCTAACCCGGGCACCGCGCACGGCGTCTCGCAACACGATGAGCTCGAGTCGCTGGTCCGCGCAGGGCTGAGTCCGACCGAAGCGCTGCGCGCTGCCACCAGCCTACCGGCGGAGACGTTCTTCATTCGCGATCGAGGCCGGATCGAATCAGGTGCCCGTGCCGATCTGGTTTTGGTGGAGGGTGATCCTTCGGAAGATATTCTTGCCACGCGCAATATCGTCGACGTGTACCGCAATGGCCGCGCGTTGAATCGAACATTGGATGTCATGTCTGTCGGCACCGGCGCCACCTTCCCCGCTGATCTCGGTGACTTCGAAGATGCGTCAGTGCGTGTCGGCGATCTGCTGTGGGCGACGACCACGGATGCCATGATGGGCGGCACTTCCGAGGCAGAGCTTTCATTTGTTTCGCCAGGCGCTGACGGTTCTGAAACGGCGATAGAGGTCGTCGCCAGCAATAATGCCGGCTTCCCCTATCCTTGGGCGGGATTCTTTCTCGACGCAAGCAGTTTGGGGCCCGCAGATATGACGCCGTACACACACATGAATTTCGCGGTGCGCGGTACGCCAGCACGCTATCGACTGATGTTGTTCACAGCCGATTCGTACGGTGTGCCACCAACGATTGAGTTCCCGGTTTCCGAGGAATGGACATCGGTCTCATTAGCACTCGCCGATGCGGGAGAATTCGACGCTACTCAGGTCATCGGTTTCGCAATTGTCACCCCATTGGAGACCGGTGCCTACACGTTTGCCGTCGATAACGTGCAACTGGTGCCATAATTAGAATCATGGACGACGTTATCGACATCGATCAGAGCGAAAAGCGCCGCAAACGCTGGCAGGCGTTTAACCTCGTGTACCTGCTGTTTTATTTCACACAGTGGTTTTTTGTCCCTCCAACAACCGTGGACGTCGTAGCGATCGTCGTCGCGATTGCCATCTTCCTGCCCATTTTCTTTTCGTCATTCGAGAAGCACGAACCACGCTATCTGCTGCACATCGCTGCCTTTGAGGTGATCGCGCTGTGCCTTTCGCCGTTCAGTGGCTCTCAGGGCGTGTTCCATGTCTACGCATGTGTGCAGGCGGGTTATCAGCGTCCTGCCAAGCGCGGGTTTATCCTGCTCGGCGCTCTCACAGTGTGGTACGGCGCGGTTGGCTTCCTACTGGATTTCTATTGGCCGGCTGTCTTGTTCAGCATGTTTCTCGGTGTGGTTACAGGTCTTTCCTGCAGTGCGGCCGCATCAGGGCTGGAACGCGGACGCGCTTTGCGCCGCGCGCAGGTACTGGAGCGACAGCGTGCGGCGTTGGCCGAGCGTGAGCGTATCGCTCATGACCTGCACGATTTACTCGGACAAACCCTGACCACGGTGGCGTTGAAATCCGAGGTGGCGCACAAGCTGATCGACAAAGACCCGGCGCGGGCGAAACTCGAAACCGCTGAGGTCGCCGAAGCTGCGCGCAACGCACTCGCCGAGATTCGAGCGGCGGTCTACGACATGACCGCAACCACCGTCGAGCAGGAAATCGAGCGTGCGGAACAGGCGCTCACCGCCGCCGGAGTTGTGCTGGAAATCAGTGACGATATTCCGCCGCTGGACCCAACGGTCAGCAAAGCGTTAGGTCTTACGATCCGCGAAGCCACGACCAACATCGTGCGGCATGCGAACGCCACGAAGGCACGCATTGCATTTCGCTACGATGGTGAAACGCTCGAGGTCGTGGTGCGCGACAACGGTCAGGGTGCGCTGGAAGACATTAAGGAAGGCGCCGGGCTCAGTGGTCTTCGCAAACGTGTGCGCTCCCTCGGGGGCGAGACCGCAATTCGGATGCAGTCCGGCACAGAAGTCAGAATTTCGCTGCCCTTCGAGCACAGCGGAGCATCTGCGTGATCAAAATCGTACTCGCCGAGGACCAGTCGATGCTTCGCGGCGCGCTCGCAACTTTGCTGGCGCTCGAGGACGACATCGACATCCTGAGTGATGTCAGTGACGGCGATGCGGCATGGCAGTGTATTCGCGATCAAAAACCGGATGTCTTGGTCACCGACATCGAAATGCCAGGAAAAACCGGCATCGATCTCGCAGAAGCGATTCGCACGCACAAACTCGATACCAGAGTTCTGATCGTGACCACGTTCTCACGCCCTGGTTACCTGCAACGTGCACTTCAGGCCGGCGTGCTCGGCTACATTCTCAAGGACTCTTCCAGCAGCACACTCGCCGACGCCGTGCGTAAAGTCGCACGAGGTGAGCGCCATGTGCCACCCGAGCTCGCTGAACTCGCGTGGACCACACCCGACCCCTTAACCGATCGCGAGCGACAAGTATTGCGCTATGCGGAGGCGGGTTTATCCAACAAACAAATTGCTGCGGAGCTATCGTTGTCCGTCGGAACCATCCGCAACTACCTCACCGATGCGATGCACAAGCTGAACGCGACCAATCGCATCGAGGCCTTCAGAAGCGCACGCGAACTCGGCTGGCTCTAACCGCTTTCAACACGATCGGCTTCCGCGTCTTCGGGCGCTGAAGCTTCTAGTGACGCCTTGATACCACGCGCAATTTCATCAAGAGCAAATCGTGCGTGACCGTATTGCGAGAAGCTCTTGGTGACCTCTGCGATGCCGCCCGCTTCATAGCCCACACCAGACGCGATGGATACGCCATCGGCGGTTTGCTCCAGAGAGAACTCTACCGTCGCACCGCCGTTATCGACCGGACCGAACAGAACGATACTGGTGAACAGATTGAGGCCTCGGCTGACACCGTCGATATCGGTGACCGCGGTGCGCAGCGTGAGAATGCCCGGCTCTTCGATTTCAGTCACGGTCATGCATTGACCGATCTCGCGCGTTAGCGATTCGATCAAATGCGCACGAAGCGCCTCTTGTGCTTCCGCGTCTACCTCAACGTCTTCACTGACTCGCCACTCTGGCTTCGCAATGAATACACGCTCATGACGCTGCAGCGCCTCGCGGTTGACGCTCGCGACCATGTCGTCGAACCCCGGTACGGGCTCGTGCCCGTAGCCCTCAAGAAAACCACTCTCTGTAAAGGACTGGTTTGCGCAACCGGAGAGAAAAAGCATAGCGCCAAGCGCCAGAATCGTTCGAATCATCGGATCGCCTCGGAATCAGGTACTCATGAATCCAGACCCGCGGCAGGCTCGAAAGCTTTCAAGATGCTCTGCCTCATGCCACGATTCGGTCATGTCTGAACCGCTAACGCACTGTCCGAACTGCGGAAACCCGCTCGCAGCGAACGATCGCTTCTGTTCGCAGTGCGGTCAAAAAGTGTTGTCCCCCGAAGATCGTCGACTCGCCAGTTTGCTCAAGGAGAGCATCGAGGAGATGACGGATCTGCGCGGACGTGTGCTGCCGTCGATCGGTACGTTGTTGTTTCGACCCGGGTCGCTGGCTCGCGCTTATCAGATCGGGCGCAGACGCAGTTTTCTCGCGCCGATCTCCTTGTTCCTGTTTGCCAACGTCTTGTATTTCCTGATTCCGGGTTTGAATGACTTTCAGGTCTCACTGCTGGATCAGATCACTTTGCAGCCGTATAGCAAGTGGACCGCGGCAATTGTTGACCACCATCTCGGCGTCGATCCCGGCGGAGCGCTAACCATGTTCCGGAACGATGACCCCGCCTATCTCGAGTTATCGAACCTCTACACGTTGCGCGCCGCAGATATCTCGAAATCCATCATCATCCTGCATGTGCCTCTGTTGGCTGCACTCACCGCACTGTTGGTCATCGACAAGCGCCTGCCCTACGCCGATCACCTGGTGCTGGCGTTGCACTACATGGCCTTCATCATGCTGTTTTTCGTGATCGCGCCGCACGTGCTCTGGCCGTTGGCACGCGCAATCGTCCAACCGTTCTGGCCTGATGCGCCGTCATTTCGAATCGTAATCGCGCTGATGTATGTGTATGCGGCAGTAATGTTGCGCACCGCTTTTCAGCTGCCGTGGTGGCGCGTGGTCCCGACAACCGTGGTGTTCCTGATCGGTTATGGACTGATTCACACGTTTTATCGTCTGGTCCAGTTCTTCGTCGTATTTAGCTCGCTGTAGCGCGAACGGCGTCACCGTGCTCGACGACGGCGTCCAGCAGTAGATCCATATCCGACACGGTGCTGCGGTGGTTCGTGATCGCTACCCGAATGACGAAACATCCATCACGGCGCGTGCTAGAAGGTACGGCGAGCCCACTCTCCTGGATTCGTAGCAGGATCTCACGATTCCACTCGTCGAGTGTTTCGTCGTCGACACCATCGACAACATATCGAAAACACACGATGTTGAGCCGGGCCGGCTCGAACAATTCAAGCTGCTCATGCTGGCGCACCCGCTGCGCAAGGTGCTGCGCCTGTTCCACGTTCTGCGCAACGATAGCGCCGATTTTGTCGATGCCGTGATGCTGGAATGCGACCCACGCTTTCAAGGCCCGGAACCCACGACTGAGCTGGGGCCCCATCGCCGCGAAGTGCAGATCCTGTGGCTGAATACCGCGACCGGGCGGCGTCAGGTAGGCCGCTTGCGTCGCGAATGCTTGCTCCTGTAGTGCTCGATCACGAACCAGAACCGCGCCGATTTCATACTGCAAGAAACCCCACTTGTGCAGATCGAACGCGATCGAGTCGGCGCGTGCCATCCCATCCGTCAGGTGCTTAAGCTCCTCAGAAAACGCCAGCAACGCACCGAAGGCGCCATCAACGTGCAACCACAGCTGCTCGCGCTCACAAAAATCCGCTAACGTATGTAAATCATCGATCGCACCGCTATCGACAGTCCCAACATTCGCGACCACCGCCAGCGGCATTCTTCCTGCCTTGCGATCATCGGCAACCGCCTCCGCCAGCGCGGAAAAATCCACGCGATGTTGATCATCGGCAGCCACACGGACCATGGCATCGCGACCCATACCGATGATGTCACAGCCCTTCTCTGCCCAGCTGTGCGTCACCGAGGAACCATAGATCCGAAATGCAGGTAGTCCGCTCAATCCGTCGTGCCGCACGCGCTCGGGATCGGCCGCGTTTCGAGCCACGATCAATCCGATGACGTTAGCCATCGTGCCGCCGCTCACAAACAAACCGCCGGCTGTGGTCGGGTAGCCCATGATCTCGCAACACCACGCGATCGTCTGGTCTTCGATTTCGCTCGCACTCTGATCATAGCCGGCCAGGTGTGAGTTCATACCCGCCGCGACCATATCGGCGATCATGCCGTCGATGGTGCCGTTACCCATCACCCAGCCATAAAAGCGCGGGCTGATATTGCCCGTCGGATAAGGGATGACTGCGTCCCGCAACCGGTCGCAGATGACATCCAATGTCTGTCCCTGCCGCGGCACAGGCTCACGAAACGACGCGCGAATTTCGTCGGGCAAGGGCTGCCAGGCGGGTCGATCACCGACATCCTTCAATCGATCAAACAGCACATCGAGTAACTCATGCGCATTACGCCGCGCACCTTCCCAATCCTCCGGATCCAGATTGATTTCGTGTCTGTCTTTTTGCATTAGCCTTGTCCCTAGGCGTTGATCACACTCCAGACCCGGCTATCGCTGCCGTCGCCATGATGCGCGAGCATGGCCAACAGCAGCTCCGCGGTTGCGAGCGCGTCGACCAGACAATCGTGAGATGCATATGCGGGCAAACGGTATTCGCTGCGCAGATCCATCAGTCGCAATGACTGGGGTCCCCCAAGGTGATGCTGTCTCGCCGCGCGCACTCTTGCAAGTGCCAATGTATCGATCACCGGCACGTGCATCGGCACACCTCCCAGTCTGCAGCACTCACGATCCAGAATCGCCTTGTCCAGCCCCGCATGGTGTACCACCAGAACGCGACCCGCCATCACTTCGAATACCCGCGCCATTGCCTCATCGATATCACGACCATCCGTCAAATGGCTGTCCGTCAATCCATGGATCGTTGCGCTACTGCCCACCTCCTCTTCAGGACTGACGAGCCATCGTTCGGCGCTCGAAAGATCCACTCGCCCCTCCCGGACAATGACCCACCCGATGCTGAGCACACTCGCGTTTTGCGTATCGAGTCCGTTGGTTTCCATGTCCAGTGCCACCAACTCGACGTCGCCGATAGCGGCATCGGCAGCAGGCAATGGCGTACTCAGGAGACGACTAACAGCATCGTCCGTCACTCGCTTGCGTGCACGCCAGCGTCGCCATTGAAGCCACGCCCGACTCATGCCAGATGGAATCGATTCAGAAGCGCTGCCTGGCTGGTCCGAACCTGTGCGAAAGCGGCTTTCAAATTCTGTCGGTTCAGTGCGGACAGGCGATTCGGCGCGAGGTGATTGTCGGGCTTTTCGCCACGAGCCATTTGCTGACTCTGATGCTCGAGGCGCAGTCGTTCGATGAAATCGAGAGCATCGCGCAAATTTGCGGCGTCAACGGATGACAGCTCGCCGGCGGCGGCCGCCGCTTTGAGTCGGTTTCTGGTGCCAATGCGCATCTCGCCCGCCGCGAGTGAGCGAATCCTTGCGATCTCGACAATCGGCATGATGCCACGCAATTTGATATCCAACGTATCGCGATGCTCACCGCTGCGCTCCACCACAAACTGGCGGAACAACCCGAGCGGCGGCTGAAACGTCATCGCGTTCTTCGCCATGAGGGCGAGAAAGATTTCGTTTTCCTTCGCCATGTCGCGGATGCTCGATTTGAGCGTATCCACCAACCGCGAGTTCCCGGCAACCGACTTCAGGTCGAAAAAGATGTTGGCGTGCATCAGCGCCTTTTGCTCAGGGACAGTGATCCACTCTCGAAAATACTTGCGCCATTGCGACAGCGGTTGGCGCCATTTCGGATTCGACGCCATCACATCGCCCGGACAGTACACGTACCCACACGCATCCAGTCCGTCGTTGACGATTTTTGCCATTGCGGCGAAGTAGCTATCCATCTCAGGTGTCGCATCGTCGGCTAACACCAACGCGTTGTCCTGATCGCTCTTGGCCGATTGTTCCGCACGCCCTTGAGAGCCCATCGCGACCCACGCAAATCCGCAGGGTGGCGTACCGAGCTCATTGATCGCGATGCGCACAAGCTGGCGCGTCGCCGTATCGGTGACTGTTGTGATGAACTTGCCGAGCTGCTCGCCACTCGCACCCGCATCGATTTGGCCCGCGATCAAGGCGGGCAGTCTTTCACACGTGTTAACGAGCCCCTCAGCCGTCATCTGCTTGCCCAGATCGCTGATCAGGTAGAGCGGATGCTCGGTTTCAAGACGCATGAAGTCGCTGCGAGAGACCATCCCGACCAGCTGATCATCGCGAACGACGGGAAGATGGTGAATGTTGTGTTGCATCATGGTTAGCGCCGCCTCAAACGCCATGGCGTCCGACTCCAGCACAATCGGTGCAGCCGTCATAATGTCTGAGACCGGTGCTGTCGCGTCCTTGGCCACCGCAACGACACGGGAGCGAATGTCTCGGTCGGTGACGATACCAACACATTGATCCGATTCACCGGTAATCAGCATCGCAGAGACACGTTCGGCGACCATCGCTTGCGTGGTCTCGCGGATCGTTGCACCAGCGTCGATCGTGACCGGCTCACGGGTGATCAGCGCGCCGACAGACTGGTCCAGTGCACCCTGATAATCCGCCGACTGATCGACCTTCAGCAGCCGATCGGCCAATTGGCGAATAAAGAAGGTTTCAAATGCTTGCGACGACTGGCGCAGGGTCCCAAATGCGTCCGCGGGCAGCTCATAGAGCAGCGCATCCTCGATCGCGACCGCGTCGCGCCGAACCTCTCGTTGCTCCATCACTGCCGGGAACCCAAAGCATTCGCCTTCACCGAGGCGCATCTGGAGCTCACCATTCTCCGTGAGCAAATCGACCGCACCACTGCGAACGACGTACACCGTGTCGTTTTCGCCGCCCGCCTTGAGAATCCGCTTGCCTTTACGGGCATAGCTGACCTTCAGGCTACGGGCCGCGATCGCTCGACCCTCCCCATCGAGCAGCTCGAATCCCGGCAGGTCTTCGAGGAAGCCGAGAATATCCGGTAGTTCGTTCATTGCGACATCCTAGCGTGAACCCGTAAACCCCCGAAACGAGGACTAGACCTTGGTCTAATCCTTATCGCTCGAGCCGCCAAAACGACTATGATCAGAGCATCTCATTTTGCGGGGGCAATCGAAATGACCAAGACCTACCCGGTATCGGGCTACTACAAGGACCACGCACTCGTTGACGAAGCGGGCTACGAGGCGATGTACCAGCGCTCGGTCGAGGACAACGAAGGGTTCTGGGCCGACATGGCAAAGCATATCGACTGGATCAAGTCGCCCACGCAAATCAAGGATGTTTCCTACGCGAAAGACGATCTGCATATTCGCTGGTATGAAGATGGCGTTCTGAACGTCTCGGCTAATTGCGTTGATCGCCACCTCGCCGACAAAGCCGACCAAACGGCGATCATCTGGGAAGGTGATGATCCCGCGACTGAGGAGCACATCACCTATCGGCAACTGTACGAACGCGTGTGCCGGTTCGCGAACGTGCTGAAGAAAATCGGCGTCAAGAAAGGGGACCGCGTCACGCTGTACATGCCGATGATTCCCGAAGCCGCGATTTCGATGCTCGCGTGTGCACGGATTGGCGCTGTGCATTCGGTGGTATTCGGCGGTTTCTCCCCCGACGCGCTGGCCGGTCGAATTATCGACTGCGAGTCGAACGTGGTGATTACCGCGGATGAAGGTCGTCGTGGCGGCCGCACGATCCCGTTAAAAGACAACGTGGATGCCGCCGCGAAGATTGACGGCGTCACCACACTCGAGAAAGTCCTGGTAGTAAAAAACACGGGCGGCGATGTCGCCTGGGATGCCGATCGTGACGTCTGGCTGCACGAGGCGGAGGTCGGCGTCGAGGCAACTTGCGAGCCGGAGCCGATGAATGCTGAGGACCCCCTGTTCATCCTCTATACCTCTGGCTCAACCGGAACACCGAAAGGCGTCCTTCACACCACGGGCGGCTATCTCGTCTATGCCGCAACGACGTTCCGCTATGTCTTTAACTACCAGCCTGGTGACATCTACTGGTGTACGGCGGATGTGGGCTGGGTGACCGGGCACAGCTACATCGTGTACGGGCCGCTCGCGAGCGGCGCGACGACGTTAATGTTCGAAGGTGTGCCAACCTATCCCGATGCCAGCCGCCTGTGGGCTGTGTGCGACAAGCATGAGGTCAACATCTGCTACACCGCGCCCACAGCAATCCGGGCATTGATGCGCGAAGGTGACGCCTTGGTTGAGAAAACCAGTCGTCAATCACTGCGACTGCTCGGTTCGGTGGGTGAACCGATCAACCCGGAAGCCTGGGAGTGGTATCACTCGGTGGTTGGCGAGGAACGTTGCCCGATCGTCGATACCTGGTGGCAGACCGAAACGGGCGGCATCCTGATCTCGCCTCTCCCGGGGGCGACGACACTGAAGCCGGGCAGCGCGACGCGGCCGTTCTTTGGCGTGCAGCCCGCCATCGTCGACAGCGACGGCGTCATTCAGGAAGGCGCAACTTCCGGCAACCTTGTGTTAACCGATAGCTGGCCCGGACAGATGCGCACCGTTTACGGTGATCACCAGCGCTTCATCGACACCTACTTCTCGACGTTCGAGGGTTACTACTTCACCGGTGACGGTGCGAATCGGGACGAAGACGGCGACTATTGGATCACCGGTCGTGTCGATGACGTACTGAACGTATCTGGCCATCGCATGGGTACGGCCGAGGTCGAAAGTGCGCTCGTCGCTCATGATGCGGTCGCCGAGGCTGCTGTCGTTGGCTACCCGCATGACATCAAGGGACAAGGGATCTATGTCTACGTCACGCTGATGGATGGTCATACCCCGAGCGACGATCTGCTCGGCGACCTGCGCACCTGGGTGCGCAAAGAAATCGGCCCGATTGCCACACCGGATTTGATCCAGTGGGCGCCCGGTTTGCCGAAGACGCGCTCCGGCAAGATCATGCGGCGAATTCTGCGCAAGATTGCGGAAAACGAGTACGGTAACCTCGGTGACACCTCCACTCTGGCAGATCCGAGTGTGGTGGATGATCTCATCGAAAACCGGATGAACCGCTAAAGGAGTCCCGCTATCACTTCGACGGTTATTGTTGCTGACGCCCACCCGCTGTTTCGCGAGGCCTTGATGCACGCGATACGTGCGAGTGTCCCCGGCGCGAACATCGTCGAAGCGGAGAGTCTCGCGACGCTGCAGGATGCGCTCGCTGCAAATCCGGAGTGCGAGCTGCTGCTTCTGGATCTAAACATGCCGGGTGTGAGCGGTTTCTCCGCGCTGGCGTATGTCCGCAGCAATTACGACACCTTACCGACGGTGATTGTATCGGCGGCGGATGATGCGATGATCGTGCGACGTGCCATCCAGCATGGCGCCAGCGGGTTCATTTCGAAGTCGTCTTCCATTCAGGACATCGAAGCGGGTATTCAGGCGGTCCTTGAAGGCGAGCTGCAAGTGCCAGCAGGTGTCGATCTCGATGACGGCCCAATTGATGATTCGGAGCAGGCGGTGGCCTCAGCGATGCAGGATCTGACGCCGCATCAGTTCCGCGTGCTCATGATGTTGACCGAGGGATTGTTGAACAAGCAGATTGCCTACGAGCTCGGCGTGTCCGAGGCAACCATCAAAGCCCACATCACGGCGGTGTTTCGCAAGCTCAAGGTCAACAACCGCACGCAGGCAGTGCTGGCCGTGCAGAAGCTTGCTGTCAGCGACCCTGCGGCACTCGAGCTCAGTCACGCCTGAGTGGATCACGCCGCCGAGCGGCGACCCAACAAACTGTTGATCAAGGCACGCAGCATTGCGGGCTTAACGGGCTTGCGCAGCATCCTGTGGCCACGCGCTGTAATCGCCTCGGCGACCGCATCGGTGTGATCCGCAGTTAACACGATCGCCGGGATCTCTTGCCCAAGCGCTTCCCTGACCGCATCGATAACGTCGAGACCGGTGACGCCACCATCGAGGTGGTAGTCCACCAACAAGATCGCGGGCCAGCGGCGCGCTTGCCGACGAATACCCAGCGCCGCCTCAACCGCTTCATTTTGGTCAGCGGCAGTCGTCGGGATTGCTCCCCAGTTGCTGAGTAGCCCGGCCATCGCGTCCAGAATATCCGATTCATTGTCCACGCAGATGACGTGCTCACTGATGATGGTCGTGGGCTGACGTACGGTATCCGGTACCGGCTCTGGCAGTCGACCGGCCGGTGCTCGCGGCACACTGACTTCGAAAATACTGCCCCGTCCTGGCACCGAACGCATCGCGATCGGATGTTCAAGCAGGCGTGCGATCCGTCGTACGATTGCCAGACCGAGGCCTAGTCCCCGCTTGGCTGACTGATCACTGCCGGGAAGTCGGCGGAACTCCTCGAAGATTGCCTCATGGTGTTCCTCAGGAATGCCCGAACCAGTGTCGACAACCTGCAAGGCGAGCTCATCACCGCGCAAGCGACATCCGACCAGTACACCACCGCTATTGGTGTAGCGCCTCGCGTTAGAAATAAAGTTCTGAAGAATACGCCGCACCAGAGATGCATCCGTTCGAATCCAGTAGTCCGACGTCGCGAATCGAAGCTCGAGATTCTCATTTTCGAACAACGAGGCGAACTGTGTTTCCAGCTCGCGGAACAATTCGCTCACCGGCAGCGCGTTGAGTTTCGGGG
The DNA here is from genome assembly GCA_963922335.1 of uncultured Chromatiales bacterium. Lineage (GTDB taxonomy): Bacteria > Pseudomonadota > Gammaproteobacteria > Steroidobacterales > Woeseiaceae > CALBPI01. The sequence goes on along the minus strand of CAWUIB010000006.1, from coordinate 199,249 downwards.
TCGGTGCGGCGGCGTCGAGTTTGGCGATATCGAGTAGCGCGGTCAGCAATGACTCCACCGAACCCAAACCGCTCTGCACTCTATCCACCAGCTCCCGCTGCTCTGAAGGTAGTCGTGCACTGTTTTCCTGCAACAGCGCTGCGAACAACTTGGTCGCGTTCAGTGGTTGCAGCAAATCATGCGCGGCTGCCGCCAGGAAATGTGTTTTCGACCGGTTGGCAACCTCGGCTTCCTGCTTTGCGCTCGCCAACTGATCCATGGCATCACGCAGCTCCGCCGTGCGATCCGCGACCCGTTGCTCTAGTTGGTCGCGCGATTCGGTGAGCTCTCGTTCGGCCTCCTTAAATGCCGTGATGTCGGTATAGGTCGTGACGTAGCCACCGCCCGCCATCGGCTGTCCCCGAATCTGAATCACCTTGCCGTCGACGAACCGGCTCTCGTAGGTGTAGGAAGAGCCGCTGCGGAGAAAAGCGATACGCTTGGCGACGGCAGCATCAGGTGCTTCATCACCGAACCGCCCGAGCGCGGCATTGTGACGAATCAGCTCGGTAATGGGCTGACCCACGTAGACCAGCGTTTCGCTGTAGTTCATCAGTTCGAGATAACGTCGATTCCATCCGATCAGTCGCTGCGAATCATCAACAACGCTGACTCCCTGCGACATGTTTTCGAGCGTTGCCTCGAGCAACTGACGGTTGAAGCGAATCGCCTCACCGGTCTCGTCGAGCAACATCAGAACATCGCTGATATTGCTGCCGCTTTGGCGTAGCGTGCTGCTAACAACCACTCGCGCCGATGCTGCACCGATGGCCCCCGAGAGCAATTTCTCCGTGAACCGGATCGCGACCATATCGGCGGTCTGATCGCCGTGGTAGGCAATGTCTCCTTGCGCCACCAGGTCAGCAAACGAACGTCTTGCATGTTCCGCGCCGACAAACCGTGCAGCCAGCGCTTGCAAGTCATCGATGGTGACACTCGTCGTTGCGACGTCGGGCAGCTTACCCCCGACGTCCGGCAACCCGACAAAGGTATACGCCTGACTGCGCTCGATCAGGCTCTGGCGGCGCGACAGCGAAACACCAACCAAAACTGCAAGGTTGGTGCCGAGGGACCAGAGCACACCGTGTGTCAGCGGGTGGAGCCCGGTATCAAACAACAATGCTTCCGGTCGCAACATCGACCAGCCGAACAAGCCTTGCTCGACAATCGAAATCGGTAATGCGCCGGATCGTGCAAGGGCGGGCAGGAAGAGCGTGAACGCCCACAGTGCGAACCCCGCGCTCAAGCCTCCGAGTGCGCCGATTCGATTGGCACCGGGCCAATACACACCCAACACAATCAGCGGTGCAAACTGCGCAGCAGCCGCGAAAGACAAGAGACCGATAGACGCGAGCGCTGTCGTTTCGTCCGTCACTCTGAAGTACGCAAGCGAGAGCAGCGCGATCACAACAATAGCAACGCGTCTTGCGGTCAGGATCAGTCGAGGGAAGTCGGTCAGCGTGTCGCCCTGCACCGCACGCATCCTAACCATACTGGGTACCACGATTTCATTCGAAATCATGGTGCTAAGGGCAACGCACGCAACGATCACCATGCTGGTTGCGGCCGAGAACCCACCGACAAACGCCAGCATGGCGAGCAGCTCGTTGCCGAGCGACATCGGCAGCGCCAGCACGAACGTATCTGCGGCGACGCCTGCTGTCTGAAAGGCGCGCAGTCCGGCGAGCGTGATCGGAATGACGGCCAGGCTGAAGAGCACCAGATAGACAGGGAACAACCACCGGGCGATCGCCGTGTCCGCATCTGCCCGCGCCTCCACGATGGCTGCATGGAACTGTCGTGGCAAACAGAGAATCGCTGCACCTGCCAGCAACACCTGCGTCAGGAAGGTCGCTGGCAATCCACCGCTCGTAAATACACCGCTCGTTGCAGCTGGGGTCGCAGCGGGAGCGCCGGATCCGAGCATCCACAACGCGAGTGCGCCAATCGCGAGAAACGCGAGCAGTTTCACCACCGACTCGAAAGCAATCGCTAACATCATGCCGTCGTGGTGCTCAGTGATATCGACCTTACGGGTACCGAAGAGAATGGCGAATGCCGCGAGGCCCAGTGCGATGACCAAGGCCGGGTCTAGCCAGGCACTGGTGCTCGACCATTCACCGGCGACAGTGGCGAAGCTTGTGACAATCGCTTTCAGCTGTAGCGCGATATAAGGCACCGAACCGACAGTCGCAATCAAGGTAACCAACACCCCGAGGCCACGTGATCTGCCGTAGCGAGCACTGATGAAATCCGCGATAGTTGTCAGCCGCTGGCGTCGACTGATCGCAATGATCCTCTCGATCAACGGCCAGGCGAGGATGATGGTGAGAATCGGTCCGAGATAAATGGGCAGGTATAGCCACCCGGCATTGGCAGCACTTCCTACCGCACCGTAGAACGTCCAAGACGTGCAATAGACCGCCAGCGCAAGACTGTAAACCACGCCTCTGGCGCGGCTGGATTGTCGACGCAACAACGTTCGATCGCCCCAGCGGGCTATTGCAAACAGCAAGCCCACATAAGCAATACAAACCAGCGTCAAGAGCCACGTATTGATCAACGTGGTGTCCCCCTCTTGAATCGTCCCCCCGCACCGGCCCCACCAGCGCGATGCGATCAGTCTACTACTCAGGCGCACCACGGGCGAATCGCAAGGCCTAGTAAGTGAGTCAGTGTCGAAGATACAAGCTCGACAACGTTGCAGTGCGCGGCCTCACTGGCTCGTACGACTAAAGTCGGTAAGGGTCGAGCACCTCGCTTTGCTACATTTCCGAGCAGACAAAAAGCACTTTATTGGGGGGCAAAATGTCTGCAAAAAATAACTATTGGACTGCAAACCTGAAGCTGGTCTCGGTGTGCATGGTGATCTGGTTCATCGTGTCGTTTGGGTTTGGCATCATCCTCGTCGAACCGCTCAATTCGATACGCATCGGCGGCTACAAGCTGGGCTTCTGGTTTGCACAGCAAGGCTCGATTTACGTCTTCGTTGGCCTGATCTTTTTCTATGCCTATCGTATGGGGAAACTCGACCGCGATCACGGTGTGGAAGAGTAAAGGGGCACGATGATGGAACTGCAAACACTCACTTACATCGTTGTCGGGATTACCTTCCTCTTATACATCGGTATCGCGGTTTGGGCGCGCGCCGGTAGCACGAAGGAATTCTATGTCGCCGGCGGCGGTATCCACCCCGTCGCGAACGGGATGGCAACAGCGGCCGACTGGATGTCCGCAGCGTCGTTCATTTCGATGGCGGGACTCATCGCGTTTATGGGCTACGGTGGCTCGGTCTTCCTCATGGGCTGGACCGGTGGCTATGTTCTTTTGGCGATGCTGCTCGCGCCCTACCTTCGCAAGTTCGGCAAGTTCACGGTGCCCGAGTTCATCGGCGACCGGTACTACAGCAAAGCCGCACGAATCGTGGCGGTTATCTGCCTGATCATCGCTTCGGTGACCTACGTCATCGGCCAGATGAAAGGCATCGGTGTCGCGTTTTCCCGCTTCCTCGAAGTGGACTATGACGTGGGCCTCGCCATCGGTATGGCGATCGTTTTCTTCTACGCGGTCATGGGCGGGATGAAAGGCATCACGTACACGCAGATCGCACAGTACTGCGTGTTGATTCTCGCCTACACGATTCCGGCGATCTTTATTTCGCTGAACCTGACCGGCAACCCGATACCGCAACTTGGCCTCGGCTCTACGATGGCCGGTACCGATGTATTCCTGCTGGACAAGCTGGACGCCGTCGTCAGAGATCTCGGATTTGCCGAGTACACGACCAACGCCAGGATCAGTTTGACCAACATGTTCATGTACACGATGTCGCTGATGATCGGCACGGCGGGTCTGCCGCACGTCATCATTCGCTTCTTCACGGTACCGAAGGTCAAGGATGCGCGCAGCTCCGCGGGCTGGGCATTGGTGTTCATCGCGATCCTTTACACAACGGCACCGTCTGTTGCAGCAATGGCGCGCTTGAACCTGATGAACACGATCGAGCCGAGCGCTGGCGAGTACATGCTCTACGAAGAACGCCCCACCTGGGTTCGTAACTGGGAGCGCACGGGCTTGCTCGAATTCACCGACAAAAACAACGACGGTCGTATTCAGTACTCGGCGGACGACTCAGTTAACGAGCTGACCAAGGTCGACAACGACATCATGGTGCTGGCTAACCCCGAAATCGCGGGTCTGCCGAACTGGGTGATTGCCCTGGTCGCGGCCGGCGGTCTGGCGGCTGCACTGTCGACGGCTGCGGGGTTGCTCCTGGCGATATCCTCAGCGATATCGCATGACTTGCTCAAAGGGGTGCTCAAACCCGACATCTCGGAGAAGCAGGAGCTAATGGCCAGTCGAGTCGCCATGGCGGGTGCGATCGCGGTCGCGGGCTACCTCGGGTTCAACCCGCCCGACTTCGCCGCTGGTACGGTTGCCCTCGCGTTCGGTCTCGCCGCATCGTCGATCTTCCCGGCGCTCATGCTGGGGATCTTCTCCAAGCGCATGAACAAGCAGGGTGCGATCGCCGGCATGCTGGCCGGTATCAGCGTCACGCTGCTCTACGTGTTCCAGCACAAAGGCATCATGTTCATCCAAAGCACATCGTTCCTTGGCGATCTGTCACCGAACTGGTTCCTCGGTATCGAGCCGAACGCCTTCGGTGCGATCGGCGCGATCGTGAACTTCGGCGTCGCCTTCGCGGTGTCCGCGGTCACGGCGGCACCACCGAAAGAAGTGCAGGACCTGGTCGACCACATTCGTGTGCCGGCAGGTGCGGGTGAGGCGGTAGCGGACCACTAGTCTCAAGAAGTGGGATAAGGTGTGAGGGCTGCGCAGGGGACTAGCGCAGCCCTCTTTTGCACTCGGGGAAAGGGTTATGTGGAAGAACAAACACGTCGTCATCGCCATGCTGGTTGCGCCGATTCTCTCGGTCATCGCATGGTTCGCTGTTGACCGAATGGTCGGAGAGCAGCCGCACGCCGCCAAGAAAGGCGGTGCCTATGAGCTCGTCGGTCGGTCCAATTGTCGGTACGCCAGCGGCGTGTGCGAACTCACCAACGGAGAGTTCGAACTGACCATCAACGCGGAGTCTACTGACGGCAAACTATCGCTCGTGGCATCCCACACCCTGAGCGGCGCCGTCGCGGCGCGTGGCACCAGCGATCAGGATTATCGCCGTGAGGTCTCGTTCGTGCCGGAGAGCGCGGAGTCCAACCGTTGGTGGATCGATCTCGGCCCAGATGCGCAAGCGACAGACCGGATCCGGCTTGCGGTCAGCGCCTCGGGAGCGACCTACTACGCTGAGCTACCCATGACCTTCATCGAAGGAGAAGATCTCTCGATCTGACCCTCTATCAGGTGCCGGAGCGTCCGTTTTTTGCGATCATAGAGAAAAACGGGACCTCCAGATCATGAATTTAACGCCGCTGAATTTCGAGCAGCACGGGAAACTGCGCGCCGCGCCTGAGTCCGCGCTTCGCTTCGCAAAAACCCAACACGTACTGAACATGCGCGCCAGCGAGATTGGTTTCGCAGCCGTGAGCATGCCGATCTTCGTCAACAAGAACCAGCACAGCGGCCGCTGGGCGCTATCCGCGCTGACGAGTTTTCTGCCAGAACGCAATCTGTTCATCGGCACGGATGGGTGGCAACCGACCTGGATCCCCACACTGATCCAGTGTCATCCGCTGTACCTCGTCAACGCGGAAACCGAATCCGGATATGCAGTGGCTATCGATACTACCGGTGACGACTTCAGCGAAACGACCGGAGAGCCGCTCTTCCATGAGGATGGCCGCACGACCGAATACACCAATGCCGTAGCGAGCCTGCTCGATACCGATATCAAGGAAGCGGTGAAGACCCAGTTTTTCCTCTCGGAAATCGAAAAGGCGCAGCTGCTCCGACCCGTGAATATCCGCCTTGAGTTTGAAGACGCACCGACTCAAACGATTCGGGGTCTGCACACCATCGATGAGGAGCGGTTGAAGAATCTCGACGGCGAAACGCTGGAACGCTTCAGTAAATCGAGCTTTCTCTTGTTGATGTACGCGATGCTCACTTCGCTCAACCAACTAAATACGCTTGTTCGGCGGCATAACGTGACGCCCGGCATTCCAAAGATCAGCAAGATCGGCATGACGATTCCCGAATCAGAAGGCCCCGCTGGCGGGGAGCCGCCATCCGAGTAACGCGAGTCGCGGCACTCGCTGCGCTGGTTGGCGGGTTCGCGCTGGTCGCTTGCGCACCCACCGAACAAAACGCGCCTACACCAGCGGCTGCAGAATCGGTTCAAGAGCGGCTCGACGCACTCCAGCGTGAGCTTCCTGACGTCGCTGGTTTTGCGATTTGGCTCAGGTCCGATGACGGCAGCGTGAGCACCGGTGCAACCGGTGTTGCTGATCCCACCGGTCGGCGCATGTCGACTGACACGCCCGTCAGACTGGCTTCAATTACCAAGACCTTCGTTGCTGCAACCGTCTTGCGACTCTGGGAGCAAGACCAGATTGATCTGGATGCGCCCATCGATCAGCTCATCAGCGAGTCGCACACCGCGCTACTGCGAACCGATGGCTATGAGACCGATCGCATCACCGTCCGTCACTTGTTGATGCATGCAGGCGGGCTGGCCGATCACGCACAGACACCGGCATTTCTCGACAAGGTGGTGAGCCAGCCTGATCACATCTGGACCCGGGCCGAGCAGGTTCAATTATTGGTCGACGCGACAGAGCCACTGTCCGCTCCTGGCGAGTCTTACTCTTATTCAGACACGGGTTACATTCTTCTCGGCGAGATCATCGAGGCGATTACCAAACGACCATTGGCAGACGCTGTACGACAGCAAACACGTCTCGAAGAGATTGGATTGGCTGATGTGTTTTGGGAAGGCACGCAAGGGCCAGACCGACCGGCACCGCAACGCGCACACCAGTGGTACAGAGATATCGATACGTTTCATTTCGATGGGTCGCTCGATAGCTTCGGTGGTGGTGGCATCATCGCCAGCGCCGAGCAGACCGGGCGCTTTTTCGCGGCGCTTTTCGATGGGGATGTATTCGAGAGCGAGAGCACGCTCACGCTGATGATGGAGGCTCCGGGACATCCTGATGACAGTCCGTATCGCATCGGGCTCTTTGAATTTGAGGTAGCAGATGCGCCGGCTTTCGGGCACAGCGGTTTCTGGGGCACCGACGTTTTCGTGATACCCAGCCGCGGGGTGGTTGTGTCTGGCGTCTCGCTGAATAACGAGGGGTTTCGGAGTCTGCGTGCGCTTGAGCTTGATCTTGTTTCAAGCCTGCCTGCGACCCCTAATTAACCTGCGCTTCGATTGTTTCTATCAAGTCTAGCGCGGCCTCTCGAACCGTTTCCAGCGACTGCTTTTGTAGCACCGTAAATTCAAGCAGTGTTCGAACCGCACCAAGCAACTCAGGCTCGTTCTTCATCAATTCAATCAGTTCCGTGTCATCGATTTCAACGAAAGGGCTGAGACCGAATTTCTGTCCGACGAACACCGTCTGATCGCGGAAGGAACGGAATGTTGTGTTGTTGGCGTTCTTTACCGAATACCACTGCGCGCTGTAAGACTGCAGTTCAACGAGCAATGCCGGATCGTTGATGAGATCAAGGTCACCGGAAGTGATCAGCGCCGATAGCGCTGCATCATTCTGGGTCGCGTAGTAATGCAAAGTAGCCTTTTTCCAAAGGTCTCGCGAATCCGCTGGTATCGGTTCATCAGAAACCTCAACCAGGATACTCGGCTCCTCGAAGATCGCGGAGTTCGCAACCGGCAGTTCAAGGTTAGTTATAGGCGCAAATCCGGCACGTTCTAACAGATAGTTGCTGGTCTCGATGTTGATCTGCGACATATCGATCGAATTCGTCAGCGATCGTTCATCTCTCTTTAGGTCGGCGAGAATCGCAACCAACGCCTTTTGTTCGCGGACTGCGTCATTGCTTTCGTCATTCCAGTTGGCAACTTTGATACCGAGAAAGACGCCAATGACGAGGATGATCAGCTCGACCCCGACCGTGAACCAGTTTTGTTCGGTGATGCTTTTTGCGAGGCGACGGAACAGCATATTGCTTCTTTGGTTTTTGCCGGCGCTCACGGCGCCCGGTGTTTCAGAAGTCAACAGCCTCTAAGCCCAACCCGCCTGACGAAGCGCAAAACCGTCGTTCCAGACTTTAGTCATGTGCTTGACCTTATCACCATCGAAAACGATGTGGTACGCATAGTCTGACGCGATCGATTTGCCGGTTGGCGGTACCGGCCCACCCTCTCCGGTATGGGTGCCCTTGAAGATCGCGATTGCACCAAAGTTGCCAGACTCATCAACCCCGAAAAATTTCAGATCGTAACTCGCATCCGGCATCGTGGTCGTGATGCCCTGCATCCAGTTGCAGTAGTCCTCGAGCGTCGTCGTTTCTGCCAGCGCATCACATTGCGCCGCGAAAGTCGCACCGGCGTGGCAGTAGGCTTCGCACGCTGACCAACCCTTACCCGTTTCGCAAGCATCAAAAAATGCTTTTGCTGTCGCCATGTCGCTCATAACACTCACACTCCCATGAAGCCTTCGGTGAAGGTAGCAGAAATCAATGGAAATAGTCGGAGAGTGCTATCGAACGACCCTTTCCGGCGTTACCGTTTTTGAGTGGGCAATGCTAAGGTCTCGACTCGCAAGAGTGTCCAAGGAAGCCCAAGGGTATGCAGATTTGGCTCGGAGTTCTGGTTGGGGTGGTGAGTGGTGTAGTGTCCTCCACCGTTTTCTATATTTTGCTGCGTGGCTTGCAGCCGAAAATAGAGATTTCGCAGTACATCGCACGAGTAGAACGGGACGACTGTGTTTACTACGATTTCAAGATCATCAATGGATCTAAGCGTCCTTTAACGGACGTTCGGGCACACGCGTCTCTGGCAAGACAGATCTATGCTCAAGGAGGACCGGTCTTCCAAACCGATCTGATTCCTTTGATTCGGGATCATTACTTCGAACTCGGCGCAAGAAACAAAGACGATCAAAGAGCTGACTATGCCCTGAGGTTTGCGACAACATCAGACCTTCAAGGTTGCTGGTCGAGCGACACGGATCACATCAAGCTGCGGATCATTGCTACTGACTCGGTCAGTGGATTTTCCAAGGCGTTTGTCCAAGAATTCTTAACCAAACGTAACTGTATCGTTGAGGGGCTGCACGAGTTCGGCGAGAGTCTCGATGTCTCCTAGCTGAATCCGAGCCGTGCTTCCGTGCTGCCCCCGGATCAACGACTCGCAAGACAAAGGAGCCGAAGTGAGCCCGATTGATCACGAGTGCCGTGGCTCATTAGGCCGTCACGGTGGTGAGATGCCTGAGATAACTCCATATTTGGTGTCAGAACGATACGAAGCGCAATTCAAAACCGGTTGCGTGACGGTTGGGTGGTTCGCGTCAAGATGGAGTGTTGAGTATGAAACATCAGACAGCTTTTAAGTCAGTCGGCCTGATCGCTTTGGGAATCATGATGACGGGATGTATGAACACTATAAGGGTTCATCAAGGCCCCTCTCCTGACGGTACGAAGCCAAAGACAGTTTCTAAGTTAAAAGGGCTGCCTTTTTATCTGAAGCGGAACTACTTGCAACAGACTACGGTGTATACACGAAGCGTTCTCGAGGTCTCTTTGCAAATAACTGTTCAGGTTGCAGATGGTGACGCGAAGCCTGTCTCTTTACCTCCGAGTATTCGGATGGTCCCAAATAACTCGGCTGGAATTGGGGCTGTTTCGCAGTTGAGGCGGCTTGTCGCGTCAAGTCCGGGCGAGCTATTGGATATTGTTGAGTTCTTTAACTCTATGCCGGAAGCGACGGAGCTTTCGTCAGTACCATGGAGCGACAAGCCTAGATCGAATACGGTTTCAGTTGTCACCGAAGTTGACACCTCGACCATCTACTACATCAACGCTCGTGCGCCATGGTTCGGAAGCGGGAATCTCAGTACAGCTCTTGCCGCAGACGGAACGCTCACATCGGCGGAAGCAACTGTTGACAGCAACCTCGCTGACGCAATTCCAGCCATCCTGCCCATCAAGGAGTTCTTGGAATCGGAATATGTCACTGTGACCGATGACGGAGATGATGGCGAGGAAGCGGTCAGTACGCTCTCTAAAGCCATCGGTCGAGATGATGCTGATAGGTTCAACTACCGAATTGGCGTGGCCGTTCAAGAAAGAGGTGAGTTGTTGACACTGACGGAACGCCGAAAGAAAACGCCTAGCAAACCTGAAGAGCTACCGGCGATCGAAGTCCCCGACCCTTTGAATAAGGGAACGTTTTCGATCACCCCGTTTGGTCAATCAAGTAAAGGCAAGGACAACTCTAACTCTTGGCAAATTTCAGGCGCAGTAACTCCGCCGAAAACAGAATAGTCGCGCGATCCCACGATATAGGCGCAATTGTATACATATCAACTGGCCGACTATTTCTTGGCATCCATGACTACCGTCCGCCCAAAGTTGATCGCACATTATCGCAGGGATGAGAGGAAATGGTGCCCGCACACGGATTCGAACCGCGGACCTACTGATTACAAATCAGTTGCTCTGCCAACTGAGCTATGCGGGCTTGAGGCGAAGTCTAAAGGGCCGATGCCACACTCGCAATGCTAGGGCGCACAGTCGGTGGTGGGACTCAGAGAAACCAACTGTTCGCCATAGCCGTCCATCAACTGCTGTTCCATTTCTGCGCTCGCCAGCTGCACGTCGAGCCAATATTCGGGCACATCGCGATAGCGATTCTCGACCGCGACTTCAAAACCGAGCGACTCGGCCTGTTCGGTCACCGTGCGCGCGCCAGACTCGGTGGAAAAGATGCCGAGCGAAATCACGTAGCCCCCGGTGTCCTCGTCCCGGATACGGTACGCCTCTGCCAACCCACCGGACTGCAAGCGGCGCAGGAACGTATCGGACTGGGCACGATTACGAATGTTGTCGACGTAGACCCAGCGACCGCTGAACACCTGGCCGTTTTTGGATCGGCCGGTCGCCTCAAGCCCCTGCCCGCGCAGTACGCCCTGCTCGGTGCGTGCTTCGGCGTCGGTTTCGAAAGGCCCGACCGATGCGCAACGCGCTGCATACTGGGGCACTTCGGCAGGCTCGTCGGGTACTGTTACAGCAGCTGCGACTGTCTCCTCGACGGCAGGTTGCGATGGTTCCGCCACTTCGAGGGCCGGCGGCGGCTCGGGCGACCACGACACGCGCTCGATACCAGGCTCGTTGTCCTGACGGACAAAATACTGCCAGCCCGCGAACAACAGGTTAGCCGCCAACAACAAAAGAAAGAGATTTCTCACTGCATCAAACCTGCGTGAATCGCGAGCCCCTCAAGCACCAGATTCGCTTCAAACTGCCCCGGTACCTCGAACGCCTCAGCAAGCAAAGCGCCATCACCACCGGTAAACCACACATTTTGCTCGTTCACCGATGCATCTGTCACGGACGCAAGCTCAGTAATGGATCGCAGAATCGTACCCTGCAGTGCAGCTAGCGCACCATTGCGCACCGCGGCACTCGTACTCTCTCCGAATTCGGTGTCTGGCGGCTCCGGCGCATCGACGAGAATATCCGCGGTACCGGACATCAACGTGTTTTGCATCAATCGAAAACCGGGCACGATGTAACCGCCCAAGTGTCTGCTGCCATCGGCGATTGCATCGACCGTCATTGCCGTACCGGCGTCCACCACAATAGCGGGCTGTGGCTGGCGCCGACTGACCGCCAGCACCGCCATCCATCGATCAACGCCAAGACGAGACGGCTCGGGATAGGCGCACGACACGCCCGCATGCGAAGCGCTGGTGCGCACGAGCTCAATCTGCACGTTCGTTACCTTTTGCAGCACCGACTCGATAGCAATCGCGGCATCCGGGCCGGCAACGTTGCAGGCGATCGCCCGCGTGACACCGCTCGCGAATTTCCATCTCGCCGGATCATCGACGATTTCGTGCGCAAGCGCGCCGCTGCGCGTGATCGCACCCTCGCTCCACAAACCCCACTTACAACGTGAGTTGCCAATGTCCAGCAACAGCGTACTCATGACGCAGCGGCCATCGATAGCGGCACAGGTTCGCCACTGCTCAAGAACGCACGATCACCGAGCTCGGGGTCGGTGACTTCCAGTCGGCCGGTTGCATCAACAGGGCCGCACCGCAGCCGGCGGCCGTCCAGTTCCACCCAGCGGTCGCGCAACCAGTGCATCTCGTTAAACCGAATCATGGTGCCTGCTAGTGCAGCGTTGGAGAATTGCGCCAACGAAAGACAGGCGTATTCGAGAACCGCGGCCGCGAGATCGGTCAGCGAAATAGAAGCATCGCAGGCAGTCACATCGGTGGCAGACCGTGCCCAACCGCCATCGGGCAGGGTGAATCCTTCTGGCAATCGATGATTGATCCCGATCCCCGCGATCACGTAGAAGCTTGAGTCCGGCAGCACTCTCGACTCGACGAGTATGCCGCCTAGTTTTTCATCCTTGCGAACCAAATCGTTCGGCCATTTCAGATGGACATCGCGGATGCCAAGCGCTCTCAGGGCATCGTTGACGGCAACACCCAACCCGAGCGTCAAAGCTGAAGCGGCTTCTGGCATCGCCGCGAATCGATGGCCGATCGAAAGACACAAACCAGAGCCACGCGGTGCAACCCATGTGCGACTTCGCTGTCCGCGTCCTGCGGTCTGGTGCAATGCCAATGCAGCTCGCGCCGTGCCAATCTCTGGCGGCGTGTTATCGGCGAGCCAGGTGTTGGTCGATGGCAGCGATTCGAACACGGTGACTTCCGTCAGCGGTTCCAGAATCTGTGCAACCGCATCCAGTGTGTCCTGCATGCCGTGAACGGTCGTCACTTGCGAAACACCATCAACTTGCGGTTTTGCGACTCGGTCCCTGCCAGCATCCGTTTGATGTTCTCGTGGTGGGTCGCGACCATCGCGATCCCCATAATCACGGTATACACGAGAAACTCCGGATTGCTCGTGCCGTATTTCCATAACACGACAGCCGTCGCCATATTTGCGGTCAGCATCGTCGAAAGACCGACGTAGCCAAAGAGCATGATGACGATGATGAAGAAGGCCAGCAGCGGCGGGAACAGCACCGCGTCGAATACGAGCAGCGTCCCGACGAGCGTCGCCGCGCCTTTACCACCGCGAAAGCCGAAGAACACGGGGAAGCAATGCCCGAAGACGGCTGCTGCACCGCAGGCGTACGGCAACCAGTCGGGCGACGGCGCATCGCCGAACAACGCAAGCCCGGCGACCCAGCCAGCGGCGAGAGCCCCCTTGCCGATATCGATGGCGATGACACCGAGCGCAAACGCAACGCCCTGCGTTCTCAGTGCGTTGGTGCCGCCTGCGTTGCCGCTGCCCATCGAGCGAATATCGACGCGGCGCAGCTTGCCAAGCAACAGACTGCCCATGATGCTGCCGAATGCGTACGAGATCGCGAGCTTGATTACGATGTCTGTCATCCCGCCATTATCCCACAGCTCTGCGCGTCATTCGGTGCGGCGTGAGCCCAACCAGATACCGGCAAGTGCGAGCGATGCACCGAGGACCTCGCGTGTGACGATCGGTCGATCGAACAGTGCGATATCCCAAATGAAACTCAATAGCGGCTGCAGCAGGAGCGACAGCCCAATCAGTGCAGCGGGCACATGCGCAAGACTGCTGGCGATAAACAGCCAACCAAGAACGTGCGCAAAAACGGCATAAGCGACCAACCAGGCACCATCACTCCAGGTGGGGATCGCGAGCGACTCGCCCTCGACGCCGGCCATGGTGCCGAGCATCAAGGCGGCAGCCAGCGACACGAGCGCGAGTTCACGGGTGGGTAAGCCGTCGCTCGGTTTCGACTTTGAATAGGCCTGCGCCTGGCGAAACAACAGCAAATAGCCTGCATAACTCGCCGCCGTCAGCAGTCCGAAAATGACACCGGCACGGTAATCGGCTGCCAGCGCCGACCAATTCACACCGACGATCAAGGCAAGCCCGCCGAGAGCCATCGGGATGGCTATGACCTGACGCAGATGCGGCTTCTGGCCGAAAAACACAATGCCCGCCACCGTCATGATGAAGACCTGGAAATTGGCGATGAGCGTGGCAAGTCCCGGACCGATATAGATGATGCTTCGATGCCAGAACCAGAGGTCGGCGGCAAACATCGCGGCCGCTGCGATCAACAACAGCGAGACGGACAACCGCGGCAGTCGAAACCCACCGCGCAAAAGCAACCACAGCACGAGCGCCGCACCACCGAAAGCGACCCGATAGAACGCACTGGTTGTCGCAGGGACCGAAACAAGCGCCACATAGACCGGCGAGAAGCTGATCAATGCAGCACCGAGCAGCAGGCGAAGGCGCGGATTTTTGAGCATGGGATCGAGGTGAGACGGCAAAGCCGAAGCTGAGATTGTAGTGGAATCCTCGGTCGAGACTTGTATTTAGATATTTATCTAATTATCTTATTATCATGGGTACACAGTCACTGTTCAAAGCGCTTGCCGACCCCACACGACGGGAAATCCTTCGCTTGCTGAGGAAGGGATCCATGAACGCCGGAGAGTTGGCCGAGGCGTTCACGATCACCAAGGCGTCGTTGTCGCACCATTTCAATCTGCTCAAACAGGCGGACTTGGTGCGCACGGAACGACGTGGACAACAGATTGTGTATTCCCTGAATACCACCGTGCTTCAGGATGCCGCCGGCATGCTGATGGATATGATCCAACCCGAAGGCACGCCCGATAGCGAGGAGTTGAGCGATGACGTCTAGGACCGCAAACCTGATTTGCCTGGTAATCGTTGTGTTGGCAACAGTGGCCAGCGCGTATTTCTACCCCAGTTTGCCGGAGCAGGTACCCATTCACTGGAACGCTGCTGGCGAAGTGGACGGTTACGGAAGCAAGCTCATGGGCGCGCTGTTCGGACCGGGTCTTGCGTTGTTCACATGGGGCTTGATTTGGGTGATACCAAAAATCTCGCCGAAGGGCTTCGGCACCGGCGAGTTCAGTGATGTCTTGCAGATCATCCAGGTGGCGCTCGTCGCTTTCATGGCTGGCATTGGCGCGATGATATTGATGGCAGGTCTTGGTCATCAGCCCTCAGTCCAACACATCGTGCCCATCGCGGTCGGCGCGCTTCTGGTTCTGCTCGGCAACTACATGGGTAAGGTGCGGAAGAACTTCTTCGTCGGCATCCGCACGCCCTGGACACTCGCCAGTGATGAGGTGTGGAGTCGCACGCATCGTCTGGCGGGCTACCTGTTTGTCGCCGCTGGGCTCGGCATGATGGTGGGCGGCCTGTTCGAAGCGAAGGTGATCTTGATGGCCGGCTTGCCACTGGTCGCCGCCTTGGTCCCGGTTGCCTATTCCTATTTCGCCTATCGCAAGCTGGAGGGGTTCGATCATGACGCCACTTCGTAAGTCGTTATTTGTCTTCGCAGCGCTGTTCGCGATCGGAAGCGCGGCAGCGAGCAGTGAAGATGTATCCATCGAACACAATGGGGTGACGTTGCACGGCACACTGTTGCTGCCTGAATCCGGGAACACGTCGAAAGCCGCCGTTTTGATCATCGCGGGCTCCGGGCCGACCGACCGGGACGGCAACTCGCCTCTGCTCCCGGGCGCGAACAACAGCCTGCGCTATCTGGCCGAAGCATTGGCCGAGAACGACATTGCGTCACTGCGCTACGACAAGCGCATGATCGGCAAGAGCGTCTCTGCAGATCTGAACGAAGCGGAACTTCGATTCGATCACTACGCCGACGACGCGGCTGCCCTGTTGAGCGTGTTGCGCGTGCGTTTCCCCGGCACTCCGCTGCTGATTGCCGGGCACAGTGAAGGTGGGCATATTGCGTTGACCACCGCGCCCGAGGCGAAACCCGACGCACTGATCGTGCTCGCGGGGCCGGGCCAACATCCCGCCGACCTCATCGAGAAACAACTGGCCGCGCAGTTGCCGGGACCGCTTCTCGAGGAAAGTCGAGGCGTGCTGGAGCAACTGCGCGCCGGCGAGCTCGTTGAGAAAACGCCACCGTTGCTGGACGCTCTGTTCAGGAAAAGCGTGCAGCCGTATCTCGTATCGTGGTTTCAATATGACCCGCAAGCACAAATCGCAGCGCTGGAACTGCCGATCTTGCTGGTTTACGGCACAGGCGACGCGCAAGTGCCGGCGACCGATGGTGAGCTGCTAAAGACCGCACAGCCGAACGCCACGCTGGTCACGATCGAGGGCATGAATCACGTGTTGAAGGACATCAGGGGTGACGCATCGTTGGCGCAAACGAGCTACTCGGATCCCGCGCTGCCGCTGGACCCGCGACTAACCGCATCGCTCGTTGCGTTTGTCGACGAACTCGACTGACGGGTAAACCGCGTCAGACCACAACGGCGACGGGCGCGGTCGGTGCGGTGTGGCGCACCAGAGTGGTTGCGAGTGCGTCGATCGTGATTGGCTTTGTGAGATAGTCGACCATACCGGCGTCGAGACACTTCTCCCGATCACCCGGCATCGCGTTGGCCGTGATCGCGACAATCGGGACAACATCGCCACCGACGTCGGTCATCTCCTTCAATCGGCGGGTCAGTTCGAGACCATCCATGCCAGGCATTTGCCAATCTGTGAGCACGATATCGACCGGGTGTTCCCGGAATTGCTCGATCGCGGCAAACCCGTCGTCCGCGACCAGAACTTCGCAGTCGAGTTTGCGCAGCATCGCGGCAAGTACTTTCTGGTTCACGACGTTGTCTTCAACCAACAGCACTGAGGCACCGATCGAGCGCTTTGCGAGCCGTGTCGATGTCGCGGCGACACTATCCGTGGCTTCGACTCGTCGAGCGGGCAGATCAATCATGAACCTGCTGCCTTTTCCGTACTCACTCTCGACGGTCAGGCTGCCACCCATCAACCAGCAGAGCTCGCGCGAAATCGCGAGTCCCAACCCAGTGCCCTGATACCGCCGCGAGTCTCCATCATCGGCCTGACTGAAAGCACCAAAAACATGGTGGATTTTTTCCGGCTTGATACCGATGCCGGTATCGATCACCTCGATGTGCCACATGTTGTCGGCGAGCTCAGGTGTGGTAAGCCGAACGGTGACCCCACCCGACTCGGTAAATTTGACGGCATTTGAGACCAGGTTCGAGATCACCTGGCGAAGCCGCCCGGAATCGCCGAGCGTTCCGGCATCCGGGTCGCCCTGCATTTCGAAGTCGAGCGAGAGATTTTGCTCTCTCGCCATACCTTGGAACAGCGTGACAACCTGCTCCGCTACCGTTGCGGGTCGGAAAGGCTCTTTCACCACCGTCATCTCGCGAGCCTGCATCTTCGAGAAGTCGAGCACATCGTTCACGATGGCCAGCAGAGACTTACCGCTGTCGGTCATCGTATCGAGTAACCGGCGTTGATCATCGGAAAGCGGTGTGTCATCCAGCAGTTGCCCCATGCCGAGAATGCCATTCAGCGGCGTGCGTATCTCATGCGACATGGTCGCCAGGAATCGACTCTTCGCTTCGTTCGCCGCTTCCGCCTCCTCCTTGGCCTTGCTCAGCTGGCGTGTGCGTTTTTCGACACGCTGCTCCAGTCGCGCCCGCTCCTTGTCGAGTGCGGCTCGGCTATCGGTCAGCTCGTCAACCGTTGCGGAGAGCTTGCCACGAGCGCGCTCCAAACGGCTGTGAACGCTCCTCGCGTCCAATCCCAGAACGACGGCGGCACTCAAATATACAGCCAATGCCGCGATCGCCGCTGCAACCTGGATGGGATTCGTTAGGTTGGGGCCCTCGAGTCCGTGGTAACCGACTAGCACTCCGATAATGGTAACGGCCATCAGCAAAAGGACGAGCGCCGTGCGAGGCGTCACCCAGCGAGTCGCCGGTACCATTACAAAAAAAGCACCGTAAGTGATGAATGTCACGAGCTCCGGAGACAACAGAGCGGCAGCCATCCCGATAGCAAAGTGCACACAACACTGGAAGACCGTACCAACGACCGGTGTGTCGGGATTACGCTGGTAGAGCAAGTAGGCAATCGCGAAATTCGCAAGGCCCCCGATCGCATGCACGATTGGCCCGAGTAAGGAAGAGTCAGAGTTTCCAGCCACAAGCACCGCGAACAGGGCTGAAATCAATACATACTGTGCGCTGCCGATGATCGCGATTCTGCCGAAGCCTTGACTAAGTCGGCCGCGATCGGTCGGAGCGTTGGTAGTTTTCGGTTGTCCGCTCATCAATTTGGTAGCGGCTGAATTGCTACATCCTTAACGAAAAAGCCCCGCGAGAGCGGGGCTTTTCCTGGGTGCCTTTCACAAGGCAAGTGCCTTGGGGGCTGACTTACATCATGCCGCCCATGCCACCCATGCCGCCCATGTCCGGCATTGCCGGTGCAGCAGCATTGTCGCTCGGCGCTTCAGCGATCATCGCTTCGGTGGTCAGCAACAGACCAGAAACCGACGCTGCGTTCTGCAGCGCGAAACGGGTCACTTTGGTCGGGTCCAGAATACCGAACTCGATCATGTCACCGTATTCGCCGGTTGCCGCGTTGTAGCCGTAGTTGCCGTCGCCGTCTGCAACCGCGTTCAGGACAACGGAGCTGTCGCCGCCCGCGTTCTTGACGATCTGGCGCAGCGGCTCTTCAACCGCACGACGCAGGATGTTGATGCCAACGTTCTGATCGTCGTTGTCGCCGGTGAACTCACCCGCAGCGGTAACCGCGCGGATCAGAGCAACACCACCGCCAGGTACCACGCCCTCTTCAACAGCAGCACGGGTTGCGTGCAGCGCATCTTCAACGCGTGCTTTCTTCTCTTTCATTTCAACTTCGGTAGCAGCACCGACCTTGATCACTGCAACACCGCCGGCGAGCTTCGCCACACGTTCCTGCAGTTTTTCACGGTCGTAGTCGCTGCCTGACTCTTCAATTTCGCGGTTGATTTGGTCAACGCGACCTTTGATGTCAGAAGCCTGGCCAGCGCCGTCGATGATGGTGCTGTTTTCTTTGCTGATCTGAACTTTCTTGGCCTGGCCAAGATCTTCCAGTGTCGCTTTCTCAAGAGACAGACCCACTTCTTCGGAGATCACCTGACCGCCGGTCAGAATCGCGATGTCCTGCAACATGGCTTTACGACGGTCGCCGAAGCCCGGTGCTTTAACCGCTGCAACTTTCACGATGCCGCGAATGTTGTTCACAACCAGCGTAGCCAGCGCTTCGCCTTCCACGTCTTCAGCGATGATGACCAGCGGACGACCAGCTTTCGCTACACCTTCCAGCAACGGCAGCAGATCGCGGATGTTCGAGATCTTCTTGTCGTGCAGGAGGATGAATGGGTTTTCAAGATCGGCGCTCTGGCTTGCCTGATCGTTGATGAAGTAAGGGGACAGGTACCCGCGATCGAACTGCATGCCTTCGACGACTTCCAATTCGTTCTCGAGACCCGAACCTTCTTCGACGGTGATCACGCCTTCTTTACCGACTTTCTGCATCGCTTCAGCAATGATTTCGCCGATTTCGCTGTCAGAGTTGGCGGAGATCGTACCAACCTGTGCGATCGCGCTGTCTTCCTCACAAGGCTTGGAGAGGTTTTTGAGTTCCTGAACCAGTTTGCCGGCAGCCTTGTCGATGCCGCGCTTGAGGTCCATTGGGTTCATGCCCGCAGCGACCGACTTCAGACCTTCACGCAGGATCGCCTGCGCCAGAACGGTCGCGGTCGTGGTGCCATCACCAGCAACGTCAGAGGTCTGGGAAGCTACTTCCTTAACCATCTGCGCGCCCATGTTCTCGAACTTGTCTTCCAGCTCGACTTCTTTTGCAACGGAGACACCGTCTTTGGTGACCGTCGGCGCGCCGAAGCTCTTGTCGAGTACAACGTTGCGGCCTTTCGGTCCCAGGGTGACTTTTACGGCATTTGCCAGCGTGTTAACGCCCGCGAACATCTTGTGACGAGCGTCGTCACCAAAACGTACTTCTTTAGCAGCCATTCTCGGATTTCCTTCTTGAATTTGCTGTTATGAATAGATCTAACTGCGGATCGTCGAGCCTTAGCCCTCGATGACCGCCATGATGTCGTCTTCTTTCATGACCAACAGCTCGTCGCCGTCGACCTTTACTTCGGTACCGCTGTACTTGCCGAACAGCACTTTGTCGCCAGCTTTGACGTCCAGTGCGCGGACTTCGCCGCTGTCCAGGATTTTGCCGTTACCGACAGCGATGACTTCGCCTTTGATCGGTTTTTCGGTAGCTGCGTCTGGAATCACGATGCCGCCAGGTGACGTGCGCTCTTCTTCCATGCGCTTGATGATGACACGATCATGAAGCGGACGAATATTCATCGATGGATCTCCTCTTCCAAATATCTGATTTTCCGAACAAAAAACATCGAGACGATGCTCGAATTGTTAGCACTCGCCCGAAAGGAGTGCTAATGATAGGGCCAATATGTGACATTTCAAGGGGTGAGGCGGCTTTCTGGTGCGTCGCTCGACAGCGACAATCCGGCCTCGCAAAAACGAGACATCGACAACAGCCTCAAATACTGACGAAAGGTAGAGTTGCTGCGATAATTTGAGGTTCAATCGGGTCAACTACGCGCATGAACACACGCATATCCAAATTGATCGCCGTTCTCGGCGCATTTCTGCTGTCCACTGGCGGTGCCAGCACAGCCTTCGCGCAAAACGAACTGATCCCGGCGAACGAAGCCTTCCCCTACACCGTCGCGGTCGAGGGCGATGAACTCGTGGTCGACTGGAACGTCACGCCCGGGTACTACCTATATAAAGACAAGATCAGCTTCGCTATCGAGGGCAGCGATGCCGAGTTGTCCGAGCCGCTCTGGCCCAGAGCCACGCCGCACTCCGACGAGTTTTTCGGCGAGCAGCCGATTTACGACGACGATTTTGTGGTCGTCATTCCCTATTCCGGCGAAGGCGACGCTGAACTCGTCATCAAGTCGCAAGGCTGCTCAGAAGCGCTCGGCATCTGTTTCCCGCCGCAGACATGGCGCTCTTCCGTATCGCTGATCGCCTCGGCCACGCCCGCCGCTCCTGCATTGTCATCACCCTTCGGAGCGGCACCACTTGGTCAGGATTTCCTATCGCCGGAGGAAGCATTCCAGCCGATGATCGTCGGACTGGGTGGCAACGAGATTGAGGTTGGATTCCAGATCGAGCCCGACTATTACCTCTACCGCCATTCGATCAAGGCGGAACTTGGCAACGAACGGGCCACCGCGGTCGCGCTGAACCTGCCAGCAGGCAAGCCGAAGTTTGACGAGTATTTCGGTGATACCGAGATTTATCTCAATTCGGTCATCGCAACGCTGGCAATCGATCGACCAGATACGACCGCCGGGCGTGAAACACTCACCCTAACCTACCAGGGATGTGCTGAGGGCGGCATTTGCTATCCAGAACAGGTGCAGTCTTTCGAAATCACGCTACCCGCCGGTGACGCATCGGCAGGTGTCGAGGCCATCGCTGACACAACGACATCGCCGCAAGCAGGTGCACCGATTTCAGAGCAGGCGAAACTTGCCGCCCTGATCACAACCAGCAACATCTTCGCCGTACTCGGCACGTTCTTCGGTTTGGGGCTCCTTCTGGCGTTCACGCCATGCGTATTGCCGATGGTACCGATCCTCTCCGGCATCATCGCAGGCGACGGCGACAACGTGACGCCAGCGCGCGGCTTCTTCCTCGCATTGCTGTACGTGCTGGGCATGGCATTGACCTATACCATCGCCGGCGCGGTGTTCGCTAAAGCTGGGCAGCAGGCGCAGACCGTATTTCAGCAGCCTTGGATTCTTGCAACATTTGCCGGTTTGTTCGTGGTGCTCTCATTGAGCATGTTCGGCCTCTTCGAGCTGCAAATGCCCTCCTCGATCCAAACGCGCATTGCAAACATCAGCGGCGGTCAGAAGAGCGGCACTGCGGTAGGCGCGTTTGTAATGGGTGCTCTATCGTCACTGGTCGTGACGGCCTGCGTCGCGCCACCACTGGTCGCGGCACTCGCTGTGATCGGCCAAACGGGGGATGTCGTGCGCGGAGGGCTCGCACTGTTCGCACTCTCGATGGGCATGGGCACGCCACTGTTGCTCGTCGGTGCGTCCGCCGGTCGTTTGTTGCCCAAAGCGGGCGCATGGATGGAGCGCGTCAAGCAGGCCTTCGGCTTCATCATGCTGGGCCTTGCAATCTGGATGCTCGCGCGACTGTTGCCGCCGGGTGTTGTGCTGTTGATGTGGGCGGTTCTGATTTTCATGGCAGGCGTGTTCCTCGGTGGTTTGACGCCGTTGCCTGAATCGCCGCGCGGCACGCAGCAGATGGGCAAGGGCTTCGGCATGCTGGCGATGCTTTATGGCGCTGTATTGTTCGTCGGCGCACTGACCGGCGGCGAAGACCCGCTGCAACCGATGAAAGGCAGTGTGCTCGCCTCGAGAGGCGGCGCCTTGCAAGCGGAAGCACCCAAGCTGCAATTTGCGAAGATCAAGACCGTCAGCGACCTCGAGAACGCCGTCGCCAGCGCGGCTCTGGAAGGCAAAGCGGTCATGCTCGATTTCTATGCCGACTGGTGTGTGTCGTGCAAGGAGATGGAGAAGTACACCTTCACCGACCAGACTGTTATTGCTGCGCTGGAAAACACGGTACTCCTCAAAGCCGACGTCACGGCGAACGATCAGGACGACAAGGACCTGATGGCGGTGTTCGGTATTTTTGGCCCACCATCGATCATCTTCTACGGTCCGGACGGCACCTTGCGACCCGGATACCAGGTGGTCGGCTACATGGCTGCGGAGAAATTCAGCGCGCACGTTGATCGCGCGACCTCGCCAGACCTCACCCAAGCTGCGGCTAACTGATATGCTCGCTGGATGAAACACGCACCGATCTATCTCGCGGTGATCGCGATCAGCGCGATTGGCGGTTACCTCGCCGGTACCAGCCTGCGCGCTAACTCCGACACCCCAACGATCTCGCAGCCCGGCGCGATCACACGCGCAGCAGCGGTTGCGGCAGCGGCGGCGACCGATGCAGACCCCAACGCACCGGACATCACCATGCCGGCACTGGGCGGCGGAGAACTCAGCCTCAGCGAGTGGGATGGGCAGCTCAGGCTGATCAATTTTTGGGCGACCTGGTGCGCGCCATGCCGCCGGGAAATCCCGTTATTGAAATCAATTCAGGAAGATCAGCCGGTATCTGGCCTGCAGGTAGTCGGCGTCGCGCTCGATGAAATGGACGCGGTCACTGAGTATGACGGCGAGATCAACTTCAACTACCCGATTTTGGTCGGTGACGAGGGTGCGCTCGCGATCGCCGACCAATATCAACTCGAGTTGATGGCATTGCCGTTTACCCTCATTATCTGGCGCGACGGCACGCTGCTTAACGCCCACATCGGCGATGTCGATGAGGAAGAAGCAGCTCATATCATCGATGTGCTTCAGCGGCTGGACCAGCAGCAAATCACGATTGCTGAAGCAAAAGATCAACTGTCACTCTAGGCGAAGCACTTCGGCTTTGCTCACGGACTGAGGAGCGCAAGGTGATCCACTCTTTCTTCAACAGCTTTTTCAAGCTGGAGGCCGCCAGCGGCATCATTCTGTTCTCGGCAGCGGTGCTCGCCATGATCATCGCCAACTCGCCGCTTGCGGGTTACTACGATGCCTTGATCGCACTCGAATTCGAGATTCGCGTTGGTACCTTCAGCATCGGCAAGCCGTTGCTGCTGTGGATCAATGACGGCTTGATGGCAATCTTTTTCTTCCTGATTGGTCTCGAGCTCAAGCGCGAACTGATCGAGGGACAGTTGCGAGATCCCCGCCAAGTCATCCTGCCTGGTGCCGCTGCAGTCGGTGGCATGGCGATTCCTGCGCTGATCTACGCGTGGGTCAATTTGGGAGATCCCATCGCGCTGCAAGGCTGGGCAATTCCCGCGGCGACCGATATCGCTTTTGCATTGGCGATCATCGCACTACTCGGCCGCGGTGTACCGCCGACGCTAAAGGTGTTCATGGTCACCATCGCGATCTTTGATGACGTCGCCGCCATCGCGATCATTGCGATCTTCTATAGCGGCAATATTTCCCTGACTGCTCTGGCAATCGGCGGCGCTTGCTTACCGATATTGTTCGCAATGAATCGATTCGGCGTCTTGCAAAAGACACCCTATCTGCTGGTTGGGCTGGTGATGTGGGTCGCCGTACTGAAGTCCGGCGTACACGCCACACTGGCCGGCGTGTTGCTCGCGTTCTTCATCCCCATCAAAGGCGGTGAAGACGGTCACTCACCATTGCATGTGATGGAGCATGCGCTGCACAAGAGTGTGAACTACTGGGTCTTGCCGATCTTTGCTTTTGCGAATGCCGGATTGTCGCTCAGCGGCGTATCTCTCGATTACGTACTGCATAGCGTTCCCCTGGGCATCATGCTCGGTCTGTTCTTTGGCAAACAGATTGGCGTCATGGTCTCTTGCGGACTGGTCGTCCTTCTCGGACTTGCGAAACTACCGAAGGGGCTCAGCTGGATGCACATTTATGGCACCGGGCTACTTTGCGGCGTCGGCTTCACAATGAGCCTGTTTATCGGATCGCTGGCGTTTGAAGAGACCGGCGTGAACCTACTGTTCGACGAACGGCTCGGCATCATTCTTGGGTCACTGGCCTCAGGAATTGGCGCCTATCTCGTGTTGAAACGAGCGAAGTCTCCAACGCCCGTGACGGGTGCTTCGGAGCCCGTTTCCGCGAGCTAACTCAGACTCGCGCCTGGAGCCAGCTGACCAGGTCGTCGAGGACTTGGTCCTGTTCCGGCTCGTTAAAGATCTCGTGATAGAGGCCCGGGTACTGCTTCAACGTTTTGTCGTCACTGGACGAGCGCTTGTGCAACAACTCAGATCCGGACGGGGCGGTTAGCGTGTCGGCCATGCCGTGCATCAACAGCATTGGCAAACGCAAATCTGACGCGCGTTGCTGAATCGCTTCCGTCGCATCAAGCAACTCTGCTGCCAATCTCGCAGTGATTTTTCCGTTGTAGACCAAGGGGTCTTCCAAATACGCGGTCACCACCTTACTGTCACGACTAATACCGTTGGCATCCAATGCCAACACACCCACCTTCGGAGCAATTTTCGAGAAAACCCGCCCAAGAAACACCTGCAAAAACGGTGGCGGTGGATCGGCGACAATCGCAGGTCCGGACAGCATCAACGTTTTCAGTCGTTCAGGCATCTGGACAGCGCACGTCGCAGCGATCAGCCCCCCCATGCTATGCCCGAGCAGATGCACACGATTCGCGCCATGCGTGGCTAGTAGCATGTCGAGCAGCTCACTGACGCCATCGGTAAAGTCCGAGAACGAATCAACGAGGTTACGCACGCCGGGCGATTGACCGTGTCCGACATGATCGAGACCGTGAACTGCATACCCTGCCGCATTCAGGCGCGCCGCCACGTGAGCATAGCGACCTATATGCTCAGCGAGGCCGTGCACGATAACGACGTGCCGATCGGTCGATGAATCAGGCATCCAACTAGCGTGATACAAACCGGATGAAAGATTGCCTTCTGTAAATGCACTCATATTTGGCCCAACGACTCAAGAAACAGATTTCGTACGTGAGCGACGTGCTCATCGATGGTTTCAGGCTGCCAGTCTCCGGTCTCGACAGGCTCGAGGACATCGACAGCGACTGTCGCTGGATGGAACATGAAGTCGCCTTTGGGTGATACGTCGATCGCGTTTCGAATCACTACGGGCACGATCGGCACTCCTGCCTGCATCGCGAGGTGGAACGCGCCTTTCTTGAACTTACCGAGTCGCGTCGACACCGTGCGTGTGCCCTCTGGCGCCATGACAACAGACTTTCGCTCGACCTTGATGGTGTTCACCAGCTGCTTCATGGACTCGATCGCTTTCGTCGCATCGCTGCGATCGATCATCACCGTGCCCGCCATCTGCATGATTTGCCCAAGCACGGGTACTTTGGCGATTTCCTTCTTGCCGACACCTGCGACATCGCGACGCAACAGCCGCGCCATGATCACAACGTCGGCCTGACTCTGATGGTTGAAGACAAACACCGCTGGGCGTTGAATCCAGAGGTTGTGTTCGCCCGTGACTTCGAGGTTCAGGCCGATCAACGCACTCGCAACATCCGCGAATAGCGACATCGTGAAATTTTGCGCGGCATTCCGCGAACCCGTGAGTGCCCAAATCGGTAGCCCCGCGAGAAACGACGGCACCATACTTCCCGTCGCAGCGACCGTCCGCAGCAAGTCCGTCGGGCGCGGGCGTCCGCGACTGGCGAATCGACGGATGGGCCAACCGCGATCCTCCGATACTTCGACCAACTGCGGATTTGGATTGAGTGGACGGGGTTGACCCACACGCTCGAGCAGCGGTAAATCGTCCGAGCTGTCCGAATAGAAAAAGCTCTTGTCGAGATCGATTCCGGTTTGTTCTGCGAGCCGCTCGGCGGCAGTGACTTTCCCCTGGCCGAAACAAGTGGGGCGAATAATCTCTCCCGTCAGTCGACCATCGATTACTTCAAGCTCGCTGCAAAGCACATGCTCAACACCCAACTCTGCCGCCGCAGCCTCGACCTGGTATCGCGTCGCTGAGGAGACGATCGCAACCGTGTGCCCTTTGGCCTGATGCGCCTCAATAAGCCCGCGCGCCTCCGGATAGATGACCTTGGCAATGTGGCGTTCGAATGTGTCGCGACCAAGATCCTCGAGTCGTGATTCACTCATGCCACCGAGCAGTCTGGCACTCGCCACCAGCAAGCCTGAGAAACCCAGGTTGCCGGCACCGTAACCAACGCCGGCGGCCGCGAGCTTCAAAGCCTGTTCGCGCGTCAGCTCCCGCTGGCGTAACTGCTCTCGCAAGAAGGAAAAGACCGAAAACCCGGCGATGAGCGTGCCGTCAAAATCGAACAGCGCACCGATTTCTGGCCCCGACGGACCTTCATCGATCTCGCGAGTGATCTCGCCATACAACCTCATGCTGCTTCTCCTGCATGCGTCAGCGCGTTCGTCAAATCATCGCGCAAATCATCAGCAGATTCGATCCCTACCGATACACGCAGCAGACCCTCCGGCACCGGGCTTTCCGGCCCTTCGATTGATGCGCGGTGCTCGATCAAGGACTCAACCCCGCCGAGCGATGTTGCGCGGGTGATGACTTCGCAATGCCTTGCAACGGCCAGCGCCATCGGCGCACCACCAGTCACCTCGAACGCGAGCAGGCTGCCAAATCCGCGCGACATCTGCTGAGACGATATCTGATGCGCCGGGTGACTCTCCAGACCCGGATAGTGGACCGCCGACACAGAGGGGTGCATTTCTAGTGATTGCGCTAAAGCCAGCGCGTTGGCACTCGCTTTCTGCATGCGCACAAAGAAGGTTCTGAGACCGCGCTGCAAAAGCCACGCGTCCATCGGCCCAGGCAGCCCGCCCGCGTTTTCGCGCTCGCGCAGGATGCGTTGCCAGTGCTCGTCATCCTCACGGGTCGCCAACGCGCCGCCCAGCACGTCGCTGTGGCCATTCAACGACTTTGTTGTCGAGTGCATCACGATATCCGCGCCCAGCAACAGCGGTTGGGTGTGGTACGGAGTCGCGACCGTTCCGTCGACAGCGAGACGTGCACCCGCCGCATGGGCAATCTCGGCTGCATCAGCGATAGAGGTGACGATGAATACAGGGTTGCTTGGCGTTTCGATCCAGACCAGCTTTGTCTGTCCCGGACGCATCGCATCTCTCAGCGCATCGAGATTACCTGCCGGCACACTCGTGATCTCGATCTGAAAACGTTCAGCAAATTCGTGAACCCAAGTGCGCAGGTTGTAGTACATCTCCCGCGGCAACACGATGTGATCGCCGGACCGAAGCGTCTGAAAAACAATGCTTGCTGCGGACATGCCGGACCCGAATATCCGGGCGTCAGCCGCACCTTCCAGCTCAGCGATCATTCGTTCCGGGAGCCGAAACGTTGGATTCTCCGCGCGCGCGTAAACGTGCTCGGGATTGATCAAGTCATAATCGGGTGTACGCGCAAATGTCGTCGAAGGATGGATCGCCGGCATTACGGCACCCGTCGACTGATCGTGGGTATGTAACCCGTTCGCAAGCCACGTCTCCGGGGAGGTTTTTGGATCGTCTTCCATGCGCGCGAGTATACGCGACTGCGCCCGAAACCCGTCGCGCGGAACGCAGGCAAAAAAAACCGCGTGAGGCGCATCGCCCCACACGGCTTTTTCGATCGCGAGCAGTGGTTGCTTAGCTGATCGTGAAGGTTCCGCGCATCACTGACCAGTGGCCCGGGAACGTGCAGATGTACATGTACTCTGCATCGGGATCCATGTCGCTCAGCGAGAACGTAACGCTGTCAGACTCACCACCGCCGATGATTTTGGTCGCCGCGATGTAACGATCTTCGCCTTCCGCCAGGTAGTTGCCAGCAACGCCCGCTGACATACCAGCAGTCGCAACCGCTTCAACCTGGTCTTTCGGAATCAAGACCCAGTTGTGGCCCATTGCCGCTTTCGGCAGGTTGCCCGTGTGCGTCAGGTTGACCGTTACCGAACCACAAGAAGCTGGGGCAGAAATCGAAGAGGTGCTAAACGCTAGTTGGTCGCCAACTTTAACGTCGAAGGTGCAACCTTCGCCGCCGCCAGCTGCCGCCATCGCGCCGCTCGCTTTTTCCATCGCTTCGCCAGCCGCTGCTTTCGCGTCGTCAGCCATTTCGCCCGCCGCTGCTTTTGCGTCGTCAGCCATTTCACCAGCTGCGGCCATAGCACCGTGCGCCATTTCACCCGCTGCGTCTTTGGCGTCGTCAGCCATTTCGCCGGCCGCCGCCATCGCGTCATCAGCCATTTCGCCTGCTGCGTCGGCTGCGTCATCAGCCATTTCGCCTGCGGCGTCCATGGCGTCTGATGCGGTTTCTGCCGCTTCATCCATAGCGTCTTCAGCGGCCTCCGCAACAGCGGCTGTTGTTGAGCTGCTGCTATCGTCCGAGCCACCGCACGCGCTCAACGTGAATACAAACATCAAGGCGCCAAACAGCGCCGCCAGTCGTGTTGAAACCATGTCTAGATATCCTTCAGGTTCATTTGTTCGACAGATGCCCTAAATTATTGCAACTGCGCCGCCTGATCTCAAGCGGGCCTCCCTTCTCTGCAACGGGATAGTCGATTACAAAAACTCGTCATTGGCTCGACAAACGGTGCTGACGCAGGGATGTCGCGAAATTCGCCCGGCAATCTAGCGCGTATCGACACCCAACCGCGAAACAACCAGCGCCGGATCAAGTGACGCAAGAATCTCTGCTCCCGCACCAAAATCCTGCTCACGCGTGAATGCGCCCGGCGTAATCAAGGTCTCGATACCCGCGGATCGAGCCGCCGCCGCCGAGGCAGCGCTGTCTTCGATCGCGAGAACATCTTCAGCTGACACCCCAATCCGCTGCATTGCCACTTCATAGATTTCAGCGCTCGGTTTGGGATGATCACAATCCATTCGGGTCAACACGGCCGAAAAGCGCTGGATCGGCAAAGGTGGGTTGGACCCTTTGACGATCGCATCGATGTTCGCTCGGAACGTCGTCGTGACCAATCCGACCAGCACACCAGCGCCGAGCGCTGCTTCTATGGTTTCGGGGATACCAGGGCGAAGATCTACACCCTGTATAACCTCAGCACATGCGATCTCGGTCTTTCGCGCATGGATATCCTTGATTTGAAAGTCAGAAAGCAATCCTCCGGCGGCACCACTTAGGCTGGCGAGACGCTTCTGCCCACCAGCGTCTTTTAGTAACTCCCGGTAGGTGTCCTCATCCCAGTGCCAGTCAATGCCAGCCTCGGTGAATGCCGTGTTGTAGGCGCGACGTTGGATATCTGATGTCTCGGCGAGCACCCCAATAGAGCCGATGAACAGTGCACGTTTTTTCATGCGCGTAATTCTAGAACACGGAGAGCCGGGATCAAGACGGGCAACGCAGCGTTGCCCGTCCTGAATACTGCTACCAACTCTTTTGAACCCCGAAGGTCAGCATCTCCTGTGTTTCGAGTTGCGGACCGTTCAGATCCTGCTCAACCGGGACGAGATACTCAATCGCCAATCGCCAGCCCTCGAGACCGCCCCGGCCAGCAATATTCAGACTCACCCCAGCGTCCCAGCGTGACCCGCCAAATCGGTCGGGGTCGGCTGTCTGCACAGGACCTGCAATAAGTGTGTCTCGACCGGAGATAGCGCCTTGGTCGGAATATGCGAGCCGGAGAGCCACGCTCACGGAGTCGGCAAAACTGTATCCCGCCCATCCCGTCCAGTGGTGCAGGTCTCCCAAACGATAGTCCTCATCGTTGTCAGCCACTCGGAACGTACTGCGCCATTGCGTGCCCCAGTTGAACTGCTCGGCAAAACCCGAATAGCTCAGTCCGAGAATCGGGTCCCAACTGCCCGAACCAAGCTGCATGGGATACGGCAGGCGTATCGTTGGCCGCATATTCATTGGCGTAAGGATGTCGTCGGTTTCGTCGATACTCCCCGTGGGCAAAGAGAGGCCGACGATACCGTGGATCTTGTGATCGGGATTAGCCACAAGGTCAATCAGAGCCGACACCGTCGTATCCCCGATGCCGGAGGTCTCTGTAGTGAACGTGCCGAGCACGTTGGTGCCCATACCGCCCTGGTAGGTCAGGTGATCCATATCCTTCTGGATGTAGTTCACCATGCCCATCAGAGTAATGCGATCCGTGGGCGCATACATGACACCGAACATATGCATATCCATGTTCATCTCTACCGGCACGACCCGCAGCGTCGGCGGCTGTCCCGGATTGCCGAAGAACCGATTGGGTACAGTGGTCGCAATCTGATCCGGTGAAATCGAATCGCTGCCGGTGAGATTGCCCTCCATCGGCATCGACATAAATCGATAAGAGAACATCCATTCTCCTTTGTCGTGGGTGTGATCACCCATAACACCAATCGGTGCGTGAGAATCGGCGCGCGTAGTTTGGTCGTGGTCGGCGTACGCGAACGGCGCAGCCGCCAGCGACGCTGCCAAAAGCAGTCTGGTCTTGTTCATTGAAAACCTCTGAATCAACGTTGGTGCGCAACACGGCAGGTCGCACACAAAATTTGAATGTTCTTTACGAAGATCAGACGGCGATGGGCGGGGCTCGAGCGTGTTCGGTCCAAACGAGACGCCATGGATCGATACGTCCGTGCGGGGGGTTAAATCTTGTCGATACCGTTCGCGGCAGCGCAACGACTGTCGCCACCGAAGCCAGGTGCATGACCGGAGTCAGCGCATCAGCAAAATCGCAATTGTCAGCAGCCGCGCCGGATGCCGGCTCCGAGGCCGCGGCATGACCATGTGTGTGCTGGTGATGATGTGGCCCGGCGAGATGCTCCGTAGCAAACAGCTCACCGAGCCCCTCCGGACAAACGATCAGAAACTGCCCACGGGTCAGGTCCCCGGGCATGAAGCCACGTGGCACGAGACTGCTGACGCAGACGCTCGCGAGGATCAGAATCGTTGTAAAACGCACCCGCATGTCGCTACGTTAAGTCCTTGCTGACACGTTGGCCAGTACGGATTGAGAACGGCTATTCCGGCCAGATCGAAACGATGTCCGTGAGATCTGGCCTCGGTCGTTCTTTTGGCGGCTCTACCGGCGTGCCAATGTGCATAAACCCGGCAATGGCGTCGTGTTCGGAGAGACCCAGGGCCGCCCGCACAGGCGCGTCATACGCGGGTCCACCTGTGAGCCACTGTGCACCGAATCCAAGCGCTCCAGCAGCGATCAGAATATTCGTGCATACAGCACCCGCCGACAGCTGTTGCTCGATCAAGGGAATACGCTCGACCTTCTCCATGTTTGGCTGCGAGATCACGGCGAGCAGCAACGGTGAACGGGTCAATCGCGCGTGCGCAGCATCAACCATTACGTCGTTTGCATCGGGGTTGTCTTTCATGAACGACTCGCGATAGATGTCCGCGAGTTTCTGCTGCCCTTCCTTGTGTAGCACTTTGATGCGCCAGGGAGTCAGCTTCGCGTGGTCTGGCACGCGAGTCGCGATCCCCAGAATCGTGTTGAGTGCGGCCTCATCCGGCGCGGGCTCGTGCAAGTTCGCCGCAAGCACCGAACGCCGGTGCTGCATGAATTCAACCACAGGTCTGTTAGCCATCAACAACTCCGCACCCCGTGAACGCGAGGCGTATTCATTGGCAAAATGGTATCCGAATGCTTTGCGGTTACGCCAACTAGACACTGCTGACTTGTAACCACCAGACCCAGCTCGCAGCATAAATTCCAAGCAACAGCATCAACGCGAATAAGTATCGCAAACTCACCTTAAGCACCGTATTTCCTTATGAGATAATCGGAGTGTGGTTTTCATCTTTATGGCCTTCATTGGTATTATGAATGAGAATCATTATCATTTGCAATAACGAATAACCCGTTCTTTGGAGATCGAGATGAAACGACTGATTGTTGGCCTGGGCCTAATGCTCGCTGCGAGCATGGCGAACGCCGCCTGCGAGGTGAACGTGGAAGTTGGCGATTCACTGGCTTTCAGTGAAAGCAGCATCGCTGTTGAAGCGAGTTGCGACACCGTAACTATCAACCTGAAGCACACCGGCAGCCTTCCGGCCGCTGCTATGGGCCATAACTGGGTACTGTCGAAGACTGCCGAGTACGAAGCCGTGGCTGCCGCGGGTATGGCCGCAGGTCTCGACGCAAACTACCTGCCGGCTGACGACGCACGGGTACTCGTATACACGAAGATCATTGGCGGCGGTGAAGAAACCAGCGTTACCTTCAGCCTGTCGGATCTGGATGCAAGCGAAAGCTATACGTTTTACTGCTCGTTCCCAGGCCACACCGGCTTGATGAACGGTACCTTCACGATCTCCTGATCCGGTACTGAACCGTACTCAGATCCAGGATGGGCAAGCGGCCATGAAACTCGGCAATGTCGCGCTTTGGTGGGGCACGCTGGGTTTCACGGCCTTGCTCGCCGTTGGTATCCAACGCATGTGGGGAATTGCGCTGGATAGCCTCGATTATTCGTGGTCACTCACGCACTACGCACTGTTGATCGCGAATACTGTGATAATGGCGTGGGTCGAGGGCTACCGAGGCTTTCAGCAAAGCTTCTCACCGCGGTTTGCCGCTCGTGCCGTTGCGTTGCAACGCAACCCCACACTGCGTGGAACCGTTTTCGCACCGTTGGCCTTAATGGGTTTCTTCCATGCGCCGAGAAGGCGGGTTGTCTCTGCCGTCTTGTTGACGCTCGGCATCGTCGCAATCGTGATGCTTTATCGTGCCTTCCCACAACCTTGGCGCGGCATATTGGATTTCGGCGTCATTATCGGACTGACATGGGGTGCGGTCGCCACCATCGCGGCGGTCATCCGCGCAGTTGCCAAAGGCACTGATGTCGATCCGGAATGGCTGGCGGTGACCTAAGAGGCCGCGTTGGGAATAACGCCCTCGACGCGGTCTTCGAGCTCCTCGCTCGCCTGCTCCAGCGCCGCTAGCGTGTCGTCATCCGGCTGCCAGTAATTCCGATCGGAAGCTTCAAGCAAACGGTTCGCGAACCTGCTTGATGCGGTCGGATTCAGCTCCGCTATGCGACGCCGCATTTGCTCGTCGAGCAGGAAAGTCTCCGTGAGTTTTTGATAGACCCAGGGTTGCACCTGTCCGGTCGTCGCTGACCACCCCATGGTGTTGGTCATGTGAACTTCGATTTGGCGGACGCCTTCGTAACCGTGCTCCAGCATGCCCTCATGCCACTTGGGATTGAGCATGCGAGTTCGTGTTTCCAATGCCACCTGATCGGAGAGCGTGCGCACCGTGCCCTCACCATGCGTTTGGTCGCCGATGTAGACCGGCGGTGCCGCGCCTGAGCGAGCACGCTTGACCGCCCCAGTGATGCCGCCGAGCGTATCGAAGTAGTTGTCCACCGTGGTGATGCCGAGCTCGACCGAATCGAGATTCTGGTATGCAAGGTCGACATCTGCGAGCGCACTGTTCAACAGCGCTTGCTGCGCCTGCGGTCGACCATCGCAGCCATACGCAAAACCTTTGCGCTTCGAGTACACATCCGCCAATTCATCTTCGTCATCCCAACGACCACTCTCGACGAGATAGTTGACGTTGGAGCCGTACGCGCCCTCTTCGTTGCCATAGACCCGAAGCGCCGCGACCTCGAGAGTGCAGCCGTGCTCTGCCTGATAGGTAAGTGCGTGTTTGCGCACGAAATTGCTATCGATCGGCTCATCGGCAGACGCGGCAAGATAGGCGGCCTCTGCGAGCATCTTGATCTGCAAGGGCATCAAATCGCGGAAGATTCCCGACAGTGTCATCACGACATCGATCCGCGGGCGACCGAGCGATTCCAGATCGATCAGCTGTGCCCCTGCAATGCGCCCATAGCTATCGAACCTCGGCTCCGCCCCGAGCAGCGCAAGCGCCTGGCTGATCGGACCTCCCTCACTCTTAAGGTTATCCGTGCCCCACAGGACAATGGCAATCGACTCCGGCAGGCCATTGCCTTCCGCCAAATGACAGTCGAGCAGACGCTGTGCCTGCTTTGCACCATCCTTGACCGCATACGCACTCGGAATTCGAAACGGGTCAAAACCGTGCAGGTTGCGCCCGGTCGGCAACACAGCCGGCGTGCGCAGTACATCGCCGCCCGGTGATGGCGCGATGTAGTGGCCGTCGAGCGCGCGCAGCAACCCAGGCGTCTCGGCGTCTTCACCGAGCAAATCGTTCGATGCCTGAAGTGACTTCATCAGGTCGACACCATCGACCCCAGGCGGGAGTCCCGCCAACTGCGCCGCCTTTGCCGGCGTCAGCGACTTCGTGGCGATGCCCTCGAGCGCGGCTTTAGCAGGACGAACTCCATGCGATGCATCTGCCATACACGAGAGAAGATCGACTCGCTCTGTCGTACTGGGCGGTCGACCCACCACATGCAGGCCGTGCGGAATCAGCGCGGTCTCGTACTCATGAAGCCTTTGTTGCAACGCATTCACTTCTTCGTCCGCGTCGTCGAGCGTCCATTCCGGCGTGGCGGATGCCAGCTCCAGCTCTTGCGCCTGAGCCTGGATCAAAGCTAACAAGTCGGAGTCAGGCCTCGCATCGGGGTCACGTTGACGCCAACGATCCAGCGAATCGGACAACTCCTGGAGCCCTTTGTACAGACCCGCCTCCGAAATCGGTGGCGTGAGATAGCTGATTAACGTCGCTGCGGATCGGCGCTTGGCGATAGCGCCTTCGGATGGATTGTTGGCCGCGTACAGATAGAAATTCGGTAGCGCGCCGATAAGCCGCTCTGGCCAACAGCTGCCGGACATACCGGTTTGCTTGCCCGGCATGAACTCGAGCGCACCGTGAGTCCCAAAATGCAGGACCGCGTGCGCAGCGTAGTCTTCACGCAAGTATCGGTAGAAAGCTGAAAACGCATGGGTCGGTGCCAAACCCTGCTCAAACAGCAAGCGCATGGGATCGCCTTCATAGCCAAACGATGGCTGCACGGCGACGAGCACGTTGCCGTATTGCTGACCGAGCACCATCAACGAGCGGCCGTTCACGAGCTGCTTGCCGGGTGCGGCACCCCACTGCGACTCGATCTCGGAAAGCCAAGGCTCTCGCGATACATGATCGTCCACATCGATTAGTGTGTGGACATTCGCATCGGCGCCATACGTTTCCGCATTGCCCGTTAGCAAGTGTTCCCGCAACGCATCGGCCGTGTCGGGCAACCCCTCAACACAATAGCCTTCCTCGCGCATCGCCAAGAGCGTGTTGTGGAGACTGCCAAACACATCGAGGAAAGCGGCAGTACCCGTATTGCCAGCGTTTGGCGGGAAATTGAATACGACCGTGGCCACCTTGCGATCGGCGACGGGCGTCTGCGCCAGAGAGATTTGTTTGGCGACACGTTCAGCAAGTGCGTGCGCCCGCTCCGGGCAGCTGTGCATATCCTGCGGATTGTCGTCGGTCGAGAACGTGCAACCGTGATGACAACCGCTGCAGGTAACACCGGGCGCACCCGCTCGACCGCCGAACACCATAGGACTGATCGCCCCGTCCAGCTCGGGAATCGCCACCATGATCGTGCTTTCAACAGGACTCAGCCCACGCTCCGAACCACCCCACTCTTCCAGCGTCTGGAACTCGACCGGATGGGCGGCGATGTAAGGAACGTCAAGTTCTTTGAGCACTGCCTCGGCTGCGGCGGCATCGTTGTATGCAGGGCCACCCACCAAAGAGAATCCAGTCAGTGACACAATCGCATCTACCGCTGGTTTGCCATCGTGCTTGAGAAACTGCTCGATCGCAGGCCGGGCATCCAGTCCGCTGGCGAACACGGGCACTACCGCCAATCCCCGTGACTCGAGCGCGGCGAGTACACCGTCGTAATGCCCGGCGTTCGCACCGAGAAGGTAAGAGCGAAGCATCAGCACACCGACTTGCCCAGTGGCACCGTCTGGCACCGGCAGCGTCTTTGTGTCGCTCGCGATGCGCGGCTGCATGCGAGGGTGATAGACACCCACTTCCGGATATTCCACCGGCGGTTCAGCCGGCAACAGCGCCTGCGCGAGTGTCGCTCTCTGGTCTTTGGCATAGCGACCAACGAGGTAACGCACGAGGTTCGCCATATTGTCTCGAGAACCACTGAGCCAATATTGCAAAGTCAGAAAATAGGCGCGAACGTCCTGAGCCGTGCCGGGGACATATTTCAAGAGCTTTGGCAGTCGCCGCAGCATCTTCATTTGTGTCTGACCGGAGTTCTTGTTGGCGGATGGTTTCGGTTTGAGCTTCTTCAGCAGCGCCATGGGCCCGCTCGCCGGTTTCGACATATCGAAATCGCCGAGCTTGGTAAGACGGGTGACCTCAGCAGCAGACATTGCACAGATAACAGCGTCTGCATCACCGCGTCGGGCAGCGATCGCATCGAGCACTGGCTCGAAATGCGACTCCATAAACAGCATCGTGACCAGCAGGATATCGGCACGCCCGATATCCTCGAGACAGTGCTTGAGTTTGCTCTCGCTCGCAGACCATTCCGATGCAGCGTGCATCGTGAGCTGCAGCCCGGGACACTCGCGGGCGAGATCCGCCGCCGCGAGCTGTGTCGCAGTAGCGAGGTGCGTGTCCATCGTAATGATAGCGACGCGCACGGCAGCCGTTGGCGTCTTGATTGCTCCGTCAGCCCCCACGTCAGTTCTCGCAACGAAACTTCATAGGTTCATGTAACCATCAAGTGAAGTTGACGTCAATTATACGTGACACTTTTGGACCATAGACACGAAGTCGACGGACGTTCGGGCGTCATTAATCAACAAGGCTTGAACAACATGCGGGCAAATCGCAGGGCCGGATACTGTCAAAAGAACGCAAAGATGATTAGAATTGCGTCCAACTTCGGCGAACTGGCTTAGACATTGGGGACAACGCAAACGCACATACTGGTTTTGAACGGGCCGAACCTTAACTTGTTAGGGACTCGTGAGCCTGCGCATTACGGAAGCGAGACGCTCGACGATATCGTCGGGCAAGTGCGAGACATGGCCTCGACCCTCAATGTCGAGATCACGGCATTCCAAAGTAACTCTGAGTCCGACTTGATCGATCGCATCCATACCTGCTCGAGCGACGGGACCGACGGTCTAATCGTGAACCCGGCAGCATTCACACATACCAGCATCGCACTGCGTGATGCACTGGCCGCAATCGGAAAACCTTTCGTGGAAGTGCACCTCAGCAATGTGTACGCGCGCGAGCCATTTCGTCATCACAGCTATTTTTCGGATCTCGCGATCGGCGTGATTTCCGGACTGGGCAGCTACGGCTACCTCGCAGCGCTAAAAGCGCTTTCGCGGCAGCTCGAAAGCTTTGCCTGAAGACAAACCAGGTTATCGAGGGGGAGAACCTACATGGACATTCGTAAAGTCAAAAAGCTGATCGAGCTTCTTGAGGAGTCCGGCATCGCCGAGATCGAAATCACTGAGGGCGATGACGCCGTTCGTATCAGTCGCTATCCGCAAGGCGGCGCACCGGCAATGATGGCGCCAGCACCCATGCCAATTCCTGCGGCCGCGGCAGCACCGGCGCCAGCGGCAGCAGCGCCTGAACCGACCGCTGCACCTGAGCCGGCCGCGGAAGACGAGGGTCATGTCGTGTCCGCACCGATGGTCGGCACCTTCTATTCCTCCTCAGCGCCTGGCGCAGCACCGTTCGTGCAGATCGGTGATCGAGTGAAAGCCGGTGACACGCTGTGCATTGTTGAAGCGATGAAAATGATGAACCAGATCGAATGCGACGTGGATGGCGTTGTGAAATCGATCCGCGTTCAGAACGGCGAGCCTGTCGAATACGGTCAGGCGCTGGTCACCATCGACACCCGCGGCTGAGTCGGGTCATGCTGGAAAAAATCGTTATCGCCAACCGCGGCGAAATCGCGCTGCGTGTACTGCGTGCGTGTCGCGAGCTGGGCATCAAGACGGTTGCGGTCTACTCGACAGCCGACAGCAACCTGAAACACGTGCTGCTCGCCGACGAAACGGTCTGTATCGGGCCCGCACCCTCCACCGACAGCTACCTGAACAAAGCAGCCATTATCAGTGCGGCTGAAGTCACCGATTCGGTGGCCATTCATCCGGGCTACGGTTTTCTCTCTGAGAACGCCGACTTCGCCGAAGGCGTCGAGAAGAGCGGCTTTAAATTCATCGGACCTCGTGCAGCTGCGATCCGCACCATGGGTGACAAGGTTGCAGCAATCAAGGCGATGAAAGCGGCCGGCGTGCCGACGGTGCCCGGCAGTGACGGCCCACTGGGCGACGATCCCGATGAGAACATCCGTATTGCACGCGACATCGGCTACCCGGTCATCATCAAGGCCGCTGGTGGCGGTGGCGGTCGTGGCATGCGCGTCGTGCACAACGAACCCTCGCTGGTCAACGCGATCAACCTGACCCGCGCTGAGGCCGAAGCTGCTTTCGGAAACCCGCAGGTCTACATGGAGAAGTTCCTGGAACGCCCGCGGCATATCGAATTCCAGGTCATCGCCGACGAGCATGGCAATGCGGTACATCTCGGGGAACGCGACTGCTCCATGCAGCGGCGTCACCAGAAAGTGATCGAAGAAGCACCTGCGCCTGGCCTGGACCCCGCACTGCGCGATGAGATGGGCGAGCGTTGCGCGCGCGCGTGTCAGGAGATGGGCTATCGCAACGCGGGCACGTTTGAGTTTCTATTCCAGGACGGCGAATTCTTCTTCATCGAAATGAATACGCGTCTTCAGGTCGAGCATCCGGTGACGGAGATGGTGACAGGCATCGACATCGTGCGAGAGCAGCTCAAAATTGCGTCTGGCGAGAAACTGAGCTTCAACCAGGGCGATATTCGCATTAGTGGTCATGCGATCGAATGCCGCATCAACGCCGAAGACCCGAAAACGTTCATGCCATCGCCGGGCACGGTGACGTTGTGGCATCCGCCGGGCGGACCCGGCGTGCGCGTCGACAGTCACGTGTACAACGGCTACCGCGTGCCGCCGAATTATGACTCGATGATCGGCAAGCTGATCGTTCATGCCCACAATCGCGATGTTGCGATCGCTCGTATGCGCGGGGCACTGGATGAGTTCGTGATCGAAGGCATCAAGACGAACGTCGCGCTGCATCAGGAGATTTTGCAGCACAGCGCAGTTCAGGCGGGCGGCACCGATATCCACTACCTAGAAAAGCGTCTGGGACTGTAGTTGCAGCGTGGGCTGGCAGCAAATCACTCTGCGGGTCGGCGACCACGACACCGATACGCTGGAACGCGTTTTGCTCGATGCTGGCGCTGCCGCGCTGAGCTACACCGACGCCGCTGACCAGCCGATTCTGGAACCCCAGCCTGGAGAGGTGCCTCTCTGGGCGGATGCGCGACTGACAGCACTCTTCCCCGACACCTTGCCTTTTGAAGGTATAGGGCTTTCGCTGGTCGGCGAACTCGGCACTTTACCCGAGCTTGAAGTAGCGCTGCTGCCAGAACGCGAGTGGGAGCGTGAATGGCTTGCGCACTTCGCGCCACGGCGGTTCGCCGATCACTTCTGGGTCGTACCACACAATGCCGAGGTCGACACCCAAGACGGGGATGTCGTGTCGCGACTCGATCCTGGTCTTGCGTTCGGCACCGGCACGCATGCGACCACCGCACTGTGTCTTGGAAGGCTTGCGCAACTGCCACTGCGCGACATTGAGGTACTGGACTTCGGATGTGGCTCGGGCATCCTCGCGATCGCCGCATTGCTTTTGGGGGCTGCAAAAGCGACTGGCCTCGATATCGACCCACAAGCGTTGACCGCTTCGCGTGATAATGCGCGTGCAAATGGCGTGGACGAACGTTTATCGGTCGCGCTGCCCGCTACAGACGGTGCCTACACACCAACGCCGCTGCCGCTAGTGGTGGCCAACATCCTTGCTGGCCCGCTGATTGCGCTCGCACCGCGAATCAGTGGCAGCGTTGCTGGGGGAGGCACACTGTTGCTCTCCGGGATACTCGATGCGCAAGCGGCAAGTGTCGCCAGTGCGTACGACCCCTGGATTGAGTTTGGACCTATCGCGCGGCAGGATGGCTGGGTGATGCTCGAGGGGACACGACGCGATGGCGTCTGATCAGTTCGAAACCCGCTGTCCTGAATGCCAGACCGTCTTCTCTGTGGATGAGGCGGAGCTCGCGCATGCCGATGGGAGAGTGCGGTGTGGCGATTGTCTCACGGTGTTCGACGCGCGCGAGCACTTGCTACCCATCGAGACCACGGAACGAGCACCGGATGCAACAGCGCCTGCCGAACCAACGGGGCAGATTTCTGACGAAGCATCCGTGGATACGACCGCGCCCACGCCAGTAAACGAACTTCGATTCGAAGATGGTATGCCGGAAGAGACGCTCGCAGCGCAGCTGGAGGCGGTCACCGGCAATCACGAGATCATCGAACCCCAGACTGAGGAGCCAGAGGCCGTCGAAGCGGAAGCGGTTGATATCGAAGTCATCGAGCTCGATTCGGCCGCTACTGAGGATGTGGATTTCGGGGACACCGACTGGGATGACCTCCTCAGCGAGATTGCTCCGGCACCGTCTGAGCCCTCCGCCAAGGCATCGATGCCGGAGGCAGACGCGGAGCTGGAGCTCGAACCAGAGCCAAAACCAACACCAGAACGGGAGCCAGAGGCACAGCCAGAGTCAAAGTCAGAACCTCTGCCGGAAGTCGAACTGAAACCCGAGCCCCAACCAGAACCAGAACCAGAACCAGAACCAGAACCTGTATCGATTTTCGGTGAGCCCGCGGAACCGGGGTCCGACGTGGCTGCATTCGATCTTGCGGACTCGGCGCTGCGCCAAGCGATCGAGGCGCCCAAAACACAACCCCTCGATTTCCAGCTGGCGGACGACGATGCGCCGGGCCGAGCAGACGATCTCGATCTCGATTTGTCGGGTAGCCATGGAACTATCGAATCGCCAGACAATGGATTATCCGTTGAGGCGTCCCCGTTAGACATGGACTTGTCGGATCCGCCCGAAGCCAATGACTTTAATGCAGACGCGATGGCGTCGATGCTGGAAGCAAGCGATATCTTCCAGCTCGACGAGAGCGATGAGGTCGATTCAGCCAATGTTGATGTTGACTTGGATGCTCCGATCGAACCCGAAAATGATGCCGATCCGGTCGCGCCAGATACTCAACCGAGCGATCAATCGGAGCTGCCGCCAGAGCAGGACATCGTATTCGCCAAACGGCCTTCAATTCTTGGCGGTGACGAAAATACGGGCTCGGCGGATGAGGATACGCCGGAGCACATTGTTCTCGAGACGGAGAACCTGACGCTCGAGGCCGCCGATCAGGCGTTCGCGGAGTCCATGCTGCTCGCCCCTCAAGATGTCGACCCGCCCACCGGGCGCTGGCGCTGGCTCGCATTCGCCGCAATGCTGATTCTGGGTGTGCAGCTGGTGCACGCCTATCGGAATGATCTGGCCACGCACCCGGCGGTCGGAACCTACGTGAGTAACGCCTACGATGCTATCGGCGCACCGCTACAACCGAACTGGGATC
This sequence comes from uncultured Chromatiales bacterium, assembly GCA_963922335.1. Classification (GTDB taxonomy): domain Bacteria; phylum Pseudomonadota; class Gammaproteobacteria; order Steroidobacterales; family Woeseiaceae; genus CALBPI01. The sequence continues at coordinate 157,075 of CAWUIB010000006.1, read as the reverse complement.
CGCGTGCGATTTGTACCGCAGCACACGACGTCGGTATCGAAGACAATCAGCTACGAGTCGAGACCGGGATCATCAATCGTGGCGCGCAATCGCCGCCGTTGCCGATCCTCCGCGTACGCCTGACCGACCCGGCGGGACAGACACTTTCAACGCATATCATCCCGCCGGATCGCTACCTCGATGTCGACGCTGCGTCGCAGCCGTTGATGCCCGGCGCACAGATCATCGCGCGCGCGGCGCTTGAGGTCGATGACCCAGCGCTCGCACAGTATCGGCTGGCACTTTGCTATCCTGACGGGTCCAACGAGCTACGATGTGCCACCGAATGCAGGACGCCCTGAGTCAAAACGAACAAAACTTACTCAGTGATAACCGCGGTTCTTTGCCTCGTATCGGCGACATAACGCTACCTGGCCGCATATTGCTATCGCCCATGGCCGGCATAACGGACGCGCCGTTCCGACGCCTCGCGCGACGCTTCGGGGCTGCGTTAACCGCTTCCGAGATGACCACCGCCGATACGAACCTCTGGTCGACCTCCAAGTCGCAGCACCGCCTGGATATCGACCTCGACGCCAAGCCCAGGGTCGTTCAAATTGCAGGCTCCGAACCGGAGCAAATGGCCGCTGCTGCGATCGCTGTGGTGGCTCGGGGCGCGGACATCGTCGATATCAACATGGGTTGCCCCGCAAAGAAGGTCTGCAAGAAGCTCGCGGGCTCGGCTTTGTTGCAGGACCCGTCACTCGTCGCCGACATACTCTCAGCGGTGGTCGATGCCGTACACGTCCCCGTGACCCTGAAGACAAGACTCGGTTGGAATCGCGACAACGAGAACATCGTTGAAATTGCCGCTCTTGCAGAACGATGCGGTATTGCAGCGATTGCGATTCATGGTCGAACACGCGCTTGCGCTTACAAAGGCACCGCGCGACACGCACGCATCGCGACGGTTAAACAGAATGTCTCTATTCCTGTTTTTGCTAATGGCGATATCGACTCTCCGCAGCGTGCGCAGCAAGTCCTTGATGAGACAGGTGCTGACGGTTTATTGATCGGTAGAGCAACACAAGGCAGACCTTGGATTTTGCAGGAAATTTCGGATTGGGTATCAAAAGCAACGATCACCAAGCCACTTTCAATCCGCGAAACGCATGCTATTATCCGCGGCCATCTCGACGACCTGCACGCTTTTTATGGCGAGCGAAAAGGCGTTTTGATGGCGCGCAAACACTTGAATTGGTACGCCCGATATCTGGGGGTTGAAGATACTGTGCGGCGGGGGTTGCTCGCAGCGCCCGATGTTGAGTCACAACGTGGACTCACACACCAGGTGTTTGCGCAAACGAGTGATGGCGACCGAACGCTGGCCGCCTGAGTTCGAAATAACAACGAAACAAACGGCCGGTCGCGGGCGCATCACCGTCAGACTGATTAATGGGGAGAGCACACTCAGTGGTCCATTCAGCGCATACCGAAAAAACCAAAAAGAAGAAATCGATCAGCAAGAAGCATCGGCCGCTGGCACGCATGACGGAAAGCGCACTGAAGGACTATTTCAAAAAGCTCGACGGCACAGCACCCGGTGACCTCTACGATCTTGTCCTGAGCGAAGTGGAACCTCCGCTTTTGAAGACCGTGCTGCACTACACCGACGGAAACCAAAGTCGCGCCGCTGAAATTCTCGGTATCAACCGAGGGACCTTGCGCAAGAAGCTCAAGAATTACTCCCTGCAATGACCAGCACGGTTTCGCGCGCGCTCATCAGCGTCTCCGATAAGAGTGGCATCACAGAGTTTGCTGACGCCCTTGAGAAGCTAGGCGTCGAAATCCTCTCTACGGGCGGCACGGCGCGCGCGTTACGCGACGCCGGCATCACGGTGACCGACGTCAGCGAGGTCACGGAATTCCCGGAAATCATGGATGGACGGGTCAAAACCCTGCACCCGCGCATACACGGTGGGTTACTGGGGCGTCGCGGAACCGACGAAGCTGTGATGGAAGAACATGGCATCGCGGCGATTGACCTGCTCGTCGTCAATCTCTACCCGTTTGCCAATACGATCAACGACCCTTCTAACGACATTGCAGCGGCCATCGAGAATATCGATATCGGCGGCCCAGCTATGTTGCGGGCCGCGGCCAAGAACCATGCCGATGTCGCTGTTGTTGTTAATCCTGACGACTACGACCGTGTTCTCGCAGCATTGGACAGTGAAGGCATCGACGCGACCCTGCGCCGACAACTTGCGGCGCGCGCGTTCGCACACACCGCAGCCTATGACAGCGCGATCACGGAGTACCTCTCCGCAGAATGTGATGAGCAGCGTATGGGACCCGCTTTTTCATTGGCAGGCCGACTTTCCAGCGCGCTGCGGTATGGAGAAAACCCACATCAGTCTGCGGCGTTCTACGCAGACGCACAGAACGTCGAGAGCAGCCTCGCCACAGCGGACCTCTTACAAGGTAAGGCGCTCTCCTACAACAACATTGCTGATGCAGACGCCGCGCTCGAGTGCGTGCGGCAGTTCGACAGCCCCGCATGCGTCATCGTGAAGCATGCCAACCCTTGCGGCGTCGCGATTGCACAAGACGTTGCAGCGGCCTACGCAAGAGCGTTCCAGACCGACCCAACGTCATCATTTGGCGGCATCATCGCCTTCAATCGCCCAGTTGACGGTGCGCTTGCAGAGCAGATCATCGATCAGCAGTTCGTCGAGGTCGTGCTGGCGCCAGGTTTCGATTTGCAGGCACTCGCAGCGTTCTCGAAGCGTAAGAACGTCCGGGTGATGGCGACGGGCGAGCTCAGGTCGCTACCTCCGTCTGTCGAAATCAAACGAGTATCCGGGGGGTTCCTGGTGCAAGACCGCGACGACGGCGTACCGAGCCAAGGCGATCTCAAAGTCGTCACCGAGCGCGAGCCTACCGAAGCCGAATGGCGCGACCTTGGGTTTGCATGGCAGGTCGTCAAATACGTCAAGTCGAACGCAATCATTTTTTGCAAAGACCTTGCGACGGTCGGGATTGGTGCAGGCCAAATGAGCCGCGTCTACTCCACCCGCATCGCTGCGATCAAGGCTGCTGACGAGGGTCTGCAGGTGTCGGGAAGCGTCATGGCATCGGACGCGTTTTTTCCATTCCGGGATGGACTGGACAGTGCGGCAGAACACGGCATCTCTGCGGTGATTCAACCCGGCGGATCGATTCGTGACGATGAGGTCATCGCGGCCGCGAATGAGCATGGCCTCGCAATGGTCTTCACTGGCATGCGTCACTTCCGTCACTAATGCGTGTCCTAATCGTTGGCAGCGGCGGGCGCGAACATGCAATGGCGTGGCAGTGCGCGCAAGGTGAGCACATCGAGCAGGTGATTGTGGTGCCGGGCAACCCAGGCACCGCCAGCGAGCCGAAGGTTCGAAACGTAGCGGCCGATGTCGCCGACAACGACGCTCTGATTGCAGTTGCGAAGCGCGAATCCGTTGACCTGATGATTGTTGGTCCCGAACAACCACTGGTTAATGGCCTCGTCGATGCCTGCCAATCCGCCGGCATCGCCTGCTTCGGTCCTACTGCGAACGGCGCGCAGCTAGAAGGATCAAAGTCGTTTACCAAGGCATTCCTGGAGCGCCACGGCATTCCGACAGCGAGCTACGCAACTTTCGAGGATTTCGAATCAGCCCGCGCGCACATCGAACAGCGCGGTGCGCCGTGTGTCGTCAAGGCCGACGGGCTGGCCGCCGGCAAAGGCGTGGTGGTGGCAGAGACCACGGAAGAAGCGATACAGGCCGCAGAGGACATGTTGGTCGATGAGCGTTTCGGCGGCGCTAGTCAACGCATTGTTGTTGAGGACTTTTTAGTCGGCGAGGAAGCCAGCCTTATTGCGGTGACCGATGGCACCCATGTCGTTCCTCTGGCCAGCTCACAAGACCATAAAGCAAGGGACAACGGCGATCGTGGTCCTAACACCGGCGGCATGGGCGCCTATTCACCGGCCCCCGTGCTCAGCGGTAGCGTTGCGGATCGCGCGGTGCGAGAGATTCTCGAACCCACTGTCGCTGGCCTGCGCGCGGACGGCATCAACTACGTCGGCATTCTATACGCTGGCCTGATGATCGACGATCGCGGTCAAGCGCGAGTGCTCGAATACAACTGCAGGCTCGGTGATCCAGAGACGCAGCCCATCATGCGCAGGCTCCGCACACCGCTGGATCAGATCTGCACCGCCGCCATCAACGGCACCCTCGCCGAATTAACGATTCAGTGGGATGAGCGAGCGTCGTTGGGGGTAGTAATGGCGGCCGAGGGCTATCCGGGCAGCGCAACCACCGGCAAAGCCATCAACGGGCTCTCGGATGCTGAGGCGCTGGATACGGTAAAGGTATTTCAGGCGGGCACACGGCAAGAGAACGACACGCTGGTCACAGCGGGCGGTCGCGTCCTTTGTGTTACAGCGCTGGGCAACACCATCACCAGCGCTTCGCGCGCTACTTACGCAGGCGTTGAAGCAATCTCATGGCAGGGCGCTTTCTGCCGGGAAGACATCGGCCATCGTGCTATCGCGAGAGAGCGCGATGCTTGACGTCGCTAGCGCGGCGGCCGAAATACTCGGACGTGCGAAGCCACTGTCGACTGAACTCACAGCACTTGAGCACCTGTCAGGAAGGATTCTCGCTGAACCGATCTATGCCGAGCGCGACCAGCCACCATTCGACCGAGTGACCATGGACGGCATCGCGGTGCGTTTCGAGCGCGGGCGAAAGCGATGGCGCCTCGCAGGCCGACAACTCGCCGGACAACCTCCATCCAAGCTCGCGACGCTAGGCGATGCAATCGAGATCATGACCGGGGCAGTACGGCCCCACGGCGCGGACACCATCATCCCGAACGAACACTACAGCGTGATCTCGGGCAGCGGCGGTGACGAAATCATGCTGGAGTCTGGCTACCAACCACGTGCGGGGCAGCATCTGCACGCGCGAGCCAGCGATCATGTTGCGGGTACACTGCTGGTCGACCAGGGCGCTCGGATCGGACCTGCTGAGGTCGCCATTATCGCCAGCGCGGGCAGAACCGCCGTAACGACGTTCCGTATGCCGAGAGTCGCTGTGGTCGCTACGGGTGACGAACTTGTCGCCGCGGGAGATCCGATTCAGCCGCATGAAATTCGCCTGTCCAATGCGCCTGCGCTGGTCGCAGCGCTGGGCGCCATCGGCTTAGTAGACAGTGAATGGCACCACCTGCCGGACAACAAGACCGTGTTGGGCGATGCACTGGCGACGATTATCGATGCCAATGACGTTGTTTTGCTTTCAGGGGGTGTCTCACGCGGCAAGGCGGACTATGTACCGGAGGTCCTTGAGGCGTTAGGCGCTACCTGCCACTTCCATCGAGTCGCTCAAAAACCGGGCAAACCGCTCTGGTTCGGGTCGACTGCTAACGGATGCCTTGTATTCGGGCTACCAGGCAATCCGGTGTCTACGCTCGCCTGCTTCTGCCGGTACGTAAGACCCGCACTGATGAACCTCAAGGGTCAGACCGACAGACCGGTTTCAACAGTCAAGTTGGGTGCGCAATGGCAGTTTTCGCCAAAACTCACGGCGCTGGTACCCGTCGTCATCTCAAGCGACGATTCGGGTGTTACATGGGCGAAGCCTCTCGGCACAAATACCAGCGGGGATTTCACCGCATTGGCGGGTGCGGACGGGTTTGTGGAACTGCCGGCGGCCGACTCCGTGTTCGAGGCCGGCCGCACAGTCGCATTCTTTGGCTGGCGCTAGCGACGCATCGCGTCGAAGAACAACGCGTTCGTCTTGGTGTCCTGCATCTTTCCAAGCAGGAATTCGACAGCCGCCAGCTCGTCCATCGGGTGCAGCACTTTGCGCAACACCCACATCTTCTGCAGCTCCTCCGGGTCGGTGAGCAAGTCTTCCTTGCGCGTTCCCGAACGGTTGATGTTGATCGATGGGTAGATGCGCTTCTCGGCGATGCGCCGATCCAGATGGATCTCCATGTTGCCGGTGCCTTTGAATTCCTCGTAGATGACCTCGTCCATCTTGGATCCGGTGTCCACAAGTGCCGTGGCGAGAATTGTCAGGCTGCCGCCCTCTTCTACGTTGCGCGCGGCACCGAAGAATCGTTTGGGCCTGTGCAGCGCGTTGGCATCCACACCACCGGTTAGCACTTTGCCCGAAGACGGGACGACCGTGTTGTAGGCGCGTGCCAGGCGAGTGATCGAATCGAGCAGGATCACAACGTCGCGTTTGTGTTCGACCAGGCGCTTCGCTTTCTCAATGACCATCTCAGCTACCTGCACATGACGACTGGCAGGCTCATCGAAGGTAGAAGAGACCACCTCGCCGCGCACCGTACGCGCCATCTCGGTAACCTCCTCCGGCCGCTCGTCGATCAGCAGCACGATCAGGTCGCACTCCGGATGGTTGGCAGAAATCGCAGATGCGACGTTCTGCAGCAACATCGTCTTACCGGCCTTCGGCGGCGATACGATCAAACCGCGCTGGCCTTTACCAATCGGTGCAACCAGATCGATGATGCGGGCTGTCAGATCCTCCTTGCTGCCGTTGCCCTGCTCAAGCTTAAGCCGATCACGCGGGAACAATGGTGTCAGGTTTTCGAACAGCACCTTGCTGCGCGTGTTCTCGGGCGGCTCATGGTTGATCTGGCCGACCTTGAGTAACGCAAAGTAGCGCTCACCGTCCTTGGGAGGACGAATCAGGCCGGAAACCGTATCTCCGGTCCGCAAGTTGAACCGGCGAATCTGGCTCGGAGAGACGTAGATGTCGTCTGGCCCAGCCATGTAGGAGCTATCCGACGAGCGGAGAAAACCGAACCCGTCTTGCAGGATCTCAAGAACGCCGTCGCCGTAAATGTTTTCGCCATTCTTGGCGTGGGCCTTAAGCACCGCAAAAATGATGTCTTGCTTCCGGGACCGTGCCAGCCCTTCAAGACCCATCGACTCCCCGAGCTCTACCAGAGACGCCGCGGGGCGAGTCTTCAGCTCGGTCAGATTCATTGCATCCTTGCTTTGCTCGAGCTCCTCCGGCGGGATAACCTCGAGACTGCCGCCATCATCGAACGGAAGATCACTGTGTGTTCTCTTCCGACCGGACTTGCGGCGAGATTTTTTCTTTGTGTTGTTGCTCCGCTGCGATTGCTGCGGACGCGGACGGGTACTCGTGTTCAAGTCGACCTCACAGGTTGCCGTCGATAAATTCATTCAATGCAACTTTGGACATTGCACCGAGCTTCTGGCCTTGTACGTCGCCGCCCTTGATCAACATGATCGTCGGGATACTGCGGATGCCGTACTTTGGCGGGGTGTTCGGGTTCTCGTCGATATTGAGTTTGACGATTTTCAGGCGGTCACCGTATTCCTCTGCAGCCGCTTCGAGCAACGGTGAGATCATCTTGCAGGGTCCGCACCACTCGGCCCAGAAATCGAGTAGAACAGGTACATCAGAGTCCAGAACATCGGTCTGGAAAGTGGCATCGGTGGTATGCAGGATTCGGTCGCTCAATGGACTACCCTCAGGTTTCGCTGGATTGAAATAACAGTTGTGGATTGAGTTTTTGATGTTCGGCGTGGCGTACGTCGATATCGGTCTTTAATGGCCCCCAACCACCGATGATGACGTGACGCGCCAGATCAGGCACTATTGCGCATTGACCATCGATCCTTACGACGCAGTGCGTCCCTCTGGGTCGATCCTGATATTGCCCTGCCAGCGACCTGTTTCTTTAACCTTGCAGCGGTCTACCGCGTTTGACGGTGCTTGCGCGCGAAGTGCAGCGGGACAGATTCAGGATATTAAATGCAACGGTTGTTGCGCGTTGTTGACCTAATTTCAACCCGTCACGACAAATTTTGCAAGTGCCTTAGGCTCAGAATTTGACAGGCAGCGGCCCCGTACAACAAAAAACGACGAATTGAATGGCTAACGAACACCTCTCCACTTTAAGTTTCAGCGAGCTGCCGCTCCCTGACTCGCTGATGCAAGGCATTACAGATGCAGGCTTCGAGAACGCAACACCGATTCAGGCACAAACGCTGCCGATTGCACTCGGTGGCAGCGATGTCGCCGGGCAGGCACAAACCGGCACAGGCAAGACCGCCGCGTTCCTCATCGCGATGTTCAATCGCCTGGTGAGCGAGCAAGTCGAAGCATCAGAACCTACCGAGGGCTCAACAGGCATCCGCGCGCTGGTTCTGGCACCGACGCGGGAGCTTGCGATTCAGATCGCGGATGATGCCGCGGTACTCGGCAAACATACCGGACTTCGTACGGCGCTCGCCTACGGGGGTACCGACTATGAGAAGCAGCGCAACCGAATTGCCGAGGGTGCAGATATTTTGATCGGCACGCCCGGGCGCATTATCGACTACTTCAAGCAACGTGTTTTCCACCTGAGAGATGCGCAGGTGTTGGTTCTCGATGAAGCGGATCGGATGTTCGATCTCGGCTTCATTAAAGATATCCGATATCTGCTGCGCAGGCTGCCGCCGGCTGATGCGAGGCTCAACCTTCTGTTCTCTGCAACCCTGTCTTATCGCGTCATGGAACTCGCGGCAGAGCACATGAACGACCCTGAGCTCGTTCGCATCGAACCCGAGAAGGTCACCGCTGATCGCGTCGAACAGTCCATCTACTATCCGGCGAACGACGAAAAAATCCCACTTCTGATTCAGCTCATGAACGATTTGGAGATCGATCGCACGATGGTGTTTGTCAACACCAAACGGGCTGCGGAGCGACTTGAAGACACTCTGAACGCAAACGGGATCGTCGCGCAGGCAATTTCCGGCGATGTTCCTCAGCGTAAACGACTACGGATGCTAAAGGCGTTCCAGAGCGGCGAACTCAAGGTTTTGATTGGCACAGATGTCGCGTCACGAGGGTTGCACATCGATGATGTGACCCACGTTTTCAACTACGACTTGCCGCAAGACCGTGAAGACTACGTGCACCGCATCGGCAGGACGGCTCGCGCCGGCGCCTCGGGCGTCGCTGTCAGCTTCGGGTGTGAACAATACGTAATGTCGCTGCCCGACATTGAAGACTACATCGGGTTTCGGATTCCGGTCGCGAGCTTTGATCACGAATCGTTGCCCGAGATCGAGATCCCGCCGCGCAGGCCACGCAAAGGCCCACCCCGAAAAGGCGGCGCTCGTAGTGGTGGGTCTCGCAGTGGCGGGCGGCGCGGCGGTGGATCACATCGTGAATCTGCTCCACGGGCCGCTGAGGCCAGCGCCAACTCGGAAGACGGCACGAAGAAAAAACGCAGGCGCCGGCGGCGCCGGAAGCCATCGGGCGACCGACCGGCTAATCCTCCGTCAACAGACTAGCAACACGATCAACAACATGGTTTGCGGGCACAGGACGCGCCGGTCTTCGGCTGTCGGGGTGCGTCAGTCCTATTGTCGCGCCGAGGCCAAAGACTTCTGCAGCGCGCAGCACCGACGCACTGTCATCGATCAACACACATGACTCCCGAGCAATCCCGCTGGATTGTGAGAACCGCTGCCAGAACGCCTGAGACTCCTTGGGAGCCCGGAAATCGTGCGAGCTGTAGACCTCGTCCATGTAGCCGGTCACACCCGTATGCGTGTCTTTGAGCTCCAGCAACGCTCGCGTGGAATTGGTCACCAACACCAGGCGATACCCGCTGGCTTTGGCTCGTTGCAGAAACCCTTCAGCACCATCAAGAAAAGCGATCCGATCCTCGCAGGCACGCTTGAGAGCCATGATGTCGAGCGACAAGGCATCGCTCCAGAAGTCCAGGCAGTACCAGTTGAGTGTGCCCTCTTCGCGGGCAATTCGGCTGGCGACCTGTTCGCGCGCCGCGGCATCCGGCAGGCGGTTGGCGTCAGCGAAAGCCTTCGGTACAAGTTCTTGCCAAAAAAAGTTGTCGTACGCGAGATCGAGCAGCGTGCCGTCCATATCGAGCAGCAGCGTATCCCGGTTTCCAAAGACGTGATGCATCCCATTAGTGTATCAAACCGTCGACTGCTACCATCGCCGCTGATTTTTGGAGCCGCACCATGCAATTACCGTATCCGTACGCCGTCGAGCTCGCTAAAAAGGCAGGCGATGCCATCCTCGAGGTCTATAACACCGACTTCGACGTTGCCGAAAAGGAAGACGAATCGCCATTGACCCGCGCCGATCTTGCCGCCCATCACGTGATCAGCGACGGCCTTGCGAGACAGGATGCTCACACACCCATCATCAGCGAAGAAGGCGGGCTACCCGAGTTCCAGGTGCGTCGCGAGTGGTCACGATATTGGTTGGTCGATCCGCTCGATGGAACGAAAGAGTTCATCAAGCGAAACGGCGAATTCACCGTCAACATCGCACTGATCGAAAACCATCGCCCGGTGTTTGGGGTCGTACATGTGCCGGTCACTGGCGTCACTTATGTCGGTAGCGCTGGCGCCGGGGCCTGGAAGATAGAAGCCGATGGCACCGCGAACCGGATTCGCGTTGCCGCTGAAACACCCAACACCGCTCGCGTTGTTGGCAGCCGCTCACACCAGAGCGACGCTGTTGCCGAATGGCTTGCTGCAATCGGTGAACACGACATCATCGCCATGGGGAGCTCGCTCAAATTCTGCGTAGTCGCAGAAGGCCAGGCCGACGTTTACCCACGACTCGGCCTGACGTCAGAATGGGACACTGGTGCAGCACAGGCTGTCGTTGAGGCAGCCGGTGGCGCAGTTGTTACGCTAGACGGCATGCCTCTGGCGTACAATACGAAAGACGAAATCTTGAACCCGCACTTTATCGTGATCGGCAGTCGCGGGCGGGACTGGCTAGGCTAGGCGATATGGACGACAACATCACCGAAATTCTGGAGCACGAGCAGTTATCGCTGCTCGCGAAGCTCAAGGAGTTGCGCGTGATGCATCGCGATCTTGATGATCTCATCGATCGTCTGTCGCACGACGCAACGATGGATCAAATCCGACTGCGGCGCCTCAAGAAACGCAAGTTACAGTTAAAGGACGCCATCGCCCGAATGGAGTCCAACATCATTCCTGATCTGAACGCCTGACAGCAAACACCTTCCCGATGTGTACTTCGCCACGTGAATCCGCGAGGGCTACCTGCTTGCGTCGCTCCTCGAATTGCTCGCGCTGGCGAGGCGTGATGCGATCAACACAGCGAGCACAACAAATTCCTGGCTCATAGTCAGGATGCTTCAAATCGTCTTCTGCGAGTGCACGCCGACAGCCATGACACTGAACGTACGCGCCTGGCGAGCGATTGCGATCAACAGCCACGCGCTCATCAAAGACGAAGCACTCCCCCTGCCAGCGATTATCAATCGCGTCGTCGTCGGCCACCTGATCCAGATAGTTGATGATGCCACCGTCCAGCTGGAAGAGGTTTTCAAACCCCATGTCCCGCATCACAGCTGTCGCCTTCTCACAGCGAATGCCGCCCGTACAAAACATGGCGATCGGCTTCTCGCGAGCAGCACTCAAATCGTCTTCGATGAACTCCAGAAACTCGCGGAAATTCGTCGTGCCTGGATCTACCGCTCCAGGGAACGTACCGACTTCAATTTCATAATCATTGCGCGTATCAATCACGATGGTTTCCGGATCATCGAGGAGCCGATTCCACGCTCTGGCGTCGACGTGTTGACCTTGTCCCTCTGCCGGATTGATGTCGGCACGACCGATCGAAACGATCTCATCCCGGTACTTGATGCGCAGACGTCGAAATGGCGGTGCATCAGCAACTGACCAGCGCCCGGGAAGTCGTGAAAACCCAGGCTGATCACCTAACCAGTCCAGGAGCGATTCGAGCGCATCTCGCTCGCCCGCCAACGTTGCATTCAAACCTTCTGGCGCAAGAATCGCAGTGCCGAGCAATCCTCGATCTTGCGCCTGCATTCGCACGGCTTCCCCGAGTCCGCGCGGATCGCTCACGTGCGTGAATTCGTAGAACGAAACCACACTGCACACGCTCATGACTCAGCACTCGCCGAAGGTTGCTCACCCAAAACCAGATTCTCGGGCACTTCAGTCACCACCAGAATCGCCTGGCGCAAAGGTTCACCCAGCACACGCCTCGCTTGTTGCTCAATCGCATCGAAATCAATCTCATACTCAAGACAGCGATCCGCATTCAGTGTTGTCACTCCGCTATCGCGCAGCACCGAGGCGAACGCACGGAACAGACGTTTATCGAAAAAGTCTGGCGAACGCATACCGTAGAGAATCGACAACCGCTCCGCACACAACTGGCAGAGCGCCTCGAGCTTGCTTTGTGTAAGCGTGCCACTCCCGTAGCGGTGCATCAGCACAATAGCCATAAAATAGCGTTGCAGGATGGGTACGACCGCTTGCCCCAGCTGCGAAAGCGCATGGGCTTCCTGCGCACCGGCCGGTGGGCGTCGCAGCATCTCACCATCACGAATCAACATGCCCGCATTGCAGAAAACCTTAACGATGATCCGGACGAGCTTGGGAAGATCGTCCTCGCGCCACCGCAGGCGCAGCTCCATTCGAATGTAGGGACCGACCAATGCGGCAAAGCGCTCAAGTTCTGACTCGGTGACCACCCTTTCGTTAATAAAGCAGGCGGCAACCAGTGCGTGCACAGCCGTGAGATGCAGGATGTTATTGCGGAAATAGGTGAGTAGTACGGCCTGGTCAGTCGGCAGCACCGCGATCTCACCGAGCTTATCGGTTTCGATGGAGATCGCCCCCATATCCAATCCGTGCGCAATAATCTCGTCGACGGACATATCCGGCATGGTCGTCGATGTGCTGTAGGGCGTCTGGGCGAACAGCTTTTGATAGAGCTGCAACTGATGCTTCAAATCATCCATCGCTAGCGCGTGTCGCGGCGTGCCGAGCAACGCGAGCGCCAGCATACTGATCGGCGTCACCGCCGTTGCGCTATTAATGCGTTCGAGAATCTCCCAACCGAGCTGATCGAGCGTCTCGGACAACCATTCGGGCTTTTCACCGGGCTTGAGTGCTTCCTGCCGCCAGTTTCCCGCATGAGCATCGAGATATTCAGCAAGATCGATCGGCTCACCGAAGTTGACGTAGACCTCACCAAAGGTCTCGCGCAAGCGGCGCAGCGATCTCACCAGACCGAATAGTGATTCCTTTTTCTTGCCATCACCGCGCAGCTCGCTGATGAATGACGTCCCTTCAATGAGGCGCTCGTAGCCGAAGTAAACCGGGACGAATTTTACCGGTCGTCGTGAATCCGCAAGGAATGCCTGAATGGTCATACTCAGCATACCGACTTTCGGTGGTAGCAAGCGGCCGGTGCGACTGCGCCCACCTTCGATAAAGTATTCCAATGGAAACCCGCGCGTTTGCAGTGCCTTTACGTAAGCGTGAAATACCGATGCATAGAGTCGATTACCGCTAAAGCTCCGACGCAGAAAAAACGCACCGCCGCGTCGAAGCAACCCGCCCACCACCGGAAGATTCAAATTGATGCCTGCCGCGATATAGGGCAACGACAGGCCCTGCTTGTAGAGCACGTACGACAACAACAGATAGTCGAAGTGGCTGCGATGACACGGAACGTAGACAAGCTCACTACCTTCCACGACTTCGTGCAGACGCTCTGTGCCACCGAGTCGGATGCCGTCGTAGATTCGGTTCCAGAGCCAAGTCAGAAGCCGATCAAAAAAGCGCACCGTCGAATAGGAAAGATCAGCGGCGATCTCCATCGCGTACGCCTGCGCTTTGGCCTCAGCCTTCCTGCGAGCACGTGAGTCTTGCGCACCCGCGTCATTAATCAGCGCACGCACGCCAGCGTCGTTGATGACCTCGTTGATCAGCGTGCGCCGGTGTGACAGATCTGGGCCTACCGTCGCCTGCCGACGCAGGCGAAAGTGCACGCGAAGCACGCGTGAGGCCATCCTTAAGGTTCGCGGCCCATCGAGATTCTCATGCAGGATCGGCGCCATCGCCATAGGTTCAGAGAACTGCAGCAACGTGTGGCGACCATGCAAAAACGTCGTCAGTGCTTTGCGCAAGCGCCCGGCTACTTCCCAGTCCTCGTTGAACATCATCGAGAACCAGCCACGCTCCTTGCCGGGGGCACGCCCCCAGTAGATGCCGACCGGCACCAGGAACAGCGGCAGTGCCTCTACCGTTTTCGGCTCGGCGTCACGAACGGCGGTCGCGGTCTCGATCAGTGTCGTGAGCCGTCGCGACTGGCTACGGGATCGACGCCGCAAGAACAAACCCTTTGAGGGTCGCAGAATAACCAGCGAGCGACCGAGCTCGCGGTTGCCAAAAACAAACTCTTCGTCAGGGTCAGGAAGACCCAGTTTTCGACAAGTACTAGCGAGCGTTGCGGAGTCGGCAACACCGCCGGTTTCGAGCACATAGCAAAGCCGTACCGCAGGATCGTTGTGCAGTGCGCGCAGTGCCTCGAGCGTTTGCTCGGAGCTCACCTCAGGTCGCACCCACAATCCAATGACCCGGCTCACCAGCCGACTCGTCACACGCCTTATCCAATTCAACTCTTTCTGCCCCCTGCTTGTCGGCTCCGATCCCTGTTGCCGCAGTCCCCTAGTTTACCTGAGCCCGCGACAACAGGTGCCTGTCACGCGACAACTCCTGCGCTATCATTGCGCCGAGACACGAGCAGGGACATCGATAGTGAAAGCAGCAACCGCCAAGCACCGCTGGCTCATTGCGGATATCGGCGGCACCAATTCTCGCCTGGCCGTATGGCAGGAAGCCGACAGCCGCAGTGGTGAGTTGATAGGACTGAGAAAGCTCCGCAACGATGCCTATGTCGAGATTCACGACATGCTCGGTAGTTATCTCGATGCCTACGAAGGCCCGGCACCCACCGCAGGTATCCTCGCGATTGCGGGACCTGTCGTCGGCGATGATGTGTCACTACTGAATATCGACTGGTCGTTCTCGGTCACAGGATTACGCGAGCAACTCAACCTGGCTCAGCTCGTCGTCATCAACGATTTCGAAGCGCTCGCACACGTTGTTCCATTGCTAACCCCCGACGACTATATCGATATCGGCGCAGGCCGGAGCGATTCGACTGCACCCGCAGTATTGATTGGACCGGGAACCGGTCTCGGCATCGCCAGCCTGATCCCGGCCGGCAATCGATATGTTGCTGTGCCGGGCGAAGGGGGGCATGCAACGCTACCGGCGATGAACGACGACGAAGCCAAGATACTCTCCGAGTTTCGCAAACGCTTCGGCCACGTATCGGCCGAGCGGGTACTTTCAGGTGAAGGCCTGGCGCACTTGCATGACGTGTTGCATGACACTCAGCTGAGTGCCGCGGATATCTCGCGCATCGCTCATGATGGCGATGCCGATGCGATCGCTACGTTCCATCAGTTCTTTGACTTTCTGGGCACTGTTGCCGGCAACCTCGCCCTCACGATGGGAGCGCACGGCGGCGTGTACATCGGCGGTGGCGTAATCCCGGCCAACCAGGCGCTATTCGAACCCTCAGGCTTCCGCGAGCGTTTCGTAGACAAGGGACGCTATCGCGAATATCTGAATCGTATTGCCACCCGTCTGATTACCAGAGACACGCCGGCGTTACTCGGTTTGTCGGGTTTGGCGAGCAGCCTGTCGGAAAGCGATTAGTCGATTCTCGCGCGCCCGGTAGCGAAAGCTCGGCAAGCCCCGGCAAGGTAAATCTCAAGGACGGCACCCTCTTGCTTCACCGTGTGCAACTCGAGCTGGCTCGGCCGCCCCATTTGAACCCCTTGTGAGACATGCCAGTCGGCAGCGTCTGGGACGCTCGGATCGCGACTAGCCAGCAAGCCCACCAACGCACAATTCGCACTGCCCGTCGCGGGGTCCTCAGGCACTCCGTCAAGCGGCGCAAACATCCTGGCTTCTATTTTCTGGCCGTCGCGCACATAACAATGCAAGTCGGGGTTAACGCCTGCCGCGACAGCAATATCCAGCGCGTGAAGATCGACCTTCGCACGTCGCAACGAAGCCTCACTCTTCAGTGCAACGCAACTAAATGGCAAGCCGGTCGAGGCCTCACACGGATCATGCACCGAGGTGTCGATCTCATCCTCCGCCAACCCAAGCACTGACGACACCAACGAGATTGGATAGGACTCGCCCTCGGAGAAAGACTCCGGGGCACGCAGCCGCGCGTGGTCCGCCTGCTCCCGATCGACGGTAAGCACCACCCGACCCGCAAGCTCTTCGAACCGGACCTGCGAATGCTCCAACATCCCGCGCGCAGCGAGTGCGCAGGCAGTGCCGATATTAGGATGACCCGCAAACGGCACTTCCCGAGTCGGCGTAAAGATTCGCACGCGGAAGTCGCAGTCGTCGCGATTGGAGGGTAAGACGAACGTGGTTTCTGAGAAATTGAATTCGCGAGCGAGTCGCTGCATCGCCGTATCAGATATACCGCGACCGTCAAAGAACACCGCTAAAGGGTTGCCACCGCCTGCGTCACGCGTGAAGACGTCGACGATTGCGAAGTCCCGTTCAGCGCGGATCGTCATCCGTCCCTTCCGCATCGCTCATCGCAGCGTCCAGCTCCTCTTTTCTGGACATCGCGATATCGTTGACCGCTTGCGCACGGTCAATTGGGCGTTTGACGGAATCGGCGATCGGCGTGTCCGATGCCGGCGGCTCCGCCTGCGTGTCTTCCTTGCCATGAACCTCAACCTCACCGGAGTCAAAACAACCCGCGACAATACCCATCACCAAGAGCACTACAAATCTCATAAATCACCTCTCTCAACGTTACGAAGAATGAAGCTCTGCAACCAATCGCAAATCTCTGGAACTGCACTCGACAGTCGATGATCGCTGTCAACAAGGTGCAACGATACCTTACCGCCCTCCGCGTACCGCAGACTGTTGGCTACCGGGACGACGTCATCATGCCACCCGTGCACAATGGCTACCGGACACTGAGGTAATGATGGTGTCAGTGCCTCATACCCCGGCATGAAAAACGCTGGAGCCAATACGAACAATCCGGCAACAGCCCGCTGTGTCGCAGCTGCTGTGGCAACGTGACCTCCCATACTCGACCCCACTAAAACAATTTGTGGATCATCGATCCCATCGAGCGTCGTGAGCAGCTTGTCCACGCGGGGCTGCGGCTCCCGCATGCCCTGGTAATCGACCGAGGTCACATCGGCACCGAGCTCCCGAACGGTTTCGGCCATTGCCGTGATCTTGCTGCCCAAAGGACCGGACTCGAGACCGTGTGAAAAAACGACGTGCATAGTTGACTCCCTGTGATGAACAGCTAGCGACCGAGTCGCGCCCGAATATCTTCCCGAGCAGTCGCCAATACCGATTCACGATCGATACTGGAGAGGATACGGCGGACGGTCTGCTTTGGCCCGGCCTCGCCCCACGATTTGCCGGCAGCGAGATATTCTCGCGCGACCTGGCCGACGATGTAGGTGCCGTAGTAGGCAATTGCACTCTGCGCGCCCGCGGTTAACGCCGTGGAAAGACCACCACTGCCCACCTTGAGTGCACTGGAGATAACATGCGCAGCCCACAGCGTGCCCATCAGTGCCAGCGCCTCACCGCTGATCACACTGACAAGCTTGCCCGCATCATTGCGCGACATCGGCAACCCGAACACCTGCGACAGGTGCATGATCATGCCGACGTCTATCGCGGCCGCAGCCAGCAGGTCCGCAACCGGAACCGGATTCAGACCAACGGCAATACCCTTGCCAATGCAGTAGGTACGGACCAACCGCTCCGCGAGTTCGCTGCGCGCCGCAACCAGTCGTACTCCAACCTTGTCGGACAGGTCTGCGGCAAACAACGAAGCGTTGAGCGCCGCGAGCGTTTTGCCGTCGTGTTCAACAATGTTCCAGATAGCCTCGCGCAACGCCTCCAGATCTGGCGTGCGTTCGCGCAATACCTCGCGTTCGTTTCCGTTCTCGTCCAGGACCAGCACAGATACCGGCTTCGGTTGTGCGGAAACCGCCACCACCCGATCCCCGGAGATCAGTGCTGCCGACCGTTTGCGCAGGGCATCGAGCAGTATCTCCAGTTCCTGCGTCGTGTACCGGTCCATCTTGTTGAGCACCAGCAGAACCGGTGGACCCAATGCGGTCAATTCACCCAATGCCTGAAACTCAGTCTCGGTGAGATCGCTATCTACGGTGAACAAGATAATGTCGGCGCGCCGTGCTACCTCGTTCGCAATCGACTCACGCGACTCACCGTCGGCCTCATCGATCCCTGGCGTGTCGATGACAAACACGCCGCCCGCAGAGCGCATCTCGAGCTGGGCAATTGACGCTTGCTTGGTCTCACCATGCAGCGGGCTGACACTGAACACTTCGGACCCGACGAGCGCATTGAGCAATGAGGATTTGCCAGTGGATACACGCCCGAAAGCGGCCACGTGAAGATGGCCCTTTTCGATCTTGTCCAGCATCGCACGCACCGCCTCATAGTCGCTCGCCAAGGCCTCTCGAACCGATTTTGGCAGGCGCTGATCATCGAGCAGTGTGGAGAGCGATTGGCGCGCGAGTTCCAGATTGTGATCGCCCTGTTCACTCACGACTCGCGATCTCGCAACTGCGACCAGGCCAGACGTGCGATGCGGTTGACGTCGGTCTGGAGGTCTGAGTCCAGCGCCTCCGCGACCGCAGAGGCCGCAGCTGTGGCATCCAGCATGTTCGCCTCGGCGAGCGACTTCGCAAGGCCGCGACCCACTGCATCGAAGATCGTCCCGTAGGCAACGGCGTGAACAAGACCACCCGCGAGTGTGCCGACACCGGGGAATGCCTTGAGTGCGTTTCCGGCTATCGCCAAAGTTACCGGCACAACCTTGCCCACTCGACTCTGGCTGAGATCAAGAAATCGGGATATCTCGATGTCGCGTGCCTCCTGACCGTAGAGGCGGCAAAGCTGGCGCGTCAGGTCAGATCCCAAATAACCTTGGATCACAATGTCGGTCCCGGGGGTCACGGCGGCCAGCGCCCCAACCACAGCCTTGCGTGTCGTCGCCGCCACGATCTCACTGGCACGCCGATCTCGGTATGCACTTTCGGCTTGTTTCAGTTGATCGTCGGCCAATTCCAGCAGTGCACGCTCACGCAGCGCATTGACGGCCGCGAGGTTCCCACCGACGAGCTCTTCCAATGCCAATACGAGCTCCGTGACCTCAGCCGGTCGCGTCTCGGCGGATATTTGCTCTTCGCCGGCCGCATCACGCCGCAATACCTCGCGCTCACCGCCCGCAATTGTCACGACGAGCACCGGCGCGACTTCATCTGGCCCGGGCGCGCTGGCAAGTCGTTCTGTGATCGAAGCTTTGATCTGCTCGCGCTGCGCATCGCTGTAACGATCCGCCTTGTTCAGGGAAACGATCAGTGGTTTCCCTGCCTCACGCAACCGCTCCAACGCGACCACTTGTTGACGCGTCAGATCTCCATCCGTAACGAAGACAACCACGTGGGCGCTTCGCGCCTCCTCCATCATCGCCTCATCCAACTCCCCGCCAATGGCCTCAAGACCGGGCAGGTCACTGATATGGATCTCTGCGCCCGTTGTCGCCTGCCAGTGGAAGCGACGTGCTTGTGTCGTTGAACCTGCCAAGGGTGAGACTTCGATGATGGCTTCGGGCAACAAGGCTTTCGCCAAAGAGGACTTGCCGGTGCTCACCGATCCGAACAAGACAATATCGAGCGTCTTCTGTTCTGCGGCATCGGCGATCGTCGACAACGTCTCCTGCACCTTCCCCGTATCCGCACCAGCAAGTGCAAGCTCCTCTGCACGTGCTTTGAGCGCCGATGCATCCATACGTGCCACTGATGGTGAGGTGGATTTGTTTCGCTGCCGGGGAGCGATCAACTTCAAGGAGACCACCACAAACCCGATCGATAGCAATACGAATCCCCCAAGGACACCGAAACGCACAGCCGCGGGTAACGTCTGCAGCCGGTCCCAAAGATCGAGCGCTCGATCGGTCAATCCCAACAACAGACTGGTCAGGAAAACGAATGCGCAGAACAACACAATCGCAAGCACGACTTTCCAAGTGCGCCCGAGCGTCATGCGTCCACCCGTTTCGGAGCGCCCACAAGGCAGATCGTCGCAATCAGCAGTGGCAATAACCGCTCCATCCAATCGCCGGGCGAATCAGGCTGCGCATGCAGCAACACAGTCAGAGAGAAACCGGTGAGCATCGATGCGAGCGTGCGCAAAGCACCTGGCTCGCGACCGACCAAGCGAACGACTAAAACAGGCCCAAGTGCAGATCCGACCGCATGCCAGGCGAAAAGTACTCGAGAGAAGATGTCCTGGGGCAAGTACAGCGCGAGCGATACCGCCGCGATGCAGACCACCAACACCACGATCCGCGTGGTCGCCGGCGAGCGTGTCGCATCGGCGGCATCACCTTGCCAATCGTAGGCAAGCGAGCCCGCGACAGTCAGCAACTGGCTGTCGGCCGTCGACATGATCGCGGCGAGCACCGCGGCGAGCACAAGGCCGGCCGCAACCGGAGGTAACACGCTACCCGCAGCCGCGAACAAGACCGCCTCTCCATCCCCGAGGACGATTCCCGCCTGACGCGCGGCAAGCCCCAGGGTCAGCATGCCGCTGTACACGAGGACGGCCCAAAGCAACGCGATAGCGCGTCCCTTGCGTAACTCGGTGTCATCCGCCAGTGCCATAAAGCGACTGACAACATGAGGCTGTCCGGGGTAGCCAAGACCAATACCCAGCGTACCCAGAGCAAAACCGATCGCCACTGGCATGCTTGCGTGCACGAGCGCCGGTGGCGGGGTTTGGGTCCCACTAACGCCCGCACCAAGCACCAGCAGCGGCAACACTACCGCGACGAAAACCATCAGCAGTGCCTGCAAGGCATCGGTGACGCTCACGGCCCAGAAGCCACCGATCATCGTGTAGATCGCGACAACGGCAGCACCCGCGATAATCGACTGTTGCGTTGACCAACCGAAATTCTCTTCAAAGGCTTTTCCAGCACCATCGAACTGCGCTGCGATGTAGAAAGCGAAACAAAACACGATGATCAGACTGGCTACGCGCATCAGCGGAACACGCGCACGTCCCAACGAAACGGGCGCGATCACCGATGTCAGTGTCAATGCACCTTCTTTGCGTGCCAATCGATGCAGGCGCGGCGCAACCCAAATCCAATTGAGCAGAAATCCGCCCAGCGTCGCAGGCAGCAACCAGAGTGACTGCAAACCCCACAGATAGGCGCTGCCACTGACACCAAGTAGTGTCCATGCAGATGACGAGCTCGCGCTTGCCGATAGCCCTGCTATCCAGCCACCCATGCGGCCTCCCGCAAGCAGGAAGTCACGAGTGTCCTGGTTACGACCGGAAGCCCAGACGCCCAGGCCCAGCAGCAGCAGGTTGTAGGCGGCGAGCGTGGCCAGTACGGTGGCATCGCGCGTCATTGCGCTATGGTAGCGGATCATGTCTGAAGATAGCGATAACTCACCGGGCTGGCGGTTCTGGATTGATCGCGGTGGCACCTTCACCGACGTCATCGCCCGCGCTCCCGACGGTACCGAACACGTACAAAAGCTGCGCTCTTGTGCGCCATCTCTCTATGCCGATGCAGCCGTCGAGGCGATTCGGCAGATTCTCGCGAACTCGACCGCCAGCACACGTTATGTGCAGAGCATTCGCATTGGGACGACAGTCGCAACCAACGCGCTGCTCGAGGCAAGCGCACCACCCGTCGCGTTGCTGGTTACAGAGGGCTTCTCTGATCTGTTGCAGATTGCCGATCAAAGGCGGCGCCAGTTATTCGGGCTTGAACTGGTACCGCGAGAAATTCCCATCGCAAAAACGCTCACGACACAGGCGCGTGTGCAGGCCGACGGCACCGTGTTATCGAGTCACAACCTCGAAGCGCTGGAGCACGCGTTCACCAAGCTCGCGGAGGATCGGATCGAACACCTTGCCATCAGCCTCTTGCACAATTGGCAACATCCTTTGCACGAGGAGATCGCCCTTGAACTTGCGAGGAAGGTCGGTATCAAGCACATCACCTGCAGTCATCAAACTGCCCCGATTCGCGGCTACCTCGCGCGGACGGAAACCACGCTGGTCGATACCTGGCTGACGCCCGTGCTGCATGACTACCTCAGTCAGTTCGAGAACGCACTCGGGGACATCGCGGACGTTGAACGTATTGCGTTCATGCAAAGTCACGGCGGCCTCGCGCCAGCAGCGAGTGTGCGCGGGAAAGATGCGGTCCTGTCAGGCCCCGCCGGAGGTCTGATCGCATTGGCGCAAGGCGCTAAAGCGGTCAACCTTTCAGCCGTGATCGGCATGGATATGGGCGGCACGTCGACGGATATTTGTCATTGGCGCGGCACCTTTGAACAACAGACCGATAATGAGATCGGTGGATATCGGTTGCACACGCCGATGCTGCGACTCGACACGATCGCGAGCGGTGGCGGTTCGCTGTTGTCTTGCGCTGATGGTCGACTACAGGTGGGGCCGGGGTCGGCCGGTGCATCCCCGGGGCCGGCTGCCTACGGCATGCAGGGTCCAGCAACACTGACCGACGCAAACGTGGTGCTCGGTCGGCTACCGCCGGAATTTTTGCCAACCATTTTCGGTGAACACGGTGACCTGCCACTCCAAAGATCCGCAGCCCAAGCCGCGATCGACGCATTGCGTTTGGAAAACGCCGCTTTGCTCGGCGACGCCTCACTCGAGACTCTTGCGGAAGGCTGGCTCCGGATCGCGGTGGAGCAAGTCGCAAATGCGGGGCGTCAGTTGACGTTAAAACACGGTAGTGATCCGCGGCAGTTCGCGCTCGCAGCGTTCGGTGGGGCGGCAGGTCAAATCGCTTGCGCGGTCGCCGACGCGCTCAATGTGAGTACCATCTGGTTACACCCACGTGCGGGCGTCCTGAGCGCACTGGGCATCGGCATTGCCGAACGCAAGACACTGCGGGAGATTTCGATTGAAGCGCCGTTGCACGAGTGTTGGCGCCGAATCGAAGCAGAGCGACAAGCGCAGGCTCGCACACTCGCGACGGACGCACGATTGGAGACCACGGCGCTGATCGCCATCTCCGGCACCGACGGCAGCCTTGAGATTCCTTGGGGAAACATCGATTCGCTGCGAGCACTATTCAGGCAACATCACCAACAACGGTATGGGGTTGAACCCGAAGGCGAGTTAACACTCGTTGGCGTGCGCTATTGCGTTGCCATCAGCACGCACAACGATGTGCCAACCGAGACTTGGCCAAGCGCGACCGCACTCGGTGAATCCACGCTGTGGTTGCAGGGAAAACCGTATCGAGTGCCCGTCTTGCCGCCGGCCGCGATCGACGAAACCCCAACTGTTGGCCCATTTATCATGGTGTCCGATCACACCACGCTGGTCGTCGAACCCGACTGGTCCGCTACTCGAAATGCCTCCAATCATCTGCTGTTGCATCGAACACGACGCGCGAGCGTTGTGGCACCCAGAGACAAGACGGTCGACCCTGCACTGCTCGAGGTTTTCAATCGTCGCTTTACGCTCGTCGCCGAGCACATGGGGCATGTTCTGGAGCGCACCGCACAGTCGGTGAACATTCGAGAGCGGCTCGACTACTCCTGCGCATTGTTCGATGCAAACGCAAATCTCATTGCCAACGCACCGCACATGCCTGTTCACTTAGGTTCGATGGGTAGCAGCGTGCGACACGTCTTGGAGCGTGTGCCCTCGCTAAAGGACGGTGATGTGTATCTCGTCAATAGTCCGTATGCCGGAGGCACACACTTGCCGGATATCACGGCAGTGCGACCCTGGTTCGATCAGCAAGGTGATGTGCGTTTCTTTGTTGCGAGCCGGGCCCATCACGCTGATGTGGGCGGACTGAGCCCTGGCTCGATGCCGGCCAACAGCACGACCATCGATCAGGAGGGTGTTCTGCTCGACTGCTTCCAGTTGGTCGCAGATGGTGTGATTCGCGAGGCGGAGCTCAAGTCTTTGCTCTCGGACGCCGTGTACCCGGCACGAAACCCGGAGCGCAATATCAGCGACCTCAAAGCGCAGCTCGCCGCTTTGCAGGAGGGTTGCGGACAGATTGACAGACTCGTGAAGGCATTCGGAGAGGCGACGGTCGATCGGTACATGCACTTCGTGTTCGAAAACGCCCGCAGCACCATAGCCGACGTGATCGCGAAGCTGCCCAATGGCGAGGCGGCCGTTGTGCTTGACGATCAAAGCCAGATCAACGTTGCGTTGGTCGTTCGGGACCAGCGGCTGACCGTCGACTTTACGGGCACCAGTGCTCAGCACGCAGGGAACTTCAACGCGCCAGCGGCGGTGACGCGCGCGGCTGTGCTGTACTTTCTCCGAGTATTGGCGGAGCGGGATATCCCGCTGAACGACGGTTGCCTCGCTGACGTCGAAATCATCGTTCCACCTTGCTCAATGCTCGACCCCGTCTCACCCGCTGCGGTGGTCGCGGGAAACGTCGAAACCTCACAGGCTGTGACCAACGCGCTATTTGCTGCATCGGGTCAACTGGCGCATGGACAAGGCACGATGAATAACCTCACATTCGGAAACGACCGGGTTCAGTACTACGAGACGATTGCCGGTGGGAGCGGTGCAGGTGCGGGGTTCCCGGGAGCCAGTGGCGTACAAACGCACATGACCAACTCGCGGACTACAGATCCCGAGATTCTGGAAACGCGCCTCCCGGTGCGTCTGCTGCAATTCGAGTTGCGACGAGGCAGCGGTGGCAGAGGTCGGTGGGTTGGCGGTGATGGCATTGTGCGACGTCTCGAAATGCTCGAACCGGTGCGCGCGACAATACTGAGTGGCAACCGCCGGCAAACACCTTCGGGCATCAAGGGGGGTGAGGACGGCGCGGCCGGAATCAATCGAATCCGCCGCGCACATGGCGCTCTGGAAACGTTGCCCGCGGTAGCCAGTGCCGAATTAGAGGCTGGCGACGTCATCGAAATCTTCACGCCTGGCGGCGGTGGTTTCGGCAAACCCGAGGACTAGAGCGTCGCAGAGACCTGATGCAGCGCGGTGCGCGTCGCACGCGTGCCGTTCGGTTGCAGAAGCAGGCTATACATCACGGGCTGCAACGCACCTTTCGGCTGAAAGCCGACGAGTACACGAACGGTATGCTCGGTATCGCTCAAATTGGCATTCGTCGCCGCGTCACACTGGACCCACCAACCGTCAGATACCGCATCACCAACAAATGCCCCCTGCTCTGCTAATGCACGCAGAAAATCAGCGATCTGCGTCCGCAACGCACCCCAGACGCGCTCATCCGGTTCCGAGAAAACGGCCCAGCGTGTACCACGATCAATCTGGCCAAGAATAAATTTGGTCAGGCGCTGTTGCGGCAACGAACCCTGCGCGCGATCGAGTGTGTTTGCAGAGGTCACAAGCCCCGGGAACAACAACCGACCCTGCATACCTGGGATCAGCGGATTGACGCCACTGCGCAACAACGCCAATGCATCGTCAGGCTGCAGTTCGTAAGCTGGCTGCCAATCGCGATGCAGCGCCGCAGAGTTCTGCCGCACATCATCCGACAATGCGTGGTAGACGTGATGTCGATCGTCATGGCGGGACAACAAACCCATCAGCGCGCCTGCGGCCGGCTTGCTCGAAGCATCATCCGACTCGCGATCAACCACGGGCGGAAAGTAAGTCATGCAATGCGGACTGGACACGGGTCTCAAGCGGCGCCATCCGAGCAGGCTGGCTGTATCTCGACAATCGTCCGGCGGATCAACAACGAACATGGCATTGCGCATCGCGCAATAGCGCTCTGCTGCCACGATAAATGCAGCGCCGGCCACAGGTCGACCCGGTGCACCGCAGGCATACAAAAAATCGAATCGCTCAACGTCATTCAGGCTGAACAGCCCCGTTGCATGGCGTTCGCTGCCCACGAGATCGTAGTCGGTGAGATGATCGCCATCGCTACCCAGCGCCGACATGTCCACGTAGCCAATAGCATTCGTCAGGAAGTCGACGGGCGACAGCTTCGGCATCGCTTCGGGTGCCGAGCGCGGCGGCGCCAGCAATCGAGACTGCTCCAACGCATGCACTGCAAACCGGGAATCGCCCTTGGACCAGGAAATATCCGAGAAAAACTCCTGATCAACAATCTGACCACTGCGGGCATCAAGCCGCTGGACCGTCAAGTTGAATCTCGTATCGCCGGTGACGCCGTCCACATCGACCGACGCCCGAAGCCGCTCCGTTGAACCAGGATTACGCGCTGTCAATTGCCACGGGCTGAGTGCCGTTGGAAGCTCCAGCGTGCCGCCACGCGCGTTTGCTGCAACGCGCACGACAATGGCAGATCGACCACCATGCTGGAAAAACTGGCGAACTGACATCGATAGCGTGCTCTCGTCCCACGGCTCACCAAAATGACGTTCATAGTCGGCGAAGCTCGCTATCGGGACGGGTCGCTGCAGTGGGCCGGATCGGGCTCGGCCGAGGAACACTGCGATGGCTTTCTGTCGAGGGTCGAGTGCCTCTCCGCGAGTCGGTGCGGAATTGACGGTTATGCCCGGGTCAGAATGCTGCAGCAATTCTTGCTCCTGTCGCTCTTCGCTTCCTGTCGTGTGCGACTGGTATCCTCGAAAATTATACCCTACTGCGGACACGTACATGGTGACAGGATTCAGTTATCTCGGTGCGCGCTTTCCCAGGATCGCAGCGCGTCTACCACGACTACCGCTTGGCCAGTTTCCCACCCCGTTGGAAGCACTGGATGCCGAAGCAGGCCTCTGGATAAAGCGCGATGATCAGACGCACGCACTGTATGGCGGGAACAAGATTCGCAAGCTCGAATACCTGCTCGCTGATGCGCGCGGTCGAGGCATCCAACAGGTAGTCACATTCGGCGGTGTTGGCTCGAATCATGCGCTGGCAACAGCCTTGCACTCACGCGTACATGGGTTGGAATGCCAGTGTTGGGTAATGCGGCAGCGAATGACTTCGAGTGTCGCCGGCACTCTGCAGCGGCACCAGCAGAATCAGACCGACCTTTTCGTATCTCCACGCCAACGTGCAGAGCGAGTCGAGGCCATGCGCTCACTGCGAGACGCCAGGAATGGAGATGTCGCAGTCGTACCACTCGGTGGCACCTCACCGCTCGGCAGCATTGGCTATGTGAATGCTGCTTTTGAACTCGCCGCGCAATGGCGAGGCGACCCACCGGAACGTGTTTACGTCGCAGCGGGCACGATGGGAACGGCTGCGGGTCTGGCCGTCGGGTTTGCTTTGCTTAACTGGCAAACCGAAGTGGTTGCCGTCAGGGTAACGGCCCCTTCACAGTGCAACGACGTCGGCATGCACAAGCTCTGCAGAAAAATCCTGCATCGATTGCATCGTTGCGAACCCCGCATCAACACAGCGCTGGTACCTCGTGTCAGCTTGCGCACGGACTACCTTGGGGCCGACTACGCCGATCCCACGCCAGCGTCGAATGCTGCGGTTAGCGCGGCAAGAGCGCGTTGGGGATTACCGCTCGAGACGACCTACACAGGTAAAGCTATGGCTTGCATGCTGGATGAGCTGGATTCACGCGAATCTGGCGCGCCGTGGCTTTACTGGCACACTTACAATGGGCCTGCCGCAACGGCTGGCGAGCTCAATCCCGATTACGAGTCGTTGCTGGCGCTTTGTCGTTCTGCTTGAGGGGCGCGCGCTGTGGACGCGACCGGCGAACGGGCTTGAGCTTTCGCTGCGCCTCGGCCAGCACGACTTCCAACCATTCGTTGCGCTCACTCATGGAGAACCCGCATCGCTCACGTCGCTTGCTTCCTGCATCAGCGCTTCGAGCATCTCGCTAACCTCGGCCCGGCTCGGCGCGTCTTCAGGGAGTTGCGCGATATTGCGAACGGGCACTGCGGTGTCGGCTACCAACGCGCCAGGCTCAAGCCTCATGGGCATCCCATCGGCACGTTCGATCACCGCCGCAACCGCCGCAATCATTGACTCATCGAGCACAGCGCCCTGGCGCTCCGTGAGATACTCAATCGCCGACGCCAACAGCTGTTCGGTTGACCGTTCATCGTCCTCGAGTATCGGGTAGGCAGCGATCCACAAAGCATCACCCTCTCGTCCGGCGACGAACGGTTGGTTCACGATGGTGACGTCGGTACCGCGGTCTGTCGATGCAAACAGCACTTCGATATCTTCCGGGTAAAGGCGGACACAGCCGTGACTCACTCGCATCCCCACCCCGTAAGGCTGATTGGTGCCATGTAGCAGATACCCTGGCATATCCAGTTTGAGCACATGTCTTCCCAATGGATTATCCGGTCCGGGCGGTACTACCGCCGGCAACGGATCACCTGCTGCGCGATGCTCTGCCCTGACCGAAGCAGGCACATACCACGAAGGGTCGGTCGCCTTGTCGATAACCGTCGCCTCACCGGTGGGCGTCGCCCAGCCGACACGGCCGATTCCAATCGGGTAGGTCGTCAGCACAAATCCTTCGCCGTCCGGTACCGGTTCATGTACGTACAGTCGCTTCGCCGCGATGTTCAACACAATGCCGGTACGTCGGGCATCCGGGAGAATGAAACGCGTCGGTAGCAAGACTTCAGTATCAACGCCCGGCAGCCAGGGATCGACCTCCGGGTTGGCCTGCCGAATCTCGTCATAGCCAAGATCGTAGCTTCGTGCGATATCAGAAATCGTGTCCGTATCGCGAGTGCGAAGCACCTGAGTAGTGCCGAAAACCTGCTGTGTCGCATCGGAGTACTGCCAGCGATGCTCTGTGACTGGCTCTGCGGGCACCTCTGGCCAGGCCGGTGCAGGGTCCGATAAAGGACTGCGGTCTGGTGGCGGTTGCAGCAAGCTACACCCGGAAATGCACACGCAAAACGCGGCGGTGATCAGTCCTCCATGCCAACGGCTCATGCGTTGCTCCCTGACGCCTGACGCAGAACCTGTAGGTAGCCGTTCGCCATCGGCGTGCGTTCTTGGTCCAGTCGACCCTGCTCCTGCAGCGCAGCGTGAATCCCAGGTAGTCGATAGCATGGTGCACTCATAAACAAGTGGTGCTCCGCGTGATAGTTCACAAAGTAAGGCGCAACAAGCGCACGTGCGATCCAACCCGCATGCGTGGTTCGAGCGACACGCCAGGGGTTGTTCTTCGTGGCGACGCAGGCGTGCTCTGCGATGTTGCGCACGCGCAGAACCGCCATGTACCAAGTCATAAATGGCAGTAGCCACAACAGGAAATACGCCCAAAGCACATTGTTCACTACGGCGAGTCCGATTAGCGCGGCGTTGAATAGCACCATCGCACCATCGGCTCGCGACACCTGCCGGTGGAACACGAGGCTGTGGAGCATCGGTAACAGGCGCTGGCGCAGAAACGTCAATCCCGTGAGATCACGCAAGAGCTTGCGCACCAGGCTCTGACCGCTCACAGGAAACTTCGACGACAACACGAGATCCGGGTCCTCTTCCTGCTGCGCGTAGGTGTGGTGGCGCAGGTGATACTGACGGTAATCGGTCAGCGAAATGCCGAGTGGCCATGCACAAGCCCAAGCCCCTAACCGGTCGTTCCAGCGGTGGGTGTCGTGCAACAGCCCATGCGCCGCCTCGTGCATGAGAATCGCAAGCCCCAACTGGCGCGAGCCGATGACCACGGCAGCACCAAGCACAACAACAGGGTACGGAAACGCAATCGCCAGGCCCGCCGCCGCTCCGATCACAAGCCAGGCATGCATAACCATACCGATGCCGCGCCATCGGCTACGCGAACGCAGCATTGCCCAGCGCGAAGCGCCAAAAAGCGAGCGACCTGAGACCTTGGCAATTCTCCCCATTGCGTCAGTGTAGCAATTCAACCGGGACCTGGTCGCCGGAAGACATGAACAACCAGCGGCCAGCGCACCCGTCGACGCCCCTCACCGAAGGCTTTCGCGAGCTCGTCATAACACGCGGCAACCGGATCCACGCCGTTCGCGCGAATAAACCGCTGGGTAGCAGACCAACTGCGCAAGTACGCGGCGAGCGCCGCTACCGTCCAGTCGCAAGCTGTTTCGAATTGAGGCACAGCGAGTCGCTGCCAATCCGGAAGAATAGCCCGGTAGCCTTGCTCGACATGAACCCTCTCGGGGGGCCAATATGCATCCAGGGTTTCGCCATACAAGCGACCGACAATCGCGTCGACAGCCCGACTGACTGTCACCTGCTGGTAGGTCCAGATCGCCAAGACACCGCGCGCGTTCAAAACTCGCATCGCCTCAGCGTAGAAGCGCGGTTGATCAAACCAGTGCAAGGCCTGCGCAACGGTGATCAGGTGTACGCTGCCGGCGTCAAGACCACTCGATTCTGCGGGTGCTGCGCGATACTCGACTCTGGTATCCATGGGTGCGTTGGCGATCTGTGCGGCGCTCGCGTCGGTAGCAATGACCGCATCAATATGAGAGCGCAACACCTCGGCCACCTGGCCGTTCCCGGTCGCACAATCCCAGGCGCGTGTCGGTGCCGCTGCAGGAACTTGACGCACTAACCAGCGATAGAGTGCTTGCGGATAACCCGGTCGCGCATCACGGTAGACCGTCGCGTGCCGCGAGAAGTGATCCTTGAAAGTCGCACTCATCCGATAACCTCGATGACGCTATCTGGCCCGGTCATGTAAATCCGCTCACCGCGCGTGACCTTGATGTTCATTCCACCCGTAAAGCTGCCAAACGCTGGCAATACTGCATAGCGATCGCGAAACCAGAACACCGGTGCACGGGCACGATCGCGCCCTACCTGCAGGCGAAAAACGGGATGCAAATGACCCGCGAGCACGTACCCGTCTGCCCTCTCTTCGGGCTCATGATCGAGAACAAATGGCCCCCGCTTGACCGGTTCCGCGTGCCACACCAAGCGCTTGCTCAACGACGCGGGCAATGCATCGATGGTGACACGATCATGATTGCCTGCGATGACGCTCATCTCGACCCGAGGGAACTGGTGTAGCCAATCGGCGAGCGCCTGTGGCCACACATCGCGCTGCCGTGGCGGGGCATGCATCAAATCGCCAAGCACCATGACTTTGGTCGCACCCCACATCTCCACAAGGGTCGCTAGCCGCTCGAGGTCACTCTCGTCGCTGCCAGCGGGGATCGCCAAACCACGTGATCCGAAAACCTCCGCTTTCCCGAGGTGCCAATCCGCGACCAGCAAGGCGCTTTGCGCGGGCCAATAGAGCGCGCGCTCAGGCGTCGCGATCAGCGTCTCGCCGCAGCATTTCAATTCGCAGACACGTTGCGAATCTGGATTAATCATGCCGAGCGCTTACCTTTCCTGGCAGCCGCATTGAGACGGTCCGCCATCCTCTGTACCCGGTCACGCCATGTTTCGCTCGACATGATCTGGCTCTGGAGTCGCTCCGCCCAGAGCGGAAATGCGAACGGTGATAATCGGTCGGTCTCGACGATACAGATTTCCGAAGCCTGCAGTCGCTCCAGTGCATGGCGCATTCGCTGCGATTCCAATTGCGCGTCGAGGACTTCGCGCTGCGCCTGGTCCACGAGCAGGTTGCCCTCGTCATACTGAGACAACACGTCATAGATCAGGCCCGACGAAGCCTGGATCTGGCGCGTTGATTTCCCCGACCCCGGGTACCCTTGAAAAACCAGACCAGCAATCCGAGCGATGTCTCTAAATTGACGCTTCGCTGATTCGGAGAGGTTCACGCCAGAGACCAGATCGTCGGTGAGACCCGTTGGAGCCAACCATGATCTAACGTCCTGCTCTTGAATGTCGAAAGGTGCGGATGCCAGCAGCTCGAAACCGTAGTCATTCATCGAAAGCGTAAAGGTGATTGGTGTGTCTCGTGCGATTCGCCATGCCACCAGTGTGGCGAGCCCCTCATGGACCAGGCGACCGGCAAATGGAAACAAGAAGATGCTCATCCCCTCGCGAGTCTTGCAGACCTCGACCAGCAGTATGCCGGGGGTGGGCAATCGCGACACTGTCGCTTGATGCTCAAGCAGCGGCGCCAGTAGCGTGAGCTCTTTGTGCTGATGGCTGCCGGATGCGAAATCTGCAAGCACGCTTTGCATGCTATCGGCGAGTTCATTCGATAACGGCATCCGCCCACCCTGCCAGCGCGGTACTGTCTTCTTGCCGCGCTTCGATCGGCGCACATAAGCCACCATCTCGCGAACCTGTACCAACTCGACCAAACGCCCTGCAAACAAGAATCGATCACCCTTGTCGAGGCGCGCAACGAATGACTCTTCAATATGTCCCAGCGAACCGCCTGACAGCCACTTGATTCGCATGGTTGTGTCGCTCGAGATCGTGCCAATACCCAAGCGGTGCTGGCGTGATATTCGGCGATCCGTCATTCGGTAGACTCCGTCTTCGAGTACGACGCGGCGGAATTGCGGATAGCCTGACAGCGCCTGTCCACCGCGCGTGATGAAGTCGAGACACCACCCCCATTGCTCATCGGTTAGCGCAGCAAAGCAGTATGTCGAACGGACCTCCGCGAGCATTTCATTCGAAGTAAAACCGCCGCCAAGTGCAATGGTCGCGAGGTGCTGCACCAGCACATCCAGCGCAAGGCGCAATGCAGGCCGAGCCTCGATTCGCCTCGCCTCCCACGCATCGCGCGCTGCTGCAATTTCGACCAATTCCAATGCGTAGGTCGGCACGCACCAAACTTGCGACACCGCGCCAGGCTGATGACCACTGCGACCGGCGCGTTGCATCAATCGTGCGACACCTTTCGGACTGCCAACCTGCAACACCTGATCAACTGGGGCAAAGTCCACGCCGAGATCGAGCGATGAGGTACAGACAACCGCGACGAGTTCACCCGACTTCAACGCCGCCTCAATCTTGCGTCGTAGCGCCCTGTCTACCGAGCCATGATGCAGAGCGATGCGCCCGACCCAATCGGGGCGCGCTTGCATAAGCGCTTCAAACCACAACTCGCTCTGTGAACGCGTGTTTGTGAACACGAGTGTTGTGGCAGCGCGCTCGATTTGGGCCACCACATCGTCGATCAAGCCAAGCCCGAGGTGCCCGGACCACGGAAACTGCTCGAGACCTTGCGGCATGATCGTGTCCACTCGAGTTTCTTTGGGCATGGCGCCGGCAACCAGGCGTCGGTTTTGCGCTTGCGGACAAAGCACTGCCATCGCTTCATCGAGATTCGCAAGGGTCGCCGACAACCCCCAAACCGATAGCTGCGGGCGCAATGTTCGCAGGCGTGCAAGACACAGCTCCAGCTGCACGCCGC
The DNA here is from genome assembly GCA_963922335.1 of uncultured Chromatiales bacterium. Taxonomy (GTDB): domain Bacteria; phylum Pseudomonadota; class Gammaproteobacteria; order Steroidobacterales; family Woeseiaceae; genus CALBPI01. Next base: position 123,827 of record CAWUIB010000006.1, on the reverse strand, counting down.
GCTTGCTGCCCATGAGCTCATGCCATTCATCGACAATCACAGCTTCGAGCTTTGAGAACAACTTGGCACCGTCAGCGTAGCTCATCAGAACAGACAGGCTCTCGGGTGTGGTGATCAGTGCCTCGGGCGGTGTCTTCCTTTGGCGCTGGCGGGCGCTACTGCCGGTGTCGCCGGTTCGAATCTCAACCCGCCAGTCACTGCCAAGCACAGCGACCGCCTCCTCGAGGCTATTGCGCGTGTCGTTGGCAAGCGCTCGCAATGGCGTAATCCAAAGCACACGCAACCCGCCGGTCTGCATACCAAACCGACACAGCGGCCCCATCCACGCGGCCAGTGTTTTTCCACTACCGGTCGGCGAATGGATCAGCCCGGAGGCGCCCGCATCAAATGCTGCCCACGCCTCACGCTGGAACGGAAACACGTCCCAGCGTTGCGACTCGAACCAGGCTTCTGCCGCCGGCATCAGAGTTTCGGTCATAAAAGGCCCTGCAACGTCTCAAGCGTATCAGCCTCGGCGGGCGCCAGGTCGCGCCGCCAGCGCCTGATTCGCGGGAATCGCAACGCGACGCCCGACTTATGCCGCGTCGAGGACGCAATCGCTTCGAACGCCAGTTCGAAAACTTGCTCCGGTTCAACCGACCGGACGGGGCCAAACCGCTCGCGCGTGTGCTTGCGGATCCACTTATCCAGCTCGTCGATCTCTGCGTTGGTTAAGCCGGAGTAGGCTTTTGCCACCGGCACAAGGTCTTCGCCGCGCCAGACTGCGAATGTGTAATCGGTGTGCAGATTTGCATGCCGGCCGTGACCCGCCTGCGCATACAACATGACCGCATCAATGGTGTGCGGTTCGATTTTCCACTTCCACCAAATACCACGCGTACGACCGGTTCCGTAGCTCGCGTCGCGTCGCTTCACCATGAATCCCTCCACGCGTCGCTCACGCGAAGACTCACGCAAGCGTGCAAACCCAGCCCAGTCATCTGCAACGACCACCTCAGAGAGGTGCAATCGGCCTGGGAAGTGCTCGGCCAGCGACTCGAGCTCAGCGCGGCGTTTGCTCAGCGGCCACTCACGGACATCACTCCCGTCGAGTTCCAGCAAGTCGTAGGCGCGCAGAATGACGGGATAATCCGACAGTGTTTTCTTACCCGGTTTCTTGCGACCGATACGTCTCTGCAAAGCGGAGAATGGCATAGGTGCATCGTCTCGCCATGCCAGGATTTCTCCATCGATGACGGTACCCTCGGGCAACGCTGCCGATGCCTCGATCAGCTCCGGGAACTGCGCGTCGATCAGCTCTTCACCACGCGACCAGAGATAGCTATTGCCACCGCGCCGGATTAGTTGTGCTCGAATGCCGTCCCACTTCCATTCGACTTGCCAATCATCGACCACGCCGAGCTCACGCTCCATGAGTTCAGGCGTCATGGCCCCCGGCTCACTCTCGATCGGACTCGCAAGGCAATACGGATAGGGTCGGGACAAATCGGCGGCACCGTCATCCTCGGCCAGCAGCTGCTCGGCGAACTCGCGACTGGGCGACCAGTGTCCCATCATCCTGTGCAAAATCACGGGTCGCGGTAGCCCGGCAACTTCCGAAAGCGCACTGGCGACCAGCGCCTGCGACACACCGACACGCAATGCGCCGGTCATTAGCTTGTTGACGATGTAGCACGCGTTGTAGGGCAACTCACGCCACCAGGCCAATACCAGGTCGCGCTGCGCTGCATCGTCCAGCGCCGCGAGAGGCTTCAGCGATTCGGTGACGAATGCGGCAAGCGATACGTTGGAGAGTGCATCGGGTCGGTTCCGATCCGCTAGCAACAGCGCGATGGTCTCGGCGAGATCTCCAACGCTTGCATAGGTATCCTCAACGAGCCACTCGGGAAGCTCAGACGCTTCCACCAGCCAGCGCCGCAGATTCGACGCACTAACGAGTCGCTTCAACCTGCGACCAGAGAGGAAAAATGTGGCCCACGCGATGTCGGCGGGGTCTGCTGCGTTGAAGTAGTTGACCATCGCCGCCACTTTCGCGCGCGTCGAGTTCGTTTGATCCAACGTGTGGTAGAGCTTGATGAACTCACGCATCGCGGAGCTCCGACAACACCCCGGCATCCACACCACGCTCACGCAACAATCGAACCAGCGTGTCAGCGTGCCCATGCATCAGGAGAATTCTCTGGGCCCTGACCTCATCGATGGTGCGAAGCAGTCCTGGCCAATCTGCGTGATCGGACAGCACGAACCCGCGATCGTAACCTCGACGCCGGCGGTTACCGCGCACCTGCATCCATCCCGAGCAAAACCCGGTCAGCGAGTCGCGGAACCGGCGCATCCATCGTGAACCAGCCGCACCTGGCGGCGCAATGATCAGCTCACCGGCGTAGTCGCGCTTCTCGCGCCCGTCCACGCGCCGTGTCGGCAACATCGACACACCGGCGGCGCGATAGAGTTCGGTGATCTCATCGACCGCACCGTGCACCCACACGCTGGCATCCGTGTAGGCCTTTAACTCCGCGAGCACACGCTGCGCTTTACCGAAGGCATAACAGAACAAAACGCTGGGGCGCCCGGCTTTCCGGTTGGCTTGCCACCACTCGTGAATTTCATGGGCGACCTCGCTCGCCGGCGGCCACCGATAAACAGGCAGTGCGAAGGTTGCTTCCGATATGAAGGTGTCGCAAGGCACGACCTCGAAGGGCGCGCAGGTCGGGTCCGGGTCACGCTTGAAATCGCCGGTGGCGATCCATTTCGTAGCCCCGTCGGATACAGCGATCTGAGCAGACCCGAGTACGTGACCTGCAGGGTGAAAACTGACATCGGTGTCACCCAGTCGAATGGTCTCTCCGTAGTCCACCCCGTCTATGCAAATATCATCGCCGAGTCTGTGTTTCAGAATAGGGACAGATGGAGTCGCTGCGATGTAGCGTGCGGCACCACGGCGCGCGTGATCGGCGTGCGCATGGGTGATCAATGCAAGCTCACACGGCCGCATCGGATCGATACTGAAACCGCCTCGCTCGCAAGCGAGGCCTGCTGCGCCCGGTTTCAGCAGTGGCGCATCGTTCTGCCTAGGGCTGATCACCTGTCGGCTTGACTCGCAGCGATGCCGGTCGCGAGCAGCTCGGATCGCGGCCGGCTTGCTGCGCCTCGTTGTAGGCCAGAAGCGCACGAGGGAAGTAGGACACTAGCTTATCGATACGCGTGCCGCTGCTCGGGTGCGTCGACATGAACTCCGGTACCTCGCGACCGCCCTTGCTCGCCTGCATGTTTTGCCAAAGGCTCACGCTCTGGCGCGGATCAAACCCAGCCTTGGCCATAAAGTAGAGGCCCTCTTCATCGGCCTCCGCTTCCTGCCCGCGATTGAATGGCAGCAAAAGACCGAACTGGGCACCCATACCCAACGCCGTCGAGATCCCACGTGCGGTATTGATGTTCTGTCCCGGGATCGCGGCACCCGCAATGACGTTGACACCAACGTTGGTCGCCGTCACCCGCGCCATACGCTCCGCAACGTGGCGCTCGGTAACGTGGGCAATCTCGTGCCCGATCACCGTCGCCAACTGATCATCGTTCTCCGCGACGGTGAGCAATCCGGAGTAAACCGCAATCTTCCCGCCCGCCATCGCGAAAGCGTTAACCTCGGGCGCGTCGAAAATCACGAGCTCCCACTCATACTCGGCTGGTCGGCCCTCGAGCGCGTCTACGACCGCCACCGTAACGCAGGTCACGTAGTCGATGACCTCTGGGTCCTGCACGAGCGGTATTTGTTGTTTCATTTGCCGAAACGCCTTTTCGGCGTCCGCCTCGAGGCCCTCCTCGGAAACCATAGCCGCACAACCGGCAAGCGTGACGGCTGCAAACGCGCCGATGCCCGCGAGAGCCTTTCGTTTGTGTTCCGGATTCATCCTCGTCTCCTGCTCGCTGTTACTGCCCGAAGCCGCGCAGCCGACCTACCCAACGCGATATCAGGCCGTCCGCGGCGCCCATCAGCTTCTTCTGCAGGGGCAGTTTCACTTGATAGTGTAACCCGTATAGATCTCGCTGCTCACAAGCCTCAATCAACAGGCTGTCACTCGTACCGATCTCATCGATTAGACCCAATTCCAGCGCTTGCGTTCCATGCCAATACTCACCAGTGGCTACACGCTCCAGATCCAGCTCCGGTCGATAACGTGCAACAACGTCTTTGAACAGAGCATGTATTTGTTCGAGATCTTCTTTGAGCTTCGCGCGGTCCTCATCCGTGTTTTCTCCGAACATCGTGACCGTACGCTTATATTTGCCCGCCGTGACCTGCTCGACATCCACACCCTTGTCGCTCAGGAGTCGACGGAAATTCGGTAATTGCGCGATGACGCCGATCGACCCGATGATCGCAAATGGCGCCGCGACGATTCGGTGAGCGACGCACGCCATGAGGTAGCCGCCGCTCGCAGCAACCTTATCAACGACCACTGTCAGCTTAAGGTCTGCATCCCGCAGTCGCGCCAACTGCGCCGCACCCAGACCGTGATCTGGCACTGTGCCGCCCGGGTTTTCCATCCGCACGACCACATCATCGTCAGGTGAGGCCACCGCAAGAATCGCCGACACTTCCTCACGCAACGCGTTCACAGCACTCGCTCGGATATCGCCCTTGAAATCCAGGACGAATGTACGCGGCCGCTCATTGGATGCCGCCTTTTCGGCTTTGCGCTCGGCCTTGCGTTGCTTCTTCAACGCCTTTGCAGAGGCCGAATCGAGGACAGCGGCTTTTAGCGTATCGCTGACGCGACGAAAACGCGCGTTCAGGTCGCGCACCTTCAGCGTCTCGTCGCCCTGGCCGCTGCGCCGTGATGCTGACGCAACAAGTGCGACGATGACACCGACCGCGATCACCACCGTGACGGTCTTTGCCAGGAACAATCCGTAGTCGAGAAAAAAAGCGCTCATGCAGTGGCGTCCAGACCCGCGTTGTTCTTCTCGAGAACGCGCTCGGCTCGGTAGCTCGAGCGAACGAGCGGCCCGGAGACAACCTCCAGAAAACCGCGTTCCAAACCCGCCTCACGGTACGCACGGAACTGTTCAGGGGTGACATACCGATCAATCGGCAGGTGATTCACCGTCGGACGCAAGTACTGTCCAAACGTCACAATGTCGCACTTGATTTGCGCAAGGTCATCGAGTGCCTGATAAATCTCATCGTCAGTCTCACCGAGACCCAGCATCAAGCTCGTTTTGGTGAGCACGTCCGGTCGGTACTGCTTTGCGAACTCGAGCACGTCCAGCGTCTGGCGATAGCTCGCACGCGGATCACGCACAGGGTGTGTCAGCCGCTCCACGGTTTCGACATTTTGTGCGAACACCTCCAGCCCCGAATCCAGAAGCAATGCCACGTGGTCGGTGTTGCCCTGAAAGTCCGGCGTTAGCGCCTCGACAGCGGTCTCGGGTGTTCGCGCCTTGATCGCACGCACGCAAGCTGCGTAGTGCCCCGCCCCACCGTCGTCCAGATCATCACGATCCACCGAAGTGAGCACCACGTATTTCAGCCCCATGGCCTCCACTGCGCGCGCGGTGTTCTGCGGCTCCTCATGGTCGAGCCAGCCTTTCGGGTTGCCGGTATCTACCGCGCAGAATTGGCACGCCCGGGTGCAAACACTGCCCATGACCATGATGGTCGCCGTGCCAGCGTTCCAACATTCGCCGATGTTGGGGCACATCGATTCCTCGCAGACCGTCGATAGCCTGCCCTCGCGGACGGTTTCTTTGACCGTGGAGAATTTCTTCCCGGACGGCATTTTGGCGCGCAACCATTTTGGCTTGCGGCCGATCTCTGCAGCCTGCCGGTCGGCACGCTGTTTGACACCGTTCTTGATTGCATTGAAGCCAGCGTCGGTCGTGAATTTCTGACCGCTCGTGACCACGGGAATACCGCGCAGGGTGTTGGGTCGCTCGGACATCCTTACCTCTTGTCTGCAAGCGAATACGCAATCCGCTATTGTGTCACGCCGAGGCTGGGTCCACATAGCCCAACAGTGTCTCGACAACGACTTTGATATGGGGTCCGAATGACCGAAATACAGGGGCACGCTCGCAAGATGCGGGTGGAACACAACGATCCGGTGAACTACACCCTGCACCTGGATGAAGCTGCACTCGGCATGACCGACCTTATCGGCCAGGCGCTGACCATCAGCTTCAGCGGGGCCATCCATTGCATCAACTGCGGACGCAAGACCCGCAAGAGCTACAGCCAGGGTTATTGTTTTCCCTGCAGCCAGAGACTCGCGCAATGCGATATGTGCATCGTGCGGCCGCATACCTGCCATTTCGACAAGGGGACGTGTCGCGAGCCCGATTGGGCGATGGAGCATTGTTTCCAGGACCACTATGTCTACCTGGCCAACTCTTCCGGACTCAAGGTCGGCATCACGCGCCAGGATCAGCTGCCGACGCGGTGGATCGACCAGGGCGCGACCCAGGCTTTGCCCTTATTCAAAACCCGGTCACGCTACATTGCCGGCAAACTCGAAAAGGCGATCGGAGAGCATGTTTCTGATCGCACGGACTGGCGCCGCATGCTCAAAGGAAATGCCGAACCTGTTGACCTCGCGGCGTCGGGCGCGGCTTTGACCGAAGCCGCCGCCGCTGGCATTCAGGCGATCCATGAGGAGTTCGCACCCGCTAACGATGGCAAACCGTTCGAGGCAGTCACGGATGTCGACACTCTGGATATCCGCTATCCCGTTCGGGAGTGGCCTGAAAAGATCAAGGCATTGAACCTCGACAAGCAACCCGAAGTCAGTGGCGAGCTACGTGGCATCAAGGGTCAATACCTGATGCTGTCCGAAGGGGTGCTGAACATCCGCAAATACACGGGCTATGAGCTCAAGGTAACGGCCGGATAAAAAAAGGCCCGACAAATAGTCGGGCCAATCAGGGGGAAAACACTTAAATAAGTGTCAGAGGGGTTCAGTGGAGTCGTGACCAGGTCACAAGCTGTACGCTGTCAGCATCAATATGGAAGTTGTCAGCGAGAACCCGCTCCAGCAATGCCGGGCTCACGTTCTCGATCTGACCGTCGCGCAGCTCAACGATGCCACTGAACAAGCTTTCGCTCGGCAGCTCAGTGTCGTCGACAGAAAATTGCGCGTAGAACTTCATCTCCATGGTTCGACTCTAGCGCTGGTCCACAGTTCCCGCTGTGATCCACCGCACAATTTGACATAGCCCAGTAAAATTCCGGCTGCTTGCTCTGAACTCTCTTCCGACCCACAATATCGGCAATCCATATTGAGAAACTATTAATGAATTCAAGGTTTTTGGTCTCTATCCTCACGACGGCCTTGGTCCTCGTGAGTGTCTCTGCCGGCGCACAGACTCTGCGCGATAGCCTGTTTACCGAAACAGACGCCGCGCTGGAGGCTGCTCGCGCAGCCGATGCGGCCACGTTGGCCCCGCGCAGCTTCGAACGCGGAATGAAGGCCTACGAGTCGGCCGAAGAAGCGTTGGAACGCGGTCGAAATGTGGAAACGGTACGCAAGCGCCTCACTGAAGCACGCGAACGATTCGAGGAGTCGGCCGAGACTGCCCAAACTTCGCAGCTGACCCTGCAGGTTGCTCTGGAGACACGCGAAGACGCGCAGAAAGCCGATGCCCCAGCACTGTCTGGTCCGATTTGGGAGGACGCCGAAAAGAAACTCGCAGATGCGATCCGGGTCCTGGAGCGCGGAGACCTGCGCAATGGTCGGCGTAATGCTGCCGAAGCGGAGAGCCTGTACCGCGATGCGGAACTCGGCGCCATCAAGACGCGCTATCTGTCGGAGACCCGTCGTCTTCTGTCAGAGGCGGAGCGCGCCAAAGTTGGCCGTTTTGCGCCTTTGACATTGGAGCGCTCACGCGAGCTTTTAGCGGAGGCGGAAAAAGCATTAAACGAGAACCGGTACGACACGGATCGTCCTCGCAGCCTCGCGCAGCAAGCTAATTATGAGGCGCAGCATGCAATCTATCTTGCGGAGGTCGCACGCAAGGTTCGCGACGACGACCTGTCGGTAGAGCAGCTGGTGCTCGAGTGGGAACAGGAGCTTGCTCGGGTAGCTGCGGCAGCCGATGTGGTGCCCGCGATGGCAAACGGTGGCGGGGAATTGTCCGAGCAACTCGCCAACATCGTGACCGACCTTCGTAGCGATAAGCAGTCGCTCGAGCAGGACCTTGCCACCAGCGAACTGCGCGTGGCGGAAATGGACGAAGAAATTCGTTTGCTGGATGAGAAGCTGGGCGGTGCGACGGCCGAGCGGGCTGCCCTTATGCAACGTATCCAGCGCCAAACCCGAATCAAGGAACAGTTCGAAACGGTTGAAGGCATGTTCGATCGCTCCGAGGCCGTCGTGTTTCGGGAAGGCGATAATGTGACAATGCGATTGGTCGGTTTGAGCTTCGCTAGTGGTAGCTCGACGATCGAGCCAAGCGCCTACCCGTTACTGGAAAAGGTAGAGTCGGCGATCGATGTATTCCCTCGTTCCTCGATTGTTATCGAGGGCCACACGGACAGCTACGGCAGCGATAGCAACAACGTGACGCTGTCTCAGCAACGTGCGGACTCCGTCATGCAGTACATGCTGAATGCCATGCAAATCCCTTCATCGCGAGTTCGCGCTACAGGCTTCGGTGAGTCGCGCCCGATTGCCAACAACGAAACGTCTGAGGGTCGCGCGCGGAATCGCCGAATCGACGTCGTGATACGTCCGCAACTCGATTGATCAGCGGACTAACGGGTGGCGTGTGAGCGCCACCAGTCGGCGATGAGGCGACCCGTTGTCACGTTGGCCAGATAGCCGTACTCACTGTGCACATGCAGGCGACCGTTTTCGCGATAGTGGTTATACACGTCGACGTCATCGATCTGTTCGACTAACTTCAGGTTTCGCATCGCGCCATAGTCGTTCGCCATGTGACGATCCAGGGCGGTCAATTCGCCAACCGCAACAATGTTGGTCCATCGGCGGATGTTGTGCGGATAGGCATCGGGACCGGTGGCTTTGCGTCCCTTGAGCCCCTTCTGGATTACGCGATTGCCCAAAGGGCTGCCGAGCGTCACAAATCGATCAACCACTATCGAGTTGTCCTGCAACTCGTGCGTCAACGTCCACAGCGTATCCCATGCGATCACCGACCCCAGACTATGCCCAATCAACATGATCGGACGATCAGAACATAGTCGAAGCCTGTCCAGCAGATCGGCGCGAACCTGATCCCCTATCCCGTCTCTGTTGGTCACGTAGCGCGCCACGTCTTTGAGCGTCACGCGAAGGTCTTCGTTCGCCAGAGAATCGACGACGAACGGTACGGCGTCGCCAACCAGGTACAGACCCCGCAGTAGACGGTTGCGCCAGGATCGTGCCGCCTTTAAGTCTTCAGCCGAGGGCGCGTCCTGCTCCATCAGTGCATCAATGCCGGGCAGATCGATAGAAATATCTCGATAGGTGCCATAGAACGCCCAGGTCCAGTTGGCGCGTTCCATCGCTTCCGGCTGCTCAGACAGTATCTCTGCAACCTCCGGATCCGCTCGTCGCACGCCAGCCAGCAGGCATCGCCACAGTTGGTTTCGATGAATTTCCGCTGGTGGTTTTGGTTTCATACCCGGCACAAAGATGATTCTGGGTGTGGTCATGCGCCGATCTCCGCGATTGTGCCGCGGGTGAGGGCCGCCAGTGATCGAATCTCAAGGTCTGGGCGTGGCAGTCCTCGGGGCCACGCGAGGTTTTGGCGATTCAACCAGACTGTATGCTGACCCGCCCGACGGGCGCCTTCGACATCGAGCTCTGGCGAGTCGCCGATGTGCAGCACCTCATCGGGTGCCACTGCCGCGAGCTTCGCGGCGGCGTCGAACATACGGCAATCGGGTTTGGCCGCGCCCACATCGCGGGCAGACACTCTGGCGCTAAACCAGCTACCGATCCCCGTTCGATCCAGCGAGGCGTTGCCGTTCGTCACCGCGACCAGTGAATAGTTGCGGACTAGTCGCGCCAGCGCGGGCAGGGCATCAGAGTAGAAGCACACACGATTGCGCGCAGACTCAAAGGCGGCGAAAGCATCCGCGGCAAAACCGGCCACGTCCTGAATGCCGGATCGCGTTGCAATTCGCCGCAGGCATTCCAACCTCAGGAATGTCAGATCGAAATGCCGATCAGGATATGCGTCCCAAACGCTGCGACGAATCTCCTGCAGCTTTGTTTTGTCCCAAACGCCAACGCTTTGCGGAAAGTGTTCGCGAATCCATGTCCACTGCACGCGCTCGGCGGCAAGAATGACTGGCTTCACCGCCCACAGCGTGTCATCCAGATCAAATGAAAGCACACGAATCATCGAACCATCGTCTCCGGCATCCCACCCGCACGGGGCGTGTTCCTCAACGTAATGACCAGCGCGCCTGCGAGTGTGATCACACCGCCGATAATCATCCTCGAGGTCAGCACATCGCCGAGCAGAGTCACACCGAAGACCACACCGAACACCGTGGCGAGCAGCAGTAGCGGCGAGACCAGCGAAAGATCATACCGTTGTAGCAGCATGTACGTGCCGCCGTGCCCGATCAGGCCCGCGCCAACTCCCGAGAAAACAAGACACGCCGCGCCAAGTGGTGAGATGCCCGACACCTCAGCCAGCGCATCGCGCTCCGCAATGGCGGCGACGATCAATAGTGACGGACAGCTGACGACCGCCAGCCATCCCTGCAGCTGAAACGCATTGACACGTATGCGCGCCTTCATGAGCGTCATGCCTGCAGCCCCGGCTGCGGCGGCCATCGCGACGATAATCACTGCCGTTACGTAATTGAACACTCGGGGGTCGAAACCCATGACCATTACGCCGAGAAACGCGAGCGCAATACCGAGCCAGCGGCGCCAGCGTATGGTCTCACCGAGAAACCAGACCGAAAACAGCGTAGCGAACGGGACGCCGAGCTGAATCACAATCGCCACAGTCGACACATCGCCGGCGAGCGCAAGGCCTGTGTTAAGCAGCGCAAAGTGCACGGTACCCATCAGGAACCCAACAGCAAAAATCGTGCGCATCTGCCCTTTTTGCCAACGAAGCAGCGGCGCCATGACGGTGAGTACAACCGCAAATCTGAGCGCAGAAACCGTAAGCGGTGGCAGTTCAAGCAGTACATATTTGCTGGCGACAAGATTCAATCCGAAGACCAGATTGACGACCAGCATCAGCAGCCAGTGAATGGGGCGCATATTGCCTCGGGCACAAAATCGGGCGGGCAACAGCGCCCGGCGTCAGGAGGTTAACACCGTTTGTAGTTTGGGCGCCTCGAGCCGACACGTTTCGTGGACGAGCAAGCACCGCTTTCGCGTCAAGCCCCACCGGTAGCCGCCCAATGCGCCGTTTGACCTCAGCACCCGGTGACAGGGAATCAGGCAAGCGATGCGATTCGCACCGACAGCGTTGCCAACAGCTCGCACTGCACTGGCTGAACCGATTGATCTCGCGATATCCGCATAGCTGGTCAGCTCACCGGGCGCCAGTGCGAGAAGCGCTTGCCACACCTTGATCTGGAACGGCGTACCGGCCAGCAGCAGCCGCACGCCATCCGGGTCCACCGCGCCATCCACCAAGTCGCCGAGATACCCGTCCGGCAGGCTGATATCCCGCAACTCGGCCTTCGGCCACTCCCGACGCAGGCCTTGGAATAGTTGATCGTGCGCCTGATCACAGAACCTTAGCGCGACGATGCCGCGATCGCTGGTAACCAGCATCGCCTCCCCGAAACGGGTCATGCCGAATCCTACGCGCAGCTCAAGCCCTTCGCCTTTGCGCCGGTATTCGCCCGGCGTTACCGCATCAATGCGCACGAACAGATCATGCAGTCGTGCGGGACCAGACAACCCGGCTTCCCAGGCAGCCGCCTCGACCGTGTCATCATTGGCAAGGCGCTCGCGCGCATCGTTCAGCGTCAGCTGCGCGAGAAACCTTTGTGGGGAAATCCCTGCCCACCGACGAAACAGTCGTGAAAAATGTGCCTCGCTCGAGTCGGCGACACGCGCCATCGAGGCCACCGACGGTTGGCTTTGGCGATGCTCGGCGATCCAGTCGATGACGAGCCCCATCCGTTCGTAGTCAGATTGTTTGAAAGGCGAACTATTCATGGAAGCAGTTTGTCGGGCTGCCGGGTTTGCCGCCACCCGAATCCTGCTCAACTCGACGGGAACAGCGCCGGCAAATCATTTCTCTGTCGGCCTGAATTGTGAACTCCAGGCCTGTCGAGACTGTTGATGACCTTGGCAAGGCGGCCACCATCCCAGCCATCTTCCGACGCACCGTACAAAGCGCGGTCCAGTTCGAGTACCGCTGTCGCATCCTGGGCCGGGAGTACTGCTGCAAGCGCCACCAGGCCAGAGGCTGCATGTGGACCAAGGGCTTCGCGTGCCCAAGCCAATAAAGCGTCCCGAGCTGCGCTCGCATCACCGCGCTGCGCCGCCTGCATTGCCAGCTTGCGTGCCTTACGGGCCGTTCGGTAGGTAGCATTCTGGTCAGCTTCTACCCGGGCGCGTTTACGTTTGCGCCGCTGCGTCATGGGTGCCCGCCACATAATAAAAATCGTGACTAGCCACAATGCCAACAACCCGTAATTGATCAGACGAGCGCGAAACAGTGCCGCACGCAAAGCACGATCCTCGGCGATCACCGTCGGCGGCGGCGTCGGCTCCGGGTCGAGTGCGGCTTCCGGCTCGGGTTCGACGACAACAGGCGCCGGCTCACTAACGATCTGCCCAGCAGCGCGCAAGCTACCAAGCTCTGCGCTCGCGACTCGCCACGCTCCGGTATCAACATCGAACCAAGGCAGCGTGATAGTCGGCAGCTCATAGACGCCTCCGCGACCTGCGATGACCGCAAAGCTCTGCTGACGTCTGGCGATAACGCCGTCCGGGAGCTCGCGCGATGCGAAGTCCGGCTGATCGGGATACACACGCAATGCCGGATCCACGTCCAGCTCCAGCTCTGGCAACTGGTTGGCCTGCAAACCGCGAACCACCGTATCGACCACAATATTGGCCGGCACTCCTTCATCAAGAATGCCATCTTTCGGCTCCATCGATGCACTGAGCTGCAACTCGGACGCCGGCAACCAGAGCGCATCCGCAAACTGCGCCGGTGGTGGCACAGCCGGTGCGACGCTCAGTTGTAACGCTTCTGACCGAAACTCCTGTGGCGCAGAGATTCGACCACGGCTGTAAAGGCTGCCGCGGAACACTGCCGGCTGAATTTCGTACTCACCGCTCTCCTGCGGAAACAGTGCGTAGGTACGTTCCACCACATCGAACTGACGCCCGTCGATCGTAGCCTCGTAACGCCGGTCCTCGCCCAGACGGGTTGCAATCACCTCGCCGCCCTCGACCCGCAGCGGTTCGAGTTGATTCTGTCGAATCGCAACACCCTGATAAATCTTCAGGGTGTAAATCACCTGCGCCTGCACCCACGACTGATTTCTGTCGATGCTAACTTCAAGAAAAATGTCAGGATCACCCGCAGGAGCAACAACAGGCTCAGTGACTCGCACGCGCACCGGTTGGCTCGATACACCTCCCACCGACAACGCAGGAATCTCAAAATCGCCGAGCGCCTTGGGTAGCAGGCTGTAGGTCCAGCGACGGCTGGTTTCTCGCTGACCGTTGACAATCGACATGCTGCTCGACTGGCTACGCCCGAGGATATCGAAGTTGTCCGAGAGGCCGTCGATATCGGGCTCACCCTGCTCGTTTCTGTCTGCGATCAATACCAGGGTGAATGACTCGTTCAGTTGCACCTCGTCGCGGCTAATCAGCGCGTACACGTCTGCGTGCAGCTCGCCGATAAACGTGGTCATCAGCAGCAAGAGCAGGAAGGCACGGACTACCATGGCTCACTCCGGTCATCGGGCCATAGCATGTTGCCGTCCTGATCGGTACGCCGCCTCTGATATTGACGGCGGAACTTTGCGCGCAGCAGCCCGCCCGGATCGTCCGGTACCCGTCGCAGCCATTGCTGCAGCGATTGTTCTGTCTCCTGCGCCTCTTGCGCCTGCTGCAGCTCTGCTACTGCCTCCTCGACAGCAGATTCATTGCCCGATTCCTGAGCTTCGCGTAACGCCTGCATCAATTCAGCGATATCTCTCGCCTCCTCCTGCTCATCACGTTCGCGTTCGGTCTCCTGACCTTCACCATCGCTGTTGCCCGAAGGCTCCCCCGCACTGTCGCTGGCACTCTCGCCCGAGGCGTCGTCGGAGTTCTCACCGTCGCTCTCGTCCTGCGGGTCACCTTGCTCACCTTCTTGCTGGCCAGACTCACCGGAGTCCTTAGGGGGCTCAGGCAGCGATTCCAACAGCGCAAGGTTATGTGCCGCATCCTCGTGATTTGGATCAACGGCCAGCGCTTCACGCAAGACGGATTTGGCTTGTTCAATCTCCCCGGCCTGCGCGAGAGCCGTGCCCTCGTTGTAGAGCGCGTCGGCGCCCTCTAGCGCACGCCAGGCTTCTGCACTCGCTGCAAAGTCTCCCTGCCGGTAAGCGGCAGTCGCTTGCCAGCCTGGATTGCGAAACAACTCAGCCGCCCTCGCGGCATCGCCTGCCTCCAACGCCGCTTTTGCACGTTGATCATCGTTCCTGAACCAGTCGGTCAGTGCATTAGCGTTGGCGGATTCCGATGGCATGATCAAGATCAAGACGATCGGAGCCAGCACGACGCTGCGGCGCAAAACCCACGCAATCATGGGCAGGCACAAAAGTAGCAACCAAGGGCCAGCATCTCTCCACTGCTCTACTTCCATCGCCTCTTCGGCGCGTGCTTCGGCGGCGCGCTTGCGCGCACTATCGGTAAGCCCTAATGCATTCAGGTCGCTCGAGTTGCTGGTCATATTCGCGTACCGACCCCGACCTGCACGTGCAAGACGCGCAAGCCCGGCCGGATCCAGTTTCGGTAAGGCAATTGTGCCACGTGTATCCGTGACGAATCCGCCACGCGACTCAGGGATCGGGCCGCCCTCGACAGTACCCACGCCCATCACGTGCAACCGGTGGCCTTCCGCCGCAAGTTCACGTGCCGCGTCCATCGCTGTTGTCAGATTCGCGCCATCGGTGATCAACAACACGTCACCGCTTCGGACCTCCGCGCGTCGCAAGAGTTGCAGCGCTTTTCGAATACCGCTCTCCGGATAGCTACCACGCGTCGGCATGAGACTACTGTCCAGCGCCATCACCTGACTGGCAATCGTGGCACCGTCCGACGTCAATGGCGTGACGACGAACGCGTTGGCACTGAAAACCAGTAACGCGGTATCGCCGTCCTTACGCTCCGAAAGCACGTCCAGCAGTTTCAATCTGGCTCGAGTCAGCCGGGAAGGTGCAACGTCAGTGGCATCCATCGATCTTGAGAGGTCCAGCGCGATGACGAGCGCATCACTCCCTCGTTGCACCGGCAGCGAGACGCGCTCCCAGCTCGGACCTGCAAGCGCAACCAAGCCGATCATCGCTGCCACCAAAGCCAACCATTGCAGCGCACCAGCGCGTTGTTCACGCCCGTCACTGATCATGATCGCGTGCAGCGCCGGATCTACCCAACGATGCCACGGCGATGCTGCCCCAACGCCACGCTGTCGCAGCCACCACCAGACCGCGATGGCGAGCGGTATTGCCAGTAGCCACGCAGGCCTTATCCAATGAAATTCACTCATCCGCTTCGTACCGTCGGCCGCGCGTCTTCAACGGGATCGCGAGAACGAACATCAATACCGCCAGCGAGGCCGGCCAATAGAACAGCTCCTCATAGGTCCTGAAGCCGTCCTCATCGTCCGCTGCCGGCTCAAGCTTATCCAGCTCGTCATAAATCGCCTGCATGGAACGCGTATCAGTGGCGCGAAAATAGCGTCCACCCGTCTGCGCAGCGATGGCCTTGAGTGTCTTCTCATCCAGGTCGCGCGATGGCAGAACCAGACCCGGAACCCTCGACCTGTAGGTGCTGCGCTCGGCACCAATGCCGATCGTGTAGATTCTGAGACCCACAGTCGCTGCAAGCTCCGACGCTTTTTGCGGATCGATCTCGCCAGCGGTGTTGGCGCCGTCGGTGAGCAGCACCAGGATATGTTCTTCGTCCTTTTTTTCTGACTCACGTATGCGCTTTACCGCCAGACCGATTGCATCCCCAATCGCGGTTTTTTCTCCTGCAAGCCCGCTCTCCGCTTCCATGAGGAGCGTACCCAGAGTGTCGCGATCGAATGTCAGCGGCGTCTGCAAGTAGGCTCGTTCACCGAACAAAATCAGTCCCAGGCGATCACCCGCGCGACGATCGATGAATTGCGCGGCCACTGCCTTGGTGGCCGACAGGCGATCGACGCTACGCCCGTTGAGCGCGAAGTCCTTTTCATTCATCGACCCTGACAGATCCACCGCCAACATCAGATTGCGGCCCGTAACCGGCGCCGAGCGACTCTCCGAGAGTGACTGTGGGCGCATTGCGGCAGCACACAGGGCGAGCCAGCCGAGCGTAAGCAAGAGCGCCGGCAACCATAATCGCGTCAAGCCGCCGCCCCGCTCCGTGCCTAATGCACGAAACCCCACCCCCGCCGGTAGTTGCAGCGCCGGCGACTGGCGGCGCTCACGTTTGGATAGCAGCGCGAGCAGCCACGGTACCGGCACGACCAAACCTAGCCAGGGCCAAGCAAAAACCAGCCATTCCGGAAGCCAGGACACACCGCTCATGCTCGACCCTCTCGTTTTCGGGTCTTGGTCACTTGCTGCAACCACTGCTCACAAGTATTGCCGAGCGCATCGACGCCAGCTGCATCGAGTGGTGGTGTCGACGGGCGATACACGCCGTCTATCAGCAGACTTGCGGGCAGCTCCGAGAAAAGCCCCGTATCGCGAGGATCGAGAAGGCGGCGCCATGCATCGCCGACCGGTGCAGCAGCCTCAGCGCGACCGTGAACCGCAATCGCGACGCGGCGAAGCCACTCACTGAGGTCTGCCAGAAGCTGATGGTCGTTGTTTTGCTCGTGCCAGCGATCGACATAGGTCCGCAGGTGCGAGCGAGCGAGTCGTCGCAGCGCGCCGCTGCGGTACCAGTACACCGATAGCACCGCGATAGCGACTAGCAAGACGCTGCCAACAACCCACCAGCCGGGCCCCAAAGGCCACCACCCGATCGGCGCCGGCTCGTGAATATCACGCAGCCCCAACGCATCCAACGTGGGCTGAGTCTGCGCCCAAATCAACGCACGCTCCCGGTCATTTTCTGCAAGCTGGCAAGTGCGGCATCTTCCGTGCTGATCAGCCGCATACTCGCACCGGCACCGCGACAAATTGACTCAATCGCCGCAACGCGCGCGTCGAACCGTTCCTTCCAGCGCTTCGCCTGCGCACCGCCGGTATCCACTTCCAGCCGCGTGCCGTTAACCATTACCGGGTAGACACCTGCAGGTGGTAGTTCCCGTTCCAGCGGATCGTGAACAAAGCAGATCATCAGGTTGTTGTGTGCCGCCAGTGCGCGCAGATGAGCTGCACAAACATCATCGAACCCAGAGAAGTCGCTGATCATCGCCACGAGGCTACCGGGATGCGCAACGCGCCGCAGACCGGCGAGCGTTCTTTGCAAGTTCGGCCGAGGCGCATCTCGCACGGGCGCTTGCAACGCCTCCAACTGGTGAATCATGCGCAGGATGGCGCGTTTGCCGAGCAGTGGACGCAACTCAACACGCGACAGATCGTTAAAGAGGAACCCGCCCAGTCGGTCACCACGCTGGATCGCACACCAGCCGAGCAAAGCCGCGAGTCGCGCCGCCTGCACCGATTTAAAGACCCCCCGGGTGGCGAAGTGCATCGTGTGCCGTTGATCGACCCAGCAAAAGACCGGGCGTTCTCGCTCTTCCCTGAACAGTTTGGTGTACGCCCGACCCGTTCGCGCGGTAACGCGCCAGTCAATGCTTCGCGGGTCATCACCCGGTTGATAGAGTCGAGTCTCGTCGAACTCCATGCCCCGGCCTTTAAAATGCGACAGGTATTGGCCGCCCTTGCGCGCGCGCACCCGTAACGCCTGGAGTGACAGTGCCCGCGCATCGTGTCGAAGCGCAATCAAATCACTCTGGCGAACCTCAACACGCGAAGACAGGTTGTCGGACGCTACAGCCATCGGGCGGAAGACCCGTCAGGGCACCCCAACGCCAGCCACGATCCCGGCAACGAACTGATCAGCATCCATGCCGTCGGCCTCGGCTTCGAAGCTCAGAAGGATCCGGTGCCGCAAAACGTCGGCGACGACCGCCTGGACATCGTCCGGACCTACGTAGTCGCGACCTTGCAACCACGCGTGCGCACGCGCTGTGCGGTCGAGCGCAATACTGGCACGGGGACTCGCACCAAACTGTACGGCGCTGGCAAGACTCGCGTCGACGGTCGAAGGGTCGCGCGTCGCCACAACCAGATTAATGATGTAGCGCTCGACCTCCTCCGCCAGATGCAAACCCAGCACTTGCTGTCGCGCCGCAACAATCGCGTCCTGCGAAATTCGGCGCTCGGGCGTAAAGTGTTCTTCGCCTTTGCGTAGCGCTTCGCCACGATTCAGTCGAAGGATTCGCTGCTCATCATCTGCACTCGGGTAGTCAACATTGACGTGCAAAAGGAACCGGTCGAGCTGGGCTTCCGGTAGCGGGTAGGTGCCCTCCTGCTCGATCGGGTTTTGTGTCGCCATAACCATGAATAAATCTGGCAAGGGATAGGTACGCTTGCCGACGGTGATCTGCCGCTCCTCCATAGCTTCCAGCAATGCCGACTGGACTTTCGCTGGCGCGCGGTTGATCTCATCCGCCAGCACAAGGTTGTGGAACAGGGGGCCGCGGCGGAAGCGGAATGAGCCATCTTCGGGGCGGTAGATCTCGGTCCCGGTCAGGTCGGCGGGCAAAAGATCAGGCGTAAACTGGAGTCGATGGAAATCGCCATCGACGCTGTCGCTCAGCACCTTGATCGCGCGCGTCTTCGCAAGCCCGGGTGCACCCTCAACCAGGAGGTGACCGTCGCAAAGCAGTGCGATCAGCATACGGTTGACGAGATGGGGCTGGCCGATGACCAGCTGACCGATATGTTGCTGGAGTAATTGGAATTGCTCGTTCGGGGTCACAGTACTTCGCGCTCCGTTGGCGTCGGCCTAGTCACAAAGCCAAAAAGTGTAGTGGATCGACGCCTCCGGCGACATACCCGCAGGTGCATTCGCCTCTCGCAGTCGCTACTCTCGGCTCCTGATGCAACCTAGCGGACCGTCGATGCGCCGATTCGTTCTCATTCCGTTCCTGCTCCTGGCAGCAACCGCCTGCGGCGGCGAGCCAGAATCAGACTTATCTATCGAGGCGCAAGCCACGTCGATCGAAGCGTGCACAGCCGCACTGCAAACACTTCGCGGCGAGTTGTTCGGCGCTTTGCAGGGCCCGTTGAGCGCGCGCGCAGAGCCCGCTGTTTGCGGGGGGAGTCGACGGCCAAAGGGCGGCGTGCGATTGCGCTACCGAAGCGAGGCAAATGAATCCCTTCCCAGGACACTGATCATCCTTGGCATTGATTCGGTCGAGCCCGGGAAAACCGCCACCGCTTTGCGCACCACCGTAACGATGATCGACGAGACCAACCAACGCTTTTTCTCAACAGCTGATCAAGCGCACTGTTTCGCCGACATCACGGACCACGCAGTCCTGCGTGAAAACGTTCGTAGCGTGGTCACCGGTATTCTCTGGTGCACCGCTGCCATCGCGGCGGTAAGTGGTGAGGGAAGTATCCGAGTCCGTGATCTCGAGTTTCAAAGCGTCATCGACTGGCAGGGTTCATGAGGTTTTTGTTGCACGCACTAGCACTGACGTGGCTCAGCATACCCGCTGCAGCGCTGGATCTACCCGAGCGACCCATCGATTTTGATCGACTGCGTTCGGAGTTCGATGCGGTTAGCGTGATCGTCGAGGGCCGCGCGACCTGCGTGTTGATCGACGCCCTGGTCGCAGATACCCGGGAAAAGCAACGTCGCGGCCTGATGTGGGTGCAATCCATGCCGCTCAACGCAGGGATGATATTCGACAACTCGCCTGCGCGGCCGGTGTCCATGTGGATGAAGAACACGCTCATTCCACTAGATATTCTTTTTATCGACCGCAAGGGCCGAGTCATCAATATCGAGCGTGACAACGAGCCGCTTTCGATGACGGGGATTGCTTCGGATGCCCCCGCCCGCTACACACTTGAGTTAAACGGGGGCCGTGCCGAGTATCTCGGACTCGAACGCGGCTCCCGCGTGTGGGTCGAATCTCTCTAGCATTCACTCGATACGCTTCACGCGAATAGTGCGGTTGGATCCCTCGACCTTCAGCCGGTAGCTGCTGAATGCACGCCGGCGAATCGTGACTTTGGGGTTCGCTGGTCCCTGGTGACGCCAGCGCCCCGGCTGCGTTTGCTGCCACACCTGACCATTTTCGAGGTAGAACTTCGTGTTACCCCACCAGCCGTCGTAGTCCCCGACCAAACGCGACTCCAGCTCGTCCGCGTTAGCGGTCTCGACTTGTTCCAGACCAAAACGCTCCACCAAATCCTCGCTCTCTTGAGTCGAGCTAGCCGTTTGCGGCGCCACTGGCACCGGTTGGGGCTCGACCGAACGTTCTTCCGGGGCGGGGATACCTTCGCTGGACGCATCGCGTGGCGCCTCGACGAGGGGCTCCTCCGGCAACGGCATAGCTTCAGCGTTCGGAGCGGGCTCCGGAGCCACCGGCGGCTCGGCCGGAGGCGCCTCGTCCCCAGCGAGTGCGTCATAGCACGCCACACGTTTAGCCGGGTCTTCAATAGCCCGGCATTTAGCGAGGCCGTCCAAGCCTTCGCTGGTCTCGGCCTGCGCTTGCGCCTGCGCGGCCAGGATCATTGATAGAGCGACTACGGTCAGGCGTCGAACCATGATGAAACTCTCCGGGGAATTGCCAGGGCGCCGAGTGTAACCGGAACGCTCCGGAAGGTCTCGCAGACGCTGTGTGTTTTTAGCAACAAGAGCCCTTGACTGTTGTGAATTTGCGCATTTTCGATTCGATCGCACCGTATACAAACGCAAGAAATACCGACTAAATCACGCTCGAATTCAGCGTTTTCACGAACTGCAGATCGCGAGCAAAAAGGCTGCTTTTTCATTTTTTTCAGTAGTTTAAACCTAGCGCAAGTCGTTTTTGCTGGCGCGGGGTTTGCTGAGCATCGCTTAGACAGTGTGCGCTTTTTACAACAGCCCGTTGGTTATTCGCGTCACCGTGCTATAGTCCGGCGCACTCATTCGGAGACGAATGTGTGGGGTGGTAGCAAGGGAAAGCAAGAACAACAACGGTCGCGCGAACATCGAATTCGGTGTTTTGGGGTCCGCCTTGCAACTACTCGCATACCATTTCTTGAGAAATAAAACCCAGTTAGCTCAGGAGGAATTCATGAGTAACACAAACCTTCGCCGCGCAGTGCGCTCGGCTCTGGCCCTCGGCGCTATCGCCGGTTTGGCTCAGGCGCCGGCTGCCCTCGCGCAGGACGATACCAAGGAGCTTGGTACCCAAGAGGTCACCGGGTCTCGCTTGTCGCGTGCCGATATCGAAACCGCTGTGCCGGTAACCGTTATCGACCGTGAAGATATCGACCTGTCAGGTGACACCACGGTTGCAGAGGTTCTGCAGACGAGTGTCTTCAACAGCTTCGGCTCGTTCCGCGCAACCTCTGGTTTCGCAAACGGCCAGGCCTCAGTGAACGAAGTATCACTGCGTGGTCTCGGCTCTAACCGCACGCTGGTTCTTCTGGACGGCCGCCGCATCTCTGCGACGGGTGGTTCCGGTGGTGCCGCTCAGAACCTGAACCAGATTCCTCTGGCGATGGTAGAGCGCATCGAGATCCTGCGTGATGGTGCTTCCGCTATTTACGGTTCTGACGCGATCGCGGGCGTAATCAACGTCATCACGCGCCGCGACTACGACGGTCTGTCGCTGGATTACCAGCAGACATTCCCGGGCGACGGTGGTGACCTGACCCGTGCAGCGGCCACCCTCGGCGTAAGCTCGGCGAAAGGTAACATCTACTTCTCGGTATCAGCACTGACGGGTCGTCCGCAGTACTACCGTGACGTGGATTACACCGCAAACGCGACCGACTACGACGCGATCTCCTCCTTCGGCTTCCCGGCAACGGCAGTCGGCGGCGGTACGACCTTCGTCGATCCGCGTTGCCCTGAAGATGTTGGCACCTCAGCAGAGTTCCCGAACAGCTACCAGTGGGGCCTGTCGGGCGGTGACGTCTTCATCGGCCCAACCGGTCCTAACGGCGAAGCAGCGGTACGTTGCGGCTACAACTTCGCAGCCGACGTAATCTCGATTCCGCGTACTCGTGAGTACAGCGCGCTGGTCAAAGGTTCTTACGACCTGTCACCGGACGTTCGCCTGAACGCACGTATTTCTGTCAACCAGTTGAACGCTGATACGCGTTTCGCGGGTACACCGGTTTCCGGTCCGTTCCCGACCATTCCTGCTTTCTTGCCGGATGGCGTTACGCCGAACCCGATCAACCCGTGGCAGCAAGCTGGCCTTTCAGCACCTGCTGACTTCACGCTGTTGATTCGTACCGTTGCAAACGGCACGCGTGACAACACCGTTGACGAAACCATGGTCGACACCTGGTTCGGTCTCGAAGGCTCCAACGACTGGTTCGACGGCACCTTCAACTGGCAGGTTAATGCTCAGTTCAACCGTAACCAGACCGCGAACAACACGTTCAACCTGGTGAACAAAGAAGTACTGCAGAGCCTGCTCGACAACGGACAGCTCGACGTCTTCGGCATCACCCCGGGTGGTCTGGACTTCGAACTGCAGCGTACGGCGAACCACACCGGTACGTACGACGCTGAAATCCACCGTCTGACGCTCGACGGCATCGTTAACTTCGACTTCCTCGAAACCCCGTACGGACCGGTTTCATGGGTATTCGGTTACGAGTTCAACGACACCGACTTCGATCAGCTGAACGACGTTGAATCCAACCGTGGCGTGATTGCTGGTTCTGCGGGTGGTGACAACATCTCTGAAGGTCGCGTTAACTACGGCTTCTTCTTCGAAACCGCGGTTCCGGTCCTCGAAACGTTCGACGTCACGCTTGCTGGTCGTTACGAAACCTACAACGACGTAGGTATCGGCGGTCGCTTCACACCTTCTATCGGCCTGGCGTACCGTCCGATCGACAACCTGTTGATCCGCGGTACCTACAACGAGTCGTTCCGTGCTCCGGCATTCGACGAACTGTACGGCAACATCTCCGAAGGCTTCCCGGCTGGCATTGACCAGTACGGCGCAGCGATCGGCGTATCGCCGAACAGCTCTACGCAGTACCGCGCACTGACCGGTGGTAACCCGAACCTGGACGCTGAGGAAGGAAGCAGCTTCACGTTTGGTTTCGTCTACTCGCCGATCGACGGTCTGGATATCGACATCAGCTACTACAGCGTTGAGTTCGATAACTTCGTTACGACCAACACGCTGTTCCGTGAGTTCCAGCAGGAATTTGCGAACAACTGCCCGACCGGTCAGCCTGAGTCTTGTGTTGCGTTCGGCAGCAGCAGCTACATCCCGTCGCCGAACATCAACCGTAACCCGGATGGCTCCGTCAACTTCATCTCGTTGCAGAGCAACAACTTTGAAGGCGTTGACACCACCGGTATCGACTTGTCTGTTGAATACCGTCTGACAACTGACGCGTCCGGCGACTTCACCTTCGGTGTAGAAGCGGCACACGTCCTGTCTTACGAGCAGCAGATCTTCGCTGATGATCCGGTTGTTGACCTTGCGGGCGAAATCGGTACGCCGGATACGCGTATCAACCCGTACTTCAACTGGCGCTACGGTGACTTCACCGTCGGTGGTACCGGTCGTTACATTTCTGGTCACGGCGAGAACGTCGGTGGTCAGGAGTTGAACGTCTCAAGCCACTTCGAGCTTGACCTTCAGGCGACCTACAGCCTGCCATGGGATGGCCTCGTGACCGTCGGTATGCAGAACGTACTGGACGAAGAGCCAGAGCAGGCGGGTGAGCTGATCTACGGTTGGGAACCGTTTGACTTCTCGCTCTACCCGAACGCGATTCTCGGTCCTGTACCGTACGTGCGTTACCAGCAGAACTTCTAAGTTCTGGTCATTGCATCGCAATGAGGAAGCGGGCCTTCGGGCCCGCTTTTTTTTGCCCGGTATTTGCCCGCAGCAACGCTACAATACGACTACCCCAGTGAGTGATGATTGGCATGTCAGACTTCGCAATCGAACACCTCTTCGCCACGCCGATGGCCGCGGTCAGCTACGAGCGCTCGGAGACGCTCAACCCTCAGCTGAAGGCACGAATACTGGAGATGGAGGCCGAGGGTGACCGCCATCGTGACACGGTAAAACGCGAATCACAGGGCGGACCACTGTTCGAGAGCAATTTCGATCTGTTCAAGATCGATGACCCCTTGTTTCAGGAACTCGCCGCGTTTTGCCATCGAGCGGTATCCAGCGTCGTGGTACAGCTCAGCCGCATGGATGAGCGTCTTTTCAGAAGTCTCGAGTTTCACTATGACGCCTGGTTTCATGTCTCGAGAAAGCACGCCTTTCAGGGACTTCATAATCACCAGAACGCAAGCTGGTCAGGAATCTACTGTGTCGATCCAGGCGATACCGACCCCAGTCAGCCAATGAGTGGGATGGTCCGGTTTCACGACCCGCGACCCAACATTCTGATGTATGCCGATGGCGGGAACGAACATCTCAATGAGCAGGTTCGCTACGGTTGCGTGGACCTGGCCCATCAGCCAGGGCGACTCACCATTTTTCCGTCCTACCTGATGCATGAAATTTTCCCCTATACGGGGGACAGGCCAAGAATCGTTGTGGCCTTCAACTGTTCGATCCGACCGCCGACGAATTGACCGTGGCTAGATTTCGAGGCGCTTGATCTTCTCGACGAGGGTTGTGCGCTGCAAACCCAGCAGTTTCGCAGCCTTCGAGACCACACCATCGCTCATAGCCAACGCCTCCTCAATCAAGGTGCGTTCGATTGACTCGATATGCTCTCGCAAACTCAGCCCATCTTCAGGCAGATCAATCACCGCCGCAGTCGTGCCTCCCAACGGATAGGTATCGTCAGTCTCCGCAACGTGCATCTCGCTGGGGTCGAGACCGGAGATTTCAGCAGGTAGGTCTGCGCGCCGAACAGTGGCATGGGGTCGCACAACAATAAGGCGCTCTACAAGATTGGCTAGCTCCCTGACATTGCCGGGCCAGTCATAGTCGCGTAGTGCATCGATCGCATCATCGGCGAAACTGACACCAATGCCGTGTTTTCGCAGGCACCGGTGCACCATCTCGTCCAGCAAGGGCAACACATCTTCACGACGCTCGCGCAGCGGCGTTATGTTTAATTCAACGACATTGAGTCGATAATAAAGATCTTCCCGAAATGCCTGCTCCGCGATTCTGGCCTCAAGATCCCGGTGAGTTGCGGCCACAACTCGCACGTCGACTGGGATGCTGCGTACGCCGCCGACCCGTTCGACAACGCGCTCCTGCAGAACACGCAGCAGTTTGACCTGCATCGACAATGGCATATCGCCGATTTCATCAAGAAAGAGTGTGCCCTGGTGGGCCTGCTCGAAGCGTCCTTTGCGTAACCCGGACGCGCCGGTGAACGCACCCTTCTCGTGACCGAATAATTCGCTTTCCAGAAGATCTTGTGGAATGGCTCCGCAATTCACAGCAACAAATTCACCGGTTCGTCCGGAGTTTTCGTGCAGCAACCGTGCGACCACCTCTTTTCCTGTGCCCGACTCGCCGGTAACGAGGACGGTCGCCGCCGAGGGAGCAACCTGATCGATCAACTGGCGAACGGTATTGCTGGCCTCACTGAGACCGATGAAGCGTGTGGAATCCGCCCCAGGTAAGGTTCTTTGCTGACGGACACGCTCGAGCAGCGTACCGAGCTCATTGAGGTCGATCGGCCACTTCAGGTGGAATTTGTTGGCCAGATCAGGAACCGCTGCCATCTGAGTCTCGGACGTGAACGACAGCTACTCCGGGTTGCTCGGCCTGCAGCCGTGTCTCGATATCGCGTGCCGAATCATGCGAGAGGCCGCGACCGAGGAACACGACTTCCAGCTCCCGGCTGACCGCGTCGGGCCACGTCTGGTCATCGGCAATCGTAACGTTCGGGGTGTCGAGGAATTCGATCATCCCGCTCAGAGTCTCGGCGCTGGTGCGATCGGGGTCGATCACCAACACGGACCCTCCAATCCCTGAGGTCCAATTCATGCCTGCCCATCCCTGCTGGCGAATGTAAGTAGACGGCCAGAAACCGACTACGCGGTCGCTGAGCATACCGCATGCTACGGGCAATTTCCCAGCGCAGCCCGCAATTTTCTCAAGATCGGGCGACAACCGCCGATATTTCTTTCGCGAGGAACTGATACGGATGTACGGGCGGCACGGATGAGCCTTGTAGATAAATTCATTGGACGGAAAAAGAGCGACTCGTCGAAGGCTGCCGGGAGCAGTGTGACTGACGGTGCGCTCGACACGCTCGACTCAATTTTACGCACAACCGGCGAGCTGTCTTTCCCGCTGGAAGACGAGGATCCCAGATTTCTCGATCTGTGCCGTGAGTACGCAAGGCACGTCACCAATGGCGCACCGATCCTGGACGAGGGAATCGAAGAGTCACAGGACGGCGAACGCCAGTGGGGACGGGTCCGAAAGTTCTTCCGAGAGCGCCGTCAGGCAGAACACGACTTTGTGACCCGCCGCACAGAGAGCTATCGCGAACTGATTGAGGGGATGGTCGTAGCGCTGGCACAGATCGCCGATACAGAAGCCAACACCCAACGGAAAATCGAACATCACCTCAGCCACGTTTCAGGCGCTGCGGAGCGGGGAGACCTGAATGCCGTGCGTCGGTCGCTTTCCGAAGCGATCGCAGCCACCGCGGTCGCGTTTGAGCAACAGCGGGCCAGTTTTGTGGCTCAAATGGATGACACACAGAACAACCTCGTCCGACTGCGTGATGATTTTGCAAGCGCCAGAGAGTCCATGAAGCGCGACACGCTTACCGGCACGTTCAACGACGAGTCATTCACGATCGCACTCGAACAAGCGATCAAACTGGACTTCGTGCTGCAGCAACCTGTCGCCGTAGCCATCATCCATATCGAACGCTTTCAGGAAATTATGACAAACAGCGGTTCAGCAGCCGCTGAAGAAGTGGTCTGTTCTGTTGCCGACTGCATGATGCGCTGTTTCGTTCGTCGCAGCGACACTGTCGCGACGCTCGGCGAAGGTCGATTTGCCGTGCTGCTCACCGACACCACAGAAGAAATGGCAAACACCCTGCTGCAGCGTTTGAAAACAATGGTCCGCGACACGGTTCGAATTCCGTACGCTCCTGCGACCGAGCAGGTTTCATGCGTAGCGGGGCTCTCGATGCTCACATTTCAAGATGCCCCTGCAGACGTGATGCGGCGAGCGGCGGCACAAATCCCTGGCCGGGATCCGACCGGTAATTATCGCCAGCACACCGCCTAAAGTCCTGCTCACACAAGCCGCTAACCTGACAGACGAGGTAGACCCTCGAAACGCGGTGTGTCCCACAGGGAGGAGAGTTCTTGGATCTCGCGACACTCATTGGTTTGATCGGTGCTTTCGGCGTGATTTTCGCCTCCATTTTCATGGGAGGGAGCGCGGGAACGTTTGTAAACACACCGTCTCTGATTGTTGTCTTTGCTGGCACTTTTCTGGTCACGATGATGAAGTTCAGTCTTGGACAGTTCCTTGGCGCAGCCAAGATCGCGGTGAAAGCGTTCATGTTCAAGCTGGCCACGCCACAGGAGCTGATCGAAAAGTCGGTTGAGCTCGCCAAGTCAGCCAGACAAGGTGGCATCCTCGCGCTTGAGGAAGCCGAAATCGAAGACGAATTCATGCAGACCGGTGTGAACCTCTTAATCGACGGCCACCAGCCGGACATCGTTCGGGACATGCTGACGAAGGACATGACGCTAACGCTGCAGCGCCATGAGGAGGGTCAAAACATCTTCAAGGCGATCGGTGACGTAGGCCCCGCCATGGGCATGATCGGAACGTTGATCGGACTCGTACAGATGCTCTCAGCCATGGACGACCCGAAGCAGATCGGTCCAGCTATGGCGGTTGCACTGTTAACTACGCTCTACGGCGCAATTCTCGCGAACATGTTCGCGCTGCCCGTCGCCGACAAACTTGCCTTGCGCAGTACTGAGGAAAAGGATCGCAAGCGGTTGATCATTGACGCGCTGCTTGGGATTCAGGAAGGCCAGAACCCAAGGGTGATCGAGAGCATGCTCGAAGCCTATCTGCCAAAGTCCGCACGCACCAAAGAAGAGAGCTGATCGGCCATGGAAGAGGCGTCCAAACCTGATGAGGGAGGTGGCGTTCCCGCGTGGGTAATGACCTTCGCCGATCTGATGACGCTGCTGATGTGCTTTTTTGTGCTGCTACTCGCGTTTTCGGAGATGGACGCGCAGAAGTTCAAGGAGCTCTCCGGTTCGATGAAAAACGCTTTCGGCGTGCAGGCCGAGATTGAGGCACGCACGATCCCCAAGGGCACCAGCGTGATCGCCCGTGAATTCAGCCCTGGTAAACCGCAGCCCACGATCGTCAACGACATTCGTCAGTTCACGATTGATTCAAACAAGAACACGCTCGAATTCGATGAAGACGATGACCGCAAAGAAGAACTGGAGCGTGAAGCCGAACGTATCCGACAGGCGCTAAAGGCCGAGATCATTGAAGGCTCGCTCGACCTGGTCACTGAGGACGACAAGATCATTATTCATATTCTGGAGAAAGCATCGTTTCGCTCCGGAGATGACCAGGTTCGCTCCTCGTTTGAACCAACTCTCGAGAAAATTGCTCTGTTGCTTGTGGACTCCAACGGCACTTTGGAAGTGGCAGGCCACACCGATAGCATTCCGATCAATACCGCGAAGTTTCGCTCGAACTGGGCACTCTCTACGAGCCGCGCTGTATCCGTGGCTCACTTGCTGTTGGACAGCGCTCCAATCAACGGGCAGCGAATGACCGTTACTGGACACGCGGACACCCAACCGCGAAGACCCAACGATACCCCGGAAAACCGCGCCGCGAATCGGCGAGTGGACCTTCGCATCATTATTGGAGAAGACACCATTTCCCCGAATGTGATTAGCGTTGATGAACGGACTATGCAAATCGGACGGGACCCGAATGAAGTCAAGGAGGAGACTCTATAATGAGCCATGAAGCCGAACAGCTCACCGAGCGCGAAATGCGACGCTCGTTTAGAATTCGCGAGCACGCATTTATCAGGGTTCGCGTCCTGGATGATGCAGAGTTCGCCGCAATCATCGAATCACGGTCTTTACAGCGACCTTCCGCTTTCGGTGACCACGCACGCCTGGTGCAACTCGAATCGCAGTTTCAGGAGGCGTTTACGCTGTTGGGCAACGCACCTCAGTCAGTACGTCGCTGCCTCGAGACGCTGAACGCGAAACTCAATCTACTTGTCGACGCCCAGCCCGAGCGCAAAACGCTCATACGGGAATTAACCGAAGGCGAGGCACTGACCTGTGAGATCGGTGCGAGTGGCGTACGGTTCGATCATGATCAAGCGCTTCCGGAAGGGTCACGCTTATTCCTGCAGGTCTTGCTGACCTCGGATCGACACTACCTCGAAACGGCGGCGACCGTGCGCCGTTGCCCGGAACCGCTCAACGATGACCCGGTGCGGCCGCACGGCATTGCAGCGGAATTTGTTGGATTTAGTGAATCTGAGTCGGAACTACTGATCAAGCACCTGTTCCAGCGTGAGTCAGAAAGTCTGCGCATGCGCAGACTGAGTGCCGAAGACTAGCGAAGCGCGCTCGCAATCAATTAGCGAGGCTCTCAACCATCGAATCCATACGCTCGCGGATGACAGGCTGCAACTCTTTCAGCCTTTCCAGCGTGAGTTCGAGTCTCCCAAATGTGGGCAGCGAGAAATCGATACCAATCTCTGGCGTCGAACATGCCGCCAATTCGGATGCGTAGATAACATCTAGCATCGTCGCACGACCACCTGGCGGCTGATCCTCGAGCCCATCAGACGGTTGCAAAGTATCAAGTAATTCATCATCAAAGCCCCATGCCTCAACAATAAATCGCCCGATCTGTGGATGCCACGAATCCGGGTCATCGCTACGCGCATCAAGATCGACGTCGACACCCGGGAAATCCCCCGACTTGATCAACATGTAGAGTTTGCCAACCTCGTGCATCAGACCAGCCAGAAACGCTTTTTCAGGATCGACATCGCTACACTCTTTGGCCACCACATAAGCGATGGAAGACATGGCAACGCCACGCCTCCAAAGCGTCGCTAGGCTCTGCTCGATGCCGGGGAGCTTCTCACTGATAAAAATCTGTTCCACAGCGAAGCTGATCGCCATGTTGCGAACCTCTTTCAGCCCAAGGCGCATGACCGCACCTCGTAGCTCCGACACCCGATTACCCGATGGGTTGTAGAACGCTGAGTTCGCCGCAGTCAGCAGCCTCGTGGCCAACACTGTCTCAACGCTGGCCAGGGTGGCGATCTTGTCAATATCGCAATCATCGCGTTCGAGTGCGTCGCGAATCTTGATCACCGCATCCGGGAACGATGGCAGTTTTACCTCACCCCGATTCAACTCGGTCGAGAGTGCGGTCAAAAAAGCCATCGAGTCTTGCTGAATCATTTATTGCTCCAAATCTAATCTGGTGTCGGCGATGATCCGTGAACACGAAGCAACAACTCCGCCTCTCCCACCGAAATACCTGCGCGTGTTGCTATTTCCGCTGCACTCGCGCCTGAGCGAGCCATAGCAGCACCGTCATCAAGACTGCCGCCACGGACCACAGAAGCCTGTTGTTGCATACCGAGAGCGTCGAGGCGTGCCGATAGGCGCGTTAGCGCTTCGGTGACACTCTCGATCGGGTCGCCTGTTTCCGAAACATCATTCTCTACGGGATCCTGCGTCGCGATCAGCGTCATCAAACGCTTCATCTCGCCATGTTGCACGCTTAGCCTGCGCCGCACTGTGAGCAAAGTCAGGAAAGTGACAACGAACAGCGTCGCAAACACCAACAGGAGCATCTTCGGGTAGGTCAACATCTCGACAGTCATAGCTTGCCCTCCAGATAGTCTGCGTAATCACCCATCCGCGCCTTGAGGCGCAACAATGCCTGACCGTGAATCTGGCAGACTCGCGATTCGCTAACCTCAAGAACCATCCCTACTTCCTTCAGATTCATGTCCTTCTGGTAGTAGAGCGACAGCACAAGTCGTTCGCGTTCGGGCAGACGACCGATTGCTTCGGCGAGGCGATCTGTGAACTGTGTTTCCTCTAACGCCGAGTCCGGCTCCGCAAAGTCTGTCGACTCGACCTCTTGTGTGCGCCCGGAGTCCACGTAGGGCTGGTCCAGGCTAAACAACCGGCAACTCGTCGAATCACGAAGAATCGCGTGATACTCCTCAAGCGGCATATCGAGATGATCAGCGATCTCCTGATCAGACGGATCTTTCCCGGTTCGCGCCTGAAGGTCCGCGATCGCTTCAGTGATGTTTCGGTAGCGCCGATGCACGGAACGTGGTGTCCAGTCGGATTTTCGAACCTCGTCCAGAATAGCGCCGCGAATACGAATGCCCGCATACGTTTCAAAGCTCGCGCCGCGGCTTGGATCATAGTGGCTCGCTGCCTCGATCAAGCCAAGCATCCCCGCCTGAATCAGGTCGTCGAGTTCGATACTCGCCGGCAGCTTGGCCATGATGTGGTGGGCGATTCGCTTTACCAGTGTGAGGTTCTCACTGATCAAACGTTCTGATTCGGTTGCCGTTGGGGCGACGGCCACAGGTGCATAACTCATCACCGGGTCCCTCCTGTCTTCGCGTTCTTCTCCGCGACAAGACGCTCAAAAAAGAACGTCAACCCCCCGCTGGGCTCATGTCGCTGCTTCCATGCATCTACGGTTTCAGCCAATTGCTGAAACGCCTTGGATGACCAGCTGTCCGGGTAGGCCTCAACGACGGCCCGTTGCTCCTGGACGCTTTTTCTCAAGTAGCCGTCGCTCGGAATCGTGCCGGCATGTACCAGCACAACATCGAGAAACCGATCCGTCACCCGCATTAACTTTTCAAACAGTGCGCGCCCATCCACGCGACTCCGGGACATATTCGACAGCACGTGGAAACGCCGAATTCCGTAGTCACGACTGAACACCTTAATTAGTGCGTAGGCGTCGGTGATCGACGCTGGCTCATCGCAAACAACCACCAGCGCGTGCTGCGCAGCTTGTGCAAAACGTGCCACGTTCTCTGCGAGACCGGCTGCGGTATCAACGATCAAGACATCGGGCTGTTTGTCGAGCTCGCTGAAGGCACTGATGATCGCGGCCTGGCTCGCCTGTGGCAGATCGGCCATGGTTCGGTCTCCGGAGCTTGCCGGAACGATTCGCACCCCGGCGGGACCTGTGACGATCGCATCGTCGAGTGTGGCTTCGCCACGCACCAGGTGAGCGAGGTTACAAGTCGGTTGGAGTCCCAGCAGCACATCGACGTTGGCGAGGCTAAGGTCGGCGTCCATCAACATCACGTCGCGTCCACGCTGCGCCATCGCAATCGCAAGGTTGGTGGAGACATTGGTTTTGCCAACGCCCCCTTTACCACTGGTTACCGCGATGACCTTTGTCGGTTTTCTGGAAACCGCCGCCTGAAGTTGACGGGCTTGCATGGAATCAGCCATTGATCAGTTCCTTCCGACCAAACAGTCGCGCCATATCCTGTTCTTCGGGTTCGAATTCAGGCGCTTTCGCATAAGCGAGCGCCTGGTTGACCAACCACAATTTTCTGCCCTGCGCACTAACCAGATCATCCGGTACACACTGCCCGTCCGTGACATAACCTAGGGGGAGTCCGTGCCGCAGCAGCACCGAAAGCGGCGCTCCGAGGCGGCTCGCCTCGTCTATCTTGGTGATAGCGGCAGCTTTCACAGAAACTTGTTGGTAACAGCGAACTATTTCATCGAGTAGTTGCTCATCCGCGGTTGCGGCCAGAGTCAGGTATAGGTCAACCGGCCGGGACTGGTTGGACAGACCATCCAACATTTCAGCCAACCGAGTGTCGCGCTGACTCACCCCTGCTGTATCGATCAAAACCAACCGGTACTCGCTGAGACCGGCGAGCAATCGGCGCAGGGCAAGCGGGCTCTCCGCCTCAAATACTGATGCGTTGATAATGCGACCGAACGTGAAGAGTTGTTCACGAGCGCCGATGCGATACCCATCCATCGATACCAGCGCAATATCTCGAGCGCCGTGCCGTAGCGCGTATTGTGAGGCCAGCTTCGCAATGGTCGTCGTCTTGCCAACACCGGTTGGACCTACAAACGCTGCAACACCACCTTCCGACAGCAAATCAGGTGCACACGTCGTCAACGCCTCACTGATGGCGTCGACCGCGTCGCGCCATGGATGCTGCACACCAGCTGGCCCTCCAGCGATCGTGTTGCAGAGAGACTCAGCCACATCACTCGCCATACCGAGGCGAGACAAATTGCGGAGCAACTGTGCTGCCATCGGCGCGTTGGAGGCACGATTCGCCCATCGGTCTGCACTGACTTGTTCGTGTAACAGATCACCAAGCACAGAGAGCTGCTGGCGCAAGTCGGCAATCTCCGGAACCGCTGGCACATCGAGTTCAGTGATCAGCGTTTGTTGCTCGCGTCTCGTGGTCGTCGCACCGCGTTGCGCCTCAGCGCTCAGCAATACATGAACATCCGTGGTTCCGTCGTCACTTTCCGTAGTCTCATCCGGGATGGACGCAGAAGGCTCGGACACATCGGCATCGACCGGATCGCGAGGCGCTCGCCGGATCGCTTGCTGAATCAAAGCTTCGTCATAGTCGAGCGCAGCGATCACCTCGACGTAGTCTCCGACACGCCGGTTGGACAGGATTACCGCTTCCGGTCCTTGCTCGGTCCTTACCGCTTTCAATGCTTCGCGCATGTTCGGCGCGAGAAATCTCTTGATCTTCATTGGTTACGTTCCCTGCGTCCCATACCCGGCGCCTCCCTGCGCCTTCGTTCAGCCAACCGTGGCTGTCATCCTGATCTGGCGATCCTCCGGAATCTCGTTGTAAGCGAGCACATGCAGACTGCGTACTCCGCGTAACATGCGCGCCAACCAAGGTCGGATTCCGGGGGCTACCAAAAGAATCGCCGATCCACCGACCGCCTCGCGATCCTGCGCGTGCTTGGTCAGTGACTCGTGGATTCGCTCCACCAGCCCTGGCTCGACGCCACCAACAGCGCCGCCCTGATTAGCGTTATTCAAGATCTGTTCCAACTCTGGATCGAGGGTCATCACTTCGATCTCAGGGCTGCTACCACAGATGTCCTGGACGATTGAGCGTCCGAGCGCCACACGAACCGCTGACGTCAAAACGTCAGGTTCTTGACTCCTTGCTCCCTGATCAGCCAACGTTTCGGCGATTTTTCGCATGTTGCGAACCGGAATGCCTTCTTTGAGCAGGTTTTGCAGCACCTTCAACACGGTGGCTGCGGGCAAAATCTTGGGCGTCAGTGCCTCCACCAGCTTGGGTGCGCTTTTGCCGAGTCGCTCCAGCATCTGTTGCAGCTCTTCGTGGCCGATCAACTCGTGGGCGTGCGCCTGCAGAACCTGACTGATATGTGTTGCAACAACGGTACTGCCGTCCACCACCGTGTAGCCCAGCATTTGTGCCTCTTCCTGCTGATTGTTCTCGATCCATATCGCTGGCAAACCAAATGCCGGGTCCTCGGTCTTGATCCCTTTGAGCTCACCAAACACCTGACCGGGATTAATGGCCAGTTCCTTATCGATCTCGATTTCGCCCTCTCCGAGGGGCACACCCATCAAGGACACTCGGTACTGCGATGGTTTGAGATCGAGGTTGTCGCGTATATGTACGGGTGGAAGCAAAAATCCAAGGCTGTCGGTAAGCTTGCGCCGCACGCCTTTGATCCGATTCACCAACTGACCACCTCGTTGCCGATCGACGAGTGGAATCAGCCGATAGCCAACCTCAAGACCGATGGTCTCCAGTGGCATCACGTCGTCCCAGGTCAACTCACGGGTCTGCGGCTCGGGCTTCGGTGCTGCTTCGAGAATCTCCGGTTCGGGTGGTGGTTTACGCGTCAGGCGATAACTCGCGTAGCCACAGATGCCGGCGAGTGTCAGGAAGGCAAAATTGGGCATCCCTGGAATCAATCCGAGTGTGACCAACACCGCTGCCGTGACGGCCATGGTTCTCGGCTGGTGGAACACCTGTGACACGATCTGACTCGACATGTCCTGGGCCTGCGATACACGAGTCACAATCACCGCAACGGCAGTTGAGAGCAGTAGCGAAGGAATCTGCGCCACCAGTCCATCACCGATGGTCAACAGCGTATAGATGCGACCGGCCTCACCGAACGACAGGCCGTGTTCCATCGTGCCGATAGCCAATCCGCCAAGCACGTTGATAAACAGAATGAGTATGCTCGCGATCGCATCACCGCGGACAAACTTGCTGGCGCCATCCATCGCGCCGTAGAAGTCGGCCTCGCCTGCGACCTCAGCGCGTCTGGTTCGCGCCGTATCCTGATCGATCAGACCCGCATTGAGATCAGCATCAATCGCCATCTGCTTGCCGGGCATCGCGTCGAGTGTGAACCGTGCTGTGACCTCGGACACGCGACCTGCACCTTTGGTCACCACGACGAAGTTGATGATCACGAGGATGCTGAAGACAACAAGCCCAACAGCGAAATTTCCGCCGACCACGAATTCCGCAAATGCCTCAATGACCTTTCCTGCCGACCCACTCCCGGAGTGACCTTCAAGCAAGACAACCCGGGTAGACGCAATATTCAGAGCGAGGCGAAGCAAAGTCACCACCAAGAGCACAGTGGGGAACACGCCAAACTCAAGCGGCCGGGAAACATAGATAACGGTAAGAAGAATCGCGAGCGACAGCGCTATGTTGAAAGTGAACAGCGTGTCGAGCGCAAACGGCGGCAAGGGCACCATCATCATCGCCAGAATGACCAGCAACAGCACCGGTACACCGATCCCCCGTCCGATTTCGGAAAAATTGAGTTTCGCGGCAAGCTCGGCCATCAGCGATATCCCCTACGCATGATCGATCGTGGTACGCCAGGCGCGTAGAGCGACTCGTCGACCTCAGGCTCCGGCGCCTTCAGGTCAACGGCGCCGTCGCGCAACTGGAAGATATAGGCCAGCACCTGCGCAACGGCCGCATACAATCCCACAGGGATGGCCTCGCCCACCTTGGTGCTATGAAAAAGTGCGCGAGCGAGCGGTGGCGCTTCGAAACGTGCAATGCGGTGCTCATCACCGATCTCGCGAATCCGTGCTGCGACGTTGTCCTGACCTTTGGCCACCACCTCCGGCGCTCGCATGCGTGACTCGTCATAGCGCAGCGCAACCGCAAAATGAGTGGGGTTAGTGATAATTACATCGGCGTAAGGCACCGACTCCATCATGCGCCGAGTCGCCACTTCCTGTTGCAACTGTCGGATCTTCTGTCTGACCTCGGGGCGACCCTCGACTTCCTTGTGCTCATCGCGCACTTCCTGACGGGTCATCTTCAGCTTCCGACTGTAGTCAAAGAGCTGCCAAGGCACGTCGATCACAGCGCCGACAATCAGCGCGGCACTGGTTGCGAGAAATGCCCAGGCGATGATCTTCATCGCCTCACTCAGTCCAGCGTCGATGGGCAGCAGAGGGAGTGCGCCCAGTCGATCAGCGCTGCCCTGGAGCACCAGCACGGCGATGACAATAATGAGCGCGACTTTGGCGAGAGACTTTGCAAGCTCGATCAAAGCGCGCATCCCGAACATTCGTTTCAGTCCCTTCAGTGGACTGATCCGTTCGAGCTTTGGGGCCATTGCGGCCGCGCTAAACGTGACACCCCCGAGCGCGACGGAGCCGGCGATCGCCGCGATCACAAGCGCAATCAGCACCGGTGCGATTGCCCACAAGGCCGCACTTGACTGCTCCGCGAGGGCGACAGCCATTTCTCGCGTTTCGAAAAAGCGTGAGCGCTCGATAC
This sequence comes from uncultured Chromatiales bacterium, assembly GCA_963922335.1. Taxonomy (GTDB): domain Bacteria; phylum Pseudomonadota; class Gammaproteobacteria; order Steroidobacterales; family Woeseiaceae; genus CALBPI01. The sequence continues at coordinate 86,641 of CAWUIB010000006.1, read as the reverse complement.
TGAAACCCGAAGCGAAAACACCCACCAGTTTCGGACCAATGCTACCGCCGAGCAGAACCAGGGCAGCGGTGCCGGTGAGCATGACACCCATTGTCGAAAGCTCACGCGAACGTGGTATGTCGCCCTTCTTCCTCGCGTCCTGACGACGCTTGGGCGTTGCCTGTTCTGTGCGCTCCTGGCCTTGATTCTGCTCCGCCATCAGGGGGCTCCCCCAAGCAATCCACTCAGCGTTTCCAGAGCTAGCGGAAAGCTGGACGAAAACACGGCGGCGAGACCACCTACGGTGACGTACAACGTCAGGAAGCCGAGCAACATGGAAATGGGAAAACCAACAGCGAACAGGTTCATTGCAGGCGCGGCACGGCTCATGACGCCAAAGGCGAGGTTTACGATCAGCAGGGTGGCGACGGCGGGCAGTGCTATCCGCATGGCACCAATAAACAGATTCGATGAGAACGCCAGCATCGCCTGAAGATCTGACAACACGATGAACTGGCTGCCAACAGGCGCGGTTTCAAAGCTCTCAGCAAGTAACCGAATGAGCTGCAAGTGACCGTCAGCGCTAAGGAACAGCAACATGGCGAGCATCAGGTACATCTGCCCAATTACCGGGATATTTACGCCACTTACCCGATCCAGGAACACGGCAAATCCAAGCCCCATGCTCATCGACACCGTCTGTGCACCGAGGACGATCGCATCAAAGACGAGTTGAACCGTGAAGCCCATCAGAATGCCGAGCATCACTTCCTGCATAACCAGCAGCGCACCCGTAACACTGAAGATGCCCACATCCGGGATGCTCTCGCTTGCGCCTGGCGCCAGCGCCAGCGCTAATGTGATTGCCAGCATGCCGCGAATTCGACGAGGTACGAATGCACCACCAATCGCTGGCAAGGCGATAACGAAGGCGCTCACCCGGATAAACGGCCACAGGAACTGTGGCAACAACTCAGCGATGGCGAATACGTTGAGCGCCATATTGCTAACCGATTAAAGTCGGGATGCTGGTGATCAGCTGACGCGTGAAGTCGACCAGCGTCGTGGTTATCCACGAGCCTCCGAGTAACAGCGCAACACCCAACACAAGCAGCTTCGGTATGAATGACAGTGTCATCTCATTGATTTGCGTTGCCGCCTGCAACATACCTACGAGCAGACCAATGCCGAGCGCCGACAACAACAGTGGTGCCGAAATCAAGAACGTTACCCACAGAGCCTGTTGTCCAATCGAGAGAATCGACGCTTCAGTCATGACCCACCTATACGAAAAAACTGCCTGCGAGCGTGCCCAATAGCAGCGCCCAACCATCGACTAGTACGAACAGCATCAACTTGAATGGCAAAGAGATGAGCATCGGGGACAGCATCATCATCCCCATCGACATCAATACACTGGATACAACAAGGTCGATGATGAGGAATGGTATGAAGATCAGGAATCCAATCTGAAACGCCGTCTTCAACTCACTCACCATGAACGCAGGAATCACCACCGTGATGGGAATATCCGCGACACGATCGAAACCATCGAAGCCTGCGATATTGGCGAATAGCTTGATGTCGGCATCGCGTGTCTGGTTGATCATGAAGTTCCGCAGTGGCGCAATACCCGCAGAGAACGCTTCACCAATATCCATCGTGCCCTCGGTGTAGGGGGTAATCGCTGTTTGGTTGATCTCCTCAGCGACAGGCGCCATCACGAAGAGCGTCAAAAAAAGCGCGATTCCGATCAGCACTTGATTGGGTGGTGTCTGCGCCGTACCAAGGGCCTGACGCAGAATCGACAACACTATGATCAGTCGGATGAATGCCGTCATCGACAGGACCAACGCCGGCAACAGCGTCAGCAACGTCATCGCGATCAGCACTTGCAGACTCAGGCTAATCGATTGACCAGTGTTGGCGTCCGCATCAGGTATGAGCACTTCGGGCGTCACGACCTGGCCAACCGCAACCGCCGGTAGCGATCCCAGCAGCAGAACCGATGCAAGGGTTAAGAGGCATCTGGTCATGACGACTCCTCACTGGTCGGTTGCTTGCGCAGCGCCTGAAGTCGGCTTGCAAACGGGACGACTGCAGGGGTTGGTGGCTCAGGAAGTGGCTCTCTCATCTCATGCAACCGAACCAGACCCTGGGCACTGACACCGACCACAATCTGTTCGTCGCCCAGCGCAACAACGAGCACTCGTTCTCGCTGACCAAGCGCGCAAGAGGCAACGACTCTAACCTCGCCGCTTCCGCCAGGAACATGTTGTCGCAAGCGAGCCACAATCCAGGCAGCCGCGACAATGGCGCCAATGACCAAGACGAGATTCGCCAACACCGAGAATCCATCCGGCAGTGCACCAGTCAGCGTTACAGGCGCAGCGTTAGCACCTGACTGACTGACCACAAGCAGCGTCCGAACCGACCAATGAAACATCGTATTGACTCAGGCGAGCGTTTGAATGCGTTCGGCCGGGCTGATGACATCGGTCAAGCGCACGCCAAACTTTCCGTCCACCACCACAATCTCGCCATGCGCGACCAGCGTCCCGTTAACGAGAACATCCAGCGGTTCACTGGCGGGTCGATCGAGCGCTACGACGGAGCCCTCGGCAAGGCTAACCAGCTCACGAATCGAAATACTGGTCTGCCCTACCTGCAGCGACAATGAGACCTGCACATCCAGAACAAGATCCAGGTTCACATCCGCTTTGGGTCCTTGTGTTGGGTTAGATGCAGGTGCGATCGCTTCGGGTTCAAAGCGCTCATCCCCCGCTGCTTCGTTCTCCACAATCTCTGCTTCTGCTTCTTCACTCATCGAATGACTTCCTTGCCTTCAAGAGAGGTTTTAGCCGACCGTCCATCGACTGATTTGAATTGCGTTATTGCCTTCGAGGTTGCCAAACGTGCCTTGAGCACACTCGGTGCTGCCGACGTTCAGTCGTGCCAGTTGCGGATCACTCAGTGCAATCAAGTCACCGGGCGCCAGACTGACGACTCGCCGCAGTGGCAACTTCATGCGACCCACAGTCGCAGCGACCGATACATCAATGCCGGCCAGGTGTTCGCGCCAGCGCGCATACCACTCCGGGTCGGGGGCACTCGGCCTTGCATTGGTGGCACCCTCGAGATCATCGGCAACAGGCGCGATCTGAGACTCAGGCAACAACCAATGCAGCGTTCCGGATACGCCACCCAGCTCCACAGTGAAGGAAGACACAATGACGGCGTCCTTGGGCTCCAAACCAGATCCAACCGCAGGATCGGTTTCGTCGCCGAGCGCTTGGATCTCAACGGGATAGGTTTTTTCCCACGCCTCGCTCATCACATCGCAGAGGGCCGTGACCGCCAGTTCAGCCACGCGCCGCTCGCCGCGAGTGAACTGTTCGCGAATCGCTGGCGGTGCCGGTTCGCCTTCCGTCGATTCAGCTTCGTCGCTGCTGAAACCGAAAAAGCCCTCAACCAGAGCACCGAGCACAGCATTGTCGATGATGACAATTGAATGACCGGGTAGCGGTGCCAGAGAAATCCGGAACGTCATCACGGGTGGGCGGAGCTTCTCGGTCGCCGACGCGTACGTCGTCGTAAACAAGTCCAGCGCGGCAATCGAGACTTCGTTGTTGACTAGCTTCCCCCAGCGCTGGCGCAAGCGCTTCGCCGCCTTCGACGCGATGGCTTGCAACAGTGGGTAGCTGCCGTAGTTGATGTAAGCATCGGGACGCATCACAAACGGGGTGACGCTTGCGGCGTCCTGCCCGTCATCACCGACAACTGATCCATCAGCCATGCCGGCGAGTAGCGCATGCTTTTCATCGTCGCTGAGCAGCCCCTCCGCTTCGCCATCCTGTGGCGTCGCATTCTCGAGCTCACCCGATGTCTGCTGTTCGTCGCTCATTACTGAACAACGAGATTTGTGAAGTAGACCGCTTCGACACCACCCTCGCCGGTTTCCGTTTCCAGAATCCGGTTGATCTCGGTCAGCGCCTCTTCAAGCATCGCGTTCTTCCCCTCTCGCGTGGTGACCGATGCGTAATCCACATCGCCATAAGCGAGAATCAGGTTGTTTCTGATGACGGGTCCGTGGTTTTTGATGTGTTCAATGACTTGCTGGTCGCGAGTCATGACCTCAAGAGAGGCCTGCAGGAATCGACCCTTGCCGCGCTCGTCAAGAAAGTTGACCAACAGCGGTGGGTGGATTCCGTGGTAAAGCGCTTCCTTGCGCGGGGGCTCCGAAGGTCCTTCTTCGGCAACTTCTGTGTCAGCCGCAGGCTTCATCAAGAAAAATGCCGCGCCCGCACCACCACCCAGCAGGATGATTGCGCCGAGGATCAGCACCATCATGTTCGGCCCTTTCTTGCCTGACTCTTCTTCCTTGTCTGCCATGTTCACTCCCTGTGATAGTCGGCATCAACTGACAGGGAGTGATTAGCAAATGCTGTGCCAGAACGATTTACTTATTCAAAAACAATATGTTATGAATTCATGAATAAGGTCTGCGTCGAAAAACCGGCAGTCTTCGACCGGAACCATCGGCGGTGTCAAAAATCAGACATAGGTGTCAATCAGACCTCTCCTGGCCCGTACGGGGGAGATCGATTGTTCATCGGCCGTAGCTTCTTGCTCGGCGGCATCGCTATTCGTGTTCCCAACGACTGCGTTTTCCTGATCCGCTTCGGGCGACTCGGCGCCGCTGCGATCCGAGAACGCCGAGACGTCAGCCTGCTGCAGACTAAGACCTTGCTGCTCCAGCATTTCCTTTAGTCTTGGCAAGGACTGTTCAATTGCGTCGCGGGTGAGCGGGTGCGCTGCGTTGAATTGAACTCTTGCCACTTGTTCGTCCACCTCGATCGCCATTTCAATCGGGCCCATGTGTTCCGGGTGCAGTCTCACCTGGGCACGCGGCACTTTTGCCTGGATCACCCAGCCTACACGCTCTGCAAACTGTTGCCCCCACTGACCATCCAACTGTCCGTCAGGCAGACTGAGTGACGCCGGCACGGATACCACCGGCGCATTGGGGCTGAATGAAGCAGGCGTTGAGGAGGGGACTACACCAGCAGACACCGAGTTAAGGCTCGATGAGAGGCTCGCCACCGTGCCACCCTTGCGACGCAGCCTTTGAGCTGAGAAAAGCTCGGCAATGTCGGCTGACCCCAATTGCGGGAGCACGGACGACTCCGGCGTTTGCGAATCAGGCAGGATCACAGGGGACTGAGGCGCCCCGAGCGGTCCGCCCGTTGCGGGCCTTTCCGCGAGTACAACGCCTTTGCGGTCTTCGCCGGCTTGCGCTGCTGCGGCTCTTCCCGCTTCCGGAGCAATCGTGCGGGCGGCGATTTCTACAATCTCACCATCTGCAGTCTCAGGAACGGCAGACGCAATCGGCTGAGCGCTCAGGCTCGTCGATTCCAACCCACGTGTGGTGGACGAAGTGTTCAATTCGATGGGTGTTTCGACCGAAGTCAGACCGCGCGCTTCAGGAATCCGCAGCGAATCACTCGACGTCTTGGTCACAGCGATTAATGGGTCAGTCGCTTCTACTTCAAGTGTTGGCGCTACAGCGCCCGGTTGTACGGGCAATTCTGCGGATGCCTCCACCTCAAGCGTAGGAAGTGGCTGAAGCTCACCGACAAGTGGCAACTCCGCAAGGACAACATCCGTTTCAGGGATCGGCGCGACCGGAAGATCAGAAGTTTCCAGCGGCAAGGTATTGCCGGAGGGTGGAAGTCGTTTGCCAATCTCCTCGGACGCCTGCAGCAGCGTTGTTGCGAATCCAAGCACCTGGTCAACGGCCTCGAGCACACCTTCCTCACCGTCGACCGCGGTGAATGGTGAAGAAAAAACCACAGTATTTTCATTGCTTTGCGCGCTCTGTGGTGCTGGCTTCAGCACTCCGAGCAAAGGTAGGTTGGTACTCATCCGTGACGCTCCCGTTGACTAAGCTGCGATGAATCCTTCGCAGCGACAATTTCTATATCAAGGGAATTGCAGAATCCGTGCCAGCTTTACCGCTAGCGCGAGAACGGCCGGGTCAGCATGTGCTGGGCGCGCTCATCCGCCTCGCGCTGCGAACTGCGCGCTTGTATCTGCTGCTGTTCTTCACGCAGCTGCTCGATGAGCTTGCTGAGCGCAGAGACTCTGCCATGCGCTGATTGCCAACGACTTCTTGCGGCGTTTACGCGCAACTGCTGGTCCTCGATGACGGTCTGCTGCGCCGAAACCGCCTGATCCAGCTTGTCGAGGAACTCGTGGTAGTCCTGCCAGCGCCTGGTGTCGATGCGGGACGCTTGACCCGGCCGGGTATACCCCGAGCGATATTGCACCAACTGCGCATGCGTCAGCTCAGCCTCACGCAGTGTGGCAACCGAATCCGCTAACGCAGTGGCTGCCTGTTGCTCTCGCTGCTGCGCAACCCGATGCACCGGTGTCAGTCGAGACAATCGATCACCGGGCTTCATTACTCGGTTGCTGCCGAGTCTGCCATCGCGGCGCCAGCGAGCGAGGCCAACGCCGACAGACTCTCTTCGCGATTGAACGCTGTATCAGCATCCTGACGTAGCAGCTCCTGCACGGCCGGCCAGAGCGCAATTGCCTTGTCAGCCTCCAGGTTGTTACCGGGCTGGTAGGCACCGATCGAAATCAAATCGCGGTTTTCCTGATAGAGCGCATACAGTCGTCGTAGCGTCATGATGTGCTCGCGGGCATCCGAGTCGGTTAGCTGGAGCATCGCCCTGCTGACCGATGCTTCAATATCAATCGCTGGATAGTGACCTGCATCAGCAAGCGTTCGAGACAGCACAATGTGGCCGTCGAGGATTGCACGGGCGGCATCAACGATCGGATCGTTCTGATCATCACCTTCAGCCAGCACTGTATAGATCGCAGTGATGGAACCGGATCCACTCGCGCCATTTCCGGCGCGCTCAACAAGCTGCGGCAGGCGCGCAAATACCGAAGGTGGGTAACCTTTCGTTGCCGGCGGCTCGCCGATAGCCAGAGCAATCTCGCGCTGCGCCTGCGCATATCGCGTGAGCGAATCCATCAGCAACAACACGCGCTTGCCCTGGTCACGAAAGTGCTCAGCGACAGAGGTCGCGAGCGCTGCGCCTTGCATACGCATCAATGGCGTTTCATCCGCAGGACTAGCGATAACGACAGCTCGCTCCAAACCATCCGGTCCAAGCGTTTCGTCAACGAACTCCTTGACCTCACGACCACGCTCACCGATCAAACCGACAACCACGACGTCCGCTTCCGTAAAACGCGTCATCATTCCGAGCAACACACTCTTGCCCACGCCACTGCCAGCGAACAAGCCCAGTCGCTGTCCCCGGCCGATCGGCAAAAGCGCGTTAATCGCACGGATACCAACATCCAGCGGTTCGGAGATCGGTTGACGTTGTAATGGATTGATCGGCGGTGGGTTGAGGTCCGCATACTCACTGCTGCGTACCGGGGGCCCTGCATCCAGAGGTCTTCCGTTGCCATCCAGCACACGACCCAGCATTTGATCACTGACCGGAATGCGCTCACGCGCACTGATCGGAATCACCCGAGCGTTCGGTGCTACACCGTGAACATTGGTGGTGGGCATCAGAAACAGTCGGTCACCTGCGAAGCCGACGACCTCAGCACTCACACGGTGCCCGTCATTACCGATGACGTCACACTGGGTGCCAACCGCGGCGCTGCAGCCTTCTGCCTCTAGCGTGAGGCCCACGGTACGACGCAGCAATCCGGAAACCACCAGCGAAGGTCGCTGTGCGACGTCGTCGAGTGCCGTCTCCAATCGCCTCGCCAACTGCTTCTGTAGACGAACAGATGCCGACGAGTCGGTCATGCTCGATCATCCCCCAGCAAATCGGTTGCAAGTTGTTCGAGGCGCGACTGAACCCGCGCATCAACCTCCGACGCCTCACTGGTCACCCGGCAACCACCGCGCAGCAAAGTCGGGTCTTCGATGACATGCCAGCGCTGTCGCTCGCCATCACCGGCAATGTTTAGCTCGCGGAGGCGAGCGGCGTCTTCGGGATGCACAGAGACAGTGACTGCTGACGCGGACGCCGGTAGCAGGCTTACCGACTCGCGAATCAGTCCAACTACGCTGTCGGGATCGAGAGCCAACTGTCGGCGAAACAATCGACCGACCAACTGGGTCACCATCTGCAAAATCTGTTGCTCGAGGGTTTCCTCAAGCGATTCCAAAGGGGCGGATACCGCCTGCAGCGCCGCATCGAGCAACTGCACCCGTGCATCGATCTCTGACTGTGCGGCCGCCAAACCTTCTGCTTTCCCGGTGCTGCGCCCCTCGCTGAGGCCCGCAGCGTAGGCCTCGTCATAGGCGACCTGCTGAAGCGACTCAAGCTCGCTCGCTGTCGGCATCGACTCCGGGGGAGGAAAAGCAGGTGGATCCCACCGGTCCTCAACCTTGGAATCAGACGTACTCATCATCGCTATCACCAAGATTGATATCACCCGAGTCTGCCATTCGTCTCGCAACTTCGAGAATCTCTTTCTGGGCGTTCTCGACATCGGCAAGTTTCATCGGCCCACGTGCTTCCATATCCTCTTCGAGCAACGCTGCAGCGCGCTTGGACATATTGCCTAGCAGTTTGCGGCGTACCGCGGCGTCCGCACCTTTCAACGCAACAACCAACTGATCGTTGGAGACTTCACGCAACAGCGTCTGAATGCCGCGGTCATCGACGTTCATCAAGCTATCGAAGACGAACATCATTTCCGAAATGCGATTACCCAGCTCTGCGTTTTCCTTGTTGATCTCATCGAGTATTGCTTCGCTGTCCGCATTCGGCAGCGCGTTGACGATGTTCGCGGCCACTCGATCCCCGCCGACTTTCGCCGATCGCGCAAGATCGATCGTCGAGGACTTGGCGGCAATCAGGGTTTCAATTTCGGCCAGGGCGCTCTGTTGCACATCATCCAGTTTCGCAATTCTCATCACGACCTCTGAACGTAACGCAGGCTCGAGCAACTGAATCACCTCAGCTGACTGCTCCGGGTCAAGGTAGGACAGTACGATTGCGATGATCTGTGGATGCTCATCTGATAACAGTTGCGCGATTGCGGCACCGCTCATCCATTTCAAAACCTCGAACCCATCAGCGTTATCACCGCCGAGGATGCGCTCGATGAAGGCGTCAGCTTTGCTTGCACCAAACGCGTTCGTCAGTACCTTGCGAATATAATCCTCGACGCCGATACCGAATGAGGTCTCATCGTCTACGGTCGTCACGAAGTCTGACAGTATGTCGTCAGCAGTATCACGCGTGATGTTCTTGAGACCGGCCATCGCAAGACCTAAGGACTGCACTTCACGTGCACTCATATGCTTGAGCACCTGCGACGCCTCATCCTCGCCCAAGGACATCAGCAGGATGGCCGCGCGCTGGGTGCCGTCAAGTGCGTCATCCGTCGCCATCGGTCTCAATCCACTTGCGCACTACTTGTGCGACTCGAGCCGGGTCATGACCTGTGATGTTGCGAGCAGCCGCTACCTTCTCCTGATAGCTCAGCCCACCACTCGGCGCCTCCAATTGCGCAGGACTACCGCCTGCGGGTAATGCACCGGGTTCAGGCAGCAAGGTCTGTGTGCCGCCTGTGATCGGTGGTGCTTCAACCACGGTCTTGAGCATCGGACGTACCAGCCCGAATGCAAGCGCTAGTGCCAGAACGACGCCCAGCCCCTGCTTGGCAATCTCACGCACCATGGGGTTCTCCCAGATTGCCGGCGCATCAGGCTCAGGTATATCGGCAACCGTTCTGAACGGCGCACTGATCACGGCCACGGTATCGCCGCGTGCAGCATTGAAGCCAACCGCCTCGCGAACCACGCGCTCAATCTCGGCAAGATCTACTATCGGCTCTGCAGGAATGTCCGCCGCTGCGACAGTTTCGGCCTCACCTTCAGTTTCACCCGTTGCCTCTGCTGTCTCGCCCGTTGGCGTCGCAGGCGCGACCAGTGCTGCCTCATCCACAACAACAGCTACCGACAATCGACGAATCGTCCCGACCGGTGCGACGACACGACTGATCGTCTTGTCGACTTCGAAATTTCTTAATTCCTGGCGTGAGGAGCCGACCGTCTGTACAGCTTCACCGGTCTCAACGGCGGCTGTACCTCCCACCTCTGGCGGTGTATTTGCAAGTGCACCAGGCACACCCGCTGCTGAGCCATCACCTGCGCGTTGGCGCTCTTCGGACACGCTTTCGCTGCGCACCACCTGGCCGGCCGGGTCAAAGCTTTCCGTCATCTGCTCGGTCATTGTGAAGTCCATATCGACCTCGACCTTGGCACTGATACCACCGGCACCGAGAACCGGTGTGAGCATCGCGATAATGTCTCGTCGGAACTCGTCTTCAACCTGCCGGGCAATCTGCAACTGCTTGTTGGTCGCGGCGTCCTCCGCGACCTCAGGTACTGTGCTCAGCAGTCGACCCATCTGGTCAATCAGTGTCACGTCCTCGGCATCCATCGCTGGCACGGAATCGGCGACGAGATTGACTATTGATTTGGACTGGGCGGCGTCTAGGCCCTGGCCACTGTAGAGCTCGAGTAGCACCGATGCACTCGGCTTTTGCTGATCACGAATGAACGCAGACTGGCGAGGAATAGCGAGATGTACTCGTGCCTCGCGAACAAAACGCAGTGCCGCGATGGTTCGCGATATCTCCGCCTCAAGCGCATGCTGATAGCGCGCGGTCTCCATGAATTGGCTCATACCAAAGCTGGATTCCGGTACACCGTCCATTCCTTCAGACTGACCTGGGGAGAGCCCCTTTGAAGCAAGCTGCATTCGCGCAACATGAATTTGATCGGCCGGCACAAGGATATTGCCCGTTGCCTGGTCGACCTTCGATTCGATACCACTAGCGCGAAGTTCCTCAGCAATCATTGCGCGATCGCGATCGTCGAGACCGCTGTAGAGTGCGGTCATGCTCGGCGACTGCGACCACATGAACACACCGACGCCCAAGGCAACACTCGCTGCGATACCAAGCAGCGCGATCAGTTGGCGTACCGCGGGTATTTTCAGAACGGTTCCGAGTCGAACCTGAGGCACTTCTGGTGCGGGCAACTCAGCGGTCGTTGTCACTTCCATTGGTAATCGTCCTCCCTGACGCGATTACACCGGCATATTCATGATTTCCTGATAGGCGGTAACCAGCTTGTTGCGAACCTCGGTCATCGCCTGAAAGGAAAGGCTGGCTTTCTGCATCGAGATCATCACCTGAGTAAGATCCGCATCTGCATCGCCACGCTCATACGCGGTCGCCGCAGCGCCTGCCTCGGCTTGCAGTTCGGCAACGGCGTTAACGGACTGAGTCAGCAGATTGCCAAAGTCCTGTGTTTTATCGGGTGCTTGAACCGTTTGCGGATCAAGCTGTGATTGCATCTCGCGGATCTGCGCGAGCAATTGATCGGGGCTGATCGTGTTCATTGTCGTACCTCCCGACCCTGCGACGCAGCGGTTGAATGTGGGGAAACTCGTGGCATCACAAGTCCGGCTTCACGCAGGCGCGCGATCTTGTGGCGCAGGGTTCGACCGGATATGCCGAGCATCCGTGCGGCGGCCTCCCGATTGCCCGCACCTTCCTGAAGCGCATTGGCAATCAATTGGAACTCTGCTTTGCGCAGGTCCTCCTGCAAACCGCTGCCACTGCTTGTTGCGGGACCAGGTAGCGCCCGCTCGGGCTGCCCCGTTGGTTCGGTACCTTGGAACACCAGATCTGCCTCAGCGATACGATCGCGATTCAGCAGGACCAGAAGTCTTTGCACCAGGTTTTCAAGCTCCCGTACGTTGCCGGGCCATCCATGTTGCATCAGTCGACGCTGCGCTTTTTCGGTCAGTTCCGGTAGAGCACGCTTGCCCTTGCAATAGTGAGCAAGCAGATGGCGAACCAGCGGCAAAATGTCACCGCGACGGTCGCGCAGGGGCGGAATATGCAGGGGGAATACATTCAGGCGGTAGAACAGATCTTCGCGGAATCGTTTCTCGCGGACTTCAACCGCGAGGTTGCGGTTCGTTGTCGCCAAGACGCGAACATCGAGCGGAATGCTCTTGTTTCCGCCCAGTCGCTCCACTTCTCGCTCCTGCAAGACTCTCAGGAGTTTGGCTTGCAATGCCAGGGGCATTTCACTGATCTCATCCAGCAACAGGGTGCCACCATTCGCCTGTTCGAATTTTCCGGAATGACTCGCCGTCGCTCCGGTGAACGCACCCTTTTCATGACCGAACAACACCGCCTCGAGCATGTTCTCCGGGATTGCAGCGCAGTTGATTGCGACAAACGGCGCTTCTGAACGCAATGAGTTTTGATGGATGAATCGTGCAAACACTTCCTTGCCGGTGCCACTCTCGCCCGACAGCAACACCGTGGCGTCGGAAGCGGCGACACGCGATGCGATGCTCAGCAAATCTCGAGTAAGCGGATCGCCGGCAACGACCTTCGCCGCTGATGGATCGATGTCTTCCAATTCGTGTCTGCTCGGCAAGCACTTGGAGACGGCCGACAACAACGAAGGTGCATCGAAAGGCTTCACAAGATAGGTGCTGGCGCCCTGCTCCATAGCCGCGACCGCTTTTTCCACCGACCCGTAAGCGGTCATCAGGACAATTGGCAGGTCAGGATAAGATTCACTGACTCGGGAAAGTAGCGCCAACCCATCCATGGGTTGCATCTGCACATCGCTCAGCACCAGATCGATGTCCTCGAGCTCGATACATGCAAGCGCTGCCTCACCATCTGTCGCGAGTTCGGTGCAGTAGCCTGCACCTTGTAGCGACTCACACAATGCTGTACCCAAGTCTGGATCGTCTTCTACGACAAGCACTTTGAATTCAGCCATGGGCATACTCCGGGTAGGAAAAAGCGTGCGCGCGAACCGCAGCGAGATCGGTAGGCAACAGTATTGAGAACTCCGTTCCTTGATCGTCCGATCTGCACTCAACCGAACCGTCATGCGCCTGGGCAACCGAACGTACAACCGCCAACCCAAGGCCCGTGCCATCGGGTCGCGTCGTGAAGAAAGGTTCGAAGATTTGATGTTGCAGGGCAGGATCAATGCCCGGTCCGTTGTCGCGGACAGACAAACACACCTGACCGGACTCCGTGAGCGAATCGCGTAGCTCAACAACACCCATCTCTGCGTGGCAATGCTGAGCTGCGTTCGCGATCAAATTATGAATGGCGCCGATAAGAGCACGCCGATTGCCGCGCAGGCCAAATCCACCGTCGGTAAGTGTGGTCTTAAGGCTCACGTGCTTCGGCATCAGGGCACTTGCATCGACAGCAACAGAGTGCAAAAGGTCAGCTGAATTCAGCGCCTCGTCGGCTGGCGGTGTGCCCCGAGCGAACAGCAGCATGTCGTCGACCATGGCCTCCAACTCACGAAGACGCGCGACGATGCGATCCCGCGCACCGCTGCCGGAGTTTGTGTTGGTGGCATACAGCATCGCTGTAGCTAGCGGTGTGCGAATCTGGTGAGCGACCCGAGCCGCCATTTCACCGAGCATCGCGAGCCGCGACTGACGTTGCTCACGAACCCGATTGGCTTCGGCCTCGGAGACATCGCTTAGTACAAAGATATATCCGCCCGAGCGATTCGGACTGCGGGATAGCGAGAACACGCGACCTGCGTGGTGGAACAACGTATTCCCGGAAATGTCGAGCGAATGGCGGCTGGCGATTTCGTTCCAGCTATCGTGCGCCAGTGACTGGCCAAACAACTCAAGCGCCATTGCGTTGCGAGCAATAATCTGACCGCTCGCTGCCACTTCGATGACCGCCGCAGGCATCACCTCCAGAAGGTCGCCAAGGCGTTCATTCAAGCGTTCGTTCTCGGCCTGTCCGCGTCGCTCGGCAGCTCTGCTCTCGCGCAAGGCCACCGCCATTTCGGACAATCGCTCCTGCAGGCCGGCGTACGAGTGATGCAGCGCGATCGAGTGAGCGTTAAAAGCAGCGAACGCCTCGGCTAGTGTCTGTTTTTCGTCATCCTTGATCACCGGTCGAAGTCCTTTTCTTCGGCTCTGGGTCTATTCGGTCTAAGCAAGTCCTATGCCAGAAACCAAATTCCCATATTTTTCAATCAGTTAGTATTTTTTGTTTTCGCCGCTGTCAAAATACCGGCAGTTATGCGACGCGCAATTTTTCCACCAGGGTCGTCCGGCGCATATTCAGCATTCGCGCCGCCCTGGCAACCACGCCGTTACTGCGCTCGAGCGCAGAGTCGATCAGTGCACGCTCGATCTGCTGCAGATGCTCCTTCAGAACGAGTCCCTGCTCGGGCAACTGGGCAGCCGCCGCTGGGGTCAACGAATCGGTATTCGGTGCATGTGATCGGTACTTCTCTGGAAGGTCATCGACTCTAACCACCCCGGTGGGGTGCAAAATTGCGAGGCGCTCGACCAGGTTGCCGAGCTCGCGAACATTTCCCGGCCAAGGGTAAGCCGCAAGCGCGTTCAACGCGCAAGGCTGCAAGCGCAGTTTCTTCTTCCCACAGTGCCCATAACCGATGACCAACTCACGCAGCAAACCCGGTATATCTTCCAGGCGTTTGCGAAGCGCTGGCATTTCTATCGGAAACACGTTGAGACGGTAGTAAAGATCCTCGCGAAACTCTCCGCGCTCGACTGCGCCTTTCAAGTCGCGATGCGTCGCAGCAATGATGCGGACATCAGCGACACGCGTCTCCCCGCTGCCCACACGCTGGAAGGTCCGCTCCTGCAAAACGCGCAATAGCTTGACCTGCATGGGCATCGCCATATCGCCGATCTCGTCGAGGAACAGCGTGCCACCTTCAGCAAGTTCAAAGCGTCCTTGTCGATCGCTGACGGCACCCGTGAACGCACCCTTTTGATGACCAAAGAGCTCGGACTCAAGCAGGTCTTCAGGAATCGCGCCGCAATTGATCGGCACAAACGGCTGGTCCGCGCGTGAGGACAGGTCGTGAATTGTACGTGCAACGAGTTCTTTGCCGGTCCCCGACTCGCCCGTTACAAGCACGTTCGTGTCAAAACCTGCAACTTGCTCGATCATTCGTCGGACTTTGGCAATCGACTCCGATGACCCGGTCAAACGTTGGCGGCGCTGGCAGCCGCGGTATTGCGCAGCTTGCGACAGCAAGTGCGCAAGCCGCGCCCGCTTCAACGGCATTTCAACCGGCCAAACAGGTCCGGAAGCTCTGGCGGCGACTGCCAACCGTTGCGCCGGAGTTTTCGACAGTAGCAGTGTCGGAGTGGATTCAATCAGTTGCTTAAGGTGGCGCGGTGCGTTGCGTCGCAGCGCTTCATGAGATTCCGCATCGGTGATGATGGCGGTGAGTGCAGGATCCTGCTTGCCAAAGGCGCTGAGGTCGTCGATGTCGATCGCCGGATACTCAAGAAATCGGATCCGATGACAAAGATCGGTGACGAGATCCGGATCGGAGTGGTAGACCCAAACCGGCGCCATACTGGCGAAGTGTTCCTGCAACATAAGCCTGTCCCTTTGCTATGACTTTGGAATCAAAAGTCGTGTCGCTACCTTGCGACGCTTACAGCATAGACAGGAGGTCAAAGAGAACCGTGAGACAGGTCACAGATTGTTAGACAAAAGCGCTGAGATTTCAGCGTTATGTCGAGACGATCACATTATGGAAAGTACAGGAGAGCTCTATGTTGAATTTATGTCGAGGTGTACGCTCGAGCGGCGTTCATGTTTTTTCGAAAGCTGGCGAGGTTCTCCCGCTCGGAGTCGCGTGCGCTGACGACGACGGCCAGCAACTCTGAATTCCTGGTCGAGAGATCTCTCAGTTGCTCCGGGCACAAGCTCGTCGATATCTTCCGGACGAGGTTATCGCGCTCGCCCGCCAGAGCCAATGCATCGTCCCACTGCCGGGCGTCGACCGCCCGCAATATGCCGTGCTCGATGACCTGAAGTTCATCCATTGGCCGACTCGCCGATCGCGTCCCAAGCAGATTTGATCTCGCGAACAAGGTCAATAACCTCATCAAGGATCGTCGTATCGTTATGCAGGTTGGCGTGGAGAAGTTGACGCGACATGTAGTCGTAAAGTGCGACAAGGTTGCCGGCTAGCGTCGCATCATGGCTCTCGTCGATCGCGACCTGCAACACATTAAGCGTCTCTATCGCCATGCCGATTTGCTCGCCTTTCATCGCCATTTCATTCGCTTGGATACCATGGCGCGCCATGCCAAGGCGTGCGATCAGCTTTGCGAGCAATGATCGAATGATCGCGTAGCCATCTCCGCTATCCGCGACCTGCTCCGCAGCGGATGCCGAGTATTTCTGGGTAGCTTCTTGCGTGTTGGCGTACATCAGGGGTCCTTAGCTGCCGTTATTTCCGCCGGGTGTTGGCAAGTTTGAAAGCTGGGCGGCGAGAAAGTTGGACGTGCTGTTTAGCTGTGCGAGCAAACTGTCGAGTCCGTTGAACTGACGCAAAAGACGCGCCTCCAGGTTAACCAGTCGTTGATTCAACGCTTCGTTCTGCAGTGCGATCCCATCGATACTGCTTTGAATCCCGTCGGTGCGCGTTTCCAAGATGCCATCGGAACCTGTGAATGATTCGATGACGCCCGTCAACCTAGAGACGTAACCGTCGTCTGCCGAAAACAGGTTTTGCACCGCTCGAAAATTGTCCGCGAGGATCGTGTCCAGGCGTGCATCATCGATATTGAGTTTGCCATTCTCATCCAGACTGATACCGATCTCAGTCAGAGTATCGAGCGAAGCAGCTGCACTTGCCGTGCTCTCTGAGAGTTCGGTTCGCAAAAGATTGGTGACGGATCGTAGTGTCGCGTCGCCCTGCAAAGGACCCGCCTCGTTTGTTTCCGGATTGAAAGCAGCGAGCTGGTTGACCGTATCCACAAACGAGTTATACGCCACGGTAAAGGTCGACAGTGCGCCTTTAACCGCGTCCGTATCATTGGTTACGGAGACTCTCACAATCTCACCTTCTGTCGCTGCTCGGGCGGTGAACGTCACGCCGTCAATAACAGAATCGAAGGTATTGGTGGCACTGAACACATCGAGCGTGTTCACCCTCGCCTGTGCATCGAGTGCCTCCTGGGACAGTGTGAGCGGGTTGCTGCCCGCTTCCGGATCGAACGTGAGCGCCGCAAGACCACCATCGCCGCCGCTCTGCGCAATCGATACGGCCGCATCGCTACCGGTCTCCGATCCTGAGAAGACAATGACGCTTCCGCTCGCAGCGTTAATGATCGACGCCTCGATGCCGGTATTGTCCTCTGCGTTGTTGATCGCATCGCGAATCGCGGCAAGAGAATTATCCTCGCCGTTGATATCGATAGAGAATGACTCGCCGCCTGCGGTCAGAGTCAGCGTGCCCGTACCTACGGCCGCAGACTGACTGGCGAAGATGCCGGAAGTTAATCGCGCACTGGTTGCACGGCGCACAATTTCTATTTCATATTCACCAGGTACGGCATCGGTGTCGGTTGTGACACTAACTGAATCTTCGTCGCTACTGGTCGCGGCACGCGCTGCCGTGATTTCGGCCTCGCTCAGCCTCTCAGCAGCGGTCTTGAACTCGTCGAGTGCGGCACGGAGACTACCGAGTGCTGACAGCTCACCCTGGAACCGCGTCTCGCGCACCAGCAATCTCTGCGAGGTAGCTTGCCCCTCCGCAGCGACCAGCTGCTGGACCAGTCCCTGAATATCGAGACCGGAACCGATGCCCGATGAGACTATACCGACCATATCAACATTCCTTTGCTGCGATCAGGCGAAATCCGCGATGAGCGTTGGTAATCCATCCAGACCCTTAGCCTGGGCGTCAACTACCGCCTCCGGCGGTAACTGACGGATGATCTCGCCGGTTACCCGGTCCAGTACCTTAATGATAACCACATCATTCTCACGGTCGTTTTCGAACTTGAGTTGTGGAGCGACACGCTGTGCCATCTCCCGAATCTCCTCGAGCGCCTGCTCGACGGCCGCCTCATCGACAACCTCGCGCTGCGCTGCTGTTCGCTCAGTGGCGAGCGGGTCAGCTACGCCCCGTGCAACTCCTTCTGCACGCTGGGCGTCGCCTGAGACGCTCCGCGTCCCGTTTTCTTCAGAGGCTTTCGCCGTTCCCACTGCGGCAGACTTAGCCACCGCAAGGGAAATTCCATCAATCTTTTCCATGTCGATCTCCTCAGACAGGAGCGGCTTCCTTGCCACTCCGCCAGGACATCAGCGATCGCTTACTGCAGCAGGCTCAAAGCAAGCTGAGGCTGAGCATTCGCCTGAGTCAGGACCGATACGCCGGCCTGCTGCAGGATCTGTGCCTTTGTCAGCTGAGCTGTTTCTGCCGCGAAGTCAGCGTCAAGAATCCGGCCGCGCGAAGCGGACAGGTTCTCGCTAACCGTCTGCAGGTTTGCAATCGTTGAATCGAATCGGTTCTGGATAGCACCAAACTCGGAACGCAGCGATGCGATCGTCGTCAGTGCAGCATCCACACGCTGAATGGCCTCTTCAGCATTGGTGACGGTGTCTACGGACACGTTATCCAAACCCGAGGTATCGCGAGCAATCGAGGTGTTACCGGTAAAGCCGATCAGAGCTTCGCCACCGCCAGTGATCGAGATGTTGTCAGTTGCTGTCAGCGTGATCTGACCACGGTTAACCACGTTATCCGCAGCACCCGCGAGCGAACCAGCGACGCCTGCGGTCGTCAGACCACCCGCGGTACCGGTACCAGCAACCGTCTGCAGAATGTCGATGTTACGACCGTCGACGGCGGTGAACGTGACGTCCGTGCCGTCGGTCGAAGCGGTAACACCCGTGTCATTCGCGAACAGGTTGACTCGATCAACGAGGTTCTGCGCAGTAATGGTTGCACCACCACTGACCGCTTCCGCCGTGAAGATCGCTTCGCCGTTGATTTGCAGCGTGAAGGTTTCGTCACCATCATCTGCAGCACCCTGAGCCAGGGTCGTAAACGCACTGACTGCCGTCGTGGTTGCCGTCGCCGTCAACCCGGTGACACCGGAGTTGTTGATCGCCGTGGCTTTATCACCCGCGCTGTCAGAAGCAGAGGGGCCAATCTCAACCGCAGCGCCACCGCCAACAGCAATCGACAGGTTACCTGCAGCGATAGCCGTGTCGTTGACCGCGGCACCCTGCAGCGTCGCGATCTGACCGATCTGCGAAGTGCGAACTCCGGTGGTCAGAGAGACGTTGATCTTCTCGCCGACATTAGCGCCGACCTGGAAGCCGGCATTGCCGAATGTGCCGTCCAGAACTTTCAATCCATTGAAAGAGGTCTGTGAAGCGATTCGCTCAACTTCCGCCAAACGCTGCTGAACTTCTTCGTTCAACGCTGCGCGGTCAGAGGTGGAGTTGGTCGCGTTCGCAGACTGTACAGACAGCTCACGAATACGCTGAAGGTTGTTGGTAAGCTCACCGAGTGCACTCTCAGCAGTCTGTGCCAGAGAGATACCATCAGAAGCGTTTCGTACAGCCTGGTTGAGGCCGCGAATCTGCGTCGTGAAACGCTCGGAAATCGCCAGACCGGCAGCATCGTCTTTTGCGGAGTTGATGCGGAGACCGGTAGACAATCGTTCCAGAGCGGTGTTCAACAGACCCTGCGAACGGCTTAAGTTTCGCTGGGCGTTGAGTGACGCTACGTTGGTGTTAATCGACTGTGTCATGAGTTAAAGACTCCTAGTTTTGCTACTGTCCGGCTCGCGTTCCGCTACCGGTTACGCAACTCATCATGTGCATGCACTTTGCGAGTCGCTCAACACAGTTATCGTGTAAGCGTCAACTTTCTTTAGGGTTTTCTGTGTCAATCGACCGTCGAGGCCGTCAATAGAAAAACAGGTTTACGGGTGCTTGAGAAAGAGACACGTAAAACGTGATGCAGGTCACGAAGCCCGCCAGTAACGCTAGAGGAAGTTAAACAATGACAGGGATTGAACTCGGATAAATGACTGCTGCGCGGCTTCCAAAGCGGACGCCTGTGCGGCCAGTCTTGAGGCAGCCTCCGCAAGATCGAGATCCTGCACGCCTGCCAACGCCTCCTGAAGCACAAGCTCTGTGCCGAGATTGGTATCCAGCTGAGACTCAGCCGCAGACAACCTCGATCCGATACTCGTTCTGACCTCAAGGACGCTCTCAAGCGCGCGATCAAGGCCTTCCAGACCGCGGTTTAGCGCGCTGTCCAGAACAGCACGTTCCTGTGGATCATCGGAATCGGTCGCCAATGCATCTGCGATTCCCTGCACGATCGAGAACACGTCGTTATTCGGTGCCGGATCGACGGCGAAGGTATCACCGACATCAGGCTCACCGTCGATGCGCACGCGAGCCGGCCCGGCGGCAATGGTATCGCTAGGCGCAAAAGCACCAGTGGATACGACCGCGCCCAGAGCATCACGAACCTCAAAAGCATCAGGTGCAGTAAAGACAATATCGAAGCGTCCGAAATTGTAGTTCTGCACGCGCCCTTGCACTTCATTAACGGCAACGCCCGTTCCGGTGTTCGCGGTCGCTCGAGTCACGAGCACCTGACCATTGCCTTCACGAATACGACCAAATATCTCGTCACCCGAATTCGTGTCAGGGATTTGGCGACTGGCAGACACCTGAATGAATCGCTGGCCATCGTCACCGTTGTAGGTGAACCCGGTCGCGGTGCGCGAAAAGGGTTGGGTGCCCGCCTGAAAACCAGAAAACAGGAACTGATCGCTCGCATCGCGGGTGTTCGCTAAGCCGAGAAGATCCTCGATACTCTCATTCAGCTCTGTGGCAATAAACGCTCGTGTCTCGTTTGTTTGCGACGCATTCGCGCCTTGCAGGGTGAGCTCGCGAACCCGCTGCAGCGTTTCAGTGACGCGTGTCAGGGTGTCCTCAGACAATCGCAAGCGGTTGCTCGCAAGCTCGGTATTGCGCTGGTATTGCTCGAGCGTCGCCAGCGATTCCTGATAGTCGAGGATGCGCGCGGCACCGTTGGGATCATCCGAGGGCTGCTGAATTCTGCGTCCCGTCGCAATTTGCTCCTGCACCGCATTCAACTCGCGCTGCACGCTCTGAATATTGCTGACCGCCCTGTTGAAGAATCCTAGATTACTGACGCGCATGGGTTTCTAACTCCTATCGCCGGGTGGCGTTCAGCAGCACATCAAATAACTCACTGCCGATGCTGACCACCTGTGCTGCAGCCTGATAAGCTTGCTGAAAGCGGATAAGGTCAGCCGCCTCTTCATCAAGATTTACACCTGAAACTTCCAGTCGACGACTTTCAGCGCTCTCCAGCACTACTTGCTGTGCCTCCGCACTGGCCTGCGCACGCGCGGTCACGCTGCCGACGTCTGCGACCAACTGCGCATAAGCCTGACCGATTGATAGCGTGCCGTCCTGGAGGACCTCTGTATCCTGCGTCGCCGCCAGAAGCAGCGCGTTGCGGTTGTCGCCCTCGGCAGCAGTGTTGCGTCCGACCGTGAATTGATCGCCTGCCGCGGGTGTACCCGAAAGCTGGAACTCTGCGCCATTGACCGTGATCGGCGAACCTGCCGTGAAAACCTGTACCGGCCCACCATTCACCTGGAACGACGTTGGGGAGACAAACGTTATCGTTGCTGAATCGAGCAGATTCGGATTGGCAAAATCGACTACCGTGCCATCATCAATGCCGGCATCACTGAGGTTGGTCGTCGCCGCTTCGCCTCGTAGCAGACCCGCAGCCGCGAACGCGTTGCCGTTTCGCGCTGTCAGACCCAGCCCGTCGATCGCAGCCAGTGTCGGCTCGATGCTGAACTGGTCACCATCATCGGTGGACCCAGTCAGTACGATCGCCAGCCCCCCGGCACGAAAAGGATCGGCACTGGTGCCAGAACCCGTCAATGGCAGTACTTCACCAGTATCGCTTCGCACGAGACGAAATCCCGCGCCCTCATCAATAAACCGGTAGTTGGTATCTCGAATCTGCCCGAGATCCTCAACAGTGACAGCAATTGCGCCGGTCCCGGAATTGGAAGTAGAAGCCACGACCTGCGGGCCACCGATCGAAAAAATATCCTGTCCGAAGTCACCGAAGGCATCAAAACCCTGTGCATTTTGACTATTGAAAGTCTGTACGAGGCTGCTCGCCGTCGCCCCTAACGCACGACGGCTGGGGTCGAGCACATCGTTTTGAAACTCAAGTAATGCGCCAAGTGTGCCGCCGGTCAGTACGTTCTCAATAGGAATCGTGCCGTTCAGACCCTCGTACACGACCTCACGGCGGGTAGGGTCGAATTCAGACTGGCGCACATCGATCGGGAACTGTTGCGTACCCACTACCAACGACAGACCGTTGCCGATAAACAGATTGATGTTGCCCGATGCATCCGTGACCGTTGCGACATCCACACGCTCTGCCAACTGGCGTACGACTTCGTCACGCTGGTCGAGCAGATCGTTGGGTTGTGCGTTGCCGTCACCACGACCGATTTGCTGGTTCAGTTGCGCAAGCTGCGTAGCCAGCTGATTGATCTCAGCGACGGATTGCTCGATGGCCTGCGTGGTTTCGCGTGTCGTTTCGACGAGACGCTGATCGAGCGCATCGAAACGCGCGACCAGATTTCCGGCCTCGGCAAAGACCGCAGTGCGCGTAGCCGAACTCGGGTCACTCGAGAAGTCCTGAACCGCACCATAGAATGAGGACAATGCCGGCGACAATCCGCCCGCCGGATCCGCCAGCAGGTCATCGACCCTGGCGGCGAAGCTCGCCAGTGTTGAGAATCTCGATGCCGAGGAACCCGCCGTTTGAACTTGCTGTGTCAGGAACTCGCTGTAGCTGCGCGTAATCGACCCAACTTCAACGCCGCGACCGAGAAAACCGAAGCCCACAAACTGCGGCGTACGTGCCTGCAGCGTTACGTTCTGCCGGCTATATCCGGGCGTGTTGGCGTTGGCGATATTCTGGGCCACGGTATCCAGTGATCGTTGAAAAGCGATCAGCGCATCCGTGCCGGTGCTGATAATGGTCACAGCTAGTGCTCCCCGTTACGGGCCACGGCCGGATTCCGGCGCAGCTTGTTGAGTTGATAGCGACAACAGATCGTCCTGCTTGAGTGCCGCCAATGCGTCACGCATGGTTTCACTGCCGGCGATCCGCCGAATCTTGCGTGCATAATTTGGGTCGGTCGCGTAGCCAGCAGCCTGCAACGCGTCAGCGAAACCGCCAACGTCATCGCCGGTATTCGAGGCTGACTGATATCTCGATTTGCCGAGAAACGCCGCGTAGTCGGAGAAACTGGCCTCGAGAGACGGGTATGCCCGAAATTCGGCTCGTTCACGTTGTGCTGTGCCATCACGGAATTCCAGCGTGGCTTGTTCAACCTTGTCGCCACCCCAGCTCCCACCGGCCTTGATGCCGAACAGGTTGTTGCTCTGCTGACGGTCGGATACCGGCATCTTCTGGCCCCAACCCGTTTCCAGCGCAGCCTGCGACAGCACCGCCAGCGGGGAAACGCCGAGTCGTTCTGCCGCCTTCTTCGCATGCGGTAACACGTCGGCGACAAACGATTTGGGATCGGACCATCCCGCCGGCGAATCATGAACGACGGCCTTGGGCACTCGAATCGGTGCTCGCGGCTGCAATTGCGACACGATCATGTCCGCAAGCCCAATGCCACCGCGCTCTGCCGTGTTCGATGCTAATTGTTGGTCGAGCAGGTCGCGGTAGACCTGATGTCCGCCCGTATCCGGAAAAAACGGGTCGCCGAAGCTGGCATCTCGCATGCTCTTCAGCATTTGCTGTACAAACAGTGCTTCGAACTGTTCCGCCACCGACCGCAGCGCAGCATCGTCATTCGCCTGAGCATCAGCTCGGAGCGCCGCATACTGAGTAAAGTCGGTGACGCTGGTCATAGCTAGATCACGATCAGCTCGGCGCGCAACGCACCGGCCTGCTTGAGTGCTTCCAGAATCGCAACGAGATCACCAGGTGCCGCGCCCACGGCGTTCACCGCCTGCACGATTTCATCGAGACTCGTGCCAGGCGCAAACAGGAACATGCGATTCTCTTCTTCCTCAACGCTGACCTCGGAATCCGTGGCGAGTACGGTCTCACCGGCACCAAACGGTTCCGGTTGGCTCACGAAAGGTTGCTCACTGATGGTGACGACAAGCGAGCCATGCGCGACCGCAGCCGGCGTGACAGTCACGTTGTCACTGATCACGACCGTTCCCGCACGCGAGTTGATGATGACGCGCGCCGCTACCGGCGCCGGATCCACCTCAATGTTCTCGAGGACACTCAAGAATGAGGTTCGCGCTCCCGGTCTTTGCGGTGCGGCCACTCGAATACTGCCGGCGTCAATCGCCTCCGCAGTACCAGGACCCAGCAATTCATTCACGGCGCCTTCAACACGCGTCGCTGTGGTGAAGTCGGGCGTGTGCAGGTTCAGCATGACCATCGGGACATCGGCATAGGCGGTCGAGACCGCGCGTTCCACTGTGGCGCCGGACGGAATCCGACCGGCGCTCGGGATGTTCACGGTGATTCTCGACCCATCGAGCCCCTCACCACCAAAACCGCCGACAATCAGATTACCTTGCGCCAATGCATAGACATTGCCATCTACCGCGCGCAAGGGTGTTAACAGCAGACTGCCGCCGCGAAGACTTCGCGCATTACCGATCGAGGACACCGTGACATCGAGCGTCTGACCCGGCTTGGCAAAAGGCGGCAGCTCGGCGTGCACCGAGACTGCAGCGATGTTGGTCAACTGCGGCTGAACACCCGGAGGTACAGTGATGCCGAACTGATTCAGCATGTTGTTCAAGCTCTGGACCGTGAACGGCGTCTGTGCGGTCTGGTCACCCGAACCGTTCAGACCGACAACAAGTCCGTATCCAACCAGCTGGTTGGTACGCACACCGCCCACCGAAGTGAGGTCACGCAAACGCTCCGCACTTGCCGTCATCGACCAGGCCGATAAGAGCAGCGAACCAAGAGTGACGAATAGAGTTGTGTTACGCATCAGTTTGGGAACCACTTGGATTGCAGGAAGCGTTGTAGCCAGCCCATCTTGTTCGCGGCGGCGAGCACACCTTTGCTGCTATACGTGATTCGGGCATCAGCAACACGACTAGACGCAACGCTATTGTCCGGCGCGATATCCGCAGGCCGGATGATGCCGCTCAGACGAATGAACTCGTCACCCTGATTCAGGGTTACCCATTTCTCGCCTCGTATCATCAGGTTGCCGTTGGGCAGTCTTTGAACGACCGTCACCGTGATATCGCCATCGAGACTGTTGCTCTGCGCGCTGCTGCCCTCACCGGAAAACTCTGTCTCGCTCGACAAGGCTGCTGACAGTATCGGGTTGCCATCGCGGGAAACGTCCTGCCCAAGGATGTTGGGTGTCGCGATATCTGCATCACCGCTCTTGGAGGTTGCCGTGCTGGAGGATTTCGACGCGGTTGTGTTCTCGTTGAGACGAATCGTGATGATGTCGCCAACACGATGCGCACGTAGATCCTCGAACAGACGCACATCGATGCCGTCCTGGTAGATGGCGCCGGACGTAGCCGGAGGCGCGGCAATAATCACCGGCGGCGGCGGTGAGTAATCGACCCTTTGTGGTATGCCGAAGCCGCAGCCTGTCATCAGGCTAGCGAGTAAGACCACCAAAATGAATTTTCTCGGCATCATGTTGGTCACTAGATGTTGTTGTTCAGGAACTGAAGCATCTGGTCGTTCGTCGAAATCGCTTTCGAGTTCATCTCGTAAGCGCGCTGAGTCTCGATCATGTTGACGAGCTCCTCGACCACATTGACGTTGGAGCCTTCAAGAGCACCCTGCTGAATACCACCCAGACCGTTCAGTCCGGGCGTGCCTGGCTGTGCAGTACCGCTCGCGACGGTCTCCAAATAGAGGTTTTCGCCGCGTGGCTGGAGACCAACCGGATTAACGAAATCAACCGTTTGAATCGTGCCGACCTGTACGGGTGCAGACTGCCCCTGCAAGGTTGCTGATACGGTACCGTCGACGCCGATGGTGATCGATTGGGTCTGTGGGGGCAGCGTTACCGGTGGCTGAATCGGATAGCCGCTGGCCGTTACGATTTGACCCTGCGCATCTTGCTGAAACGCACCGTCACGGGTGTAACCCAGCGTGGCATCCGGCAACAAGACCTGAAAGTAACCTCGGCCGAGAATCGCCATGTCGAGCGAATTCTCGGTTTGCAAAATACTACCCTGCGTATGCAGTTGCTCGGTTGCGACGACACGCACACCGGTACCGACGTTCAGGCCCGAGGGCAGCACGGTGTTCTGCGAGCTCTGCCCACCAACCTGCCGTTGGTTTTGATAGATCAAGTCTTCGAACACGACGCGTCCGCGCTTGAAACCATTGGTATTCACGTTAGCGAGGTTGTTCGACACTACCGTCATACGGGTTTGTTGGGCGTCCAGCCCGGTCTTAGCGACCCAAAGTGCCTGGTTCATTCAGAAACTCCCTTTATCGAATGCGCAGCAGCCCAGCTGCCGCGTCCGCGTTTTCTTCCGCAGTGGTCATTGTCTTGACCTGCAGTTCATATTGGCGCGCCAGACTGATCATGGTGACCAGTGTTTCGGCGACATTGACGTTGCTTGTTTCGAGCGCCCCCGGCGTGAGTTTTACCGATGCGTCCGCCGGCGATGCTTCACCGTCGGTTCGACGGAACAACCCATCGGCACTTTTTTCCAAAGACTCGAGGGGCGGATTTACCAATCGCAACCGACCGACTGCAGCCAGCGTCTGCGGACCTTGTCCCAGTACCTGGACTGAAACTGTGCCGTCCGTACCGATCGTTATGGATGTGCTCGGAGGAATCGCAATCGGACCACTGTCGCCGAGGACAGCGTCCCCTTTGGCGGTCAGCAACTGACCCGCGCTGTTGGTTCTGAGATCGCCCGCGCGGGTATAGGCTTCTCCGCCATCGGCGGTTTGCACGACCAGGAAACCCTGACCTGCAATCGCAACATCGAGGTCACGACCGGTCATCACCGTGGCGCCGGGAGAAAAATCCGTAGCGTAGGTTTCCGCGATCGCGTTATGCCGTGTCGGAGCGCCCTCACCTGCAACCTGCAAACTGCGGAAACCATGCAGGTCCGCTCGAAAACCTGTCGTCGAGATATTCGCGAGGTTGTTGCTGGTCACCGCCTGCGCCAATTCCGTTTGGCGCGCGCCGGTCATTGCAATGTAAGCCATACGATCCATGTGTCGGCTCCGTTAGCGATTATCGCCGAATGTTAATTACTGTCTGCGTCACGGTATCCGCCGTCGAAATCATCTGAGCATTCGCCTGGAAGTTTCGCTGCGCGGTAATCATGTTCACCAGCTGTGCTGTCAGATCGACATTGGATGCTTCAAGCGCGCCGGCCTGAATCAGACCAAAGCGTGCTGTCCCTGCGTCACCAAGAGCGGCATCGC
This sequence comes from uncultured Chromatiales bacterium, assembly GCA_963922335.1. Taxonomy (GTDB): domain Bacteria; phylum Pseudomonadota; class Gammaproteobacteria; order Steroidobacterales; family Woeseiaceae; genus CALBPI01. Next base: position 59,226 of record CAWUIB010000006.1, on the reverse strand, counting down.
CGGATTCGAAAGACTCCGCAAAGTTAGTATCGCCATCCTGCTGCAAACCCTGCGGGTTGGTGAACCGCGCCAATGCGAGGCGACCCAGCGAAGTCGACTGACCATTACTGAATTGCGCAAACACGACACCCGTCGAACTGACTTCGAGACCGGTGAGTCGACCGGTGGTGAACCCGTCCTGAATGACCGAGTTCACGCCAAAGTTCTCACCAAACTGAGTGGTTTCGATAAACCGTAGCGTCACATCGATCGTACTCGCGCCATTGAGCGGATCGTAAGGCGGCAGTGTCAACGCGCCACCGACAGGAGACTGAAGCCGACCGTCCGGACCGAATACGACGGGCTGCGGCGCACCGACGGTGTTTCCATCGATGGTCGTTTGAACGGTCCACTCGTTGGGGTTTGCTCCTTTAATGAAATAGGAGGTGGCCGTGTGAGAAGCACCCAGAGAATCGAAGATAGTGACAGCGGTTGTGAAGTTAAAGCTCGATGCATCCGCAGGATCGAAAACAGGGTTCACCGGTGGTGCTTCGTCGGCTGGCAGATTGACGCCAAACTCAATATTTGCAGTTTCCTGCGGCGGGTTTGATCCCGTCTGCAACTGCAGGTCCGTCAGGTTACCCGTGTTAAACAATCCGTCAGCGCCAACCGGATAGGACTGCAGTCGCAGCCCCGAGGTGTTGACAACAAACCCCTCTCGATCAACGGAAAACGCACCGGCACGCGTATACAGACGCTGACCACCGTCGTTGAGCACGAAAAAGCCCTCGCCAGAAATCGCAAGATCGAGCGCATTCTGCGTAAAGTCGATGTTGCCCTGAGTGAACTGCTGGGAAATATCCGAGAGGCGAACACCACTACCGGCAGCTGATGTACTCACACTTTGTGCGCCAACCGCGAAGACTTCGGCGAACTGCGCTCGAGACTCCTTGAACCCCGTCGTGTTGACGTTGGCAATGTTGTTGGCCGTTACACCAAGATCGGTCGCGGCTGCGTTGAGGCCACTAAGGGCGATTCGAAATACCATGCGGATTGCTCCTTCGTATCAAAAAATTTCGCGTACATCGGCAAACGAGAAACTGCCGAGTAAGCTGCTGTTGACTGTGATGCCCTGACCGGTCGGATCGAGCGTGACGCTACCCACATCGCTGCGCAGGAGTGTTGGAACGCTTTCGAAATCCGAACCACGCTGCACTGTGGCACGGAACTGGTAGATTCCTGGTGGCGCTGGCGAGCCGTCAGACATCTGACCGTTCCACTGCCATGCCGTATCGCCGGCGACTCGAGTGCCAAGCTCGAGCGTTTGCACGAGCTGCCCGGAAGCGTCGAGAACATCGACGCGCACCGCACCGCTTGCGCCTTCCATTTGCAATGCACCGCTAATCGCCTGGCCCTGAATGTCTGAACGCGCCAGCTCTGAGTTCACCAATACCTCGCGCCCTACAAGCGCTGAGGCTTGAAGGGCCTGATCAGACACCAGTCGATCGCTAAAGCTGTCGAACGAGAGCTGCAGCTCTTCGATACCGCTCGCGGTCGAGAACTGCGCGAGCTGCGCCAGGAACTCGCCGTTCTCCATTGGCTCGAACGGATCCTGATTTTCAAACTGCGCGAGCATTAGTGTCAGATACTCGTCTTGTCCGACGTCCTGTGTTTCAACGCCGCGCGTCTGATTTGCAAGACCAATATCCTGCAGAGAGCTAAAGTCTATGTTGTTCGTCATTAGCGGCAGCTCCTTAGCTACGACCGATCGACAAGGTCTGCACCAGCAGCTCTTTGGTCGTCGTCATGATTTCAATGTTGGATTGGTAGGCGCGAGACGCAGAGATCATGTTGACCATCTCCGCCACCGTGTTGACGTTGGTGACATAGACGTTGCCGTCAGCATCTGCTTCGGGGTGATCCGGTGCGTAGCGCTGGGTTAGCGGTTGCTGGCTTTCCACAACGTCGGTGACTCGAACGCCATAGCTAGCTGTTGCGTTCTCCGCAAACACCCTAAATGCAGGTGAGGTCTGATAACCCGGAATCGCTTCAAAAACTGGGTTTCTCGCGCGGTATACCTTGTTCGGGTCACCCGACACGCTGCCGGCATTAGCAAGGTTACTGGCTGTGGTGTTCAGACGAACCGACTGTGCATTTAACGCTGAGCCGGCGATGTCCATGACGCGGTTCAATGCCATTACAGATCTCCTCGGATAGCGAGACGAAGCCCCGATATCTTCTGATTCAGGAAACGAAGACTGGCCTGATACCCAATGACGTTCTTCGCGTACTCGGCCTGCTCAACGTCGGTCTCCACTGTGTTGCCATCGACGCTCGGCTGCGTAGGAACTCGCCAGGCAAGCGCCGTGCGTGTATCGAGGAAACGCTCTTGCGGCGCCATGTGAGCGCTATCGGTCGTCGCCACTCGCAACGTGGAAAACTGGTTTCCGTTACCGTTTAGCGCTGCTGCGAAATCAAAGTCGCGAGCCAGGTAACCGGGTGTGTCGGCGTTGGCGAGATTGGTTGCCAGCACTTCGTTGCGCGCGGCGCGAAGTGATAAAGCCTCAGCATGTTGTGCAAACGGATCCACCTTCATGGCGTGTCCCTCGGTTGTTTCTCAAGGGACTGTTAGCAAACGCTGTGCCAATTTGCGTGAAGCCGCGATATGACTGGCTTCCAGCGTTTGGGGTGCGTGGATTCGTTTTATCGAGTGGCAAGAAATCGCCGCTGCGACGGCAACCGACAACCGGCAGGTGTCAATGATCTGACGTTTTTCGCGTGGCACAGAGTTTGCAGACGATTGGTCAATGAACTGTACCCGAGAGCCATGAAGGTGAACGAAACATGACTACTCTCTTTATAAGGTGTTCGCTTGGCGCATTGATCAGTGGTTTACTCGCAGGACCAACGCTCGCTGACGGCGGGTCGCCCTGGCATCCCGTTGACGATATCGCGCAAGCGGCCGAGCAACGCATCGCCGCAGACCGAGGCTTGGGCGCTACTGACTCGAGCGCCGTTGCGGACAGGTTGGATGCCAATCTGCGTGTTGCGCGTTGCGACCAACCTCTGGCAACCCGCTATCCCGGCCCTACCGATGGGCCGAGAGTCACCGTTGGTGTGAGCTGCCCGGGGACCCAGCAGTGGCAAGTGTATGTCTCTGTGCGGACGATCGCCTGGCAGCCGATCGTAGTGTTGAACGGTCACCTGTCGCGAGGTCACCGCCTTACCGCCGCTGATCTGCGCATGAGGCGCGTCGATATTTCGACGATGTCACTCGGCTACTTCGCCGACGCCAATATGGTGATCGGTCGCACACTGACCCGTTCGCTGCCCGAAGGCAGTGTGGTCACACCGGCAACGGTGGGCGATAGAACCGATGTCCACAAGGGGCAGACCGTCACGCTGATCGCCTCCATTCGCGGTGCAAGGATCAAGATGAGCGGCGAGGCACTGGCAGACGGTGCGATTGGACAGCGCGTACGAGTCCGAAATCTAAGCTCAGGGCGCACGGTCGAAGGTACGATTCAGCCAGGTGGCGAAGTTCTGATCTCGCCCTGACCACCGACTGCGTCACATTCACCGTTTATTTTTCACTTTCGGGCTAAAGTTAACGCCTGTGCCGCCGCTAGATTGAGCACAGAGGGATAACTTTTTGGATGATTAAGATTATGTCTAACGAAATCGATGGAGTGAACAGCGGCATATTGCCGAAGATCGCTGATGTCGGCGGCAACCGACGAGTCAGCAGCGAAACTCCGGCCGAGCAGCAAGGCGAAGGGCCGAATACGCGACCGGCCGATACGGTTGCGCTTACCGACAATGCGAAGTTGCTCGCGCGTATCGAAGACGCGGTTGCTGAAGCACCCGAGGTCGACGCAGCGCGTGTTGACGCGATCAAGGCTTCCATACAAGACGGTAGCTACAAGATTGACGACCAGCAGATTGCCGACAAAATTCTTCGCAGTGACATAGAGCGCGGTTAAGACGCATGAGCACTGAAGGCATCAATCGCTTTGACCGGACCCACGCGCTGCTGACCGACACGCAGCGCGCCGCGGAGCGCTTGTTAAATGCCTTGTATGACGAGCGCAACGCACTTCGTGACGACGACAGCGATGCACTGAGCAGCTGTGTTTCACGCAAGAAAATGCATCTGGATGCGCTGGAAAAGCTCGGTCACTCGCGTCAGGCTATGCTGGCCGCGGACAACGCGGAGGACACCATGCAAGGCATGACCTCATACGTTCGCCGCAATGATCGAGAGGGCAAGTTGGAGACCGTGTGGTCGAAAGTCATCGCATTGCTCTCGGAATGTCGGGAAGCCAATAACGGCAACGGCATCATCATCGCTTCACAGCAGAAGCAGAAACAGGAAGCGCTCCGCGTGATGCGTGGCCAGGACGGACCGTCTGATACAGAGACCTATAATCCGGATGGCAAGGCGGACACTACGGGGCAGTATCGGGCGCTGGCGGAAGTCTAGAAGCAACGCAGGGATGGCCAGGATGCCAGGTTCAATGACAAGGAGTCAGCAATGCTGATCGTCAGCCGCCGCAATGCAGAGTCGATTCTCATCGAGCCCGCCGCTGATGTGGATCCGAATACCCCGCTGCGGGAGATTTTCGGTGATGGCCCGATCGAGATAACCGTGTTTTCCGGCGCCGGACACCGAGTAAAGATGGGCGTCGACGCTCCGCGGGCGCTCACAATCTGGCGTAAAGAGCCCGAGAATTCCTAGAGGATACTGTTCGTCCGCGCAAACCTTTGGGCACCGTCCCGGCGCGGACTTCGGTGCAATTGCCTTCAGCCCTAGACGATCCGAAGTTTCGGTGCGGACTGCGAGTCGAGCGGCTCGATCGCCGGGCGACGATCATCGTGGGTTGCCGTCATGTGAGCCGGCAGCACAATCACAGCCGAAAGACCGCCGCTGCCTGCTCGAAACTGCAACTGAGCACCCATAGCCTCAAGTTCGCGCGAGATGATCGACAACCCCAGACCGGCGGACTTGCCGTTGGTTGATAGCTTGACGAATGGTTGCGCGATCTTGGTTAACATCCCGTCCGGTACGCCAACGCCATTGTCACGCACAACGATCAGAGTTCCCGTACCCATAGCGGCTGATGACTCGATGTGAATCTGAAGTGACGATGGGTTCGGGTGGTGCGTAATTGCGTTGCGAAATAACTCGTCGAGAACCATACGCATCGCGGACAGATCGGCAACGATCTGATCTTGCGCGATCGACACCACCAGCTCTGCACCGGGATGTACGTTCTGCTTACGGAACACAATTTCGGCGAGTTCGGTCAGGCTAAACTGCTCTGGGGTGACGTGCCGTTGCCCTGCACGGCAGTAACGGATCAAGTCGTTGACAAAACGATCCATTCCGGCCAGACGAAGGTCCAGCATTCCAAGCGCATGCATCGCGGCATCGGGATCATCCCGCAACAAGTCTTCCCGAACATAAGCTGAAAGCTGACGCGCAGAGCGCAGCAGCGACGCGTAGTCCTGAGACAATGCCCGTGCAAAAACCTGTCGTTGTGAGTGTTCTTCGATCATTAATGTCCTTGATCGTTAATTGCTGGCAAAGCGCGCAGAATGCCTGTCACGGTTTGCTTACGATCATCCAAGAAGTATTTACGAACGGATAGCGCATCCATAGGTGCACCGTAATATCCGCCTTGCACTGAATCACAACCAATCGCTTTGAGTAAGCGCAATTGATCTTCGGTCTCAACACCGATTGCACCCACGCCCAACTCGAGATTGTGGGCCAGGTTGACGATCGATTTAACGATCGCAAACGAGCGTTTTCGGTCAATCGCACCCACGAACTCTCTGGCGATACACAGACCGTCCAAGGGGAACTCGTTCAGCATACCCATCGTGGAATATCCGGTTCCGAAATCATTCAGCCAGACCTGTACACCCGCCTTGCGCAACTCAGCCAACGCATCTCGGGTTTCACCGTATTCTGCGCGCAGCACAGACTCGGTAAGCTCGAAGCGCAACAGCCCCGGGTTGACACCGGTACGGTCGAACAACCGGTTCATTGCTTCCACAAGGTCGGTGCGCAGCACCTGGGATGCGGAGACATTCACCGATACGGGCACGACGTCCAACTGATCGTCAGTCCATTTAACGATGTCGTTAGTCACTTGCTGGATCACGAGGTCGTCGATGGCAGAAATCATGCCGTTCTCTTCGGCGAAAGGAACAAATGCTTCCGGCCCGAGGACGCCGCGACGTGGATGACGCCAACGCACTAGCGCCTCAAGGCCGACCAGACGATGGGTTCGCGCGCAGGCCTTCGGCTGGTACTGGACTACGAATTGTTCATTGGCGATCGCCTCGGACAACTCGCGCAGCATGGCGTTACGTGCCTCTGCACTCTTATTGAGTTCCGGCGAATAAAACATGATGTTATTGCGACCGTTGCGCTTGGCCTGATACATCGCAATATCAGACCGGGTCAGAAGTTCTTCAGCATCACTCGCATCATGTGGGTACATCGATATACCGATACTCGCGCCGATGGTGACAGAGTGGCCGCCCAGAACGAACGGCATCTGCAATGCTTCAAGAATTTTCGCGGCAACGATTTCGGCGTCATAGGGACTGTTGAGTGACTCTGCAAGAATCGCGAACTCATCACCGCCAAGGCGTCCGACCAAATCTCCGGTGCGCACGCATGAGCGGAATCGCATCGCGGCCTGAGTCAGCAATTCATCACCCGCGTGGTGACCGAGCGTGTCGTTAATCTCCTTGAATTCGTCAAGATCAATGAACAACAGCGCCATCAGTTCACCACTGCGTTCGGCATGACCGACCGCCTTGAGCAGCTGTCGGTTGAATCGCTGACGATTCGACAAACGGGTCAGCTGATCAAAGTCTGCGAGGTCGCGAAGGCGCTGCTCGCCTTTCTTTCGCTCAATCGCGTAGCGCAAGGTACGCACGAACGGCGCGCCTACGGACTCGCCCTTCGCGATGAAATCCTCCACACCTAGTCTTGCCGCCGACAGTGCCATCTGCTCGCGATCATCACCGCTGAGAACAATAATCGGCATCGTCTCGTTAACGCGCTGAAGATCCTTGATCGAACTCAATCCGTGGCTATCTGGGAGCGTAAGGTCGAGCAAGGTGATGTCAAATGTGCCGGTATCGATCTTCTCCATCGCTTCCTGCAATGTATCGACCGAGGTCACGTTTATGTTGCTGTCGACACGCTGGAGGGACATCGTCACCATTTCCGCATCGGCTGCATTGTCTTCGACGACAAGTACGTGCATATCCAATTCCTTTTGTCGTTTCGATGCGTTCTCAACACATCCAAATGCTATTAGCGGCGCGCAACTACACGGCTTTAGTAAGACGAGCCTTCAACAGCGTTATGTCACATCCGTTGTGACACTGTTTTTGGAGACTAAACGATTAAAGCGGGGTTTGGGAGTGCCGCTATACCAGAACGATGGATAAAAGAAACCGGGGCAATTCCGCCACCGTGGAGAAAAGGGGCAACATAGCCGTGGTCACGCAATCGCTTCGCAGTGTGGTGGAATCAACCGTGGAACTCGCTGCGCCGCGGGCATCTGAAGTAGGCTTGAGCCTTCACTGCCATATCGGCTCGCAATGCGAGCGCGTCGTGAACTTCGATGCGTGGTGTGTCAGCCAGTTGCTCTCGAACCTGCTGAGCAATGCACTGACCTACACACCGAGCGGTAGTGTTCGCGTTTATGCAAGCTGTGAATTAGACAACGGTAACAACCGATTCGAGCTGCGTGTGGAGGACACCGGGCCCGGTATCGCGCCCGAAATACTCGATGTCGTGTTCACATTGCCGGATCAGCGGGAGTCGTTGGAGCGTGCCGAACGCGTCGGCTTCGGACTGGTCATCGCACGCCAGTTGTGCGACATGCTCAATGCACAGCTCACCATTGAGCAACCCGAAGCCGGAGGCACGGTCGCCCGCGTGCACGGTGTGCTTGGTAGCTCGGATGCGACAATCCGTGCAGACAGAGCACTGCCCGACGCCTTGCGGGACTCTTATGCGCTGATCATCGACAGTGACGTCGCTGCGCGACGTCTTCTCGAAGCCCACTTAAGGTCGTGGGGCATCAGCGTCAACTCGTCGTTGGATATTCCTTCCGGAATTACGCAGCTTCGTACGGCCGTGCAGGAGGGTCGCAGCATCGGCATGGTGTTTGTTAGCGCCGAAGTCGCCAAGCCAGCGCTGGCCACGTTTATCGAGATGCTGCGTAACGCAGAGGAGTTTGCGGACATTCTGTTGGTCATGCTCGCGCCTGACGACAAAGACAGTCAGCATTCAACGCTATCCGACCCTATTGCCAATACGACGCTCAGCAAACCGATTCATCCCTCTGCACTCTTCGACTGCATTACACGACACCCTCAGGTAAAGGCACGCATGGAAAGTACTGAAGATACTGCAGGCGACCCTGACTCCCGACGAGTGCTCCTCGTAGAAGACAATATTGTGAATCAATGCGTCGCCACCGAGATTCTCAAGCGAATTGGGGTTCAGGTAGAAATTGCCAATCACGGTGGTGAGGCGCTCGAACTGCTGCAGCAGCAATCATTCGACTTCGTCTTCATGGACTGCCAGATGCCGGAGATGGACGGATTCGAGGCAACACGCAGAATCCGTGAGATGCCCGACCTCGAGTCACTGCCAGTCGTCGCCCTGACCGCCAACGCGCTTTCGGGAGACCGTGAACGGTGCCTGGACGCAGGCATGAGCGACTACCTGACGAAACCGTTCACCAAAGAACAGCTTGAGACTATGCTGGACAAGTGGATTCGGTCGGCGGATGGCATCAACGTTTCTGCGACCTACAGCGACGTTGTATATGTCGAATTGATCGATGACGCTGCATTGGATCAGATTCGCATGCTCGACGAAGATGGCGACAGCACCATCTTCGACGAGATTCTGGACGAATATTTCGTGTCATCCGAACGCCTTGTCGGGCGCATTCGGGATGCATTGGATAACGGCGACGCCGCCGAGGCAGGCCGCTGTGCGCATGCGCTTAAATCCAGCAGCGCAGCCGTTGGACTGGCCCATTTCGCAAGCCAATGCGCCGAGCTCGAGCAGCTGGCGCGTGACGATGATCCGAGTGCGATGCGCAGCCTGTGGGCAAACGCAGATCGTACCTTCGAACGTTCAACGGCCGCTTTGGCAGAACGGCGCACCAAGAAAGTCGCCTGATATGGCCAACGACCTCACTGGTATTTTTGAGAGCATTACCGGTTCGTTCCCGGACCGGCCCCCGCTCGTGCTGATCGTCGACGACGAAGCAACGATCAGGTTAATGACACGGCGCTTCCTCGAGCATGCCGGCTTTCTTGTAGTCGACGCCGACAACGCCGAAGCGGGTATGCGAAAGATCGAGCGTAACAAGCCCGATATCATCTTGCTCGACGTCGACATGCCCGGCATGAATGGTTTTGAACTCACGGCCTGGATCCGGCAACAGCCGGGGCTGCGCTATACGCCGGTCGTCATGATTACCGGTCGCGAGGATCCTGAGTCGGTCAACGCCGCCTACGAGGTTGGCGCCACCGATTTTATTGTGAAGCCCATCAGCTGGTCGGTGCTCGCGCACCGAGTCAGGTACATCCTTCGCAGCTCGCAAACCCAGCTTGCTTTGCGAGAGTCACATTCTCGAGTCAAAGCGATCGTCCAGGCGCTGCCCGACCGGTTGTTTCTCCTGAATGCCCGAAACCAGGTCATCGGCGACAACGCCTCACTCATCCAGTACAACTCGACAGGCACTGATCAACTCGCGCTGCGAACCGAATCCTGGGATGCACAAGAGCATATCCTGCGCCGGGAAATCGAGTCGTTTTGTACACAACACACGGAAAAAGTGTTGGAGACCGGCGAACCGATTGAGACTGCAATCTCACTCATGGATCGGAAGGGACGAAAACAACACTTTGAAATCAGACTGGGCAAACAGTCCGACCAGAATGTGCTCGCGGTCGTCCGCGATGTGACAGAGCAGCGCGAAGCAACCGACCGCATTCACCAGCTGGCGTACTACGATCCACTAACAGGACTACCCAACCGGCAGTTCTTCTCGAGCGAGCTGCGCCATTGTATGGATCGCGCCCGTGCCAATGGTTCGCGCTTCGCCCTGCTGTACATCGACCTCGACCATTTCAAGCGCATCAACGACACACTCGGCCATACGACCGGTGATGAACTGCTTAAGATGGTTGCCCTGCGCCTCGAGCGCTGCTTACGCGCTGAAGATACGCTCTCCCGCACGGACAAAGGCGGACTTGCGGACAGCGGTAACGTCGCACGACTGGGTGGCGATGAGTTTACGCTGCTCGTGAGAAACGAGAAGGCGGTCGAGAATATTGAAAGCGTTGCGTCACGCATCATCGAAACGCTGAAGGCACCGTTCGAATTCACAGGTCACGAGTTTGTCGTGACACCGAGCATCGGCATTGCGATTTATCCGAACGACGGCGAGGATGAAGAGACGCTTCTGAAGACGGCTGACGTCGCGATGTACCAGGCTAAGCAGGCCGGGCGTTCGGGATTCTCCTTCTGTACGGAAACGACCTCGGTTCGCTCGTTGGAGCGACTCGATCTGGAGATCGATCTCAGGAGAGCACTCGAGCAAGGTCAGTTTGAGTTGCACTACCAACCCAAAGTTCGTGTCGGCGACTGGCGCATCACCGGTGCAGAAGCACTGCTGCGATGGCATCACCCGGAACGCGGATGGGTTTCCCCCGGAAAGATCATTCCAATTGCAGAAGATACCGGGCTTATCGTCCCGATCGGTCGCTGGATCATTCAGGAAGCGTGTCGTCAAATGGCGGTGTGGAAGGAAGCACGTCTGCCCGCTATCCCCATTTCGGTCAACTTGTCGAGCCAGCAGTTCTGGCAGGACGATGTGGCCTCGGTGGTCGAAGCCGCACTCGGGACACACGAGTTGGATGCGGAGTCGCTACAACTCGAGCTGACCGAGGGTGTGTTGATGCAGGATGTACAACAGACGCGTGACGCGCTGCAAACGCTCCGTGAGATTGGTATCTCGCTGGCGATCGACGATTTCGGAACCGGATACTCGTCACTCGCCTACCTGCGACAGTTCCCAATCGATTCGCTGAAGATCGATCGCTCTTTCGTCTGCGATATTCCAGACGAGGACGCTGTCGCCATCTGTAACGCGATCATCAGCATGGCCGGCAGCTTGAAACTAAAGACCGTTGCGGAGGGCGTCGAGACCTACTCGCAGCTCGAGTACCTGATGCGCCGCCGGTGCGACGAGATTCAGGGATACTATTTCTCCAAGCCACTGCCCGCCGCCGAGATTGGCGAACTACTGCGCGACACCAAACGCTTTGCAGGCATCGTGCGTACCGATCAAGCAGCGATGGTCGCTGCAAGAGCTTCGGCGATATAACCCACGCGACTACCGGTCATCCCGGCCACATTTACCCGACTCGAGCCAACGATGTAGACGTGCCAATCTTCTCGCAGCCTGTCGATCGTCGCTTTGTCGATGCCCAACAGCGAGAACATGCCCGACTGCTCGGCCACGAACGAGAATCGGTCAGCCAGACCATGTGATTCCAGTGCAGAAACAAAACCTCGGCGCTGCGCGGCCATTCTCTCGCGCATGGTTCCGAGCTCGTCCAGCCACGTATCGCGCAGTCCCTGATCGGTGAGAATCGTCGCAACGATTCTCGCACCGTGATCAGGGGGCATCGAGATCATGGAACGCGTGATCTTCATTAAGTGCGTGCGAATCGCCTGCGCTTGCGAAGCGGTGGCGGTAATCGCGGTCAGCGCACCCGTACGCTCGCGGTAGAGCCCAAAATTCTTGGAGCAGGAACTCACCGCCAGCAATTCCGGCACCTGCTCTGCAAGCATCCGGACGCCTTCGGCGTCTGCATCGAGTCCGCGCCCAAACCCCTGATAGGCGGTATCAACAAACGGCAGAATATTGCGCTCTGCGCAAATGCTCGCCACCTGCCGCCAGAGACTCTGATCAAGGTCTGCGCCGGTCGGGTTATGGCAGCAGCCGTGCAATAAAATCACATCGCGTTCGGGCATCGCACTGACATCCTCGAGGAAGCCTTCACCGTCCAACGTGCCCGTCGCGCTGTCGTAATAACGCAGCGGCTTCAGACTCAGACCCGTTGATGAAAGCAACGGCTGGTGGTTTGCCCAGGTCGGCGTTGTCACCCAGATCGTCGCGTCGGGTCGCAGGCTGGCGATGAGCTCACCCGCTACTCTGAGACCACCCGAACCGCCCGCTGTTTGCACGGTGGTCACTCGTCCGGCTGCTAACGCAGTATGGCTATCGCCGAGGAGCATGCGCGTCATGCCGTCATTGAATTCATCCAGACCAGCGATGCCGACGTAGCTCTTCGTGCGCTGCGCCTCAAGAATTCTCTGCTCGGCGTCGGTGACAGCCTGCAATACCGGTGTGGCGCCTGCGTCATCCTGGTAGACACCAACGCCGAGATCGACTTTTTTGTCTGACGCGTCGGCCCGATAGGCCGCCATCAAGGCAAGAATCGGATCACCGGGCAGGGGGGAAACATCGAACATCGGGACACTCCTCAAAAGACGTGCCCATAGTAACGACAGCGCGAGCTGAGTTCACCGATTGTTGGGCGTGATTCGCTCACGCCGACCGACTCAAGCGGTGAGAATACTCTCGGCCATACTCTCGAGTGAGGCGCGATCAGTGATCACAATATGCTTGCGTCGCACAGTGAGCACACCTGCTGAGCGGAGCCGACTGAAAACGCGACTTACCGTTTCGGTCGCAAGTCCAAGATGATTGCCGATATCACCGCGCGACATCGCCAACTCAAACTGGTCGCCGTCCCAACCTCGCGAAGCCAGGCGCGCCGAGATATCGACGATGAAAGCCGCGATTCGCTCCTCTGCTGAAAACTCTCCGGCGTGAAGCTGCCGCTCCGCGAGCTGGCCCGAGAACAACCGGAATAGCTGCTGTTGAAGGCCCGCCGCGCAGGAGGACAATTCGAGAAGCTGGCGATAATCGATCGCGCAGGTAGCTCCTTTTTGCAGAGCCACTGTGCTGTCCTGATATACGCCCATATTGACGGCATCCAGGCCGATGAGCTCGCCAGGAAAATGGAAACGACGCACTTGCTCTCGACCTTCGCGGTCGACCCGGTAACTTTTGAAGCAACCGGATCGGACCGCCATGACACCTTTGAAGGCATCACCCCGGCGAGCGACGTGCTCGCCGGAATCGACCGAGCTATCGACGTGGAGTAACTCATCGAGTTTCAACAACGTCTCTTTGTCGGATCCTGCGGCCAGACAGAACTGACCCACCTGACAGGCACTGCACCTCGCTTCGGCGACCTGTCCGCGCAATATCGGTGTCGTGGTCCCCATAACCTGATCCCGTTTGCGGGTGTCAGGCCAGAGTAACAGAACCGGTGTTTCAGTGCAGTGACACTAGAGCCTTGTCTTGTAACGATTTTTCGAACGTTTGAACGATACGCCCGAGGCTTTTTCGACCGCGCTCAGTTACTGTCAAAGTGTGCTGGTCAAATGTCAAAATATCGTCCACGAAAAGGGGCTGGATGTACGATCCGAGCGCATCGATGTATCGATTAAACGGTATATCAAATGAGACAGACCAATCTCGCTCGCGACAGACGCCGTCGCACAACATGCGCTCCACAATGAAACTTGCGCGCTCGGTGGCAAGATCCGCGCAGTATCCGGCCTCTATCGCCAAGCCTCCGCGCTGCGTATTGCGCATATAAGCATCGATATCCTCGGGCGCGCGAAACAGGAAGTCTTCGATCGATGATATCGCGCCCGCGCCGAAGCCGAGCGTATCCGCACCCGCGCCAATCATGTAGCCCATCAGCCCACGTTGCAGCTGACCCTGGTCTTTAGCCCGGTGCATGACACTGCCTGTCCGTGTGAAATAGCCAAGGCCAATGTGTTCGTAACCTGACAGCAACAGTCGCTCCGCCATCAAGGCTTCCATTTCGTCGACCTGTTCGATCTCGGGCAGCAGCGTTCTCGGAATCAAGCGCTGCGAAGCATGCAATCCCGGTCGGTGTTGGTAGCGCTCGGTGACGATATTGTCTGGGCCGAGATCCGCGAGCCAGTCAATATCGTTCCGGAGACCTTCGATCGTCTGCATCGGCAGGCCATAACGGGTGGCGAGCGTCACGTCACGAAAACTCGTTCGCCGCGCCGCCATCATCAGTGCGGCGAGGTTTTCAGCGGATTGCTCTCGATTGATGCTTGCCTGCACCGATTTACTCATCGCCGGTACCCACGTACGCATCGCGTTTACGCCGAGCATCGACAACTGCGCAACGTACTGCGGTGTTGCCGTACGGGCATCGACCTCCACCATGAAGTAACGGCTGTTGGAGCCCGACACCGAAAAGCACTGGCCAATCTCAGTCATGATGCGGCCGAGGGACGTGATCCCGAGGTACGCGGGGGAGCCGCCAACAAACCACAATTGCTCGACCAGCCGGTCCTGGTCGATCAGCTCACTCTTCGAGCGGATTTCTTTGCACAGGGCGTCCACGTAGGCCGCCATCAGCCTTGCATTGCGGGTCACCTTCTTCAGGCGTGAGCAGTGGTAGCACAGCGAGGCGCAAAACGGCAGCTGTACGGCGAGCGACAGCCGAGCCGGAATTAGCTGCTCATTCGCGGCCAACATCGCATCGCGAAACTCCAGCTCGCCGATATCGTAGTCGAACTGCGTCGGCTCGGCGGTGATGCCAAGCGGTGGCATATCGACGCCAAATCTCTGCAGCAGACGCGGCATCTCGCTATTTGTCTCTTTATCCATTGGGCCTCACCCGGACGAGATTTTGTGCAGCTCACCCTACCAGCGCACCCCAACAATGAAATTGACCCAGGTCATTTTCGCACCCCGCCTCTCGAATTAGTCTTTCCGGCAACGCTGGCGAGAGTCCGCGTCATAACAATTCCAGATTCACGGGACATACAACATGCAAAATGCAGCGACTTATAACGACACAGTCGTGCGACAGTTTGCGCTAGCGACGATTCTCTGGGGGGTCGTCGGAATGTTGGTCGGCGTTATCATCGCCGCCCAGCTCATCTGGCCGAGCTTGAGCTTTGACCTGCCATTCCTGACCTACAGCCGGTTACGACCGCTCCACACCAACGCAGTCATCTTCGCGTTCGGTGGCTGCGCGTTGTTTTCCACGGCCTACTACGTAGTCCAGCGAACCTGTCATACACGCCTTGCGTTCGACAAGCTTGCGAGTTTTACATTCTGGGGCTGGCAGACGGTGATTCTGCTTGCGGCGATCACGCTCCCACTCGGAATTTCTCAGGGCAAGGAGTATGCCGAGCTGGAATGGCCGATCGATATCCTGATCGCCGTCGTCTGGGTGAGTTTTGCTGTCGTGTTTTTCGGCACGATCGCCAAGCGCAACGTGAAGCACGTCTACGTCGCCAACTGGTTTTATGCGGCTTTCATTCTGACGGTCGCCATTCTGCATATCTTCAACAACCTGGCGATCCCCGTATCGCTCACCAAGTCATATCCCATCTACAGCGGTGTTGTCGATGCGATGATGCAATGGTGGTATGGCCATAACGCCGTTGGATTTTTCCTGACCGCAGGCTTCCTCGGCATGATGTATTACTTCGTGCCCAAGCAGGCCAATCGCCCGATCTACTCCTACCGACTCTCTGTCGTTCACTTCTGGGCGCTGATCGCGATCTACATGTGGGCTGGCCCGCATCACCTGCATTACACGTCATTACCTGACTGGGCACAGTCGCTCGGCATGGTGTTCTCGCTGATCCTCCTGGCACCTTCTTGGGGCGGCATGATCAACGGCATCATGACCCTGTCCGGTGCGTGGGACAAACTGCGCAGCGACCCGGTGCTGAAGTTCATGATCGTGGCGCTATCGTTCTACGGCATGTCGACCTTCGAAGGCCCGATGATGTCGATCAAGACGGTCAATGCCCTCTCACACTACACCGACTGGACCATTGGTCACGTGCATTCCGGCGCGCTCGGCTGGGTCGCCATGATGACGATCGGGTCGATGTACTGCTTGATCCCACGTCTCTACGGCCTCGAGAAGATGTACTCCACGCGCCTGATCAACGTGCATTTCTGGATGGCCACGATCGGTGTCGTGCTGTACGCCGCGTCCATGTGGGTATCCGGTATTGCTCAGGGCCTGATGTGGCGTGCGATCAATGAGGACGGCACGTTGACCTACAGCTTTATCGAGTCGTTGAAGTTCACCTACCCGTACTACGGCATTCGCTTGCTGGGTGGATTCATCTTCTTCGCGAGCATGCTGATCATGGTCTACAACGTCTACCGGACGATTCCGAAACGCGCACCGGAAGCGGCGCCAGTCGCCCAACCGGCTTAAGGAGCGCAGCATGAAACATGAAGCATTAGAAAAGAATGTCCGGCTGATGAGCGTCTTGATCATCCTGGTGATCTCCATCGGCGGACTTGTGGAAATCGTCCCGTTGATGGCGAGTGGCGCAGGCACACAGCCGATCGAGGGTGTGAAGCCCTACCCCGCGCTGCAACTCGCCGGACGCGACATCTACGTCCGGGAGGGTTGCTATGGCTGCCACTCGCAGCAGGTCCGGCCTTTCCGTTCGGAGACCGAGCGCTACGGGCCCTACTCGGTGGCCGGCGAATCGGTTTACGACCGACCGTTCCAATTCGGCTCAAAACGCACCGGACCGGATCTCGCGAGAGTGGGCGGACGCTACAGTGACGAGTGGCATCGCCTGCACTTGATCAAGCCGCAGGAGCTAGTGCCCGAATCGAACATGCCAGCCTATCCGTGGCTATCGAACGCGCTGGTCGATGGTGAGCTTGTTACCGGCAAGATGCGCGCATTGCAGATGCTCGGTGACCCCTATAGCGATGAGGACATCGCCGCTGCTTCACAGGCGGTGCAGGGCAAGACCGAGATGGACGCGCTGATCGCTTACTTACAGGGACTGGGCCTGGCCCGGAGAGCGAGGTAGTCATGGAGCTGAGTCTTTTACGCGGCCTGATTACCGCACTTGTTTTCGTTCTGTTCATTCTGCTGACGATCTGGGCCTACAGCCGAGGTCGTTCGCGGGAATTCGAAGCAGCATCACAGCTGCCGCTGCAGGATGATCCGAAACCCGCCGAGGGAGAACTACCATGAGTGATTCGTGGAGCATTTTTGTGATTGTCGGCACCGTGGTGACGTTTATCGCCACGTTCTGGCTGATCGCATGGACTGGCCGCCAGGGCCCGGAACCCACTGAAGAAGACAACACGACAGGCCATCAATGGGATGGACTCGTCGAGCGAAACGAGCCGCTGCCGAGATGGTGGCTTGGGCTGTTCGTCATCACGTTGATTTTCGGCGGCGGCTACCTCGTGGTATTCCCGGGTCTCGGCAATGTCGCGGGCACAGCAGAGTGGTCTCAATACGCGCAGTACGACGCGGAGATCGCCGATGCCGAAGCCGCCTATGCACCGATGTTCGCGGCGTTTCGGGATCTCGATGTCGAGACGTTGGTACAACACGATGAAGCGTTGAGCACCGGCAAGAGCCTGTTCTCCAACTATTGCACCCAGTGTCACGGGTCTCTCGGTTACGGCGCTGCCGGCTTTCCAAATCTGACCGATGCAGACTGGCTGTACGGATCGAGCTTCAGCGATATCGAGCGCAGCATCCTGCAGGGTCGTAACGGCATGATGCCGGCGATGGGCGGTGTGCTTGGCAGTGACGAGGCAATCGACGGAATGGTCGCCTATGTACGCAGTCTCTCGACAGGAGCCGACACCACTTCCGAGTCGCATACGCAGTACACGGCGACCTGCTCGGCCTGCCACGGCCCGAATGGCGAAGGCAGCACGTTGGTCGGCGCACCGCGCCTCAACGACGATGTGTGGCTGTACGGCAGCAGCGCAGCGGCAGTTCGCAAGACCATCGTTGAGGGTCGACAAGGTCGAATGCCCTCGCACGCAGCGCTGCTGGGCGAGGATCGTGTCCGTCTGATTGCGGCCTACGTCTACAGTCTGTCTGCCGGCGATCTGGGCAATGGTACCGACCTTTATGGCGACGACTGATCAAGACGCGGTAACTCGTGGTCCCGGGGCCAAGGCATGGCCCCGGGAAACACAAAAGCGCGCCGTCCTTGTCTGGATATCTTTCCTCGTGGCCGCCGTCATGAGTCTTGTGTTCTTCGGTGTATTCGATCCTGAGAGCCTGTTGGAAACCGCTGCGCTCGAGTTGGGTGAGGGCCGTGAAACCGGCTATGCACTCATGTTCTTTTTCTTTTGGTTAGGCACCGCTGTCGCCGGCTGGTTGACGCTGCGTCTGACACGGCGCCAACGCCCCTGAGCACATCTATGGATACTGCGGTCAAGAAAGTGAACGAAGGTCTCTATCGCACAGAGGCGAAGATCTATCCGCGTGATGTCAAAGGTCGCTACGCGAGTTTACGTCGACTGGCAATGTTCGTATTGCTCGGTATCTTTTACGTCGGACCATTCCTTCGTTGGGATGGCCGACAAGCGGTCTTGTTCGATTTGCCTGCGCGCAAATTTCATATCTTCTCAATCACACTGTGGCCGCAAGATTTTCTTTTGCTCGCTCTGCTCCTGATCATTGCGGGCGTGTCGTTGTTCTTCTTCACCGCCCTCGCCGGTCGACTCTGGTGCGGGTATGCCTGTCCGCAGACGGTCTGGACCGAGGCGTTCGTATGGATTGAGCGGGCCTTCGAAGGCGACCGCATGAAACGTATGAAGCTCGATCGAGCGCCGTGGAGTTTCAACAAGATCTGGCGAAAAACCGGCAAACAGGTCGCGTGGATTGCGCTCGCTTTGTTCACCGGATTCTGCTTCGTTGGCTACTTCACGCCAGTCGGTGAGCTCTATACACAAATCGTGACCGGCACAATCGGTGGCTGGGCCACCTTCTGGGTGCTGTTCTACGGTTTCGCAACGTACGGTAATGCGGGCTTCATGCGGGAGCAGGTATGCAAATACATGTGTCCGTATGCCCGTTTCCAAAGTGCGATGTTCGATAAGGACACCCTGATCGTGACCTACGACCAGGCACGTGGGGAGCCTCGAGGAGGTCGCAGTCGCAAGAACCCGGCCGCATCGAAAGGACTGGGCGATTGCACCGACTGCACCCTGTGCGTCCAGGTCTGCCCTACCGGCATCGACATCCGCGAGGGGCTCCAGTACGAGTGCATCGCCTGCGCGGCATGCGTCGACGCCTGCAATGTCGTCATGGACAAGATGGGCTACGAGCGCGGCCTGATTCGCTATACAACCGAGCATGCGCTGGAGGGTCGCGCTACCAAAGTGCTGCGCCCTCGGATGTTCATGTACACGGCCGTGCTCGGTGCGCTCGTGTCGTTGTTCGTGTATTCGCTGATCAACAAACCGGCCGTCATCGTCGATGTCATCAAGGATCGCAATGCGCTGTATCGCGACATTGGACTGCGGGGCATCGAGAACACCTACACGCTGCATCTGATCAACAAGACCAACGAACGTCAGCAGCTCGTACTTTCAGTTGAGGGTCTGCCGGGCATCGAGATCACCTCTGAAACGACCGTGACGGTCGAGCCCGAGACTTCGTACAAGCTTCCCGTTGCAGTGACCGCACCACATGAGTCTGCAGTCGGTGGCCAGAACATTACTTTCGTTGTCGAGAGCATCAACAACGACACGATCAATACCCGCGAAGAAAGCCGCTTCCGCGGCCCTGATGGAAATACCCTATGAAAACCAAACGTACAGGCTCCCCTTGGTATCGTGTGCCCACGGTATGGCTGGTGGTCTCCATCCCGGCACTAACCGTGTTGGGATGCATGCTGACAATCGGGTTCGCGATCAGCAACCCCGACCCGATTCTCGGCAAAACGCTGCGCCAGGTGCAGGCGGAGATGACCGAGTAAACGCATGCACTGCTTCCACTGCGAGGACGAAATCCCGCCAGGTACTGAGGTCAAAGCGACCATCAGCGGTACGGAGCGCACCTTCTGTTGTATCGGCTGTGAGGCGGCGGCGATGTTCATTGAGGGTGCCGGACTTGGCAACTTCTACGCGCACCGGGAACAGTCAGAACATGCGGAACTACGTCCGGGCACGATCGATTACGACGTTTTCGACGACCCTGCGGTTTCAGCACCTTACGTGCGACAGGATAACGATACGCAGTCCGCAACACTCTACATCAGCGACTTGTATTGCCCGGCCTGCGTTTGGCTGGCCACCGAGATTCTGGAGCAGGAGCTCGGCGTCGCAGAGGTGAGTGCAAACCCATCTACGCGGCGTATCCACGTGCAGTGGGAGGACTCGACGATCGGTCTCGCTGACATTCTCAGAGTGACTTCAAGAGTCGGCTTCGAGCCGGAACCCGTTATCGCCGGCGAAACCAGCAAGCAGGAAGAGCGTGACTACCGCAGCGCCATCAAGCGCCTGGTCGTTGCTGGCATTTTTGGCATGCAAGCGATGATGCTCGCTGCCGGCTTATACGCCGGAGAGTTCCACGGGATGACGGAGACCACGACGATGCTCCTGCGAGCAGCCAGTCTGGTCACCATCCTGCCCGTCATGTTCTATGCCGCCGTGCCGTTTTTCCGCGGCGCATTGCGCGGCATTCGGCACCGCAAACCTGGCATGGACGTGCCTGTATCACTCGCACTGGTGATCGCGTTCGGTGCGTCGGTGATGAATACCGTTCGCCATGGCGACGCCGTCTATTTCGATTCAATCGCCATGTTCGTCGCTTTGCTCTGTGTCAGTCGCTTCCTTGAAATGCGAGCTCGACACCAGGCCGACGATCAGGCAGAAGCTGTGGCCGCGCTGCTACCTGTTGCCGCCAGGAAAGTGGGTAGCGACGGGCAGACTGTCGATGTCGCACGCGCCGAGATCGGCTGCGATGACCTGCTGGCACTCAATGCCGGAGACATTGTTGCGGCTGATGGAATCATTATGAGCGGACGTGCGGGCATCGACGAACGATTGATTACGGGCGAGTCCCGCCCCGTCGACCGACAAGTGGGCGACACTGTACTCGCCGGAACCAAACTTATTCATGGTGGCGTGGTGGCGCGTGTGACAGGCGTTGGCGCACAGACTCACATCGGAGATATCACGCGAATGATGGAGCAAGCGCAGGCGCAACGCGGCACGCTGCAGGGAATCGCGGATCGATTGGCAACACCCTTTGTGCTAGGCGTCTTGAGCATCGCGTTTTTCACTGGCGTGTACTGGTACTTGAATTCACCGGACCAAGTGGTGCGCACGGTGCTTGCGGTTCTGATCGTGGCCTGTCCCTGTGCACTGTCGCTCGCGACGCCGACAGCATTGGCGGTCACGGCAACGGCGCTGGCCCGGCGCGGTGTGTTGCTAACGCAGGCACGTATCCTGGATGTGCTGAAACCCGGTTGCGTCGTGGTCTTCGATAAGACCGGCACATTGACAGAAGGCGAACCAACGCTGAGAGATGTCGAGACAATCGATCGGCGTTTCGCTGAACAACAACTCATTGATGTCGCATTTGCGCTGGAGCGTAATGCCGACCACGCGATGGCAAGTGCATTCGAAGCGCGCAGCACAGGCTCAGTGTCGCTGGACGCACCCGCGATCACCCACGTTGGTGCCGGAGTGTCCGGCACGATTGAGGGCATCGAATACCGCATTGGTAAGGGCAGCTTCGTCGCTGAACTTGCCGCAACGCGGTCGCCGCTTGATCACGGTGTCTACCTCGGTACCGAGCACGGCCTACTGGCTCGTTTCACACTCAGTGACGAGCTCAAGCCGGACACGAAGCAGATCGTTGATGCCCTGCAAACACAGGGATTGTCAGTGGTGATCAGCAGCGGAGACAGTGCCGATACGGTCTGCGCGGTGGCCCGTACCTTAGGTGTAGAGTCCTGGTACGCGCGTCAGACACCCGCCGATAAGCTGGACCTTGTTTCAAGACTAAAATCCCGAGGCGCACGCGTCGTCATGATCGGTGATGGGGTCAACGACGCGCCGGTACTCAACGAGGCCGATGCAGCAATTGCCATCGGCAACGGTACCGCCCTGGCGCGTGCGAGTGCAGACGCAATTCTGCTCGGGGACACACTGCGACCGCTGGCCGACTTGACGGCTATCGCGCGACGCACACGTCGGACAATTCGCCAAAGCCTGGCGTGGGCCGCCGGGTATAACGCTATCGGTGTCACGCTCGCCGCCTGCGGCCTGATCACACCATGGATGGCCGCTATTGGAATGACCGCAAGTTCACTGCTGGTCATCGGTAACGCACTTCGAATCGGAGGCGGGCGGACGACTTCCGATGCACGGGATTTGAGCTCCAACAACAAAGACGCACGACGGCCGGAGGCGCTGGCATGAACATACTTTTGCTGCTCATCGGACTCGCACTCATGATCGCGGGGGTATTTGCGTGGGCATTCATCTGGGCCGTGCGCGAAGGGCAATTCGACGACATGGACAGTCCGGCCGTTCGTATCCTGCTTGACGATGATCGAGCGCCGTCCAGAAACGAGCGGAAGCAACCATGACGCTGGCACTTGTCATCGCTGCCCTCGTCGCAGGGTTCGCGGGGAGCGCACACTGCGCCGGCATGTGCGGGCCAATCGTATCGGTATTCGAAACCACCGGACATGGCAACGGCCTCGACTGGCCGCGCCGAGCGAGCTATCAAATCGGGCGACTGCTCACTTACCTCGCGATCGGCGCCGTGGTGGGCGTCATCGGCGTTGCCGCGGTTCGGGCAGGTGCACCGACGCAGACCGCATTGGTCTTGCGCACGATTGCCGCACTGGCACTGCTCCTGATCGGATTGCGCCTCCTGGGCGCATTGAATTCAAATGTGCTCGACCGCGCCGGCCAGACACTCTGGCGATCAGTTGCACCGCTAGCGAAGCACGTTCTGCCGCTTTCGACACCGGCAAGAGCGCTGGCTGCCGGCATGATTTGGGGGACGCTGCCCTGTGGGCTCGTTTATGCGGCCGCTGCCTTGGCCATTGGCAGTGGCGGTCCGCTGCAGGGTGCTATCGTGATGGCCGCCTTCTGGCTGGGCACGCTGCCCGCTTTGCTCGCGATCGGCGGATTCGCCCAACGCGGCCTGCAGGGACCAACCCGACGGCTCGCTGGCGCGTTTAGCGTCGTCATGGCCATAGGCGCGCTCGGCATGATGTTGATGCCGAGTCATTCCCATAGCGATGGCACACACGAATCTGCACATTCAGGGCACAAATCCCATGATTCTGCGCATATGCACCCCAAGGAGCATATTCAGTCATCGGAAGAACCCATGGTGAACGAGCACGAAGGCCATTGATTTCCTGACCTTTAGCCGATCCAATTTCGACAGAAACCGAAAAAACCTAGAAAACTCTGGAACGCATTCGCAAAAAAGCGCTACAGTGGATTTGAAGCAGGACGCTTCCACTCATTAAGGATCGGTGCGCGCACAGGGAATGCATTTGGCGCTTCGGTTCTTTTGGGACCACAATCACCAGAGGCAGACCGGGATGTCAGCTGATCAGGGTGCAGAACTCGCGCACGATCTGGAGCGGATCCAGAAGTATTTACTCCACGTACTGTCCGAGGGCAGAGCCGGCTCGAGGGAAGATCGCCTGCCACGGGCATCTACACCTCAAGCACGCAAGCTCTTGACGCTCATTCGCACCATGCAAAAGCGCAGTGGTGATGAAGACGGTGCGACCACAATCTCGAGAATTCTCGACGATGCGGGCCAAACTTACTGGCTCTGGGATATTCAATCGGGTGATTTAAAGTTCTCACCGGGCTGGGCGCGCCTTACCGGCCTACCTGAGCATTACGACAGCGTTGGGCTTGAGCCATGGCTCTCTCGCGTTGTCGCCACCGACAGAGTCCGATTGATGGCAGCGGTACGCGACCATTTGGGCGGCAGTACACCGCGACTCGAAATCGACTATCGACTCCAGACCGCACGTGGCGAGGTTCACTGGTTCCGCTGCACGGGCCAGTGTGAGCGCGATGAATACGACAACCCTATTCGCCTCGCAGGCACCCATCGCGATGTCACTCTCGAGCACCAACGCGACGAACAAGCAAAACGCGTCGGTGCAGGCGGTGGAAAACGCAGTCGAACAACAGAGCTGATCTGTGATGCGCTGTCTAACGGCGGCGTGGTGCCGTTCTTTCAGCCGATCGTCCAGCTCGAGGACCGCAAGCTGCAGGGTCTCGAGGCCTTGGTCAGGTTGCACGACAAGAGTCGGGGCATCATCGCGCCTCGCGAGTTCATTGCCACCGCCGAAAGGTCGGATCTCATTGTCGCTTTAGGGGATCGCGTGCTCGAACTCGCCTTACGCGGCCTTGCCAGTGCAAGAGAAGCTGGCAAACTCGACCCCGACGCGTTTGTCAGCGTCAATATTTCCGGGCGCCAGCTACTTGAAGGCGACCTGCCTTCAAGAATTTCAACGGCACTGCAGCGCGAGTCTCTGCCACCGAGTTGCCTACAGCTTGAACTTACTGAAACGGTATTGATCAGTAATCTCGCTTTCGCGAAACGCACACTCAACGCACTGCGGCGCGCGGGCATCCGCATTGCACTCGATGATTTTGGTGCCGGTTATTCATCGCTGAATTACCTGCAGGAGCTTCCGATCGACGTGCTTAAGGTCGACAGACGTTTTGTGCGCCGAGTCGACCGCAACCCTGCTCGTATTGCAATTCTGCGAACCATCACCTCGCTGGCAGACGCATTGAAAATCCCTCTGATCGCGGAGGGTGTCGAAACCGAGGCCGAGGCCGCAACCCTGCGAGAACTCGGTGTCACCTATGCACAGGGGTTTCTCTTCTCAAAACCTGCGCCACTGTCCGTGCAAATCGCACTAATCCAGGAACAAGGGCGAGGCGACCAGCGAATTGTTCAGATGTGATCGGTGACCGCGACGGCGTTGCCTCGTAGCGGTCTCACCCGCAACCACGTCAAGAACCAGAACTGCATCAACAAAGAGAAATTCCACTCGATGATGTTCTCGGCTACATCGTCTTTCAAACCGAAACTCCCAAGCGGTACTTCGGCGAGTGCGAGTACGCCCATCGCACCGAGCAGAACCCGCTGCACAATCAGTATCGCCCGGGGACGGTGGTCGGCGCTAACCGTGGCCAAACGCCGTGTCGCAATAATCTGCGCGACGAAGGTTCCGAGAAAAAATACAAATACGCCATACCGACGCATCAATCGATAAAAGTCACCGGACGAACCAAGAAAGATGGTGTAGAGCACGAGAAACGCCGAGGCTACGATCGCCAGTCGCAGCATCCATATGCCGGGATCGGTGCGGGATGAAAACCACTGCTCGAGTCGCCGCCAAAATACGACCAACAGAAGGCTCTGTGGGAGCATCATCGCTTTGAAGATCCAGTAGCTCGCGCCGTATCGTCCGGTCGAACTGATTGAGGTGCAACCTTCCACGTACGGGAAGCATCCCGGGATGAAGCCACCAGCAATCGAAAGCCATTGATTGAGGTTGACGCAGGCGATCGGCAAGAGCGCAACTGTGACGACAACCCATGGTGACAGCCGGTTCTTCTCGAGCATTGAAATCACCGGAATAAAAAAAGGCCGAGGCGTACTCTACGCACGCCTCGGCCCACGGAGCAAGTGCGTTAACCGACAGCCGGCGACGGCGTCGGGAGGCCCCCATCCTCGTCAGCACTGTCCCGCTTCAACACCTGATCCACCGCGGCGCGGATCGCATCGGCACGATGCTGATAGTGCGTATCTTTCGGCAAACAGTGATCCGCTTCCATCGCTCGCAATACACGGCGCACCTCATCGCGCATCCCGGTGGTGTAAACGATACGGTTCATTTGCTTGGCATCGCAGATCACCGTTTCGACCGCTCTCGCCGCCGAGACATCCAGGAATGGTACCCGATGGAAGTCCAGAATCAGCGCCATGCTGTTCTTGTTAGCGCGTTCGCGAATACTCAAGCCGAGATCCGTTGCCGCACCAAAGCTTAATGGACCACCGAAGTCGAAAAGCAACACGCGATCGTCTGCAGACTTGAGCAGAGCCTCTTCCTCAGGCGTGATTCGCGCTTGCGTCCCCTCGCTCTTCACTTCTGCAAGCTGAAGATCGGCCAGCTGCTTCACGAACGCCAGCGAGGCGAGAACGACACCGACGCCAACGGCCCAAATCAAATCCACGAAGACCGTGAGACCAAGAACTACCGCCATCAACGCAAGATCCCAACGTGGCCCGCGGTGAGCACGTTTGAGGTAGTTCACGTCGATAATGTCATACCCCACTTTAATCAGAATGCCAGCAAGCACAGCATGCGGGATCTGCGAGGCGAGCGGTGCGAGCACCAGCACGACCGCCAACAGGACGACCCCGTGAAGCATGCCTGAAATCTTTGTGGCTCCGCCTGTGCGAATATTCACGACGGTGCGCATCGTTGCGCCGGCGCCGGGAATGGCACCGAACAGCCCGGCCAGAGTGTTACCGATTCCCTGACCGATCAACTCCTTGTCGGAGTCGTGTCGGGTGCGCGTCATGTTGTCGGCAACCAACGAGGTCAGCAGGCTATCGATAGCCCCAAGGATCGCAAGGATAAACGCCGCCTCGAAAACGAGCCATGCCGTATCACGCGTATCAGGCAACGCAGGCATCACGAATTCCGGGAATCCGGTCGGGATATCACCCAACAACGGCGAACCGGGGAAAAAGCGACTGAGGATCGTTCCGATCAACAGCGCCGCCAATGCGCCCGGCAAGAACACGCCCCATTTTTTCGGCCAATAGAACACGACAAGAAGTGTGACCACGCCGACAATCAGCGCCGGGAATACAGGATCCGCTACCGCTCCTGGAATCGCGCTTAGCGCCGGGATCGTGCCCTTTTCGAGTGGCTCATGACCGAAAAGTCGCGACACCTGCAAGGCGATGATGATGCAACCGATGCCACTCATGAATCCCGAGATCACGGGATAGGGCACCAAGCGAATGTACTGACCCAACCGGAAAACGCCGAACGCGATCTGTAGTAACCCGGCCAGTACCACCGCGGCGAACACCAGCGCGACGTTGCCGGAGAGCGTGCCGAAGATGCCGGCAAAAACCACAACCATCGGTCCGGTCGGACCGCTGATCTGCGACCCGGTGCCACCGAACAGACTGGCGAAGAAGCCGACAAAAATGGCGCCCCACAACCCGGCAATCGGTCCGGCACCGGACGCTTCACCGAAGGCCAGCGCCAGTGGCAAAGCGACAACCCCGGCAGTTAACCCACCGTAAATGTCGCCGCGAAGATTGGATGTATCAAAAAACTTCATCATCGTGCTCCTCAGGCGCTGCACTCGTGCTCGTGCATCGCGGCATGCGCCATATCACTCGCATAGTGCGTGTCGACGGGCTCAAACTTGCCGGTCGCTTCGTCAAGAGCAGTCACACCGCCCGTGCGAATGTCATAGATCCAGCCATGCAATGTGACCTCACCCGTCGCGAGTCTTGCCGCGACAGACGGATGCGTCTTCAGGTGTTGAAGCTGCAGTTTCACGTTCTCTTCCAGCAACATCTGCATGCGAGCTTCCGGCGTCAGGTTGGAACCAACGGTGTTGACCACCTCAACCGCTGCTCGGGCGTAGCCGAGCCACTCACGAACATGGGGTAAGCCGTCCAATCCTTCCGGATTCATCGCACCCTTCATGGCACCGCATTCAGTGTGCCCACAAACAACGATATGTGGCACACGCAACGCCGCGACCGCGAATTCAATCGACGCCGTCATGCCGCCCGTATGGTTGGTGTGCGGCGGCACCACATTGCCTGCATTACGACAGATGAACAGCTCACCGGGTTCGGTCTGCGTGATCATCGCCGTTTCGATACGAGAATCGGAACAGGTGATGAATAACGCTTCGGGCGACTGACCATGCGCCAATTTCTCAAAAAGATCTTTCTTACCCGGATAAACCCGTTTCTGAAAGTCCACTACGCCACTAGCAAATTTCGGCATGATGTTCTCCTTCACTCAGAGTCAGGTCGACCCTGCCCACATTTCACGAACAGTTGCGATTTGTCCCTCGCTGACGCCTTGCATCCGTCCCTCTACAAAAGCCAATCCATCCACAATCCATCGCGCCAGCTCAGGCTGGGTTAAGCGATAAAAGTGGTGGCGCCCATCACGGCGCTCCTCGACCATCCGGTGCGCACGCAATTTCCCCAAATGCTG
Source organism: uncultured Chromatiales bacterium (assembly GCA_963922335.1). GTDB lineage: Bacteria > Pseudomonadota > Gammaproteobacteria > Steroidobacterales > Woeseiaceae > CALBPI01. The sequence goes on along the minus strand of CAWUIB010000006.1, from coordinate 30,980 downwards.
GGACACGCGTGTGCCTGGAAGATCAAGGCGGTCGGCCAAACCATTGACATCAAGCTCACTGGACGCGAGCTCTTCGATGACCCGCACCCGGTCCGGATGCGCAAGCGTTTTAAAAATTTCCGCGAGTTCCCTCGCGACAATTTGACGATTTGGCATGAAGTCCCCACTCCTACTAAGTCTCGTCAACCTGCATTTAGCGAATGTCTAAGTTCCCCGGACACTTGTCTAACTACATAAACATCTTCGAAGATTCGAAGATATATGACTATGAAGATGCTAAGACGCGAGGTCAAGGATTTTCGGCACAGTGTGGAGCGCTAAGGGTGGGTCAGCTCAATGACTGCATCACCGAGAGACAACGCGGCAGATAGCTCGACCCGAACAGGTTGAGGTGATTCAGCAAGTGGTAGAGCTGGTAGAGCGGCAACCGCTGCTCATGGCCGGCCGGAAGAGGCCAAGCCTCTGCGTATGCGGCGAAACAACCCGGACCAAATCCCCCAAACAATCGCATCATCGCGAGGTCGCTCTCGCGGTCAGCGAAATGCGCCGCGGGATCAAATATGATCGGAACACCCGACTGAGTCGCTGCCGCGTTGCCTGACCAGAGGTCGCCATGCACGAGCGCGGGCTCCGGATGATGGTCTGCTAGCAGCACGGGCAAGTGTTCCAATAGGCGTTTACCGTGATCTTGCAAGCGCTCGCCGTGACCCTGATCGAACGCCCACTTTAACTGCGGTTCAAGTCGCTGGGTTAAAAAGAAGTCGCTCCATGAATCAGTGGTCGCGTTGAATTGTAGCGATCCGCCGAGCCAGTTGGTCTCGGACCACCCGAACGCTGAAGCAGTATTGCGGTGCAGACTAGCAAGCGCGCGTCCCAAGGCGCGCTCGGTGACTGCATCCAGTGCTCGCAGATCTAACCACTCCATCAGCAGCCAAACTTCCGAACCGGATGCATCGCACAGAATGACCTCAGGCACTGCGATCGAGCCTGTCTCAGCGATTCGAGTGAGGGAAAACGCCTCGGACTGGAGCTGTGACTGATGGGTCAGTGAGGCACGCTTTGCGAAGAAGCGACCCTCATCCGTTTCAACACAAAAGGCGGCGGCGGTGTCGCCACCGGCTACTCGCCGCGGCGTCCGCGTTAGTGAACCGAGACTACTTTCCTCCAGCCATCCAGCGAGTTCATGGAAATCCGGCATGAGTCGATCATACCGAAGTCGATGACCGTCAGAAGTTCTGGTGGAGACTCAGCTGCCACTGCCCTTTTTCGACGCCATTGGAGTGTTGGTACATATAACCGGCCTGCATTTTCGTGCGCTCTCCGGCGACGTAACCGAGTGCAAGATAAGTACGATTACGATCGTAGGTGTCGACGCTTCGCCCATCACCAATGTCGCGCTCGCCATTGATAAACAGCTCGTTGTAGACCGAGGCATAAACGCCACCGACCGACATCTCCCGTGACGTCAACGGGTAGTCTGCGAAGATTGCGTAGCGAAACCGTGTTCGAAAATCCTGACCGTCCACCCACCTTTGCTCGAATCGCATACGGTGACGGATGCGCCATTTTTCTCCCCAACGCTGCGAGATCAGCGCTTCCTGGTAGATGCGATCTTCTCGTGCGCTTGCGTCACTAGGGCCGAAGACGCCGGATCGAATATTCGCGTAACCGAACGTATAGAGCGTATTGCTGTCCTTGGGTCGATAGGTGACACCGGATCGCAACAGCCACTGCTCGAGGTCACCCCCGGCATCCCAGTTACGATTTTGGAAATCGCCCTGAACGCCCCAGCGACTGTCATCGAATGACGCATTCCAGAACAGCATGTACCAGGCGCCGTTTTGACCTTCGTCAACCTGCGCATAAGCGGGCGTTCCACACGTAGCCAAAACAACCAGCAGTCCCAATACCCAACGTTTCATGAGGCGATTCCTCGAAAAATTGCTCGATGAAGCGCGTAGCGGCGAGTTCCTGTTCAGGTTTAGTTAAAATAATGAAATCAACAGCTTCCATTCGAGCATACCGATGTCGCAAGACTCCCGGCAGGCACAAAACCGAGCAATGGCCATAGATCGATTACGCACTGCGATGATGTGCATCGTGATGTTTGGTCATGCAATGCTGCCCTACCTCACCACGCCGCGACGGTTTAAGGACCCGGCCACCAGCATCTGGTTCGATTGGATCGGCATCTTCCTGTACGGGTTTGCGATGCCGGCCTTTTTCGTGACCGCCGGGTTCGCTGGCGCGGCGTTGTTCACGCGGCGCGGTAGTGGCGCATTCTGGAAGCATCGCTGGCAGCGCCTCGGGATTCCGTTACTGGCCGGCTACTTGTTGCTCACACCGCTGACAAGAGCCGCTTATGAGTTCGCGCAGGTTACCGCGTTGAATGACTCTATCGGGGCCGGCTGGGCACAACTGATGAAAGGCGATTGGTTGCGCTGGTCAAAGCTCTACCACCTCTGGTTTCTCGCTTCGCTGATTCTTTTCTCAGGCCTATGGCTCGCGATCCGCAGCGTCTATCTACGGCTGCCAGCGTCTATGACTCATCGCCTGTCGACGGTGTTCGGCCGTGTGATGCAATCGGGTAGCGCAGCACTCGTATTCGGCTTGATCACTGGCGTACCGATGGCACTGTCCTATATCAGCGGCACTGGACAAGGCACCGATGGTTGGATGCAAACGGCGCTCCTGATGTATTTCGGTCTTGGATGGTGTTTGTACGGCACTCGAGACGCCCTTCAGGCACAGGCCCAGCATTGGCCGCTCGCGACAGTGGGTGCCCTTGTCATCACGCCACTGTGTGCCTGGTCGACACAAATTCGATTGTTTGCCGAGGGCACGAGCGACATTCCGATGGGGCTAGTAGCCGGCTTTTCAAACGGCTTGTTGGGCGCGTTCGCCACCATCGCACTGCTGGGTATTGCACAGCGTTGGATGGAGCGCCAGAGTGAGGTTGCCGACTATCTGAGTGCGGCCTCCTACTGGATTTACCTGGTCCACTATCCGATCGTCGTTGCCGCGGGTGGCATCGTATCCGTCATCGACAGCACCGCTGCGATCAAGTATCTGCTCAGCGTCGGCATTGCTGTACCGATGATTTTTCTGAGTTTCGAAATCCTAAGGCGCAGTCGTAACCGTCCACGAACCGGCTGAAAATCAGATACCGAAATCGCTTAGAACTTTTTGCAGAGTCTCAACAGTCAGTGGCTTACCGATAAACCCGTGCACGTGCGAGTTGGACTCCGCACGTTCTCGATCCTTTGGGTTTAGGCTCGTAGACACCATGAAGAGCAATTTTTTTGCTCTGCGTTCGGGTGGCAACTGAGCGTAGGTGACCAGGAATTCAAAACCATCCATCCTCGGCATATTGATGTCGAGGAAAATAATGTCGACTGGATGCTCAAGACGATCTGCGGTTAGAAAATCGAGTGCTTGCTCGGCGTACTGGTAGATCGCTACTCGGTTCGCAAAACCATTTTTAGCGATGACGCGCTGATGGATGTAGTTGTCATCATCACTGTCGTCGATCAGCATGACGTGATTGACTGCATTCATCGATTCGGTTCGCGCCTAAACCTGTGCCTGCCTCAGCATATCCGATTTGCAGCAGTTCGACACATGGGAGGGTGGATGTCGAGGCGCAGTGCCCCGACATCCACTGGAGCGCTATTTGAAGCGACGTTCGAAGCGCACACCCAACGTCAAGGTGCTCGACTCAAGGTTGTTGTAGCCGGTTAGCGTCTCGTAGTCGACGTAGGCCGAAACTCCATTCTCCATCACGAGCGACACACCCGCTGCCAACTGGAAGAAACTGGAATCTGGTGCATCAGTAAAGAAGCGAAATCTCGTTGCCCCTGGATCGTTCGCAAAACGCGCGGTAATCACACGAAGGTCATCTTCCATTTCATGCTGCGATGCCAACCGCAAGTGCGGCACCAGAACACCCCAGCTCGCGCTATGCGTGTAAGACATCCGCAAACCCGCCGACCAAATCTGAGACTGTACCGACTGCTCATCGAATGCGAGCTCCCAGCCCCGCCCCTGAGTCTCACGGTACGCATCGATGTTTGTGTCCAGATAGTCGTAGCCTATGAACGGCACGAAAAGCCACCCATCGCGATCAATGTTGTAGCCGAAGTTAGCGCTGAACACGCGCTGGTCACCATCGGTTTGCCCAAGTGCGGTTGTATCAACGCCGCCCAAGGCATCCATGAAATTCAACGTACGCTCGGTATCGAAGTCGATACCGCCGAACAGCGCGAGCATGTCGACATAGAATCGATCGGTGAAGTAGGTCCCGTAAACCGAATACGTCAGACTGTCAGAATCGAGCGTGCCACTCGATCCATTGTAATCCGCGTCCGCGTTCGCAAAGCCGATCGCCGCACCTAGCGCGAAGTCATTTCGGAATCGGTAGTCCACGCCAGCGGTGACACCCAACGTTTCGAAGTCGAAACCGTTTTCCGTTGTCGTTGCGCCTTGGTCACCAAAGTTCAATCGACCATTGATGAACATACCCCATCGGCTGTCCGCCAATAGTGCGTTCTCTTCTTCCTCGACGGCTCGACTGGCGAGCAATCCACGCGGAAGCGTTTTGCCCTGCACATTCAAAGCGAGACCTTGCGCATTGATACCACGCGCGCCGCCACGAAGCGCGGCCAAGCGGGCATCGATATTCTGCGTCTGTGTATTCAGGATCTGAGTGCTGAGTGTGCTTTGCGCAAAAACTTCCTCGCCCGCGATCTGGCGCAACGCATCGCGCACTTCATCTGTGTTGTCGGAACCGTCAATCGGATTCGCAAAATCGATCAATGCGTTACATCGACTGGCCAGCTGCGCCGTGCCGCTCTCGTTCTCCGTTTCGCCAGGACTCGTCTCCGATGCGTTTAATCGGGCACAGACCGTGTCAATCGCGCTTGCGAGCTCCAACTCCTCCGGCGTCAGGGCAAGCGATGAAAGACTTCGTCGTCCGCCTGGCGTGCCCACGGTCACGGTCACCTGCGCTGCCTGATCGATGGTATTCACATCGCCGTCGGATACCGTGTAGAAGAATGTGTCCGTCCCAATAAAGCCAGTGTTCGGCGTGTATGTGATCGTGTCCCCAGAGGATTGCTGATTAATGACCGCAGTGCCGTTGGCGGGTTCGGTCACGCTGACGATCGTGAGGTTCTCAACGCCACCATCATCGATATCATTCGCCAGCACATCGATTTCGACAGATGCGCCGGACTCAACTTCGGTCTCGTCGTCCGCCACCGGCTGTGGCGAGCCATTCGGCGCCTCGACCGTGATGGTCACCGTTGCAGTACTCGTATCACCGCTGACTCCAACCGTATAGGTAAACGAATCCTGACCGGCGAATACCACGCCGCCCGTGGTCGTGGCGGGCGGTGTATAACGCACACAGTCCTGGAAGAAATCATCATCGAACGTCACGCACGTTGCCGCGTCGAGAATCTCGACGTTTCCGCCGCTTGTGCTCGCCGACACCGCCACCAACTGATCACCCGAGATCAACGTATCGTTGCTCAAAACATCCACAACAACTGCCTGCTCAACCGGCGTGGTGGCAGCATCGGCTAACAGAGCGCGCATCGGGTTGCTGTTATCGCCTTCTACGGTAACGGTGACCGTCGCGGTGTCTGCGTTGCCCGCCTCGTCGGTAATGGTGTAGGTGAACGTATCTATCCCCGAGAACGGGTTATTGTTCGCGTCCACAGACGGTGCGTCGTAGAACACGCACTGCGTCGTGATGCCGGGGAGGTCTTGCGAACACACGAAGGCGTCCTGAATGATCGCGAAACTACCCGCCGCACTATCCGATACCGCGGTGATCGTGGTGCCCGCCGGCAGTGCGTCGTTCGCCAGTACGTCGATCGCAATTGTCTCGGCAAACCGTGCGTTGGCCGTGTCGTCGACCGCATCAATCGCAACCGCGGATGTTCCCACAGTGAAGGTTGCCGTACCGCGCACACCGGTCGCGGAGCCAAAAGGGTTGTCAGTAACGCAGTACTCAAACGAATCCGAGCCGCCGGGCCAGCCGGTGTTCGGCGTAAAAATCAATGACCGGGGGTTTTCGAAGTTCACACTGATGGTGCCGTTCTGCGGCTGCACAAAGCAGGAGAGATCGGTAAACCTCAGCGTTGAGATACCGTCAAAATCAGTTGCGGGACCGTCCGAACTGATGATCGGCAGCACCAGCGGCACGGCGAGCGAGGCGAACTCAAAATTCGCTGGGCCGGTAACGGGTGCTTGATTTTCGGTGTCGTCGCACCCGTTGGCGGTATCGACCACCGGTGTGAGATCACGGGTGCCGTTCTGGAATCGAATTTCTGCCTGTGCCGACTGCGTGCGGTCTCCCGCAATCAGCGAATAGCCGACCGACCAAGGCTCAGCTGCTGAATTATCGTTACCCCACTCGATGCGGATACAGGCATTACCGACGCGTTCAGCACGCAAGCTCGGAGGGCCGTTGCTCGTGTTGAAACTATCGATCACGTAGATCGGTAGCGGCGTCCCTGTCACGAGGCCCGCCTCATGCACGTTGAACACAATCGAGCCCGGCTCGGCTATGTTGTCATTGAAGGTACCGTTTGCAGCTTCGGGCATTGCGTGGGCATTCAACGACAGCCCCGCGATCGCAGCGAGCGCGAACACCCGCCGACTGATGCAATTCCTGAACATTTAGATTCTCCCCTGCTTTTCGGCGCCGGTATCTCTTGTCACGGTCGCCGTATTTGATCGTAATCAATCACCTGTCTGATCGGACTCCGCGAGCACCAATGACCGAGGCACGAAAAAGAAATCACCGACCTCGTGTCCGGCGCGCCGAAGCGCCTTGATCTCGGGCTCCTGACTGTAATCCTGCTCCGCCGCTGCGGAGACCACTCTGTCGCGTAATCTTAAGAACAACGACGGTGTCGTCATGAGACCATTATTGGCCTCAAGCTCATCAATAAATGCTCGGGCAAACACCGAGTTGCCGCTGCCACCGACATCGAGCACCGGTCGATCGCCGCCGGATGACACCATCAAGCGAGATCGCTTATCGAAGCGTCTCCGAATGAATCCATCGCTGGAGAACACGCGATCATCGCCACTCAACATCATGCGCATCCCCGGATCATCGCTGGTCAGTACGCCCGAGTAACAAGAATCAGCCAACACCAGCACACGCTTCGCCTCGAAGTTGCCCATGTGGCTTGTGATCTGCTCAGTGGGCACCCAATACGTATCCACCGGCGGGCGATCCGCATTGACCGGCAACCAGTAGCCGGTCTCAGTGCCGTCGGAACCAATGCGGCTGCCGTGGCCCGCGTAATAGATCAGCAGGTTATCTTCGGGTCCGACGACCGCATTTAAGTTGTTGATGGCTTCCAGCACTGTCACGTCATTGGCATCACGCACCAGCTGTACCGTGAATCCGTACTTGTCCTGCAGCACGTTGGCGATTCGCTCGGCATCGGACAGCGGCGTCGCGAGATTCTCCATGCGGTCGTAGTTCTGATTACCGATGATCAGTGCGTAGTAACGACCGAAGTTCCGGTCTCGCAAGCGCAAACCCGCGGATGTCGCAAACTCCTGGGTAGGCAGTGCTTGCGGCGACGGTGCGCGTAACCGCGAGCGTGCCGTGACGGCTGCTGATTGCTCCACCTTGATACGTGCCTGCCAGGCGAGCAGCGCCTCGAGATCGGCGTTCTCGGCAGCACCACGAGCCACGTCGCTCTGCAGTTGTTCGATTTGTTTTTGCAGCAACTGGAGTTCGCGATTCTTCTGCTGGATCTCTCCGTCGAGCTCTTGGCGCAAAGCCTCGAGCTCCTGGTCCGCCGCAGACCGATAGAGCAGGTCATCTTCAGACAACCCCCAAGACTGACGGTAAAGATTGAGCGCCTTGAGACGGTCCTGCTCGACACCGCGACCGAGCTCATACAGCGTGCCGAGGTTCAGCATCGCACGCTCATTACCCTGGGCCGCCGCTTTGGTATACCAGATGACCGCCGCTTCATAATTCGGCTCGCCACCGAGTCCCCGCTCAAAAATCTCGCCAACCGTGTTCTGGGCTTCCGCGTCACCAGCCTCTGCTGCACTCATCCAGACATTCAACGCCGACTTGAGGTCCGCGCGATCGTAGGCGACGTATTCACCGCCACGCACCCGGCAATCGCTGGCGGTCGTACGTGTCGGACGGCGTGGCGAAAGATAGGTGCGCCCGCCGAGCTGGCGCACCTGTCCTGGCAGCAGGCAGTCGACGATGTAGAGCGCGGAAACGTCCGTGCGCCCGGCGACGGCCTCGCCGCCGAGGGGCATCGAGGGCTGTGCTGCGCAGCCAGCGAGCAGCAGTCCGGACGCCAGGCATGCGCTGAAGAAACCGCGATGTTTTTGTGCTCTTTGTTGTTTCATGACAGTCCTTACGCGAAAGCTGTCGGTTACCGGTCAAAAATCCCGTTTCAGTCCCAAACAGAGGCGAAGATGCTAGGTCCCGCCCGTGCCCAGCGCAGCTCGCAAACGCCTCTGCGCAGCCCGCAGTCGACCGTGCTCGGCCAAATAAGGGTTCACCGATGCAGTCTCCATATCCTTCAGCAATCGACGCTGCTCCTCCGCAGAGGTCGCGTCCGATTGCAGCGCAATCAGCGCTTCCGCAACGGCGTTGAGCCCCGCAGTTGCGCGCGGATTGTCAGGATGAATGTCGAAAGCGGCAGCGAAATCGTTATACGCACCGCCGATCCAGGGTGGGTCGTTCGCGAGCCACTCATTACCCGAATCAACAAACGTCTCGAAGCGCTGTTGCTGCTCCAGACTCAACTCTTCCCAGGGAAATGCAGGACCCTGCGGCTGTAGCGCCTGCACGGCAAAAAACAGTGCGACGGCAGCCAGACCGCCGATCGCCGCCAATAGACCGCGTTGTCGCCCCTGCTTGCCGCGAAACGTCTCCAGAAAGACACCGGCATCCTCAATGCGATCCTCGCGCGCAAAGGCCAGCCCCTGCGCAATCGCCTGCCACTCATGCTTAGCGAGCCCTTTGATCGGTTCGGGTTGTAATCCAAGCTCCATCGCCTGCTCGGCCGTTTTGCGATCAAACGGGTGCTTACCAGTGAACAGCAGATAGGCGGTAACAGCGAGCCCGTAGACGTCGTCCGCCGGATGCGGCTCTTCGCCATCAAACATTTCGACACTGGCGTAGGCCGGAGTGAGACTGCGCAGATCACCGGCATCGAACAGCGTCTTGTCTCCAGCTTCCTCACCTTTGAATTTGGCGGCTCGCGCGATCCCGAAGTCGAGAACCTTCACCCGATTGTCCTCAGTCAAAAACACGTTGCCGGGCTTGAGGTCGGAGTGAATGATGCGCTTTTCGTGCGCATACGCGAGGCCCTCGGCCATTTGCTCGATGATACGGCGCGCGACATCCGGGTCGAGACCGACGTCTTTATGTCGACGCACCAGCCTGTCGAGCGGCTCACCGCGCATCAGCTCCATCGTCATGTAGACGGTGGTGCCGTCACGGTCAAAGTCATAGACAGTAACGATATTCGGGTGCGCCAATGTCTGCGCCTTGCGCGCCTCACGCTGCAGCGCCATCAACGCCTGCGGATGCTCCTGGAAGGTCTTGCTCAGCACCTTGATCGCGACGAACGGATCGCGATCCTGCGCCTCATCTTTACGCTTATCGCGGGCCTTGAACACCGCGCCCATACCGCCGCGACCGAGCTGCTCCTCGATCAGAAATCGACGCTTCAGGACTACGCCGGTTTCCACTGGCCCCTTGTGACGTTCGATCCACTGCTCCGGGTTCTCCCAGTTGGAGCCGGTGCCAGTCGGCAGAGGGCCAGAGCCGGTTGGCAATGGACCAGAGCCAGTGCCTGTGACCAGCAGCTGTGATGGCGCGGGAGTGTCGTTGATCGGAAGTGTCGGATCGTGGCGCGCTGGAGTTTCAGGCTGAATGGGCTGCGTATCCGCGACATGCGCGTTGATCTTGATTGTCGGCGCCACGTGTGAATTCACAAGCACCGTCGCATCAACATGTTGATTGATCTTCTCAGTCGGCTGGAAGGTGGTCGGCGCGTTGTCAGCGCTAACCGGTTCGGTCACACCAGCGAGTGTGGCGTCATCAGATAGCGGCGCTGTGGGGTCAACCCGCGGTGCTTCTCCCTGCAAGCGACGCGAAAGCGACTGGAACAATGCTTCTGCCATCCGGCCCGAATCGCGTTGTTTTTCGATAATGGAGAGCGCGCTATCGAGGTAGTCGCCCTCGGCAACGACTGCGTCGATCACCTGCTCAAGCGCATCGAGATCCAAATTGCCAGACAAGTAAGCCCCGAGCTTCTGGCTAAATTGCGTCATTAGCGATTGCGACATGCCGCGCCTGCCTCCCCAGTCCCGCCTAGAGCGTATCAAATCAATAGTGTCGCCATCGGGTACAAGGTCCCGCTTTAGTGCTTTGCTGCCCATATCTATCCTGACGCAATTGCCGGGCAAAACCGGACAAAAAAAGCCTGTCGGCAGCACCGACAGGCTTTTATCAGGCGAACGTCAAGAACGGCGTAAGGTCAGTTGCAGCCCACCGTCTCGATCGGCAGCGTTGTCGATACTGCCGTTCCATCATCAAGAAACGCACTGAACGTAATCTCGGTATCGCCACAGGCAACGCCGGTCTCGCTGGTCCGGAATCGGAAATATGAATCGCGCGAGCCATCGCCGTTCACGTCAAACACACGACGGCGAGTACCGATCGGCGCTTCTGCCGGGCCCAACCGCGCCGTTGCTGAATCGATGGTGCGTGCATCGAATTCATCGGTCGAGTAAATCGCGAGGTTGATGTTGCGGGTTCGGTTTGGGTTGATCGCGCCGGTGGAACGCCCGGTGAAAATCTCCGCTTCCAGTACCAGCCCGGATGACTCAGGAATAACCGCAACGAATGTGGTTCGATCCCCAATGGAGAATATAGACTGCGGCGTCATCAGCCCAGGATCAACGATGATTACGTTGCCGGAGCGGTCACCCAAGACCAGGTTTCCATCAGGCATGAAATCGATATCCGAAAAGAAGCAGGGGATTTCGAAATCTGAAGAGAGTGGACACGTAAACGAAAACGATTCGAAAGTCACACTGCCATCTATGCCCAACTCCACCTTCTGAATCTCTCCACCGATATCCGCCAGATACAAGGTTCCGGCCTCATCTGCCGCGACCGCCCGCCTCGATGCAGAATCCCTCAACAGTGTTCTCAACTCAGCGCTCCGGACGAGCTCATACGTCTCGGGGTTGTATACCTCCAACGCACGACCAGAGGGACTGCCCGTTCCAACGAGGACGTAGACCAATCCATCCAAGCCAATGGTGACGTCAATCGCATCTGTACCCAGTGCAAACCGGAACGGCTCCGATCCAACCTCATCAAAAACAAGTATCCCGATATTGTCGCGCGACGAGTCTCCAAAAGTGAATTGGTCGGTAGCGAAAATCCTGTTTCCGAAGCTCGCAATACCCCCGTAAGTGATATTGTTTACGATAGTAAAATCGCTCTCGGTCTGATGACTCCATGTAGGGTTGGCTGCAGACGGATCGATAGAACTAATATACGGGTCGAATGTGCCATTGAAGACGTGGATGAGGCCGGATTCGCTGACAACAAGGTCACGCCCGCGATCGGAAGAGGACGACGAGCCTCCAGGATACTCGATCGGAATAGTCTGAATAATCTGGCCATCCGTTGTGACCTCATACATCACACCGTCCGTGCTGACGAGAAGATTACCCGGCGTGAGCGGGTCAGCGTGGATTCGGGGTGAAAACAAGACGGCCAGGCACATCAGTGGCGCCAGAAACTTTCTCATGACGGTTCCCCTTTCTTGTTGATTTTCGTCTGAGTGGCATTGGTCCACGCATAGCGGACCTTGGAACGATCCCACACTTTCATGACAATTCGATGCGAATTGGTCAGTAATCGCTTCGCTTTTTTCTTACCACCACCTCCGAATATCAGAGTGTTCGGTGCTTACGCCGTTGTTGAGCCGTTGTTCATACTAACGACATTCGACACCAGCTTAGTCGCGAACCACCGTCTTGAGATAAGCGCTGGTTTCGGAAAGGCTGCGTTCCTTCTCTGCCACCCAAAAAATGTGTTTGCAGAAAAGCGTCTTTGGCGAAAGGTTGAGCTTTGCGCGCTCCCGAAAAATGCCGTTCACCAATTCATCCGAACCCGCTTTAATCTTCTTTCGGTAGAAGCGTGGCGTCAGGAACGAAAACAACGCTAGTAGTGGGTAGGTAATGCCGAGTAGTACCGCCGTAGTCCCGACGTCGGTTTTGACGCGCTCGGTCACTTTGAATCCGCTGATATCCATCAGGGTCTGGAGGTGTTGCACACCGACGAGAAACAGGTGGCCGAAGTAGAGCTTCTCGGAAGACTCGTTGGCGAACCAGACACTATCGACTGCAGTTGGCGGCATGCGTTTCCAGAAATCGGTTTCGAACAAGAACCCTGACAAGCGGGCACGAAGCTGCGAAGCGTTGGGCGTTGTCATCAGCAACTGACCACCCGGCTTCAACACGCGATTGAACTCTTGCAAAACGAACAATTGGTTCGGTACGTGTTCGATACCTTCCTGGCAAATGATCATGTCGATCGTCGCATCGTCGACCGGCAGTTTCTCCGACAGATCCGCAAATCGCGCCTCGACATCCGAGACCTTCATGAACTCCGGAAACAAGTCGAGCGAGATCACCGTCGCACCGCGCTTCTTGAACTCCCAGGTCGAGCGCCCATCACCACTCGGAATGTCGAGAACCGTCTTGCCGGTCAGATCCGGTAGCTCGCGAATATAGCGGCGCACAAAACCGTGGATTCCGCGAATGGGTTTATCGTCTGCACCGAAGGGTTGCTCTGTTGACACGGCGTAGGCTCCTTAGCTGGTCTCTGACGAGACTTCATCGCACTCGAAGTCATCATCGCCGACAGCTCGACACTGTGGCGGGAATCCCGCCTGCTGCCAATAAGAATAGATTCCGAGATCACGAATGATGCGTTTGAATTCCGGTGACTGCCTCAACTCCGGAAAACTCGGATGCCACCAATACATATTGTTCTGATCTGGAACCAGCTCTGAATAGCGGCGAAACATCATTGGCAACAAGCTGCCCGGTGCCGACACGTCTGGCGATTCGCCCGTGAGTTCAACGCGATACTCTGAAAACGCGGCGTACTCGGCCGCGGTATCGAACTCGGGGTCTTTAAACGCACGGTATACAAGATCCGGATTAAAGGGCGCATCGAAAGACTCGAGCGCCCATGCGAGCGCGAGCAGCGCCGTCAGCTCATCCTCTTTGTGAAGAATTGCCAGTGCAAACTGCTGCGCCTGAGAACTCGACCGCGTCGCTGCCTGCAGGTCATAGCTCTCCATCGCACCTTCATAGTCACCCGCATAGAGTCGCGCCAGCCCACCCCAAACGACACAGTTCTGATACCCCGGGTCGAGGTCGCGGCATCGATCGAGGTCAACCACCGCTTGCTCAAACTTGCCAACCTGAATGGTAGTAATGCCGCGCCAGAGCAGTGCCGTTGTATTGTCCGGCTCACGCTCCAGAGCCTGCTCGAGATATCCAAGGTCCTCGGCATAGCGAATTGGCAAGACCCCATCGCCCTGGAGATTCCCCAGCACTGCGTAGGGGAGCGCCAACGAATCATCCAGTTCGATGGCGCGACGTGCAGCGCGTTCTGCCAACGCAACGTAATCCTCACCATCCGAGATGCCCCATGAAGGCGCAACCACGGCAACGGCTGCAAGACCCGCCCATGCGCGGGCAAACTCAGGGTCGAGTTCGACCGCCTGCTGAAACAGATCAATCGTTCCTGGAATATTTGAGACGCTACGCACACGGAAGCGCTGGCGACCGCGCAGGAACCGCTGGTATGCGGTCAGATCTTCTGTGTCCGCTCGCGTGTTGAGCTGCTCTAGCGCTGATGCTTCCAAGCCAATGGAATTAACGAGCGCATCAACGATCGCAACCGCAATCTCGTCCTGAATCGCAAATACCGTTTCCGCGGACAACACTTTGTCATAGGTCTGCGACCAAAGCTGCTTGTCGGTATTGGCATCCACCAACTGAGCCGTTATCCGAATGCGATCCCCTACCGAGCGGACACTGCCCTCAAGGACATGGCGCACACGCAATGCAGCGCCGATTTGAGGAATGCTCTTTTCGTCCTGATTGCGGAATGCAAAGGACGAAGTTCGCGACGCAACTCCCAGACTGGAGATCGATGACAGTGCATTGATGATCTCTTCCGAAATACCATCAGAGAAATAGGACTGATCCTGCGAAGGCGACAAGTCCGCAAACGGCAAGACGGCGATCGATGCATCCTGACTCGGTGCAGACTCCACGGTTGTCTCGGAGATGCTTTGGCGATCTGCGCTCGACATCACCGGGTCCAGTTCACGGCCACTGTCGCGAATCATCTGCCAGGCCAATAGCGCCACGACGGCGGTAGCCGCTACGATGGTTAGCTTGTCGAGGCGCGCCGCGCGCACAGCCGGTTGATCGCCAGCGCCCTGATCCCGCCGAATGCCCTCCGGCGTCACATCGAAGAGCCAAGACAGAATCAGCGACAGAAAAAAACCGACAATCAGCAGTCCGAGTATGACCTTGGCAACCCAGGCCGGTGCCTCGGCAACGTCAACAACGATGTCGACGATCTGCAGGACCAGCCATGCGACCACGGCATAGGCTGCGGCCACTCGGATGACACTGCGTCGTTTGAGTTCGGAAAAAAGGGACATCGATTCGCGAGTTCAGGCTCGCTGTCTGTTGCTTATTCTTGAGCTAGTATAGTCTTACGCAGGCATTTCAGCCCAGAGCGCGGCGTGCTCAACGGTCTTGAGTACGCCTCCGGTGGTGAGCGGAACACGGAGACGATAGCGACATGAAGTACGACATCATCCCATCGAACTACGAAGAGTGGCACCATTGCATCACCGTCGAGTGCGGCATTCCATTGACCGCCGACTTTGTCGCCACCCGCCTAAAAACATGGAACGACGTGAATGTGCAGGAGACTGCTCGGTTCAGGGCGCTTTACGGTGATACCCATTGGCGTGCAGTCATCGGTTGGTTTGAGCGAGCCAGCCGCGAACTTTAGCCCAAGCGCGATACCCCACCCGACCAGATCGCCTATCGCTCTTGAATCGAGAGCGTCTAACCCCAATACTTAGACAAGGAGGCGGTTCGCAAGCCTCGACAAATGCTCGGCAAAGTTGTCGAGATTTTGGAAACTCTGGTCATCTGCTACACCCCGTGGCCTGTCTCAGCCGCTCTCAGAAGCCGAGATCGAGACAGTCGACGATCGCTAAGTAAAGGATTTACCGATGAATAGTCGCACTTCCGCATTGATGGCAATGCCGGACATCGCATCCCGCGCGTATCTCCAGCCGCAGGGCACACTCGATTGGGTGGGCATGAGCAATGTCGAACTTCCACTCACCATTTCGGATGATGGCGCAACTCGTGCGGTAGCCGCTCGAGCGCAAATCTATGTCGACCTGGTGGACCCTCAGGCAAAAGGCATACACATGTCGCGCCTCTACCTGATGCTCGACGCTAGCGCTGGGGCTAACGCATTGACACCGGCCATGATGACGGAGCTCTTGGGCGAAGTCCTGAACTCGCACAACGATCTCAGTTCGAAAGCATTCCTACAGTTCGATTTTGAGTACCTTCTTCGCCGCCCGGCACTCCTGTCGGACAATTCGGGATGGAATGGATACCCGGTCACGCTGAAAGGCACCTTCATCGACGGCCAACTGCACATCGAGCTCGGTGTCACGGTTAGATACTCGTCGACGTGCCCATGCTCTGCCGCCCTCTCGCGCCAGATCATTCAGGAACAGTTCGATAAGGACTTCGCCGGCAAAGCGACCGTTTCTGCCGAGCAGGTCCGGGCATGGTTGGGTACTGAAGAAGGTATCGCCGCGACTCCGCACTCGCAACGCAGCGAAGTACACATCCTGACCAAGCTTGAACCCGGCATTTCCGAGTTCCCGATATCGAGCCTGATCGACTCGATTGAGGGCACGCTTCAGACGGCCGTACAAACCGCGGTGAAACGTGAAGACGAGCAGGAGTTCGCGCGTCGCAACGCGGCGAACCTGATGTTCTGCGAAGACGCTGGTCGCCGTGTGCAAAAGGCGCTCAACAATGATGAGCGATTCTCGGACTTCTGGGTTCGAGTGGAGCACATGGAAAGTCTGCACCCGCACGATGCAGTCAGCATCGTAACCAAGGGCATACCCGACGGGTATCTGCCCATCCCCTGAAGACTTCATACCACCTGCGAAAATCCGTGGACTGGCAGCTCGTGCCAGCCCACGGCATCGCGGGGGGAATCGTTAGTTGATCACTAGAACCTGAAGAGCAAACCTGCGCGGGCAGTTACTGCCGAGAAGCTCTCGAAGTCGCCACCAAACTCGGTATCGAAGTGCGTAATCTGGCCGAATGCCGTGAGGGCGTCGGTCATCTTCACTCCATAGTTCACGTAGGCGGTGGTGTTCTTGGAGAGCTCCGTCAGTCCCAGTCGATCTTCTTCGTCAACCGAAGCGGTTGCGTAGCCGACCCTCAAAGTGTGGCCCGGTTTGACATTCCAATTCACGAACGCGAAAAAGCCGGTTTCTCCGAAACTCTCCCTGACAACGCCGTCCCCACCCAAGCTGGTGGCCGGCGCGATACCCAGCGCGTTCTGATTGTTCAATGCTTCACCGGTATAGACCTCCGCGGACACGGAGACATCGCCAAAGTTCAGCTTGGTGTAGAGCTTGTAGAAGTTGGCATCCTGGTTCTCGCCGCTGACGAAACCCGCCTCATCTTCGAAATTCACCTGCGCGAAGTGTGCAGCCGCCCCGATCATGTGACCGGAGAGTTTGGTGTTCACATCGAATGCGAAACCCGGAACGCTACCCAGTTCATTGGCGTTGATGCCGCCTGCTGAGTTGTTGCGACCGCGGTTAGTAATCGCACCGGTGAAGTTCCATTTGTCGGCCTTATAGGTAGCGCCGCCTTCGAGCGCGAGGAAGCCTGAGTTACCGGCGCGATAAGCGTTTCCGATCCAGTTGAAGCTTCCGCTTGATTTGATGCCCGCTGCGGTTGTCCACTTTTGGCCGGCAAAGACCGTGACCTTGTCGTTGACGTCGTAGTAGAGCGTCGCAAGACGAAGCCGCGCGCCCTGCGCCTGAATCGCGGTCTGGTTGGAAAAACCGTCCTCGCCATCGATGAAGTCAAATTCAAGAACGGTGCGGACGTTTTCATGTTTCATGTTGAGCGAGAAACGGGAATGCGCAGCCTGGAACGACGTCGCGTCGGACTCCAGGAATCGCATCTGCTGGTCGGTCGCCGGAGCGCCACCAAAGATGTCAGTCCTGAGCGCATTGGTTGGTGCTACCTGCGAGTAGCCGCCCCCGAAACTTGCGATACCCGAGTCGCTGTATACCAACTCGGTCTTGATCATGCCCTTGAAACTGAATTCGTAGGCTTGTGATGGGCCGCTCACTGCGAGCAACCCGAGCATTGCAGGCAATGCGATGTAACGGCTAGACATGTGGTCCCCCCAACTTATTGTTCATCTAACAATTTCGACGGTACCCACTGTAGGCGTTTTGGTTTTCTTCTCCATTAGACGATGGTCTATGCGTACCCAATGGGTCGGCGCGCTTTGCTCCCACCAGTTCGACTAGAATCGGGTGATGCACTTCGACAGCATCCAACAAATCTCGGAACGCCTTCGCAGCGGCGAGACAACGTCGCTCGCATTAACCGAGCACTTGCTCGAGCGAATCGCAAAATTCGATGACGACTTGAACGCTTACATCACCGTTACCACGGACACAGCAATACAGGCCGCGGAAGCAGCAGACGCGGAGCGCGCCGCGGGACGGGATCGAGGACCACTGCACGGTATTCCTATTGCGGTTAAGGACTTGTGCGCGACAGCAGGCATTCGAACGACTGCCGGATCGAAACTCTACGAGAATTGGATGCCGGATGCTGACGCGACGGTGGTACACCGACTGCGTGATGCAGGTGCTGTGCTGCTCGGCAAAACGGGTATGCACGAGCTCGCCTACGGGATGACGAGTGATAACGCTTTCTTCGGCACTATCCGTAACCCGTGGGATAACACACGAACACCCGGTGGTTCGAGCGGTGGATCCGCGGCAGCCGTGGCCGCAGGACTTGCTTATGGCGCCATCGGCACAGACACCGGATGCTCGATTCGCCAGCCTGCACATTGCTGCGGCATCGTTGGCTTCAAGCCAACCTTCGGCGTCGTCAGTAAGGCGGGCGTTGTTCCGTTGTGCTGGTCCATGGATCACGTTGGCCCCATGACGAGAACGGTCAACGACGCCGCATTGATGTTTGCAGCGATCGCTGGATACGATTCTGCTGATCCATGGTCGATTGCGTTACCCAACGAGGTTAACCTAAGTGACTTAGAACCTGCCAGCCTGACAGGAATGCTGCTTGGTGTGGTCCGACGCCATTTCTTCGAGGGCAATCATGAGGTGGTCCGCATCGTCGATCAGGCGATCGATAAGTTGGTCGCGCTCGGTGCGACCGTTGTACCGCTAGACGTTCCTGATATCGATCTTGCATACGCTGCGTGTCGTCGCGTGTTCCTGGAGGCGGCGGCACTGCATGCTGAGGATCTCACCGAAAGACCCGAAGCCTTCAGCGATGCAGTCAGGCCGAAACTCATCGCGGCCGGCCGAATCAGCGGCGAAGACTACGCGCGCGATCAGAACTATCGCCGTGCATTCCGCGCGCGTATGGACGCGCTATTGGACGAGTGCGATGTTCTGGTAACGCCAACCGCCTGCGTGCCCACACCAAAGATCAATGCGATCGGTGACGACTATCTCCGCCTGTCACCGTACAACACCAATATTTCGGATTTTACCGGACAGCCGTCCATCAGCGTGCCGTGCGGCTACGATGACAACGGTATGCCAATCGGCATGATGCTGACCGGACGCCGACTCGACGATTGGCGATTGTTGTCGCAGGCCGAGGCTATCGAGAACGCGATGAATCAATCAAGCCAACCTCCCGACTACTCGAAATAGAACGAGACTGTTGCTCAGTCCAACAAAGCCTTGCGAATTGAGTCGATCTCATTATCGGTAACGTCAAGCTCTTGTTGAATGAAACTCATCACTGAACCGTGCTCGCGCTCAAGACCCTCAAGTGCTGCTTCAATGTACTTTTCGTCGGAAAGCATCAACGGCTCGATCAACTCGGGCGGCATTGCATAGAGAAACGCATAGGGGCTATCTCTATCTTCTGCTTCAGCCCGGGCCTCTTCGCCCATGAAGGCCGCTTTGTAATCGACAAAGTCGTCCGACAGCCCATAGTCGGATACGATCGTTGACCGTGGCACCCCGAGCACAGTCAATAGAAGAGCTGCCGCGATTCCTGTGCGATCCTTGCCGGCGGCACAATTAAACGCAAGCGGGATCTCCCCGCTTGCGAGGCGGTCAAACATCTGCCGGTATGAGCTGGCGTGTTGGTAGGCAATGCCAACATAGCCCTCGGCCATTGCGTTGGACACCTGCTCTGGCGTGACACCTTCTTGACCAAGCACAGATAGCGGACTAGACTCGCGATCTTCCTCTGGATCGGGGAAAGTCACATAGTCGATTGTGCCCGCGCGCCACTCTGTCGGTTCGACATCCCGTTCATCGGATGCACGAAAATCACAAACCGTTCGAATACCAAGTGAAGCAAGAAAATCATAGTCACTGTCGGTTAGCTCGTTCATCACGCCCGAGCGAAAAACGCGACCCCACTTTACCCGCCGTCCATCCGAGGTTTCATAACCGCCCAAGTCCCTGAAATTGCGCCCCCCTTTCAGTGGCAGCAATCGCGATGCCGCGAGCCGCGGCTCGCCATCCGCAGGTACCAGCGTGAAGTAGTGACGCTGGTCACGGGTGTTTGACCGCCAACGGAAACTCCCGTCTAAAGCGTTGACCGCAATCTCTCGCCCGGAAGCGCTTTCGGGAGAGTCGCTCACGATAATGCTTACCGGTGCACCCGCTGGTTCGGTGGTCCATACCAGTGCATAAGTCTGTCGATCGTCCTCAACATTGACTTTGACATCCACGATCCGCGGTGCCGCATGCGACGCCGGCGCGAGCAGTATCAGGGTTAGCACAAACAAAATAGTCGATTGCTTCATTTCGGTATCGCTCTAGTAGTCGAATCTGACGCTGAAAACCCATCGTCGACCAAAGCCCTCAATTTGATTAGGCGTAGCCGGGGAATTGATGTAGCGCACATCTCGCTCGTCGCTCAGGTTGTTTCCATTTAACGCAAGAGTGAGATTGCCTCCGGCGATTTCGCTCGGCCAGATGTATCTAATGGATGCGTCGAGGCGAGTCGTCTCATCCCAAAACTCAGTCAGACTGTCGTTTTCGGTTGTCGACAACCACGCGTCGCGGTACTGGTAGTTGACGCGGACGGACAGGCCGAATTTTTCATAGAAGACCGAAGCGTTATAAATGAAATCTGATGTACCAGGAAGATCGAAAGTTTGGTTCCCCAAGGTAGGTGCTCGGAACGAACTATCGACAAATGTGATGTTGCCGCTAAATCCAAACCCATCCAATGGCGACGGGAGCAACTGACTCGCATCAGCCAAAAAGTTGAGTTCCAACCCGGTCAACTCTCCATCCTCACCGTTAAAAAACGAGTTGAATTGAGTCGGAGTGCCCTCCGGGATCAGCCCAGGCGCGTATAGCGACCCATCTACAACCGATGAGCCAGGGTAGATTACGTCCTCGATCCGGCGATGGTAGATGCCCAACGCCAACAGACTCGCTTCCTGGAAGTACCATTCTAACGATGCGTCGACGCCGTAAGAGAACTCAGGATCAAGAAACGGGTTTCCGCCACCAACCTGCAAAGTGATCGGGTCAACAGATTGGGACGCCGTAATCTCTGAGTAGCGCGGACGTGAAATTCCAGAAGATCCAGAAAGACGGAACTTAACAGACTCGCTTAAATCAAAGTTCGCGTGTATCGACGGCAAAATGTTGTTGTAGTCATCATCGACATTGACGACCGACTGGCTGCCATCTTCGTTTACAAGTGTTCCGCTTGTGGAGAAATCAGTGAGCTCAACTCGAGCCCCGTAGACAAGATTCCCCCAAGAGAAATCCGTGGTGGCCATCGCGTAAAACGAAACCACATCTTCCTCAATGCCAATCAAGGTATCCGGATCGAAATCTGCTTGCAGACCGCCAACGGCAGCGGCCCAGGCGTTAATCAGACCAACGTTATCGATGTCGCGGCCCGAAATGCTGTTATTGAAGTCCGAAGACCATGGTGTATCCGTCACGAAGCTGTTGATATCAACGCTATCTGGGAACCCACCGAAGCCCAGTGTGTCTCCGCCTTCTGCTTCACGGGTGTCGTACTGAACACCCACCTTAAACGTTGATTCACGGCCGGCGATTTCCAATCGACGCTTCGCATCAAATTTGAGCTTTGTCGCTTCCGTATCCAGCCCAAAGTTGACAATCAATCCTAGGTTTGCGGCATACGTGAGCGTATTCACGTCAATCGTCGTCCCTGGTTCTCCTGGCTGAGTTAGCCCAAGCACCGGTTCGTAGATATCGCTCACATCGACTTGGGCCCCAACCGCCGCACCAACGCTGAATGGGATAGGTAGGTTGGTATCGTTCTCAGTTTCAGTTAGGTTCAGGCTCGTAACGATTTCCCAATCACCGGCAACCGTCTCAAGACCCAGCGTGTTGGTAAGAGTGGAATTGTTGTACTCGCCGCTCTCCCCGAGACGACTGACAACAACCACCGGGCGATATTCACTGGAACCAATTTCGATTGGGTCGAAATCGAAGTCGAATTGGTTGCGCTCCTCGCGATCGATGAACTCGGAGAATAACGAAGACACGAACACCGTCGTCTCGTCGGTCGGTCGATACTCAATGCGTCCACCGTAGGCGTTGTCCTCGCGCTCACCCCGATAGGATCTGAAATCGAGGTTGACCACGCTATCATTGACGCCATCACCGGTCGTATCAGCGTATTCAAACTCGCGGTTATCGGTAATGCGACCGCGAACGTTGTTGGAGCCGAATACAAGGATTCCGAACTGATCGTTCGAGTACGACAACCTGCCGTTGAATTTATCAATATCAACGTCGCCCAATTCCTGATTTCCCTGACCGAGCTCGCCGGAAATGTGCAACCCTTCACGATCGAACGGGTTGAAGGTGCGAGTATTCACCAAGCCGATCGTAGATTCCCCAGGCATGTCCGGTGTGATCGCCTTGTTGACATCAATACGTGACGTGATGACCGCAGGAAATGCATCAAAGCGCGGAATTCGACCGTCTTCTGCACCCAGAACGTCAATGCCGTCGAATGCGATCTTTGTGTAGCGAAAGGGTGCGCCTCGGAAATTGATAAACCGCGCTTGCCCCTGGTCCCGCTCAATTGCGAGTCCGGGAACACGACCGAGACTGTCTGCCAGATTCTGATCGGGGAAACGCCCGATCAAGTCTGCAGCGATAATTTCGACGACATTGTCAGCGGAACGCTTGGCCTCGATAGCCGCCACCTGGCTGTCTCGAATCGGCGTGGCGGTGACTGTGATTTCTTCGATAGTCGCGGTATCGGATGAACTCGTCTGAGCAAAAGCGCCTGCGTGACACAGGAGTATTCCGGCCAAGCCGAAACCCCACCGTATTGAGCGGTAGCGTCTGAACATCGTACTCCCCTTCCCTTTTTGTAAGAAGCGTAACGATACGAATGGAAGTATTTCCGAAGAGTGTCAACGGAATTACTTTCTATTTACGAGCAAGTGTCAGTTTGGTGACGGGGAGGCTCTGTCGAAGAGTTTTCTGGTACAAACGCACGCTCGTGGATCGACGATGATGCTCGAGTGAGCTTCCAACCACTGGGACGGTTCAAACTATGAGACCAACTCTAGACCGCAGATCAAAAACGCTGGTAACTGCAGCCGGTGCCCTTGCGGCTCTGGTGATCATCGGATTTATCCTTTTGCAATCGCCCGCAGTAAAGGATGCGCTTAGGTGTTGGATCACTACTGCGTTTTTCCTGGATTACAAACCGAGAACTGCTCCCGAAGGGTCGGTAACGATAGTAGCGACAGCGCAAACAGCGCCCGTAGCGAATCGATGCGACGCGGCTGATGATCCGGCAATCTGGGTCAACTCGGAGGATCCCAGTAAGAGTCTGATTCTTGGGACCAATAAGCTTGGCGCGATCAATGTCTACAACCTCCGTGGCGAAGCACTACATCGAAAAGCACTGGATGCGCCAAACAATGTCGATTTGCGTGAGGTGACAGTCAATGGTGCACGCAAAATCATCGTCGGTGCGAGCGATAAACAGCGCGGTGAGATTCTCCTGTTTGAGCTGGATCCGGGATCTGGCGCACTTAGCGAGGTTTTGTCCGAGCCAATTGTCGCCATGACCGAACGTGAGACCTATGGGTTCTGCATGTATTACCGAGCAGAGACCAACGAGCTTTACGCGATTGCGACGGACAAGTCAGGACAGATCGAGCAATGGCGGCTGAGGCCCTCGCTGGACGGAACGTTTAGCGGTGAATTTGAAAGAACGCTTAGACTGGATTCGCAAGCGGAAGGGTGCGTTGTAGATGATGAAAATGGTCGGTTGTTCGTTGCCGAGGAGGACTATGGTATATGGGCGTTTGGCGCAGACCCTAGGGACGAGTCAGCACCCCAGATGGTCGCGCGCGCCGGCGCTGAGGTTGGCGGAGGGATCCGAATAAGATCTGATGTGGAGGGGCTCGCCGTCTACGCACCTGCTAACTCTGATTCTCGTGGGTTTCTGATCGTTTCCAGCCAAGGAAACGACAGCTATGTGGTCTTCGATCGGGTCCCGCCCTTTGCCTACCGTGGCGTGTTCCAAATCGAATTCAACGAAGTAAAGACCGGCGATACAGACGGACTGGAAATAACGGCGCTGAATACAGGCGTTGGGTACGAGCGTGGGCTGCTAGTGGTACAAGACGGCGCACCAGCGTGGCTCAATAATGGAAATCAAAATTTCAAATTGGTTCCGTGGGATTCCGTCATGGTGGGGCTGGACCTGTCGGCCGAGTAAGGGACCAGGCTGATACTTACTCGGCGCGGAAAATGTGTGCGTCATCCGCAAAG
Source organism: uncultured Chromatiales bacterium (assembly GCA_963922335.1). GTDB lineage: Bacteria > Pseudomonadota > Gammaproteobacteria > Steroidobacterales > Woeseiaceae > CALBPI01. The sequence goes on along the minus strand of CAWUIB010000006.1, from coordinate 6,768 downwards.
CTTTTGAATTCGAGTGCATTGCCGGAAGGGTCACGGAAGAACATGGTGGCCTGTTCACCGACCTGACCCTCAAATCGGACTTTAGGTTCGATGATGAATTGCACGCTAGCGGCAAGCATTCGATCTGCGAGCTCGCGCCAATCGGCTGGTTTCAGGATGACGCCAAAATGGCTGGCTGGCACGTGGTCCGAATCCACATCGTTGTGATGGTCTGGGACCTCATTTGCATCAGCAAGATGAAGCGTCACCTGGTGACCGAAGAAATCGAGATCTACCCAACGTGATGCTTCGCGCCCGAGTCGACAACCCAACAGGTCGGTATAAAACCGACGCGTTTTGTCCAGGTCAGTGACGGGCAGCGCCAAGTGGAATGGTCGGATTGCTGATTGGCTCATGGTGGTTGGTGGCCACATTACCCCTGCATGTGCAGTCAGGTCATTCGGGCGTTAAGAATTAACCGAGACCAACTCCCGGACTTCGTCGGCGTTACACTGATAGGGTATGCGCTTAGGGTCCCGAGGGTCGACGCCCTGTGATTGAAGGAATGCCAACAGGTTTGGGAAGCGTCGTGCGTCGAAGTAGGTATAGCCGAGATAGTCGGTGAGTTCGTAGAGCCGGGCTTCATTGTCTAACGGCGCCAAGACTTCATAAGCTGTCTTCTCCTGGCCCAGCACCATGTTCGAGATATACAACATCGACAGATTGTCGGGGTCAACTTGTAGCAGCCGTTTTTGGTAGCGAACTGCATCAGGAGTATTGCCCTCGGCACACGCTTGGCGCAGCGCTGCCATAAACCGTGCGTCATCTGGGAGCGAAGCCGAGCTTATAAGGTTAAGCAGGCGACTCGCACCGTCAATGTCACCAACCCAGAGTAAGATGCGGTGCGCTTGATACTGAACGAAAGATTCATCGCCGTTCCGCTCCAACGCCAGCCGCGTGAATTCTCGGATGTATTCTTTGTCGTCACTCGTCATCAGGTAAGTCAATGACAGATTGTTTACCAGCGGATCGTAGCCGTCGCGCTCCTCAAAGTTTGCGATCGCTTCTATCAAAGCTTCATCCTCGCTGAGATCGGCGAGCAGGTCGAGCTGCGTCTGATGCGCTCTCTTGTTGTTCGGTCTTTGCTCCAGGAACTGGGTATTGAGGCGCAGTGCCAATGGGTAGCGCTTTTGCTGAGTCGCTTGGATCGCGCGGTATTGCAGTTGCGTCACCGGATCGCGCTCGTACTTGATTGCGCTCTCGATCGCGTCATCAAACTCCCTGGACAGCGATTCCCGATCCATGCCGAGTCCCGTCGCAACAATGTTGGTCCCTTGTAGCTGGATTCGCCAGAAATCTGCAAGGCTCTGATAAGCAAGTGCAAACTCCGGATCGAGCGCAATCGCTTTCTCGAAGTTCTCTCGTCCTCGCTGAAATGAGTAAATATCGCCGGTCGATATCAGATTGGCGTTGGCCGCCAGTCCAGCAAGATACGCGTTATAAGCAGGCACGGAATCCGTGCCAGCCGACAGCATCCGCTGAAGGGCTTCGGGGTCCATGGCCGTTTCGAGTGCTGTTGCAATCTCCAGCGCTATGGCTTCCTGAATCGCAATAACGTCGTCCGGCTCGCGGTCGTAGGTTTGGGACCAGAGCTGAAAGCCATCGGATGCACGGACCAACTGGGCAGTGACCCGCAATTGGGCGTCGCTGCGACGTACCGAACCCTCAAGTACATGCGCCACACCAAGGCTGGATGCGATTTCCTTGACGCCCTTGGTCGAACCCTTGAAGGGAAATGACGATGTGCGCGCAGCCACCAATAGATCCGGTGTTCGTGCCAAAGCGTTTAATATCTCTTCTGTCAGCCCATCCGCAAACCATTCCTGATCTTCGATGCCGGAAAGGTCGATGAACGGCAATACAGCTATTGATTTGGGAACGGCGGAAATCGAACCTGCTGCCGGAGGCTCTTGCTCCGCTGCGCCCGTTGTCTCGCGTTCCTCCGAGACCGCCACCTGCTCATTGCCATCAGGGTTAACAATTTGTTCTTTCGGCGCACGCTCCCACATAAGAAACGCCACAGCGATCAACAGCGCCGCGATGATCGCGTGATCGAGCCTACGCCGCACTGAGGGATTGGGGGATGGATTCTCGATTTTTGAGTCGCGCTTGATACCGTCTGGGGTGATTTCAAAGGTCCATGCAAAGAACAGAGCGATCGGCAAACCCAATAGCAAGACCACAACGAATGATTTCAACACCCATTCGGGAGCGCCGAAATTTTCGAAGGCGAATTCTGCGACCTGAGCGATCACCCAGCCGATCACGATATAGGCGAGACCAACCTGGACGACACTGCGCCGTGCCAGTTCTGAAAACAAGGACATATGGATTACGCTTTTTCGCCGCTCGCCCGGGAGTATAACGAGAAACGCAAAGAAAAAGGCCGCAACCCAAACGGGCTGCGGCCTTTCGCAATAAATGCCTGGCAGTGTCCTACTCTCACATGGGGAGACCCCACACTACCATCGGCGCAGAGCATTTTCACTTCCGAGTTCGATATGGGATCGGGTGGTTCCTACTCGCTATTGCCGCCAGGCAAACCGGTATGAGCTACAGCGACGCTGCACCTCAAAAAAGGTTAACAATCTGGAATGTTTTGACGTCCGTTAGAGTGTCGCACAAAGGCGATTGCATACGCATTAGCCTTCGCGTCACGCCAAACTGCTTTGGCGTTATATGATCAAGCCGCACGAGCAATTAGTACTGGTTAGCTTCACACATTACTGCGCTTCCACACCCAGCCTATCAACGTTGTAGTCTTCAACGGCTCTTCAGGGACCTCAAGGGTCCAGGGAAATCTTATCTTGAAGGGGGCTTCCCGCTTAGATGCTTTCAGCGGTTATCCCGTCCGTATATAGCTACCCGGCAGTGCCACTGGCGTGACAACCGGAACACCAGAGATACGTCCACTCCGGTCCTCTCGTACTAGGAGCAGCTCTTCTCAAATTTCCAACGCCCACGGCAGATAGGGACCGAACTGTCTCACGACGTTCTAAACCCAGCTCGCGTACCACTTTAAATGGCGAACAGCCATACCCTTGGGACCGACTTCAGCCCCAGGATGTGATGAGCCGACATCGAGGTGCCAAACACCGCCGTCGATATGAACTCTTGGGCGGTATCAGCCTGTTATCCCCGGAGTACCTTTTATCCGTTGAGCGATGGCCCTTCCATACAGAACCACCGGATCACTAAGACCGACTTTCGTCCCTGCTCGACTTGTCTGTCTCGCAGTCAAGCACTCTTCTGCCTTTATACGCATCGTGCGATGTCCGACCGCACTGAGAGTACCTTTGTACTCCTCCGTTACTCTTTAGGAGGAGACCGCCCCAGTCAAACTACCCACCATACACTGTCCCCGACCCGGATAACGGGCCTGGGTTAGAATTCCAAACATACCAGGGCGGTATTTCAAGGTTGGCTCCACGCAATCTAGCGATCACGCTTCAAAGCCTCCCGCCTATCCTACACAAGTAGGTTCAAAATTCAGTGCAAAGCTGTAGTAAAGGTGCACGGGGTCTTTCCGTCTAGCCGCGGGTACACAGCATCTTCACTGCGATTTCAATTTCACTGAGTCTCGGGTGGAGACAGTGTGGCCATCGTTACGCCATTCGTGCAGGTCGGAACTTACCCGACAAGGAATTTCGCTACCTTAGGACCGTTATAGTTACGGCCGCCGTTTACCGGGGCTTCGATCAAGAGCTTCGCTTACGCTAACCCCATCAATTAACCTTCCGGCACCGGGCAGGCGTCACACCCTATACGTCCACTTTCGTGTTTGCAGAGTGCTGTGTTTTTAGTAAACAGTCGCAGCCACCTGGTCACTGCAACCCCCACCAGCTTAGAGAGCAAGTCTCATCACCAGAAGAGGCGTACCTTCTCCCGAAGTTACGGTACCAATTTGCCTAGTTCCTTCACCCGAGTTCTCTCAAGCGCCTTAGGATTCTCTCCTCACCCACCTGTGTTGGTTTACGGTACGGTCAACTATTACCTGAAGCTTAGGGACTTTTCCTGGAAGCATGGCATCAATCACTTCTCGTCACATGGACAATCGTCATCACGTCTCAGGATTGTGTTCCCGGATTTGCCTAAGAACACTCCCTACACGCTTAAACCGGCAACCATCAGCCGGATGACCTAGCCTTCTCCGTCCTCCCATCGCAGTAACAGTCGGTACAGGAATATTAACCTGTTTCCCATCGACTACGGCTTTCGCCCTCGCCTTAGGGGCCGACTCACCCCGCGCCGATTAACGTTGCGCGGGAAACCTTGGGTTTTCGGCGTGCGGGTTTTTCACCCGCATTATCGTTACTCATGTCAGCATTCGCACTTGTGATACCTCCAGCATGCCTCACGACACACCTTCACAGGCTTACACAACGCTCCTCTACCACGCAATAAATTGCGTCCGCAGCTTCGGTGTACAGCTTGAGCCCCGTTAAATCTTCCGCGCGGGCCGACTAGACCAGTGAGCTATTACGCTTTCTTTAAAGGGTGGCTGCTTCTAAGCCAACCTCCTGGCTGTCTGTGCCTTCCCACATCGTTTCCCACTGAGCCATGATTTAGGGACCTTAGCTGGTGGTCTGGGTTGTTTCCCTTTCCACGACGGACGTTAGCACCCGCCGTGTGTCTCCCATGCTGTACTCCTGGGTATTCGGAGTTTGCATCGGTTTGGTAAGTCGGGATGACCCCCTAGCCGAAACAGTGCTCTACCCCCCAGGGTAATACATGAGGCGCTACCTAAATAGCTTTCGAGGAGAACCAGCTATCTCCGGGCTTGATTAGCCTTTCACTCCGATCCACAGCTCATCCGATAATTTTTCAACATTACCCGGTTCGGGCTTCCAGCAGGTATTACCCTGCCTTCACCCTGGCCATGGATAGATCGCCCGGTTTCGGGTCTACTCCCAGCTACTAAATCGCCCTATTCAGACTCGGTTTCCCTACGCCTTCCCTATCCGGTTAAGCTTGCAACTGAAAATAACTCGCTGACCCATTATACAAAAGGTACGCCATCACCCCCGAAGGGGCTCTGACTGCTTGTACGCACACGGTTTCAGGTTCTATTTCACTCCCCTCACCGGGGTTCTTTTCGCCTTTCCCTCACGGTACTAGTTCACTATCGGTCGGTAGGTAGTATTTAGCCTTGGAGGATGGTCCCCCCATGTTCAGTCAAGGTTTCACGTGCCCCGACCTACTCTTTGTTGCTCCTGTGTTTCACCTTTCAAATACGGGGCTATCACCGTCTATGGCCGGCCTTTCCAGACCGTTCTTTTAGGATCTACACATTGATGGCAACTGGGCTGGTCCCCTTTCGCTCGCCGCTACTAAGGGAATCTCGGTTGATTTCTTTTCCTATGGTTACTTAGATGTTTCAGTTCACCACGTTCGCCTCGTACACCTATGTATTCAGTGCACGATACTCTGCAAGCAGAGTGGGTTTCCCCATTCGGAAATCCCCGGGTCAACGCCGTTTGTCAGCTACCCGAGGCTTATCGCAGACTTCCACGTCCTTCATCGCCTCCTACCGCCTAGGCATCCACCGTGTGCGCTTAGTCACTTGACCATATAACCCAAAGCAGTCTGCAAAACAGACCGTTAAGATCGAGACATTCAGAACCCCACCTTTTGCGAAGCAGGCAATGTCCGTCTCAGACTCATCTGCCGCGGTAGAAGATTACCGTGCTCGGCCTCAAAGTCGTATCAAATGACGCGAATGCGACACTCTAGATGGATCGGGCCTCGAAAACCCGATCCGCACTGAATAACCGAAGTTATTCAGCCTAGACGTCAAAACATGTTCCAGATTGTTAAAGAGCGTTGGCCACGCAACAACATGCGTGTCCGAAAATTCTCTCTGTTAGCAGCACAATAAAATGGTGGAGCCAGGCGGGATCGAACCGCCGACCTCCTGCGTGCAAAGCAGGCGCTCTCCCAGCTGAGCTATGGCCCCTTGGCTAGTCTTCTTCGCCCTTGGCAGCGCCAGTCCGCGCGAAGCTTTTGTGTAGGTCGCATGATCGACGCCGCGATGTTAAGCCTGCTTAACGAGTGGCGGGGATCGAGCGAGATACGCAAAAGTGGTGGGTCTGGGAAGATTTGAACTTCCGACCTCACCCTTATCAGGGGTGCGCTCTAACCAACTGAGCTACAGACCCGCGCCAGCGTGAAGCACCAGGGGCTGCTGCTAAAACCAGATAACTTGTATGGAGGCTCGCGCCGACGAATTGTCAGCTGCCTATTTACTCTTTAAAGGAGGTGATCCAGCCGCACGTTCCCGTACGGCTACCTTGTTACGACTTCACCCCAGTCATTAACCACACCGTGGTAAGCGCCCTCCCGAGGGTTAAGCTACCTACTTCTGGTGCAATCAACTTCCATGGTGTGACGGGCGGTGTGTACAAGACCCGGGAACGTATTCACCGCGACAATGCTGATTCGCGATTACTAGCGATTCCGACTTCATGGAGTCGAGTTGCAGACTCCAATCCGGACTACGAGAAGTTTTATGAGATTAGCTCCACCTCGCGGCTTCGCAACCCTCTGTACTCCCCATTGTAGCACGTGTGTAGCCCAGCCCGTAAGGGCCATGATGACTTGACGTCGTCCCCACCTTCCTCCGGTTTGTCACCGGCAGTCTCCTACGAGTCCCCAACTAAATGCTGGCAACATAGGATAAGGGTTGCGCTCGTTGCGGGACTTAACCCAACATCTCACGACACGAGCTGA
>CAWUIB010000005.1:0-244369 GCA_963922335.1 uncultured Chromatiales bacterium | reverse complement strand
GAACAGAGATACTTTAAGCAGACGAAGGGTGTCTAGAAAACTCAGGCTGTATCAGAGTACCAAAACGACAAATTGTGAAAAGCCATGCGACCTACTGTTTGTGAGTTGGCTATTCTCAAGGCCCCAGATCGGGTACCACCGCATAATGCAATTGGCAGTTCACAGGCGCTCCAGCAGAGCAATAGCCCATTTTGGGTTTGTCGAAGCCCCAAACAGCAGCTCAACCAGTCATCTTTGCTCGGCTCACAGGGGCTCCGGCCTTACGTGATCCTCTGCAATGCATTCACCGTGATCATTCAGAGCACTTAGAATTTTGCAGTCTGCAACTACGCCGCCCTGACACTTCTTGACGAGGCGTTTTAGTTCAGCTTCCAGCGACTCTAGCTGCCGCAATCGCTTTTGAACTTCTTCAAGCTGATGCTGTGCAATCCGAGTGACTTCCCCGCAATCCTGGTCGGGGCTGTCACGCAGCCCCAACAGGTCGCTGATCGCGTTCATTGAAAACCCCAGATCCCTGCCGTGCTTCACAAATGTGAGTGCCCGTACGGCTTCCTCGCCATACAACCGTCGCCCGCCTGGGCTTCGCGTTGGCTCCTTGATAATGCCGACCGACTCGTAGTACCGGATCGTCGTGACTTTGACATCGGTCCTCTTTGACAACTGACCAATAGTTAGTTGTTTCATGACGTGGTTCACACCAGGGTCTTGTTTCTACAGTCACTGTAGGTTTTATCATTTAGCCCGAAGTTGTCAACCGGAGCACAAGAAATGCCAGGGTGTTGTGAGCCACAGCCGTTTAGCGGCGAGTCAAAGCAATACAAGCGTGCGCTATGGGCCGTGATCGCGATCAACGCGATCATGTTTTGCGTTGAGATCACCGCAGGCTATGCAGCCAGTTCGCAGGCGCTAAAGGCGGACGCGCTCGACTTTGCTGGTGATACCGTGACCTATGCGTTGAGTCTACTGGTGATTGGCGCAGCAGTCCGTACGCGCGCCTATGCGTCGCTATTCAAAGCGGGATCGTTGGGCGTGCTCGCCGTAGTGATCTTGGCGCTCACTATTGTGCAACTGATCAACGGCCATGAACCCGAGGCCGCGACGATCAGTGCGGTTGGTGTTATTGCGCTGGCAGCAAACCTGACTAGCGTTCTGATTCTCTTACGATGGAGAGACGGCGACAGCAACGTCCGTTCTGTTTGGCTGTGTTCGCGAAATGATGCTATCGGCAACGTTGGCGTTATTGCGGCTGGTATAGGCGTTGCCATCAGCGGCGCCCCTTGGCCGGACCTACTCGTGGGCGCGCTGTTGTCCACGTTATTCTTGCGCTCATCGATTGCCATATTCCGCCAAGCACGCTCAGAGCTGCGAATCCCGAAACCGGTGCATAGCGATCCGCACGTGACTTGCATATGACCAGCAACACTGTTCAAACACTACCGCGTATAGGCAGTGGCACCGCCCACGGCTCACTGGGAATCCAATGACATGACATTTTCACGACGAATCGCCCCGTTCGTTCAAAAGGAACTCACCGCCGCCTCCAATTTGATTGATCAGGGAGAGATGACAAAAGCATTTACGCACTTGGAGGAGGCACATGTCCTCGGTCAGAAATCGACCAAGTGGCACGTGCTCGCTCACTGGAAAATGTTGCTCTGGTCGCTTCGATCGAAGGCCCTTCGAGAGGCAGTTGGACAGTTGATTCGGCTGATTGGTGCGGCCACCAAGACGTTTGTTGGGCTCGTGCCGACAGGAAACACCGGCGGTGCCAACGTGAGCCCTTTCCGCCCAATGAAAATCAGCAAAAAGAACGCAGAAGTCCTAGCGTCCGTCGAGAGACATGATGGCTAAGCTTCATACGAGAGCTCGAGAAAGCCTCACGAATCTGCTCGTTACACTGCTACAAGAGTCATGGCGCGTGCTGATCGCTGCCTTCGCCGCTTTAGTAACGAGTCTGTCCATGGCTGACTCTGGGCCCGACCACGATGACGCCATTGAGGAAATTGTGGTCCAAGCCACACGTTCCGGCAATCGTGTTCAAGACCAGGCGATTCGGGTTGAGGTGCTGGGCCAAGAGGAAATTGAAGAGAAGTTGCTGATGCGGCCAGGCAATATCTCTACGATGCTCAACGAGACGGGAGGCCTGCGGGTGCAGGTTACTTCTACGGCGCTCGGTTCGGCCAACGTGCGCACGTACGGCATGCGTGGCCGCTACACACAAATTCTGTCAGATGGACTCCCCTTGTATGGCGGTCAAGCATCGTCATTGGGTCTCTTACAGATTCCGCCGAGTGACTTGCGGCAAGTTGAGATTATCAAAGGCGCCGCATCGGCTCTCTATGGTGGCCAAGCGTTGGGGGGTGTCATCAATCTCGTATCGAAGCAGCCTTCTGGCGAAGCGGAGGGCGAAGTAATTCTGAACGCAACGTCTAGAGATGCACAGGATGCGTCCCTGTATGCGGCAACACCGCTAGGTTCAGGTTGGAGTGCCTCGTTGCTGGCGGGTTACAACCGACAATCGGCCCAAGACTTGGACGACGATCAGTGGATCGATATGCCAGGTTACGAACGGTTTAGTATTCGACCAAGGCTCTTCCATGAATCAGATAATGGTGGACGCATTTACTTCACGGTTGGGGCGATGCGCGAGGATCGTCGCGGTGGTACAGAGAATGGCGGAACCGTCTCAGATGGCTTGCCCTTTGAGCAGAATCAAGACACGAAGAGACTCGATGCCGGCCTTATTGTTGAGCAACCTGTCGGTGACTGGGGCGTTGCGCAATTCCGTGCGTCTACGACGCGACAGGATCATGACCATCGCTTTGGATCTCTGGATGAAGCGGACAAACATGAAACAAGTCTTTTGGAAGCCTCTCTATCTGGCGACCTCGATGCAACAACGTGGGTTGCCGGCATTGCCCACCAACGAGACGAGTATCAGTCGGATCCATTCCCCGTTTTTGATTACAGCTATGAGTCACCCGCCGTTTTCGCCCAGATTGATCATGGTTTAACCGAAATTCTGAATGTTGCGGCAAGCGTTCGATGGGACGATCACAGCGATTATGGATCACAGCTCAGCCCCAGACTGTCGATTCAATACCGACCGGGTGATTGGTCGATACGAGGGTCGTGGGGCGAAGGGTTCTACGCGCCGACTCCTTTTGTGGAGGAAACAGAAGCGGCGGGTGTGTCCCGACTGAGCCCCCTAGACGGGCTGCAAGAAGAATCCGCGGAGACTGTATCCCTGGACGTTGGTTACTCGTCTGGTTCGTTCGAAACAAGCGTCACGGTGTTCGCGTCAATGATCGAGAATGCAGTTCGAATCGAGGCGCTCAATTCGAACCAGGTTCAACTTGTCAATCAGCCTGGAGACACGCGTACGACGGGCACGGAAGCCTTGGTTCGCTGGCGATATGAAGACTGGACGATCACGGGGAACTACCTTTACCTCGATACAGAGGAGCCTTTGCTCACTGGGATGGGAAACAGACCTGTCCCGCTAACGCCGCGCCACTCTGCGGGACTCGTTGGGATATGGGAAAGTGAGGACCGAGGTCGCGTTGGCGTAGAAGTCTACTACGTCGGCGAGCAGTCACTTGAAGACAATCCGTTCCGTAGCACGAGTGAACCCTATCTGTTCGTAGGTTTGCTTGGTGAGATGGTCCTAGGAAACGTGCGGGTGTTTCTGAACCTCGAAAACATCCTGAACGTTCGCCAAACCCGCGATGACCCGCTTGTACTCCCAGATCGAACGCCTGACGGGCGTTGGACAGTCGATGCATGGGCGCCGTTGGATGGATTTGTCGCCAATGCCGGGGTGCGGCTTCGATTCTGAGTATTCCGAGGTCGTAGTTATTAAGGAACGGGTTCCGACCTTCATTTGCTTCCCGTTCTCGTGCTCTGCTCGATGAGATCGCTTACCTCTGTGTCATGCGAGTTGTGATGCACATTCGTGAGAACCGAGGAAAGGCACACAATGACTCGGCGTTTGGAGTCTGGTAAACCCAACCTGACGCCAGCTTGCGCAAAGACTGACGATGATGTGGACTGCCGATAGCCAACTGAGCGTACTGCCTACAATGCTGCCATGAAAAAACGACCGAATACGTTGATCTTCATTGTAGGTACCTGCCTCGTAGGGTTTTTCCCGAGTGCGTGTATGCGAGACGATACAACGCATGAGCCAGCGGTAGTCATTCTGCCGGACGTAACGTCTGACGGAAGTCGAACGCCTCACCTCGCGGTATCTGGCGAACATGTGGTGTTGAGCTGGTTGGAGCCAGCAGGCGAAGGTTTCGCATTGAAATGGAGCAGATTCATTCAATCCAACTGGTCTGATCCCCTCCTCGTCTCTGCGGGCGATGATTGGTTTGTGAACTGGGCCGATTTCCCGTCAGTAGTGCCGATCGAAGGCGATACCTGGGCCGCCCACTGGCTCACCAAGAGGCCCGGTGGCACGTATGCCTACGATGTCACTGTTTCGATATCAAAAAATGCCGGTGAGACATGGGGAAAGCCGTTCCTGCCCCATCAGGACGGCACTGCAACGGAACATGGTTTTGTTAGCCTGTTTCCGCTCAACGGTGAAGTTGCGGCGCTATGGCTCGATGGTCGAAACACGCAACCCGGTGATAATCATGGCGGTCACGGTCCGGGTGGAATGACTCTGCGCTCCGCGGTCGTGGAATGGCAAGGCGTCGTTCGTCAGAAGCATGTCGTGGACGATTTGGTGTGTGATTGCTGTCAGACCGACGCTGCAGTAACCGCAGATGGGCCTATTGTGGTATTTCGAAACCGCACAACAAGTGAAATTAGAGATATATACGTTTCCAGATACACAAGCAGCACGTGGACTGATCCAGTAGCTGTTGCGGAAGACGGTTGGGAAATCGACGGGTGCCCTGTCAATGGCCCTGCTATTGATGCAAACGACAAGCGCGTCGTGACCGCGTGGTTCACAGCGGCGAACGGGACCTCGAAGGTTCGGTATGCAAGTTCCCTGGACTCTGGAGCGACCTTTGATACCGCCGTTGACGTTTCGGCCGAGCGTCCCATTGGTCGCGTTGACGTTGTACTTTTGGAAGACGGATCTTCGTTGGTCAGTTGGCTTAGGTCGGGCGAAGACTCATCTGGAGAGATTTGCCTGCGGCATGTCTCCGAAACGGGTCTGCTGGGCGAAGAATACGTTGTCGCCCGCACAGCCTCGGGCAGGATGAGTGGCTTCCCTCAGATGGCAGTTGTGGGCGATTCGGTTGTTATGGCATGGACTGACCGCGATGCAGATAGTCGTCGGGTAAAGACGGCCCTCGTGGATATTGAGCGCATCATTCAGCGCTGAGTTAGAGCGCTTTGTGCCGAGAACTAGATACCTGCCAAACTAAATAGAGTGCAGGAATAACGACTAGCGATAGCACAGTGGCGCTAACCATACCGCCTACCATGGGTGTGGCGATCCTTCTCATCACCACAGACCCAGTGCCGTCGCCGAACATGATCGGTAAGAGACCGGCAATCGTGGCTAGGACGGTCATCATGATCGGTCGTACTCGCAGGACTGCACCGTCTACGACAGCGTTCCGGATATCCGCGGACGTTATTTGACGGTTATTTTCTTCAGCCATGTGTCTCGTTCGAGCCATGGCTTGATTGAGATATATCAACATCACTACGCCCAGCTCAACGGCGACACCGGCGAGTGAAATGAATCCCACTCCGACTGCGACCGATAGTTCATAGCCAAGAAAATACATCAGCCAGAAGCCGCCAACGAGAGCCATCGGCAACGTACCGAGGATGATGGCGACTTCCGAGAGTCGGCCAAAACTCATGTAAAGCAGCAATACGATGATCGCGAGGGTCAACGGTCCAACGATCATGAGACGTTCCTTCGCTCTGACCATGTACTCGTACTGACCCGACCACGAGATCGAGTAGCCCGCAGGTAGATCCAACTGATTGCGGACGGCCGATTGTGCGTCGGTAACGTATGATCCCAGGTCGCGATCAGCAATATCGACATAGGTCCAACCGTTCGGTCGCGCGTTCTCGCTCTTAATGAGCGGAGGTCCATCGGCGATTTCGATTGTCGCAACGTCCGCTAGCGCAACTCGAGCACCGGTCTTCGTGACGATCGGCAAAAGTCGAATCTGCTCGATCGAATCGCGAACTCGTTGAGGATATCGAACGTTGACGGGATATCGTTCGAGCCCTTCGACAGATTCCGTAACGTTCATACCGCCGATGGCTGAGCGAACAACATCTTGAATATCCGATACACCTAGGCCGTAGCGCGCTGCACGTCGTCGATCGATATCAATATCAATGTATCGTCCGCCCGCTACCCGTTCGGAGTAGACGGATGCCGTCCCAGGCACAGTTGTGACAATACGTTCCAACTCTTCACCAATTTGCTGGATGACAGTAAGCTCCGGGCCGGCGATTTTGATGCCGACCGGTGTTTTTATGCCTGTCGCCAACATGTCTATCCGCGTCTTGATCGGCATGACCCACGCGTTAGTCAGACCCGGAATCTGAACAATGCGATCAAGCTCTGCCCTGATGCCATCCGACGTCATTCCGGCTCGCCACTGTTCGCGAGGTTTTAGTTGGATAACAGTTTCGATCATAGTCAATGGAGCCGGATCAGTGGCGGTATCGGCACGCCCTATTTTCCCAAAAACGCGTTCAACCTCAGGGAGAGTGCGAATCAGCTTGTTGGTTTGCTGCAAAAGTTCGCGTGCTTTGTCGATAGAAAGGCCTGGATAGGCGGTCGGCATGTACATGATGTCGCCTTCATCGAGCTCCGGCATGAATTCTGAGCCGAGCTGACTCGCTGGCCATAGACCAAGGACCAAGATGAAACCGGATAGGGCGATTGTTGTACGCGGGAATCGAATGACCGTGGTGACGACAGGCCGGTAGCACGCGATCAACAGACGATTGATGGGATTTTCACGTTCCGAACGAATGCGTCCACGGATGAAGAACCCCATCAGGACGGGAACGAGCGTCACTGCGAGGCCGGCAGCTGCGGCCATCGCATAGGTCTTGGTGTAAGCCAGCGGTGCAAACAGCCTTCCTTCCTGAGCCTCAAGCGTAAAGATGGGCAAGAAGCTCAGCGTGATAATCAGTAGAGAGAAGAATAAGGCGGGCCCGACTTCACTAGCCGCTTCGCCAATGATGGTCCATCTGTTCTCGTCCGTCACAGACTGCCGTTCGAAGTGCTTGTGCACATTCTCAATCATGACAATGGCGGCATCGACCATGGCGCCGATAGCGATCGCGATGCCACCCAGAGACATGATGTTCGCGTTGATACCTTGTAGCCGCATCACAATGATCGCCACCAAGATCCCAATGGGTAGGCTGATCAAGATGACCGCAGCCGATCGGAAATGAAAAAGGAAGACAGCGCAGATCAGCCCGACAACAAGGAATTCTTCGACGAGCTTGCTTTGTAAATTATCGACAGCTCTATCGATAAGGGCTGAGCGGTCGTAAGTCTCAATGACCTCTACGCTCGGCGGCAGGCTGGCTTTCAGCTCGTCTAGGCGCACCTTGACCGCCTCGATGGTCTTTGACGCGTTCTCCCCAGATCGCATGACGACCACGCCACCGACGACTTCGCCTTCGCCATCGAGGTCGACGACTCCGCGGCGCATCTGTGGACCGATCTGTACGTCGGCAACATCGCCTATCAGGACAGGCACTCCGTCTGTCCCCACAATAAGCGGGATGTCTAAAAGGTCCTGCTGGCCTTCCAGATACCCGCTCGAGCGAACCATGTACTCGGCTTCGGCGATTTCAACAACAGCGCCTCCCGCTTCCATGTTGCCATCTTGAATGGCCTGTTTAACGGTCGACAGCGGAATGTCATAAGCCCGCAACCGATCTGGATCAACGGTAACTTGGTACTGGCGCACCATGCCGCCCATCGTGGCCACTTCGGCGACGCCAGGTACCGTTTGGAGTTCGTACTTCAGAAACCAATCCTGAATACTGCGCAGCTGGGCGAGATCGTGCGCACCCGTCCGGTCCACCAGTGCGTACTCATAGATCCAACCGACCCCCGTGGCGTCCGGCCCAAGAGCAGGCTTTGCGCCAACAGGGAGGTCACTAGCGACCTGACTCAGATACTCCAGTACCCGGGAACGCGCCCAATACAGATCAGTTCCATCCTCAAAAATGACGTAGACATAGGAATCGCCGAAGAAGGAGTAACCGCGAACGGTTACAGCCTTTGGCACTGACAGCATTGCAGTACTCAGTGGATAGGTAACCTGGTCTTCGACAACCTGTGGGGCCTGCCCGAGATAGGTTGTCTTGATAATGACCTGCACGTCGGACAGATCCGGAAGTGCGTCTACCGGGGTTTGACGCAGTGAATGGATTCCCCACGCAACCACGAAAGCCGACGTGAGGAGAACCATCACGCGGTTTTCGATTGACCACCGGATCAGTTGTCGAATCATCAATGATGACCCTCATGCGAGTCTGACGACGTGAAATCCTCCGAAGTCATCGGATGAATACCAGTGACGACAAAGTCTCCATCCTCACTGCGACGTAGCTCGACATGCACGCTATCGTCTGGAGCTACTTCTGATAGGTCGACATCTTCGGCCGCGCTGAACATCATCGTCATTGCAGGCATCGACCACGCCTCAATGGGTCCATGTTTCAGCATCAATGTACGAGCAGATTGATCGACGGCGACCACACTCGCCATCGCCTCCGCTGCGTCCTCATTCGCGCCGGCTGACATGTCGTGGGCATGCATCGACTCTGACCGATCCATCTGAGACTGCTTGTGCAGTGCGGTCGCAACAAAGCGCCCCGCTCCAGGTCGCTCGATGGCTACATGCACTTCGTCCTCAGGACTTACATCCGACAAGTCGACGCTGTCTGCGACATCAAAGACCATGGTCATTCCTGGCATCGACCAGTCTTCGATTGGTCCGTGCTTCAGTGTGACCAAACGCTCATCGGAATCCACGGCCACGACCGAGGCTTCTACGGTCGCCGAATCTGATTGCTGCGACTTTTTGGCCGAAGCCGCGGTATCAGCGCTATCGTATCGGGCAAGGGCCACACCAATGTTCGATTCGGAATCAATAAGGAACTGCCCTGACGAGACGACGATATCGTCAGGTAATAGACCCGATGTAATCTGGATGCGATCGCCGGACTCGATGCCAAGCGAAACCGGTTGCGAACGAAAGCTGCCATCGGCGTTCGCGACGACCACTCGATCTGCTCGAGCCCCGCGTATCACTGCCTGCTGTGGTACGTGCAACGCGTCCTGAACTGCATCGGCCGTCACCGTCGCCTTGGCGAACATGTTTGGCTTCAGAGTACGATCAGCGTTGTCGAGACGAATACGGGCCTTAGCCGTGCGGGTCTTGGCGTCGATCTCGGGGTAGACATACTCGACAGTGCCTGTCCTGGCGTTTCCAGTTGAAGCTTCAAGTTCGATGTCCGCAACCTGTCCGATCTCGATCCACCCGGCTTGTCGCTCAAGAACCTCTGCCATGAGCCAGACTTCATCCAGTGATCCGACCGACAGGATGCTTGTCGATTCTGTGATGTATTGGCCCTCCTGCACACTCAGATCTGTGACGACACCGTCATGTGGCGCATAGACACTGACTCGACTCCGTACGCGCCGATCTCGGTCGAGTCGGTCGATTTCGTTGCCGCTGAAGCCGAGGGAACGCAGCCGGGATTGAGATGCTTTCTTTAGTCCGGCGTTACGACTTTGTAGAGCAGCCAGATACTCCTCTTGCGCATTGACGAGGGTTGGAGAAAACAACTCAAAGAGCACCTGCCCTTGTTCTACTGGGTCTCCATTTGACTCGACATAGAGTTTTTCAATCCAACCGTCGGCTCTCGCGCTGATCGTGTGTAGCTTGCTTTCGTCGTAGCCAATGTGGCCAACCGTTTCGATGAAACGTGGGAGCGTCCCTTGCTGAACGGCTACCGTACGGACTCCCAAATTGTTGGCCATTGCAGAGGAGATCCGAACGCCGCTGTCTCCTTCGCCGTCAGTCTCGTCGGCATACACCGGCACCAGATCCATACCCATTGGCGACTTCCCGGGTTCGTCCCGACGATAGTTTGGATCCATTGGAGCCTTCCAGTAGAGAATCTCTCGTTCACTCGATTCTGTACTCGCAGAACCGGCCATATCGTGACCACTGGCTTGACCTATCCAGTACCCGCCAATCAAGGCTGTGATACCAACTACTACTGTCGTCAATACCGTTTTCATGGCGTTAACCCTCCTAGATTCGCGAGAACGGAATAGCTTTTCGCCCGTTCTGTTCGTAGTCGTACCTGTTTCACCCGCACATCGAGTGCATCGACTTGGCTACGCACAACATCATCAAAGTTACTTGCGTCGCTTTGATACGCCGTAAGCGCGGCTTTGGCTCGTTCGTCCGCCTGAGGGAGAATCGCTCGCTCATAGAGGTCAACTTGCCTGCTCAAGTCTTGCCAGCGGGCGTACTCGGCGCGCAGTCGCGCTTGAAGTTCACGGTGTAGTTGCTCGCGCGTCTCGCGGGCGGCTCGTCTTTCCTTACGGGCCGCCGCCACGGCGCGATCCTGACGGTTGGCTTTGAACAATGGAACGTCAACGGTCACCATGACGCTCATAAAGTCAGAGCGTGAGTCACCGTTGGCCAATACGCCGTCGCGATATCCGTAGCCGAGATCGATTGCCCAACCGGGCTTGTACTGCTGCTCCGCCAAAGAGATGCCTGTATCCGATGCATCGATCACCGCATCTGCCGCCATGAGCCTTGGATGGTCATCTAGGCCGTCGATCAAGATCTCTAGCGCAGGCAGTTGATTCCAACTCGGTAACCCTTCGCCTACGCGTTGACTAGAGACGCCCTGTACCCATTCCGATAATCGCGCCTTTGCACGCATCTGTTGTTGGTTGATCTCCAGAAGTCGATCATCCAGGCGACTTAACTCCAGCTCCGCCTGCAGCACGTCTTGCTGATCTTTCCTGCCAACGCCATAGAGCGAGCGTGCGACGGCAACTAGGTCAACAAAGTAAGGTCGTGCATTAGAGACGATTTCATGAGCCTCCTGCCAATATAGCGCGTCTAGCCAAGCATGTTGGACGGCGGTTCGGACATCACGCAATCTGGCGTCTGCGATACGACTGAATTCAGTCGCGCGTTGCTCGAACTGCTGCGTTCCCAATGCTCGAGTCTTGCCAGGGGGGAACGCTTGACGAATACCCAATTGGCCTTGAGTCATGGGTTCAGTCGAAAACCCACCCGCTTCGATCGGAAAATTGGCGATACCAAATCGCAGCTGAGGGTCCGGCAGTTGGCCGGCAACCACCGATTGCTCAAGCAATGCATCTGCTTGAGCAAGTAGTGCCGTACGCCCGGGCTCTTCGCCAAGCGCCTGACGCTCTGCCTCCTCGAGCGTCAAAATGGACTGCGCTCCGGCCGGCGCCGAGCATAGGACGAGCGCCAACCCAGCGAACGCACTCGCGAACTGGTTGTGCCGCCCTGATGAATCGACAGGACATAGGGATTTGACCTCGTTGTCTCGAGGCCAATGAAGTGCGCGGATGCATTTCGCGCCGAACTTACGGTGAAGCATTGCATTGCTCCTGATCATCCAAATAGCGATCGGAGTCGGTGGTCGCAAATGCCGTTGGTGTCTCCGATCGAGCCGTTGTGGTTACACAGCGAGAAACCGCTGCGAACGGGTGCCGTTGCGGCACCACAGACGAGTGGCTAGATCAGCAGCAGTATTTTTTGGGAGACAAGAGTGTGAAACCAGATACTGACTATATCTGGGGGCGGCCCCGTATCTCGAGGTCGCCAGTCGACCGATGCGCTCTGCTCGGGCAGATCACTCGACAAAGAGAACTCGGGGAGATCCTTGGTTGGTTTGGTAATTGACCCAACCAGATCAGTCGGATTCGATGCCGAAAGACTGTTTTCACAATGGGCGCAATCGTGTGCGCCTGGATCAGATGGCTTTTCGCTACCGGAGTCGCTCGCTTGCTCACCGTGGCACGGCGGCATCTCGCCATGAATGCCCTGATGATGCCCGTCCATAGACGGAGCTTCAGTTGGCACGTGATGCGCGACGTTCGCAAACGCACAGCCACACAGCAGCTGCGCAGCGATAACGCTGAATGCTGCAACTTGAGCTATAGCAGAGCGAAAACGTGGCATGAAACAGTCGCGACTTCGATGAATCGACGCTAGAATCTAAACCCCCAGGGGGTATCTGTCAATGAACGAAGTCACACAGACAATCAAACGATTGCGCCGAATCGAGGGACAGGTGCGAGGTGTCATTCGCATGCTCGAGGAAGGCCGATACTGTATCGACGTCTTGCATCAAATGCAGGCTGTGAAGGCTGCATTAGCCAGGGCCGAGAGTGAAATCCTCAAGGAGCACGCAGCAACGTGCGTGGAGTCAGCAATCGACTCAGGCGACGACAAGGTGCAGAGAGAAAAGGTCTCTGAGCTCATCGAGCTATTCGACAAGTTGAAGCGATGAGCTCTCTACCCTGCCCCGGCCTCCAGTCGAAAATGCCAGTTGAGCGCACCTAAACAACTGTGTTCCGTCAAGTTCGTAATTTCGCCTGGAATCCCCGCAAAGTACGTATTCACACTCAACGTCGTCGTCCGTAGTTTCGCTCCGTGGTTTGTCCGGTACGCTATCTATCAAAGGGTTACATGCCGCAAAAGTTCTTATCGGCAGTCGGACCTACATCACCCGCGCCTACCTAGACTTTCGCCTCCTTTGAGCGACGCCCAATGACCACAAGCAAACTCAGCGTCCTTACACTAATATTGATTGGGTTTACCTCCGGCTGCGCGGGTTACAAACCGACACTCGGGAAAAACGGTGGGTCTGTTCAGCAGGTGCTCCTCGTACCCGTCCCCACTGGGGAGACTGTGGGTCTGCATGGTTACGGTTCGACGATTTTCGTGTATGCAGCGCCTGGCATCACACTTGGTGACGTTGGGATCATGACTGCCGCCAGTGCAATTGACTTTGCATGGAATCGAATCAAGTTGAGCAATGTGACGTCACGACTTGAGCACGCTGGCCTTGAACTCAGAATAGATACCCCTGGACGACTACTAGCACGGCAGGTCGCCGAAGCTGTGCCGCTATCAACCCAGATCTACGAGCCGCGACAAAGTGAGCTGGACGGACTCGTCAAATCCGCAGCTGAACTCGCTGGGCAACATGAGGCGCAATCCGTGGTGTTCTTATGGGCTTACCCCAGCTTGACCGACGATCTGACCCGTTTTCGACTCGATGTCAGGCAACGTAGCTTTTACGCCTGTAGCGCAGGAGCATTAACCTGCAAAAAAGGACCTTCCCGATCGTTCGTCTATTTGGGTGAACAGGTGCCACTCGACTTGGTCGAAGCGGCTGCGCCCGATTGGGATTCAGAAAACGATCGGTTGGACATTCGAGAAGCTAGAGCGCTCGCAGCGAACCCAGAGGATGCCGAGGGCATCAGAAGGCAGTTCGCGAAATTTCGCCGCCAGCTAAACAACCCGCGTTTTATGCAGGATGTTAGAGCGCTTGAAGCGTTGTGGACCAATGAACGCCTTAGCGAAGAGTACTCACATGCACTTGAGGAACTTACAGACGCCATTGAGCTGGACTGGGCACGCATCGAACTCAATCAGTCAATAAAGAACCTCGATAGGTGGCTGACGTACCCGCATTTCAGCAGCGCCACAATCGGTGGCAAAGCGAAGCAGCTGCGGTTCGAAAACGGGCGCAGCCTATACCTGACACGTGATGGAACCGTGGTCTCGGTGCCCGGGGAGCCAGCGCGACCGTATCGCAGTAACGCGGATTAGTCGCAGATCGCTGCACCAACCCAAACACGTAGGCCGAACACCCGCGCTTGGCTAGCGGCGGTGCTCACCGGAATCGCGGTTCCCGTGTTGGCGTTACTCGTGAATCGAGACAATGCATCAGCACTGCTCGAGTCGGCCGGCCCGGTGTTCACTCTAGGGCTCATGGGTGTCGGAATACTCGCGGCCGCGAATACAGGTCAGTTCCGTTCGGGTGTGACTCTGGCGTTACTGAACGTCGTATGCCTGACGCTGTTGGCTCTGGCCCTTGGCCTACCCGCACCACCACAACCGCTAGCGACAGCGTTTGTGATGATCATTGCCAGCGGTAGCTTCGCCGCCCGGGGTGCGTTGTTTGCCAAAACCCTGGCGCGCAGAGCTTGGCTGATGGGTCTTTTCGTTGTCGCCGGTGAGGCATCAGTACTACTGATTGCCGCCCTCCTCCCGGACGCGCTGCCAACCTGGTTTCTCGCGCTCTTACCAGCGCAATGGGCGAGCGTCGCTATTCAGACAACGCTCACCGGCGCGGGACAGTTTTCAGCAGCCGCGGCCCTGATAGCCCTTGGCGGTACTGCAATGTCCACGATGGTTGCAGCCAAGCTCTGGTATCGGCCGTGGCCCTACCCGCTCATGTTTACGACTTGGTTAGGATTATCCACGCTGGTCTACTTCTGGCCGATACCTATTTCGCCCTAAAGTTGCTCAGTCATCATCGATTTGCACTACGCCGGCGACATTGCGGTGCCGAATGCTGCCACCCGAATCACTTACGACCGTGAAACTGCCACCCACATCTTTTGCAGAAATACTGCCGGAGCCATCACGACCAACGTAGACGTCATTCATGATTTGGGTAGCAGTAATGGAACCTGAGCCATCTTCCCCGATGCGCACACTGCCAGCGTTCATTACGGTAATGCTGCCGCTGCCATCATCGGTGATCTCGACCGCACCCGGAACATCCATGATTTGAATGGATCCGGAGCCGTCCTCAATTTCCACGGACGCTACGCCGCGGATGATCATTGATCCGCTAGTGTCGGTGATCTTCACGGGATAGCCGGCAGGCACTCGAATCTCAAGATCGAGCCTTGCGTAGCTACTACCCATAAAGCGCGCCG
Organism: uncultured Chromatiales bacterium; assembly: GCA_963922335.1. GTDB lineage: Bacteria > Pseudomonadota > Gammaproteobacteria > Steroidobacterales > Woeseiaceae > CALBPI01. The sequence continues at coordinate 229,383 of CAWUIB010000005.1, read as the reverse complement.
ACGGTTTTGGAATCTTGGTTTTAAGCGCCAGAGTTGAGCCTCTCTTGCTCGTCTTGAGGGAGAACGCCTCAAGGTCATCTTCGTCGGTAGCGCAGGCTCTGGCTTCAACCTGTGCGGTCGTAAGGCCCCGTTCACCGATGACGATCAGTTTTCCTGCGCCAGCATCGATAGAGATCTCGCTGATGCCTTCAAGCTCAAGCTCTTCTGCAATATCCCGGCTCTCGCGGCAATTGTCGTCCGCAAAAGCCGTAGGCACCAGGAATCCCCCTAAAAGAACGAGCAATGCGCCGGATATCGCAGGCGCGTCCGCAGTGCTGCGTACGAATTGTTCTCGCATGTTGATCATTGTTTTGCTCCGCACATGGGTTAAGTCGTGGGTTGGACGCTGCAACCCGTCAAACGGTTTAGCCATACCGGCAAGATCGTAGCAATTCCCACGCATCCGCCAGACGCCACAGCCCTCACGGCGATTCGGTTTCGCACTCGTCAGCGCCAGTAATCAACTCGTCCTGACCGGGTTGTTGAACCCGAAAGAACATCCACACGCCCTCGACGCGCACAGGAGTGCCACCGACTTTCCTCGGCACAAACTTTTGTTTTCCTGCAGTACGCATAGCTTCTCGATTGAACATTTTGTGCGAACTCGCAACGACTCTCTTCGGTTGCGTGAGGCCGTCTTCAAGAATATCGAACTCGACAATGAACGCGCCGTTCACGCCGCGTTTCTTTGCGCCACGAGGAGACCTCGCTGGAATGCGTACCAGAGGCAGATAGTCTTCGATGTTCTGGTCGTTCTGGATTGCAAGGTTGGCCTCAAACGCATCAAGCACTTCGTCGGCAACCTCGGAGGGGCATTGAGAGTCACGCATCGACTCGTACGGAAGATCATTGCGGTAAAGATCCCGAACAAGCGTCCAACACACAACCTCAACGGCGTTGCTGTCACCTTTTTCCAAAGCGTCGGCAACAATCTCGTCAGCCAACGGCAGGATTAACTCCGGGGCAGGAGAAGCCGCCGCGTAGTACTCCAAAGCGCGATACGTCGCGCCGAGCTTCTCGCATTGATCCGCCGACGCGGTTGTCGTGGATAGCACTGCCACAAAAATCGCAATGCTCGCCCGTTTCGGAAATCGCATTCCCTGTCAGTCCCCGGTGACTGATTAGATCGGTCGAGCCTAGCGAGTTGACTGTTTGACCGCAACCTACCTGCTTTCCAGCCCTTTTTGGCATAGGCGAGGTATGATTTGTTCCCAACAACAGAGTCTCGCAACTGGAGATACCTCATGGCGAAGAACGTACTGATCACTGGCTGCAGCAGCGGCTTTGGACTGGATGCTGCGAGAACACTGGCGAGCAGCGGGCACCACGTCTTCGCAACGATGCGCGACGTCGACGGCCGCAACTCGGCTAAAGCTCAGGAACTGCGTGAGTTTGCTGATACGCAAGGCCTAAAAATCACTGTGCATGAGATGGACGTGACCTCCGACTCGAGCGTGAATAGTGCCGTCGCGGAAATGCCGACCATCGACGTGTTGATCAACAACGCAGGACTGGGTTTCGGTGGGCCGGTCGAGACGTTCAATGGTGATGACATCCTGGCTCAGCTCGACCTCAACATCGTCGGCACTGCGCGAGCCGCCAACGCCGTGTTGCCGGGCATGCGCGAGCAAGGTGACGGTCTGATCATTCAGGTCAGCTCTACAGCAGGCCGTGCAGCCTTCCCCGGTTTCGGCGTTTACAACGCCAGCAAATGGGGGCTTGAAGGTCTAAGTGAGGCGATGCGTTATGAATTAGCCCCGCTCGGCATTGACGTTGTGCTGGTCGAACCCGGCCCATTCGACACCAACTTCTTCGCCAATATGAAACAAGGTTCCAAGCCGGCGGCCGGCGCCGCCTACAAGCATGTTGGCGAATTTCTGAAGGGCTTCCAAACCACGGTCACCGAACTCTTCGAAAACCAGCAGGCCCCGACCGACCCACACATCGTGGTCGAAATCTTCGAGCGCCTGATCGACACTCCGAAAGGCGAGCGTCCAATTCGAACCATCGCCGGCCTCGATTTCGGTTTCCAGGCTTTGAACGACGCCGCAGACCCGGTGCGTAAAGCGGGACTCGACTCTATGGGTATTGGCCAATGGGACGGTCCACGTTCATAGGCACCTGCCCGGGCGATCGACAGGCCATAGACTAATGCCGCCAGATTAACCAATTTGATGATACAATCGCGCGCGATTCGGGGGATTGGCTTTGGGACAAAATTAGCCACCCTCCAATATCAACAAAACAGATAACTAATCTGTCGGGGGACTTTCGATCGCGTTCTACTAAGACTCAGGTGCATTCCATAGCGCCCGGCCTCTTTGTGTGCCGCGTCGAACTCCGGACGACAAACACGGAGTAACAATCAGCATGTCAATTGCGATTATTCTGGCCTTGTCCCTTTTCGGACTCGCTGTGGCCTTTTACTACTCCCGCTCGGTCAGCCGCGTTGCGGTCGATATGGGTGTGGAAGATGCCGATACGCGTAGCAAGCTACGCAAGATTCACTCGGCGATTGCCGACGGTGCGATGGCATTCCTCAAGCAGGAATACAAGTTCATGGCCATTTTCATGGTCGTGTTCGGCATTGTCATCGCGCTTTTGATCGATGATCACCACACCGAAAACGTGAATGAAGGCCTCTACACAGCCGTTGCATTCATCTTCGGCTCGATCATCTCGATCGTCAGCGGTTTCATCGGCATGAAGATCGCAACCGCGGGTAATGCCAGAACGACGGTCTCAGCGAACCAATCGTTGTCCAGCGCTTTCAACATCGCTCTGCACTCCGGATCGGTCATGGGCTTTGCCCTGGTGAGCCTCGCTTCGCTCGGCATGCTGCTCATTTACCTCGGACTCAAGTACGTGCTTCCGGCCGATCTGCCGCCGCACATCCTGATGGAAGTGATCGCCGGTTTCGGTCTGGGTGGCTCTGCGATTGCGCTGTTCGCTCGTGTGGGCGGTGGCATCTTCACCAAGGCCGCTGACGTCGGCGCCGATCTGGTCGGTAAAGTTGAAGCCGGTATCCCGGAAGATGACCCACGCAACCCGGCGGTTATCGCCGATAACGTGGGTGATAACGTCGGTGACGTCGCAGGTATGGGCGCTGACTTGTTTGGCTCCTGCGCAGAAAGCACCTGTGCCGCTATGGTCATCTCGGCCATTGCGTTCGCTGGTAACGTAGACGCCCTGCTCTATCCGATCGTGATCTCGGCGATCGGTATTCCGGTCAGCTTGCTGACGATTCTGATGATTCGCGTTAACACGGAAGCGCAGGTTGGACCGGCACTGAAGCGGATGCTGATCATCTCCAGTGTGATCATGGCCATCGTCATGTACTTCGTAACCGAGATGTTGATCCCGGCAGACTTCGCCATTGCTGGTGTCGAGTACACCTCGCTCGGTGTCTATCTTTGCTTCCTGACCGGCCTGATTGCCGGCCTTGTCGTCGGCCTGCTCACCGAGTACTACACGTCGGATCAGTACAAGCCAGTACGCGAGGTCGCTGAGTCCTGCCAGACGGGTACTGCAACCAACATTATTTTCGGTCTCGCTCTCGGCTACAAGAGTGCGGTCGGTCCTTACCTCGCCATTGGCCTCGCTATCTACATCCCGTGGATGTTGGCTGGCATGTACGGTGTGGCGATTGCCTCGCTGGGTATGCTCGGCACTTTGGTTATTGCGCTGACGATTGATGCTTATGGCCCCGTCGCAGACAACGCGGGTGGCATCGCCGAGATGGCGGGTATGCCCGAGCACGTGCGCGAGCGCACAGACGTTCTGGACTCCGCAGGCAACACGACCGCTGCGATCGGTAAAGGTTTTGCTATCGGTGCTGCGATTCTGACCTCGTTGGCCTTGTTCGCTGCGTTCCTGACCCGCGCTGATCTGCTGCTCAAGGAGCAAGATCCAACAAGCGACCTGCTCGGCTCAATCAATCTGCTTGATCCGATGGTCTTCAGTGGTCTGTTCATCGGCGCTGTTTTGCCGGCACTGTTTACCGCGATGACTATGAAGTCGGTGGGCTCGGCAGCGTTCAAAATGATCGAGGAAGTGCGTCGGCAGTTCAAAGAGATCCCGGGCATCATGGAAGGCACTGGCGATCCAGACTACGCGCAGTGCGTTGCAATCTCGACACAGGCTGCTGTTCGCGAAATGGTCGCCCCGGGCATTCTGATCATGGGCGCACCTTTGGTCACAGGCTTCTTGTTTGGCATTCAGGCAACCGCCGGTCTTCTGGCAGGCTCATTGGTTGCGGGCGGCGTCCTTGCTATCTCAGCATCCAACTCGGGTGGCGCCTGGGATAACGCGAAGAAGTACATCGAAGCTGGCAACCTTGGCGGCAAAGGCACCGACAATCACAAGGCAGCGGTCGTTGGTGACACGGTCGGTGATCCGCTCAAAGATACCTCTGGTCCGTCTTTGAACATTCTGATCAAACTATCGGCAATTCTGTCACTCGTGTTTGTACCGTTCTTCGTGCAATACGGCGGCATCCTGCTGAAGTTCATGTAAGCCCTTCCGAAGACTTACATCGAAAAAGCCCGGCCTAGCGCCGGGCTTTTTTGTGCGTGAACGTTGCCGATTCCGATAAGATTCAATTCGGTAAGTTTTGGAGCTCGCTGTGATTCAAATGCATCGTGCAACGCAACTTGGCTTTATGTTGCTCGCGAGTGTGCTGATATCTGCTTGCGGTACGTTGGTACAGGACTACGTTGTTACCGCGGGTAAGTCCGATTTGCCATCCACTATCGTTGATCCAATTAGGGAAGCATTTCCGCCAGAAAGCTCCGAACCCATAGTGATCAGACATGAAACCAAGGATGGGTTGGCTACATCATTTGACGAAACACGGATTGCGGTCGTAATCCAACCGACAGGGAAATTTATCTATCGAGTCAGGTTTCGCTGGACTTTACCTTCCGCGCCGCCCTCTGGCGGCAAATGGAATCGGTTGGTCAGGAACAAAGACGGCACAGTTACGATAAGCTCGGACTACGCATCGTTCCGCGGGGACGTTACGATTCCCGTGGATTTTGATCCACGGTACCCCGCAGGCGAATGGTTGCTCGAAGTGATTATCGATGGACGAGTAATGCTGGAGGAAGCGATCAAGGTCTGTTCAAAACACTGCTGATCCGATCGTGTTTCCCCATGTTTAATTGACCCCTAGGTTCGGAGCAGTTCAATCACTCGGAAACTTCTCCAGCCGCTCCGAAATAGTACTGATACTCGTCAATCACCGCCTTCACCTCAGGGTTATCGGCGACATCTTGCATAAACTGCTCGACGGTACCTTCGGCCCATTCCAGCGCTTCGCCTTTTAGTCCGTAGTCGGTGTTGTAGAGAGACTGCACATCTGTGAAGTTCTCTGAGTACTCAAAAGCTGCGACGGGAATCCCGTGCACATTGAACTCGTAAACCACGATGAGATCGTTGTTGCTGACCAGAGGAATCAGGCCGAGCGTCGAACCGGACAGAATTGCTGAGGTCATTCCAGCGGCCGCACCACCTGCGGTTCCCCTCTGGTAGTACCGCATTCTCAGAATAATCGGACTGCCTAGCGCATCCTGATCCAGCTCGGAAAACATCGGATTGGTGCGGATTCGCTCAGCCAACTTATCCTTCGACACCTCAGACAAAAAGACGATCGGTGGATAGTTAGACTCGACTTCAGTTTCGACCGTTTCGAATGTTGTTTCTGCTGGCGCTTGCTGGACAAGTGCATCGGAGATTGCAGCTTCCGCATCCTGCTCACCCGCAAGAGCTGATGGCTGAGATAGCGCGACAAGGCTGAATGCCAGAATCATGTTTGAAATTCTCATCATGAACTCCTACTGATAGCACGCAAGTTGTGCGACGGATTCAGCCAGGTGCTCGTTGACCGCGGCTATGTTTGGTTGAGTTTCATCTTCCTCAAACCAACGAAGATCGCCATTGTGGCGCTCTACGAACTTGACGATGTACTCGCCGGAGAGTGCAAAGTTGACGTTTTGCGGAACGACGCCGCGCTCGGCCAACGCCGCCACGTTGAGTGTTCCTGTTGTCATCCCAATCAACTCCCCGCGCTCTGAGATCAGAGGGCCACCGCTCGAACCTGGCTGTACCGGCGCCGAGAACTGAAACTTGCCCATCGACCCCGGCAACGCTCGCAGTGAGCTCACGTTGCCGACAGTCAGGTTTGCACTGTTCGCCAACAGGTTCGCCAACGGGAATCCCGCGGTCGCGACACGCTCACCGAGCACAACATCAGCGCTGCGTCGCATCGGCAGAAAGCGTTTTGTGCTGACATCGCTATCCAGCATAGCCACGTCCAAAAGCTCACTCACACCCGTAATCTCGACGTCGTGAACCGCCCCGGCAAAGTTCAACTGAGACTTCAGGCATCCGTTCGTTACATGTGCGGCGGTAAGTAGTTGACCCGACTCCGAAATGAAGAAAGCCGTACCTGTACGAATGGGTTTGTCGAGATTCACCAATAAGTCTCGGTCCACCTTGACCGCATTGGAACGACCGGTGAACTCACGGCCCTCAACGAAGACACTGTTGATCGTGTCGACCATCACGAGCTGCATGGCCTTTAGCGTAGAGTTATAAAACCCCGTCGCAGCGTGGTACGGCCCCAGCTGCTTGCTGTTGGATTCCTTACCTGACTTCAGCAGTGTGCCGTCGGCATCATAGAAGCGATAACCCATGGTCATTTCGATCTTGCCTGCATCGAATTCCCATGCAGGTGCGAGACTCATGAATACGGCGAATTCGTTCTCTGAGGGTTGTTCTGCATCGATGAACTCTACCGACCCAAAATAGGCATTGCCGGCCTTAACAAGCGCCGCACGCATATCATCGCCAGGCGTCATCCACGCCGAAACGCTATCGATAAAGAACCGCTCTTTAAGCCGAACCTCAGGCACATAAATGCCCAAAGGAACGTTAACGGGAATATCGATGCCCTTTCGAAGCTGGGCATCCTTGGCCTGCATGTTCAGGCCTTCACGTGTCGCGCATCCTTGACAGATAGCAACAATCAATACTACGGCTAGTAACCGTACGCTGAATACCCAGTTCACTGGCAGTCCCCTTTTGCCGTTCAATTGCTGGTGTTGTTTTGCAAACAATATCCCAAATCGACCGATCAGGTCGAATGGCTATGTCACACTAACTGTAAAATCAAGGCACGTGACAGAGGTGATTCGAATGATTGCGAAGCCCTCAAGCAAGCTGATTGCGCTACTCCTACTCTCGATGTTGGTGTACCCGCAGTCGTTGTGTGCGTCAGAAGAACACCATCGAATCGTCGTCACTTCCACGAGCACATCGGCAGCAGTCTTCGGCGATGGACGGAGGCTCAACGAGAGACAACAGGGCCTTCAGTGGCAATTGCCGGACATGGATGTCGCTGCACTGCGCGTTTCGACAGGCATGCAATATGCCTACACACGCTACGAGTATCAGAATACCCCTTCGCGTGACCGCGATTTGCACATGCTCCAGTTGCCATTGTCAGTGGCGTTCGAATCCGATAAGACGCTCTGGCAAATGCTGGTTGCACCGGGTATCGCAACGTCGTCGAATATCTCGCGCGACCTGTTTAATCGAGCGACTTCCGAAGATGTTTTTGTCACCGGTGACATAGTCTACGCCAACGAGTTGTCTACAGGTCTGGTTGCGCTTGGGATCGTGCATGATCGTCGTTTCGGTCGGCCGCTCACGTATCCAAAGGTCGCGTGGCGCGGCAAGTCGGACCAGTTCGAATGGCAAATTGGATTGCCTGATACATGGGTCGACTTTCGCCCCCGGCAAAGCACCCTGCTGAGCCTGGGCGCAGGCCCAGTCGGCATGCAATGGCATACAGTTCGTGACGACTTCCAAAGTGATTTCGAATACCGTACAAGACGCTGGGATGTGCGCCTCGAGGTTCATCAAAAGGTGACCGATTCGTTTTCTTTGTCGCTTCATGCAGGACGCGCGTTCGACCGGCGACATCGGTTCGAAGCCGACAGTCCCGTGATTCTGGACCTATCGGCGCGCAACGCCTGGTTTGGGGGAATTAGTCTGTCTGTAGGCGCCCACAGGCGCCAGACAAGTTATGCGAACGCCTTTTAGCGAGGTCGCGTTGGACTATCCGAAAGGTGCATCAATCGACGGAGAAAACCCCGTGAACAGTCTCGGACCCTCTTCTGTCATGTAGAGACAGTCTTCGAGACGAATGCCAAATTCACCAAAAATATAAATCCCAGGTTCATCCGAGAAGCACATACCGGGTGCCAGCGGAGTCGTCTCACCACGAACGAAATTTATCGATTCATGTCCGTCCATGCCGATGCCATGACCCAGTCGATGAGATAGTCCCGGGGTCGCATAATCCGGCCCGAAACCCTCGCTCTCATAATAGGCTCGAACCGCGTCGTCCACCTTCCCCGCCGGTAAGCCGATTTTCGCCGTCTCAAGCGCCAGCTCCTGTCCGCGTTTGCAAGTATTCCAAACCTTGCGTTGCTTCGCGGTCGGCTCGCCAAAGACCCAAGTCCTGGAGATATCGGACACGTAGTCATGCACTGAGCAGCCACAGTCCATCAGGATCACGCTGCCCTCTTCTACCACCTGCGGTGCGTCGGAACCATGGGGATAGGCACTCGATTCGTTGAGCAGCACACTCGAAAACTTCACGTTCCCGCCCAGTGCGCGCGTCGCGTCACTCATAATGGTCGCGATGTCCCTGCTCGTCATTCCCTGTTCCACACGCGCGTAGGTGTGGCGATAGGCGGCCATCGTGACATTGCTCGCAATCTGCATCAGCGCAATCTCGTTGGCAGATTTAAACATCCGACAACCGAGTGTGACCGGATCTGCAGACACAGTGTCGAAAGACGGCGCCGACCGATTGACGCCATCGACGATAAAGTGCCGGGTCGTACCCTCGATACCGAGACGACCAGACTTCAAACCTCGGTCCTTTAGAATCCCGGCAACGAGGTCAAATGGATTCTCATGTTCATGCCAGGTACGCACGTCATCGCCGAATGACATGCTCTCGCGAACCGAAGGCTCCTCGAAATAGGGTGTGACAAACGCGAGTTCGCCCTTGCTCGGAATGATTACCCCCGTAAACCGCTCAGAACGCCACCACCTCACACCAGTGAAGTAATTCAGCGCTGTACCTGCCTCAAGCAAGATTGCATCAATCTGATGCTCCGCCATCAGTTTCTGCGCTTTAGCGACCCGTGCTTTTCGCTCGGGGATTGAGATAGGTACCGCCGCACCCGTCATATCGTGAAGTGCATCCCCTGTTTTGGCGACCGTAGCGATCGGCAAAGTGGAAGCAATCGTTGCCGCTCCCGAGAGTTTGAGAAACTCGCGCTTGTTCATGCTCATGTTGAAATCCTCGAATCGGTAACGGCATCATCACGAATGAGTCGATGGTGGTTGGAACCAGCGTTGTGGTCAAGGTTAGGTGTGCGACATGAGAATCGAAAGACTAGCCTCGTTCTCGGACGGCGAGCTGGGTGGCAACCCGGCAGGTGTACTGATCACCGAGACGTTACCTGCGGCGGCAGAGATGCAAGCGATTGCAGCCGAGGTCGGTTACTCCGAAACCGCTTTTGCCGCACCCAATGAATCCGGTTGGCGCGTACGCTACTTCTCACCTGAGTCCGAAGTACCTTTCTGTGGACACGCGACGATCGCACTCGGTGGTGCGCTCGCATCGAAGTTTGGATCCGGTGTCTACAAGTTGCATTTGAACGATACCCAAATCACGGTTGAAGGGTTTTCAGACAATGGCGGTCTCTCCGCTGCGCTACAGTCACCGCCAACGCGTTCAAAACCGACTGATGATGAAGAGATTCTCACGGCGCTCGAACTCTTTGGCTATTCGCGACCTGACCTAGACCCGAACATGCCGCCGGCTCGAATCAATGCAGGCGCGGAGCATTTGGTGATTGCACTGCGTTCGAGAGCGCTTTTGCAGACCATGAATTACGATCTGGATGCGGGTCGAGTCTTCATGCGAACGCGCGACATCGTGACGGTGATGTTGGTGACAAGCGAATCCGATCGACTGTTCCATTGCCGGAATGCGTTCGCTTCCGGTGGTGTCCTCGAGGACCCGGCAACGGGTGCAGCAGCCGCGGCTTTCGCTGGATACCTGCGTGACCTTGGTTGGCCCCATGGAGGTGCTATAAAGATCGTCCAGGGCGAGGACATGGGGCACCGGTCCGTTATCTCTGCACAATTCAACAAGGAAATCGGGAGCTCAATTCGAGTGTCTGGCGCCATACGCAGCATAGGAGCCCCCGCGCCGTCCCAAACGAGCCGGTAACGTTGGAGGTTAGTGTTGGAAGAGATAGCGAATTGCTTCCTCCAGCGTCCTGTCCCAAACCTCAAACTCATGATCCCCATCGACAATTCGTAGCTCGACGTCTTCAGGTTGGTGCGCGCGCAACCGTTGAAAGAGCACGGCCGCGTGATACGCGATGTCGAGCGCATCATGATCACCGGAGTTGATATAGAGCGCGACGGTCTGCTCCTGCTCAACGTAAGCATCGATCAGCGCCGGGTAGTTCACGGATCGCCATAGCGCTTCATCAAACTCACCTGACTCATCCAGAAACGCAGGATGCTCGTAGGCGGAGGAATTCATCGGCGGCAGATCCTCATATGACGCAGGTGACAAAGCCGCACCGGCGGCGAACTTATCGGGATGTTTCATGGCATAGCCAATCGTTCCAAAACCACCTGCCGATATTCCAGCTACGAAGCGTTCTTCGCGTTTTGAGGATGCAGACCAGCGACGCTCCACTCGTGGAACCAGCTCCTCAAAGAAAGCCGTCTCGGCGTTCTCGTTATTGCCATTCATCCACCAACTCTCACTTGTCGGCATGACCACGACAACCGGCGGAATCTTCTGTTCGGCGATCATCACGTCCAGTCGCGCTTCGATCGATAACCCTTCCGTCCACATCTCTGCGCTCAGAAACGACCCATGCAGCAGGTAAATCACCGGGTACCGCGTCTCTGAATTATTCGCATACCCCTCTGGGAGATAAATCAAAGATTCGTAGTCTCGTCCGAGCGCTTCTGATGAAAACGAATCGGAGACTACCTCGCCCGCGATTGCGGCACTCGGCAGAACAAACAAGAGCGCGAGGAGTATTCGTGAACAATGCATCATCAAAACCTATGCAGCAGCTTTACCGCGCTCGAGTGAGCGCATAAATCGCAAACGAACCCAGCCAGTGAGACCCCACATAATTCTCTTCAGTGACGAACGGCAACGATGCGTCTATGTGACGGTCGGCCATGTTGCGGAGTTGCCGAGCATGGTCTGCACTGTCCAGTGCGTTTGCAATAATCAGGAGATTCCACGCGCGACTAAGATTCAAACCATCCAAATGCACGATCTTCGGATCGGTGCGGTCACTGACATCGACAGGCAGTAAGCCACCAGGCTTGTTCAAATCCGGCAGGAACGTGTCGAACCACTCTTGAAACGCGACTGGGTCAAACACCCGCGACATCAGAGCCGCCTCTTCGAGGCAAGCGGAGAGAAAGTCCTCGCCGCTCGGTTCCCAATCGATAGGGCAATTTCGATCTTCACCGAAATACCGGCGTGCTGCCTGTTCTAACGAGGTCGCGAATGCAGCATCACCTGAGGCGATCGCATAGTCATGAGCAAAGGACATCCCGAACGCCGTATTCGGATGGACACCGGTTCGAACCGGGTAGACCTGCACGGGTAGGAAGGTCATATATCGGTCCCTGAGATAGTCAGAAAGCGGCCTTAACGCTGCCGACATCCGCTCGGCTTCCGGTTGCTCCCAATCCATCAACTCAGTTTGGAGTTGCAGCAGCCAGGCCCAACCGTACATCCGCTCCCAACTTTTCGACTCTTCCTTGAAGTAGCGAAGTTCCGCTGCGATGTTCTCCGGGGTGATCGACGCCTCCAAGCGCGACAGAATCACATCCCGGCCGGGCAGCGACGGATACTCTTTAAGAACTTTGACGAGCATCCAGTGACCGTGAACGGACGAGTGCCAGTCGTAACAACCAAAAAAAGCCGGGTGAAGCGTCCTGGGGGTCTCGAGCTGGCGCTCGTTCGACAGCAGCTGATTCAGCTTATTCGGATACTCCTGCGGTATGCAGGTCATCGCCAGATCGGTAAACCGGCCCACCTCAGCCACGCTCATCCGATCGCTCTCTGCGCAGACCGGACCGGCAAAAAGGACAAGCAGCGAGAACAGCGACCAAGTTGGTCGTTGCCAAAAGGCCTGGCTAACCGTTATCCGACACTGCTTTCTGGCGATTGCTTCCGAGCAAGTCCGCGAACTCGTGGTTCTTGTCACGATGGCCTTCTTCATCATTGCGAACTGCGATAATAACCTCTCGAAGTCGCGCATTCGCAGGCAAATTCCAGTACTCGATCGCAATCTCCGGAGCCGGGACATTTTCGATTCGACCCGCGTCCACCTCGGCGAGATAGTCGGTGTAGCTGCGTACCGCCTCTTCCTCAAAATAACCAACGATGCGGTGTGCGGTCTTCGACGCAAACAGGTAGATAAAGAAATATAGATTGTAGAAAACGAACTGTGCGCACATGATCAAACCGCGCTCGAACCGCGACGGTTGTGCGATATGAATAAACGTCATCAGATGCATGCGCTCATTGTCCGCCTCATCGAGCAGCTCTTTAATCCAGCCCTGATCATCTCGAATGTGCCGGATAGACTTCAGGTGCTGGAGCAGACCGCCGACCATGCCCGGCACCGCAGCCACGGTTTCGAGCACCACTGCTCTATGGCCATAGCGACGTCGGAAGAACACGTCCGCGAGAAATCGCAGTGCGCGAGTGAACGCCAGCGCAACGTGGTCTGACACTGATGTGGGCGTATATCGTTTCTGTTTGCTCATGGTCTTGTGGGGTGGCAGCGATGCCCGCGATTGCGGGAATTTCCTCATTTCGCTGGCCCTGCTCCTAATCAATTTCCTTCGATTTTATAGACATCGAAACATCGAGAAAATTCAATTTTCATGCCCATAGGATTCGGATTTTCCGATGCTTTTGAAGTCTTTTCCGAAGCGTGACAAACCAGCGGATACCCGCGCACCCCAAAATTCAATTTTACAGAAATCAATGGCTTGTCGCTTTTACCCCACATCCTTCATTCACAATAGAAATACACGACGCACAAAAACGTCACGCCGGGTTTCCAAAACATTTACGAGCACCCGCACGCGATCGATGCGGAATTCGGCTCAGGGCCTGCGGATATTGGCTCCGAACAAGTTTATGGCCAGCAAACGGCGGTGCTAACATAACGCCCGCAAGCGCGATGTGATGCTCGTAACATTGTGGTCACAAACCGCTCGTAGCATTTGCACAAATACAACTAAATACCCGGCAGGGGGAAATTTTGAAAACGTTAAGATCTACTCGAACGATGCGAAAAGCGTTCGGCGGCTTGTTCGCCTGTTTTTCGCTCGCGGTTGCGTTGTTTAGCGCGCCCATCCACGCACAGGAGACCACCGGCGGGATTCGCGGTGTGGTCACCGACGCTCAAGGTCAGCCGATCACCGGCGCTACCGTGACGGTAGAAAGCCTGGCGACAGGCCTGACCCGCACGGTTGAGACCGATGCCCGCGGCAACTACTTCTTCCGCCAACTCCCCGCCGGTGTTAACTACAAGGTCACCGTCGCTTCGAGCGAAGGGACCGCGTCTACAGAAAGCATCGGTCTTGCTGTCGGTCAGCAGTCGCGACTCAATTACCAGCTGAGCACGCTGGAGGAAGTCGTCGTCCTCGGGTCGATCCCCGAGGTTGCGGAAACCGCTATCGGTCCGAACGCGATTTTCGATCTTGAAACATTGCAGAACTCTCCCGCCATCAACCGAAACATCAACGACATCATTGGTCAGGATCCACGTATCTACATCGACCAGTCGTCGAACGCAGATGCGATCCAATGTAACGGGGCTAACCCTCGTTTCAATAGCCTCACGATCGATGGTATCCGCCTCAACGATGGGTTCGGCCTCAACTCTAACGGCTACCCCACGCAGCGCATGCCGTTCCCGTTTGACGCAGTCTCAAACGTTTCGGTTGAGCTCGCTCCGATGAGCGTGATTTACGGCGGTTTCTCTGCTTGTAACATCAACGCGACCACCAAGTCGGGCAGCAACGAGCTGTCAGGTTCGGTGTTCATCGACTTTGCAGGCGACTCTTTCCAGGGCGACTCTCTGGAAGGCGACAACATTCAGGTGCCAGGCTACGACGAGACCCGTTACGGTTTCGAACTCGGCGGCGCAATCATCGAAGACAAGTTGTTCTTCTATGGCGCTTACGAGAAGTATGAAGGCGTCGATTTTAACGACCGGGGCGCTATCGGCAGCGGTGCAGTCAACGAAGTATTAGTGACGCAAGCCGAGCTTGATGAAATCGCTCAGATCTCACGAGATGTTTACGGGTTTGACCCCGGCTCCAGCATCCCGGGCAACTTCGATTTTGAAGATGAGAAATACATCATCAAACTCGACTGGTATGCATCGGAAACGCAACGTGTGTCGTTCACCCATATGTACAACGACTCGTTCAACGCTACGCCGTCGGATGGCGAGAACATCGAATTCGAATTCTCCGACCACTTCTATAACCGTGGCGCGGAACTCAACTCTTCGATCATCAGCTTGTATTCAGACTGGACGGATAATTTCTCCACTGAGCTGCGTATCTCTCGCAGTGACGTTGACTTCCTGCAATCACCACGTGCGGGCAACGAGTTCGGTGAAATCCGAGTTGAGCTTGACGACGTAGACGTCTACCTCGGTGGCGATGACAGCCGCCACGCTAACGAGCTCGATTACACGATCGACAACCTCGTCGCCAGAGGCCGGTTGCAGCTCAATGACCACACACTGCGTTTCGGCGTAGAGCGTGAGTCGTACGATATTTTCAACCTGTTCTACCAGCACGTGGACACCGAGCTTCGCTTCGACGGCATCGAGGACTTCCGTAACGGTTTGGCTGCGCGGGTTTACTACGGCAACGCGATCAGCAACAACGAGGCGGATATCGCTGAAGCGTTTGAATACGCCATCAACTACTTCTTCATTGAAGATGAGTGGCAGGTCAATGACCGGTTGGCGCTGACTTACGGTCTTCGTTATGACCTCTACACGACTGACGATGCGCCCAACCTGAACCAGGACTTCCTCGCCAGCTACGGTTTCGGCAACAACGAGACGCTGGACGGCAGAGATCTCCTGCAACCACGTCTTGGCGTCATTTACGATGCAACGGATGAGTTGACACTGCGTGGTGGTATTGGCCTGTTCTCGGGTGGTAACCCGAACGTTTGGCTGTCCAACACTTACAGCAACACCTCAACCACTGCCGTTCAGGCTCGCATCGATGGCGTGGATCTGTTCGCGCAGAACTACGTGAATTGTGAACCGAACGTACCAGTACAGGGTCCTGGTTACTGCGTTCCGGAAAACATTTTTGACGTTGTTGCGGCAGGAGATGGGAGCAACTTCGAGATCAACTATCTCGATCCCGACTTTGAGATTCCGAGTGAGTGGAAATTCACTGCTGGTTTGACCTGGCTCGCGCCACGCGACTGGACTGTCACCGCTGACCTGCAGGTCACCCGGGGACAGGACACCGCGATTTACAAGCGCGGCGACCTGGAGCAGATCGGTACCAACGCAGACGGCTACCCAATCTACGACAGCGTCCGCGAGCCATCGTTTGTCTTGACAAACGCGAGCAACGGTAACGAGTCGGAGTCTATCTCGGTCGGTGCATTCAAGAGCTGGGACAACGGCATCGATCTTCGCGTGGGATACGCGTGGACGCAGGCCGAGGACGTCAACCCGATGACCTCCTCCATCGCTTTCTCGAACTACATCAACCGCGCGTTCGTGGATCCCCAGGCGGAGGAGCTCGCTCCCTCCAACTGGGCGATCGAGCACCGTCTGACCGCCGTCATGAACTACTCCAAGTACTTCTTCGACGACTACGAGACTCGCTTGTCGCTGTTCGGTCAGTACAACTCAGGCATCCCGTACAGCATCACGCTGGACGGCGCCGCCGGAACGATCGGCGCTTATGGCTTTACACCGTTCCTCGACTTCGAGCAGAACGTACTGCCCGTCGGCGGAACGCGTAACAGTGAGGAAGGCTCTTCCTTCAGCAAGATCGATATGCGGATCTCCCAAGAGGTTCCAGGTTTCAGCCCGGATCATCGTGGACAGATCTTCTTCATCATCGACAACGTGACCAACCTGTTGAACGACGATTGGGGCATTCTGGAACAACCTTCGTTCCCGTATGGTGTTACCGCCGAACAGCAGGCTAATGGACAAGCCGAGCAACGCAACGGCCAGGCATCGCTCTGGACCATGCGCTTTGGACTGCGCTACGAGTTCTAAGTAACGCTTGGTGACCATGTCATCCCCGGTGCGGCTCCCAAAGCTGCATCGGGGATTTTTTTTGGTGAGTAACGGACCATCGCCTTATGAAACCCTTAATCTGCTGTTTTCTTGCGTTTAGCCTGACGATTCCAAATTGTCGACCGGATGCTGTTGACGATAAGGGAGTCGGCACTCCTTCAGCAGTCACTGTCATGACGTTTAATGTCGAGAATCTGTTTGATACAGAAGATGATCCTGGAAAGGATGATCATGCCTATTTCCCGCGCGCTTTAAAGAACGATCCGGAGCACATCGCAAAATGCAAGCCCATCGAGGTGGAACGATGGAAGTGGGAATGTTTAGAGCTGAATTGGGACGAGAACGCGCTCTCTTTCAAACTCGAGCAACTCTCCAAAACGATCTTACAAGTCAACGGTGGGCTAGGCCCGGACATCATTGCATTGCAGGAGGTCGAAAACCTGCGAGTATTGACTCGACTCGCCACCGAGTATCTGGCAGTTGCGGGTTACCGAGAAATTGTATTGATTGAAGGGCGCGATATTCGTGGCATTGATGTGGCTTTTCTATCTCGGCTGCCGCTTGTTGGGGAACCGACACTGCACCCCTTTAATGCATCTGAATACCCTGACAGAGAGAACGATACGCGTGGCATTCTTGAAGCCACCTTTGAACTCCCGGACGGCAATGCGATAACCGGGTTCGCCGTGCACTTTCCCGCCCCATTTCATCCGATTGAGATGCGCGAACTCGCTTACGATCACCTGAATTCACTTCGAGCAAACGTTCCTGACGATCACCTGGTTTTTGCGGCCGGTGACTTCAATACACCCCAACGAGAAATGACGAACACAACGATCATGCACGATCGCGTACGCCCATACTGGCGTGTAGCGCACGAGCTGGGATGCGAGGGCTGTCGAGGAACAAACTATTGGAGAACCGGTAACAGCTGGTCGTTTCTCGACATGATCCTTGTCTCACAGTCGGATGGGTCGCCGTGGGGGCTGCAAGTCGATCAAACCTACATTGCTGATCAGTACCCAGACCAGATGAACGCGGACGGTACCGTGAAGCGATTCAACTTATCTGGACGTGAAGGTGTCTCCGATCACCTGCCTCTGGTAGTCACACTCATGGCAGATCCGTCTTGAGCAAGAACTCCTGAAAGAAGGCCACAACTGCGGCGCGGTAAACATCAGAGTTCTCTTTACGTCCGTAACCGTGTCCTTCGTTCAGGGCATCCATATACCAGACGGTATTGCCGTTCCTTCGAAGTGCCGCCACAACCTGTTCCGCTTCTGTTACGGGCACTCGGGGATCGTTATGCCCTTGCACGACGAACATTGGGACCTTGATCTTATCCACGTTGTTGAGTGGGCTAATACGTTCAAGGTAGGCACGCATTTCGGGGTCCCGCTCGTCTCCATACTCCACTCGGCGTAAATCTCGGCGATAGTCCTGTGTATTCTCAAGGAACGTCACGAAATTCGAGATGCCAACCACATCGACGGCTGCACGCAATCGGTCCGAGTAGTTAACCGCACTGGCGAGCACCATATAACCCCCGTAGCTACCACCGAAAACCGCGACGCGTTCACTATCGAATTGCGGCTGCGATTCGATCCAGTCCAGCAGTGCGCCGATATCGCGTACCGAGTCTTCCCGACCAAAGCCATTGTCGAGACTGACGTACGTTTTTCCGTAGCCGGATGACCCTCTGACGTTAGGCATAATGACAGCAGCACCTAGCTCCGACACCCAATACTGATAGGTGCTCGAGAATGAGGGACGTGCCTGACTCTCGGGTCCTCCGTGGATACGAATGATGACCGGATGCGGTCCGTCACCCGGCGGCGTATACACAAAGGCGGGGATCATACGCGGTGCGCCGTCAACTTCGTCAAAACTCGGATACTCAATCACGGACGGTGCAACGAATTGGTCGGTGTCGAGTCCGCCCACTTCACTGAAAGTCCAGCGCGTCAATTCGCGACTGGCAAGCGCACCTTCTCCGAGCTCAAGCACCCACGTATCACTCGGAGACTGTGCGCTATTGAGCGTTAGTGCCAGTCTGCGACCATCCGATGAAAAGCTTAGCGCCGTCACCAAGCCGGGCGGTAAAGCATCAACCTTGGCGTATTCGCGGCTGCGGGTATCCATCAAATACAACGCCGAAACACCGCCCTCATTGGCGATGAAAGCACCCCGGGTTCGCGAATCGTTCATCACCAACCCATCGATATTCCACTCGATCTCTGCCGTGATGATCACCGTCTCGGCATCGCCGCCAAGTCCGCGCCACGCCAAGCGATTGAATTCGCTCCCCTGGTCAGTGATGAAGAAAAATCCAGTTCCATTTGCATCGAAGCCTTCAGGTCGATTAACAGACAAACGTTCCTCACCGCCATCAATGCGTCTTTGCTCACCCGTCTTCAAGTCAACAAGCAAGGCGTGTGAGTTGGTGATGCTGATGTAGCGCAGAGTCAGCAACTGTTCGCTGTCTTCACTAAAGGCAACGGGCGCGTAGTAGCTTCCGCCCTCTGCCTCAAGCGCGACACCCGCGCTGTCGGGATCGACACCATCCATCACCCATATATCGTTGCTCCGCCCATCGCGTCGCGTCGATTGAAATGCCAGCTTGCTTCCGTCCGGCGACCATAAAGGACTCGAGTTTCTGGATTCTCCGTCGGTTAGCAGTGTCACACTGCCGTCATCTGGGTCCAGGCTGAACAGTTGAGAGAACTCGCTGCCGCCCGCGTCCATCGCAAAGGTCACAAGATTACTTCCAGGGCGACGCGTTGCAGCACCTACTGGCTCATCTTCGAAGGTCAACTGCTGGCGAGCCATCCCCGGACCTGCGACGCGGTGAATCTGAGCAGTATTGCCGAATCGGGTTCGCACTAATAGTGCGTCTCCGGACTCGGTCCAATCGATCAGTGAAGCCGAGCGCGTCTCCAGGTATCGAGCCATTCGAGTTCCAATCTCGTCAGGAATCGCTGGAATTCCCTCCAGAATGAGATTGCCGCTATTGAGCGTTCGCACCTCCACTTCGGGGCTCGTTTCCGCGGACACGGTGCCCACTACCAGACCGAATACCAGAGACACAGACACCTTATAAAATGAATGCTTCATGAGAACCCCACTGTTTCAAGTTGGCGACTTGCCAGCCCAAGGACGATTACAACCAAAGCGCTCGGCGACCGCAAACGCCGAGGATGCAGCGCTTTCGAGGAGCGGTATTCCTTGACTTGCATACGAACCACAAAACCAGACCCGACGATCCGACTCGCGGTGCAGCTCGTCCAGTTTACGCCTCGCTCGGAGAGTGCCTGTATCTAAAACCGGGCGCTCGAAAGCAGCCTCACCGAGCACGAGGTCCGGATTAGGTTGAACAATCGGATTCCAGGATTGAAATACAGGTCGCGCGCTCGGAAGTGCCTGGATTGCATTCAACCAGATCGTCGCCATCGGAGTGCTCGTTTCCTCCGCCAACAAGAAATTGACTGGCGCCCACTCCCTCACCCCGCCGGAGGGTGCCAGTCGGACGTCACGATGCACGATCACCCTACTCGGCTCATACCGGAAAGCACTCAAAACACTGCGTTCGATTTCTGACGGTTCTGTCAGCAGCTTTATCGCTTGGTTCGCTTGAGTGGCAAGGACGACGTGATCGAATTCGATCGTGTCACCCTGGACCCGCACCCGTGCGCCCGTATGCGAAACGCCAACCTCGTGCACCGGTGTATTCAGGCGTACACTCTGCACGCCATCGGCTAACGCGTCGACTACAGCTTGTGTGCCGTCGGTAACTCGCTGCACAGATGAGAATAACAAGCCGCTATTGAGGTACTCCAAAACCGTTTTCGCCGGATACGTCTTCATGCTTTCGTGACTGCAGGTGCAGATACCTGCGAATGCCGGAAACAAGAATCGCCGCGCGAACGAACGCGAGTACCCTCGCGCATCAAGGAAGTCCTCGAGCGTCAATTCATCGTCGATACCACGAACTATCTCGAGGCCTAGTCGGCGGAAGAACCGAAGACAATCGAGTCCAATACGAAACGCCGTCCGATTCAGAGACTGTCGTCCCTTGAGGAATGGCACCGAAAGCGCTCCCAACCTGTAGTTGTGATAGTGGAAATACGTCCTCCCGTTCAGGTCACCGAATGACGCTGAGTAGTTGATCGGTGAAAACTCAATGCCTAACTCGTTATAGAGCGCTGTAAGGTTCGGATAGAAACCGTCGAAAAACACCCGCAACGGTACGTCAACGCGTGCTTGGCCCTCGCCGAGGTCAATATCCAGAGAATGCGCATCCATACCGAGATGCGCACTCTTCTCAAACAGCGTGACATCGTGTTGTTGGCTCAGTGACCATGCGGCGCTCAAACCCGCGATTCCGCTTCCAATGACCGCAATTTTCATCACTCGGTACCTGTCGCCAATACCGTCAACCAGGCGCCAAGAAACCAGACCTGGCTTGCCGAGGCGAGGCTAACGAACCACTTACACCGGGCGAAATTCGAGACATCCGCATGACGAATCAATCCGCTGAATACGATGATCATCAGAACAAACATGGCCGGCAGCGAGACCGCACTCCGAACGGAGAACGATGGACTATCGAGCAGGAAAAGGTAGCCAAGAAAGACAAAACCTGATGTCAGTACAACGACCCAACGAGCAAAGGGCTGACCATAGCGAACCGGTAGGGTCCTCTTGTTGCCTTGCTTGTCCGATTCGTAGTCGGGTAACGCAGTCACAATATTGCTGGCATAGAAGACAAAGAACAGCGGTATCACAGCCAGCCAATGGAAGTCTGCAAGAGAACCTGCTTGCAGGTAGTAGCCGACCAGCGGTAGCAGAACACCGCATCCTAGCCCTTGAAGTACCTCTCCATGACCTCGGTAAGACAAATGCAGTGGGTCGCGATCATAGGCCCAGGAAAGCGCTACCGCGGCGAGTAGCCCAAGTGCCACCAGTGGTCGTTCCTGGCTGACGCCGAGGTATAGAACAAAGCCAGTGAGCGACAGCAGTACTAAACGTGCCCCAACCAATAACTGGTGCCGTTGGAGCTTGCCGTCAGGCAATACCCGCGAACCACTGGACAGCCAGTACTGCGTGCTCGTCCTGTCAATCGCCGCGTCAGCATGGTCATTCGTATACAGAAGGTAGATCTGAAATAGCACACCGAACACTACTGCGTGTGCAAATGCTGTCCATGCGAACTGCCCATTTCCCGCGTAGGACAACCCTTGTCCGAGAGCTAACGGCATCAAAATCATGGGAATGGCCAATGGCCGCGCAGCCTGAATCCAGGGCTGAACTCGATTTAGCGTAGTCAGCGGTCTAGTCCGTAGACACGAATCGCGTTTTCAGACAGAAACCGACGCTCGGTCTCTGCATCAAGGTCTAGACTATCCAACCCCTCCAACGCCTGACTCGCGGTAATCATGGGATAGTTCGAACCGAATAGCACCTTGTCTCTGCCGTGTGATTTCAGATAACGGATCAAATCCGGTGGATAGCGACGCGCGGTGTATGCAGAGGTATCAATGAATAGGTTGGGATGCTTCGTTGCCACCGCAACAGCTTCTTCGGTCCACGGATAACCGATGTGTCCAGCCACAATGGTCAGGTCAGGAAAATCCAGTGCCACCCGATCCAGGTAGATCGGTCTGCCTACCTCGGAAGATCGCAATGGCCCCGTATGGCCGATCTGGGTACAAAACGGGACACCTAAATC
Source organism: uncultured Chromatiales bacterium (assembly GCA_963922335.1). GTDB lineage: Bacteria > Pseudomonadota > Gammaproteobacteria > Steroidobacterales > Woeseiaceae > CALBPI01. Next base: position 207,171 of record CAWUIB010000005.1, on the reverse strand, counting down.
GCAACAGGCCGTATAGACCGGATAGAACAATGGGTCGGTTGGTGGCCGCTCCCATAACCAGGGCAGCACTCGGATCCCCACAAAACCGAATTCATCGACGCAGCGTCGGATTTCATCGATCGCACGCATCGGACGGCTGATGTCGACGGACCCCACGCCCACCAAACGTTCGGGATACTCTTCGACGAACGATGCGACCTCCTCGTTGGAAATCATGGTGTTGCCGGGGGCCACCCACGCCGAAATCAGGGATTTGGAAACGCCCGCGGCGTCCATTGCTGCGATGGTGGCCGCTACAGGCAACGCTTCTGTTGGCGCGCTCGTGCCTGTCCATCGTCGTAGAGACTCGAACATCTCATCCTGAGCATGCCGAAGTGTGGGGTGTTGTGCCCATGCATCAATGATCATTGCATGGCTACCCTACTTCTCTTCGGTTCGGACGCGCTGGAAAACCACGTTTCGGATGCGGCCACGATCGACGACCAGCGACCCCGCGTACCCGGAATCGTCGAAAACCACGCGAAACCGATACGCGTTCCATGCAAGGTAGTTCTTTCCAACCAACGTCGCCTCGCGGCGGCGCCCATTCTTGATCATGGCGAACGCGTCGCCATCAAGATATTCGAGGGTGATCTCTGTGTCTGTTTCGCTGTTGACAAACGTGCCCTGCAATCGCAGACGGTAATCCTCTCCGACGGGTGCCTCTGTTAACGGGGTTGCAAACTGCGGCGCCTGGAACGGTGCGTATATCCCGAAACTTCGCAGACCATCGGAAGCCTCAAACAATGCCAGCTTGAGATCTGGGTTGGATTCGTAGTGAAACAGGTTGCCGCGCTCTGGAACCATTCGCACCGGCTCTGCACCACTGATTTCACGGAACAGAGCACCATCACGGACAACCAGGCGAATAAAGGTTCCGGAATCCAGCTCGTAGGGACCTTCGAAACGTTCGATCGCAACGGATGATCCGACTTCAGCCGGCTCCGGCGGATACGATGTTTCAGAGGGAAACTGTCCTTCGAATACGACGCTCGCGACGCGTTGGCCAAGCCCTACAACATCAATCGCGCCCGAGTTCGCCATAACCACAACGGTCGCTTTCAGAGACGGAAACCTCAGAGTGTAGGCGTTGTATCCACCGGTACTTCCGATATGAAAAGTGGTCGCTAGCCCACGAAAATTACCGAACTCAAGCCCATACCCATAGTCATCTGTCGCTGAAACACCATCGATTGGTTGTTGGCTTCGTGCGATCAGGTCGCTCTGCAAAGTCGACTCACCGCCCCACACTTGCGCTTCCCATGCGAGCTGGTCCTGAAGCGTTGTATACAAGAACCCATCCCCAAAGGTGTTAGCAATAGACGGGTCTTCGAGCCAGCCCGACCATTTCCCATACGCACGGGCTACGTTCGGGACAACTTCACCATATCGACGGCGAACGACCGTACCGTCCATTTTCAGTCGAGCAAAAAACGCATTGGCGTATTCGTTAAAGCGCGTCTCTGATATCGCCTCAATGACCTCTGCCAGCAGAATGTAATTCGAGTTGCTGTACTGATACTCGCTCGCCACTGGAAAATTCAACTCGACCTGACGATTCAACAAGTCCATGGCATCGCCGTTGTCCAACGGCCGCTCATACCATGTCACTCCAGTCATCGCGATCAGATCATAGAGATCACGTACGCCACTCGTGTGCGTGAGCAAGCTCTTCACCGAAATGGGCTGAGTGATGCCGGGCATTGCCTCGGGCAGGTACTCGCGAAAATCCGCGTCAAGGTCGATCAACCCCTGTTCGACCAACTCCAGAATCATCAGCGCCGTAAATTGCTTCGCGTTGGAGGCAATATTGAATCTCGAGTTCGCATCAATGGGTGTGGACGATTCGAGATTCGCAAGACCCGCATAGTGCGTGAAAGCAATGCGGTCGTCGGTGAACACGCCGACAGCAACGCCTGGCGACTCGGGCTCAACGCTTGAATCAATGATTTCGATGAGCGCATTCTCGTATTTGAACTGCGCGTCTGCAGATGCTGATACCAGAATCAGCAAAGCGGTCAGTATTCTTGTCGCCAATGCCATGCCTTCCCCCAGGCGGTTGTGCTTGTTCTATTTCGTTTTCGTCTCGAGAAAACTCTCGGCCAATCCAAAAATACGTTCGCGGCGATCATTAGCGAGCCGGTCCAAAGCACGGGGCATCAGCGCCAACCGTGGATTCCCAGCGAAAAACTCGCGGTGCTTGTCGATAAAACGCCAGTAGAGTCCGTCAACAACATCGCACCATTCGCCTTTAGGGTAATCACTCATCTTGCGAAGGTAATTGGAGCCACAAATGTAAGGTTTCGTTGCGAAGATACCGCCATCACTGAATAACCCCATGCCATATACATTTGGCCCCATGACCCACTCCGAGGAATCTACGAACATCTCCATAAACCATCGATGCGCGCTCGTTGGTCGAATCTCACACAGGGTCATCAGATTGCCGAGCACCATCAGTCGCGGGATATGGTGGGCCCAGCCAAGAGACTGGGCGGTATTGATCGCGTCGTCCAGAGGCACGATCCCAGTGGTGGCATCGTACCAATCGTCGGTCAACTCACGCTCATGGGACCAAAAGTTGGCTTCGTCTTGCTGCTCACTAAAGTTCTGGTAGATACCCCGGATAAACTCACGCCAACCGATTACCTGGCGAACAAAACCTTCAACACTCGGTAATGGCGCCGAGCCCGCCCTCTCGACAACCGCATCAGCGACTTCGTCTGGCAACAGCAGCCCCATATTTATCAACGGACTCAGCACACTGTGGAATACCGTCGAGGAGCGCGTTGTCATCGCGTCCTCGTAGGGGCCAAACGACTCGAGTCGCTGTTCAACGAATTCCTTCAACCAGGACCGCGCTTGTTTTCGAGAGGTCGGCCACCAAAAATCACTCGCCGAACCCGGATGATCCGGAAACGTCTCCGAAACGAGATCGATCACGCTCGTCACGTGTTCGTTTTGACCAGCGGCGTCGATCACGGGTGGCTCAACGTTCCGTGGTAGCTTCTTCCGGTTCTCTGCATCGTAACTATATTGACCGCCTTCCGGCTCTCCGTTGGCGTCGATAAGAATATCCAGGCGATGACGCTGCTGTTTGTAGAAGTCTCCCATCAACAAACGCTTCTTGCCGTCGATGAACTCCGCGAAACGCTCGCGCTCGCACGAGAACATAGGAGACGGGATCACGGTCTGCGTAAACCCTTCTGCAGCCACCATCGCTTCCACTCTCGCTTCGAACGGTTTGTCCTCGATCTCGAAGTGAACCAGTTCCGTCGTGCCCGCTTTTTGCATCGCAGCCTTCAAACGCGCCTCGTAAGTCTGTTTGCTCTTCACATCCAGCACTTCATAGTGAACTTCAAACCCTGCAGCGCGAAGCTCATCTGCGTAGCTTCGCATCGCAGCGAGGAACAAAACGATTTTTTGTTGATGATGCCGCTCGTAGGTGCAGAGGCCCATATCCTCTGCCATGAACACTTCATGATCCTTGTAATCGGAGAGGCATTCAGGTGGAAAAAGTTGGTTGCCCAAAATAACGATCATTGATCAAAAACTCCCTTCTATTTCCAACCGAATCAGCAACCCGAAATCGCGAAACCGTTCCTCCGAGAAGGCGATATCATTCGCCGCACGATCATTGAAGATGACACGGGAAAAGTCATTACCGCGATCATTCAGGTTGGCCACACTCCCGCGCATGGTCATGCCGAACACGTCTTTGTGCTCAACAAACATGCGGCTGAATCCACCGGTGGGGGTAAAAAGACTAATTTCATCGAGGCGAACGGAGGGGCGTGATTCGTCATAGAAAAACTCGAATCCGGCCGCCCATTGCGTTCCTGGGAAGTCCTGCCGGAGTACGAATTCAAAATCGAGATAATCATCGTCCGAAATAGGTCGTGAATTGCCCACTAGTGGATCGACAACCGACGAGCGAGTAAACGCGCCTTCGAAATCAAGTCGCGCACCATTCCAACCCAGAGGATCAAACAAAAAAGTCAGGTTCGTAGCGACACCATACCGCTCTGCGGAATCGACGTTCCCCGGCGCCTGACCTCCGCCCTCGATCGGTATTTGGTCAACGATATCCGTGATGTCCTCGAAGAACGCACTGACGGTCACGGAACCATAGTCGCCCAATGACTGCTGCGCTTGTAGGTCCAGAATCCAGCTTTGGGGTGGCACAAGATCCACGTTGGATACGTTTACCCGCTCCTGGTTAACATTGACTGACGCGATAAAATCGAAAAATCGAAGCTGCCCAACCCGACGCTCGAGCTGCAGAGACACGTCCAACGCATCGTTTGGCGCCCAGTTGAGGGAAACGAAGCCTTTCGGACGTACAAAGTCACGTGTCTGCCCGAGTTCACCGGACTGGCGAATTTCTGAGTATTCAGCACCGAGGGAGACCTGCAACTGGAGGTCGGCGCTCAGCAAGCGACTGTAGCTCGCCGTGATCTCCGCTCGATCTTCCTCAACCCTGGAGGACACGCCGGGCAACTCGGCAGGTACAAGCGTACCGGTATCGTCTCGCACCCGAAGGCTACCATCGATATCCAGGAAATTATGCGTTCCTTCGAGCGCCCACTGCCAATCGCCACCTAGTCCGAAATAGGTATATTCGCCACGAAGTACCGTTTCCGCCTCTTCGGCGCGGCGCTCGAATACGGACCCGCTCGGAGGGCGCCCATCCTCAAAATCGAAGCGAACGCTCGCCTCTGTCGGACTGTCTTCGTACCGGTGCAGACCGATCAGTTTTAGCCGACCAGCACCAACATTGAATTCATAGTCTCCACCGACTTCGAAGTTGAACTCATCCTCAGTTTCTCTGAGGTCACGAATCTGGGGAACATCCCCCACCGGGTTTCTCCGAGATATCTCCTCCGACTCGAAAATGAACCAATTCACTTCAGCTGACAGGTTCAGTACGTTCCCAGATGGGAAAATATGCGTCAGTGAGCCGGCAATCCCGGGTTGGTCAAAAGTGTTTCCGCCAAATTCATCACGAAGATCCAGCAGAACACCATTCCCGTCACGGACAAACTCCGGGCCACTCGAGCCAGTCGGGTTTTGGTCGTTTGCGACCTCAAACGTCCACTCTGTCGCTTCGCTGCCGCCGGACAGTGAGAGCGAACCGTTTCTCCATCTCGACTCCACACTGTCGGTCCGAACCTGAGGGGCGTAGGAAAAACGACCACTGATACCGCCGCCCGAGCGGGTCACCACGTTGAGTACCTGCCCCGAAAGTCCACCGATATCGAGGCTCGCACCATCCACAACTTCTAACCGAAGCACATCATCAACTGGAATTCTGCCGAGAACGGCTACCGGGCCGTTGGACTTGCCGGAGATGCGACGGCCGTTTACGAGAATATTCGTATCGGCTTGTCCGAAACCACGCTCTGATTCTCCCTCATCAATCGGGAACCCTGGCACTTGACGCGCCATATCCAAAGCTGTCCGCGGTGCGAAACGCGCGAATGATTGTGGCTCAAAAACCTCGCGAACCGACGAATCTTCTTCGGATTGCGCCGTCGCGCTTCCGGCATACAGCAGAGTGCACCAAGCGACGGCAACACTTAGGCGTCGCCAGAAATTCGAGGGCTGTCGGAACATATCGATAGTGTACCGTTTTCGACAGCTGTTTCGCGGGTAACTGTTGCACCTAGTTAAGCTCGTACACCACGTCACCGTCGACCATTGTCAACACGATTTGGCCTGCCAGGATTTTCTCCGGCGAATTACCAGCCAACGCAAATGGATCGACGTCCATCACAGTGATGTCCGCCCACTGACCTACTTCGATATAGCCCGACTGACCCTCACGGAAACTCGCATGAGCTGACCACGACGTATACGCACGGATGGCTTCATCAACCGTCATACGCTGCTCCGGATACCATCCTCCCTCTGGAAGTAGATTTGCATCCTGTCTCGTAATCGCTGAATGCAGCCCATAAAAAATACTGTGATCCGAGCCTGGGTTGTCAGAGTTGAATGTGAGTCGAGCGCCGGCCTCTCGCAGCGTCCTCCACGCATAAGCACCAAGAATGCGCGTTGAACCTAGCCGCTCCTCTGCCCACGCCTTATCCTCCATCGCGTGCGGTGGCTCCATCGAGGCGATCATGTCGTACTGCCGCAGTCTCGGAATATCAGAATCTGCCAGCACCTGAGCATGCTCAATACGGTGTCGGTTAGCGATTGTCTCCGGGTACTCGCGGAATACCGCTTCCAGGATATCAACCGCTTCGCGATTACCCGCGTCTCCAATTGCGTGGATCGCAATCTGAAAACCTGCGCGCATCGCTTCGGCGTTCAACGCTTCGTCAAAGCCGTAATTGCCCCCGCTGACGCCGCGATGGCCTGCCATGTCCGAATAGTCCGCAAGCAGTCTTGCACCACGCGAGCCCAGTGCGCCGTCGTAGTACGCCTTGACGGTACGAGTCACCAACATGCTGTCCGCATCGCTGTCAGGCCCCTTTTCCAACCAGCGCCGAATCAGTGGCTCATCGCGTAACGACAACATCGCGTAGACGCGGATTGGCAACTCACCCTCGGCCTCCATCGCCTCGAGCGTAAGCATCTGCATCGAATCCAGACCCGCGTCATGGATGGCGGTGTAGCCATCTTTTGCCATCTGCTCAAGCCCCAGTCGTGCATGACGCCGCAGGGTAGCCCGCGTCGGTACGGGCAAGACAGGATCAAACATCGTGACCGCACGGTTCATGAATAACCCGCTGGGCGCCCCATCTTCACCCAACTGCATTTCACCGCCGACAGGCACCACCGACGATGCGGTCACGCCCGCAAGCTCCAGTGCTTTCTCATTGACCCACACAGCAAAACCATGCCGTCCACGGAGCAATACCGGATGATCAGGAACCGCCACGCTCAACTCGCGCTTGTCCGGATAGTTGTTCGCCCAAGCGCCCTCATCCCAGCCACGACCAATAATCCACTCGCCTTTGGGTGTGGATTGCGCGCGCCGACGAACCAATTCGATCGCTGTAGATGCATCGGAAACATCAATCAAATTCACTTTGTCGAGAAGTGCGCCCAACCCAAAAATATGGGTGTGCGAATCGACAAGTCCTGGAAGTACGGTTGCACCGTCGAGATCGATCACACGGGTTGTGTCACCCGACAGTTTCATCGCGTCGGTGGTAGAACCCACAAAGCGGATAATGCCATCTTCGATGACAACCGCCTCCGCATCCGGACGCCATCCACGCTCATCTAAGGGTGCATCGCTACTGATTTCACCCTCGAGCGAAGGTTCTTCCCAACTCAGCGTGTACACGCGTGCATTGGTAAGGATCACGTCAGCGTCTGACATATCGGAAGATGCAACGGCATCACTCGGGGCTGTTTCCGCACCGCATCCCACGAGTGCCATCAGGAACAGCGCCAAAGCAACAGACCGAATGGGCATCAACTCATACCTTCGCAACAATTCATCCATCGACAGATAGTCTCAGATGCGTCGCGAGCTTGGCAATGAAATTTATGTCAGGCGCTGTTGTAGGGGTCGTATCCACCAGATGCTTTAACATCCTCGAGTAACTGCAACTCATCGGATACTTCCTGCGGTGACAACTCCGGCTTCTCAATCATTACACGAAGCATTTGCGTCGACACTAGCGACAACTCATCAATCTCGCTAACAGAAGGCCCTTCATCGGCAGTCTTAAGTGCCTTCGCCAACTCCTTGTCGTCAACCACCTCGAAGGATGCATTTCGAGGGTCACGAGCGAGAACACCGCTGCCGGTCGCTTCGATGTCTTTGAGCCGTTGACGAACTGTTTCCTCGTCCTCATCGATAAGGACTTCAAGCATCATGGTGGACACCAGTTCCAGTTCGACTGATTCGACGTCATCCACCCAAACAGTACCGCCAACGTCATCGGTGATGACCTTGGGCTTTCGTTTGATTCGAATTGTTCCGGTCAAATCCGGATCCACAAGACTCTCCGACGCTTCACTTGGTACTCGCACACGAAATGGCAGACGAACGCCTGCCATACGTGTGCTATCGGCATAAGCGCCGGATCATTTAGCGCAGGTCAGTTACCAAAGGCGAAAATCCTGAAGCGCAGCCGGCAGACGATGGCGCCAGAAATGCTTGCTTGCAGCGACGGTAAAGTTGGTTACACCCGCCTCCTCGTCCCAGCTCGCACGATCGAGTACGACAAGCGGCTCAAAGCCGGCCGCCATCAACTGTGCGTTGATCACATCCAGCTCAGCACCAAGTAGTGTATCGCCGTCGGCCATCGCACCCTCGAGTTCGACGGTCAGTGTCTCAAGCCTGGCAAACTGCGTCGCCGTTGGGCGACCATCGTAACTGGTGACGTTGCCGTACAACGTACCCAGTCGCTCACGCAATTGCTCTTCACCTGTGATCATCCCGCCTTTGCTCGAGGACAATGACGTTCGCAGTGACTCTAATGATTCCGAGTACGCCGTTAGCGCGTCGCTGAGCGTCTCATCCGATGCTTCTGCGTAAGCATTCGACTGGTCACGAATAGTAATCAGGTTGTCCGAGAGAAAACTCAAATCATTGATCATTCCGTAGAGATCGAGTGCTAGTTGTTGCTGCTGCAGCCTGTCCTTCTTGGAGTGCGGCGTGCGCGGATCTGCGACCAACTGCACTGACGACTCAATCTGTTCTTTACCCTTGGTTAATACCACCCGATACTCGCCCTCGGGCACACGCGGCCCCATAAAACCTGGCACAAGATTGGTGGCAGGTGGGAACTTCGGTGCCTTAAAACGCATAGGCCATTCAACGCGGTTCAGACCACGTCGTTTCCCGCCCGGCAAGGTCGTGATTAGCCGGTCTTCCGAATCGAATATTTCAATCTTGAGATCACCGAACAAGTGACGCTTTTTCAAGTAGTACACGATCGTTGCAGACTGCGGCGGATTGATGCCGACGAAGCTATCGTTCGCACCGAATACCTGGAGTTGCGTATTCAAAACCATCGGCGCAGGCCGTGTGCCGAGGATGGCGACATTAGAATCGATCACTTCCTGAGTGATGCCGCGAAGTGGTGTGATGTCATCGATCACGTAAACACCACGACCGTGTGTACCGATAACAAGATCGTGCTCAGTCGGATGTACAACCAGATCATGGACAGCAACCTGAGGCAGGTTTTCGGAGAATCTTGTCCAGTTCAACCCCTGATCGAGCGTGATGTATAGCCCCTCTTCCGTACCCAGGAACAATAAATCAGCATTCACAGGATCCTGCTTGATCACCCACGCGTACCCATTAATTTCCTCTGTGCTAATGGAGCGCCAGGTGCTGCCGTAGTCCTCTGTCATAAACACATAGGTGTCCATGTCGCCGCGACGATGACCATCGAAGGTGACGAACGCCGTGGACTTGTCGTGCGGACTCGCTTCGACCCGTGATACCCAGGTACCTGCAGGCACCCCATCGATATTCTCGACTACATTGTTCCAATCTTTACCGCCATTACGCGTCAGCTGGACATTACCGTCATCTGTGCCCACCCAAATCACGCGATGATCGAGAGGGGACTCACTAATGGAATAGATGGTCGTGTAATTCTCAGCGGTCGAATTATCGATCGTAAGGCCGCCCGACTCAGCTTGCCGTTGTCCCTGCGGATCGTCGGTGGTCAGGTCTGGTGAAATCGCCTCCCACGACTCGCCACGATCGCGACTGCGGAACAGGTATTGGGCACCGAAGTAAATCGTGCCCGGCTTATTGGGGCTCATATGCAACGGTGTATTCCAGTTGAAGCGCAGCGGCTCCTGCCCGGGTTCTGGCGCTGGCTGAATTCGCTTGATCTCGGAAGTCTCAGTGTCGACTCGCTTGAGTTGTCCACCCTGATACTCGGAGTAAAGGTAACGCTCATTACTGGGATCCGGAAACGTCCAGAATCCATCCCCAAAACCGACATTTTCCCAATGGCGGTTCTGCACACCGCCCGGCGCCTGCGACGGCCCCTTCCAGGAACCGTTATCCTGCAAACCGCCATAAATGTTATAGGGCCAGTCCGAGTCGACAGCAACATGGTAGAACTGACTGACCGGAAGGTTCGCTACGTGTCGCCAGTGAAAACCCTTGTCCTCGGAGATATAGACGCCTCCGTCCGTACCAAGAACGACTTGACTTGGATTGGACGGATTAACCCAAAGTGCGTGATGGTCAGGGTGAATCGACACGCTGAACCCCGCGCCGAACATCGCTGAAAACGTATCTCCACCGTCTGTGCTAACCGTGAGGCTAAAGCCCGGCTTGTAAACGCGATCCTTATCGGAAGGATCAACAACGAGCTCGCCAAAATAGAATGGCCGCATCTGGACGTTGGTTGAATCGTCCATCTCGCTCCAGGTGTCACCACCATCATCGGATCGGTACAAGGCGGTGTTCTCGCTTTCGATCGTAGCGAACACACGGCTCGGCTCGGACGGAGCAACGGTTACTGCGATACGACCTTTTTCCGTCTCGGGTAGTCCCTCCGTTAGTAACTCCCAAGTGTCTCCGCCATCGGTGCTTCTGTAGAGGCCTGAAGTCTCGCCGCCAGATTCAAAAAAATCCGGATAGCGCCGGACTTGCCAGAAGCCCGCATAGAGCGTGCTGCCGTCCGGTGTCATAGCAAGATCCGAGCAACTCGTTGCCTCATCAATGGAGAGCACGTTTTCCCAGGTTGCACCACCATCTTGCGTTCGGAACACGCCGCGATCGCCGCCGGACGTCCATAGGTGGCCGAGTGCACAAACAAATACGGTGTCACTGTCATCCGGGTGCACCAGGAGCTCAGCGATATGGTCGCTCTCTTTCAACCCGAGATGAGTCCAGTTCTTGCCACCGTCAGTTGAGCGATACACACCGTCGCCAGGTGAGACGGTATTCCTAACCCAGCTCTCGCCGGTGCCCACCCACACTGTCTCATCGTTGCTCGGATCCACGCGCACTGCGCCAATAGACTGCATGTGTCCATCGAACACAGGTTTGTAGACGATCCCGCCATCATCCGACTTCCAGACTCCGCCACTCGCCGCACCGATATACAACGTCGTCGCACCGTCTTCTCGGGTAACGCCGTCAATCGCGGAAATACGACCACTCATGACAGCCGGACCAATACTTCGAGCCGTCAGGCCGCCAAACGTTGATGAGTCAATTTCGATTGCAGCTTGTGCGCCTGTCGCAATTAGCAGGGCTGCGAGGCCCGTCTTCATTCGGATCATGTAGAGTCTCCCCAAAGAACTCGCCAGCGCCTCACGGAAGTGCGCCGGAACTGGCTCCACCCTTTGTGGGCGGAGCCTTCCATAGTTAGTTCGCTTCTTCCGGCATTTCTTCGGTCGCAGGCATCGCGAAGCGTGCCTCGGTAATATCGTCGACATTGAGTTCAACGCTCTCGACGGTCAGCGCCTGCTGCATAGCGCCGGGGCCATCGCCGATCGTACCGATCACCGAGTGCGCCATGACAATATCGCCGACCTCTTTGTAATCGCCGATCGACTGTGACATCGCCATCTTGTTGCCCTGAATATCCTGCACACCTTTGGAGAGGAAAGTCAGGCAATACTCTGTATCGAGATAGTAGGTCGTTTCATCCTCAGAGCCGGCTCGAACTACTTTAATGACGTGAGCCTCCGTGCCTTCAATATCTTCGACACCGACCAACTCTACGCTGTGGCCCTTCTCCTGCCAGTCGACAAAGGGGCCTTCCCACTCAGCCATCTCCTGAATCGACTTTAGTTCATCTTCGACCATCGCCTCCGGCGTGGTCTTACCCATGAATGGCATGATCGCCCACCCATTCTCACCGTCATATGCCTGCACAGCAGTCATGCCCTGGATTTCAAACTCCATTCGCACGCTGTTGGGCTTCTGGAACTCAATGGTGAACGGTGCCTGCATGGGACCCATAGACATCGTCCCCGTCATTCGAGCCGATTCGACTGCCTTGATGTTCTCCAAACCGCCCATGGTTTCGAAGTTACAAGTCAGAACCTCTTCCAGGCTTGCGGCCGATGCCGCACCGCTCAAGGCCATCGCCACAGAAGCAAACAAAGCACGTTTCATACGAAATCCCCTGTAAAAAGTTGTGGCCGGAGTCTATCCAAAACTCGCAAACGGGCAAATTCACCCCCTGAGCTACAGAGCGCCAACACTTTGAGCACCACGTGTTTATCCTGCGTATTCAATACCCTATGAACACCGCATCACGCTGAACGTGGTTCTGACAATCGTTGCACCTCTAACCATATTCAACAGCTGGAATGCGCAAACCGCAGGCAGGAAGCGGTGATATTCCAGATCTTATTCAGTCTTGCGCGATATCGGTGTAGCGACCTTCAGACTCGACCGATAGGTCTTTCTCACCCTCAAACGCGTTCAGCAAAGCATCTGCAAACGTACCGTTTGCCCAGGAAGTGTTCTCGGCGGAAAGAAACTGCGTGTACCGGTCACCACCCTGCGCCAGAATCTCGAGGGTGCCAACGCGATATAAAGCCTCGTCGTCAAGCGGCTTGCCGTTGACGAGCACCTCGAGCACACGGTCGCCGGCCGGGTGCGAACTATCGTAGCGAACCGACAGCCCAGACACCTGCAGCATGCCGCGCTCAAGAGACAACCCTTGCTCGAGGACAGCGCGCAAGACAGAACCACGCAGCGTCACGATCGCGATCTTATCTTCGAACGGAAAAGCATCCAGGAGATCAACACGCGTCACCACGCCCTCGCCGATGTCTTTTCGCAAGGCGCCGGAGGGCATCAGCCCGATCTCCGCCTCAGCAGCGTCACGCACAATGTCCGCGAACAGATTGCCCATCGACGACTCCGCGTTGTAGCGCCGAGTGATTCCCTCTGCGAGCGTACCCACGGGTTCGTACAAGTCAGCATGCAATTCCCGATAAGCGTCCAGTCTCGCCGCAATCTTCGGATCGGCTGCCAGCTCGTCGGCGTTTACAGTAATCAATCGGCCGCCCTCGAATTCGACCGCTTCGTTGCTGACCGTAAACTCGGCAATCCCCAGATGCTGTCCCTGACCATACGTCTGCATCACAGCGGTTCCGGTTGACGGTTGAATGAGCGCTTCACGGGTACCCGCATCGGTATGCCCGCCGAGGATCAAATCGATTCCAACAACTGAACCGGCGAGCTCAAGATTTGCTTCGTTACCCCTTTGCACCGAGGCATCTGCCTCATCATCCGTCTGCATGGGCGCGGTTTCGCCCTGATGGGTCAACACCACTATCAAGTCACACTCAGGTCGCAGCTTTCGGACGAGTGCAGGCACGACATCAATCGGCGGGAGTACGGTCAGCCCAGCAATATTTGAGGGAATTAACGCGGTTGCCGCATCCTGTCCCATGACACCAATCACGCCAACACGGATACCTTCGCGTTCGAGAATGACCCAGGGTTGCGCGAAGGGGTGGTCGGTATCTTTGTAGAACAGGTTGGCGCCAAGAACCGGAAATGCCACACGATTTTTTTGTTCCGCCAGCGTTTGCCAGCCGTACTCGAATTCATGATTGCCAATGGCGATTGCGTCGTACCCCATCAACGCCATTAGATCGAACGACACCGCGCCCTGCGTCCGCTTCGCCAGGGTTCCGGTAAAGATGTCTCCGGCATCAAACAGGAAAAAGACTTGAGACTCCGAACGCAGTTGACGAATCAGCGTGGCAAGTTGTGCGATCCCACCGATTTGCTCAATGTCATTACGCCAGAAGGCATCGACCGGATCGTAGGCGCTCTCAATATCGTTGGTGAATGCGATGACCACCTGCTTTCCGTCAGCCGACGCTCCGCCAACAAGCATCGAAAAGCCAAGAAAGAAAATGCCAATTCTTAAGATCATGGATTCACCTGCTTACCATTTCGCAAATGAGTGTACGGTATCCATATGAATAAGACTTGGCTTTGGTGGAGCAGTGGTAAGGACAGTGCCTGGTCATTGCATTCGCTGCAGCTAAACCCAGAGTTTGAAGTCACGGCGCTCGTAACAACCATCAATGCGGTTGCAGACCGGGTCGCCATGCATGCTGTTCGGAGGACGCTTCTGGAAGCGCAAGGCGCCGCGCTGAACCTACCGGTTCGTATCGTCGATTTGCCGTGGCCGTGCCCGAATGGCGCCTACGAGTTAGCTGTCGAGCGTGTTGTGGGAGAAGCGATCGAGCAAGGCGTGACGCATATGGCGTTCGGCGACCTTTTTCTCACTGATATTCGTCGATATCGGGAATCGTTATTAGCAGGCTCCGCCATCAAACCAGTCTTCCCCCTGTGGCAGAAACCTACGGGCAAACTCGCTGAGGAGATGCTCGATGGTGGGGTTGAGGCGTACCTTACCTGCATTGATCCCAAGGTGCTCTCGCCTACCTTCGTTGGGCGTCGCTACGATCGAGCACTGCTGAACGACCTGCCCCGAGACATTGATCCCTGTGGCGAGAATGGAGAATTCCACACCTTTGTTACGGACGGGCCGGGGTTTAGTCAGTCGATACCGGTCCGTATGGGCGACAAGCTCGAACGCGATGGGTTCTGGTATGCGGATCTCTTACCCGAGCGCAACCGGCCGTGAGGAGTCCTTAATCCACTCGCTCCAGGACCCGGCATAGAGTCGACCTGCCTTCAACCCGGCGACTTCACGGGCCAGCAGGTGGTGACACGCGGTCACTCCCGAACCGCACATCATGACCAGATCCCCGGTGAGTCCCGTCGCATTCCACTCTTGCCGGAGCAGTTCGGCATGCTTGAAGTGACCCGTCTCGGTCAAATTCTCTGTAAAGGGTCGATTGAATGCGCCGGGCACATGGCCTGCCACGGGATCGATTGGCTCCGATGCGCCCGAGAACCGGTCGGCGCCGCGGGCGTCGATCAGGTGAAAGCGCTTGCCCTCGAGATTTGCTTCGACCGCAATCGCCTGCACAACCCAGTCATTATTCACGTCTGCCGGATAATGGCTGACAGAGTCTACTGCTCGCACCTCCTGAGTGAGGTCGTGCCCCTCGGCGACCCAGGCGGCGAGTCCACCATCCAAAACGGCTACATCTTTGTGCCCTAACCATTTCAGGATGAACCAAGCTCTGGAAGCAAACGCGCTGTTCGCGGCGTCATACACCACGACAGAAGTCTGCGGCGTCACGCCAAGTTGGCCTAACGTGGCTGAAATGGCATCTATGGCAGGCAGTGGATGCCTACCACTGGTCTCATTGACCGGTCCCGAGAGATCGTCTTCCAAGTCGATATACAGCGCATTTGGAATATGACCTGCCGCGTAATCCGATCGGCCCGCATTCGGATTCGAAAGCTCAAAGCGACAGTCCAGAACGACCATCGACACGTCTTGAATTCGCCTGTGAAGCTGTGTCGCGCAAATCAGCATTTTTGTTTAGTGAAAGGGTGTCAGTTCCAGTGACAAATCAGCATCAAAGATTAGCAGCGCTGGCCAGTGCGATATAGCGCAATCCCGGGTAGTCTTGCCACTGAAAAAACGACCAAGGCAAAAATCCATGACCATGGATCAAATCATCGAATATCTTAAGCGCTGGTCTGACGATTCCCCACTCATGGCCGCGGTGCTCGGTCTCCTGCTGCTCGCGATCCTCGCAATCATTGTGCACAGGATTACGCGCAGACTCCTTGTGCAAGGGATGAAGCGACTGGCCGCACAAACCAAGAGTCACTGGGACGACGCACTGGTTGGTCACGGCATCTTCCGCAATCTCTCTCACGTTATCCCGGCGTTCATCATCTTCGCCGCCGTTGACTGGTTCGACCGCGTTCCTGCCGAAGTCCTGGAGACCGTCAAACGGGTCAGCGTCGCATACGGCATTCTGTTTGTTGTGCTTGCTATAGGGGCACTGCTGAATGCGCTGTCAGCAGCCTATGAAAAGCGTCCAGCCGCGAAGGAGCGTCCGCTCAAGGGTTTCTTCCAGATCGCGAAAATTGTCATCTACTGCGTGGGCGCCGTACTCGTTATCGCGGCCGTGTTCAATCGATCACCACTGCTACTGTTCAGCGGTCTTGGGGCACTGACTGCAGTATTGATTTTGGTGTTCAAAGACACGCTCATGTCGCTGGTTGCGAGTGTGCAAATCGCGAGCACCGGTATTTTGAGAATCGGCGACTGGGTAGAGATGCCTCAGTATGGTGCCGATGGCGACGTTATTGATATTGCCTTGCATACGGTGAGTGTTCAGAACTGGGACAAGACTGTAACCACAATTCCGACGCATCACTTTATCTCTGATTCATTCAAGAATTGGCGGTTTATGTCCCTGTCGGGTGGCAGACGCATAAAGCGAGCGCTTAACGTCGATCTCAGCACCGTCCGATTTTTGAGCCCCACCGAAGTGGATCGATTTCGGGAATTTGCCCTGTTGCGCGACTACATTGACGACAAACGCGAGTCGCTGCGTTTAGCAAATGCCGATTTCGTCGATGATGGCAATGTCAACGCGCGACGACTCACCAATCTCGGCACTTTTCGCGCTTACATGGTTGCCTATCTTCGCAATCATCCAGGCATCAACAAGGCACTGACACTAATTGTCCGACAGTTGGACCCCACGCCTCACGGCATTCCGCTCGAACTCTACGCGTTCACTGTCAGTACGGAGTGGGTGGAACATGAGCGCGTCAAGAGCGACGTCTTTGATCATCTGATCGCCATTGCTCAACACTTTGATCTCAAGGTGTTCCAATCGCCCACCGGTAGCGACATCAATGAACTTGGTAAGC
This sequence comes from uncultured Chromatiales bacterium, assembly GCA_963922335.1. Lineage (GTDB taxonomy): Bacteria > Pseudomonadota > Gammaproteobacteria > Steroidobacterales > Woeseiaceae > CALBPI01. The sequence continues at coordinate 190,400 of CAWUIB010000005.1, read as the reverse complement.
GCCTCCCGAGTTCGTAAGCGGCTCCACCTAAAGATCGAGGCGCATGCCCTCTCGCGCAATACGAAAACCCGCTGTCTCGACTATGTGCGAGGCCTCACTGTCGGGGTCCAGCATCGGATTCGTGTGATTCATGTGGATGAAGATCACTTTGGATTTTTGATCATCGGGTAACGCGTCGAAAAGCATCATTGATTCCTCAACGAAGGGGTGAGGTACCTCGCTCATCGCGCGATTGGGTAACTCACCATCAGCGAAGAAAGTGGCATCCAGTAGCGCATAGTCCACGTCGCGAACAACGTCAACAATACTCTTGGGCCATCGATCCCACTTGTCGATATCTGGAATAAAAACCGCCGAGTGATTTGGGCCGTCGATACGATATCCAACCGTCTCCGAGTACTCGTCGCGATGCGGAACGAGGAACGGCGTCACTCGAACCTCAGACAATACGACACTGGACCCCGCCGTAAGCGATCTGATATCGATATTCTCGAGTGTAACGAGTTGACTCCATGGGCCATTGTCTTCCAAGAAAGACTTCATCCGCGGCATCGCATACACCGGCATTGCGCGCGTTCCCATGACCTCGCGCCCCAGATGCATCAATCCTGTGTAGTGCCCAATATGCGCATGCGTCAGAAATATACCGCTCAGCCGAGCATGCGGTGCTTGCCGCGATAGCCGGTATGTCTGATCAGGAAAGTGCGGTGTTGCGTCGAAGAGATAGCTCTCACTCTCGGTGACAACCGCAATCGCACTGGCGGTGACGCGTTCGTTTCGATCCTCCCAGCCGCGCATGCAATGGGGTCTGAAACAACCTGCTTGCGGATAGCCCGCATCTTGGGCTACGCCCAGCACGTAAATATACGGCTCGTCCGCACAAACGCTGGCGCAAAGCGAAACAAACCCGATCAGCATGAACAACCTCATGAATACAGGTTGACCGAGCTTCCATCACTTCACAAGCATCAAGCGTCAGTCGGCTGATTCCTCCGCATCAACAGCAGCACCGATCACGAGGTATTCGCGCAGCGATTCTGCGAGCAACCAACCGTTGTCGGCATTGGTGAACACCACGAAACCCATATCGTGCTCAGGATAGATCTCGAACAGGCAACTGAAGTTGCCATTGTGACCGCCGTGCCCGTAGGCAAGACCGAACGGTGAGTTCATCATGTGAAAGCCGAGGCCGTAACGTGCTGGCCACCCCGGTTTCTCGCCAGGCTCCGCGGGCACCGCTACCTGTGGCTCCAGCATCAGCGCGTACGATTCCGCCGACAAACCTTCTTTCGCCAGCAGGCCAATCAGGAAATTGGCAAAAGAACTTGCCTCGGTGTACATGCTGTACGCAACGCCGATTTCAGAAGGAAAATCATGCGGACCCGTCATGCCGGATAGATGTCCCCGCGACGTGTGCTCGTGCAACTCAGGCGCCTCCGCGAAAAAAGTACGTGGCGTGAAATTCATGACCTCTACGGTCTCGCGTCTCACGATATCTTCAAGCGGCTCATCCAAAATGTGCGATACAACTCTGCCAAGATATTCAAAGCCTTCCCCGGAGTAGCCGTACTGAATCCCTGGATAAAACTTGATGTCCATCTCTCCATCGTCATTGGCCCAACGCCAATTCGGAAAGCCCGTCTGATGGGAGAGCACGTGGCGAGCAGTGATCTTTTTGTAGCGCTCATCATGCGCTATCTCCTCAAAAGGGAGATAAGTGTATAGCGGGCGATCGAGGTCGATCTCGCCACGCTCCGCGAGTCGGTTAACGGTGAATGCGAATACTGTCTTGGTGATCGACGCCGCCTCGAACAACGTATCGCTGGTGACGGCCTTGCTGCTGTATACGCTCTGCACACCGTACACCGCGTGGTGGATGACTTCTCCGTCTTTCACCAAAGCGAGCGAAACACCCGGTACCTGGTAATGATCCATCCAGGCGTTCATAGCCCGCTCGAGATCCGCAGCGTCTTTTGCGGAAAAATCAAACAAGGCGCCCTGCGCCGGCATGCGAACAGGCTCATCGAGCACCAGTAATTCCATCGCGCCAGCGTCGGTTACCGCATTGGCTTTGATCGCCACCTCCAGAGGTTCAGCCGGTGCGATCACATCCGGTCGATCCCCCACCCAAATCACCTGGTCAACACTGCTGAGCCTGTATTCGCCTACCGGCAGCGTTAACTCATATGCTCCCTGAGCATCGGTTCGAGTCTGCATCCATAGTCTTGGGTCCGCCAGAGACTGGACGCGCAAACGCAGGGTCTCATCACCCTCTTCGGCATCGACTGGCAGGACTGCCGTCCCGCGCAAAGTGCCAAACTGTGTGGCTTGCCCAACAAGCAGCAGGTCTGCTGTCCGACCGCCAGCTTGACTCTTACCGAATCCGCGCCCCCAGGAGTACAGCGCGCCGTCCGCTGTCTCTCCCGGTGCATCGTGATCAACCACGAGAAAATCCAGCCCAATTGTCGAGTCCACGGATAGTGGCTTCGAACTCGTGAACTGCCATTCGTAAACAGTGGTAGCACCGTCTCTGATGACGGCCACATCGGCCGAATCCCAACCCGCGTCAACGATATCGGCATCCCAACTCGTCTCACCACTCATCATTTCACGATACTGATCGATGGCTAGGTACAGCGCCGCGCCCGATCCGGTGACCGTGTGATTGAAGTCGATATAGGTGATGATGGCATCGTGGTCAGTCCACTCCCCGGGTTCTCCATTCGGGGCTCCAACATGCACATCATCAACGACGGTAATCGCCACATAGACCGCATTTGTATCCAGGCTGTAGGCTGCGCGGAAAGTAGCGTCGAAACCCGAGTCCGGTGCAACCGGCAAACCATCACCTTGCCGCTGAATCCGGAATACGGGCAGATCTTGAGGCCACTCATCAAGACGGCCATCAATTTGAATGGAATCTATCTGATGGGCGTGCGCAATCTCGCCGTTGTCCGCTGACGCCCAACCACAGGCGACCAACAGAGTAAGGCAGGTGACTCGTCTGAACATGGTTTCCCTCCCCACATGTTCCTGATTATCGACCCACCTTTGATGCTGCTTCTAATGGAATGGTTTAGCGAAGACGCTTTGCCGCAAAGAATTTCCCTACTCGTTGCCAAGGAATCCGCCAGATTGCCGCGCCCAGAGATCAGCGTACACGCCGCCCTCGGCGACCAACTCGGCATGTGTTCCCATCTCGACGATGCTCCCCTCGTCCATCACGACGAGTCGATCCAACGATGCGATCGTGGACAGTCGATGTGCAATCGCGATGACTGTTTTGCCCGCCATCAATTCGAACAAACTTTCCTGAATCGCTGCTTCAACCTCAGAATCCAGTGCGGATGTCGCTTCATCCAGAATTAGGATCGGTGCGTCCTTAAGAAATACGCGCGCAATCGCAATACGTTGTCGTTGTCCGCCTGACAGTTTAACGCCACGCTCACCGACGAATGCATCAAGCCCTTGTCGCCCGTTTCGGTCCTCGATTGACTCAATAAATTCCCAAGCTTTGGCACGTTCCGCCGCCCTGATGATCTGTTCATCCGACACTTCCGGTCGCGAATAGGCGATGTTCTCTCGAATCGACCGGTGCAACAGCGAGGTATCCTGAGTCACCACACCAATCTGACTGCGAAGCGAATCTTGGGACACGGTCGAAATATCGGTGCCATCAACACGGATTGCACCGCCTTCCAGGTCATAAAACCGCAGAAGCACATTCGTCAGCGTCGTCTTGCCTGCACCCGAACGCCCAACGAGTCCAATTTTCTCACCGGGTTCAATCCGCAGAGATAGATTCTCTATCGCACCGGACCCTTTGCCATAGTGGAAACGAACGCGATCGAACTCGATCGCCCCTTGTTCGACCGACAACGAGGATGCTTCGGGTTGATCGACAACCTGACGTTCGCGCGCCATCATGGATGCACCATCGTGCACGACGCCAATATTTTCGAACAACGAAGATAGCTCCCACATGATCCACTGCGACATGCCATTGAGTCTCAGCGCAAGTGCAATGGCGATGGCAATAGCACCGATAGACACGCTGTCTTGAAGCCATAGCCAGATCGACAGTGCCGAAATGCCGAATACCAGAATGACGTTATTTAAATAAACACAGCTTTGCATGAGCGTGACCAGGCGCATCTGCTCATGCACGGTGGCCAGGAATGAATCCATGCCCTCTTTCGCGTACTTGGCCTCGCGGCCTGCGTGCGAGAACAGCTTCACGGTCATTATGTTGGTGTAGCTGTCTACAATTCTTCCGGTCATGATCGAACGCGCATCCGCTTGGCGTTGGCTCACCACCGAGAGTCGCGGCACGAAAACCCGGACTGCCGTTGCGTAGATCACAACCCATGCAACCAGTGGCAGTGCGAGACGCAAATCCGACTGCGCAACCATCACAACAACGGATATGAAGTACACCAGCACATAGACGAGGACATCCGTCACCTTCATCACGGTTTCGCGAACCGCGAGCGCGGTCTGCATGACTTTTGTCGCTACACGACCAGCGAACTCGTCGGCAAAGAAAGCCAGACTCTGTCCGAGCAGGTAGCGATGCATCTGCCAGCGTCCGATCATCGGGTAATTGCCGAGCAGTGTCTGGTGAATGATCAGCGATTGAGCGACGACCGCCGCCGGCAAAATGACCAGCAAAAACAGTCCCATCAACCAAAGACGACCGCCCTCGCGAGATAGAAAATCAACACGATCCGCTGTGGATAGCCAGTCCACCAAAGATCCCAGAAAACCGAACAGTGCGACTTCGCCGACTGCGATAAAGGCACTCAGAGCCGCCATCAAGACGATCCAGCCAATCACCGGCTGCGTATAGTTCCAACAAAATCCAAGTAGCGCGCGAGGTGGTGCCTCCGGATGCTCCGCCGGATAAGGGTCGATTCTGGACTCAAAGAACCGAAACACTGCTTCAGGGCTCCACTTCAGTGTTCTCGAGCTGCTTTATCGCAAGGTCGCGCAACCGATTCGCTTCGTCTTGAAACCTGCTGTGAGAATTCGATGCGATGACGTCTAGCGTCGCTATCGCTTCAGCAAAGTTTCTATCGCGGACAAATTGTTGCGCTAGCAGCAAACGCAGACCATCGTCATAAGGCGCTAAATACAGAGCGCGTTCAAGTCGTTCCACAGCTTCAGCTGAGGGTGGATTCCCCCGACGAAGAAAACCAAGATAATACTCGCGTAAGAAAATTGGATGGTCCGGCGCAAATTTGAGATTTTCATCAAGTACACGCGATACCTGCGACCAGCTATCTGCCGACTGATCCTGCATCGCAAGTTCGGTGTATGCATAGCTTCTGTATATCCGTGCACGAACACTCAGCGGATCTATCTTTAGCGCGCGATCAGCTGCATCGAGCGTGCCCTGGAAATCATCAACGTCGAAGCGTGCCTCGGCGAGCACCTCCCACACCGGCGCACTCTCAGAGTACTTGCTGGCAACTTGCTCGGCCTCCTCAACTACTTCGACGGCCTCGACTTCGTCAACGCCTCGCTCCGAACGGAGTCTTGCTGGCAGAATCGCAGCTTCCGCTTTGGTCAGTTTCCGAACAGCGATGTCGCTGATTACAAAACGATCAGCGCTGACCAGTAACGCATTGAGACGGTTCTGGTTGAGGTATGTATACATTTCCTTCTGGAGCTGCCAAAGATCTCCAAATGCTTCCTGAGCGGCAGCAGTGTCAGAAATATCGCTTTTCAGCAACTCCAGATAGGCGCGCAGCTGCCCTTTTCGTTCCGCTGCAAACTGCAGGTAGTGGAACAGCAGCCAACTTTGCCCATAGAACGAATCGTACACCTTCTTCTTTCGCCACTTCCGGTAGCGTTGCGTATCCACAAGAATTTCGATGGGGACCTGCCGCGACACTTGTAACTCGTAAAATCGCTCCTTGGCAGGACGACCGAAGATGACACCTCCTTCCTTGTCAAAAGCCGCTGCAGAGTAGAACTCAGCAAACCCTTCGGAGAACCACAGCGGATAGGCGGTGTTCGCAAGGTTAAACATGAAGTGATGAGCGTATTCGTGGAAGAGCGACGCCTCGTTACCCTCAACCGCGAATTTGCCCACGTCGAGTTTTTGGGCGAACGCCACTGAGCGACCGGCGCGTGGTATGTAGAAGGCGCCGATATACCGACCATTGTCCCCATACAATTCGCGCATCTCCTTCGCATTCTTGACCACAAAAATCGTGAGCCTGTTGAGCCGACCCAGTTTTGCGCACTCTTTCAACCCGAAGCGTAGACTCAAGCCACAGTGGTAGCGCTCAAGCCGCTCTGCCTGTTTACGAATCGTCCCCTCGCGAGCATTTGCGTAGATTACGAAATTATCCGTTTCCGCAACGCGCCAAGCTGCGGATGCGTTGCTCGTCCCCCACAGAAACAAAATGAGCGCGCAGAGCTTTAGCACCCGCGCTGAGCCAAGCCAGACCCCTGTCACTTCAGAATATCCGCTTTCAAACCCGTCATTTCCCAACTAGCAAGACTCATCGGAATACTGTCAATGCGATTCATCTCATCAAAGAACTCGGCCATGACAAACTCTCCCCCTTCTTCCTCCCGCCGTTTGGCGTACTCCGCAAGCATTTGCTCAAGGAGGTATTTGCCCGTCACGTAACTTGTTCCATATCCTGGTTGTCGCAGATACAGGTGCTGTTCGAATATGAGCAGCTCCTTTTCTGTTTTCATCCAGCCGCGCGGCGTCCACTCCATGTGCACACCGCCGGCCTCTTCCATTGTCATCTCGTTGGCGTGTGCATAGAGCGAACCAAGCCCTCTGGCAGCGCGTTGCGCCAGAAGAATCCAGACAAGCTCACGTGATCGAGGGCTGTCGTCGTACAACCCGGCATGCATGAACATCTCTTCAACGCCGGTTGCGGCACCTTCATTGCGACTGTCGAATATGTTGTAGAGCAATGCGCCTTGTCGTACGGGGCTCGGATGGGGCTCTGTGTCCATTCTCGCGAGCTCCCACCAGTGGTAGAAGTGCGTGTAAAGCGGCGCAGGGTCGAGGTGCGCTGTGATCCAGAAGAAGTTTCTCGTCTCCTCGGGGACGAAACTGCCTAATCGCTCAAGCAACGCTGGTTCCATGTAATCAGCGACTGTAAGCATTTGCTTCTCTTCCACGAAGCGCATGATCCGTCCTACCGCCTCTCTGCCTCGGGCTTCATACTCCTCTTGGTTTGTCACGGCGACCAACGGCGGGAGTCCCTGATTGCGCTGTTCCTCAAGCTTCAGAGACGACCATGCGCGGGCAAGTTCGCGCTCAAGCAGTCGGACTTCATCTTCCCAGGACAACGGCACCAGGTGCACATTCTGCAGATACCACGTGTAGTTCTCCTTCCCGATACCTGACGGACCTGTCTTCTCGGGTGCCTGAGACTCCAGCCATGCGACCAAGTCCACCGCCGCCTCCCTGGCTTCAGCAATGACGTTGCGGAGCTGCTCACTGGTTGATTTGGTCAGCTGCGATTCAATGTTGTCCAGATCGACGATGTCGGAGCGAACATCGCGGATACCTGTGATCCAAAGATCCCGTGCGTTTCCCGTGAGGTTCTCCTTTGCCTGGGCAAACAACGGTGGGATTACCGACAACTCCCGTGCTAGCCGAGCCTCCTCCGCTTCGCTGAGAGGGAACGTGTACTGCCAAAGCTCGACCACCGCGTGATGTGTCGGGCCCTCGTGCGCGGGCACGTCGCTACGATAAGTCCAGATGGTGTTGTAGAAGGCAGGATCCCGCGCCCACGGCATCAAGACCCGGCGATTGAAGTCGTAACCGTTCATCTCCGCACGCACGAGATGCCAGTCAACTTGCTCCCCAACGGGCCAATCGGCGATTTCCATACTGTTCAGCACTAAGCGGAGCTTCTCGAACGCTGCCTGACGGCGTTCAAACTGCGCCTGCGTATAGTCAGGTGCACCGTGCAACAGTGGTGGCTGTTCGAATGCACGCCAGCGCTCGAAAAGCTCGACCACGTCGGCATGCTCGTCGGCGACAGCGCAAGACCAGAGCATCAGCAGGGGAATAAATCTCTTGAGCATCTTCGACCTCCAACACGAATGACTGCGAGCCTACCAGAGAACTCCCACCCGAGAGATTCGAACTTTCGTTCGACAAAATCTTCCCCAGGCCAATACAAAATCTCTAATCTCGTGTGGAGGGCAATAAGGAGGTGAACCATGCAACGTTTCTGCAATATTTTGTTCGTTACCGACTTCAGTGCTCCCTACGAGGCTGCGCTTGCGCAAGCTTTCGAACTCGCCAGCAACAATCAGGCAAGGCTGACCGTGGTTGGGGTCATCGATGTAAACGAGCACGAAAAATTCGAACATCTCAACGGCTCGAGTCCTTTGTTGAGGGCAATGGTCAATCGACGTACCGAGGAGCTTAAGAGCATGGTTGCTCAAAAGCCGAGCGGTATCGACTCGATTCATTGCGAGGTCCTGCTGGGCAAGCCCTTCATCGAAATTATTCGCGAAGTCTTACTGTCTGATCGGGATCTGGTGATCAAGGCGGTTGAACCACTGGAGGGATTGGCGCGACTGTTTTTCGGTACAGACTTAAAGCTGCTGCGAAAGTGCCCATGTCCGCTGTGGCTTATCAAGTCCACGCAACAAACCGCGTTTCGCGAAGTTATCGCGGCACTGGACTACGACCCCGAGAACCCGGAGGTTGATGCGCTAAATGCCCAAGTCCTGGAAATCGCCGCTTCGGTCGCACTATCCGAATTCTCCGAGCTTCACGTCGTGCACACGTGGATGCTCAGACATGAAAGCTTCATGCGCTCTCCGCGAAGCGGCATGTCGAAATATGACGTCGATGCGTTACTAGAGGATGAACAAGCCACACGTCGCGATTGGATCGATCGCTTCGTTGCAACACACTGCGCGAATGACGGGAACGTGGGTCATTACCTCAAGCCAACAGTACACCTGCTGCAAGGTAATCCAGGGCAGCGCGTCCCCGAATTGGCCCGCGGGCTTGGCGCAGAGTTGGTCGTCATGGGGACGGTTGGCCGAACCGGCATCCCGGGAATCGTCATCGGCAACACCGCAGAAACCATCCTTGGGCAGCTCTCCTGTTCGGTATTGACGGTCAAACCGGAAGGATTTGTGAGTCCCGTGACCCTATAGCCGTCTACTCAAACGCCGCGCCGGTCGCGACAAGCTGGTCCACTTCGGAATCTGAGAAGCCGATCTCAACCAGCAACGCTCGAGTGTCACTCCCCTCGGGTCGCGGCGGTGCAGGTGTTGCGGGTTTTGTTTCAGAGAACTTTGGCGCTGGCGCAGGTTGAACGATCCCGCCAACATCAACGTAAGTCTCGCGTTCTCGGTTATGCGGATGCCCCGGCGCGTCCTCGAAGTTGTGGACAGGTGCAAAGCAGACATCGGACCCTTCAAGCAGCTCGGACCATTCGGCGCGCGTCTTGCTCGAAAAAACCCGCTCCAATGCTTCATGCATTTCGGGCCAACGCTGACTATCGTGCTGGTTGGAGAAAAGCTCCGGATCCAGGCTAAGGCGTTCAACCAACAGCGCAAAAAACTGCGGCTCGAGCGAGCCAATCGAGACAAATTCATTATCGGCAGTACGATAGACGTCGTAGAAGGGTGCTGCACCGTCAAGCAGATTAGCGGAACGATCCGTGCGCCATACTCCGAGCGATCCGAGCGTATGAAACAAAGACATCAGGTGAGCTGAGCCGTCTGTTATTGCCGCATCGACGACCTGCCCTCGACCCGATGCGCGTGCTTCTAGCAAAGCGGCGAGCATACCGACCACCAAAAACAAACTTCCACCCGCATAATCGCCAATCAGATTGAGCGGAATCGTGGGTTTCTCAGTATCACCGATCGCTGCGAGTGCACCGGTAAGCGAGATGTAATTGATATCGTGACCCGCGGCACCACTGAGTGGTCCGGTTTGTCCCCAACCGGTCACCCGTCCATAGACCAAGCGTGGGTTACGCTTCAGACACGTTTCTGGTCCGAACCCCAACTTTTCGGCCACTCCCGGCCTGAAGCCTTCCAGAAGCGCATCGGACGTCTCCACAAGTTTCAGTAACGCTTCAACACCGTCAGGCGATTTTAGATTCAACGCAATCGAACGCTTACCACGCATATGCGTGTCCGCTGCGGCAGGCGGCGCCAATCCACTAGGTGAAGCTGCACGTTCAACGACGACGACGTCAGCGCCAAGGTCCGCGAGCACCATCCCTGCATAGGGGCCTGGGCCTATGCCCCGAACCTCTATGACGCGCAGTCCTGCAAGGGGTCCGGCCATTACACGAACCTCATGTGTTTTCGCATCGGCAGCTCTCGTATCCGTTGGCCAGTCGCCGCAAAAACGGCGTTCGCGAGCGCTGGAGCAGCGGGTGGTAAACCAGGCTCACCGACACCACGAATCTTCTCACCGTTTTCGAGAATCTTGACGGCGAAGTTCGGTGATTGATGAATACGAATACCGTCGTATTGATGGAAGTTGTTTTGGTCAACTTTTCCTTCGCTCACCGTAATTTCGCCGCTGATCGCAGCCGCAAGGCCAAAGTTCATTCCACCCTGCAGCTGCGCCTCAACGTTCCGTGGGTCCAATGCAATACCAACATCAGCAGCTATCCATGCGTTAAGCAGGCGAACGCCGCGCTCATCGACCGCGACTTCGATCACCTGTGCGACGGGAACACCAAACGACAGGACAAACGCCAGACCAAGACCATGCCCCTCAGCACGCACAGAGCCCCATTCAGACATTTCGGCTGCCGCCTCGAGCACCTTGCGACTGGGCGCGTGATCAACGTGCGCAAGGCGAAGGTCCAAAGGGTCCCTGCCAGCGCTGTGCGCAAGCTCGTCGATCATCGACTCTTGAAAGAACCCGTTTTGTGAGTTGCCTACAGATCGCCAGGACGTAATCGGAATCATGACTTCCGGGCGATAACCGGTAACCCGATAGTTTGCGAAGTTGTACGGTTGATCCCATGCACCTTGCACGATCGTCATGTCGGGACCCAATACGGGCAACCCCAGGCGACCCAGCTGTGACTCCATCACCGAGGGTGCAGAAACCTTGATGTCGAGCGCCGAGATGCCCTTCGCGTCGATTGCTCCGCGAAATCGTGCGACGGCGGCCGGACGATACTGATCGTGCGTCATATCCTCCTCACGTGACCACACCACACTGACTGGTGTGCTGGCAATGGCGACAGCCGCGTGCACCGCATGGTGAATAAAGTCCATTTCGGCCCGACGCCCAAACCCACCACCCATGTACGTCGTGTGGATGTGAACGTTATCTTCATCGATGTCCGCAATTGCTGCTGCATCCTTGCGAGCCTGTGTCGGGTTCTGGTTGCCGGCCCATACGTCCAACCGGTTGCCTCGAAGCCACGCCGTTGCATTCATCGGCTCCATGGTCGCGTGTGCCAACAAGGGAACACGATACTCACCGCTGACAACATCCACCTCAACCAACGCCGCATCGACCTCACCGTCATCACGCATACGACTGTCTTCAAGATCATCGTCAATTGCCGCTGCCGTCAGCTCCAACATCGCTTGAGAGGAGTCTGGGTACGTAGGTTCAGACCATTCAATACTGACGGCATCTGCCGCCTTGAATGCGCGCCAGGTGTTGTCTGCCACGATGATGACGCCATCGTCCAACGCAACAGCCACCTCAACACCGGGCATCGCCAGCGCCTTTGACGCATCGAATGCGATCATTTCCGAGCCGAGATGCGGATTCCGCTTGACCGTCGCAAATCGCATACCGGGCAGCCGCAAATCCATCGCGTACTCAGCGGTACCTGTGGACTTTGCAACAACATCCACCCGTGGCTGTGACCTGCCGAGCAAACGCCAGGACGATTTCGCTTTGAGTTTCGGCTCCGACGGCGGCTCGATTTTCGCGGCCGCCTCGGCTAGCTCGGTGTAAGCGAACTCTTGCCCATCGGGCAAAACAACGCTTCCGGAACTCGTCTTCAATGCGTCCACCGCGACCCCGCTACGTCGACTTGCCGCCTGCAGCAACACCTCTCGAGCCGCAGCGCCAGCCAGGCGCATCTTCGTGTATCCATCCGGGATGGACGCGCTTCCCCCAGTGATCTGCATGCCCAGAAACTTCGCGGGGATTCGGCTAAATCGCCGTGCACGCTCTGCTGAATCGCTGCCATCCGTCATTGCATACGGAAGGCTGTCTTCAACCAGCGCTGCGTTGAAGTAAGCGGCGGATGCGGGGCCGTGCTCAACGGCCACCTCCTTGAGATCGACATCAAGCTCCTCGGCAACCAGCGCAGCCAAGGTGGTATGGATGCCCTGCCCCATTTCCGCACGTGGAGTAATGATCGTGATCCCCGACGCATCCAGCCGCAGATACGGCGTGAGTGCGACCTCACCATCCTCAAGCGTCTCCAAAAGCGGGTTGGCATACGGCGTCTTATAGCGCCAGACTCCGAACACTACCCCTCCGGCAACGGCAGCCGAACCGATGAGCAATGCGCGCCGGGTTACTGTCTTTCGTTTTGCCATTCTAATCGGCACCCAAACGGCCAGCCGCTGACTTAATCGCAGCACGAATACGCGGGTACGCGCCACACCGGCACAGATTGCCTCGCATAGCTGCATCGATTTGCGCATCACTCGGGTTGGGCGAGCGTTCAAGCAACGCGGCAGCAGACATGATCTGCCCTGACTGACAGTACCCGCATTGAGCGACCTGATGCTCAATCCAGGCGGATTGAACGGCATGCAGAGCATCGGGTGTGCCGAGACCGGAAATCGTTTTCACTGGCCCTTTAACCGCATTCGCTGGATACGAGCACGACCGCACCGCTTTCCCGTCCACGTGGACGGTGCACGCACCACACATGGCAATACCGCAGCCGTATTTTGGTCCTGTGATATTCAGCTCATCACGTAATACCCACAACAGTGGCATCTCAGGTTCGACGTCAACCACGTGATCGGCGCCGTCAATATTCAGTTCGATTCTCATAGCCACAATTCTACATGGCTACGTCGCAATGCAGCGACAAGCCGTGCATAAGTCACCGTTTCGATCGCTAGCTTCTGGTAGCCTCGAACTCACATCCAGTTTTCGGAGTCGCGCATGGGGAGCTACCGAATCGGACGATGGCCAGGGGTCGGCCTGATAGCACTCGCTGTTAGCGCCTGCGGTGGCGGCGGCAGCGGGGGAGCGGCGAATCCCCCGGCTGTTGTGAATCCTGATGTCGCCATTAGCGACTCGACAGTGACAGAGGGAGACTCGGGCACGGTCGTGCTCTCGTTCACGGTTTCGGTCTCGGGCACGTTGCCAGTGGGCGCAAGCTTTGCGGATGCCAGCGTGGACTACGCTGTCGCGGACGGCACAGCGGAGGCTGGCACAGACTACACCTCGGTGTCCGGCACACTCCAGATCCCTTCCGGCACCCGTACGGCATCGATCGACATACCGGTCATCGGCGACAGTCTTGAGGAAGTCGATGAGACGCTGACAGTGACCTTATCGTCACCGGTCAACGCCCGGATCACCCGCGCCACCGCGACAGGCACCATTCGCGATGATGATTCGAGCGTGGTCGCGTTTGGACTCGACACACGACCGGATAACCAGACTTGCATTGCACCGGCCCGACCTACGGCGAGCTCGAGCGTCGAATTCGTTGATGTCTATCCGGCGATCAGTGATTTCCTGCAGCCGACAAAGCTGTTGCTGGAACCAGGCCCGTCTGGACGATGGTTTGTGCTGCAAAAGACAGGGCAGATTCTGACATTCGATCCCGTTACCGCAAATGCCGCAACCGAATATCTTGATCTGAATGACACCCGAAACATCCGCACCAACTCCGAGGGTGGACTCCTTAGTATGGCGTTTCATCCGGACTACCCGACGACGCCAGAGATTTTTCTTTCCTATACGGTCAACCATACCGGGCCCAACATGCGCAGTGTGGTTTCACGGTTGGTGCTGGACAACCTTACGGCGCCAGGACCTAGTGCAAACGAACAGATCATCATTGAGATCGACCAGGATTTCGACAACCACAATGGTGGCGATATTGCATTTGGACCCGATGGTTTTTTGTACATCGGACTCGGTGACGGTGGCAGCGGTAACGATCCGCGCGCCCGGGCGCAGGACACCACCCGATTACTCGGCAGTATGCTGAGGCTGGATGTAGAGGCGACCGGGAGTGGCTATCGGATCCCAACAGATAACCCATTCGCTTCAAACCCGCCCTGCGGGCCAGGAGCCAATTCGTCGGACTGCCCAGAGATCTTTGCCTGGGGTCTTAGAAATCCATGGCGCTGGGCTTTCGATCCGGAAGGCTCAACGCTGTGGCTCGCTGATGTTGGTCAGGGCGCACTGGAAGAGGTCAACCAAATACGTCTAGCGGGGAACTACGGCTGGCGCTGTAAGGAGGGTACTCGTGAGACAGCTAACGCCAGCGACTGTGACCTCGCAACACTAGTCGATCCGGTCACCGAATACGGCCGATCACTCGGCAATTCAATTACAGGTGGTCAGGTCTACCGGGGGACTGAAATTCCGGACCTCATCGGGCTCTATGTATTCGCTGATTTCGGTTCTGGCAGAGTCTGGGTCGCAAGACCCGATGGCAATGGTGGCTTCACCAATGACCAGTTGGCGAACACGAGCCTGAATCCGACTGCGTTTGCTTCCGGTCCAGACGGTGAGCTCTACGTTGTGGACATTAACGGTAGCAACGGGCGTGGACGAGTACGTCGTATGCAACGAGTGGGTTCCGTAACTCCCGACACTATCCCGGATCGACTGTCGGACTCAGGTTGTACGCAACCTGGAAACACAGCACTGCCCTATTCCGGCTTGCTCCCATATTCGCTAAACGCCCCGTTCTGGTCCGACGCCGCGGATAAGGACCGGTACATCGGTCTGCCCAACAACGAGACGATCGGTGTCAATGCCGAGGGCGACTTTGAGTTCCCGGTCGGAACTGTGATCGTCAAGAATTTTCGACTTGGAGGTCGATTGATTGAGACAAGGCATTTGATGCGTCACACCGACGGGAGCTGGGCCGGCTATACCTACGAGTGGAATGCCGCGCAGTCGGATGCAATACGTGTTCAGGGTGGCAAAGTTGTAACCATTGGTTCACAGCAATGGATCTATCCTTCTGAATCACAGTGCATGCAGTGCCACACATCCGCTGCAGGTTTTGCGCTCGGTCCAGAGATCAATCAATTGAACCGCGACTTCCAGTATCCGTTGACAGGTCGGACCGCAAACCAGCTGGAAACGATAGAGCACGTGCAAATGCTGACAGCACCATTACCCGGTTCAGTCGACACGTTGGACGCACTCGCCGACCCCGCGGACACCGGCCAGTCACTTGAGCGACGGGCACGTGCCTATCTCGATACGAACTGCGCAAGTTGCCACCGACCGAATGGGCCTGTGCCTACGGATCTCGATCTCCGGGCGGAGACAGCGCTATCGGCAACCAACGCTTGTGATGTAACGCCGACTGCAGGATCTCTTGGCATCATTGACGCAAGGCTCATCGCACCCGGCGATACCAGTCGCTCAATAATTGTGGATCGAATGCAGCGACGTGATGTACATGGCATGCCACCGGTCGGATCCAACTTGATCGACACTGCGGGTGTCACTCTAGTCTCGAACTGGATCGATCAACTACAAAGCTGCAATTAGTCGGCGTCCACCGCGCAGACCGTGGATCGGGTGAGAAATCGTCTGCCGGTGCCGTTGTCGAGCGAGAACATGCCGCCCATGCCGTCGACACAGTCAATGACGAGCTCCGTGTGCGCCCACTTATCGAACTGCGCGGCACTCATGTAGAAAGGTAAGCCCCCGATTTCGCCCAGCTTCACATCGCTGTCGCCCAACGGAAAATCGGCACGCGGCAGGCACATCGGTGCGCTGCCGTCACAACACCCACCAGACTGGTGGAAGATCAGATCGTTGCCATGCCGACCTCGGATCTCAGCGATCAGATCCAGAGCACCGGCGGTCGCTGTGACACGACCACCGGTGTTGTTTAAGGACGAATCATCCAACTCAGAAAAAGCCCATGGCATTCGGGTCGTAGGAAACCAGGAGATTCTTGGTCTGGCGATAATGACCGAGCATCATCTTGTGGTTCTCTCGACCAATCCCTGATTGTTTGTAGCCACCGAACGCGGCATGCGCTGGATAGTGGTGATAGCAGTTAGTCCAGACCCGACCGGCCTTAATCTCGCGACCCATTCTGAACGCCTTATTGCCGTCGCGCGTCCAGACGCCTGCACCGAGACCGTAAAGTGTATCGTTGGCAATCGACAACGCCTCAGCCTCGTCCTTGAAGGTCGTGACCGATACGACCGGACCAAAGATCTCCTCCTGGAAGATCCGCATACTATTGTCGCCTTTGAACACCGTCGGCTGGATGTAGTAGCCACCCGCCATCTCGCCTTCAAATTCCGCACGACTACCACCGGTCAGCACTTCTGCGCCTTCGTCACGACCGAGCTGCAAATAGCTGGTGATCTTCTCCATTTGCTCTTGCGAGCACTGCGCGCCCATCATGGTGGTGCTATCCAGCGGATGGTCCTGCTTGATCGCTTTGACGCGTTCAATAGCGCGCGCGATGAAGTCTTCGTAGATCGACTCCTGAATCAACGCACGGCTTGGGCAGGTGCAAACTTCGCCCTGGTTCAAGGCGAACATGGTGAAGCCCTCAAGGCACTTGTCGAAGTAGGCATCGTCCGCGCTCAACACGTCCTCAAAGAAGATGTTGGGGCTTTTGCCGCCGAGCTCTAGCGTCACCGGAATAATGTTCTGACTGGCGTACTGCATGATCAGACGGCCGGTCGTGGTCTCTCCGGTGAATGCAATCTTGGCAATGCGCGTACTCGACGCTAGTGGTTTGCCCGCTTCGAGGCCGAATCCATTCACTACGTTCACAACGCCGGCAGGCAGGAGATCCGCGAGCATCTCCATCAAAACCATGATGGAAGCAGGAGTTTGCTCAGCGGGCTTTAGGACAACGCAGTTGCCGGCAGCCAAAGCTGGCGCCAGTTTCCACACCGCCATGAGAATCGGGAAGTTCCACGGAATGATTTGTCCGACAACACCAAGCGGCTCGTGAAAGTGGTAGGCATAGGTGTTGGCGTCAATTTCAGCGATCGAACCCTCCTCGCCGCGAACGCAACCGGCGAAGTAGCGGAAGTGGTCGATCGCCAGTGGGATATCTGCCGCCATGGTTTCCCTGAGCGCTTTGCCGTTGTCGATGGTTTCGGCAACCGCCAAAGTCTGAAGGTTCTCCTCCATGCGATCAGCGATTCGGTTGAGAATCATCGCGCGCTCCGCAGGCGAGGTTTTACCCCATGCATCCGCCGCGGCGTGAGCCGCATCGAGCGCGGCTTCGATGTCAGCCGCATTAGACCGTGCTATCTGACAAAACGATTGGCCCGAAATCGGCGTGACGTTGTCAAAATACTCACCGGACTGCGGCGCTACGAATTGGCCATCAATAAAGTTGTCGTAGCGCTTCTGTGTATACGGATTTTCCAGATTGAACTGGGTCAGTGAAACCGTAAGCGCCGAAACATCTGTCGCTTTGTTCATGCGTCATTCTCCTTCACGCATTGCTGTCACAAATACGAACAGTCGCTGGTCGCGTTAGCGTCCTGCCTGACGCAATGACGATCAGGAGTGTCCCCCGCATCGACATTACGCTCGCCGACGTATGACGACAATTCAGAGAATCGGAAGCGCCATCAGAGCACGCCGAGGCAGCACATAAACCATTGTTTTTGAATCTGAAATTCTCGTCCGGCCGAAGCAACGTCCGCCGCGCTTAGACTAAGGTCTAACGCGCCGTTTGCTTCTCCGACTGTGGATTGCGCGAGGGAGCTAGTCGTGTGTCGCAAAAACCGGTAGCGCGTGGCTCGCACTGATCGCCGCCACGACCGATGTTCCATCGTCGAAACGTTGCTCATGATTGACGCGTACCTTCATTTCGGTGCCGGCCGGCGTCGCGATTGTGCACAGACGCGTTTCGCCCTCGTAGCGGCTCGACAGCACCGTCGCGTTACTCTCGGTTGCATCGGCGAGCGCGAGATCATGCGGTCGTAACAACACATCAACTTTGGTGTCGTTTGGAAGCTGCCCTGCTGCACAGTAGTAAGTGGCGTTGCCGAACTCTGTGATCACGGCGCCGTGCGAAGTGCGGCCGGGGATCAGTACACCCTCCCCGAGGAATCGGGCGACGAATCGCGACGCCGGTGCGCGATAACAGGATTCCGCCTCCGCAATCTGCTCCAGTCGACCTGCGCGCATCACGCCTACGCGATCACCTACGGCCAGCGCCTCAGACTGATCATGGGTGACCCATAATGCAGGTACCCCGGCCGTCTTCAATGCATCGCGGATACGCCAGCGCAAGTCGGACTTCAGCGCTGCATCCAGGTTCGAAAGCGGTTCATCGAGCAACACCATGCTAGGCTCATGAGCCAATGCACGCGCAAGCGCCACGCGCTGTTTTTGCCCGCCAGACAACGTTTCGGGTCGTTGTTCTCTCAATGCACCCAGGTCTAGCTGCTCCAGCCAAAACGTGACGAGGGCGGTGTCTTTGACCCGGAAGCCGATATTCTCCACGACGCTCAGGTGCGGGAATAGCGCAAAATCCTGAAACACCAAGCCAATGTTTCGTCGCTCCGGGGGCAGGTGTGCGCTCTTGTTGATGACTTGGCCACCAATCTGAATTTCGCCAGCGGAAGGCGTCTCGAATCCAGCGACGGCCCGCAGCACGCTGCTCTTCCCACAGCCCGTTGGCCCCACCAAAGTGATGATTTCGGCTGCGCCAACCTCAAAGCTGACACCGTCTACCGCGGTGAAGTTGCCATACCGAACCGTGAGATCACTGAGTTTGAGCATCAACTTGCGCCCCCGCTGACTTGTTGTCGCTCACCTCGCATCATCAAGACGACGCCTATTGATGATATGGCGATCAAAAGCAGGCCTGGAATTGCCGCTCGGCCGAAGTATCCCGCCTCAAAGACCTGCCAAAGCTCCGTCGTCAGGGTCTCAAGACCCGTTGGCCGGAGCAGCAGTGTCAATGGCAGTTCACGCATCACCTCGAGAAAGACCAGCGCGCCACCCGAAACCGCTGCCGGAACCAGCAATGGGAGCGAGACACGCTGGAAGGCTTCCCACGGCGAAGCACCCAGTCCTCGCGCCGCCGCAACGAGGTTCTTATCCATGCGGCCGAACGCATTGCGAATCGGGCCGACTGCCAACGGCAGAAAGCGCAACACATGCCCGAGCACCAGCAACGCGACCGTCTGATAGAACCAATCGAGTCGAAGACCGACGTAGAGCAATGCTGTGCCCATCACGATGCCAGGAACACCATAGCCAAGCGTTGAGATTCGCTCCAGCCAGCGACCAGCCCCGCCGCGTGTTGCGTACATTGCAACCGGAACGGCAGCCACGACAGTGACCAATGCCGCAAGCAGTGCCGGGTAGGTCGTATTCCAGATCAAGGACAGGCTGACACCAGTCGCACCATCATCTAACAACCAAGCTCCAAAGACCCATGCGGGCAAGCCTATCGCGGCCACCAGTATCAGCGACATCAGTATCTGAAGGAGGCTTCTGGATACTGTATTCAATTCCATTTCGAACGCTCGTTGTCCGGATTCGCGATCGACTGACACCCGCGACTCAAGAAGCAGAACTACGGCGATAATGCCCAGCAGATGCAGCGATAACAGGGCTGCTCTATCGAGACCAAACGCGTTGTACTCTACGTAGATAACGCGTGTGAACGTGTCGAAGCCAAGAATCGCCGGTGTCGCGAAATCGCTCATTGAGTACAACGCCGCGAGCAAAGCGCCCGCCGCTACGCCACTGCGCACACGAGGAATAACGACCCGCCACAGCGTCTCGGAAAGGCTCGCGCCAAGACATCTGGCGGCCTCCACCATGCGCCCGTCCAACTGACGCAATGAAGCGCGCGTGGTGAGCAGAACCAGCGGATACGTATAGAGGGTCATCACGAGTGCTGTGCCCACGGGGCCCTCAATGTTGAAAAGCGGCGTGCCAATCGCCTCTGCGAGCAACCCGCCCTGACCAAACGCCGCAAAATAGGTAAACGCACCTATGTAGCTGGGAATCGCTAAAGGAGCGACGAGAACCGCGAGCCAGATGCGTCGAAACCGCAAGCGGCAATGCGCGGTGGCAATAGCGAGTGGCACGCCAACCAAGACAGAACCGACGACTGTCGCTAACGCAAGACCAACTGTATTGATGAGCAATCGAGTCGCATCGGCCGTCGCATCCAGCTCCGCACCCCAACCGAGCAAAAACAGAACAACGATAGGCGACAAAACCAACAGGGCAATAATGAAACTACCCGCAGCGGAAAATGAAAGTCTCGTCACAACACCCCGGTTTGGCGCAACAGAGACAACGTCGGGCGTACGTCTGCCAGTTTTTCGAGATCCACTCTCGGCGGCTGCAAACTCGCGAGCGGTGGCAGTCCTTTCGGATTTGGAACCCCTTCGAGCAATGGCACTTCAAATGCCTCGCGCGCCAGATAGCCCTGCACCTCGTTGGTCATCAAATGTCGAACGAAGTCTCGAGCTAGCGTGGAAGGCTTCAAGATCACAGTGCCCGATGCGTTCAATAAGCAACCTGCATCGCCACGAGTAAATGCAAGCCCAAGTGGCATGTCCGGTCGACCCTGCAAAAGTCGCAGCGTGTAGTAGTGATTCGCGAAACCGATATCCGATTCGCCTTGGCTCGTACCCATCACTACATTCAATTCTCCAGCGTACGATTTGCTCCGCGCTTGCAGCGATTCAAGCCACGCGCCGGTGGCATCGTCGCCTTCCAGCAACCGCATCGCCGTAACAAATGATTGAAAGGCGCCGTAGGCAGGCGCCCAACCAAAGCGCAAATCCTCATCCGGCAGTGCCATGATGCTCTCTGGCAACTCACTCAAACTGACCGAGTTTGAGTTGTACGCCAGCGTGCGGAAGCGCCCGGATATTGGCAGCCAACGCTCATACCGATACTCTGGTTTGAGCAACGCGATGAGCTCGTCATCCAGTGCCGACGGTTCGACCGCCTCAACCACGAGACCGAGAGAACTGGCATCGATCGACCAGAACACGTCTGCTCTTGGATTACCGAATCTCGACTCGGCAACCAGCGTATTCGCCAGCGCCGTCGACGGCCCTCGACGAATCCTCAAGTCAAAATCCGGATTGCGCCGCTGGATCGACTCGAGAATCTTCTCGTACAAGCCGCCTTCCCCGCGGCCGAGGTATAGGGTCAACTTACCTTTCAGTTTTGGCAGGCTCGTGACCGAGATCGGTCCGCCTGTACCTTCTTCGCTCGCATCCAAACCCTGCGCAATAGATGCACCCGGCCAGGCACAGGCCGCCGGCACTGTGACCAAGGCACGCAGGAGTGATCGGCGATCCACAATCAGAATACGGTGCCGCGCTCGGCTTCGACCGCCTCGAGAATCGCCTTAGCGGATTCCAATTTGCGAGTCATTGCAGCCACGATCTCGCGCACGTCATCAACAGACGTGCCGGCTTTCATGCCGAGCGGCAAAGTCGCATTGAAATCTGCCTCCAGGCTGGTCACGAGCTCAGGGTCTTTCGGAATCAAATCACCTTCCAGGTATTCAAAACGATCTTCGTAGCTGTCAAAAATCGTCCTCTCCGCTGTCGCGGTGTCTCCGGCCTCATAGAGTTCAACAGCACGATTCAAAGCCGAGATAATGGCATCGACGGATTCAGGTCCGGATAGAGGCGCCTCGTCAGAGATCTCTTCGTTGATGAGGTCCACCATGGTCGCAGCCATTCGCAACGCACCCATGCCTTGCCAGAGCGCTGCTTTCAACGCTTCGCCTGCGGCATCTTTATCACCGGCACTCTCGACAGCGGTTTGTAACTGGATCAAACCCTGCCACACACCGGGGTAAGCCAGTGTCGCTTTGAACTCAATAGCCTCGTGGACCGCGACGTCTTCCCACTGCTGGATTAGTGCATCGGTATCCGCTTTGGACGCGTCTGCGTTGTCGACGATGTCCGCGACAGCCGAGATCATCGCAATGACGTCTTGTTCATAGTCATCCAGATGCAACTGGAACTCCTCCAGCTTCTCTTCATCGAGATCACCGTGCGCTTGAGCGATGGGCGCAACGCCAAGAGCGGCAACCGCAGCGAGGGCGGTGAGAACCCTGCCTCGTCTGTTCGTCATCATGATTCCTTACTGCCAGCGCATACACATTCAATATCGGTATTTTGCCAAACAATTAAATGCAAATCACTCTCATTTACACAAAATACGCCGCTCGGACCATCAATCCACACGACATCCGTCAGCGAATCTGGAGACTGCCGACGACCGCTTCGAACATCGCATCGACACTGGCTTGATCACCAGTGTCCCGGCGCTGAAGTTGTAGACTGACAACACCCTGCGGCAGCGGAAGAAGAACAGTCCGCACAAGAATCGGATCGCCGTCCGGCGTCCGGTAGCCGGCGACCACACCGACTGCTGTGTGTCCCGCGAGCTCCAAAGGGCCCACGTCGTGAATCGTCGCTACTGCAAAATCCAGCTCCCGGACAAACCGCGCGATCCATGCTTCGCCTAATGACTCTGGCAGCAAAACTTCCTGCGCTGCGCTTTCCGCGTCGGGCAGCTCGATCTTTCGGGAGAAGCGATCCACGGCGATCACGGTCGTCGTATCACCGCATGGCCTGAAAGCGTAACGCGCCGTGGTCTCGCGAGACCCGACCGTGCACCACTGGTGGGGGGGCGTAAACGCAATGCCCAACGTGCGACTGGAAATATCACCATTTTCAGATGGCTTCGAACCTGCGCATCCCTGCATCAGGGTTATCAGACCAAGTACCAAAAGGCTGCGCTGCACCAAGATCATGGAGAAGCCTGGGATTCGAGCCACGCGACGTAGTACTCCGCCCACCGACGCCCCTGTGGATCGGTGGATCTTTCCAGATATCGGCGAAATGCGAGGTTAGCCTCACGCAAACGACCGGACCTCAGGAACAGGCGCGCCTGACCGGAAAACGCCTCAGGAAGACCCTGATCCTTTTCGATCAACCGAGCATAAATCGCTGCAGCACGTTTCCGATCGCCGGGTGTGTTCCGAGCCTGCAGCGCTTGCGCCAGCGCAAGATCACGAACAGCCCCTGCCCATCCGAGATCCTCCTGATCAAGCAAGAAAACCAAACGCTCGTAGTCCTGACGATCGAGCATCTGCTGCACGGTCAACTCACACACACTCGATGAGAGCTGCCACCAGTCTGAGGGATTTTCCCACTGCGATTGTGAGCGTTCATCCGCCCCCAACCAGCGACGTGACCGGTCGTCCAGATCGGGATGTGTCACTGCAGCTTCCCAACGGCGGAAACCGAACGTTTCGCGCTCCTGCATTAACCGCTGGAACAGACCGGCACCATAGTGAACCGGAATACCAGTCGAACGGAGTCGCGCGAGCGCCGTGCGGTCTGCCTCGACCTCATTTTGCAGGGCCTCATTGGCATTCTCTGGCTCGTGGCGGTGCCAAAGATGTGCGCCTTCGTGTGCGAGGATTGCGGCCAGCTCCGCTTCATGATGAACACGCAAAAATAGACCGCTATGGATGTAAATCCGCTCGTCTCCGAGGGAGAATGCATTCGCCGATGGATGTGCGACCACCTTGATCGTCAGTGAACCGGACAATTCGGGAAATATGCGAAGCGTGAGCGATTCGAGATATTGAGAAAGCTCGGGCGCCTCGATGATCGCGCCTACACGCTCTATCCGCAGCGCAGCCTCTTCGGCCTCTGCAGGACGGTCACCGAAGCAAGGGGTTGAACACAAGCAGGCGCACAGTGCCAGCGCGCGGAGGTTCAAGGGGCAGCGGGCACAGCCTGCGCAGCGTGGCGTTCCACACGCGGGTTCATGACCCGAAACCACAATGGCGGTAACAGAGTCATGAGCACGGCTGTCGGATAACCAAACGGAAGCTGCGGGCTCTCTTCGAAATGCCGGAGTGCCTGATACCGGCGTGAGCCATTAGCGTGGTGATCAGAATGCCGCTGAAGCTGGAACAGGAACAGGTTGGTGACCAGATGATTCGCATTCCATGAGTGGCGGGGAGAGATACGCTCATAGCGTCCGTTGGAATCACGTTCGCGCATGAGACCGTAGTGCTCGACGTAGTTGATGATCTCGAGCAGGCAGACAGCGACGAATGCCTGTCCGAGGAATAAGGCTACTGCTAATGGGCCGCCTACGACCGCAGCCAGAACAATGAACAAGCCACTGAGACTCGTCCACCACAACATCTCGTTTCGCCATGACCAGGGAGCGATACCGCGGCGCGATAAGCGTTCGGCAGCGAGCCTGAAGCCCCGTCCAGGGTTGTCGCGAAATGCTCTCCACACAAAGTGATATACCGTTTCACCGCGAAATGCGGTCGATCCGTCCGCCGGAGTCGCAACATGACGATGGTGACCGTACAGGTGCTCGGGCTTGAACGTTGCGTAGCACACGCTGGCAAGCAGAAATCCGCCAGACCATTGTTCGAGTCGACCGGGTTTGTGGATTAGCTCATGAGCGGTCGTGATCGCTGTGCTGCCGCTCACAACACCGCAACCGAGCAGGTAGCCCAGTTGACCGATGAGACCACCCTCGCCCGCCACAAAAGCATACCCACAAACCGCAAGGTTCATTAATTGCAGCGGGACTACCGCGAGCGTCAAATACTTGAAGAATGAATCGCGGCTGAGCGCATTCACTTCACTTTCGGTTGGGTTGTTCTCATCCGTTCCGATCGCCGCATCAATCACAGGCAAAAACACAAACGAGAACGCAATCGGCAACCACGCGAACAATGCCGCCTCGTCAAACCAGCGTCCCGCGAGCAGCGCAGCGAGCGGGAGAATCGGCAGCAGCAAAGAGAAGAGAAAACCGTAGCGTTTCATCAATCGTCACTCGAGGTTGCTTCAACCGGGAGCTCCGCGGCTGGTTCTTCGCGTTCACCATAGGATGCCACCACGGTCCGCTCCTCACCTTCAAACCGGATGACATCGTAGGCATCCACGCGCGCGCCCATCTCCATACCCGGTGAACCGATCGGCATACCCGGTACGCTCAGCCCCGCGGCGTCGGGGCCATTCTCAAGTAGCGCAATGATGTCCTGCGCCGGCACGTGACCCTCTATGGTGTACCCGTCAATTCGTGCTGTGTGGCAACTTCTCAGTTCCTCCGGGACTTCGTACTCTTTTTTGATGGCGGTCATGTCATCACTATCGACCGCAAGCACGGTGAAGCCGTTGTCTTGCAGATGTCGAATCCACTGCCGACAGCATCCACAAGCGGGCGACTTGTATACGGTGATCTGGTATCCATCGTCGACCGTCTCTGAGCCATCTGCAAAAACTGATATCGGCAACAACAGACCCAGTGCACAACCTGCCAAAAACGCTCTCAAATCCATCGTGTGGTCATCCACAAATCTATCCTGCTTCCGATAATAACGGCATCCGAGAGAAAATGCCGATACTGGTCAAACACTCTATTGATCGGTATGTTCGCGCAGCAATGAGTCAAAGGTGCTTTCGATGATAAAACGTTTTCTGGTGGTCCTCCTCTCGCTCCCACTGCTTGGAGTCGCGCTGCTTTCGGTCACCGGTCACGGCTATATCCTGACCGCACTCTCACGCACCTATATGAAAGGTCACCCGACCGCGAATATCGACGACCATCAGTTCTTTGACACTCGCACCATCAGAGCATCTGACCCGGAGCCGTGGCCCTTGCATCCGGATAGCATCGGCGATGATCTGCCGCAACCGCTACTCGACTACATGGACAAGAACGAGGCGGTCGCATTCCTCGCGATTCATAAAGGTCAGGTGTTCGCTGAGTATTACGAAGCACCCTACGATGCTCGCAGCCGCACTAACTCGTTCTCCATGGCAAAAACTGTGATTACGATGCTTTTGGGCAAAGCTATCGAAGAGGGTTATGTATCCGGCCTCGACCAGCCCGTGACGACGCTGCTTCCCGAGTTTTCGGATGACCCACTGGCAGCAACCGCAACCATCGGATCGCTATCGACAATGACATCGGGATACGACTGGGATGAACACTACTACAGCCCATTCAGTCCGACCGTGGCGCTGCTTTATTCTCACGACGTTGGCGAGTTCATCCTTGATCGTGGATTCAGCCACGAGCCAGAGACGCACTTCTACTACTCCAGCGCATCAACACAATTGCTGACGCTGTCCCTGGAGCGTGCCCTACGCAAGAAAGATCCCTCGCTCAGTGTCAGCGAGTATCTTAGCCGCAAACTCTGGCAACCCCTTGGCATGAATGACGATGCTGTTTGGCATCTCGACGGTACGGGTATGGAGCTGGGCTACTGCTGTCTAAACACCAACGCGAGAAACTTTGCGAAACTTGGGCAGCTTATGCTGCAGGATGGCATGTGGGACGGTGAGCAACTGTTGCCCCGTGATTACGTCGAGAAAATGCGCACGCCAGGCAAGGTGGAATACTACGGCTACTCGACGTGGATTCACTACGACAACGATCCGGCCTTCTACGCGTTCCGGGGTCACCTCGGTCAATACATTGTGGTCGTGCCTGAGAAAGATCTCATTATCGTCCGTCTCGGCCATCAACATCCGGTTCCGCCAAACGGAACCTACAGCGGACTGCCTTTCTATATCGAACAGATCGTGCCACTGCTGCCCGAGGATGCATCGGAAGTCGCAGCGCCAGTGATCGCAAATGCCCTGAACTAATCGCCGGCAAGTGCCGTTTCGAGCACCAAGCCAGCCTCGGCCACAACCAGTAGCGTGGCCGCAGATGCGGCCCGGTCAGTATTGGCATCCTCCCAGGTCTCATTCAGCGCGTGCGCGAAGCGCGAAATGCCACCTCTCGAGATAGTGACCGCGGGAATGCCGAGCGACATCGGAATATTCGCATCGGTGCTCGACGCCGTAAGTTGCCCCTCGACATCCATCGCCAACAGCGAATCCAAAGCGCGCTTCACGATCGGGGCGCCGGGGTCCGTCATCCCCGCTGGTCGCTGACCCACCGACTCAAGTACAGCTGTCACCTCCGAATCATCGACCGCCAGGGAGTTCTCAGCGACCAACGCTTGCTCGACCGCGGCATGCAACGCAGCGTCCAGCAATGCCATACGGTCCGGGTCGACGGAACGCATATCGACTTCCATCCAACTCTCGAACGGAATGGAGTTCACAGAAGTTCCTCCCCCAATACGCCCGACCGAAAACGTCGTTTTGGGTCCGGGCATTCCCGAAATCGCTCGAGCTGCGGCACTGAATCGGTTGATCGCGTCGGCGAGCGCCTGATGCGGATGTGCTCTGCCAAAACTCCCGTAACTATGGCCACCTGGCCCCTTGAAGGTCACTCGATAGCGCACTGACCCAACACCTTGATTCACAATCCAACCGAAGGGACCACCGTCGATGACCACCGCCGCGTCGACATCCGTACCTCCCGGCCCAAACAGCGCCCTGACGCCTCTGAGGTCACCGAGGCCTTCTTCGCCGACAGAGCCCACGAACAAGATGTCGGCGTCCGTCTTGAGCGCTGCGGCTTCAAGAGATGCGGCAATATCCAGCATTAACGCGAGACCCCGCGCGTTGTCGCCGATTCCCGGTGCACGGAACGCCTTGCCTGAACGCTTCACCGTCACGTCGGTACCTGCAGGAAACACTGTATCGACATGCGCAATCACCGCGATCGTTCGCAGACGACTCAGGCCGGGTCGTCGCGCGATAACATTCCCAACCTCATCGATCCGGACGTCTTCAATACCAAGTGCTTCGAACATCTGTGCGAGACGCAATGCGCGGGTGCGCTCCTCGAAGGGTGGCGCAGGAATCTCGTTCAACTCGATCATCGTTTCGATGCTGAGGTCATGACGCGACTCCAAAGCGGTATACACCTCACGCATGATAGGTGTGCGATGAATCTCGTCCACCGACGTGACTGTCAAAGATCCGTCGATTTGAGCTTTTGCGCTGCCACAGATCAGCGAAATCAACAGAGTCAACATAATGAAAGTCGCAAATCGACGACGCTGGCAGACCGCATGCACCCCGCGAAGAGACGCAATCCGACCTTCAGTTCTCGAACTGTTATTATAAAACTCTATTAAATTTCTGTTTTTAAACATTTTTAATGATCCTCCTCATCCGTGAAGAGTATTCGCAAATCAGCCTGGGAGATCGCTGCAAGCGAGATTGAGCCGCTCCGAATTGTGCGCCGACTTTCTGTGACCTGTGCACATCGCAAATCATTGTTGGAAATGGATAATAATGTGCGCTGGGGCATATCTAAGGGAGGCGCAGGAATGCTCGGTCATTGCATGAGCATGCCACGTATGGCGCGTCATTACCGCGCTGGCGGCTACACAATTATTGAACTGATGCTGACGATCGCAGTGCTCGGCGTAATCGCCAGTTTTGCTGCGCCGTCGTTTCTGAACACGATTCGCGTGAACCGAATTGTCACTGACAACAACGAATTCGTCACAGCGCTGACGCTGGCTCGCTCGGAAGCCATCAAGCGCGGTAGCCGAGTGACGTTGTGCAGAAGCAGCGATCAGGCAACCTGCACCGGTGGCGGCTGGGAGGACGGCTGGATCGTTTTCACGGACCCGGCAAACTTCGGTGCCGTAGACCCTGGCGAGGTTGTCCTGCGCACGTGGGAAGCCGCGTCTCAGGGCATCACCATTCGCGCTGATGGCGGGGTGGCCGGATGGGTATCTTTTGTGGCCAGCGGAGAAACCCGTGCAGCCGGTGCGAACGCCGGCACGTTTCGAGTATGTGGCAGCAACGCAGACATCACCCAGGCCCGCGAGATTCGCGTTGGCTTGATCGGTTATGCCGCAACCAGTAAAGGGACCGCAGCATGTCCATGACACAACGTCGCCAAACGAGAAATCAATCGGGCTACACACTTCTGGAAGTGTTGATTGCCTCGATTGTGCTCACCGTCGGACTGATCGGCGTCGCCTCGCTACAGGTTGGTGGTACCCGCTTGAACAACAGCGCGTACCTCAGAACGCAGGCGAGCATTATGGCCTACGACATCGTGGATCGGATGCGTGCCAACATCCCGGCAGCACGCGCGGGGAACTACGACATACTGCTGGCGGATGCCGCGCCGGGCGCGACGGCGACGGTGCCTGATGTCGACCTGATCCAATGGCGGAACCTGTTGAATTACTACTTGCCGGAAGGCACGGGCCAGATCGAGCGCATTGCCGGCGCCGATGCCACTGTACCTTCCCGCTTCACGATAACCGTGCAGTGGAACGATGGACGAACTGCGGCGGACGTTGTTCAGTTCGTCGTGACGACTGATATCTGATGGAAGCTCGAATGATGCAATCCAAAGCCCATTTGGAGAAACACAGTCAACGCGGCTTTACGCTGGTTGAGTTGTTGCTCGCGCTGACCATCGGCGCATTTCTCGTTGGCGGCATGCTGCAGTTGTACGTCGGCAGCAAAAAGTCATACAACATCCAGTCGACCCTCACCGAATTGCAGGAACTCGGCCGGTTCAGTCTGAACAACATGATCCAGGACGTGCGCATGGCAGGATTTCTTGGCTGTGGACGATCGGATGACGTTGTAAATGTATTGAATGGCGGCACCGTCAATTGGGAATACGACGCTAACAATGCTCTGATCGGATATGAAGGCGGGGCGAGCGTTTTCCCGGCGGAGATTGCTGGCGACGTGATACCGAATACCGACGCTTTCAAGCTTGTGCGGGCCATCCCGGACGATCGGTATGTTGTCCAGTCACATTCCACTACAACGAACACGTTCACGCTGGACCAGGCACACGACCTTCAGTTTGGTGACTTGCTGATGGCGACCGATTGCCTCAACTCCGCCATGTTCCAGATGACCAATGCAAACCCGGGCAACACCGCTTTGATCGTGCAACACAATCAAGGCGCGGGCGCACCCGGTAACTGCACTGCAGGACTGGGTGCACCATTGGATTGCTCATCGGCGACCGGCACGCCTTACCAGTTTGGCGAAGACGCGTTTTTGATGCGTATGACTTCTCGCGTGTACTACATCGGCACTGGTGCGACCGGGCGCAACGCACTCTTCCGGCGTGGTATCAACAACAACGGCACGCTTGGCCCGGCAATTGAACTGGCCGAAGGTGTTCAGGACATGCAAGTCGTGTACGGCCGCGACACCGATGGTGATGGCGGTGTCGATCAGTACGACCTGGCCAACGCCATTGCAGGTGTGCAGTGGGGTGAGGTTGTTAGCATCCAGATTAACCTTCTGCTCGAATCTGCCGAAGACAACATCGCCGACGATCCTCAGACTTATGTCACGGTGAACGGGCTGGACGGAAGTCTGACTCCTGTGAACGCAGCGGACCGTCGACTGCGGCGCGTTTACTCCGCAACGACCACCATTAGAAACAGGGCAATCATGTGATGAACAGCAAGATGCTTTCGACTTTCTCCGCACGTCACAAGCAATCCGGTGTAGTGATGGTGATCGCCCTGATCGCACTCCTGTTGCTGTCATTGATTGGCACCACTTCAATCAAAAGCTCGACGATTCAGGAGAGGATCAGCGGTAACCTGCGTGATCAGGACCTCGCGTTTCAGGCCGCTGAAGCGGCTCTACATGATGCAGAGGATTTCCTGCGTTCGATCACAACGCTGGCGGCGTTCAACAATGTTGCGGGGCTCTACACGACGGACAACGCACCCGACGTCTACACCGCGTGGCCTGCTGATGCCCGCGCCTACGCGGGCGGTGCATTCGGCACGCTTAAGGAAGTGTCCGAGATGCCCCAGTACATTATCGAGATTCGCGGCACAGTCGATGAGTCCGCCAACGCCGCACTAAATCTGACCGGCGGCTACGGGGTTTCCTCCGGCGCCGGTGACATCTTTATTTTCAAAATCCATGCGCGTGGAACCGGTGCGTCCGGAACCTCGCAGGTTGTTCTTCGTACCAATTTCGCACGACGCTTCTAAAGCAGTAGCGAACCAGGCAAAGCACTATGAAACAGCAAGCTTCATTTCTCTATCGATCGCTGATCGCACTGACGGCAGGCTTTGTGACCGTCACGAGCGCACAGGCTAACCCGGGCGTCATCTCGGATTCTCCCCTGTTCCTGTCGGACGCGGTTGAGCCGAACGTCATCATGGCACTCGATGACTCTGGCAGCATGGACTTCGAATTGCTCATGCCAGCGAACGATGGCTCGCTCTGGTGGAACACCACGATCCAGAGTTTTGTTGGTCTGGACGGTGCCAACCAGCCATCTCCGGGCACCATCAACTTCAACGCCTCCGGTGGCTCCAACGGTACTTGGTGGAAATTCAGTTATCTGTTCCCGAACGGATGCTGTGACCGTCGGGCACGACGGACGCTCGGTGGTGGTCACTACCCCGTCCCTCCGACGACCGAGTTCGCGTTTTCACGTAGCCCCGACTACAACCGCGGGTACTACAACCCGGACATCGACTACGAGCCCTGGGTGAGCAGTGGTTCGCGGACGTTCACCGATCAAACGCCGACGGCCACGCCGTGGGATCCGATCGCAGACAACACAACGTTCCAAATCGACCTGACGCAGTCTCTCACGACCGCCCCAGATTGGGCTTGGCAGTTCCTGCTCATGCCAGGGATGCGCGATGAGAACAACAATCTCTACGCTGGCCCCCCGGTTTATCGGACGTTTCCTTATTATCCGGCGACTTACTGGCTGGTCGATGACACGGCAACGATGAGCATCGCCGGCACACCGGTCGATTGTGCCAACCCGACACCGGCGACCTACGAACTATTCCGTGCCAATGCCAATCTCGTGACGGGATCTGCCGAGGCCATTGGCCCTGACGGCACCTGTCTCGTGCGCTATGAAATCGAACCGACAACGCCGGTATATCCGAGCGGTCGTACGTACACGGAAGAGCTGCAGAACTTCGCAAACTGGTTCTCTTATTACCGCAAACGCCACCAGGCAATGCGCGGTGGAATCACGGCCGCTTTCGACGAGATCGACGGCGTGCGCGTTGCAGAATTCACGATCAACAACCGACAGAACGTCACTATGCGCAGCCTCACGGATCAGCGGGTAGCCATTCTGGACGATATCTTTGAAGCTCGCGGCAGCGGCGGCACACCGCTTCGTGAGTCGATCGATTACCTCGGCCGACAGTTTGAGCGCAGCGGCACCAACGCACCGATCACGCAAGCCTGCCAGAAAAACTATGGGGTTGCGTTCACCGACGGGTTCGCGAACAACTCAAGCACCGGCGTTGGAAACCGAGATGCAGGATTCGGCGCACCGTATGAGGACGCGTGGTCCAACACGCTAGCCGACGTTGCAATGGAATATTACGACGATCTGCAGGTGTCCGGCTTTGCAAGCGGCCAGGTTCCAACGCCGATTGCGTGTGGCGACACGACCCCGGATCCCACCCTCGATTGCAATGACGAGCTGCACATGAACACCTATGCAGTGACGCTGAACGCTCGAGGCACGATTTTTGGTGTGACGCACGAAACGCGACAGGACGCGTTCGATAACCCGCCCGCCTGGCCGCAACCAAACCAGCCGCGCAGCCCGCGCATGGTTGATGATCTCTACCATGCAGCGGTGAACGGTCGCGGCGAGATGCTGAATGCTCGCACCCCGGTCGACATTGCCACTCAGATGTCAGCGGTCCTGGCCACGGTGGTCGAAACTGAAGGTACTGCGGCAGCGGTCACGTTCAACACCGGTCTCTTGAGTAGTGACAGCCTTGTTTACCAGGCGAAGCTGGATTCGGAGTTCTGGAGCGGCTTCATGACCGCGAGCACCATTGACCCGATTACGGGCGAAGTGTCCGTCCTTCCGACGTGGGATGCTGCGGATCGTATGCCCGCTCCGAACAATCGCCAGATTACAACCTACGACCCAGCTTCCGGCGGTGTGCCGTTCCGCGATGTAGGCACGCTAACGGCTCCGCAGCTAGCCGATTTGTCGGCTGATCTGCCGGTTGGTCTTGCAGCGCAAGACGTCATCGACTACCTGCGCGGTTCACGAACCTACGAGAGCGAAACGCTGTTCCGTCCGCGCGATGCACGCACCGTTCTCGGCGATATTGTGCATTCGAGCCCTGTCTTGGTAGGCGCACCGCGCAGTGACTGGCCGAATACTGCACCCTTCCCTACAGGAACGGACAACTACGAGACGTGGCAATCAACGCAGATCAATCGTCGCGAAGCGGTCTACGTCGGCGGCAATGATGGCATGCTGCACGGCATCTGGGCCGATGTCGGCAACGCGGACTCTGGCGTAGAGTTCATGGGCTATGTCCCGAACGCGATTTACGATGCGACGGTTGGCGAAGGTCTCCATGCGCTGACGCAGCAGAACTATCAGCATCGCTATTACGTAGACCTTACACCTGCAGTCAGCGACGCGTACATTCGTACAGGCGTGAGCCAACCATTGCGTTGGAGAACGATACTTGTCGGCGGTCTGCGTGGCGGTGGCCCTGGCCTGTTCGCGCTCGACATCACTGATCCAAACGCGATGACAGAAGCGGATGCGAGCGACTACGTGATGTGGGAGTTCACGGATGCTGACGATGCGGATTTGGGCGCGACATTTGCGGAGCCGACCATTGCACTCATGAACAATGGTCGTTGGGCTGCTGTATTCGGAAACGGCTACAACAGCACCGGCAGCACGCAGGCGCACCTGTTTATTGTGTATCTGGAAGGCGGCATCGACCGCACCTGGACGCTCGGCACCGACTACATCAAGATCGCAGTGCCCGGCGCTGACAACGGCATGGCGACACCACAGCTCGCCGATCTGGATGGCAACGGTACACCTGACAGAGCCTATGCCGGAGACTTGCTCGGCAATATGTGGGCGTTTGACCTTGAAGGCACGAGCGACGCGTCCTGGGGCGTCGACTACGGTGGGTTTGGCTCTCCTGAGCCGCTGTTCACTGCCGAGAACGACAACGGCGACATACAACCTATCACCTCAAAACCGGTTCTTGCTCGATGCCCGTTCGACAACAGCGTGAACCCGGATGTGATGGTCCTGTTCGGTACCGGTCAGTACATCACCGAGGGTGACAAAACGACCAGCGAAACGCAGACGTTTTATGGCGTGTGGGATCGCGGCGTCTCCGAACTGGAACGCGGCGATATGTTAGAGCAGCTGGCACACGACCCTGCCCTCACCTACGACCAAACGCAGCTTCGTATTCCTACCGACAATCCGATCGACCCGTCGAGCGAATTCGGTTGGTACATGGACCTGCCGGACAGTGGTGAGCGCGTGGTCTCGAACCCGCTGGTTCGTGGCGACATCACATTCTTCAACACCATCATCCCGGATGCGGGTGACCCCTGTGTCGTCGGTGGTGGCGGTTGGTTGATGTCGGTTCGCATCTGCGACGGTGCACGACCGAACGAAGCGGTATTTGACCGTACTCGTGACAATGCAGTTGATAACGGCGACCTGGTTGCTGATCCGGTCCTGAGAGATGGCAACGGCAACCCGATTCTCAACGCGGCGGGAGGCGAACGATTCAACCAGTCGGAAGGTTTGCCGTGGCAGTCCTCGGTGCTGGGTGACCGACAGTACACACCAGGCAGTACCGGAAACATTGAGAACCGCGCAATCACTGTGACGAATTCCATCCTCGATGGTCGTCTGTCGTGGGAGCAGATCATCAATGAATAATCGTAAGCAGTTCGGTTACTCACTCATCGAGCTACTCACGGTAGTGGCCATTGTCGGGATCCTCGCCTCAATCATCGTGCCGAGTTACCAGAACTCTGTTCGAAAGGCGCGACGTTCTGACAGCCAGGCCGTGGTGCTCGAACTGCAACAGTTCATGGAGCGTTTCTATACGCAAAACGGCCGCTACGATCAGGACCGTGCCGGCAACCCGGTCACCGCCTCGATTCCGGTTCTGCTCCAGTCGTCGCCCAAAGAAGGTCCAGTGGTCCATTACAACCTGGCGGTCGGCAACCTAACTGAGCGAACCTTTACGATCACTGCAACTCCGGCGGGAGATCAAGCGTCCGACAAGTGCGGTAATTTGACGCTCACAGAAGCCGGCACGAAAGGCATGAGCGCAACCGGGCTTACCGTGGCTCAGTGCTGGTAACCGATCATCGGGGCCGACTGACCTGCCGTGAAATGGATCGCCGTCTTCTGTGGCTCCCGCAGCGGCGCATCCCCGTCATTTGATGCCGCAGCACGCACGTTTGGCGGGCAACTTGCTGCGCGCAACGTCGGTCTTGTCTACGGCGGTGCATCAACCGGCCTGATGGGAGCCGTCGCCGACGGCGTTCTCGAGGCCGGTGGCTCTGCTATCGGCGTCCTTCCCCACTCACTGGCAACTCGCGAACGCGCACATACCAAACTCACCGAATTGATATTGGTGGATACGCTCGCCGAGCGGAAACAGAAGATGGCAGAGCGTTCGGACGCGTTTGTTGCCCTTCCCGGCGGTTTTGGCACGCTGGACGAAGTGTTCGAGATGATCACGTGGACGCAATTGCGACTGCAATCAAAGCCCGTTGGGATTCTAAATGTAGACGGCTTTTATGATCATCAATTGGCTATGACCGCCGTTCAGGTTGAACAGGGTTTTGTACCTCCCGAACACGCAGAAATGCTGATTGCTCTCTCAGATTCTGAAGCTTTGATTGATCAGTTGCTTGCCGCCGCCGAATCCATCAACGCCAGCTGAGCACGCGCAGTCACCGACGGGGCCTCGTACATTGGGATGTGCCCCACCTTTGGCAGGACCAATAGTCGACTGCGGCTAATTTGCTCCGCGAATACGTCCGCGCAGCTAACATGCAGGATCTGATCGCTGTCGCCCCACACCACTAGCGTCGGTGCCTGAATCTTGGCAATCAAATCGACTATCCGATCGTCCTGCTGCGCCTGCACGAGGTCATCAAAAATCCTGCGCCAGAGCACACCGAACTTGAGGTAGCGATTCAGCAAGTTTTTCTTGACGAATCCCGGAATAAACAACGGTTTCACGCTCAACATTGAAAGCACCTCACCGAGCTCACCCGGGTTGGATGGAACCAGCGGGCTTTCGCCGGCAATCACCTTAGGCTCCATAAACGAAGGTGTTGCACCAGACACGCCCGCCGCGTTCATCAATGTGAGACTGGCTATCCGTCGAGGCGCGAGCATCGCCATCCAGGCCGTGATGAATCCCCCCATCGAACTGCCTACGATATGCGCGGACTCGACCCCCAACTCGGACATGAAGGTGAACAGACGCTCCGCCTGTCGCTTCGGCGTAAAATCCGAGACCGCCTCATCGGTCGCATCCCCAAAACCGGGCAGGTCCGGGCAAATCACACGATAGTGGCTGCCAAGATGGGGTACGTAAGCCAACCAGGTATCTTTATCAGCGCCAAACCCATGCACCAACAAAACGACGTCCTGATTGCTTTCGCCTTTTTCGAGATAGCGCCACGTCAAACCATCGGCTACAAGCTCTTTTGACTTCAGACGGACCAATCGGCGGAGCATCCTCATCAGTAGATGAGTAGCTTTACTCGGCGAGGTTTGGGCCCAGGCGTAGAGCGCAGCAAGCAGCCCCAGCACGATGAGCACTGTCAGGAGAACACTATCCATTGGAGATCAGGCCGAGCGGTCGAGAAAGAGCTGCTGTTTTCGCGCAATGCTGACGAGACGATCTTCGTAACGCTCCTGAATCTCGTCGAGCGTGCGGCTGATTCGGGTTTGGGTACGAATTTTCTCGACGGCGGGCCACGTTGCGCGCTCTCCGAGGCGAATCAACTCCATCACCTCTTCGAGCGTACGCGGCGCTAGAAGATTGAGCGGGTTGAAACTGCGGGTAGACGGAAGGATGTTGATATCACCCGTGTACGTCTGATTCAGCACGGAGCTGTAAACGCCCAGCATTCGGCTCGTGAGCCCTTGTCGACCAAAAGGCTTCTGCAAGATACGAGCGACTGCCAGCGACCAATCCTTGGCTGTCGTCGTTGTCGCCTGACGCACGATGTCCCAAAGTTGTTGGCGGCCTTTGTACTCATTGACGAATGGAAGAACCAGCGGGTTGGTCTGACTGACGATCGAGTGATTAACGCCGTATAAACGCGACAACCTCTTAACGGGCAGATCATCGGCGACAGATCCATCCACCCACTGACGACTCTCCAGATACGCACGCCGTCGACCATTCGCACCACGAGCGGCGAGCGTCACTGGTGGATAAACACCAGGGACTGCACATGAGGCTAGCACCGCTTCGCGCACCATAACGTTGGGCGAAGTAATCGCGTTCAGCAATCTTGAGCCTTGATACTGGCCAGCGGGCGCAACCGATATGTTGATATGGGTGCCGCTGTATTCGTAAGCTTCCTGAAACGTCATGTCGGGAATCAATCGTTCGATCGCTTCCCAGACCCCATCCGCGTCCATACGCTCGCGAACGAGCAGGAACCTGCGTGGGATCTGATCAAGCTCGGTTGCAGCTTCCGACCGAAGGAAGTCACTCTCGAACAACTGCGCCATCTCTTCGCGCTTCCGCGTCCCGACAATTCCGGCAATAAACGCACCGCCACTGGAACCGGACATAATGTTCGGCAGCAGCCCCTGCTCCCAAAGCGCTTTGATCACACCCAAATGAAAATAGAGCAGACTGCCGGCGCCACTCATCATTAGCGCTGTTCGGCCAAAGCAATGACTCGCACGATGGAAGAAATCGAGCTTTTCGTCGAAGGCGATATCTTTCACCTTATCACTGGCGATGTGCTCCAGTGCTTCGCTGACCGCGTCAACATATTCAACGATCAGACGTTTGGTACCGAATTTCGCTCGCCGATAAAGGTCTGGACGGCCCATACCGTCCATATTGCCGTGTATACCTTCATTAAGGTTAAAGAGCAGACCAATATTGTCTTTCTCCTCACGGAGTGCCTTCAGTTTCGTGACGCGCTCGCGAACGGAGACAAAGTCATACTGCGTGGAGTGATCTTTTTTCTTCCAACGATCGAGTCGGTTCTTTCGGTCGTAGGCTAAAGCCGCACGTCGCCACTGCTGATAAGTATCAGCGCGACGCATCTGCAGTTCTTCAACGCTCGGCACATGAAAAGCCATGCACGCTCCAGACGCTCTTCAACAAGCGTTCAAGGATACTCCTTGGGGAAATCCGGAGCCAGCGTTTAAGGACTTGACTTTACGACGCCAAGCGTGGGCTTGTATTCGTTGAAGACAGCAGAGAATCTGCCTTTTGTTCAACCAGATCCAGAATGGTGTTGATTGCATCCACGTCGGTCAGCGGATTCATTAGCGTCATACGAAGGTAGGTTGTTTCTCCAACTTCAGCGGTGGTGAGATGGGCTGTTCGCTCGGCCACCAGTTGGTCACGAATCGACTGCTGCAGCTGATCATCGCCTTCAACACGAAAACAAATGATGTTGGTCTCGGGCACGTAGGGACAACTGAATCGATCGCGCGAAACAATGCAGTCATAGGCAGTCTTGCCCATTTCGTAACGGTCGGCCACAAACTGCCCTAGGGCATGCTCGCCGCGTAGGAGCAGATTGAAATAGACCTTCACGCCCATAGCAGACTTCGTGCACTCAACTGCGCGCGGCAGTGAATCGTAACTCTCGGCATCCCGCCCGTAGGCCAGATAGCTCGCTTTCTGCGAGAACGCCACGTCAAAGCTTCGGTGATCGCGGAAGAGCACCGCTGCGCACAGCGCCGAGACTTGCAACATCTTGTGTGCATCCCAGATAACCACGTCCGCCAACTCGATACCGTCGAGATAGTGCGCTGTATCAGGATGCAACAACGCGCTTGCTCCATGGCAAGCGTCTACATGAAAAAACACATCATGTCTGCGGCAAATCTCTCCCATCGGTCGTAACGGATCATGCAATCCGGTTGCAGTCGCGCATGCGTTTGCGATCACAGCCATGACCCGACGCCCAGACGCTTGCG
Organism: uncultured Chromatiales bacterium; assembly: GCA_963922335.1. Classification (GTDB taxonomy): domain Bacteria; phylum Pseudomonadota; class Gammaproteobacteria; order Steroidobacterales; family Woeseiaceae; genus CALBPI01. Next base: position 151,312 of record CAWUIB010000005.1, on the reverse strand, counting down.
TCTTCTCAATCGTTTCCTCCATGGCATGTGCGTCGACGCGACCTAGTTCGTCGCAGGGTAAATGCACGATGGCACGCTCGCCGAGACCCAGTATCGCCACTGCCCGTGCAACCGAGTAATGCGCCACAGGTGACACAAGCACGGCCAGATCATGCGGCACACCATGCTCCCAGGCCTCTGGAGCGACTCGAGCACGCGCGGTCAACAATCCAGTAAGGTTCGCCAACGAGCCACCGTGAGTCAGCACCCCGGCACCATGCTCGAGCCCCACTCCCGGCCGGCGCGGCTGCTGAACCCATCCGATATGTTTCAACATCCAATTGATTACAACGAATTCAATGGCAGCACCGACAGGGCCCATCTCATAAATCGCCATTGGGTTGTTCATGAAGCCGTTTACCAGCGACGCAAGTGCGGATGCTGTATCCGGGATGGCAACCTGGTGCGCGGCGTGCAACGGATGGTGCAACTGGACCGAATGACTGAGATAGCCCGATAGAAAGTCGGCAAACTCCGCGTGGGACACTGGCGGTTGTTCGAGTCTTTGTTCCAACTGAAGACCATCGAGCAACTGGCTCAAAGGACGGTAGCCCGTTGCGGGCCTTGTCCCTTTTTCGGTCGCCTCAATATGCTCGGTCAGTTGATCGAGCGCGTCGACAAATACGTCTCTCAGGAATCGATTTGATACGGTCATACCCGCATCGTAATCGTCCGAATCGTAGAGTGCTAGCGTCGTCGATTAGCGATACAGCAGATCCAAAAGTGCTTTGCCCAGCTTGGCACAAACCGCCGCCGTCATCTCGTGCAAATCGCGCCGCGGGTTGTACTCGACGATATCGGCGGCCGCCACGTTGGCGTGTACTGCATCGAGCACGCGAAGGATGTCCCTCACCGACATTCCACCCGGCTCGTGATGCGATACACCTGGCGCAAACGCGGGATCCAACGCATCGATATCGACGGAAATATAGAGAGGCTTCTCGAAAGTGAGGTTGAGGTCAGCGGGCAACTCGCCTTTCCACTGATATGTCTCCACACCGTATTGCTCGATCACCACGTTCTGCTCAGGCGTCAACGTTCTTATTCCAAGTTGCACAAGGCGGTTTACACACCCCGATTCCAGGAGTCGCGCAAAAGGGCTGGCATGTGAATAAGGATTACCATCAAAGTCGGGGTACAGATCGCCGTGCGCATCAAAATGCAGCATGTCGATTGGCCCAACACTGTCGGCAACCGCGAGCGCCAATGGATGGGTTACGGCGTGATCACCACCCAAGGTCAATACCCGAAACCCTTGGGACACCACGCGAGCCATCGCTGCGCGCAGCTCCATCACACCTTCTTTCGTGTCCGGTATCGAGAAGTTGCCGAGATCCTGAAGGTGCGACAGCACGTCGCGCACTGATTCCGAATAGGCATTGCCGGAATCACTATGCAGCACACGCCTGATGACATCCGGCGCCTCGGCAGGCCCTCTGAGAAAGCTGGAATTCGCATCATGTGGTGCGCCGACCAAAGCAACGTTCGCCATTAGGGAGACACCTTTGCCGTCTGCGCGCGAACGCTTGTGGTGGGCAACCAAATCCTGACACTGAGACCACCACGCGTTCGATTGCGCAGGCTGATGTTACCCGAATGTGCATCTACGATCTCGCGTGCAAGTGACAACCCAAGACCCGAGCCCTCTCGCTTGGTGCTGTAAAAGGGCAACAGCGCGCTTGCCAAAGCCTCTTCACTCATGCCTTTGCCTCGGTCAGCGACCACGATTTCCGTGCCCTCATCGCGTATCTGGAGTCTCACAACAATGTCATCAATCGCCGATTCCGACTCGACCGCATTCTTACACAGGTTAATAAAAACCTGTTCGAGCTGTTTCGGATCTCCAGCACCCATCAAACCGTTGCTCTCCGGTTCATACTGAAACGGCTGCAATCCCTTCAGCGACGTAAAAAACGCGTCCCAATTGATACTCTGGATCTGTGGCGAAGGCAGCTTCGCAAACTTCGAGTAGCTCTCGATAAACTCTTTCAGGCGTTGGCTTCGTTGCGCAATCGTCTCAAGAACCTCTTCAACTCGAACACTGTCCCCACGCGAAGACAACAGCTTCGCGGAATGCGCCATCGACGATATCGGCGCCAAAGAGTTATTCAATTCGTGACCAATCAATCGAATTACTTTTTTCCACGTTGCGACTTCCTGTCGATTCAACTCCTGGGTCAAGCGCTTCAGCAGGAAGAGTCGATGGTTACGGGCGTTTAGCGTGAATTCACTGCACGAGAGATGATAGCGTTCTTGCTCCTTTGCGGTTGTCACGCTGACCATGGCATCTTGCCCAGCCGTTAGCGCCTCACGCAGCTCAACCGGCTGATCGCCGACGACCTCCTGCAGGAATTTCCGTCCAGCGAAGCGCTTTCCGTTTGCAAACAACTGACGTGCAGTGCCGTTCGCGTAGATTACGTGGTCATTCTCGTTGGTCAGCACCAAAGCAAGTGGCGATGCCTGAATGACCGTATCCAGCATCAGCTCCCGCTGATGCAGATTCTGCCGCTCGGTCCGCAGGGTTGACACCATGCTGTTGTAGGCTTTTACCAGCGTTCCGATTTCATCATCCCGACGATTTGCAATCGTGAAACTGAAATCCGCATCGCGAAGACTATCGGCGCTATCGATCAAGGCCTGGATGCGAGTATCGTCCGCAGCGAATAGCCAGCGGGTGATCAGCCAATAGCCAAAAAGGGATAAAGCAATCGACACGCTAGTCCCGAGCGTCCATGAGTCAGTCCAGCGGACGATCATGAACAAAACCCCGATCGTCACTGCCATGACCAACGTCGATCCCAGGATCATTTTCCCGGGACGGCTGAATCGGAAGCTATTCTGCGTCTCTGTTGGTGGACTCATGCAACCCGAATTTGACCATACGACGATAGAGCGCCTGCCGACTCATACCGAGCTCACGCGCCGCTCGCGCAACGACGTTGCCATGGTTGCGAAGCGCGACCCGAACGTCCGCCTCACTCGGCTCCGGAAGACTCGTCGACAGCACGCTACTCTGCAGTCCGAGTGCATCGATGTCTATAACGTCTTCACTGGATAGCACTTGTGCACGTTTCACAAGGTTCTGCAACTCGCGGACATTGCCCTCCCAGCTTTGCGTCTCGAGCACTCGCAGCGCAGCGGCTGAGAATCGTTTTTCCTCATCCAGAAAATGGTTTGCCAGCGCTGCCGCATCACCCGGCCTATCGACCAAGGCCGGGATTCTCAACTCGATGACATTCAATCGATAGTAGAGATCTTCACGAAAATCGCCCTTTGCGATCGCAGTCTTGAGGTCTGCGTTGGTTGCACTGATGACGCGGACCTTTACACGTCGGGTTTCGGATGAACCCAGTCGCTCGAACTCACCGGACTGCAGAACACGTAGCAAGCGGTTCTGCCCCTCGGCCGACAAATTGCCGATTTCGTCCAGAAACAGGGTGCCGCCGTCGGCAGCCTCAAAGCGCCCAATGCGGGTCTTCGTGAGGCCCGTATACGCGCCTGGTTCAGCGCCGAACAATTCTGCCTCAAGAAGCGCGCCCGGAAGACCGCCCGCGTTCACACGGATAAAAGGTCCACTCGCCTCGCTGGAATTCGCCTGCACGATTTCTGCGAGCTTCTCTTTCCCCGCACCATTCGGACCGGTGATCAGCACGCTGATGTCTGAGGCTGCCACGCGACATGCAAGGCTCACCACCTCGTGCATGGCCTCGGAGACGTATACGATGCCGCGAAGGTCAAAATCCGCCTCGAGCGCCGCGCGTGTTCTCGATCGTTCCAAGGCAAGCTCACGCGATCGACTTCTCGCGGCACTCAGATCGACTAGATTCCTGACTGTCGTCATAAGTCGATTGTCGTCCCACGGCTTGCCGAGGTAGTCCGCTGCCCCCTGTTTGACCAACGATACCGCCATCTCAAGGTTGGTCCAGGCAGTCAGGAGAATCACCGGCATGTCCGGGTATTGGACGCGAATCTCTTCGAAGAGCTGCGCGCCCTCACTACCGGAGGTTTTCTCCTCCTCAAAGTTCATGTCCTGAATGACGAGATCTGTCGGGTTCGCCGCAAGATCAGCCAACCCCGCTCGTGGAGTCGCTGCTGTGCCTACCTCGTAATCGCTGAGCTCCAACAGCAGTCTCAGGGCGTCCCTTACCCCCTCGTTGTCGTCTATGACGAGCACACGTGTCATCAACTAGCTCTCTCAGATACTACGAGTCGCGATTGCAGGATCAACGGCGGCTGCGTTGCGTGCCGGACCGAGTGTCGCCACCAGGCCCACCCCCCAAAGTCCAAGCACCGCCAGTGGCAACATCACCGGGTCCAATTTGGGTAGATTGTACTGGTTGATCAAGAGCGAGTTCAGCGCAAACGTCAATCCGAGGCCGAGGACAATACCAAAGGTAGTAATCAGCCAATTCTCGGTAAGGAAGTACCGCAGGATGTGAAATCGCTGGGCCCCGATTGCGCGTCGTGTACCGATTTGCTTGCGCCGCTGCATAACACTGAAACTCGCAAGACCGACAATTCCCAACGCCGTGATGATTACGACTAGCGTCATGACCACAGTCAACATTCGATTCATGGCGACATCACGCTCGAACGTCCTCGCCACTATATCGGTATGCGCTCTCGTGGTCCCTATCAAACGTTCTCGATCAATCTCCGCGAGTGCCTCATCAATGGCTGGAATCAATGTGTCTCGCTGGTTTGCATCAACACGCAGTACCAGAGGTGCATTCAGATCGACAATTGGAAAAATGGCGGTCTCGTAGAAGTTGCCCCACCCATACCAAGGTTTCGATAACTGGTCGTAGGTACCAATCACCTCGATCGCATCGCCCAACGAGTTGTACATGAATTTGCCAATCGGATCCTCATCGGGATACATGGTGTCGGCGGCGTAGTCCGAAAGCACGACCATCGTCGGTGCGTATCCACCGTCGGGTTGATAGGTCACCTCATCATCACGGAACCATCGGCCGCGAGTGAGCTCCAGACCGAGGGTATCGAGCGAATGCGTGTCAGACTGGTAATACGCCAGATTGATTGATGCAGCGTTGTCCGCATCGCTGACCCTGAAGGTTGAGGAACTGCCGCTGTTGCTCAATGGCATGGTCGAGATTTTCGTTACGTTTTGTACGCCCGGTATTGCCCGAAGCACAGCGAGATCATTTTCAATAACCGCTCTCGGGTCTTCCTCGTCGTTGAACGAAAATGCGCGGGCCATAATCAGCTGATCGACATCAACGCCAGTCGGCATAGCGATAGTCTCAGCACGATCCTGAATGACCACAACTGCGTTCACCACGACGGCCATCGTCAAAGCAATTTGCAGCGCGATCAGCACGGCGCCTGTCTTGTTACGTAACAGCGTGCTGAGGATGGGTTTGATTTCCATTATTGCTTCTCCGCTTATTGGGTCTTCAGATGGACTGCAGGCTGGATGCGAGTGATATGCCAGGTGGGATACAAACCGGCGATCACTGCGGCGGCGAGTGCCAACACGACGGCAGTGGCAATCATCTCAGGGTTCAAACGCGCCAGGTATTCGTAGCCCGTGTACCAATTGCGCACGGCCAGAAGACCTAGATACGACAACACGAGACCGCCCAGGCCGCCGAGAAGCCCGATAAACATGACCTCAACCCCGTGCTGGAGCGCAACGTCACGCTTGCTGGCCCCAAGGGCGCGTCGAACGCCCACCAGAGGCGCGCGATTGAGAAACTTCGCTAACATCAACCCCACGGTGTTGAGGAGACAGATCAGAAGGAACATCAAGGACAAAACCACCAACAGGCGGTTATCGTCACCGACCACTTCCATGTACTCCAACCAGTCCATGACGTTGGTTGTTCGGTTATCCAATGGGCGCTGGAACCGGCCAAACTCCTTCTGCTCGTTTGCATAACCATCCATGAACGCATGGAATGCTTCACGCTGCTCAGCACTGTCCAGTTGTACCCAGTGCTGAACCCAAACGCACTCGCTCTGCAAGGAGTCCTGATAGTTCTCTAGTTTCTCCGGCTTCCAGCAGTTGGTGCTCCCGTGTGCTCCGTATTCCCAGGTAATCGGAATTTGGAATGGAACGAACATGTCCTCGGTGGACGACCATGCGCCATTGTTCAGATCGTAAAAGACGGGCGTCGGTTGCCACGAATCGATAACCCCGACCACGCGGAACGGAACGGAGTCCAGAAAGATCGTGTTGCCCACGGAATCCTGGCCGCCAAAGAATTTCTCATTGCTTTCCTTCGACAGCACGACCACCTGGTCAGCATTTTCATCAGCGCGGTCGTCCCATGGCCCACCGTAGATAAACGGCACGTCGAACATTGGGAAAAAACCGTTATAAGTTGCACGCGCTGCCAGACGTTGGAGACGCACATTCTCGTCCTCTGTTCTCACAGCGAACCCGCGGTGTAGCATCGTCGCTTGATGTGTTGGGATATCCGACTCCATCAGCGCCATTGCGTCACGGTAGGTCATTTGAACCGGAGGTGACCCACCGCCCCTTTGATTCGCCGGCTCATCCGGCCCCCAGGTATCCATCTGGACCGCGAACACACGATCGCTCTTGAACGGCAATGGATCTGAGGACATGACATAGAACAGGGTCAGCGTGGTCATCGAGACGCCGATGCCGAGCGCAATTGCGCCGACCATCAGCGATGACAATAACGGGTTGCGCTTGAGCGATAACCAAGCAAGGCGGATGTAGTAGCTAAGCATCTCGATATTCCTCAGGCGACCTGCGCGACGGCATCATCGGACTCGGCCGGCGGTGGCTCAATCGGCTGGAAATCCGATACCTGACCATCCAGCAAATGCACATTGCGTCCTGCTCGACGCGCGAGCTCGGGATCATGCGTCACCATGATAATGGTCGTGCCTGCGGCGTTAATTTCTTCAAGCAGCTCCATCACCTGACGTGCCATCAATGAATCAAGGTTCCCCGTGGGTTCGTCGGCCAGCAACAGTTTCGGATTGCCGGCAAGCGCTCGGGCGATGGCGACGCGCTGCTGTTGGCCACCCGACAACTGCGAAGGCAAGTGTTGCTTGCGTGCGGATAGACCGACGAGATCCAACGCTTCGTCGATGCGTTCGCGACGTTCCTTACCGGACCAACCGCGATAACGCAGTGGCACATCAACGTTGTCGAAAATATTCAGATCCGGAATCAGATTGAACCCCTGGAAGATGAACCCAATCTTCTCGTTGCGGGTTTGTGATCGAGCGCGATCGCGCATCGTTGACACGTCCGTACCATCGAGGATGTAACTGCCTGAGCTGGGCGCTTCCAGCAACCCCGCGATGTTCAGGAAAGTCGTTTTACCCGACCCCGAAGGACCTGTAACAGCGACAAACTCGCCCCCTTCAACCTCCAGCGACAGGCTGCGCAACGCGTGCGTCTCGATAACTCCGGCCTGATAGACCTTGGTAATGGATTTCATGGACAGCATGTTGTGTATCTCCTGATGAAGGTGGTTATTGGGTTAGCAAGATTCGATCTTGGCCTTCAAAGCCCGTGGTGTTGGACAGCACCACGGACTCGCCTGGCGCAAGACCTTCCAGAATTTGTATTGATTGCGCACTCGCCGCTCCTGCAACAATGCGGCGACGCAGAGCGAAATCGCCCTCGATGACGTAGGCCGCTCGGCCTGCTTCACTGTCGAACCAGGCACCGCGCGGCACTTGAACCGCATTCGACAAACGATCCAGTTCAATTTTTCCGGTGAGTCGCTGGTTCTGTCGCAATCCCTGCGGTTGCAAATCACTGAAGCGTAGACGCGTCGCAACGGTATTGTTTTCAACCTCAGGCGAAATCGATGACACGATCGCCGCGTAGGTCTTCCCGTCGTAGCTGACTGTGCCGCTCATACCGATTGCGATGTCGTCTGCATAGCCCTGGGCCAGCGGCACCTCAAGCTCAAGCTGAGTGAGGTCAACAATATTCAGGATCGGGCTGTCCGCGGTTACGGCAGCTCGGTCTTCAACTGATAGCGTGCCGACAATCCCGGTGACCGGCGCGCGCACCGTCAATTCGTCGAATTGCCGCTGAAGCTCTGTCACGCGAAGCGCCTGTTGGCGCACCGTGAGCTCAGATGCCGCCTGCTCAAAGTCGAAACGCTCTCGATAGAGGTCGGCGTCAGCCTGACGATGCGCGTATTCGAGCTCAGCGCGCTCGACCTCATCCTGCGCTTGTTCCAGATCCTGGCGCGAAATGACCTGATACTCCCAGGATGCCTCCGCTCGCCTCAGTTCACGTTGCGCGGCTGTGATTGCGACGCGCGCAAGATCAACCGCCTGTTGGTTCTGAAGATCGACCTGGCGCCCTTCGATTGCCGCACGATCGGCTTCGGTGCGCTGGGCGCTCAGTTCTGCCTGCGCTTGTTCAAGATTGCTGCGCAACTCCGGACTCTCCACCGTCGCGACCACATCGCCCGCTGTGACAACGTCGCCCGCAGCCACCGCGAGCGTCACTCTCCCCGCGGAGGGTGCGAACACCGTTGGTTTAACCGCAGCAACGATGACCCCCTGGATCGGGATATCCCGGATGAATACCCCTTCCGTCACGACACCCGTGCGCAGCCGCTCGCGCGCCACAGACAAGTCGCTCTGCGCCCATTGCGAACCGACTTTCCAAACAACGAAGGCCAGTGCAACTGCCACAACCGCACCGATCGCAAGCCAGACTGGCTTCTTGCCTCGACGGGTGATGACGACATCCTGGGCAGAGGTATCCCGCATCATGCCCTCGCCCTTGCTGCCCGAGATTGGTTGAAGCGCCATTAGCCTTCACTCCCGGGATTGAACGTTCTCTCGTCAGCAACCTCGCAGCAGTGCGGTTCGAAATCATTGAGGTCACGCGACTGTGCAAGATCCCAGACGCTCGCCAGCGCGATCTCCGCCAGCGCCAGTACGATCCCGCCGGCCAGAGTGATCAGTCGTGTACGAAGTTCCAGTCTCATCATTCAACTCCCGTGTCTCGAGGACACGATTGCAACCCCTGTGCCAACTTCAGAAATTCTCAAATCATTGTTTTATCAATATTTTTTTTAACGCTTGGCGAGGTTTCACGGACACTACTGTCCGTCTCGCCCGCAGCGGACACTTTTGCGGACACTTTCCGCTGCATAGCCACGCGGTCGCACCCACGGCACAATCGCAAGATGGAAAGGAAGACTTCAATCGCATTAGCGCTGGGTAGCGGTGGCGCACGAGGGCTTGCGCATATCGGGATCATCCGACGTCTTGAAGAAGCAGGCTATGACGTTGGGTATATCGCCGGCACGTCGATCGGCGCACTTATCGGCGGGATTTATGCGGCAGGCAAGCTCGACGAATATGAAGCCTGGGCAAAGAGCCTGACGCGTCGGGATATGCTCCGTCTGTTGGACTTCTCCTTCGTCCGCGGCTCCATCATCAAGGGCGACAAAGTGATCGAAGCGATCTGCGATCTCGTCGGCGATCCGGAAATTTCAACGCTCGATATCGGTTTCACGGCTGTCGCGACAGATTTGAAAGAACAATCGGAAGTCTGGATATCGTCCGGTTCGTTGTTCAATGCGATACGTGCCTCGACCGCGATACCAACCCTGATGTCACCATTGGTGATCGGTGACCGGCTCCTCGCCGATGGTGGTCTCGTCAATCCAATTCCCATAGCACCGACGATGAATCACCCCGGCACGATGACCATCGCCGTCGATCTCAACGCGCCGCGCGAAGGTTTGCAAGACGAGGAACCCGAACAAGCACCTGAATCCGAAAAATCGGCGATAACGAAAACGAATCCATATTCACAAGCAATCAGTGATTTCGTTGACAAATTGAAACCGAACCGCGAGCCAGCGGAGAAGCCGCAGTCGCCTTACCCAGGCTTTGCCCAGTCAGTGACTCAGACTATCGAGATTATGCAGAACGGCATTGCTAGATTGAAAATGGCGGCCTACAAGCCCGACATCACTATTTCTGTGCCGCGCGATGTTTGCCAGTTCTGGGAGTTTGATCGTGCTGAGTCGATCGTGGCATTCGGATACGAGCGAGCCGATTCGGCGTTGAAGAAATTTGAGCAACTGCACCGCGTGCACAAAGAGAGCGAGACATGAAAGTAATTCTAGGCATTCTGATGTTTTATGGCCGGTTCGGTCTCAGTTTTTCGAACATCGGATATTCTTGGCGCAAGGGTGCATGGCAGGATATCGGCGACACACTCAACGACAAGCATGTCGTGATCACCGGAGGCAGCGGCGGTATCGGGGCTGCAGTCGCCGCCGGATGCCTTGCTGCAGGAGCACGCGTTACGGTTGTCGCCCGGAATCCAAATAAGCTCGCGGCGCTTCGAGAAGAACTCGGCGATAGCCTCGAGACTGTGCAATGCGATCTCGCTGAGCCGAAAGAGGTCGCTCACCTTGCCGAACGCCTGAAGCAAGGCGGGACGGTGGATGTCCTGGTCAACAACGTGGGCGTTATGCTCCACGACTTCACGACCAACAGTCAGGGCGTGGACAGTCAGTACGCGACAAACCTGCTCAACCAGTTCGTATTGACCGAAGCGATGATCGAATCCGGCACGCTTGCGGAAGACGCGACGGTCATTCAAGTCGCATCTGGCGGCATGTATATGGCGCCATTGGTGGTCGAAAAAGTCAGTGCAGATTCGGAGGAAGCCCACGACGGGACGCAGGCCTACGCCATTCAAAAACGCGCACAGGTCGCCTTGACGGAATACTGGAATCAGGCATCACATACGGGTGGACGGCAGTTTCACGTCATGCACCCGGGGTGGGTCGATACCGCTGGCGTCCAACAGTCTCTACCGACCTTCCGCAAAATCCTTAAGTCAGTCCTACGCGACGGCATGGCCGGTGCAGATACGATCGTCTGGCTCGCGGCAAAGCGCCCGGAGGTCCTTGATCCGATACAGATCTGGTTCGATCGTGAATCGCGAGACGTACATGCTTATGGGTTTACCAAAACGCCAGCCGAAACGTCCGGGAAGCTGATAAAGAAGCTGCAGTCTGATCGGGAAAGACTTACCGCGGGCTAACCATATCCCCCACCCGAACCGTGCCGCTGCCGAGCGGTATCAGGTTCACACCGAAAACCGGCTTTCCGTCTGACGAACGGCGCCTGTCTCGGAGCAGCGTTTTGAGAGGTTCCTTGTCCGGGTGTACGGCACCGGTCGTGGGGTCTACCGTTGTGAAGATACAGCGCGTGCACTGGGATGACACTGAAAACGGCACGTCCCCAAGCAATACCTCTGACCAAGCGTCTTCGATATAGGGAACCTCAGTCTCAACCACAATGTTGGGGCGAAAGTGACTCATGGATACCGGCACCGAAAGCGCTGAGTTCAACGCGTCTAACGACGCTGTTCCAATGAGTAAAACCGGGTAACCATCAGCGAAACTGACCTCATCTCCAGGCTGAGCACACTTTTCCTCCGGAAGCAGCCGATGGTCGCTGTCACTCTGGAATACAAGACGCACTGCTCTGCCGAGTTTTTCGCTTAGCCACATGGCGGCAACGTCACCTGCATCGCGGGCATCAACGGTGTCTTTCCACACAACAACCTTGCTCGCTGCTGCGGACGGTTCCTCAACACGCAGCGCCTCACCCTCGAAATGCAACGTCAAACCGCCATTGTTCTGACTTGCTGAGATCCTGACCAAATCGGGCACGGTTCGGCCGGTGACGAATCGGCGCGATTCATCCACCACCATCCACCGCCGGTCCCCCACGAGCCCGCGTGGTGATACCTCAGCAAAATCGACCGAATTGGCCCTTGTGGATTTCACCGGAAATAGATGTAGCGCGCTGATTTTCATCGCTCGAGTCTGCCATAGACGGCGCACCGTCACTAAAGAGTCTGACCAACAGGACGCTAGCTCCAAATGGGAAATCGTTTGAGATCTACTGGAATGCGAAGGCAGGCAGCAGCGTCATGAAGAGTCCACTCGCCTGGCTACGGGGCCTCGGCCTCCAGACCCAGCTCACGATTATGGCAGGCACACTAATCCTGCTAACTATGAGTCTTGGAAGCTACCTCACGATCAGTGGCACCATTCGCGAGGCCCGAGATCAGGCCCTCTCGAGTATTGCCGTATTCGCCGAGGCGACTTCCCGCGGCACCGACTTTGGTTTGAAGACCCAAAACCCGGCTGAATTGGCCAAATCCGTCGCTTTCCTGAACGAGGTGCCGATCGTGGCGGGTGTTGAAATCCGCAACATGAATGGCACTCGAATCTACAGAGAGATGTTTGAGGAGTTACCGCGCGAGCAGCTGCTGAATGCAAAAACCGATGCCTCACAACTCAGGATCAACCCGTTTGGCGCTCCGGAAATCTACCGTGTAACCAACAAGGTCTACGCGCCGCTCGCGGGCGATGCCTTGAGAGACAGCAATGGTATGGGCAAACAGTACATCGGTTCGATCGATACCATCGTTAACCTCAGCGCTACACAACAGCGACTGCGCAACAGCATCCTGATCACACTTGTCTCGAGCGGCGGTATCGCAATACTGGGTGGCGTGTTCTCGTTCTTCGCCGCAAAACGCATCCTCAAGCCAGTGCGCGATTTGCTAACCGGACTCAAAAATGTCTCTGAGGGCAACTTCTCACATAAATTGCCGAACGCACATGGTAAAGAGCTCAAACGGCTCATCAACGGCTTCAACGTGATGGTGGACGGTCTTCGTCACTACCGACGTGAGACTCTACGCGCCCGAGAAATTCTCGAGCAGCGCGTTGAAGAACGCACTCAGCAGCTATTCGACGAAAAAGAACGCGCTGAGGCGGCAAGTCGCACAAAGAGTGAATTCCTCGCACGCATGAGTCATGAGATTCGTACGCCGATGAACGGGGTACTTGGCATGACCGAGTTGTTGCTGATGTCTGAGCTCGGTGACTCAGAACGCCGCTACGCGAGAACCATACGAAGTTCTGGAGCGGCACTGCTCGACATCATCAACGACATACTCGATTTCTCGAAGATCGAAGCAGGCAAAATGACCTTGGAGACCGAACCATTTTCGGTACAGGAGCTGGCTGAGGAAGCCATGTCAATGTTGTCCGGCAATGCTCGGAAAAAGGCGGTAGACCTCGCTGTTGACGTAGATCCGACACTTTCGGGCAGCGTATTGGGAGACTCGAGTCGACTACGCCAGGTGTTGGTCAATCTTGGGGGGAACGCGGTCAAATTCACCGAGAAGGGTCAAGTTTGGTTGGAAGTGTTGCGCGCCAAACAACAACCCAAAGACGAGAGTCTTGTAGCGATCCGATTCGCAGTGCACGACACGGGTATCGGGATCCACCCCGACAAGCAAGCCAGCATCTTCGAGTCGTTCATCCAGGAAGATGGCTCTACGACACGTCGCTTCGGCGGCACCGGACTCGGGCTCGCAATCTCGAAACAGATCGTTGAGTTAATGGGTGGGCAAATTCAGGTCGAGAGCGTGCTCGGTGAGGGCTCGGTATTCTCGTTTACGCTGACCCTCCCCTATCAAGAGGCAACACGACCGGTCCCGGAGATGGACTTCTCGAAGCTTCGTGTGTTCACCATGTCACCCTTCGAGAATGTCACACGTATGCTCAACCGAAAACTCGATTACTGGTCTGTCGAACGCGAAAACTTCGATGCTCTGGCCGATGTAGAGCGTGCGCTGTATGAGTGCGATGAGCAGCCCGATTTGATTCTTTTTGATCACGCTGCGATCAATAAGGGTGTCATCGAGGCCTGGAGTCGATATCGAAAACGCAATTCAGAATCCGATTGGCCCGCGACCGTCTTGATTACTTCGGATGAGTCGATTGATGCCGCAAGCCTCAATGAGCATGGCGTTTCCGATGTTTTGCGCAAGCCATTGATGTCAGATGCACTGGCCGGCCTGCTCCGTGTCATTGCAGGTATCGAAGAGGCGCCCACGGTCACAATGAAGGGACAAGATCTTGCGACCGATTCAGGAGCGACGATGGGTGCCCTTCGAGTGCTGGTCGTTGAGGACAACAAAGTCAATCAACGCGTCACACGCGCCATGCTCGATAAACTCGGAGCCACCCACGAGATTGCGGAGAATGGCCTCGAAGCGCTGGAGATCACAGAGCGTAATTCCTTCGATGTCGTGCTCATGGACTGCCAAATGCCAGAGATGGACGGGTTCACGGCTACGCAGGCAATACGCGACCGGGAACAGGCCAAGGGACATGCCCGCGTTCCGATCATCGCGCTCACGGCGAACGCGTTACAGGGTGACGATGGTAAGTGTTTTGCCGCCGGCATGGATGATTACATGACCAAACCGTTCAAGTTGGAAGCGCTACGCGAGAAACTTGAATACTGGCAAGGCGCAGCGACCCAGTCAGACGTTGCGTGAGGCCGTTGAGCTGGCTCCTGCGCCAACGCCGTTGACGGATTGACTCAATCGGAACCCAATGGCGCTTGAGCAACTGTACGCGACGGCATAGGCCAACATTGGGGGCCAGGAGATACCCAACCAGACAGCGACTATGCTCGCCCAAATCGGCGTCAACGCAAGACGCAGCCATTCCGCCGTAACCGCCCAGCGCACGCCATCAGCCAAAGCACCGAGAATCGACAATAGCGCCCAAAGCTGTAGCGCAATCACAAAAGCCGTCGCGAGACCGTCGCTGGTCGCTACCATGCCAATCCAAAGGGTCAGGCCGATCGCCATCACAAACTGCGCGGCGATGTAGGCCGACTGAGCGCCAACGCCTCGGCCACGATATTTTTCAAATGTGGACAGCGGCGACAGCACCAACGGTCTGGCCGCTTCGGCTTCCTTCGGACGCCACCCTGTCCTACCAAACCAGATTCGAAGTTTGTCACCCCACCCTTTGGCATGCTGCCAGTCGGCAACCAGACTCCGGTACACATGAAGGTTTGCATTCACCGGATTGAAGCTTTGAAGTGGCTTGCGTACACCGAATACAACCGGCTCTGACTCAGGTTCAAAAGTGCCAAAGATACGATCCCAGATGATCAGAATACCGCCGTAGTTCTTATCGATATAGCGTGGATTTTGCGCGTGGTGGACACGGTGGTTCGACGGCGTCACGAATACGTAATCGGCCCAGCCAAGCCGATCGATATGACGTGTGTGCACCCAGAACTGATAGATCAGATCGACCGCCGACACGGTAGCAAAAACGTGTAACGGCACGCCGAGGAAAAACATCGGCAAGTAGACCACCCACCCGATAATGAAATCCGAGCTCGTCTGGCGCAGCGCTGTTGTGAGGTTGTACTCCTCGCTCTGGTGGTGAACGCTATGCGCCGCCCAGAAGATACTCATTTCGTGTCCGAGACGGTGCTTCCAGTAGTACATGAAATCCCAGAACAGCAGCACCGACAGCCACGCCAGGACGCCGCTGGGCGTGAATGCGAACCAACTATCCGGCATCCGCCAGAGTGCGAGGTGTTCCAGCACGAATCCGTAAACAACGATGCTGACAACTTTCGTAAAGATGCCGGTCGTACTATTGAAAGCTCCAGCCGCAAGGCTGCCGATCGCGTCGTTGAAACGAACAAAGCCACTGCCACGGGCCTTGTCATAGAGCGTCTCCACGACAATCGCGATGAGAAAAAAAGGAACAGCAAGACTGATCAAATCCATCGAACGATTATACCGGCTTCCAACTCGCACCCGCACAAGACGTGTGGAACAATACTCATTCGTCGCATCAACACGGCCTCGACATGACCTCTGTAATCAAGCAAGCGATCACACCGCGACCCCGTGACCTCGGGGACTTTACGGTTCGCCGCGTATTGCCGTCGGGCAACGCGCCGATGGTGGGGCCGTTTATCTTCTTCGACCATATGGGCCCCGCCGAATTTCCGGAAGGTAAAGGGATCGATGTTCGCCCACATCCTCACATCAACTTAGCAACCGTGACTTATCTGTTCGAAGGAAGCCTGATGCATAGGGACAGCGTGGGCGCTGTGCAAAACATCGAACCTGGTGCGGTCAACTGGATGACCGCCGGTCGCGGTATCGTGCATTCCGAACGTAGTAGCGATGAATTCCGTAGTGCTAATAGTCGAATCCACGGCATCCAATCCTGGGTTGCTCTGCCCGCCGAGGAAGAAGAGTGCGAACCTCGATTCGATCACTACCCGATAGAGGTACTGCCAACCACTGAAATCGACGGGATCGCGATCCGCATTATCGCAGGGAGCGCATTTGGTTTGGAAGCGCCCGTACATTTCAGTCATCCAATTGCTTACGCCGACTGTGAGGCACAGCGGGAAGCGACACTCGAGGTACCCGGTGGCTTGTCGGAGCGTGCTCTTTATGTTGCTGAAGGCGAAGTGGCTATAGATGGTGCGGTGTTCGAAGCAGGCCAAATGATATTGCTGGAAGCTGATGCTGACGTTGCCGCAGACTTGAGTGGCGATGCACGAGTCATGTTTGTTGCTGGAGAGCCCTACCCCGAACCTCGGCACATCTGGTGGAATTTCGTCTCAAGTCGACTGGAGCGATTGGAACAGGCAAAACAGGATTGGCGAGAATGGAATTTTGAACGCGTCCCCGGGGAGACCG
The DNA here is from genome assembly GCA_963922335.1 of uncultured Chromatiales bacterium. Taxonomy (GTDB): domain Bacteria; phylum Pseudomonadota; class Gammaproteobacteria; order Steroidobacterales; family Woeseiaceae; genus CALBPI01. Next base: position 134,712 of record CAWUIB010000005.1, on the reverse strand, counting down.
AGTTCATCCCGCTCCCGGACTAACGCCAGCATGTTGACCGAAGACGATAGAGCTCAAGAGCTGACACTGCTCAGCCAGGCGCTTGAGACACTTTCCAAAGGATTCGAAACGCTCCCTGAGTTCAATCGCGATACGCAGTGGACTGAGACTGCTTCAGCTGTCATGGCCGCGGCAGAGCGCATGCAGGACAACTTCCCCTACGCGCATCCCTTCTACGCAGGCCAGATGTTGAAGCCACCTCACCCGGTCGCTCGAGTGGCCTATCAAATGGCTATGTGGATCAATCCCAACAATCACGCTCTCGACGGCGGTCGCGCGAGCTCGGCTCTCGAGAAAGAGGCAGTGGCACAACTGGCTGACATGTATGCCCTTGCGCCTTTCCTCGGTCATTTGACCAGCAGCGGTACGCTCGCAAACCTGGAAGCGTTGTGGATTGCCGGGCAGGAGCACCCCGGCAAAGCGATTGTCGCGTCCGCTGATGCCCATTACACGCACAATCGGTTATGCAAAGTGCTCGGGCTGAGTTTTGACGCGATCGCATCAGAACATGATGGCCGAATGTCACTCTCGGCACTGGAAGCCCGCCTCTCTGAAGGTGACGTGGGGACGATCGTGGCAACACTCGGGACCACGGGTTTTGGCGCCGTCGATCCGTTGCCCGAGATACTCGAGCTCGCGCGACGCTTCAGCGCACGCGTCCACATCGACGGTGCATACGGCGGTTACTTCAAACTGTGCGGCGGTTTGTCGGTGGATGCCACAACAGCCTACGCGGCAATGTCCGAAGCGGACAGCATCGCTGTCGATCCGCACAAACACGGCCTACAACCTTACGGTTGCGGCTGCATCCTCTTTGCCGACCCGTCTGTTGGCAGACATTACAAACACGACTCGCCCTATACGTATTTCTCCAGCGACGAGCTACACCTCGGCGAAATCAGCCTTGAATGTTCACGTGCCGGTGCAGCGGCGGTTGCGCTTTGGGCAACTCAACAGGCGCAACCCCTGGTAGAAGGCGGCGAATTTGCGACCAACTTATACCGATGCCATTCGGCGGCAAAAATTTTGGCCGCACATGTCGCAGCTGACCCAGACGCCGCTTTGATCACCGAACCCATGTTGGACATCGTGGTGTGGGCGTTGGCACCGACCGAAACGATGACCGCATCGCAGCTCGCGCAATCAGTCTTCGATATCGCCGCAACGCACGATTTGCATCTTGCCGTAATCGAGGTACCAAGCGAAAGACTGCCGGCCTCCTACCGAGTCGCAAGTCAGCCGACGGTGACTTGTTTGCGCAGCTGCCTGATGAAACCCGAGCACGAAAAGGCGATGCCGCAGATTATCGATCTTCTCACTACCGCGACCTCGGCTGCCCGGAACAAAGGTGAGTGATCGATTATCGGGCAACCCACGCGCCGATGAGTAGTCCGGCAACTGACAACAGAACACTGGCGGTTGCATAACCGATACCTGCCGCACTGCCTTGGGCGATCGTGATGTCGCGCGTGTGGATGGTCATCGCGGACATTGTCGTAAACGCGCCGCAAAAGCCGGTGACGAACAATGGGTAGCCCACGCCGCCGAGCCACGTCGCCTGACCTGCAGAGTTACTGAGCTGCAGAGCAGCCCCCGCGACGCCGGACCCCAAAACATTGGCCAACAAAACGGCGACCGGTGCCGCTTGAACACCGACTAGAGACTGCAAAAGAAAACGCGCCACCGCGCCGGCTGCGCCGCCGGCCGCAACGGCCACAAGCTGCCCACCCAACACCAAGCGGTTAGCTCGCTAGCTGAAGGCGCTGCCGAACTGCGTGGTACTCCTCACGCATCTGTTCAATGAGCTCCCCGACGGGGACGATTTCGTGGATACTGCCCACGCCCTGACCAGCACCCCAGATATCTTTCCATGCTTTACTTTTCGTGTTGCCGCCGCTGCCGAAATTCATGGTGGATTTGTCGGCCGAGGGCAAGTTGTCCGGATCCATACCGGCATTTTCAATACTGGGCTTCAGGTAGTTGCCGAGTACGCCAGTGAACAGCGAGCTGTAGACAATATCGGAAGCGACGCTGTCCACGAGCATCTGCTTGTATTCAGGTACGGCGTTCGCTTCCGCCGTCGCGATGAAGCGAGAACCTATGTACGCGAGATCGGCACCCATAGCCTGCGCCGCAAGCACATCCTGACCGGTACTCATCGCGCCGGACAGCAAAATCGTACCGTCGAACTCAGCTCGGAGCTCCTTCACGAGCGCAAACGGGCTTAGCGTACCTGCGTGTCCTCCGGCTCCGGCACACACAGCGATGATGCCATCCACGCCCTCGGAGATCGCCTTGCGGGCGTGCCGAAGATTAATCACGTCATGGAATACGACACCACCGTAGCTGTGCGTTGCATCCACGACGGCTTTTGGCGGCCGGAGGCTTGTGATGATGATCGGCACCTCATGCTTCACGCAGGTTTCCATGTCGGCCTCGAGCCGATCGTTGCTCGCATGGCAGATCTGATTTACGGCAAATGGCGCAATGGGCTTATCAGGATTTGCCGCACGCTCCGCGTCGAGGGTTTCCTTGATCTGACTTAGCCAGTCATCGAGCAAAGACTGAGGCCGAGCATTGAGTGCGGGGAACGAACCAACAATTCCTGCTTTGCACTGCTCAATAACGAGCTCTGGCCCGGAACAGATGAACATCGGCGCACCGACAACAGGGATGGACAGGCGATTCTCAAGAACGCTCGGTAGTGACATAGCAGTCGAATCCTGAAGACCCAAAGACCCGCGCATTATACGGACATTGGGTGCTCATGCGATGCGCTTACTGCTCGCCACCGACCTGGTAGATCAAGTCAAACGCCTGTTCCTCGCCGGAGACGGATTCGAGTGCAAGCCGGTCATTGATCTGAAATCGCAGCAATACGTTCGACAATTGGTCGAAAACGCCATAGGCGTATTGCAGGTAGATGCGCTTCGACAACTGCTTGCCCGCAAGAATACGCCCATCGCTACCGCTGCCGTCGATAGACAACTCATCGAGTCCGACACTACTTCGAATCGCATCGCTCACACCGAAAGCACGCTTAAGCCCTAATGTGATTGCGGCATCTGCGAGACTGACACCATCGTCCGAGTCTGTATCCGACAAGCTGCGACCGGTCAGGAGCAAGCTTAGTTTTTCGGCATCCGTTCGCTCAGGTTCGGAAAACAGCTCACTCGTGAGTGCATCGGGCGTGCCATCTATATCGATTCCGACACGCCCCGTATCGAGAGCACGCTCAGCGCGCAGCGACAAGACCGGAGAATCAATCGAGCCGTCAAAGTCTAGAGTGCCGCGAGTGACGCTCAAGGTCTGTCCATACGCCGCGTAGCTCGCATCACGCAGCGTCAGTCGACCATCCGCTTGTAGCTCAGCATCCGAAAACTGACGAATACGCAGTCCTCCCGTGACGTCCGTCTTGAGCCCAAAGCCTGCCAGCGACACTCGATCGCCAAATACGAGCGCAACGTCAATATGCTGAAACCTCTGCTCTTCCAACGGATCCTCGATGTCGTCCTGGATGATCACTGCATCCGGAGACACGACCACCGCACTGTCCGGCAGCGATCGAATGATCACACCGGAGTCTGCAATCTCAGCCCGACCGCGTACAGCGATACTGCTGGGATGCCAGTTGATCGAAAGGTCGGACGACGCCTTCAAGCGCAGCGCATCAAGATCAACGAGCAAAGCATCCTTTGCGACGAGTTTGCCATTAACAAAAGGCGATCCGTCGACGAGCCCCAGCTGCCCTGCAAAGCGCGCACTACCACCACCACTGCTGCCGACAACAGTGGCGTCGAGAACATCAAACGGATCACCCTTCACGGTAGCCGACAATTGGTCTATCGCAATGTTAAGCGGCACGATCTCGGCAGTGGCATCCTGGAGGCGAATATCCGCATTTAGGCGCGGCGCAACCGCACTGCCTGCTACCGACAGCACGCCATAAACCGAACCCTTCACAGAGCGAACGTCCTCGGTGAGTCCGTCCCACCGGTTCAATTGCGGCAGCTCAAAAACCATCTCACCGGATATCGGTTGGGTCGGGTCCAACCATGTTGCTGTCGAAAGGGTTGCACGCAGGTTGGAACTCCCGACTGAGCTCATGGAACCCGTGGCATTCAATGCGCCCGATTGCCACTCGACCGCCAACTCACCTCGATTGATATCGATGCGCTCCTGATCTCCCGACAGAGCAATACCTGCGTCTATCAGTGAAGCCACGAGCGTTCCGTTCAGTTGCGCGATTGTGCCGAACAAATCCGCCGCCACACTGACCGCTCCCTCCAGCCTTGGGCTGTTGTCATTGGCCGGCAGAATCCCCAGATCGAAACGCTCGGATCTAACCTTCAGCGTCTCGAATTTTCCGTCTACCCAACCCGCGGTTGCACAAAGTTCCCCGTAAACATCGACCGCGATACACCCTGCTTCCCAGAAAAAACGGTTCGTTGCGATCTGCAAGCGGGTTGGTGCCTGCAGCTCCAGCGAGAGTGCATCCATGCGCCCAGGCTTAATCAGAACGGAAAGCGCCTCCAAGTCGCCCTTCCAAACTGCCCGATTCTCCAGACGACCTTTCGCGATCACCGCAAGCGAATCGAATCCGGTGCCAGTCGCCGCAGACAAAGCGATATCGTGCAGACCCTCGGTGCCCTCAATCGTCAACTCAAGATCACTAACGGATTGACCCTGATAGACCAATCGATTCGCCAGTAATGCCGCATCCACTCCACCACTAGGATCAACAGACAACTCGATCGAAGCCGTATCAACGATCGCACCGAACAAGCTCAGATTGGGGACCATGACGTCCGCTTCCGCGCTGAATGCATCAACGGTCCCGCTCACTTCGAATGTCGCAGTTCCGCTCCCAGACGCGCCAGGCAAAAGCGCCCCGACATCACCCACCGAAAGATTCCCACGCAGCTCGCCACCACTAACAAATGACCAGTCACCGGTGACATCGATCTCCGACTGATCGAACGACGCCGCTAGCGCGCCGACGACATGCTGCGCAATCCAATCGTACTCGCCGCTGACATGCGCCCGCCCGCCCGACACAGGCTCAAAAACCAAATCCTCAACAGAGATCGTGTGGGATGCGCCGGCGATCGTCCAACGTAGCTGTGTAGCTGGAGCAATGTCAGCAGTAACAAAAGACGTTCCCGTCGATCTCCATTCAGAGAGTCGGCCTTCAACACTGACACCAAGGTCGCGCCAAGACACTTCGCGACCATCGCGGCTAAAGCTACCGCTCGGTGACTCAAGCGCGAGCGCACCAGTAACGGGCTGTTCAACCGGAAACGATAGAAAACCCTCGAGGTTTGCATCGAAAAGGTTGTCGATGGCGCCGTCCAACTCGATGCGCTCACGGCTACCGTTGAGCTTGATTGAGGCACCGGGCATCTGAGCCTCGGGCGATACCCGGAACACCATCGAGAGATCATGCTGGAGCGCACCACCGAGCTCGCAGTCGCCATCGATGGAGAGTCCGTATGAGTCAGTCATCAAATCCAGATCGAGCCCCTGAACTCGACCCGATTTCAATGCACCCGATATCGATAGCGTCTTCCAGTCGAATACCGTTTCGCCACCTTGCTTTACCACGCCGTTCGTAACCCCGAACCGACGGACCAGAACCTCAATCGGCAACTCGATTTTGGGCAGTTCCGGAAGGATCACATCGCTTATCGGTGTCGGCCCACCGGGCTTCTCTCCCTCAGGTAGCATGATTGCCACACCATCCAGGTCGAACGCGTGGACCACGACTTGTCGAAAGTCAAAGAGGACCTGTGAAGAGACCTCCAGATTCGCTGTGCTCACACGTACTTTTGCCTCGCCGGCGTCAATGTCGATGCCGCTTAGCCTCAGACCGCCCAGAAAGCTGCCCTCAACCCGTTCGACGCTGACGAGATCGTCTGTTTGCTCAAGTACCAGCCCAAGCACAAATCGGGCGCCGGGCGCTGTGCCCAGCGCCAACCAAACCAAGGTGATCATGAGAACCAACAACCCGATGACGGTCCACGATACACGTCGTAACCACTTGGCCCCTTTCATAGGTCTGAACCGAAATTGACGTGTAGCCGCACGCCGCGTTCGCCATCCAGTGCGTGGCCGAGATAAGCGCGCAGAGGTCCGACCGGTGAGCGCCACACCACACCGAGCCCGGTACCGCGTCGCCACTCGGGAGCACCGCCATCAAACGCACTGCCAACATCAAAAAAAGCAGCGACACCAAACGTGGCGGTGAAATCGAACTCGTATTCGATGCTCCCCACCGCCAGTCGGCTCCCGCCGAGCACGCGCCCCTCGGAATCGGTTGGGCCGATTGTCTCGAAATCATAACCGCGGACACTGTTATCGCCACCCGCAAAGAACCGAATCTCCGGCGGTAGCGCATCGAAATCGTCTCGCCACGTGTAACCCAGTTCGCCCCGGAATTTCAGCCGCCCGTTATCACCGACGGGTCGCAGATATGTCTGGCGAACGTAGGCCTGGAAGAAGCTGGTCGTCGAGAAAGCGGATTCACTGGCAGTGCGAAAGTTGAAGTCAGTTGCATAACCAGACCGGGGATTGGTGTCACTGTCAGCCTGTCGCCGACTGAATCCGGCAACCGGCATTAGCAACGTTGTCGAATCTTCAGAACCCGCGACGACGAACTCGGTTCGGCTTGCCTGCAGGCCATAAGTCGCGATCCAACCGTTGTCGAGTACGCGAATTCTCTCCCAACCAACTTGCGCGACATCACTCTCCGACGTGTCGGTGCGCTCGGCGTTGGCCGCCCACTGATACGACTCCCACTCGACCAGAGGATTCGCCAATGGTCTTCGGTATCGTGCAGAGGCCTCACTCAACACCGGTGACGCGCGAAGATCAACGTCAACTTGGTGCCCTTTGTCATTGACGCGACGGTTGCGGTACCCCGCCCTGACTCTAGGTCCACGGTCTGTTGAGACACCAACTCCTGTGAAGTAGCCAATACGCTCTACCGGTTCAATAACAATCGAAACCGGGACCGTCTTTCCGCGACTGGATTCGGTGTCCGCGTTCACACTGGCCGTGGCGATCAACGCGCTCGACTGAAGCGCCCTTTGTTGACGCTGTAGCGCGGATCGATCAAAGAAATCTCCGGACTTGAGCGTAATGAATCGCCGCACAAGTGCGTCATCAAACGCTTCCTGCTGAATCGAGATTTCGCCGATTCGGTATCTGGGTCCGGACACGACGTCCCAGATCACATCAGCCTGCAGGCTATCAACCGACACCTCGAGCTTTGATGTCTCGAATTCCGCCTCCAGATATCCTCGGCTGGCAAGCAGTCGCTTCAGCCCACGCTTCGCGTCGGTATACGCACCATGATCAAGTGCAACACCAGAACGCAAAGGTAGTGCATCCAGACGTGCCCGAACGACAGGATCATCTGCAGCATCCCCAACCATACTGATATCAAATTCGCGGTAGGTGACGCGTGGCCCTGGCTTTAGATCGACAAAAACCACCCAACAATCTGCGGCCTGTTCGAGGCGGAACTGAATCGTGGGCGTGTAATACCCGAGCGCCTGCAACGCTTCAGAGATTTGATCCGGTGCTGCGGCTAACCCCCGATCAATATCGGCGGCCGAAACATCACACCCAAGCCGTTCCAACGTCAAATAAGCCGAGACGTTCTCTCGAAGCGCCACCTCGAGTTCCGAGTACGTCACGCGTGCGCTTGCAACGGACACACTGGTGAACAGCAGGACTGCCGCGAGTAGCGCGTAGAGCTTTCTTGAAACTGGCGTAAGCAAGGGCGCTCGGCGTCGAGCTTATTCGGGAGAAGCGGTCATGAACACCGCTTCGGTCTCACAGACAATATCCCCGGAGGACACTTCGGTCGCGCTACCTTTCAACGTGACATGCCGTCGTCTGCGTGAAAGACACTCGCCTCTTAGTGCCAACGCCTCACCCACTCTCGCATGTCGGCGATAGCGTACAGACGCTTTAGCGGTGTAGGCGGTCACGGATTGCAGATACAACCAGTTCGCCATTACATCATCAAGCGCCGTGAACAAGAGCCCACCGTGCACCACATCGTTGTAGCCGACGTGATGCTCGCCTGGGGTAAATGTGGCAACGCAAACATCACCCTCCATACTGAACTTCAATCGAAGTCCAATCGGGTTAGTCGGCCCGCACGCAAAGCAATGGTTCGCCGGGTCGGACAACGAATTACTCACTGGGTGACCACTCGGTCGATCAGCAAGGGTAATGGGGTATCCGGAAGTTCACTGGCCGACACGGTCAAAGTGCCCAGCAAATCCCCACTGCCACCGATCGGATCACCCGACATGGATATCCGTGCAGTCACCACGAATGCGTCCGCACTACTGAGGTTTCGTCCAGCCAACATCGCATCGTCGTCCGAGAGCGTCAGCGAAAGCGGCAACGAGTTCGGCGGCAACTGGCGCGCAGCTAGCGGCGGGCCGGGTTGGGCCGGATCTCGAACCGAAACAAACAACCGTGCAGTATCTGGAAGGTCGCGAACCAATGCGTCAGCCAAGGTGACCTCAAGCGCCAACTGTGTCCCACTCGCATCGCCAGGTGGCGTGCCACCACGCCATTGTGCAATCTGACGCTGCAGAATGAGTTTGACGTCGGCGGGCGGCTCCGAGGCGCGAATGAGTCGCTCCCAAACGTCGGCCGCAGCCTCATTGTCGCCCTGTGCTCCGTAAGCGAGACCAGCAGCGAACATGGTATTGGGATCGTCCGGCGCCAGTTGATTTGCAGCAAGATAGAGCTGAACCGTTTCCTGCGTCAGCCCGCGCTCGCCACCCGTCACCTGCGTGAGCGCATCGCCAAGCTTCACCATCAAACCCGGGTCGGGAACTGTAGCGAGATTCATCGCCTTGCGAAAAGCGGAAACCGCTTCAACTGGCTGGCCGAGCCTGAGCCGTGCTTCGCCAAGCACCACCCACCCGAGGTAGTCGTCGGGTCGCTTTTGGAGGTCCGCTGACAACATGTCGGCCGCCGATGAAAACGTCTCGCGATCCGTTGCCTCGCGGACTAACTGGAATGCCGGAGAACGCGGTGTGTAGTTGCTGGCTATCGGGTAGAGCAAGGTGACGCAAATCAAGACACCGCCGGCAACAACGAGCGTACCGAGCAATCGTTGCCCACGCCAAAGTGGCAGCGTTGCCACCAGCACACCCACAAGCACCATCGCGGTCGAGACAACCCAAAACATGGTACTCACATCAGTCTCCGTCCACCGAAATATCGAGCTGACTACGACGCTTCAGAGTTCGAAACAGTACGAACATAGCGATCCCCATCAGCAGCGCCGGTGACGACCATAGCGCAATGGTCTTAGCGCTTAGTGGCGGCTTGTAGAGTGCAAAGTCGCCATACCGAGCTTGCATGAACGCGTAGATCTCACGGTCGCTCGCACCGCCTGCCATTTGTTCTCGAACTTCGCGGCGAAGGTCCCTCGCCAACGGCGAATTGGAATCCTTGATCGATTGGTTCTGGCAAGTGAGACATCGAATGTTGTGGATCACCCGCTGATAACGCGCCTGCATATCGACATCTTCGAAGGCAACCTCGCGGTCGATCGCAGAAACCTCTGCGACCAATCCGATCGAAAGCAGCAACGCGATCGCCAGCTTCGAAATGACGCTGTCCATCATTGCCGCAATTGTGAAAGACGCGGTTCGAAATCACGCGCCCACACTTCCGGGTTAAGCTCGCCGACGTGCTTGTGCACGATGGTGCCATTGCCATCGAGCAAAAAGGTTTCGGGCGCGCCGTACACGCCGAGGTCGATGGCCACCCTGCCCTCAGCATCGAATGCGGAGAATCGATAGGGATCTCCAAGATCCTGCAACCACTGCCGAGCCGCCTCGGGCTCATCGTTCCAGTTCAATCCGAAAACAGGAATCTCACGCGAAATCCGCATCAGGAAATCGTGCTCGCGACGGCAGTTGACGCACCAGCTTCCCCACACGTTCAGCAACGCGGGCTCACCCTGCAAATCGGCCGCGCTCACGGCCACAGGAGGCTTGGAGAGCGTCTGAAGATCAAATTCCGGCACAGGTCGATCCAACAGTGGGGAGGGAATTCGTGTCGGGTCTTCACCAATGCCCATGACCAATAAGCCACAAAGCACGGCGAACAAAGCAAGCGGCAGCACGAAACGCATCGGGTTAGGCCTCCACCGCCTTTGCCGCGGGCTTACGTTTTCTTACCCGCGATCGATAACGCACGTCCGTAATCGCCAACAAACCGCCAAACGCCATGACCAGTGCACCAAGCCAAATCAAACGGATCATCGGCTTGTACTGGACGCGCACTGACCAGGAACCATCACCGAGATCGTCCCCCATCGCAATGAACAAATCACGCGCTAGCGTCGCATCGATACCCGCTTCAGTCATCTCACTGACCTGCGTGGTGTAGTTGCGCTTTTCGGGGTACAGCACCGAAATAGATTCTTCGCCCTGCTTCACTGTGAATGTACCGCGCCTTGCCACGTAGTTAGGGCCGGTGCCGTCTTCAATGCGGTCCATCGTGATGTCGTATCCGGCGACCGTGATGCTCTGCCCACTGCGAATCGCTCTGTCTGTCTCAAGACCAAAAGACGACACCACAACCGCACCGACTGTGAATAGTCCAACGCCAAGATGGGCGAGATGCATGCCCGTCTGCGCGCGTGTCATCGTCGCCTTCCCGAACGCTGCGCGGATCGGTGTGGCTACGGATGCCAGAATGACCCAGAGTCCCGCCGTAACACCGATCGCCGTCATAGGCATGAATTTGCCGTAAAACAACCACGGCCCGGCAATCGCAATTACCAGCGTCACGAACCCGACCCAGCGATATTGCTTCCAGACCTGATCGAGGTTGCCGGTTCGCCACGTGGTGTGCATACCGACACCAATGAGAAATGTCAGCGGCAACATCGGGATGATGAACACCAGCTCGAACACTTCCGGCCCAACCGAGACCTTGCCCATGCCTAAGTGTTCGATGATCAGTGGGTACAGAGTGCCAATCAGAATCAGCGTAGCGGCAACCACCAATAGCACGTTGTTAAGAAGCAGGAACGTCTCTCGAGCTGTCGGTTGGAACCCCGCCTGAGAGTCCAGGGACGGAGCGCGCCACGCGTACAACGCGAGCGCGCAGAAAATGACAACGAACAGGAACGCGAGAATGAAGTAGCCACGCGCCGGATCACTAGCAAAGGCATGTACCGACACAAGCACGCCGGACCGGACGAGGAACGTGCCAAGCAGGCTGAGTGAAAACGCCATGATCGCGAGCAGAAGCGTCCAGCTCTTGAAGAGCCCTCGAGTCTCTGTGACCGCCAGGGAATGAAAGAGCGCCGTTGCCGCGAGCCACGGCATAAACGAGGCGTTCTCGACCGGGTCCCAGAACCACCAGCCGCCCCAGCCAAGTTCGTAGTAGGCCCACCAACTGCCGAGCGCAATCCCGAGCGTCAGAAAAACCCAAGCCGCGGTGGTCCACGGCCGTGTCCAGCGGGCCCACTGCCGGTCGAGCTCGCCCGATAGCATCGCGGCAATCGCGAATGCAAAAGCGACCGACAGACCCACGTAACCGATGTAGAGCATCGGCGGATGAATCACTAACGCCGGGTCCTGCAACAGGGGATTCAGATCGCGCCCATCGACCGGTGCGATATCCAATCGAAGGAACGGGTTAGAGGTGAACAGCGTGAATGCGAGCGTGCCGACACTCAACAGTCCGAGCACGCCTATGACACGCGCAGCGACAGGTTCCGGCAAGCTGCGCGAGCCGAACGCGACGGCAATTGTCCAAATCGACAGAATCAGGATCCACAGCAGCATCGACCCCTCGTGCGCGCCCCACACCGCCGCTATGCGGAAGATCAAGGGCAACGCGGTATTGGAGTTGGACGCGACGTACTGAAGCGAAAAATCGTTGTTGATGAACGCAGAAGTCAGGATGCCAAATGCAATCGCCACGAACCCAAACTGGGCGAACGCTGCCGGCCGCGCGACCTGCATCCATACGCTGTCGTTTCGATGCGCACCGACCAGTGGCATCACACCTTGAACAACCGCCAACATGAACGCGATCAGGAGTGCGATTTGTCCTAGCTCAGGAATCATCCGTCTTCACGCGGCTTGTAGCCTTGCCGCTCCAGAGAATCTGCGACTTCGGGGGGCATGTAGTTCTCATCGTGTTTCGCGAGCACTTCCTCCGCGACAAAACGCCCGTCCGCGCCGAGCTGTCCTCGGGCGATAATGCCCTGCCCGTCTCTGAACAGATCGGGAAGGACGCCTGTGTAGGCGACCACCAATTCGTTCTTGGTATCGGTCAGCGTGAACTCAAGCTCCAAACTTCCGGGCTCGCGATAGAGGCTGCCCACTTTAACAAGCCCACCAACCCGGAAGGCTCGGTCCGCAGGTGTCTCCCCCGCTGCAACCTGGTCGAGCTCAAAATAGAAGCCCGTGTTCTCTTTGAATGCACCGATACTCAATGCTGATACCAATGCCAGACCGCCGAGCAGCAGTCCTACGGAAAGCATACGCTGTTGTCTTGGTGTCACGACGTGACCTCCCGGAACCCGCCTCGGCGCTGCCCTGATTCATCTGCTGCTTTTGTACGCAACGCGTTCATGATGCGCTGATGGCGCGTCCGTGCCATCACCAGGTTGATCGCCAACACCGCGAATGTCAGCGCGAAAGAGCTCCAGACGTAGAAGCCGTAACCCCCCATGGCGAGCCATGTCATCATGTTGCCGCCCCTTCAATTGCCTGTTCGTTCGCGAGCCTTCTGGCCCAGCGAGCACCACCTTCTCGCAACAGCACTTCTCCTCGCAGCCGCTGCAGCATCACTGCGCCGAAGAACAATGAGAACGCAAGGATCATGATCAAAAGCGGTGTCAGCATACTTGCGGGCATCTTAGCGTCAGAGTTCATCACCGTCTGGCCTTGGTGAAGCGTGTTCCACCATTCGACGGAGTAATGCACCAGCACTACATTGACGACCCCGACGATCGCCAATACCGCGCCCGCCTTATCGGCGCGACTGCGTTCGCTGATGTTCGAACGCAGAGTCATAAATCCGAAGTACATAAACAACAGGATCAACTCGCTTAGCATTCGCGGATCCGACCATTCCCACCAGGTGCCCCACATAGGTTTGCCCCAAAGGGAGCCCGTGGCGAGCGCCAGGAACGTGAATGACGCACCGATCGGTGCCGCAGAGACAGCCACCGCATGCGCCAGTTTCATTCGCCAGATTAGCCCGATCAGCGAAGCGACGGCCATGACCATGTAAGCCAGCAATGAAAGGTAGGCTGCGGGTACGTGCACATAGATGATTCGGAACGCATCGCCTTGCTGATAATCGGCCGGCGCGAGCACTAATCCGCTGTACAGCCCCACGACCATAAAGACCACGGCGGTACCCAAAAACCACGGTATCCATAATCCCGCTAACCGATAGAAGTGCGGCGGTGATGCTAGTTTATGAAACCATGTCCACATAAATCTCTGTTCCAACTATTCCATGCTGATTCGCAGTGCCGCAGCCGTGGCAAACGGACATAGCGTAGCTGCGAGTACAGTGACCGCGAGCGCCAGATACATAGGACCCTTCGAAACCATATTGGTTGCTTCCAGACTGACCGCCTGAGTACCGAAAATTAGCACCGGCACCATGAGCGGCAGCACCAACAACGCAATTAAAGCACTCGCCCGTTGCATCCCTACTGTCAACGCGGCTGCCACGGCACCCAAAGCACACAAAGCGTAACTACCCGCGGCCAGTGTAATGGACAATGTGCCGAACACCGTCGGGCCGAGCCCGTAACTGCTTGCTACAACTAGAGACGCTAGCACAAGTGGCAAGCCGGCAACCAACCACAGGGCCACAGTTTTAGCGATGCAAATCGCCACCAAAGATTGCCCTGACAGGAGGTACTGCTCAAGAGTCCCATCGTCGAAGTCCTGACCATAGTGTGTGCTCAGCGGCAGTAGCGCAGAAAGCAGCACAGCGATCCATAAAACGCCCGGCCCGATTAGCATCAGCGTTTCCTTGAGCGGACTAATCGCCACTGGGAACAAACTGGTGACCACCAAAAAGAAAAACAAGGGGTTCAGGAAGTCCGCCGGTCGACGGTAAGCCAAGGTCAGCTCACGTCCCAGAACCGTGCGGAACGTGTCGACAGGTCGAAGGATTGGCTCAGCAGCCTGCTCAAGCAGTCGTGGTGCGCCTTTCATGCCGCCCACTCCAGTCGACGAAGCTCAACATCGTCGATGGCAATATCTTGATGCGCCGCGAACACGCAGCTGCCACCGGCCATGGCGTGTTGTGCGATCAAATCCCGGACATACGCCTGTCCATCGCTATCGAGATTCGTGAATGGCTCATCCAGCAGCCACAATCGCGCATCGGACAAAAGCACTCGTGCCAGTGCGAGACGACGACGCTGGCCCGCTGACAGACCCCGCGCAGGAACATCTGCCCGGTGCGATACCCCGAGTCCATTTAGCACCTCATCCAGACGCGCTTTAGGATGCGACCGACGCAAGGCATTATCGAACTCGATGTTTTCCCGCAGCGTCAGGTCGGCTTTCAGTCCGGCGTGATGCCCTAGCCAAGCCATATTCTGGTGGAACACCGTAGACGCCAAGGGTAAGGGCTCATCGCACCAAAGAATCGTGCCCGCCGACGGTGCCACCAGGCCCGCCATGACCCGCATTAGGCTGGTCTTGCCACAGCCATTCGGTCCAACCAGGTGAACGACTTCACCCGGATTAACCATAAGCTGGAAGTCGGTGAGCAGTGTTCGTCCGCCCCTCTGGACGGACACATCGCGCACCTCGAAAGAAAACCGCGTCACAGAGTGTCCTGGCAGTACAAAAAGTGAGTTACTCGGGAGTTTATGAAGTATACCCGTTACAACAATGAGTTGCCCTGACAAATTCAGGCACTTTGTCGCAAATTCCAGTCACTATTTTGCCGATTTAAGCCCTAATGTGGGAGTTTTCCGCCACTCGCAACAGCGTCCGGAAAACCTGAGTTTCCATTCGCAAATTACGTTCTATAGACTCGGGCAAAACTGTGACCGGCGTCGCATTCCGCGAGCGCTGGCGATAAATCGGGGAGAGCCACTGTGGGCGCGACGGAATCCGCCAACACAAATCAGCTTTACATCGATGCTCAGCGCGAAGAGTTGATCTCGTCCCTGTGTGATGTCTACGACACGCAGCACGGTCTCGCTGTCGTAACAGCTCCTAGAAAATCGGGCCTGACCACCCTCATGAAGGCCTTTGCCCAACGGCTGCGTTCGCAAAACGCGTCCAAAGGCGAGATCGCGGTTGCCATATTGGACGTGTCCCAGACTACTGTTGCTGGTTTGCTCGTCGATCTGCTTTCTGCGTTTGGCTATGAGCTGCCGCAGGCGACTCAGACCGAGCTGCTCTCAATGACACAGTTGATCGCTCAGCATCAGGCGCAGGCTGGGCTGTCCCCTCTGGTCATACTCGAACATGTCGACAAGGCGTCCCTTCAGACGTTGGCTGTCATCAATCAGTTGGCGGCGCTGCGGCACGCAAGAAAAAGTGCCTGCAGCATTGTGCTGACCGGCAACGACGCACTGAACCATATTGTGAACGCTGAAGGTATGAGCGAAGTCGGCAAACGCATCAGCCTGCAGATGAGCATGTCTCCCTACACGCAAGAGGAACGGCGCGAGTTTCTCCGCATCATTTTGGCGAATGCCGGCGTTGCCCTGCAGGAGCCTAGCATCAACAACCTGGCCCGACTGGGAGATGGCTGGCCCGGGTCAATGATCGACGAGATGCGTGCGGCGATTCAACAGCGACGCGCAGCGAAGACACTGGGATCAACGGATACGCTCGCGACACTCGAACGAGAACTCGAGCACCGAGCAAAAACAGTGGTGGATCCGACAGGCATCGACGACACCACCATATTGCGCGCGTCGGACGCGGTCGCAGCTCCCGAGAGCGAAGCTTGCGAAATTATCGACACCCCCGGCAGCGGCAGCTCACTCGGCGAGTTCCTCGTTAACCACAACGGTAAGCTCATCGAAAGATTCCCGGTAACGCGTCGCAAAGTCCTTGTGGGTCGGGCCCAACACAACGATATCGTGCTCGATTCGAAATGGGTATCGCGCTACCACGCGATCATCGTCTGCCATCGAACCGGGGCATCCCTTGTCGATATCAACAGCACCAATGGCATGACCGTGAACTCAACGCTCGTGCGCCAGGGCGACTTGATGCACAACGACATCATCGTGATCGGCGATTACCGCATCAAATACCTCAACCCCGCCGCTGAGCGACGAGAGGCAACGGATGAGTTGTCCGATACCCGCGTTCTGAAGAAGCTCGATACCGCCGATTTTGATGTCACGACGCCGGTCGGCGCCTCCCGTAAAGACAAAAACGGTTAATCAACACCCAAGGGCAGAGGATCGCGTTGTCTGCATTTGGCGACAGCCGGCCGTTCGCTGTGGTACCTTCAAGACGTGCGAAATGCCGTGGCGCTGGAGGGGCGCGCTGCAGTTCGAATGAGGGACCATACGTGACAGGGAAGGACCCGGACAAAGAGCGGCGAGAAACAGCCGCGGACAATGCTGATCCGATGGTCGCCGGCGCTGGCGGCCTTCAGGCTGTCGCATTCCTGGCGGCAGGCCTCGCGCACGAGCTGAGCAACACGCTTGGCCAAATTCTCAGCATCGCCGATTTGGCGAGACTCACCGGACCAACGGCAGAGCCTCAACAAGAGGATTTCGAACGCATAGTGGACGCTTGCCTGCATGGGCGCGATGTCATCGAGGACACGATGAAGTTACTCGATCGCCGCGAGGCGCCTCTGCAGCCACTATCCATCGAGGCACTACAAAAACAGATTGAGCGATTGATTAAGCCGAGCATACCGTCGGACCGGATACTCACACTGCAGGCCGTCGGTGCACCACCTGATTTCAGTGCAAGCCGAACCCATATCACGCAGATTCTCGTCAACCTGGTCAGCAATGCAGCCGAGGCAACGAAACCCGGCGGCACGATCGATATCACTGTGAATGAAGCCCTTATTGATGAGCCGTTGGCGCTAACCCCGACCGGCACACTGCCGCCCGGTAGCTACTTGTCGCTTGCGGTTACCGATAACGGGCGCGGCATCGAGGAAAACGCGATTCCCCGTGTCTTCGAACCATTTGTAACGACACGCGATGGTCGTGGCGGCACGGGCTTGGGCCTTGCCGTCATCGAACACCTCGCAAGCCTTTATCAGGGCGGTGTCACCATGCACTCGAAGCCGGGTTCGGGTACCTGCGTGACGGTCTATCTCGGGACCCGCTAGCGCCTCTAACCCGCGCGCCCCACCCAGCCGCGCCAAGTAAACGCCGAATAGAACATAGCGACGTTTTTCAACCCTGCCGATTCCAGGATTTGTTTGTCGATCTCCGGATCGAATACAAAGAGGTGCTCGGCGATATCCTGGCGGCCCTTTTCTGCGACTTCCGCATCGACACCAGAGGCCACTGTGTAGGCCGCGTGACGATTCAACCAAAGCGCTTTTTGGTCTGCGGTCTGAGGGAAACTGCAATAGGCGGTGACGAAAGGTGCACCGGGTTTCAGGCGCTGTACGATTTCCGAGACCGCTTTCAATCGCTCTTCTGCGTCAAGGAAATGCAAGGTGAGAAGGCTGGTTGCCGCGTCGAATGGACCGGGTGGTGCATCCTCCGCAAAGCCATGATGCAGTGATACTCGATCGCTAAATCCTGCGAGCCTTGCCTCTGCCTGATCCAGCATTGCTCTCGCCGGATCAACACCCACGAAAGTCCAGTCTGGATTGGCGCTTGCGAACGCTGCGATCTCGAGACCACCGCCAGCACCATGAACCAACACGTGTGCGTTCGCCGGTGCAGTTTCACGAATCAAAACGCCGGCCATTTGGTGCACAGAGCGAAACCCTGGCATGAACTTCGCTGGGCCTTCCGGATACTGGGCCGCGTGCTCTTCGTTATCGAAGAACTCAACAAACGGTTTGGAAGCATCTGTCATCGGGTCTCACAGCTCGAAGGCAAGGCGCAATTGGTACCCGTCAGTACGGACGGTTTTGCCATCAACGACCGACGGTTTGAAGCGCCATCCCTCAAGCGCTTTAATTGCTGCAGCGTTGAACCGTTTGTCCGTTGAGAAGGTGACCTCGATATCGGTTGCAATGCCGTTTTCACTGACCGCATATTGCAGGTCTACGTAGCCGGTGATTGCCTCAGCCTTCAGCGCATCAGGATATCTGGGCGGAACTTTGATAATGGGCACTGCACGATCTGCACCCGAAGCCTCTGCGCCGTACACAAGACTCGCACTCGTGACAAGAATCGTGATCAGGAGAACACGCAATAAATTCAAGGCGGTTCCCATTGCCGAGTCAGTTACGTATTTCATTGCAGCAGCGTACAACAGTTATCGTAAGACCGGAACGTGTAACGACACGGCTTGAGGGTGTGGTTTTGATCCCTGTCGGTCGATTAGAAGTGAGACACCAAAACCATACGCTCTTTCATTCGCTTGACAGTGCAGAGCTCAAGAAACAAACCTTGCTCCTCGGGAGTCACAGAGCCGTAGCACTGAAGCGCACGCTCACAGACGGCCTTGTCGCCTCGTGCGCCGTGCAGCATTGCGTCGGCAGAAACTCCTGAGCGCCCTTTGCCGAGCTCGATGCCGACCGGTGACATATCTTTGATGCGCTCAGAAACGCATCGCGCCTCTTCCTTGCCCGACACGACCAACACTTTGTGAAGCTTAGTATCGTATCTGCCGGGCGGATCTGTTTGGCAACCGGAGACCTGGAATAACAAGAACGCGGCAAAAGCTGCTCGGCCCAGCGGTTTGCGATACGTTTTGAGCATGACGATTCGCTCCAACTTCCCAAGAAACCAAGGTATCGAGACTCAGGCGGCATTGCACCATGAGTGTTCGACGGCAAATCTTAAGAAAAGTCAGAAACGACTCGAAGCCTTGGCATGACTGGTGCCCAGGGCGGGACTCGAACCCGCACGTCCTCACGGACAGCGGATTTTAAGTCCGCAGCGTCTACCAATTCCGCCACCCGGGCGAGGGAGTGGAGGCTAGGGTCGGAATCGAACCGGCGTACACGGCTTTGCAGGCCGCTGCATAACCACTCTGCCACCTAGCCGTGCACATGCAGGCGCGGAAGATTAGCACACTCCACGAACAAAAAAACCCGGCCTCATCGAGACCGGGTTCTGAAATCTGGAGCGGGAAACCAGGTTCGAACTGGCGACCTCAACCTTGGCAAGGTTGCGCTCTACCAACTGAGCTATTCCCGCAAGCAGGCGCGCCATTGTACGCAGCGCTGGATATCTGTCAAGCAGCCGGGTCCGGATTGTTGCCTCCGGACAAAACCGGCCAGGCTGCACTCAAATAGACCCACATTGACCACAACGTCATCGCTGAGGCGATCAGGAGCGCGGCGAATCCCATCTCCACGATCGGCATGCCCCAGAGGTCTTCCCCCCACAGCATGAACGACAGCCCGATGAGCTGAAACGTCGTTTTGATCTTGCCCACCATGGACACCGCGACTCGCGAACTGGCCTGCTGGCTCGCCATCCATTCGCGCAGGGCAGAGACCGTGATTTCGCGACCGATGATGATTACTGCGACCACGGTCATCATCCAGCTCTGTTGATTAAACACGAGCAACACAAGCGCGACGGTGACGATCAACTTGTCGGCCACCGGGTCGAGGAACGCACCGAATGGCGTCATCTGATTGAACTTTCGAGCAACATAGCCATCGACAAAATCAGAGATTGCCGCGACGGCAAACACCAGCGCAGCGGCATTTTCACCCCAACCGAACGGCATCAGGTACAGCAACACGCACAGCGGGATCGCGAGTATGCGAATTGCGGTGATCGAATTGGCTAAATTGAGTTTCAAGACATGCCCCCATCGGCATCGTGATCCGACGCGATCGTTTGGTGAAATTGCAGGTAGATTCGCTCAGCCAGCTTGTGACTGATGCCCTTCACCCGCGCCAGGTCGTCGATACTCGCACGTCGCACCCCCTGCAGGCCACCGAACTGTGTCAGCAAGGCACGGCGACGAGCCGGACCTAACCCCTCGATACCCTCGAGCGCGGACTGCTTCCTGGCCTTTGCTCGACGCCCTCGGTGTCCGGTAATCGCAAATCGATGCGCCTCATCACGAATGCGCTGGATCAACAACAGCGCCGGATCGTTGGGCGGCAGGAGTATCGGCGTTTTGCTGTCGACAGTGAACAGCTGCTCGGCCCCGGCCTTCCGCGCCCTGCCCTTCGCGACACCCACCAGTAAGATCTCCTCGAGATCCATCTCGGACATCACTTCAGCCGCCATACCGAGTTGACCCTTACCACCATCGATTAGCACAACGTCGGGCATAGGCACCTCACCCTTGCGCACGCGCGCATAGCGCCGCGTCATGGCTTCGTGCATTGCGGCATAGTCGTCGCCCGTATCAGTCGATGTGATGTTAAAGCGGCGATAGTCCTGTTTGAGCGGACCCTCCGGACCGAAAACCACGCACGACGCGACCGTGGCTTCACCACCAGTATGACTGATATCGAAACACTCAAGCCGCATGGGCATCTCGGGCCAGTCGAACACCTCTGCAAGCCGACTCAATTGTTTGTCGATACCGGCACGACTGGCCGCCGCGAGACTCGCCGATTGCGCCGCGTTGTCGCTGGCCATAGCGAGCCACCCGGCTCGCTCGCCGCGCACCGAGTGCTTTACCACCACCTTGTGTCCGGCACGCTCACCAAGCGCTTTCGCGAGCAAATCCGACTCGGGCAATTCAATAGGCAGGATCACCTCGTCCGGGGGTTCCCGATCCACATAGAGCTGCCCGAGAAAACCACCCATCACCGTGACGTCGTCATTCCCCGCTGCATTGACTGGCTGGTAGTCGCGACTGCCGAGCACCCTGCCATCGCGCACGAACACGACGGCGATACACGTCGAGCCGCCACTGCGATGCAGGCCCACGATATCCGCATCAATATGCTTGCGGGTCGATACCAGTTGCTCGGCCTCGATCCTGCGCAGCCGCGCCACCTGATCACGAAGACGCGCCGCTGCCTCAAACTCCAGCGATTCCGATGCGTTTTCCATGCGTGTGACGAGGCTATCGATGACTTGTCGATTGCGCCCCTTGAGAAAGTCGATGCTGTCTTTAACATCCTGCGCGTAGTCCGCTTCACTCACCAACCCGACGCACGGTCCACTGCACCGCTTGATTTGATACTGCAGGCAAGGTCGGCTGCGGTTGGCGAAAAAACTGTCACGACACTGACGCACGCGAAACAGTTTCTGTAACTCGTTCAGCGTGTTTTTGACCGCACCCGCGCTCGGATACGGTCCGAAGAATTCGCCCTTCTTCCGACGCCGACCCCGATAGAAACTCAGGCGCGGGAATTCATGTTCCGTACTCACGCGAATCCATGGGTAAGACTTGTCGTCGCGCAATACGATGTTGAAGCGAGGTCTGTGCTGCTTGATCAGCGTGTGTTCGAGCAGTAACGCTTCGGACTCGGTCTGGGTCAGCGTTACCTCCATACGGGCTACGCGCTCGACCAGCGCCATCGTCTTGGAGTCTTTGGCCTTACCGCTAAAATAGGTCGAGACCCGCTTCTTCAGATCGCGTGCTTTGCCGACGTAGATGACTTCACTTTGCGAGTCGTACATTCGGTAGACGCCCGGCCGATGTGACAGACCATCGATGAACGCCTTTGAGTCAAAGGCGGGAGCACTCATCGCGCGTTACCCACACCTGCCGCGCTAGCCGCCGCACTCATGGCATCCATGAACATCTCCGGCGTCAGTCGCCGGGTATTGGTGTTGTAACGGCTGCAATGGTAGGAATCGAACAGGCGAATGCCGTTGGGTAGCTCGTGTTCGGCAGCGTGGCCAAACACATAGTCTGCCTGGCGGAATCCGTAAGCCTTGATGATGGCTCTGTGCGCAATGCCACCGAGCGCGAGCACCACACCGCCGCTCGCCAGCGCGCTGAGCTCCGCCGCTAAAAACCGGTTGCAGGTATTAATCTCCGACCCGATGGGTTTGTTTTGCGGTGGCAGACACTTCACCGCGTTGGTGATCCTGACACCGCGCAGCTGCAAGCCATCGTCGGCGGCAACCGACTCGCTGCCGCTCGACAGACCGAGCTTGTGCAGAGTCTCGTAGAGCAAAACACCGGCGTAATCGCCGGTAAAAGCGCGGCCGGTCGCGTTGGCGCCATGCATACCTGGCGCCAGCCCAACGATCAGAAACTGCGCATCGTCGTCGCCAAACGGTGGAACCGGCAGCGCATGATAATCCGGATACTTCGTTCGAACCTCTTCGAGAAAGCCCGCGAGTCGCGGGCATTCGGTACAGCCGGCGTCATACCACTGCGAAGATTGTGGCAGTGATTCAGTCATCCATGTGGCGAATGATCGCCTCGCCAAATCCTTTGGTGCCGAGCAGCGTCGCGCCCGGGATCAGCTGTTCCAATTCGTCCTTCACATCCGACTCGCCGGCAGCAGGCGCTTGTCGCTTCGGCGCACGGATGGCCTCACGAAGCCGTGCAAGATCGAACGTTAGCTCCTTGTTCGCAATCGTGTTGCCGATGCCCTTCACGATCAGATCCGCGGCCTCTGTCCATCCCATGTAGCGAAGCATCATCTCAGCCGACAGCACCAGCGATCCTGGGTTGACCCGATCTTTCCCGGCGAACCCCGGCGCGGTGCCATGGGTTGCCTCGAACACACCAACGCCGTCACCAATGTTGGCGCCAGGTGCGATACCGATACCGCCCACCTGTGCGGCGAGCGCATCGGAGATGTAGTCGCCGTTAAGGTTCAGAGTCGCGATCACGTCATACTCTTCCGGCTTGAGCAGAATCTGCTGCAGGAAGTTGTCGGCGATCACGTCTTTGACGACGATCTCCCGACCGGTCCGCGGATTTTTGAAGGTCATCCAGGGTCCGCCGTCTTTGGGCTCGGCGCCAAAATCCTCTGCCGCCAGTTGGTAGCCCCACTGGCAGAACGCACCCTCCGTGAACTTCATGATGTTGCCCTTGTGCACGAGCGTTACCGAGTTCAGATCATTGTCGATGCAGTAATTGATCGCTTTGCGGATCAATCTCTCGGAGCCTTCGCGCGACACCGGCTTAATGCCGATACCGGAGCTGGATGGGAAACGGATTTTCGTCACCCCCAACTCTTCCTGCAGGAACTTGATCAGCTTCTGAGCTTCCTGAGAACCCGTTGGATATTCGATACCCGCATAGATGTCCTCGGTGTTCTCACGGAACACCACCATATTGACGAGCTCGGAATCTTTCATCGGTGTGTTCACACCGGGGAAGTAGCGAATCGGTCTCACGCAGGCATAGAGATCCAGCGTCTGGCGAATCGATACGTTCAACGATCGAATGCCGCCGCCGATCGGTGTGGCCAACGGGCCTTTGATCGAGACAACGTAACGCTTTAGCGCGTCCAGTGTTTCTTCAGGCAGAAAAGTCGCGCTCTCATAGATCTGACTCGCCTTGGCACCCGCATAGATTTCCATCCAGGCGATTTTTCGCTCGCTGCCATAAGCCTTCTCGACAGCCGCGTTGACGACGTCGAGCATCACCGGAGTGATATCGATGCCAATACCATCGCCCTCGACGTACGGCACAATCGGATTGTCAGGGACAACCACTCGGGAGTCGGGCGTTAGCTCAATCGGTTGACCGTGCTCCGGCACGGTGATCTTGTCGTAATTCATCTGATGTCCTTTGTCCCCAGGGAACGCGCAAGCCGCTGGTTGCGGCGGGTTCCGAAAGCGGCCGCATTGTACCGCATCCGGGTCCCAACAAGGCCTTTCTGGGGGCAGAAATCCGACCGATTCAGGTGAGAAATTCGATCGCGTCGACGCTGGTATCAAACATCAACAGATCACCTGACTGCTTCAGGGTGCCGCGGATCGAAACGGGGTCTGCAACATACGGCAATAGCTCACGTCCGAAGCCCCTCCCTCGATGCGTCAGAATCATCAGTGCGCTCTGTTCGCGGATATCTCGAACGTAGAAGGCGGGAGGAATACCACCGCGAATACAGAGACTTGCGCAAGATTTATGAGGTTTGCCCTCGGATGGATTCATTGCGCCAAACCAGCACTTGGTATCCAGCACCTCGCCATTCAGCGTGTACTCACCGAGCGACACTGGCCTCGGCACGGAAATCGCGATATCCGGCGCCTGATCGAGCCGCCGAATCCACTCCATCTCCTCAGAAACCGCGATCATGGCATGTGGCCCGCGCACGATAGGCGTACCGCGAATCACCACGGCACCATCGGACACGCTTTGCAGGCGCGCCTGAACCCCGCACTTGGTCTCGCAAACGAGCAACGCAGTTTGTAGCTCGCCAGTGACGTCACGCGTGAGCAACATCGGATAGGGAGATGACACGAGGATCCCTCGGTACTCCCGGGTCTCCGAAAGTTCCCAATCTCCGCTACCAACGGCGCGCTGGAAGGCCGCGACGCCCACAGCACCCGCCAATGCTGAAATGGAAAGTACGGCACCGGCCTGCACGAAAAACCGTCGATCGGTCTTTGGCAGCTCAGCCCACCCCACAAAAAATGCTTGGTCCTTATCGGTCACGCGGTCACCTCGAGAGTCGCAGGCGCCTGCTCGGTGCCCGGCGGATTAGGTGTGGTACTAACAAGCACGACATCACCTTCAATGCGCGTCGCATAGGTCGCAATTTTTTCTGTGAACGGCGCGGGTGAGCGGCCATCTTGCAGTTGGTATTGAAATCCATGCCAGGGGCAGGTGATGCACCCATCGACTACCCGCCCTTCTCCCAGCGGCCCGCCCTGATGACGACAGACATTGGAGACGCCGTAGAACGCACCTTCATGGAAAAACACGGCGATAGCCTCGCCTTGCTTGGGCCGAACGATACGCGCCGCGCCGGATTCGAAGCACTGGGTATTGCCGACCGTTAACCAGCCTTCGTTTGCCGATGGATGAGACTCACCGAAATATTTGAACCCGGTAATCAGGTGCAGGGACGCGACCACCACTGCCGCGCCGATCAGTATCGCCACGTACAGCGGGTGTTTTTCGAACTGAATCACACCCAGCACAACGTGCGCCACGAGAGCGACGAACGCCAGATACACGCCCATGTGCAGCAACTTCCAGACGCCCGGCCCTAGATTGGCATTCCAGAAGTCATGGCTGGTCGATGCCATCAAAAAGAGGATCAACAACGCGACTAGACCAAGACTTTCAAAAGGGAAACCCGCGATGCTGTCGTAGCGCGGGTTGGAAACCAACACCGAAACCAACGGATTCAGGTCACCGAACCCGTGATACCAGAACACCACTAGCACCGCGTGCACAAAAGCCACACTGAACATCGCGACGCCGAGGTGGCGGCGGTTGTACATCAGAGGTTTGAACCTCGGCGTGAGCCGGGCCATCGGACCGAGACAAAGAATAAAGGTGAGCATGAGAAACGCCAACGACCCAAATGCACGGATCAGCACCTGAACCGGGTTGGGCGTGCCGCCCTGCGTTGCGACAAAGCTGACCGCAATAAATACAGCGAGATAAAGCAGCATGCCGAGCAGCATCCAGAGGTCGTATTGCCGCTTGAACGGCGTCCACTGAACGCGCTGGTAGTCGTGTGACATCAGTGCGCCTCCGTGCCGAGTGCTGGAGGCAATGCGTCATTGACAGGACTCGCCGGTCGGTGACTAATGCCCAACCACAAGACGATGGCGAGCGCGGGAGCGACTACTAACCACAAGACGGCATGGAGCCTTCGCTGGCCGCGCTTCATGAGACGGGTGGTACCTTTTGCACCGCGAGCTTATAGAGCATGAGCGGCCAAAGGCCGATCACACCGGGGGCGATCAACAGTCTTACGCTCGGCGGCATTCCGCTCCCTCGCGCGGCCGGATCGATCTTCCCGGCACCACCGAACACATAGATGAGGGCAACTAACAGACCCACACCAAAATAGGCGCCACCGATCGCAACTAACGTCTGTGCCGTTTCCAACGTCACGGTGTCACGCCGTGTTGCAAGTTACTTGCGTTGTCATCCACGCGCATCTCTCCTTTGCGTGCCTCGGGCGTTGTACCATGACCACCGGCCCGCATGGAACACGTCTAATGACGAATCGCAAGGGTAAGCGCCCATGACAGAAGCAGCCACCAACATCGTTTGGCACAAGGTCGCAACCATCGACGAAGTCGCGGAAGGTCGCGTCAAGTCAGTAACCGCCGGCACCCAGTCACTCGCCTTGGTTCATTTCGATGGCCAATGGGCGGCGATGGACAACCGTTGCCCGCATCAGGGTGGACCGCTCGGTGAGGGTGCCATCGAGAAAGGGATTGACGACCAATGCTGGCTGCGTTGCCCCTGGCACGGCTGGGATTTCGACCCGCTGACCGGCAAACCTCCGGGCGGACACGAAGACACCGGACAGCAGATGTTCGAGGTCGAAATTCGCGATGACGAGGTCTACGTCGCGGTACCTGCCGCACCTGAGCGCGAACGCAGTGTCGCCGACCTTATGGCCGAGACCATGGTCGATTGGGGTGTGACATCGGTGTTCGGTATGGTCGGGCATTCGAACCTTGGTCTTGCGGATGCGCTTCGTGTCTGTGAAAACGAGGGCAAGCTGTCCTATTACGGCATCCGTCATGAAGGTGCCGCGGCTTTTGCGGTTTCCGGTTACGGCAAACTGACCGGCACTCCCGCCGCTGCGCTGACTATTGCGGGCCCGGGCGCGACCAATCTGCTGACCGGTCTGTGGGACGCCAAGGTGGACGGCGCACCGGCACTCGCCCTGACGGGGCAGGTTCAGGACCAGGTCATTGGCGTGCATGCCTTTCAGGATATCGATCTGGAAGCCGCGTTCGAGAGCGTCGCAGAGTTCTCCGAAACCGTGCACCCGCAGTCCGACCACGCCTTACTGATGTCGCAGGCGATCAAGACCGCGATCTACAAGCGTGGCGTCGGTCATCTGGTGTTCCCGGACAACGTACAGCCGATGCCCGCACCCGAGGGCGCATCGGCGCAGCCGCCCACCGGACGCGTCGCGGATCTGCATGTCGCTCCTGCCCCCAACAGCGTGGACAAAGCGTTAGCGGCTATACGCGCTGCCAAACGACCGATGATCATTGTCGGTTACGGCGCGCTGGAGGGCATGCAGACAGTGATCGAGCTGGCTGAGTCTCTCAACGCACCGATCGCCACCACTTTCAAAGCCAAAGGCCAGATCGCTGATCAACATCCCCTCGCCGCCGGCGTACTGGGGCGTTCCGGAACACCCATCGCGAGCTGGTTCATGAACGAGGCGGATCTGCTCATTGTGTTCGGGGCGAGCTTTTCGGATCACACGGGCATTTACCCCAGCAAGCCGACCATTCAGGTCGACACCGACCCCATGCGTATCGGCAAACGCCACGCGGTCGACGTCCCGGTGTTGGGTGACGTGGGTGTGACAGCACAGCAGATGCTCGGAGCCCTGGCGAAGCACGAGGGCGCAATCGATCAGAAGGCGGAAATCGCCGAGCGCTGGCGCTTGTGGCGCGAAGAAAAGCGCAGCCGTCTGGGGGAGGACAACGAGCATGGACTTTCCGCTGCAGCCCTCTTTGATTCACTCACCCGTCATGCACCGGAAGACGCCATTATCGCCGTCGACGTTGGCAACAATACCTACTCGTTCGGGCGCTACTTTGAACCGACGGGAAACCAACGCGTATTGATGTCCGGCTACCTCGGTTCGATTGGGTTCTCATTTCCTGCGGCGATGGGTGCATGGGCCGCGACTCAGGAGGATGGGGATTACGCTGGGCGCAAGGTGATTTCGGTCTCTGGCGATGGCGGATTTGGGCAGTACGCCATGGAGTTCACCACTGCAGTGAAATACAACATGAACATCACGCACGTGCTCATGAACAACGCGGAGCTTGGCAAGATTACAAAGGAACAAAAAGCCGCAGAGTTCGCTGTCTGGCAGACCAGCCTGGTCAACCCAAGTTTCGCCGCTTTTGCGCGCGCCTGCGGCGGCATGGGTTTGCGGGTTAAGGAACGATCGGGGCTCGACGACGCAATGAGCGCGGCCATAGCCCACGATGGCCCTTCGCTGATTGAAGTCATGACCGACGCCGAGCTGGTTTGATCGAGGCAGACTGCCGCGTTAACTCGTGCCCACGGTTCTGCTCAACAAACCTTTCCGGGTCCTGTCGCAATTCACGACAGATGGCGACAAGACAACGCTCGCGACTTACGTAGACTTGCCGGACGTCTATCCAGCGGGACGGCTGGACTACGATAGCGAGGGATTGTTGATCCTGACCTCTGACGGACAGCTACAGTCACGACTGGCACATCCGCGACACAAACACACCAAGACGTACTGGGTACAAGTCGAGGCTGATGAGGCATCCGCCCACCGTTGCTGCGAAGCGATGATGGCTGGATTGGTGCTGAAGGACGGTCCGGCCGCAGCCCTGTCGGCGAGACCCATCCATGAGCCTCAGCTGTGGGAGCGAACACCGCCCGTACGCTTCAGAGCGTCGATCCCGACGCACTGGATAGAGATTGAGATCGATGAGGGCCGTAATCGACAGGTCAGACGGATGACCGCGGCCGCCGGGGCGCCGACGCTAAGGCTCGTGCGTGCGTCCGTCGGCCCGTTTGAGTTAGGTGGGCTTGGTCCGGGCGAATATCTTCGGATTGATGACCGAGAAGCCTGGCGTCGGCTCACGCGACGCGCCCGCCCCTGAGCCTCACTTCAGACCGGCAATCCGCATCGCAATCTCGAGCGCCTGCTCATAGTTCAAACGGGGATCGACCTGCGACCGATAGGCTCTTGCCAGGTCAGCATCGGTCAGTCCTCGCGCGCCGCCGGTACACTCGGTAACGTCCTCGCCCGTCAACTCCAGGTGCACACCACCAAGGTAGGTGCCTGCAGCCTGATGTACCCGGAACGAGGCTTCGATTTCCGCAACGATATTGTCGAAGCGTCTGGTCTTGTAGCCGGCCTCGGTCGACTCCGTGTTCCCGTGCATCGGATCACAGGTCCAAAGCACTGGACTACCGGTTGCCTGAACGGCCTCGATGAGCCTAGGCAAATGATCCTCGACGTTGCCCGCGCCCAGTCGATGGATCAGCACAATGCGGCCCGCCTCGTTCGAGGGGTTAAGCACCGCAAGCAACTCCTGCAACCACTCAGAGTCCATGCCCTGGCCGATTTTGATGCCGATGGGGTTCGTGATACCCCGGAAGTACTCTACGTGCGCGCCGTCGAGCATAGCCGTACGCATCCCGATCCATGGGAAATGCGTCGTGAGGTCGTACCACCGGTCGCGTCGCAGTCGTGTTTGTGCCTGCTCGTAGTGCAAATGCAGCCCCTCATGTGCAGTGAAGAACTCTGCACGGCGGGTCTGATGGATTGCCTGTCCTGAGATGGACTCAAAAAAATCCAATGAACGTGAAATATCGCCTGTTACCTTCTGATATTCCTCGGAAAGTGGAGAGTGCTCCACCCAATCCAAATTCCAATATTCGGGGTGGTGGAGATCTGCAAAACCACCGTCAACCAACCCGCGAATAAAATTCAGGGTCAGTGCCGAGCGCTCATAACCGCGCAGGATCAGCTCCGGGTCTGGAATCCGCTCCGCTTCGGTAAAGCCAGGATGATTGACTAGATCACCCCGAAAACTCGGAAGCGTCACACCATCGCGGGTTTCAGTATCCGCGGAGCGCGGCTTCGCATACTGGCCTGCGAAACGGCCGATACGCACCACGGGCTTCTGCATGCCGTAGAGCATTACAAGACTCATCTGCAGCAGAATCTTCAACTTCGAGACGATGTTGTCCGAGGTGCACTCGGCGAATGTCTCGGCGCAGTCCCCGCCCTGCAAGACGAACGCTTCACCGCGTTGGGCAGCGGCAATTCGCGCCTTGAGGTTATCGACTTCCCACGAAGTCACCAGCGGCGGTAACGCAGCTAATCGGGATACCGCATCACGCAGTCCTTCCTGATCCGGATAGGTCGGCATCTGCCGGGCAATCTTGCCCTCCCAACTTGCGGGATGCCATGTATTTTCTGTGCTTGATCGACTCATGCGCGGAGTGTGCCACAGGCATTTTGTGCGTTGCAAAAACTCCTTTGATCATCACCAGTTACCACTGAAACCACCGACATAACCTAGGGTCATCGAAAGCCTCTAATGTGGCGCTACTCCATGCGAATTGGCACACTGCGCGCCACATTTGCGCAACGCCACCCGAGCCGCGCGATCACAATAAATACAAGGGACTACATAATGCACAAGGTGCTGATTCTCGGTGCCGGCAAGATCGGTGCGCTGATCTCCGGCCTACTGGGCGATTCCGGTGATTTCGATGTGCAGATTGCCGACACAAACCCTGACGCCGCACAGGCGGTCGCTGCCAAGCATGATCTCGACAACGTAAGACCGTTCGCGATCGACGCGACAGACAAGGCGGCGCTGACCGCGCATGTCGCAGAGCACCGACCTGCAGCGGTGATCTCCAGTCTGCCCTTCTACTGCAACCCGCTCGTGGCCGAGGTCGCACGCGAGCAAGGCCTGCATTATTTCGATCTGACCGAAGACGTCGCTGTCACCGAAGCCGTGCGCAAACAGTCCGAAGGGGCTACAACCGCATTTGTGCCGCAGTGTGGTCTTGCACCAGGCTTCATCAGCATCGCGGCCAACGAACTGATCAGTCACTTTGATGCCATTCGTTCGGTGAAACTGCGCGTGGGTGCACTCCCGCAGAATCCAAATAACGTCCTGAAATACTCTCTGACCTGGTCAACCGAGGGCGTGATCAACGAATATGCGAACCTCTGCGAGAGCATCGTCAATGGCGAGTTGACCAAGGTCCTCGCACTCGAAGGCCTCGAACAAATCCAGATCGACGGCACCGAGTATGAGGCATTCAACACATCAGGCGGATTGGGGTCGCTGGCCGAAACCTACGCAGGCAAAGTTCAGAACATGGACTACAAGACCATGCGCTACCCCGGACACTGCGAACAGATGCGCCTGCTGATGAACGGCCTGAAGCTGAAAGACGACCGACAAACGCTCAAACGTATTCTCGAAAACGCCGTGCCGCAGACTTTGCAGGATGTTGTCATCGTCTATACCGCCGTCACCGGGATTCAGAACGGCGTATTGCGCGAGGAAAACTACGTCAACAAGGTTTACCCGCAGTTCGTCGCGGGCAAGCTCTGGTCAGCAATTCAAATCACGACGGCTAGCGGCATTTGTGCGGTCGTCGACAAAGTCATGGCCGAGCCCGACCGTTTCCAGGGCTTCATCGCCCAGGAGGCCTTCTCACTAGGCGAGATTCTCGACAACCGCTTCGGTAGCTATTACGCCGACGGTGGCTCCAGCCAGACGTCCTCAAGGGCGATCGCGACCAACTCCAGTAATCAATAAGCGCACAGGACACACCAATGACTCATCCGGTTCTCACCGACCTCGGTCTGCTCGATACCAACCCAGGAAGCTGGATCGGCGATCAGCCGCTGCCTGCCACTGGTAATGGCATTGAATCGTTCAATCCGACCACAGGGGGTCTGCTTGGAAGCGTCGATGCCAGCAGCATGGCCGACTATGAAGCCATCATGAACGCGGCGACCGACGCTGCAGCACGATGGAAGCAGATTCCGGCACCGCAACGTGGCGAAGCCATTCGTCGCGTCGGCGAGGCGCTGCGCGCACACAAGGACGCACTCGGCAGCCTCGTGACACTCGAAATGGGCAAGATCAAAGCCGAGGGTGACGGTGAAGTTCAAGAGATGATCGATATCGCTGACTTTGCCGTTGGCCAGTCGCGCATGCTTTACGGCAAGACCATGCATTCGGAGCGTCCTTTGCACCGCATGTACGAGCAATGGCATCCGCTGGGCGTCGTCGGCATCATCTCGGCGTTCAATTTCCCGGTTGCGGTTTGGGCCTGGAATGCGTTCATCGCAGCGATCGCTGGAAATGTGAGTGTCTGGAAACCCTCACCGAAGACGGTCCTGTGCGGTGTCGCGGTGCAGAAAATCTGCAATCAGGTGCTCGCGGAGATGGGCTACCCGCCGATCTTTTTCTTGTTCAACGACGCGGGCACTGAGCTCGCCAACACCTTTGTTGATGACCGGCGGGTGGCGCTCATGTCGTTCACAGGTTCCTGTGAAATCGGCAACGCCGTCGGCTCGCGTGTTGCGCAGCGGATGGGCCGGTCGCTCCTCGAGCTCGGCGGCAACAATGCGCTGATCGTCGACGAGTTTGCCAATATGGAACTTGCTGTACCGGCCATCGTTTTCGGTGCGGTCGGTACGGCTGGCCAGCGCTGCACTACGACGCGCAGAGTGCTGGTGCACCAGTCGCGTAAGGACGAATTAATCGAAAAGCTGCGCAATGCGTATGGGCAAATCCGCATCGGTGATCCACTGGATGAGAACACGCTGATGGGCCCATTGATTGACGAGGCTTCTGTCGATCGATTCCTTGGCGCTGTGCAAGCGGTGCAAGACGCGGGCGGTGAATTGCTTGTCGGTGGCTCCCGTGTTGAGCGCGCCGGCAACTTTGTCGAGCCTGCAATCGCTACAGCAAAGAACGAATGGCAGATCGTTCAGGATGAGACGTTTGCGCCGTTGCTCTACATCATCGAGTTCGAAACGCTGGAGCAAGCCATCGATATGCAAAACGACGTGCGCCAGGGATTGTCCTCAGCGATCTTCACCGATCGTTTGCAACATGCGGAGCAATTCCTCGCCGCGACCGGATCGGACTGTGGCATCGCAAACGTGAACATCGGCACTTCCGGCGCAGAAATTGGCGGCGCATTTGGCGGCGAGAAGGAAACCGGTGGTGGGCGAGAAGCGGGCTCAGACTCCTGGCAGGCTTATATGCGGCGTCAGACCAACACCATCAACTGGAGCCACGAGCTTCCGCTCGCTCAGGGCATCAACTTCGATCTGTAGTCGCCACTAGCTCGAACCGGTTACGCTCCCGGTTCTTGACGACGGTGCCGGCGTCGAACACCTTGCCGCTCATGGCGAGGTAGACGCCGGGCGCCAGCGTCTGTGCCGCTGCGACCGCCATGCCGATATTGAATACGGCGTCGGTCGTGCGGAATCGCGCGGGCGTCAAAGCACCGGTGAAGACGACGGTTTTGTCGCTGACAGGCAGTAGCGCGTTGGCCGTGTCTGCCATCGTGTCAGTGCCGTGTGTCACCACAAACCGGGATGCTGGATGATTGATTATTTCCTGTCGAATGACGCGACGGTCGTCATCGGTCATCTCCAGGCTGTCCTTGCGCATCAAAGCCAACACCTCGAACTCGATGTCTACGAGTGCGTCCGCTAAAACCTGCTGAACCACGGAGTCGCCGATCTCATATTGGCTAGCGGCATCGAAATACACTTTGTCGATGGTGCCGCCGGTCGTGACGAAGACGAGCGGTAATCGAGTGTCCGGCGGTGCAGTCATGGGCGTGGAGTATCGCACGACTGTCTCAGGTTAACCCACATCAGTCAGGCATCCTCAGAACCTCGTCCCAGCGCTTCTCCAAACGGCGCAAAGACACCTTCTCACTGGTTCCGAGCGACTGAGCGAACAACGACACCCGGAATTCCTCAATCAACCAACGGAAATCGGCCGCCGCTTGCTTCTGGTTCACGCCGGTGAATGCGGTCAATGCCGCATGCCGCGCCTGTAGGCTGCGGATCATTGCCAGCGCATCATTGTCTTTAGCGGGGTTACTCGGGATGCGCTGCAGTCGCATGCTAGCCGCCTGCAGATAACGCGTTAGCGAGTCTATTCGCTCGTGGGGCGTCGCCATCAAAAAGCCAGGAAATACGAGCTGCGCGATTTGCTGTTGTACGTCATCCACAGCCTCACCATAGGCCTCCGAGGTCGTGGACAATTGCTGCCTGCATTGCGCGTGCGCACCTAGCACCTCCGGGAGTAAGGCCTGTATGCGCATTCCTGTGGGTACCACTTCGGCTGCGCCGCGCTCACACAGCGCCTGCCATGCAACCGGGTCACGAACCGTTTCAACGCTCGCACCAAAACTGCCGCGGAATGCCGCACGAACCACGTCGTCGACCAACGCTGCGCCCCCTTCGTCTTCAAAGGTTGCCCACTGCAGGAGTACGTTGCGGTCCTGAAGCACCGACTTGCGCAGGCTCTTGACCTGGTCGCGGAAACGCTTGAGCAAGAGCGCGAAGACACCCTCCGCGTGTGCATCAGCCGCCGATACCGGATCAAGAAACTCGTGAACTACAACACCATCCGGCTGGGCGCTCAATGCCGGATAGACGGTGACCTCCGCACCACCTCGGCGAATTGCATAGGGCGAATTGAGCGTCGGAAAACCGGAGGTCACACCGTTTCTGGTTTCCGGCTTCGGTTGAGCGGCAGCTTTTGGAACCAGTGGCGCACATTCGACACGCAACGCTTCCAGGTCGCGTCCTACCGCCAACGTGTTTCCCGCCTCATCGGTCACCTGAATCCTCGGCAACCAGTGCTCGGGTTCAACCAATGACGACCAGACACCCGGTTCGATCTGTATGCTGTATTCGCGAAGCAACACGCCCTGCAAGCGATCATCCAGCCCCAGCGCCGTTTCCGGGAGTGCGGACAGCGTGGTAACAATCGCCGACGCCGTCTGCGCAATCGGGTGCAAACGTTTTCTGTCTTTCTTGGGCAAAGCCTTCAGGCGCGCCGCGACGCGTTGCTGCAGAAAGGCCGGCACCGACTGCTCGATGTCCGATGGTGTCAAAGCACCAAGCAGTCCCGCCGGGACTGTGAGTGTTGCGCCATCATCGTCTCGGTCCGGTGAGAACGCGTACGACAACGGTAGCGTGTTGCCCTTAACCGGCGCCGCTTGTGGCGTCATTTCGAGGTCAGGCTTCGCCGCCTCGGATAACAATTGTTCACGGTCGATTCTCAGCGCTAAGTCATGCTCGCGACTTTCCGTCAGCCAACGCTCGAGCGTGGCACGACTGTTCACCTCTGGTGGCAAATGGTCATCAAAATGCTGCTCGATACGAGCGGCGCGCACTTCGACCGCCCGCCTCAACTGACCGGCCAACTCGGCGAGTGCTTCTCGCTCCGCCCGGTTGAAATCGACGAACGGGTAGTCCTTGCCCAAGCGATCGGCAACCAGGGCATCGCGAATGAAAACGCGCCGCGACGCAGCGCGATCCACCGTGTCGTAGGGCACGCGGCGGTTGCTGACTAGAACAAGGCGTCCGAGCAAGGTAGATCGCTTCGACTCGACACGCCCCTTGCGAACGTTCCAGTAGGGTCGCGTGTATTCGTAGCGCGTCAGATGCGGCGCCGCGGCTGCCACCGAGCCGGGCGAAATGCCTGCCGCGTACCTGGCCATCGCCTTGTGTGTGCGAACGACCTCGAGCGCCATGAGCCATTTCGGCGCACGCGACGACAGTGATGATGCCTTATGCAGACCAAAGGCGCGGCCACTGACACCATCGTAGACTCCGGGCTCACGCAAGTGACCGATACGTGTCAATAATCCCGAGAGAATCGCTTGGTGCAGCTGCCGGCGGCGCTCCTTATCCGCAAAGAGCGTGGACACGTTCGGATGGGGCTTACTCTGTGCCATCCGTCCAATCTGGCTTGCGACCTCGCGCCACTCGCGCATCCGTCGTGGCGACAGAAAAGACTCACCACACCATCGCTCCCACGCCGAACGACCTTCTCGCCGGGCGGTCTCACCTGCCGCCCAAAGTCGTAACAACGTCACAAAATCGGATTCCGAATCTGCGAATTCGGCATGTGCCAAATCGGCCGCACCAGCCGCCTCGACCGGACGCTGTCGTGGGTCCTGAATCGACAACCCGGCAACCACGATCAACACTGCACCGCGCACGGTCTCATCCTTCGCGCTTAGCAACATCGTCCCCAGGCGAGGATCAAGCGGCAGCCTCGCAAGCTTTCGACCAAACCGGGTGATGCGATCGCGATCATCCAGCGCTTTTAACTCACGCAGCTCACAAAGCGCATCATCGAGCCGACCTGGATCGGGCGGGTCCGGAAAAGGAAACTCCGACACGGCACCAATGTTAAGTGCAGAAATCTGCAAAACGACGCTCGCAAGATTGGTTCGCAGCATCTCCGGATCGGTGAACTCGGATCGAGACGCATAGTCGACCTCGCTGTAGAGCCGCAAACACACGCCGGGACCCAAACGACCGCAACGACCACTACGTTGATTCGCACTTGCCTGGGATACCGCCTCCAGTTGAAGCTGAGTAACGCGCGCTCGCGGCGAGTATCGGTTGATTCGAGCCAGCCCGGAGTCGAGCACAGCACCGATACGCGGCACAGTGATCGAAGTCTCTGCTACGTTGGTGGCGAGCACGATTCGGCGATTCCCGCCAGGCCTGAATACGGACTGCTGATCTTTGTCAGCAAGGCGACCGAACAGCGGCACAATCTCATAGCCCTTGCTCGCCACACCGCTTTTGGCAATGGCTTTTTCCGCATCCCGAATCTCTCGCTCGCCAGGCAAGAAAACAAGAATGTCCTGCGCCGAGGCCGGTAGCGACTCGGACAGCAGCTGGCGAACGCCAT
Organism: uncultured Chromatiales bacterium; assembly: GCA_963922335.1. Lineage (GTDB taxonomy): Bacteria > Pseudomonadota > Gammaproteobacteria > Steroidobacterales > Woeseiaceae > CALBPI01. The sequence continues at coordinate 97,973 of CAWUIB010000005.1, read as the reverse complement.
CGGCGACTTGTCGTGCGAGGCGGCGGCTGTCGTCGATAGCAACCGTTGCATCCGCATACTCAACTCGCACCGGGTATCCCCGACCGGATACCTCGATAACCGGTGCATTGTCGAAGAACCGCGAAAACCGCTCTACGTCGATCGTGGCTGAGGTCACGATCACACGAAGATCCGACCGCTTGCGCAGTACGCGCTTTAGCAAGCCGAGCAGACAGTCAATATTCAGGCTCCGCTCATGCGCCTCATCGATAATGATGACCTCATACCGACTGAGCATCGCATCGCGTTGCGCCTCGTTGAGAAGGATGCCGTCAGTCATGATTCGCACGAGCGTTTGAGGTGCTGTGCGGTCGTCAAACCTGACAGCAAAACCAACACCCTCACCGAGTGGCAAATCGGTTTCCTCGGCGATTCTTGCGGCGACCGAACGAGCTGCGATTCGACGAGGCTGAGTGTGACCAATCAGGCGTTCGCGCCCAAAGCCGGCGGCAAGCGCAAAGCGCGGTAGCTGCGTTGTTTTGCCGGATCCAGTCTCACCCGCGACTATCAAAACAGGATGTTCACGCAGCGCATCGATGATGACATCCCGATGCGCATTGATCGGCAGATCTTCATCGAGAACATCAGTGTTTGGTTTTTGTGCGAGACGGCGGGCCTTAGCGTCGTCTGAAGGCGAGCTCATTGCGTAATTGTTGCATACGCGCTCGCGAGCTGACTATGACAAAGGCAAAGTGATCGCGACACGCGCACCGCTGAGACGACTGCGCTCGATCACAATCTTGCCTTCGTATTGCTCAACCAACTCCGCAACTACCGCAAGGCCGATACCGGTACCTGGTACCGTCTCGTCCAGGCGAGTCCCACGCTTCAAGGCTGCTGCAGCCGCTTCCTCGGGGAAACCTGCCCCGTCATCTTCAATAGACAACTCGAGCACGCTGCCGGTCTCATGCGCAACCTTGCGTCCTACGACCAGCACCCGCTGGGTGGTCCACTTGTAAGCGTTATCGAGCAGGTTGCCCAACATCTCAACAAGATCGCCCCGGTCACCGGGAAATACCATGTCATGCTCTAGGTCGATTTCCGCGTGCACGCCTTTATCCCGGTAAACCTTATCCAGAGCATCAAGCATTTGGGTGAGCTCGGGTTCGATCAGCGTACGGTTGCCGACGGTACGGCCTGTACCGATCGCTGGTCGAGCGAGCTGGTAGCGCACGATTTGCTCCATCCGCTGCATCTGCGCCTGCAACTCGGGCTTCGCTTTACCATCGTTGAGCAGCGCCTTCGCGGCGGCGAGTGGCGTCTTCAAACTGTGCGCGAGATTGGCCAGCGTTTGCTGATAACGCGACGTCCGACGCTGTTCGCTCTTCATCAGGGTGTTCAGATTACGTGCCACACCCGACAACTCACTGGGATAGTGATCCGACAGGCTGGTGCGGACACCCGTTTCCAGATCCGCAATCTCTGAGGCAATCTGCCCAAGCGGACGCAGCAACCAGGACAGCACCAATCCCATGCCGACAAGGAGCACCGCTGCAACCAGCGTGAATACTGCGAACATGCGACCGCGGAATTTCTTCAAAGGTCCGATGATCGCTCGTTCGCTCTCGGCGGCGCTCAACGCGAAGTAGCGCTCCGACCCGTCTTCAAACGTCCAGATGATGCCGAGGGTCAGCGTCAGCAGGACATCGCCTGTGCTTGTTACAGAACGCGCGAAGACTCGCTCGCCTGGGCCGGGAAGTGGTGTATCCGGCGTGAAGGTCAAGTCGACTGCTGACACGGATCGCCATAGAAATGCACCGCTTCGGTCGCGAACCTTTGCATAGAATCCGGAATCCGGTGTGTTGAAACGTTGATCCGGTAAGTCGTAGGGCAGACGCAATCGCGCGCCTTCGTCTGGCTCGGCTACGGCTAGGAGCGTAATGATCTGGGAGTCGAGCAACTCTCGCTGTTCCTCGTCGAGCGCTGCACGCACGCTGGAGTCCAGAATCGCACCAACAACCGCGAGCGCACCACCCAGCAGCAGGCTGGTGACGAGAAGCAGTCGAGCCCTCAGCGATCGCACGCTAGCCGGTTACCGCTCGCCGTGCCGCTCAAGTGCGAAGCGATAGCCCCTGCCTCGGAGCGTCTCAATCGGCTTGAGCGAATTGTCCGGATCGAGCTTCTTACGCAGCCTGCCGACAAACACTTCGATAACGTTGCTGTCGCGCTCGTAATCCTGATCATAGAGCCGATCGGTCAGCTCAGTTTTCGAAACCACTTCTCCCGCGCGCATCATCAAGTATTCCAGCAACTGATACTCGAACGACGTCAGCTCTACCGCGGCCTCATTAACCAGCAACGTTTGCGCCGCGGTATCAAGCTTGACAACACCGCAGTCGAGGACTGCTGACCCCCACCCACCGGCGCGCCGCAGCAGCGCATTGATACGCGCAGACACTTCCGGGAAGTGGAAGGGTTTGGAGACGTAATCATCCGCGCCCGCCTGAAGACCATCCACCTTGTCCTGCCAGCCGTCCCTCGCAGTCAATATCAGAACGGGATAGGTGTAGCCGGCGCTGCGCAGCTGTTTGATGAGATCAATACCGGGTATGCCAGGCAAGCCAAGATCGACGATGGCGAGGTCGATCGGATACTCACGCGCGAAATAGAGTCCTTCCTCACCGTCCGCCGCCGCTTCAACCCGATAGCCCTCTGCGAGCAGTTGCTCCTTCAGAGACTCGCGGAGGGTTTCATCGTCTTCTACTACAAGCAGTCTCATGGGGTTACTCAGTTGGCGTTGATACGCACGGTGTGAACCCGCCCACTGTCGGTCAGGACCTTGATCACGTGCACACGATTACCACTGCGACCGCGCGTCTCGGCGCTAACTATGCGCCCGCCGTATTGCTTGCGAACCCGCCGTACCGCCTCTTCCAGAGTGACTTTGTCGGCGAACGCATCGCCGACGATAGACACCGCCTGAGGCAACGGTTCGCCCGGGTTTCCGGCAACCGGCATTGCCGACGCCGTGGACGATGCGCACAGCGCCAACATCGAAAACAAAAGCAGTAATCCCCGCATGTATTGAATTCTCGACATTGGCACTGCGCATTGCAACGATCTAGGCCCCAATCACCGGCCCGCAGGTGTCACGCTGACGCGCACACGAATCCTGTTGCCGGGGTCCGTCTCAGTGCGCGTGACGAAAGTCTCACCGCGATACAGATAGGTCACACGAAAACCCTCGACCCGCTCTCGAGTCTCAAATTCGTAGCGCGTCTCGCAGAACCGCTCGGTGCGCACCTCCGGCGCACGTCGGTTGCCCTCAGAGGCCGCTGCCGCGCCGATGAGCGAACCGACAACGGTCGCAGCATCGCGGCCGCTGCCGCTGCCAATCTGGCTGCCGAGCACTCCGCCAATAATGCCGCCCGCGATCGTCCTGCCAACACCGCCACGGCGGCGCTCGACGACCACTTCGCGGTCGTAGCACTCACGTACGGGGATCTCGACCTGTACGGTCCGAATCAACGGCTTCACATCCAGCACGCGCGCATAATCGAACCGAACTTCGTCCGCGCGACGGTAGCCTTCGCGGACCGGATCGGCGACTGCCGCACCCGATGCGGCGAGCGTTCCTGCGAGCGTGAGTCCAACAATCCAACGACGTGTCAACATTTCAATTCCTCCGTTTCAGACCGGCCGTCAACCAGCCATGGCCCGAACTTTACGAGGCGGCAACTGAACGTTTACTGAATATCGTCGATTTTGGCCTTCGCCCGGGCCCACGCGCGCTCGAGACTCTCGGAATCCATTGCTTCCAGCTCAGGCGAGTCGGTCTCCATCTGGCGGAAGCGACGCTCAAATTTGTCACTGGCTCGCCGTGCAGCGGTTTCGGCGTCAACACCGTGGTGGCGCGCGAGCTGCGCGACCGTGAACAGAATGTCCCCGATCTCTTCCTCTAACTCGTGTTGGCCTCTTGCGCGTTCCAGCTCACCCAGCTCCTCGCTGAGTTTCTCTCTGACGCCCTCAACATCCGGCCAGTCAAATCCCGTTCTTGCCGCGCGCTTACCCAGTTTCTGGGCACGCTGAAGCGCCGGCAGTGCCAGCGCCACGCCGTCGAGGGCGCCGGTGTCTTTACCCTTGTCCGACCGCTCGTCGGCTTTGATGTCTTCCCAACGCTGGAGCTGCAGATCTGCGTCGCCACGCTTCGCCTCGTCTCCGAAAACGTGCGGATGCCGACGGATCATCTTTTCGTTGATCGATCTCACCACGTCTTCAAAGGTGAATGCCCGCACTTCCTCTGCCATTCGGGCGTGAAACACGACCTGCAAGAGTAAATCACCCAGCTCATCCTTAAGGTCGTTGAGATCATTCCGCGCGACGGCATCTGCTACCTCGTAGGCTTCCTCTATCGTGTAAGGCGCAATCGTCGAAAAACTCTGTTCGATGTCCCATGGGCACCCGGTCTCGGGGTCGCGGAGCGCCGCCATTATCTCAAGTAATTTATCGATTTTTCCGTTATCCATCTGAAATTATTCGACTTATTTGAGAAATCACGCGTGCCGTTACACCCCAGATATGCCGGCCCTCCCAGTCGATCTCTGTGTTGGCAAACCGAACCCCCTGGAATTCGCGCCAGGACTCGCTGTGATTGCCAGCATGAAACAGATACGCTGCAGGCACTTCGAATGCACTCGCCACTTCCTGTGGGTCCAGCGCCCATGCATCCGGCAACGAAGCTGTGGGCGCATAGCCAACGACTGGCGTCATCGCATATCCGCTTACCGTCCACTGTGTCGGCAGGTATCCGAACACGTCTACAGCATCGACCGCTAAACCGACTTCCTCATTCGCTTCTCGCAACGCGGTCATCGCCAGACTCTCGTCCTGCGGCTCCACCCGACCACCGGGGAAGCTCACCTGTCCGGGATGGTGCTGCAGGTGATGCGCGCGCTCCGTCAGCAAGACCCTCGGTGCGTCGGGTTCACCCAACAACAACACCAGCACCGCCGCCGCACGCAGCCCACTTTCATGTCGAAGTCGCCATTCCTCAGGCAACTTGGCAACCGGGACGGGCGGTTTCACCGCCAACGGATCGTCCGGAGGATCGCGCCGCGCGTGCAGCGCCTGCTCGACACGCGCGACGCTGACCATACTCAGTGCTTGATGCCGCCTTCAGTGAGGCTGGCAGGGTCGAGCAGACGATCCAACTCGTCGCTACTAAGGTCGGTTAGCTCCAGCGCCACGTCCTTGACCGGCCTGCCCTCGGCGTAGGCCTGCTTAGCCACCTTGGCGCCCAGCTCGTAACCAATGACGGGATTGAGCGCAGTCACCAAAATCGGGTTTCGGCCCAGCGCTTGTTGCAAGTTGTCGTGATTGACCGTAAAACCCGCGATCGCCTTTTCACCCAATGCCCCTGCAATATTGCCAAGAATTTCAATGGATTCCAGAACATTTCTCGCAATGACTGGTAGCATGACATTCAACTGGAAGTTACCTGCCTGGCCTGCCACCGTTACACAGGCGTCGTTCCCGATGACCTGTGCGGCAACCATAGCCGCGGCTTCCGGTATCACTGGATTCACCTTGCCGGGCATGATGCTCGAGCCTGGCTGCAATGCCGGTAGCGCAATCTCGCCAAGTCCGGCGAGCGGCCCAGAATTCATCCACCTGAGATCGTTTGCGATCTTCATGATCGCTACTGCGGTCACCTTAAGCTGCCCGGAAAGCTCCACCATCGAGTCCTGACACGAGAGCCCCTCGAACAACGAGTTTGCGGAGGAGAACTCGAGCCCGGTCTGTTCAGCGAGCAATGTCGCCACTTTTTGACCGAAGCGTGGGTGGGCGTTAATCCCACTACCTACCGCAGTGCCGCCCTGAGCGAGTCGCAGGACCCGCGGCAGCGTCGCTCGAAGGCGCTCGGCTGCGTTGTCGATCTGCGACTGCCAGGCGCCCAGTTCCTGACTCATGCGAACCGGCATGGCATCCATCAGGTGCGTGCGACCCGTCTTTACGACATCGTCCAAAGATGCAGCTTTTTCACCGATCGCGGCAGACAGCGACTCCAGAGCGGGTAAAAGGTGACGCGTTACCCCCAGAGCGGCACTGACATGAATGCTGGTGGGAACAACATCATTGCTGCTCTGGCTCATATTCACGTCATCATTAGGATGCACCGAGAGACCGCTGTGGTCGCTGGCCAGATGAGCAATCACCTCGTTTGCGTTCATGTTTGAACTGGTGCCAGACCCGGTCTGAAATACATCGACAGGAAATTGATCACGGTGCGCGCCTTCGGCGATTTCCAGCGCCGTCTGTTGGATGGCTGCCGCCTTGCTCGACGACAACAACCCGAGCTCACCGTTGGCGCCGGCTGCCGCCCACTTGACACGTGCGAGGGCTTCCACAAACAGCGACGGCATGCCCTGCCCGCTGATTTCAAAATTGTTGATCGCGCGTTGAGTTTGCGCACCCCAATGCGCATCTACTGGCACCTCAAGCTCGCCCATGCTGTCTTTTTCAATCCGGAATTTCTTGTCTGTCATCGTCCCGTCCCAAACCGATGTCTACTGCGCGACCCGCTTGTCGCGCGTGTATCATTAGAGGTTTGGAACGCATTGTCCAGCGCGCCGCTCGGCAAAGCACAAGCACCCGAGGACAACCATGAGCGACGCCCAACTGCTCGCAATCTCGCCACTCGACGGCCGCTACGCCGGCAAGGTCAATTCGCTGCGAGAGATTGCCAGCGAATATGGACTGATCCGGTTTCGCACCGCGGTCGAGGTGGCTTGGCTGAAACTGCTGGCGAACAGCGATTTGTTCGATATGACGCTTCCAGAAGCCCTGGATGCGCGTTTTTCAGAGTTGGTTGAGGGTTTTACACCGCAAGATGCGCAGGCAGTCAAAGAGATCGAGCGACGCACGAACCACGATGTGAAAGCCGTCGAGTATTACCTGGCGGAGTTAGCTGAGGTCAGAGGCGCTGATAAGCGCCTGATCGCGCTGCTGCACTTTGGTTGCACATCCGAGGACATCAACAACCTCGCCTACGGCATGATGTTGAGCAAGGCCCGCTCAGAGGTACTGCTACCCTCGCTGGCGGCCACGACCGAGCGGCTGGCAGATTGCGCAGCTCGCTGGGCGCATCTGCCGATGCTTGCACGAACGCACGGGCAGACCGCCTCTCCGACGACGCTTGGCAAGGAATTTGCCAACGTGCTTGCACGCCTCGATCGCGAAATCGCAACGCTGTCCGGCATCGCCATTCTCGGCAAGTTCAACGGAGCCGTCGGTAACTTCAATGCACACACGAGTGCATTTGAGGATGCGGACTGGACCGCTCTTTCGCGCGAGCTCGTCGCGGGTCTGGGGTTGGAGTACAACCCTATGACCACGCAGATCGAACCCCACGACTGGATCGCGAACTACCTGCACAGTCTCAGTCGGCTTTCGACCGTACTGATCGATTTTGCCCGCGATTGCTGGACCTATATCAGCCTCGGCTACTTCAAACAAAAGACGATCGCCGGAGAAGTCGGCTCATCGACGATGCCGCACAAAGTAAACCCAATCGATTTCGAGAACGCGGAAGGCAACCTCGGACTGGTGGTTGCGCTGGCGGGGCACCTCGCAGACAAGCTTCCGGTATCGCGTCTGCAACGTGATCTCACAGACTCCACCGTGCTGAGAAATCTCGGCAGCGTGCTCGGCTATTTCCAGGTGGCGCTCAGCTCGTTGCACCGCGGCATCGACAAGCTGGAGGTATCGCAAACCGCACTCAGTAAGGATCTCGATAACAGCTGGGAGGTCCTGGCCGAACCGATACAGACAGTCATGCGTCGCTACGGTGTTGCCGACGCTTATGACCAACTGAAGGTTCTGACCCGCGGTCAGGCCATCACCGAATCTCGAGTCGCTGAAATTATCGAGGCCCTGGAGCTGCCGGATGCGGCACGAGAAGCGCTCGCGAAGCTCACACCCTCGAGCTACACGGGCCGAGCTGAGGCATTGACCCACGAATATCTTGCAACGCGCTAACACCTCGCCACCGCCGTTACTCGCGCAACGTTGGCAGCACAGCGCATGGACCGGACAGTTACCTGGGTTCGCACCGCCGCTTGGCATCGACGAGATTGCCGGACTCGCCCTGCTCCATGATGTCGAGTCGCTGCTCGTCGAAACCAGGCGTTCCGATGTCGAGGTGCGATATGAATGTCGCCAGGGGCCTTTCTCCGAGAAAGAACTGACCGAGCTTGGCGATCGCGATTGGACCCTCCTGGTTCGCGATATCGATCGACATCTACCGGATCTCGCAGGGTTGTGGACCCATTTCGATTGGCTTGCCGATTGGCGGCGTGCCGACATCATGGTGAGTATCGCTGCCCCTGGTGGCTCAGTCGGTCCGCATCTCGACAGCTATGACGTTTTCCTGGTGCAAGGCGATGGCGAGCGGGAGTGGTTTCTGGCGCCCGCAGAAGCGGGTCGACCAGTGCCTGGCAGCGAGCTACGGCTCGTCGAATGCGATAAGTTCAATGAGGTCTACCGCGCTGGCCTCGGCGATGTCTTGTACGTGCCACCGGGACATATCCATCACGGCGTGGCGACCTCACTCTGCAGCACATGGTCTTTTGGGTTGCAGGCACCGTCGCTGGGCGATATCGCTGCGCTGCTTGATACTGAGTGCCCCGACGACACTGTTGGCGTCCGGCTGCGTGATGCGAGGTTACCTTTGCGGGTGCGCGCCGGAGAGATCCCAGCGTCGGTTGGTCAGTGCCTGTCCCTTCGCGGTATTAGCGAGGCCGAGATCATCGATGCTGTTGGTCGACTGACGTCCGCATTCAAACCCGGTTTCGATACCCCTGGCGGCTGCGTCGACAAGCTTCCTGCCAGTCTCCACCCATGGACAAGAATCTTCTGGAGCCTGCAGATTGACGCGCTGCATATCTACTGCAACGGACAACATGCGGTCTTCGATGCCCGTTTGCTGGATCAAGTCATGAAATTATGTAAGAAACGAGTGCTGACCGCCGGGGAAGGACACGAGTTGTTGCCATGGCTGTCGAGCGTAGGCGCTTTCGAAGAGGCAGACATCGAATGAGTCGCACAGGACCTGAAATCAAGGTGGTACGTACGCAATGGGCTGACAATGAAGCCGCGCTGCGTGATGTCCGAACCCAGGTATTTATCGAGGAACAGTCTGTTCCGGAATCCGAGGAGTGGGACGAATGGGACAGCATCAGCGAACACTTCATCGCAATCTCGACAAAACGTGACGTGGTTGGTGTTGGGCGCTTGCAACCGGACGCTAAGATCACTCGCATGGCGGTGCTGCGTGACTGGCGTGGGCACCGGGTTGGCGCGTTGTTGATGCAGAGCATGCTGCAGCGCGCCGAGGAACGCGGCATGACGCCGTGGTTGCATGCACAGGTGCACGCGCTCGAGTTCTACCGACGCTTTGGATTTGTGCAGGAGGGCGAGCCTTTCGACGAAGCTGGCATCGCGCATTGCACAATGCGCAGGCTCACGAAGGGGTAACGACCACATCCACGCGAGACGCCGCAATGGAGTGATTCCGCGGTGGGTGCAAACGAAGCACGCAAAAAACAGGACCAGCGTTGGGTGCTTTCATCGCGCTCGGACATGCGAGAAGCCGCCGCTTTGATTTGTCGCACGGCAGAGCGGAAGGTCTCGATCATGACCCGTGATCTTGAGCCTGGCATCTATGACCATCCCGATTTCCTTGAGGCCGTAAAAAAGCTGATCCTGTCACGGCGGTTTGCCCGGGTCAGAGTGCTGATTTCCGATCCCTCACGTGCAATCAAGAACGGTAATCGACTGGTCACCATGGGCCGACGGCTGAACAGCTTTATCGAATTTCGTAACGTGCACGATGACTATCGGGAAGTACCCGAGGCTTACTGCATTGCTGATGATCGCGCGATCGCGTACCGACTCGATGCAACCCGGTGGGATGGTATCGCCGATAGCGACACACGACCCGTTGCGAGGACCTACCTGAACTCGTTCGATGAGATCTGGGCGGCCAGTGAAGTTGAAAATGAGTTTCGTCGACTGCACCTTTAGACGATGTCTCGAACCGATATCACCGTTTCAGCTATCGCGCGGCGCGAAGATCGCTTCCTCTGTATCGACGAGGTAAGCAGTCAGGGCGGTGTCGTACTGAATCTGCCTGGGGGGCACATCGAAGCGGGCGAATCTCCCGAACAGGCCATCGTGCGCGAGGTTCGCGAGGAGACCCGCTGGCGGTTCGAGCCGACCGGCTTTGTGGGGGCTTATCTTTGGTGGGACGAGATTCGTGAGTCTCGGTTCGTACGGCTCGTCTATTGTGGTGAAGCGCTTACCGAACAACCGGATTTGCCGTTGGACACCGGGATTATCAAAGTACGCTGGCTGCACCGGGACACCCTGGCGCACGAACGCCATCGACTGCGCGCTCCCGTGGTGCTGAGCGCCATCGACGACTTCCTCCTTGGTCGACGAGAACGCCTCGTGCTTGACGGACGGGTGGAACCGGAAGACCTCCTGCAGCGTATCGAACCCCTCGTCCGCCGACTCGAGTCCTGAGGCCTGCCCACCCACGCCCGCGTGGGGTAAAATTGGGTCATGAATTACCCGCCACAACCCGAGGATCTGTCCGGCCCGGTTATCGTCGGTATGTCCGGCGGCGTCGACTCATCAGTAGTCGCCTACCTTCTGAAACAAGCTGGCTACCAGGTAGAAGGTCTGCATATGACCAACTGGGAAGATGACGATGGGTATTGCAGTGCCGCCGAAGATCTCCAGGACGCTCGCCTCGTCTGTGATCAGCTCGGGATCACGCTACATCACGCGAATTTCAGTAGCGACTATCGTGACGCCGTATTCGAGGACTTTCTGAAAGGCTACGCAGCGGGTCGCACTCCCAATCCTGATGTTCTTTGTAATCGAGAGATCAAATTCGGGGTGTTCGCAGAGTTCGCTCGACGCCTGGGCGGCAGCGCCCTTGCGACGGGACACTACGCACGTCTCGCCATGGACGGCGACACGCCATTGTTGTTGCGGGGCAAAGACCCGAACAAAGATCAGAGCTACTTCTTGCATGCGGTCGAAGCCTCACAGTTTCGGAACGTGCTTTTCCCACTGGGCGAGCTAACCAAACCACAGGTGCGAGAGATTGCGATGAAGGCCGGTCTTGCGAATCGTGAAAAAAAGGACTCGACAGGCATCTGCTTTATTGGAGAACGACCTTTCAGAGAATTTCTCTCGCAATTTCTGCCCGCCCAACCAGGAAACATCGTCGACGACCAAGGGCGTACGGTTGGGCGACACCACGGGTTGATGTACTACACCGTGGGTCAGCGCCAGGGACTCGGGATCGGCGGACAGTCACACGCGAGCGACGCACCTTGGTACGTATCGAGCAAACAGCTTGACGACAACACACTGAGAGTGGTCCAAGGTAAAGACCATCCCGCCCTACTCTCGGCCGCCATCACCTGCAACGAGCCACATTGGGTCGGCCCATCCCCGGCGGGACTAAAGCACGGCATCGAGCTGGTCGCAAAAATCCGGCATCGACAACCCGACCAGGCGTGTGTTGCTGAGATTGACGATTCGGGCCGGCTTCACCTGCGATTTGATGAACCACAGTGGGGCGCGGCTGTCGGACAGTACGCCGTCCTTTATCTCGGTGAACGATGTCTTGGCGGCGGCGCGATAGACGCCGTAGAGCCGCACCGTGGATACGACGCCTTGCAGAAGCTATCGGAGGCAAAATGAAGAATTCGTTCGACGCGCGCGACACCCTTTCGATCGGTGGTGCCGACTTCACGCTATACCGACTGAATGCCGTCAAGGACGGACATGTCGAACGCCTGCCGTTCTCCCTAAAAATCCTGCTTGAGAATCTGCTACGCCACGAAGATGGCCGCGACGTCACCGTCGAAGACATTCGGGCGTTGGCAAACTGGGATCCGGCAGCGACGCCGGAACATGAAATCTCTTTCACGCCAAGCCGGGTTATTCTGCAGGACTTCACGGGTGTCCCCGCCGTCGTCGACCTAGCTGCCATGCGCGATGCCGTCGTCGCGCTCGGCGGCAAAGCCGATGCGATTAATCCGTTATCGCCCGCAGAACTCGTTATCGACCATTCCGTACAGGTCGACAATTACGGCCGCGACAATGCCCTCGATCTGAACAACATGATTGAGTTTCAGCGCAACCGTGAACGCTACGCGTTTCTGCGTTGGGGACAGAACGCATTCGACAACTTTAAGGTGGTCCCGCCTAACACGGGGATCGTCCATCAGGTAAATCTCGAGTTCCTGTCTCGGGTAGTTTTTGATGTCTCCGCCGAGTCAGGTCGCCTTGCCTACCCTGACACCCTTGTGGGTACCGACTCGCACACAACGATGGTCAACGGGCTTGGCGTGCTCGGTTGGGGGGTTGGCGGTATCGAAGCCGAAGCGGCAATGTTGGGGCAGCCCATCACGATGCTCATCCCACAGGTCGTCGGTTTCAAACTGACTGGAAAATTGCCCGCTGGCACAACGGCAACGGACCTTGTGCTGACCGTTACAGAGATGCTGCGCTCAAAGGGCGTCGTCGGGAAATTTGTTGAATTCTTTGGGGATGGGTTGGCGCACCTGCCCCTCGCCGACCGCGCAACGTTGGGCAACATGTCGCCCGAGTTCGGCTCCACCTGTGCGATTTTCCCAATCGACGGCGAAACGCTGCGATATCTCGAACTCTCCGGACGTTCAGGTGAGCAAGTTGCCTTGATCGAGCACTACGCCAAAGCACAGGGCCTGTGGCGCGAGGACGGCGCTGAAGATCCTTTGTACTCCGACGTTCTCGAGTTGGACATGGCAACGGTGGAACCGAGTATTGCAGGGCCAAAACGACCGCAGGACAGAATCGCACTCAGCGAGGCAAGTGCGACGTTCAAGCGCCACCTCGAACCGATGGTCGAAGCACGCGATAGCGACGGTAACGCCGCATTCCAGATTGATGCCAATGACGTGCAGATCTCTGACGGAGCGGTGCTCATTGCCGCAATCACAAGCTGCACGAACACCTCCAATCCCGCGGTGATGATCGGCGCCGGCCTCCTGGCCCGCAACGCCGCCGCTAAGGGACTCGGCGTAAAGCCCTGGGTCAAGACGTCGCTGGCGCCCGGTTCACGGGTCGTCACGGACTATCTGGAAAAAGCGGACTTGCTCGATGACCTGGAAGCGCTCGGCTTTCATACCGTCGGCTACGGCTGTACCACATGTATCGGCAACTCGGGTCCACTGAGACCAGAGATCGATGCCGCAGTGCGTGAGTCGGGCGTTGTTGGTTGCAGCGTACTGTCCGGAAACCGAAATTTTGAGGGACGGATTCATCCTTTGGTACGCATGAGTTTCCTCGCCTCTCCACCCCTCGTGGTGGCCTATGCGATCGCCGGCAACATGCATGCCGACATCCACAACGACCCTCTGGGCACTGACTCAAACGGTGAACCGGTCTATCTGCGTGACATCTGGCCCGATCCTGTTGAAGTTCAGGATACGATCCTGAGAACCATCGATTCAGATATGTTCAAGGCAAGCTATGCCAGCGTCTTCAAAGGGGACGACAACTGGAACCGACTCAAGATTACGGAAGGCGAAATCTACCAGTGGGACGAAGCTTCAACGTACGTCAAGAACCCGCCCTACTTCGAAGGTATGACGCGCGAAGCAACCGCGCCCGGCGACATCGAGGGCGCACATGTGCTTGCGTTGCTTGGGGACTCTGTTACCACAGACCACATCTCGCCAGCCGGCAGCATCGCACCGGACAGCCCTGCCGCTGATTACCTGAGATCGGTCGGTGTGAAGCCTGCGGACTTCAACTCCTACGGGTCTCGTCGCGGTAATCATGAGGTCATGATGCGTGGCACGTTCGCCAACATTCGATTACGCAATCAGTTGGCACCGGGCACCGAGGGCGGATGGACCCGGCATCAACCTAGCGGTGAGCAAATGACGATCTTCGACGCAGCCATGCGCTACGCCGAAACGCAGACGCCGTTGATTGTGATCGCCGGACGTGAGTATGGCACCGGCTCATCGCGTGACTGGGCCGCCAAAGGGACGTTGCTGCTAGGGGTGCGCGCGGTGATCGCGCAGAGCTATGAACGCATTCATCGCTCAAACCTGATCGGCATGGGTGTTTTGCCGCTGCAGTTTCTGGACGGTGAGAGTGCAGAGACACTTGGACTCGCCGGGCATGAGCAATTCTCAATCCGTGGCATGGCCAATGCTGAACCGGACCTTGTGCGGGTTGATGTTTCTGACGCCGATGGCGAACCGCATGCTTTCCAAGCAAAAGTGCGAATCGATACACCCAAAGAGTGGGACTACTACAAGAACGGTGGCATCCTGCAGTACGTCCTTCGCCAGCTCGTCAACTCGGACGCAGACTAATGTTTGGAAAGATTTTCGATTGGTTCGCTTTTAGCGAAAGGCGGTGGGTACCACCGCTGGTCACCGGTCTCGGGGTTCTGCTAGTCGTTGCCACGATCGTCGGTTGGTACTGGTCGCGTGAACCAGCCATTTTCTGGGTAGACGACAGTCGCAATGACGAGAGCGCAACCATCGGTTTCGCGACCACAAGTACCCTCATCCGCGTCAGCGAAACTCTGATGGAAAAACCAGGCGGGCTGCTCGTGAATGACGTCACACCGCCCAGCCTGTTTCTGGACAACATGCCAAGCTGGGAGATTGGTGTTTTGCTTCAGGTTCGCGATCTCGCCCGGATTCTCCAAAACGACTACAGCCGATCCCAATCTCAGTCCACGGCCGATCAAGATTTGTTGGACGCCGAAGCGGCGTTCTTCATTGGTTATGACTCATGGATGTTCCCAGCAGCGGAATCCAAATACAGTGATGGCATCGCATCGCTTCGCAACTACCAAAGCCGACTGTTGGATGCCGGCGATTCCGATGCTCAGTTTTTCGCGCGTGCGGATAACCTGCGCGAATGGCTCGGTTTGGTAGAAAAGCGCCTCGGAAACCTCTCACAACGATTGACTGCCAGTGTGGGACAAACGCGCGTCAATACAGACCTCGCCGGGGACTCTGCCGCTTCTGCAGGTGGCGGTCGGTCCACGAGCGCAGATGTGATTGTGAAAACCAGCTGGTGGGATATCGATAACGTCTTTTATGAAGCGCGCGGTACCGCATGGGCTCTGGTGCATTTCCTACGAGCGACGCAGTTCGATTTCGCGGACGTTCTTGAGGATAAGAATGCGACCGTCAGCCTGCGCCAGATCATTCGTGAATTGGAAGCCAGTCTGGCGCCAGTGAGTAGCCCCATGATCCTGAACGGGAAGGGCTACGGAATGTTCGCGAACCACTCGCTGGTAATGGCATCGTACTTATCGCGTGCCAATGCAGCCGTGATTGACTTGCGCGAGCTCCTCGACCAGGGCTAGGACTGCCAGAGCCAGCGCGGCACGACATCATGCGTCCGGCCGAGTGCTGTATCGAGGTGCAACGCATCGGGCTCAAATTGCAGCACGAATTTCCAGAAAGCGTCCGAGTGGTCCATGTGCCTCAAATGCGCGAGTTCATGAACACACAAGTAACGCGCAATTCTTGGCTCTAGAAACAACCCCGCATAGTTCAGGCTGACCGTCCCACGACTCGAGCAGCTACCCCATACCGAGCGCTGATTCCGCACCTGGATACGCTTGGGTGCGACACCCATGACCGGTTTCAATTGGTCGATACAGGACTCGTAGTACTGCTGGGCGCGGCGCATCAGCTCTCGACGTACCAACGCCGCAAGGTCCGCCTGCGAGAGTGCGTGCTCCGAACCGAAATCAATGCGTAGTACGAAATCACGAGCGGAAGTGGATGGCCGCAGATTGACGCGGGTGCGCCGCGCACCAGTAACCGGTCGAAACTCGAGTTTCCAGCGCTCGTCGACAGCGGCCAGCCTCAGTGAATGCGGAGCAGCGTGGGCATCGGGGCCCGTGAGCTTCTGCACGCTTTGCAGTGAGTCCACAACCCACTGGCGTTGCTCGTACAAAAAATGATCAATATCACGTTGGCGTGTGCCACGCGGAATCGTCAGCCGCACTTCACCGGATTCGGTGACGCGTAAAATGAGGCGGCGCGCACGAGCATGGGTGCGCACCGCCACAGTGATTGGGGGATTGGTCGCAGGCAGCGTCCGCTTTATGGTTTGTCCCCACTATAGCGCTGCATCTCGATATTCTTACCCTGCACTTCTGAGATCTGCGCGGTTTCGTGCACGTAAAGTTCAACCTCACGTTCGAACACCAATGGTCCTTCAACCACCACGTTGCGACCGATGACGACGATCGGCTTGGACTTCTTCTTGCCCCAACTCCAGCCGTAGCTTTTCGTCTTGCGAACCACAACGGAACCACTGACTCGAGTGCCTTCGTCCAGGTAAACACCACCGTTGGTATTGCCGATATCGCCGGACACGACGACCCCGGTTAGCTGGATCTTCCCGTTCACGGTGTCGACATTGCCGCCGACTGTGCTGCCCTGTTCAATGGAGACCTGCCCATTGACCGTGCTGACATCGCCCGAAATACGAACGCGTTCGCCGATCTCATTGCGCCCGTTAACGGTCTGTACGGACGCAACGATGCTGTCGTCGCCCACAGAAACCCGACCATTCACGCTATCGACAGCCTCGGCCTGAACACCGGACCCGATCCGCACCGTACCGTTTACCGACTCGACGTCACCGGTGATGATGGCGCCATCGCCGACGCTCACCTTGCCGTTAACGGTACTGGCGCCATCGCTGGTCGCACCGGCCTCAATCTTGATGCTCTTGTTAACCGACGCTGATGCGCCAACGGCCATCAGGCACCCCAGAGCTACCAGCGCAGCCCGTTGAATTCGTTTTTTCACAGCCATCCTCCGATATTAGCTGAATTCAGCTATCGGTTGGATGTCATTCCGGACGGAATGGTTTAGTTAGCGCCCGACCTCGGCCAGCGAGACTTGCGCAAGCTTCATATCCGGCGCGATCAGCAGCGCCTGCTCGAGATGATCCCGTGCCAAAGACTTATCCCTCTGGAGCTGCGCAATGTGTGCAAGCCAATAGTGTGCGTGCTCCTCGCCCCATGTCGGTCCACCTTCCATTGTGGGGTTCGGAAAGCGCTCGAAGCCCGCAACTGCTTCCACAAGCATCTGCCGAGCTAACTCGATGCGATCCGGGTCCTCGAAACGACGCAGCCAGGTCACAGCCTGTAGCATCTTGGCGCGCGGGTTCTCGGGATTGACTACCAACGCCTGTTTCAGCTCCCGCGCCGCAAAATTTCCAGCAATCAACGCCGACAACGGTTGTCGTTGTGCTGCAAGCCCGTGACAAGCACCGGCGAGGGCAAGCGCCTCAGACCATTGCGGGCGCAGCTTCAGTGCCGCCTTGGTTTGATCGATACACCGATCGAGCAAGACTCCGACTCGCAGCTCTACATCTTCGTCAATCTCAGCGGCTCGGTAGGCCGCTAACGCCGCGTAATAGTGTGGCAACGGCGCCGCATCACCACGAGCCTTCTCGTCTGCCAACAGCATGCTCAATCGGGTCAGGTACCGCCAATCTCCCGTTTGCGATGCGTACTCGATCACGGCCTCACGATCTTTCAGATCGGCAACCTTCATCGCGGCTGTCGCACCTGTGTGCAACAGAACACCCAAAACAAGTATCAGCAGTTGTATAAAGCGCATGGCAGAATACTACCGCGGGGGACTGCCATGCACAGTCATTCAGTTCCAGATGAGCTTGAAACTGTGCACTGCATCACCCTTTTCCGCGAGAGGTACCCGCGATGTTTACCGATATCGGCGCGAATTTGGCGCATGACAGTTTCGACGAGGACCTGGGCGAGGTACTCGAGCGCGCCCGGGAGAATGGCGTGGATCGGATTGTGGTGACCGGGAGCTCCGTCGAGAGTAACGATCGGGCTCACTGGCTTGCCGGCAAGCATGCAAGTTTGTACTGCACCGCTGGAGTGCATCCTCACCACGCCGACGAATACGACGAAGCCATGCACATGCGTGTGCGCGAACAGATGCGACGCCCTGCCGTGCGGGCCGCCGGCGAGTGCGGTCTCGATTACTTTCGAAACTACTCGACACCAGACGCACAGGCCAACGCGTTCTCACAACAATTGGATCTCGCCCAGGAATTCGGCCTACCGGTTTTTGGGCATCAGCGCGATGCCCACGATGATTTTATGAAAATCGTTCGACCGCGACTGGCCGGTATCTCGCGGATCGTCGCGCACTGCTTCACAGCGGGCGCTACTGAGCTTGAAGCCTATCTCGCCGAAGACTTCTACATCGGCATCACCGGGTGGATCTGCGATGAGCGCCGCGGGTCGCATCTTCTAGACCTCGTCAAGCAGGTACCAACCAATCGTCTTTTGATTGAGACAGACGCACCGTATTTACTGCCGAGAACCCTTCGTCCGAAACCGAAATCGCGGCGCTGTGAACCCGCGCATCTAGTCGAAGTGGCGCGAGTCGTTGCGCAAGCGCGAGAGGTCAGCATCGAAACACTCGCTGAGCAGACCTCCGCCGCGGCGGCAACCTTTTTCGGATTTGATGACGCCGGCTAATAGGCCCCAATCAGCGCTGCCTCGCAGAGCTTCTGCCACTCTGGATCGAATGCGGCGCGCAGCTGATTCGCTCGTATACTGTCCACCTTCGGCACCTCAGCTTTAAGGCTGGTTTCTGTGTAGACGTGCGATGGCAATCCTTTGGTGAAATCCGCTTCGGGCCCGAACACGATGCAGCCCTTGACGGGGATACTGGAAACCACCTGCCGGACCGCGGCCACACGATCAAAAAGAGGTCCTTGCGGATTAGCGATCGTATAGCGACGCCCCTGATCGAGGACCGTCCAGTCATGCATCTTGTCACTACCGAATACGATGCCGCTGACGAGCTTCGGATCGATGACATAGATGCCGCCCGCCGTAAGGACGAGATGTTCAATATGAATCTCGCCGTCATCCGCTTTCGGCAGCACCACATTTTGCAAATGCTCGAAGGCAATCGCAGAAATCGTGCTCTGTAGGGTCGCGGGTCGCTTACGACGCCAAACGAGAATGACCAGTCCAACGACCAGCACAACCACGATCAACAGGAGCACAATCGCTGGCACCGTGTACTCGGTCCCAAATAACGAAATGCTGTCGCTCAGTTCTGGCATGCTCATGTTTCCCCCGCGAGCGTCGCCGCCAGGCTCGCCAGATTCGCGTCGATGGTCACAAACGACGACGGTCGATCCATCAGGTCTGCCAGCGCCGGTGGCATCTCAACAGTGTGCCCGACCAATGGTTCGACGATCGTCTCAAACTTCGCAGGATGCGCCGTTGCGACCAGACACCAATCTGAGTTGTCACGGCGCCCAGTGTCGAGATCCAGCCACGCCGCCATCGCAGTAGCGGAATGCGGGCACCAGACAAACGGCAATCTCAAAGCATCCGCTCGAATCCTCTCAGCGATCGATTCATCGTCGACCGACAACACATCAAGACCATTGCCGGTTAGTGCATCACGTTCACCAAATACCGTTCTGAGGCGCTCCAGATTGCTAGGCGCACCGACATCCATTGCGGAGGCAAGTGTCGCGATACTGTCCCGTGGTTCGTACTCGCCGCTTGCAAAGAAATCCGGTAGCGTTCGATTGGCGTTTGTCGCAAATCGGATGTCGCCAATGGGCATACCGCAGGCGCGCGCTAGCACTGCAGCCAAACCATTGCCCAGATTTCCGGTCGGTATGACAAAGGACAGCGGTCTACCGGTGTTGCGATGATGGTGGAGCGATGTGTATGCGTAGTACGCACTCTGCGGAAGTAGTCGACCAATATTGATACTGTTCGCCGAACTGAAGTGATATTGCTCTGCGAGTCTTGGCTCGACGAATGCTGCTTTCACCATTCGCTGACAATCGTCGAAACTGCCGCGCACTGCGATCGCTGTGACATTGTCTCCCCAGCAGGTGAGCTGCTGTTGCTGCCTTTGTGAGACGCGACCCAAAGGAAACAGAACGACGACTCGAACTCCCGGCCTGCCGTGGAAGGCCGACGCGACAGCACCCCCCGTATCGCCAGAGGTCGCAACCAGAATCGTGATGTCCTGATCGTTCGGCTTCAGCCGGGTCAAACAGGCGGCCAGAAATCTCGCACCGACATCCTTGAACGCTGCCGTTGGTCCATGGAATAGCTCAAGCACAGATGCGCTACCTTCACCCACCGAGACTGGCACTACAGGCAACGGAAAACTGAACGTCTCCGCGGCGATGTCAGGCAGCGCACCACGCAACGCAGACTCAGCAAAAAACGGCGCCAGGTAAGTCGTCGCAACCTCCGCCGGAGACTGTGCGGTCCATGACCGGTAGTCATGCTGCGGCAACGACTCCGGGACGAACAAACCACCGTCGCGTGCCAGACCCATCGCCAACGCATCGTCCAGATCGACGCGCTCCTGTTCCCGATCTCTCGTGCTGTAGAACTTCACGATGTCGAACGTACTTCGGCGCCTGGCGCGTTTAATGGCGAGCACCAAGAGTTCGCAGAGACCAGAATTGCGCCAAAAGCGTCCACCATGGCATCAGCAACTGCCGACGCGGCGGATTGCTCGCAAATCGCGAACAGACTTGGACCACTACCTGAGAGCGAGCACGCCAAAGCACCGGCTTGCTCAGCGGCTGCCTTCACTTCATCAAACCCAGCGACCAGATTTTTGCGCTGCGGCTCGACCAAAACGTCAACAATGTTGGCGGCAAAAACCGGAGCGTCGTTCTCGTAGGCAGCTCGGATAACTGTCGCCAGTCGCCCTGATTGGGCTACCGCATCCTGCAAACGAACGTCTTCGGATAGCGCCTGGCGTGCCGCAGCGGTTTCCACGTGCAGTCGCGGGTGAACCAGGACCGATGACAATCCGTCGGGCACAGGCAGCGAGTAGCAACTGGGCAACCCTGTGGGTGGACACAGAACCAACCCGCCGAACAGCGAGGGCGCGACGTTGTCGGCATGTTCAGCACCACTGGCGAACGCCTCTCCACGCATTGCAAACGGCAACAAATCAGGGAAAGGCAGCGCATCCTCGAGAAGCGCATTGGCCGCAACCACCGCTGCCACGGCCGATGCTGCAGAACTGCCCATGCCAGATGCCAATGGAGTGCCCTTATTCAATGACAGCGTCAGTCCTCCACTGCCGCCGCACTCGCGCCAGAGTGCATCAGCGGCAATCGCCGCGGTATTGCTGTCTGCTTGAAGCGGAATCCTGGATACATCACCTGCCGTATCGTCGCCGGTAACGTCGACAATCCGAATTCCAGGCGTGTCCGATCTCTCGCAGATCACGGTATCGCCTGCGCCTTCGATTGCGAGCCCCAGGACATCGAACCCCACACCGACGTTACCGATCGAGGCTGGGGCAAAAGCTTCAGCCCGACGCATTATGCTGGCCCTCGAAGTCGGTCTGTCAGCCGCAGTAGGTCCGCAAAAATTCCGGCCGCAGTCACTTCAGGCCCAGCGCCCGGCCCTTGAATCACCAATGGATTACTGGCGTACCGATTGCTGCGTATCCGGATCATGTTGTCGGTCAGCGCCAACCTCGCAAATGTATCGCTCACAGGCACGGTTCGGAGTGCCACGCTAATGCCCCCGTGCTCGTCCAGCGTTGCGATATACCTCAAACAGGATTGCTCCGAAATCGCGGACAGAACACGTTGGTTCATCGCCTCGTCGGCACAGGACAATGCATCGAGAAACTCATCGACACTCAACGTCTCCATTCCCGCCGGGACCAGCGACTCCACCGCAACCTCGCTCAATTCCAGTTCATATCCCAACTCGCGCGCAACGATAACCATCTTCCGCGCAACATCCATACCGGATAAATCATCTCGCGGATCAGGCTCCGTGAAGCCTGCATTCCGCGCCTGACGCACGATTTCCGAGAATGGCACCGACCCGTCAAATTGATTGAACAGATAGGCGAGCGTGCCCGAAAAAATGCCCTGTACCTCATGCACGCGATCACCGGTATCGCGCAGATCCTTCAAAGTGCCCAACACGGGCAAGGCTGCACCGACTGTGGTCTCGTATAGCAAGTGCGCACCGGATGCAGACGCGCGCTCACGTAACGCACCAAGACGTGATGCGTTGCCACTGAATGCGCGTTTGTTGGGCGTGACAATATGGATTCCGCGTTGTGCCCAGTCCGCGTAGTGATCGACTACCGACTCATCCGCAGTGCAATCAACAATGACAGCGTGCGGCAGATGATCAGGGGCGACGTGTTCGGTCAATGCACCAAGATCGGTGGGCACGCCCTCGCTTTGCATGGCTTCTTGCCAGCCTTCCAAATCGAGTCGACCATCACCAAGCAACATCCGTTGGCTTCTTGCCAACGCGCGTATACGCAAATCGAGATTGAACCGCTCGCGGAGCGCACCGCCCTGCTCGCGCAGCTGTTCCAACAACGCGCGCCCTACGGTACCAACGCCGATCACACCGATCGATAGCGTCTTGGCCGACAGATAGAATCCCGAATGCACGGCACGCACCGCACGCGTCGCGTCCGCCCCAGGGACAACCACCGAAATATTTCGCTCGGACGAGCCCTGCGCGATTGCGATGACGTTGATGCCAGCGTTGCCCATCGCGCTCAGGAATCTACCAGCGACGCCAGGGGTCCCCGACATACTGTCACCGACAACTGCAACCACACTGCAATCGTGGGTGATTGCTACGGTTTGGATTTGCCCTTCCGCGATCTCCGGGGCAAACGTCGCCTTGATAACCGCTTGAGCACGGACCGCCAGCTCATCCGGCACGACGAAACAAATGGAGTGCTCGGAGGATGCCTGACTGATCAATGCCACCGAGATCTCGGCTGCACGAAGTGCCTCAAAAATACGGTGCGCGGTGCCCGGCACACCGATCATGCCCGAACCCTCGACATTGACGACCGCCATACCGCCAATCGAAGTAATCCCTTTGATCGGGTCTTTCTGGCCTGACGTGCTCGTGACCGCCGTACCACCGGATTCGGGTTCAAACGTACTTCGAATATAGATCGGAATGGCCTGCTCTACCGCAGGCCCCATGGTTTGGGGGTGGATGACCTTGGCGCCAAAGTAGGCAAGCTCCATGGCCTCACTGTAGGACATCTGCGAAATCACCTGCGCGTCCGGCACTTTGCGCGGATCCCCGCTCATCACTCCGGGCACGTCGGTCCAGATCGTGATGGACTCCGCCTTAAGCAACGCTGCCATGATCGCTGCTGAGTGATCGCTGCCGTTGCGACCGAGTGTCGTCTGCAAACCTGACTCATCACTCGCAATGAACCCAGTCACCACCAACACATGCGAGGAGGCAGCCTGTAAACACGATTCGAGATTCGCCCGGGAGCGAGCCCATAACACCGATGGACCCAGCCTGGTTTGACGCACGGTAATGACTTCCCGGGCGTCGATGAATTGCACCGATAACCCGTCGCTTTCGAGCACAGCTGAGAGCAACCGAGCTGACCACAGCTCCCCGAAACCAGCGACCACATCACGCGTTCGTTGTGGTGCTGAACCCAGTAATCCGATCGCACTCAACAAGTCCTCGATGCTCCGACGATCGCTTTGCCACAGATCGATGATCGTTCCGCGCTGCTGCGGATCGAGAAGGCATGCGCAGGTCTCCAGATACCGTCGCTCCAGTAAATCGAGCAGATCCCCGTGCGCTACGCCTGACTCCGCACGATCTATCAGCTGCAACAGCACGTCGGTCATGCCACCCATCGCGCTGACAACAACGCAACTTGGTGCAAGCGCGGCCTGCTGATCCACCAGCGCAGCAACGCGTTGGAAACATTCGTAGTCGGCAAGCGAACTGCCGCCAAATTTGTGCGTGCGCCACTGCGTCTCAGGCGTACTCACGTTATGACCTTGACGCCAAAGCGAACTGTCGACGGGAAGCAAGCATCAAAAAAGGAAGTGGTGGGCCGTATAGGGATCGAACCTATGACCAATTGGTTAAAAGCCAACTGCTCTACCATCTGAGCTAACGGCCCGCAGTGAGAATCTGCAGCACTTCCGCTTTCAGGCCGGCCGGCCTGTGGAAAGCCGTGTAGTGTACCGAAAGCGCGGCGAATCTCAAGCCCGTTCATCCCGCTTTTTTCAGGCACCCTTTGCCTGTCTGCGAACGAGATTCTGCCTCGATCGCCCGATATATGCGCCACCAATGGACTCCCTCTACGAGGCCCAATAGGGCCGTCACCTCGTGAACTTAACACGTCGTGCATTTGTCGCAACCGGTCACCACGGAGGGTGCCAATGAACAACTTCAAGAAACTGACAATCGTGCTTGCGCTCGCGCTCGGCGCTACCACAAACAGCGCCAAAGCCGCTGACCTATGGGGCGTATGTACAGGCTGCGAGCGCACTGCCGCAGCCTTCGCTGCAGGCATCCCCGGTGATCGATTCGGTGCGCATACCGTGAACATCATCGACGAGGCTGACGGGCAATTGCGCAGCTTCGATGTCACTGTTTACTTCGACTACGAATTCAGAGCCTGGACTCGATTCGCCCTTCCAAAGACACCCTCGTCTGCGGCCCGTGCAACACTCACCCGCACACGCGATGCCGTTCACTTTCTCGAATCACTTCCGGAAAGGCTCGAACAAACCACGGTCGATATCGCCGATGTCCAGACCTTCCTCGGTGCGCGCGGTGCACTGGATGGCAATGTAAACGAAGCGCTCTTTCGTTCGCTTGAACTCTCAGGGGTGTGGCAGCGGCTGGTCAACTCGAGCGTTGAACTCGCGTCGAATCTTGGGCAGTTACTTCGTAGCAATGTGAACCCGAAATTCCGAATCCACTTTAATGATGGCTCCAGCGTGTTGGTCTCCGCGGAGGTCATCGTCAACCAGATTTCGGACTTGGAGATCTCGGTGGTACCGGGGTCGGCTCGACTGCCCGACGGCACAGAACTGCCGCACGACAGCGACGCGTTCGACGGTTTCGTCGCAATCACACGCAACGCAGAAACGGCCCGTGCCCTTGCTGACTGGGCCATTCTGATCGGCGGCTATAGGATCCATCAGCAACTCAACGTGCCGCGCGGTGCTACCTACTCATATCTGTTTCGATGTGATGCCAATGAGTGCGTACTGACGGCCAACCTGGATCAGTAGCCCCGTGTCAATTGCTTGGACAGGCGTTCAGCGCACCTCTGGACGCGCTGTTCAAGCATAACGCGTCGGATCCGCAAGACCCGCAGCGCGAAAACCTTCTGCTCGTAAACGACAGGCATCGCAGCGGCCGCATGCACGACCATCATCGGTTGCCTGGTAACAGGACACGGTTTGCGAGTAATCCACCCCGAGCTCTGTACCGCGGGTTACGATCTCGGCCTTCGACATCTCGATCAAGGGCGCGTGGATTTCCACCGGGCTCCCCTCGACGCCATCTTTCGTCGCCACGGCGGCCAGCCGCTGGAACGCCTCGATAAATGCGGGGCGACAGTCTGGATACCCGGAATAATCGACCGCATTGACGCCGATATACAGACGCCTCGCCCCGATCACTTCCGACCAACCCATCGCCAGAGAAAGAAATACCGTGTTGCGCGCAGGTACGTAGGTGACGGGGATACCCTCGGTTGGCGACTCGGGCACATCGATATTCTCATCGGTCAGCGCAGAGCCACCGATTCCGCCGAGATCAATACCCATCGTCCGGTGCTCGGTCACGCCATTTGCCAGGGCGATGCGCCGAGCGGCATTCAGCTCAGCATCGTGTCGCTGACCATAGTCGAAACTAAGTGCAAAGACCTCGTATCCATCCGCTTCCGCAATTGCGAGCAACGTGGAGGAATCAAGCCCGCCGGAGAAAAGCACGATCGCCTTGGGTTTATGAGTATCGTCACTTCCCACGCACGTCGCCCCAAAGATATTTGTGCAGCTGCACCTGAAGCCGAATCGGCAGCCCGGTGTCGAGAATCCAATCGGCGAGCTCGCCTGGCGCCAATTCCTCGTGACTGGGTGACATCCAGACCGTGCAAAGCTCCGTTAATCGCCGGTCATTGATACAGGCAACTGCCCAATCAAAGTCCTGCCTGTCGCAGACGACGAATTTGATCTGATCGTGCCCACTCATGAAGTCCAGATTCGCCCAGCGGTTGCGATGCGCCTCGTTCGATGCCGGCGTCTTGAGGTCGAGGACCTTTGAAACCCGCGGATCCACTGCGGACACATCCAGCGCACCACTAGTCTCGAGCGACACGTCGTGCCCGCGATCGCACAGTGCTTTTAGAAGTTCGATGCACCCCGGCTGCGCCAGTGGTTCGCCACCTGTGACGCAAACATGGCGAGTCTCGAACGCCTGCACCGTGGACAGGATTTCATCCATCGAACGGCGCTCGCCGCCTGTAAAGGAATACTCGGTATCGCAATAGGTGCAGCGCAGCGGGCATCCTGTCAGGCGAACAAACACCGTGGGCGCGCCCGCACTTAACGCTTCACCTTGCAGGGAGCGAAATATCTCCGTGATGCGTAACCCCGCGGCAGTCTGCGCTACCGTGGACTCTACCGCGGACACTAGAAATTACCCGCGTTCTGAACGCACCCGCTCGAGGCGCTTGCTTGCCAGACGGGCTGCCGTGGTTTCAGGATAATCAGCAACGACACGAGTAAGCGCGTTTTCAGCCTCGTCCCAGCGCTTCAGCTCGTGGTGGCAATACCCGACCTTGAGTAAAGCATCAGGCACTTTGCGCGACTGAGGGTAGTTGTCGATGACGCCACTGAATATGGGCAGCGCCTCATCGAATCGCTGCGATACGTAGAAGCTCTCGGCCAGCCAATATTGGGCGTTATCAGCGAGCTCGCTTTCCGGATAGGCCACCAGGAACTGCTCGAAAGCTCGCGCCGACTGATCATAGCGCCCTTCCTTCAACAGCTCGAAAGCCGCCTGATAGTTCTCACGATCCGATCCATTGGGCAGTGGTAGCTCCCCAGGAGGCAGTGACCCGCCCTGCATGACGTTTTCGCGCGTTCGCGTTTCAACCGCCTGAATGCGCTCATCAAGATCAGCGTACAACGCTCGCTGTCGCTCAGCCATTTGCTCGATTTCGTAACCGGAAGTCTCTGCACTTCCGCGCAGTTGGTCGATATCCGCCGCCAATGCATCGACGCGGGTGACCAGTTGCACCAGGCTATCGTTCTGCACGACGCGCTCGACACGCTCTAGGCGGCGCTCGATCTGCGTGAGCTTGATCAATACCGGATCTTCCTCAGGGGGAACCGGCGTTACGCAGCCACCCAGCCAAAGCGCACAGAGCACGAGGCTGCCGTTTCTCATCCATTGCGTTGAAGTCTGCATACTTTCCTCTGAATGCATGGGCAACCCGCCTTGCGCGCTAGCGCCAGCTGAGTTCCACACGACGATTCTTTTCGTAATCCGATTCGGTACTGCCTAGCGAAGCGGGCCGCTCCTCACCGTAGCTCACCGTACTAATCTGGCCTGCCGATGCGCCCGAAATCAGGAGCACCCGGCGGACTGCCTGTGCACGTCGCTCACCCAAACCAATATTGTACTCGCGTGTGCCGCGCTCATCGGCGTGGCCTTCGAGGCGCAACCGCTGGCCAGGATTCTGCGCTAACCGCCGACCGTGGCTGGCGAGGATATCGGCATACTGCGCGCTGACTTCGCTGCGGTCGTACTCAAAATAAATGATCAAGGAGTCGGCAGTATCTTCCACCGCCATCTCATCATCCAGCCCAACACTGCGAATGCTCGAGTCGCTTGTTCCGGAAGTAGACGCACCGCTATCCGAACCGCTCGAGGAGGACAACAAATCCCCACCGCTGCTCGTCGTGGTGCTCGGCGGCGGGTTGCTGCCACAGGCCGCCAAACCAGCAACCAAGCCAATCAACAAAATGTTTCGCATGACCATTTCTCTGCGCTCCCTATGGGGCTAGTCCCACTATCCTAGTATGGCGACCAAACCGGCTCACGAACATCGTTGCCGACAGATTTGACGCGACCTGAAATCGCGCCATCGACGCTCACTGTTTCCAACACGCCACGCCCTCCGCGCCGTGTTGCGTAAATCAATTGTGCACCATTCGGCGCGAAAGACGGCGACTCATCCAAAGCGCCGTCGCTGAGCACCTGCAGACTGCCGCTGGCGAGATCCTGCACCGCAACCCGGAAATTGCCGCGATCATCGTGGACAACCGCGATCGTCTCTCCATCAGCCGACACCCTTGGACGGGCGTTATAGCGTCCCTCAAAGGTCACTCGGGAGACATCGCCACCGGATGCCGACACCTGGTAAACCTGGGGTGCGCCACCCCGATCCGAGGTGAAGTAGATCGTTTTGCCATCGCGTGACCATGCAGGCTCTGTGTCAATCGATCTGCGCTGCGTCAACCGGGTCTCGCCCGAACCGATCACCGGAACCAGATAAATATCGAGGTTGCCGTCGGCATCCGACCGGGTCAGCGCCAGCTCCCTGCCGTCCGGCGACCAAGCCGGTGCGTTATTGACGCCGGGCTTGTCAGACACAACACGGCGAGTACCGGTCCGCAGGCTCTGGACATAGACCTGCGCCCGGCCCAGTTCGAAGGAAACATAGGCCAGCTGGCGCCCATCCGGCGACCAAGCCGGGGACATTATCGGCTGCGGACTCTCAAGAAGGACGAATTCATTATTTCCGTCGGCATCCGCGACGATCAGCTGGTACTGCTGTTTCGGGGGCACGCCAGACACTGAGATGTAGGCAATCTTCGTGTTGAACACGCCCGGAATACCCGTGATGGCCTCGAAAACGCTGTCGGCGACTCTGTGGCCTGCGGCACGCATATCGCGCCGTTCGAGAAGAAGTTGATCGGCCACAACCTGGCGACCACCGTAGACATCGAACAGCTGGTAGCGGATAGAAAAGGTCTCGCCGTCCTGCGCCAGCTCGCCCACCAGGACGTAATCCACGGCCACCACGCGCCAGTTATCAAAATCGATATCCACACCGCGCGTTGGCTGCTCCAGCATGTCGGACCGGTCCAGCGCATTAAATCGCCCGCTTCCCGTGAGATCAGAACGCACGATCGCGGCAATATCCGCCGGTTGCTGCTCACTCCCGCTCCACCCGAAAGGCACGATCGCAATCGGTATGGGTCGGGTAGCGCCGCGTGTGATCTCGATGACCAATTCCGCTCTCAATGGCGCTGCAATGGTGCCAAGCAGCATCACGACAACAAGGATAAATACTGATGATTTATTCATTTTTTTCAGCGAGATAGTGCATTTACTTAACTATAACTTGAAGGGTAGCGCTATTCACCCGTGCGAAAGGGAAATTTCAGGTTCGGATCAAAAAGCGAAGGCTCTTTCGGCGATGGTAATGGCGAGGCCTTGAGCACCGCTCGCTCTATTGAGCGAATCAGCTCTGGCCCGCCCTCACAGTCCACCACGGTCACAGAGGTCACGACACCACCGCGCAGTTGCTTCACGGCTACGGTGCAGGTAATCCCGTCCGGCACGCCTGCAGGTCTGTTCCACTGCCGCTCGACGTCTTGTCGTATCAACTCGATGTATTGCTCCAACAGTCCCGCATTGATCGCACCCTCTCGCGCCTCTTCGGCTTGAAGGGCATCTCTCAGCTGCGCTTCCAACTCTGCCTGCCTCGCCCGCTCGGCCGCTTCCATACGCCGACGCTCCTCCTCAGCCCGCTGTCGGGCGAGTTCCTCCTGCCGCTTTCGCTCCGCCTCCGCTTCGGCCTGCCGTTGTCGCTCCGCCTCGGCTTCGGCCTGTCGCCGACGTTCCGCGTCGGCTTCTGCCTGACGTTGCCGCTTGGCTTCGGCTTCTGCCTGACGTTGCCGCTCGGCTTCGGCTTCTGCCTGACGTTGCCGCTCGGCTTCGGCTTCTGCCTGCCGTTGCCGCTCAGCCTCGGCCTCGGCTTGCTTCTGGCGCTCGGCTTCCGCTTGTCGCTCGCGCTCTGCCTCCTGCGCCAACACGTCAGGATCTGGGCCAGGATCCTGTATTTCGACCGGTGGCACCGGCTCTGGTTCCACCTCACGAACTACCGTTGATTCATCCGCTACCAGTCTTGCACTGATTGTGGTCTGAACGGGTTCCGCGCTGCGTTCGCCCATTCCCAAATTGGCCCAAAGCAGCAATGCCAAGCCTGCATGCACGACAAGCGTTCCGACGACGCCGTAGGAGTTGTCGACCCAAACACCTTGGGATCTGCGCTTCATGGGGTGTCTTCGAGTACTCCCGGGTCGGTAATGAAGCCAACCGACTCCGCCCCGGCTTTCTGCAGCAACACCATGCCCTGAACCACCCGACCATAAGGTACCGCCTGGTCCGCTTTCACGAGGACCGGCGTGTCCGCGCGGCGCCCGAGAACGATGCGCACTCGTTCGGTGACGTCCTCAGCAGCAATCGGCGAGGTCTTGTCCGTCCCCAGGTTCAAATAGAGCGCACCATCCGCGTCAATCGACAGCACAATCGGTAAGACGGTCTCGTCCTGTGGGATATCAATCGGTGCGGCGTCCGCCTTTGGCAACTCGACCTCGATCCCCTGGGTCAGCAGCGGTGCGGTCACCATGAAGATAATGAGCAACACCAACATCACATCGATATACGGTACGACGTTGATTTCACCCATCAACCTACGCTTGTTCATGACGGCGCTGTCGCGTTGCGGCGGGCGTGACGCTCAAGGATGCTGACAAACTCATCCACAAACGTATCGAATCGCGTCTCGATCCGACCCAAACGGTCAGCGTGGCGGTTGTAAAACACCACTGCGGGAATCGCCGCGAACAATCCCATCGCCGTGGCCACCAGAGCCTCGGCAATTCCGGGCGCGACGGACTGGAGGGTAGCGACCTGGCTGCCAGAGCCGAGACTCGTGAAGGAGTTCATGATCCCCCACACCGTCCCGAACAATCCCACGTAAGGGCTGGTCGATCCGATGGTTGCCAGCGAGGCCAGCCCATTCTCAAGCGCCTCAGTTTCTCGGGTGAGACTTACGCGCATCGCGCGTCGCGCAGTTTCGACCACCCGTTCCGCCGACACATCCGCCTGCTTGGTCATACGAGTGAACTCGCGGAAGCCGGACTCGAAAATCGCTGGCATGCCAGGGCCCGCATGCTGTCCGGAGGCAACATCACGATACAGGGTCGACAGGTCGGCACCCGACCAGAACTCCGACTCGAATCGATCCGCAACAGTTTGCGCACGGCGCAACATGCCACGCTTGCGAAAAATGGTGAACCACGAATAGACGGATGCCGCTAGCAGCAAGAGCATCACACCCTTCACGACGAGGCCGGCATCGAGCATCAGCTCCAGAATAGACATCGGTCTTTAAATCCCCTGGGTAGTGTGAAGTTAATCAGCGCGCGACGTGTCGTCGAACAACGGTAGTACTTCGGTTGCGCTCGCTTTCGGCGCAGGCAACCCAAAGTGAAGATAGGCGTGGCGGGTGGCCACCCTGCCGCGTGCGGTTCGCATCATAAAGCCTTGCTGAATGAGATATGGTTCTATGACATCTTCGATGGTGCCACGTTCCTCACCGATAGCCGCAGCAAGGCTGTCTACCCCAACCGGACCGCCATCGAATTTCTCAATAATGGCTAGTAACAGGCGCCGATCCATCGAATCGAAGCCGTGCGGATCGACTTCCAGCATGTCCATTGCAGCCTGCGCCGCAGCCAGATCAACCACGCCGTTAGCCTTGACCTCCGCGTAGTCTCGAACGCGCCTGAGCAATCGGTTGGCGATTCGTGGCGTTCCTCTCGAACGCGCAGCGATCTGGCGTGCCCCCTCTTCCTCAATCGGCAGATTGAGAATGCCCGCCGAGCGCTTGACGATACCGGCGAGATCCTCAGTCCCGTAAAACTCGAGGCGCTGCACAATACCGAAGCGGTCCCGAAGCGGTGAGGTCAATAAACCTGCACGCGTCGTTGCACCCACCAACGTGAATGGCGGCAAGTCGAGCTTGATCGAGCGCGCTGCCGGGCCCTCCCCGATAACAATGTCGAGTTGAAAGTCCTCCATCGCGGGATACAACACCTCTTCAACAACCGGACTCAATCGATGAATTTCATCGACAAAGAGCACGTCGTTAGCTTCGAGATTGGTGAGGATTGCCGCAAGATCACCGGGGCGCTCCAGGACCGGCCCTGAGGTTTGACGCAATCCCGCGCCAAGCTCATTCGCAATAATGTGCGCCAGCGTTGTCTTGCCGAGACCAGGCGGACCGAAGATAAGCACGTGGTCAAGGGCTTCAGATCGACCTCGCGCCGCACCGATAAATATCTCCATTTGCTCCCGAACGGCCGGCTGACCCTCATAATCAGCCAGACGCTTGGGCCGAATGGCACGGTCGAACACACCGTCTTCAGTGCGCTCGCTTCCTGAGATGATTCTCGATTCGTCGCTCATGCCGCACCTTTGCCGGCGATCTGGCGCAGACACAGACGTATGTAGTCCTCAGCGGAGCCTGGCGAGTCAGACTTCGCCACAGACGAGATCAGCTTCCTGACCTCGGCCTCTTTGTAGCCCAACGCAATCAGAGCCTGGAGCGCATCTCCCCGTCCATCGTCCGCGGTCGCGACTGTCGTCGCTTTGCCAGCTCTGCTCGACGCAGGCACGACCTTTAACCGATCACGCATTTCAATGATCAACCGTTCCGCTGTCTTTCGACCGACACCCGGGACCTTTACAAGCGTGGCTACATCATCAAATTCAACGCACTGGCGAAACCCGTTAACGCTGATGCCACTAAGGATCGCCAGCCCTATTCTGGCGCCGACACCCGAAACCTTGAGCAGGTTTCGAAACAGTGCCCGCTCCTCTTCGGTGGAAAAGCCATAGAGCAGTTGTGCGTCCTCGCGAACCAGAAAGTGCGTGAGAATCGTGACCTCACTGCCGACTGAAGGTAGCTCGAGGTAGGTCGACATCGGCGTCTCGATATCGTACCCAATGCCCGCGACTTCGACGGTGATCGAAGGCGCTTGGCGAGCAACAAGCGTGCCGCGCAGATAACTGATCATGACTGACCCCCCATACGAGCCAGCTTCGACTGAAGTTGCATGCTATTGCCATGGCAAATTGCGACTGCGAGCGCATCCGATGCATCAGCCGTCAGATCAACTTTCAGTCCAAGTAAAGCGCGCACCATATGCGCCACCTGTTCTTTCGTTGCTGCCCCGGTGCCCGTCACCGCCTGCTTGATCGCTCGTGGGGCGTATTCCGCGAGCTCAGGTGCGCGCGCAAAGGTGGCACAGATTGCCGCCGAACGCGCCGCCCCAAGCTTCAGCGCGCTCGATGCGTTTCGCGCGACGAATACCTGCTCGATCGCAACCGCATCGGGTTCTAGTCCGTCTACCAACCGGCGTACCCCGGAGAATATCTGATTCAACCGCTCGTTGAAGTCATCACCCTTGGTCCGTATGACGCCGGCTTCAACGTAACTCGCCCGATCGCGGTCAAAGTCGACACAGCCAAATCCCGTCACGCGACTACCTGGGTCTATGCCAAGGATTCTGATATCAGTTCCCCAATCTACAGGGCGGCGAGCACGGACTCGGGGATGTCGGCGTTGCTGTAGACATTCTGCACATCGTCGAGATCTTCGAGCATGTCGAGCAGCTTCAACATGGTTTCGGCCTCTTTTTGCCCCAGGACAGCGCTCGTCGAGGCGCGCATTGTGACCTCAGCGGTCTCGGGTTCGAGGCTCGCCGCCAGCATCGCGTCTCTCACGGTTTCAAACTCTTGCGGTGTCGTGATGACTTCGATCGCACCATCATCATCGACGATGACATCTTCCGCACCTGATTCGATCGCCGCTTCCATTACGGCGTCTTCATCCGCACCGTTGTCATAGGTCATGAGCCCCACGTGCGCGAACAAATAGGCGACCGATCCGTCGGCACCCAGATTACCGCCGAACTTGGAAAACGCATGACGGACCTCTGCAACCGTTCGATTGCGGTTATCGGTCATGCAATCGACCATCACCGCAGTGCCGCCCGGACCGTAGCCTTCGTAGCGAATCTCCTGATAATCATCGCCGTCGAGCTCGCCCGAGCCTCGCTTGACCGCCCGGTCAATGTTGTCTTTCGGCATGCTCTGCGCTTTCGCTTTGTCGATCGCGAGACGCAGTCTCGGGTTCGCATCGATGTCGCCGCCGCCCATACGCGCCGCGACGGTGATCTCACGGATCAACTTGGTAAACAGCTTGCCACGCTTCTTGTCCTGCGCACCTTTACGGTGCTGGATGTTGGCCCACTTACTGTGTCCCGCCATTCGGTTGGTTCTCCTGCGCTACTCGCGCCCTAAAATTTCAGTTGAATACCGAGGTGTAATCCATTGTCACTGGTGAGGTCCCCTGGGGGGTCAAACTCGGTGTTGGTATATCGAGCGCCGATGAACACATCAGCGTTGCGCAAGACGCTATAGCCCGCCCGCAGCTCGATCTCCTGAAACTGCTCACCGTCACCAAAAGACAGCACATCCGGCGCGATATAAGCATGTCCATACAGGTTAAAACGGTTGTACCGCGGAAAGGTGTAACGAAAGAAACCGCCAACCGCGAGCACCGTTGCATCGAGCGGGCCATTGTCCGGGCTCACATGAAAAATCTTGCCCCCGATGCCGCCGTCGAGTGGCGTATCTCCACTCGACGCATCGCCGGTCACATGGAATCCAATGTGCACCACGTCGCCGCGATCCTGATGGTGTAACCACCCCCCATCAACCTGAACATCGCGGGTAGGATGCGCCCATTGATAGTTCGCTCGCACCGCGTCGTCGTTGAGGCTGAGATCAAGCGTGTCCGCAATCGCCGCTTCGCCTGGCGACAACGCCCCCAGGGCAGCACACAAAACTGTACACAGAATTCTGATCCGCATTTTTTCTCCTGTTGCCCATTGCTACCGGCACCAAGCGTGATCGGGCACTAATCGCGTATCATACCGGCTTCACTCCATCGGCAAAACGCACTCTCCCAACGGGGCGGTGCTCTGGGGACATGGCGCAACAGCAAGAATCAGCAACACAGTCGAACGTCGAGGCACGCCGCTGGCTGGATAGCGTTGCCGAAACGTTGCCTGCTGACGATGCCGATCGACTCTGCTCGGACGTGACCGCCTCGGTCATCGAACCGCTGGCTCTCGGTGATGATCTGCAACTGACCGCAGCGCTCGCGCCATTGCTGCGCGCTGGGCACGTCAGTATTCGCCAGATACAGCGCCACGCTGGCGGCGAAATCGCCGAAATGGCTAAAGGCCTACAACAGCTTTTTGAGCTCTCGCTGCCAGGGCAATGGGCGCCGGGCGAGCGATTGCCGCCCGCACAGGGGGAGGCGTTGCGCCGAATGCTGTTGGCGGTCGTTAACGATTTCCGACTGGTGATCGTGCGACTCGCAGTGCAGGTCGCAGACCTTCGCGCAGCGCGTAAAGATAGCGAGAAGACACAGCGTATGCTGGCTCGCGACACACGCGAGATTTTCGTCCCCCTCGCCAACCGACTGGGCATTTGGCAGCTGAAATGGGAACTCGAAGACTTCGCTTTCCGTTACCTGCAGCCTGACGATTACAAAAGCATCGCCAAGGCACTGGACGAGCGACGGGAGGAACGCGAAGCCTACATCGATGAGGTCACGACCGAACTCGCCACTTTATTGGCGGAGGGCGGTATCACGGGTCAGGTCTATGGGCGACCGAAGCACATTTACTCGATCTGGCGGAAGATGACGCGCAAGCAGGTCGCCCTCGACGCACTCTACGACGTGCGCGCCGTACGTATCCTGGTCGACAGTGTCACCGAGTGCTACACGGCGTTGGGCATCGTGCACAACCGCTGGCCATACATCCGCAATGAGTTCGACGACTATATTGCCAACCCCAAGGGCAATAACTACCAGTCGCTCCATACCGCGGTGGTTGGCCCCGGCGGGCAAGCCGTTGAGATTCAGATTCGCACGCATGACATGCACCGTCAGGCCGAACTCGGCGTCGCGGCACATTGGCGCTATAAAGAGGGTGGTCCAGGCAACTCGGTGTTCGAGCAGAAAATCGCCTGGCTGCGCCAGCTGCTCGAGAACGAAAATGAACCCTCGGATAGTGACCTCTTAGAGAATCTTAGCGAGGGCGTCTTCGATGATCGCGTGTATGCGATCACTCCAAACGGCGATATCGTCGATCTGCCGGCTGGCGCCACTCCGCTCGATTTCGCCTACCACGTCCATACGATGATCGGCCATCGTTGCCGCGGAGCCCGCGTTAACGGACGCATTGTTCAACTGACCCATGCACTCAGCAATGGAGACAGAGTCGAGATCATCACGGCAAAAGAACCATCACCATCGCGTGACTGGCTCTTGCCACGCGCCGGCTTTCTGGTTTCGGCACGCAACCGAACCAAGGTGCGTGCATGGTTTCGACAGCAGGATCGCGATCTGAATCGACGTCAGGGTCGAGAACATCTGGAACGAGAACTGCAACGTGTTGGCATTCGTGACCTGCCCATCGCCCGCCTCGCAGAAGCGATGAAATTTGAGGATGTCGACGCTTTATGCATCGCACTTGGCGCAGGTGATATCACCACAGCGTCAGTGTTTAATGCCGCGCAGCAACTGCTTGCGCCTGTCGAGGAATCAGCGCCTCGCGTTAAGCGCAGCCGCAAGCACAAACCGAGAGGTCGTGGACGGGTGGTCATCGACGGCAGCGGTGATGTGCTCACCCAGTTCGCAGGCTGCTGCAACCCGATTCCGCCGGAGCCAATCAGTGGCTACATCACGGTGGGGCGCGGCATTTCAATTCACCGGCAGGACTGCAAGGCTCTGGCCCGCCTTGCGGACAGACAGCCAGAACGAATCCTCGAAGTCAGTTGGCGCGAAACCGAAGACTACGGGCATTATCCAATCACGCTACGCATCGAGGCAAAGGACCGCACGGGCCTGCTGAAAGATATTAGCGGCAGCCTGAGCGATGATCGCATCCGCATACTCGGCAATGAGTCTCGAATCGACCGAAAGACGCTACGTGCGGTGGTTACCGTCAAAGCCGAAATCGACGGGCTCGATACGCTGAATCGAATGCTGCTTAAGCTCGGTCAATTGCCCGATATCGAACGTGTCGACCGGGTGAATTGACACCCGGTCGGATGTACTTATCGATTGATCGCGTGAAGGGCGCGTTTATCCGCAGAGAGGCTGGCCTCATGAACCGCCTCTGACAACGTGGGATGAGCGTGCACCGTGCGCTGAATGTCTTCTGTGCTCGCGCGGAACTCCATCGCGAGCACCAGCTCTCCGATAAGTTCGCCCGCCACCGGACCGATGATGTGAACACCGAGGATCTCGTCATCATCAGCGGCACTAACAATCTTGACCATACCCGCCGCCTGCTCCATCGCTTTGGCGCGGCCGCTGGCCGCAAACGGGAAGGTGCCCACTTTGTATTCGCGCCCTGATTGCTTGACCTCTTCCTCGGTCTTGCCGACCCAGGCGATCTCAGGGGCGGTGTAGACAACAGAAGGAATGACGTCGTAATTGACTTCCGCCACGTCGCCCGCAATCAAGTCGGCTGCCATCACGCCTTCTTCGGTGCCCTTGTGCGCAAGCATTGGTCCGCGAACGCAATCACCAACTGCGTAGACTCCGTCAACGCCTGTACGGCATTCGTCATCCACCTCGATGAAACCGCGGGCGTCCACTTTGACACCGGTGTCGTCGCCCAACAGGTTATCTGTGTAGGGACGACGACCAACCGCGACAACCAGCCGGTCTACCACCAGTGATTGTTCGCCCTTGCTGTCTTCGTAAGTGACGTGGACTTCCTCGCCCTTTACTTCGGCTTTGCTGACACGCGCGTTCAGTTGGATGTCCAGTCCTTGTTTGCGGAACTGTCGCTCAGCATCCTTCGCGATCTGGCGATCCACCATAGCGAGAAAATCGGGCATCGCTTCGAGAACCGTAACCGAGGCACCCAGACGACCCCAGACGCTGCCGAGCTCAAGACCGATGACGCCCGCACCGATAATGCCCAGTCGCTCAGGAACCGCATCAAACTCCAGCGCACCCCAGGAGTCGACAATACGATCTCCGTCGAATGACATACCAGGAAGCTCGATGGGCTGCGAGCCGGATGCAAGAATGACGTGGTCCGCGCTCAGTGTTTCCACATCGCCTTCAAGCGGCGTGAACTCAACCTTCTTGCCCGCCAGCAGCTTGCCATGGCCGCGCAGCCCCGTGACTTTGTTCGACTTGAATAGCGCTTCGATTCCGGATGTCAGCTGGCGCACGATGCCGGACTTGCGTTTTTGCATCGCCGCGATATCGAGTGACAAACCCTCAGTGCCAATACCGTGTTGCGAGAACTCATGCTCAGCGCGATGGTAAAGCTCAGAGGATTCGAGCATCGCCTTGGACGGAATACAGCCAGCGTTCAGGCAGGTACCACCAAACGCGTGCGAGCCGTCATAGTTCTTCCACGCATCGATGCAAGCCACATTCATGCCGTGTTGAGCCGCACGAATTGCTGCGGGATAGCCAGCGGGACCGCCGCCGATCACGATGACGTCGTAGTGTTGGGACATCTTGTTTCCTTCAGACCGCTCGCGCGGTGATCAAAGCTGGAGCAGTAATCGAGCAGGATCTTCGAGCGCTTGCTTGATACTGACAACGAATTGCACGGCCTCTTTGCCGTCGATGATGCGATGGTCATAAGACATCGCGAGGTACATCATCTTGCGAATCTTGATTTCCCCATCAACCGCGACGGGGCGATCGAGAATCGCATGCATGCCGAGGATTCCGCTCTGTGGCGGATTGAGAATGGGCGTGGACATCATCGATCCAAAAATGCCGCCGTTCGTGATAGTAAACGTACCGCCGGTGAGCTCTTCGATGCCTATGCTGCCTTCGCGAGCGCGCTTTCCGTAGTCGGCAATCTCCTGCTCGATCTGCGCGAAACTCTTCAGTCCCGCATCGCGGAGTACAGGAACCATCAAACCGCGTTCGGTCGAGACCGCGATGCCGATGTCCTGATAATCGTGATAGAGGATATCGTTACCGTCGACGGAGGCGTTCACCAGCGGGAATTTGCGCAGTGCCTCAACGGCAGCTTTCACGAAGAACGACATGAAGCCGAGCTTCACGCCATGCTTCTCCGCAAACTGGTCCTTGTATCGCGCACGTAGCGCAATGACCTCGGTGAGGTCGACCTCGTTAAACGTCGTCAACATCGCAGCGTTCTGCTGCGCCTCGACCATGCGTTTGGCGATCGTCGCGCGCAGCCGAGTCATCGGTACTCGCTGTTCATTGCGTGCACCGACCACAGCGCCGCCGCCGTTCACGACCGGCATGTCCTCGGCTTCACCATCGTCGTTTTCAAGATGGTTCATAACATCACCCTTGGTGATGCGCCCATCGCGTCCGCTGCCCTGAATCCGGGCAGGATCGAGATCGTGTTCTTCGACCAGTCGGCGCACTGACGGGCTCAGCTTATCGTGCGCACTGTCGCTGCTCGAAGCTGCCGTGGCTGCCGCTGCTGGCGCAGGACTTTCGCTGGGCGCTTTTTCTTCAGCAGCTTCGCTTGCACTCGGCGCTGGCGCCGCAGCGCCCGCCTCGACAACAGCAAGCAGTTCACCGCTTGTCACAGTCGCACCATCTTCTGCCTTGATTTCTTTCAGGACGCCGTCGGTCGGACAAGGCACCTCGAGTACGACCTTATCGGTTTCAAGGTCAACGAGGTTTTCATCACGGCGCACAGCATCGCCAGGCTTCTTGTGCCAGGACACAAGCGTTGCGTCCGCTACGGACTCAGGCAATTGCGGTACTTTTACTTCGGTAGCCATAGGTTGTTCTCAGTGCTCCAGAGCGCTTTCGGCTTCTCGGGTTTGTCCCTATTGATCGATGCAGTCGATCAGCGCCTCTAGTCCCAGCGCCTGGTCGACCAACTTGCGTTGTTGTATTTGGTGCAGTTTCGGAATGCCGGCAGCGGGCGCTGCAGCACCCGGACGACCGCTGTAATGCAACGTGTGACGGCTGCGAAGCGGCTCTTGCAGGCGGTGTCTGATCTGGTACCAGGCGCCCTGATTACGCGGCTCCTCCTGACACCAGACGACCGTGTCTGCGTTGCGATAACGATTCAGCATCTCGCTGAACTCGTCGATTGGGAACGGATAAAGTTGCTCCAGTCGCACGAGCGCTACGTTTTTCACCTCAGCTGCCTGTCGCCTTTCATACAGGTCGTAGTAGACCTTGCCGCTGCAGACAACCACACGTTCGACATCGGCCGGATCGATATCGTCAATCTCGTCGATCAGCAAGTGGAAGTGCCCCTCGGACAGATCACTAAGCGGCGACACCGACAACTTGTGGCGAAGCAAACTCTTCGGCGTCATGACGATCAGCGGTTTGCGCACGGCGCGCTGCATCTGTCGACGCAGCATGTGGAACATCTGCGCAGGCGTTGATGGCACGCAAACCTGCATATTGTGCTCAGCGCAGAGCTGCAAGAAGCGCTCGAGCCGAGCTGAGCTGTGTTCCGGCCCCTGCCCTTCATAGCCATGTGGCAGGAACAGTGTGAGTCCGCAGAGACGACCCCACTTCGCCTCGCCCGAGCTGATGAACTGATCGATCACGACCTGGGCGCCATTAGCGAAGTCGCCGAACTGACCTTCCCAAATCACGAGCGTGCGCGGCTCAGTCGTCGCATAGCCGTATTCAAAACCCATCACCGCTTCTTCCGAAAGCAATGAGTCGGTCACCGTGAATGCCGCCGGTCTGTCGACCACGTGATCCAGCGGAATGAACTCCTCACCGGTCTCCTGGTGATGCAAAACAGCATGACGATGGAAGAATGTGCCGCGCCCACTGTCCTGACCCGTCAGTCGGATATCAAAACCGTCATCGAGCAACGTCGCGTAAGCCATGGTTTCGGCGAAACCCCAGTCCATGTCCTGCTCGCCGGCCAGCATCTTCACACGGGTCTGCATGATGCGCTCAACCCGGGGATGCACTTTGTGTGCCTCCGGGACTTCAACAATTCGCTGGCCGAGTCTCATCAAGCGGTCGACGTTGACCGAGGTGTCCGCCGAAGCCAGCAGATCACCGCTGATGTAGGGCGACCAGTCGATCGTGTACTCGTTCCCGATCATGCCGAGCAGGTCTTTCGGAACAGGACGGCCGTCATCCAGCCGTGCGCGATAACGCTCGACCATGTCGTCGGCTGCATCACTGGTTACGACGCCTGCCTTGACGAGTTTTTCGGCATAGAGCGTACGCGTCGTCGGATGCTTGCGGATCTTCTTGTACATCTGCGGCTGGGTTGCTGCTGGCTCATCCGCTTCGTTGTGGCCGAGTCGTCGGTAACAAACGAGATCGATGACGACGTCCTTCCGGAATTTCTGACGATAATCGAGTGCCAGACGGGTGACGCGAACGACCGCCTCCGGGTCGTCACCGTTCACGTGGAAGATCGGCGCTTCGATCATCTTCGCAACGTCGCTGCAATACGGTGTTGAGCGTGCGTCTTCCGGATCGCTGGTGGTGAACCCGATCTGGTTATTGATCACGATGTGAACCGTACCGCCCGTGCGGAATGCCGGGACCTGTGACATCTGGAATGTCTCTGTGACGACACCTTGTCCCGCAAACGCCGCGTCGCCGTGAATCAGGATCGGCAGGATTGTGCCGCCGACCAGATCATTTCGGCGCAACTGGCGTGCACGCACAGAACCCTCAACCACCGGATTAACGATCTCGAGGTGCGAGGGGTTGAACGCCAGAGACAGATGCACATTGCCTCCCGGCGTCTTCATATCCGCCGAGAAACCTTTGTGATATTTGACGTCACCCGAGCCGATGACTTCGTCGAGGTCGTACTCACCTTCGAATTCTGAGAACAACTCCTGGGGCGCTTTACCGAGGACGTTTACAAGAACGTTGATACGGCCGCGGTGGGCCATGCCGAGCACGCATTCTTTAATGCCTGCGCGGCCACCTTCATGTACCAACGAATCGAGCATGGGAATCAGGCTTTCACCACCTTCCAGGGAGAAGCGCTTCTGGCCCACGTAGCGAGTGTGCAGATACCGCTCCAGCGTCTCCGCTCGGGTGAGCTGCTTCAGAATCCAGCGCTGCTCTTCTGCATCCGGTGCGACCGTGCTGCGCGCCTCGAATTGCTCGCGCAACCAGAGACGCTCGCGCGCACGTGAGATATGCGCAAACTCGGCGCCAACCTTGCCGCAGTAGATGCGCTTCAGGAGCACGATGATGTCCCGCAACTTCATCCGGTCTCGACCGGTCCCAGCCAGACCGCCCGTGAAGAACTCGCGATCCATATCGGATTGATCAAGACCCACAAAATCGAATTCGAGCACGCGAGGAATGTGGCGCTCCATCATCTCAAGCGGGTCGATATCGGCGATCTGATGACCGCGCAATGCATAAACTTGAATCAAGCGAGAGACGGCGGCCTGTTTCTCG
Organism: uncultured Chromatiales bacterium; assembly: GCA_963922335.1. Classification (GTDB taxonomy): domain Bacteria; phylum Pseudomonadota; class Gammaproteobacteria; order Steroidobacterales; family Woeseiaceae; genus CALBPI01. Next base: position 55,461 of record CAWUIB010000005.1, on the reverse strand, counting down.
TCGGCCGACTGCGGGATCGCGTGACCGTTGGTCCCCACCGATGCAGCCGCGGCCGGAGCCGTTGCCATCCGCTTGAGCCGGTCGACAATAGCGCCGTGATCCGGTTCGACTTCATCGCGCGCGTCTGGCGCAAGCCCTTCGAAATAATCTCGCCACGTGGAAGGGACCTGTTTGGGGTCCCGAAGGAAGCGCTCGTACAGGGCCTCGATCGTTGCAGCGTTAGCGCCGCTTAACGGGGTTGCCTTGTACTGCTCCTGCAGTGCTTTGCTCATGTTGTCCCAGGCTGCCGCATCCGCCTCGCGGATTGTCCCAACGGCCTCACCTATTTCGCTAGCGTCCGCGCGGAATGTTACTTCAAGCGATTCGCGATTGGAACGTGTAACTGCCCGTTTTTAAAACGTGTCGTCAGACCCATCGCTTGTCGAATATATGTAGCCGATCAAGGCCGCCCGATCGTACGAATCGGAGATCCCGCCAAAGCTCATGGTGGTTCCCGGTACGCTGCGATAGGGAGCGGTCAGCCAAACGTCTAACGCCCGCGTGGTCCATGCCATATCAACTTCGGATAAAGCCTCCGAATAATTGAAATCGGGCAGCGCGGCCACGCGTCGGCCGAGAAGCTGATTGAGCTGCGGTCCGGCCATATTCCGAGCGCCGGGTCCGATTTGATGGCACGTCGAGCAACGCGCCCATAACGCCTTCCCGCGCGCCATCATTACATCGTCGACAACCGGTACCGATAGGTCGATCTGAACGCCCGATTGCTCGGCCGCCAAGTCCTTGAGCGTGGGCAACGGTGCCTGCTCGGGGGCTTCACCACAGGCTGACATGACGATAGACGCGGCCAATACGACGAGCGCACGCATACCCTTCGTACCGAGTTTCCTCGGTTCAAACTTGGAAATCTGCATGGTGTTACGAATCTCAATACGCAAACCTGACGGCATTATTACCGAGCGTTTCTCAATCTGCGTCTGCCTTTAATAATCGTATTATTGTTACGTCGTTTCCACCGATCATAAAACTACTTAATTCAATAGTTTGTGAATATTTACTCCTGTTATTTCTCTTTTGTGAATTAGCGCAATCTAACGGTCTGTTAAGGTTCGGTTCAGACACGGCGCGTTATAAACGATGGCGTGTACCACTGCGCCCACCAGAGGCGCAGGATCAGGAGTTGGATATGGCTGGCAAAAAAACCATCCGAAAATTGTTCTCCACGCTGTTCACTAGTGTCACGCTGTTCACTAGTGTGTTGTTGTGCGTCTCCGGCCTGGCAGCAGCGCAACAAACCACAGAACAGGTGGCGAATTACTCGCCCGATGAACTGGACACCCTGGTTGGACCCATTGCGCTTTATCCGGACGATGTTCTTGGCATCTTGCTGCCGGCCGCGACCTACCCGTTACAGATCGTAGAGGCGCAGCGTTTTCTCGACACCAACCCTCAAGAGGGTGCGGAGCCAGACGCCAATTGGGACAGCACGGTCATCGCACTCCTGAATTACCCTGAGGCTGTTCAACTGCTCAGCGAGGATCTGGAATGGACGGCGACGTTGGGCGATGCAGTGCTCGCGCAGGAAACCGATGTGCTCGAAGCGATCGAACGGTTCCGCGATGCCGCCTGGCTCGCGGGCAACCTTGAGTCCAACGAGCGTCAGACCGTGGTCCGCAGCGCTGAGAGCATCGAAATTCTGCCGGTGGAGCCGGACGTAGTGTACTTGCCCTACTACGACCCCGTGACGGTCGTCGTTCGTCAACCGGCTCCCGTAGTCGGTTGGTATGACTGGGGCTATCCGCTCTACTACCACGCCTACCCTGGCCCATTCGTCTTCAACAGGCCTTTCTTCCGGGTGCCACTGTTCTTCGAGATCTCGTGGCGCAACCGCTACCTGAACTTGTTCGGTTTCGATTATGGAATTTGGTGGAATCGTCGTGCTGGCTTCTACGGACACGCACCATTGAACGCGGTGCGCTACAACCGATTCCAGCGGAATTTCGGCGCACGAGGCATCGGTTTCCAGGCGCGACGCTGGCGTCACAACCCGCGCGTAGGTGTCCGTTCTGCACGCTACCATCGTTATGGCAATCGTGATCGTGGGGCACGGGCGAACCAGGGCTACACCGTGCGGCCCAATCGCCAGGCGATTCCGCAGAACCGATTTGGCGCTCGACCCGACACCAGAAACAACGTTGCGCGCTATCGCGGCAACGACAGGAACGCGGTGGTTGCCAGACGCTCACCCAACGCGGCTGGTACGCCAAATTCGAATACGCGGAGCACCAACGCACGGGGCAGTAACCCGCGCACTACGGCAAGCCGTGCAGGATCTAACTCGCGCTTCACGACGCGCGGGTCCGTACGTCGCTCACCCGAACCCACGGGCGGCGCGGTGGCTGGGGGTCGAAATTATTCGACAAATCCTCGATCTGCAGCTCCTGCGCCATCGGCAACTGGGCGCAGCACGTCTCGATACAGTCGCAGCGGCGCTGCTCCCCAATCTCGATCAACCCAGGAAAGGGTACTGGAGCCTCGTGGTCGAGCGTACGGTGGCACGGCGCAACCGCGAACGCGTAGCGTCGCGCCCTCAACCCGGTCGGTAGCGCCTAACTCGCGCGGCACGGTCTCGCGAGCCGCCCCGCGCACGTCTAGCCGCGCTGCGCCGCGTTCATCCAGCCGCGCGACACCCAGAGCGACATCACGATCTGCGCCGCGAGCGAGCTCGTCACGCAGCAGTCGAGCCAGCAGATCCTCCGCCAGACCCAGCGGATCGAGATCCAGTGGTTCGAGGAGCTCCGGTCGGTCACGCAGCTCCGGCAGACGTGGCGGCAACTAGCGCCTACCGGATTACATAATCACGGAACAGCGTCGGCCTGCTTTACACCGCTGGATTAGGTCAAATTCCAAGTGTCTGTTTTTAGAGACATTCAGGATTTGGCACAGGAAATGCTTACCTATTGTTAGACAGACAACTGTCACCACGGCATCTGAATAACAACAAGGATAAGACTGTGAAATATCTTTTGACCGCTATCGCGGTTCTGCTGGCCCCGGTGGCCGCTCAAGCGACCGTGCTCCAGCCCGGGGAATATGCACTGGACAACCATCCGGATGGCAGCGCCGCCTCGCCATTTTATGGCTTGCGGCTGGATGGCCTGACCACCGGGGACACCTCTGAAATTTACACCTTTGACTTCGAGGACGAGGACTCCGGTATGACTCTCGTCTACGACGGGAACTCGATCACCATCTCAGGCATGGCCTTCGGTGGACGCGACATGGGTTCGAGCTACGACTCAGACACCACCGACGTCTGGCAAATTAGCTTCACCTACTCTGACGTGTACAGCTGTAACGGTGGTGGTTTGTGCTCGAACAGCGGTGTCGGCTCGATTTCTTCGTTGCTGTTTGGCTCCTATAACCTCGTGTCCGAAATGGGCCGCCACAGCTATGCCTTCCAGCTCAACACCAACCATCGTGGATTCACCGGCGTTAGCGGCTGGGGTTGGATGAACCATTGCCCCAGCGGCAGTGAGGGTGGCAATGGCAGCTATGGCAACGGTGTCTCCTGCGACAATCACCTGTATGCGTCCGATTGGCTGTTTACGGTTCGTGAAGTACCAGCGCCTGGCACGCTTGCGTTGTTGGGACTCGGCCTTGCCATGGTCGGCTTTCGACGCAAGTCCTAAGCGCTCACGCAGACCGAACAAAAAGCCCGGCTGAAGCCGGGCTTTTTTTTGCCTCCCTACGGCGCGACAATAGAGGTATTGCGCTCGTAGCTCAGCAGGATAGAGCACAGGATTCCTAATCCTGGGGTCAGAGGTTCGAATCCTCTCGGGCGCGCCAGACACCCCGACACGAGCGATCATGAACCTCACTATTCGACGCGCGGAACAAAGCGATGCGAGCGCCATCGTCGCAGGCAATCAGTCAATGGCAATGGAGACCGAGGGCAAGCAGCTTAAAGCTGCCGTGCTCGAACCCGGTGTTTCCCGTTTGCTCGCCGATGCATCGTTGGGTCGGTATTGGATCGGCGAGATCGACAAACAGTACGCTGGCCAGATCATGGTCACGCTCGAGTGGAGTGACTGGAGAAACGGTCATTTTTGGTGGATTCAAAGCGTCTACATCGCGAAGCAGTTCCGAAGACAGGGCGTATTCACGGCGCTATACGAAAAAGTACAGTCTGAGGCGAAGGACGCACGCGCAGTTGGCCTGCGGCTATATGTAGAGCGAGAAAACACGGGTGCGATCGCCACGTACGAGGCGCTTGGAATGTCGGAGCCGGACTACAAAATGATGGAAGTGACCTTTTGAACAGGGAGACAGGGTAATGCTTGAGGTGGGAACACGAGCACCGGATTTCGATCTTTCGGGTAACGATGGCGCCACACATAGCCTCAGCGGCCTGCTCGAAGACGGTTCGATCATTCTCTACTTCTACCCGGCAGACTTTACGCCCGGGTGCACGAAGGAGGCCTGCGCGATACGCGATCTGCATACGGATATTCAGAAAACAGGGCTACGCGTTGTAGGCGTCAGCCCGCAAGACACTGCCAGTCATGAGAGATTTGCCGAGCGCTACGAACTGCCGTTCCTGCTGCTCGCAGACGACGACAAATTGGTCACCAAAGCCTACGACTTGAATGGCCCTCTTGGCATCGGCACTCGGCGAGGGACGTTTCTGATCAATCGTGATCAGGTCATCGAAGCGGCTGTGCTTGCTGACATCCGCATCGAGAAACACATCGAGTTTATCCAGCAGGCGATGGCACGCCAAAGCGCAGACGCAACGTCTTGACCTTGCCAAACCACGGAATCGTCACGATGTAGAGGTTGTCGTACTCCGACTCGGGAATCGGGGGCAACTTTTTGCTACCACCCAGCTCAGCAATCATCGGAGCGATCGTGTTGCTGTGACCCACGATGAGCACGATCTTGCCCTTGTGGTTACGAACAATGCTGTTGACGGAACCATCAAGATCATCAAGATCGAACAGCTGCGGCTGAATTTCCGCCGAAGCCGTGAGCGGCCTCGCCGTCTCAGCAGTGCGCCGGTATTGGCTGATGTATACGGCATCAACGCCCGCCACGACGTCTACGTCTCCAAGTACACGGGCCAACTCGAGTGCCCGCTGCGTACCGGCAGCACTTAGCGCCGGGTCATCGCCGACCTCAACCATCTTTTCCGCGTGGCGCACGAAGATCAGTGTGGTTGTTGCCTGCGATTCAAAAAACCAGGCAAGACCAATCGATGCGCTTACAAACATCGCAATGGACAACAGGCGATTGCGCCGACGACGGCGACGGCGACGGCGCGCTTCTACATCTCGAGTCGATACGTTCACGCGGTGGAGCTTACCGGCTCGGATTCAGCGGTGCCAATATCGCCGATCAATCGTCATGTCGGCGCACTTCGATGAACTCACCGTCCACGATGTCACCGTCATCGGGTCGAGGACGATTCTGTGCCACCTCATCACGCAGACTGCGACGCCACCACCAAGCCCTGAGACCCAGCACTGCGGCAAGACCCAGCGCCAGCGCGAGGGCAACCAACAACAGTGCGCCACCCACGAAGACGGCGAGCACGAACACAACAACCCCGGCAAGCACACTGAACACGCGTGCGATGGGTGACGTGCTGGGACGTCGCCCGTTCAAGCTGAGGAAGATAATGCGGTCTTTATCGTTCAATGTGGCCGTCCATGCGATCGCGTCCGGATAGTTCTCAAGTGATTTTGACCAGCGAATGCCGACAGAATTCCCAAAAAAACCTTCCAGATGATTGTAAAGGCGAACAAAAACCAACGGGAGCGGTTGAATCGTCTTTCAGCACCGGCGACAATCGTACCACCGGAGGGGTGGCAGAGCGGTTGAATGCACCGGTCTTGAAAACCGGCAAGGGTTAATAGCCCTTCGAGGGTTCGAATCCCTCCTCCTCCGCCAAACAACAATGCGATACGGCCGAATCCGCCTCGGCCATATCAACGGGAGCAACGATATGAGCACAAGCGCAGCCCAATACGCTGGGATACCGGTCTCCAACCTACCCGCTGAAGAACGTAAAGCGTTTATCTGGCGTACTTATGCTCATGTTGTAGGTGCGATTCTCGCCTTCGCTGCCATAGAGAGTTACTTGTTCTCCTCAGGAACTGCTGCTCGATTAGCTCCAACACTTGGCGGCAATTGGATGCTAGTGCTTGGCGCGTTTATCGTCGTCGGATGGGGTGCGACCTACGTCGCGATGCGCGTTCAGTCGACTGGTCTGCAATACGCTGCACTTGCCGTTTTCGTGTTCGCCGAAGCGCTGATCTTCATGCCGATGCTGTATGTTGCGTCCCTGATGCCAAACGGCGCTGGGATGATCGAGAGCGCAGCTGTGGTAACTCTGCTCGGGAGCGCTGGCCTAATGGCGGTCGCCATGATCACGGGCAAAGACTTTTCCTTCCTACGTGGCTTGATGGTTTGGGGCGGCATCCTGGCTCTCGTAGCGATCTTCTCAGCGCTTATTTTCGGCTTCGAACTCGGCACATGGTTCTCTGTGGCCATGATAGGTTTGGCCGGCGGTGCGATCCTTTTTGACACCTCCAACATCATGCGCCACTACCCTGCTGATCGACACGTTGGCGCGGCGCTGTCGCTGTTCGCATCGATTGCGATGATGTTCTGGTACGTCTTGCGCCTGTTTATGTCGCGCGAGTGATTGAACCACCGGGTAAACCGCAGTGAACAACGCCACCAACGGGCACTGGAAACAACAGTCAGGACAATAAGCGTCAATTTTCTGAGAAGGGCCAGACACACGGCGTCGCTGTGTCTGGCCCTTTTCGTATCCGCGGTGAGTGCACCCACGCTGGCGCAGGAAACCGAGTCAATCCCGGCAACAATTCTGCTGGAGCAGATCGATGCGGTCGAGGTCGCACTCGAGAGCGCACCTCTCACCCAGGATGACCTCCCGGCACTCAGGAGCCAGGCTGAGAATCTGCGCAGCGAAGCGCAGTTGTGTATCGAGACTATGGAATCACGTCTCGCGCAGCTCGCTCCGCAGATAGAGCTATTAAAAGACATCGGACCCGAAGTCGAAGGCGTCACGCTTGACCGCTTTCGAGCGCTGAACCAGGAGTCTGATGAAGCGAGCGCACGACTTGTGGACTGCCAAACGGTCCTTATCAAAGCCGAAGAAATCCTGCCCGCGATCACACAACGCTCGGAACAACTCAGCGCACAATACCTGTGGGAGCGAGAGTCCACCGTTGTGGGGCTGCTGATCGAAGCCCGCGAGAACCTCGATAGTTGGCCGGATGACATCCGCGGCAGCCTGCGGCCTGAACCGCGAGGACAACTCGGTCTGTTGCACGTGCTGTGGCTCTTGCTGGGCGTGGGTCTGATCGCAATCGTCTCGGGCCTGCTCATCCGTCACCGGTATTCACGCTGGTACCAGCGCAGCGGTCATGACACCAAGCCTCCATCGCTGTCGGTGCTGCTACCCAAGCCATTCGCCATCCACGCGCCGATGCTCCTGCTCGGCGCCTCACTACTGATCGTACTCGTCGCCTGCACCACCAACACCAATGTCGAGCAACCATTGGTACGTGTAGCTGCGGCACTGCTGCTCTACGGTCTTGGCTGCGTGATCATAGACTGGACGACCGGCAAGCTTTCACCGAGTGCCAAGCTTGCGGGGTTTTATCCAGACCACGTGCAGCCGATGCGGCTTCGACTCCGTATACTCCTCACAGCAGTCATTCTGAGCTTTGTCGTGCTGGGCACGCAGTGGTTCGGCTCAGCACATCCGACGGCGGCAGGCCCATTCGCCCGCCTGCTTGTGCTGCTGATTGTGGGCGCGGCATTGGGGTGGGTGCTCTTATACCTCGGCAAGGTTCGCGGGTTGCGGCGCTATCGCTTGTTCTACGTCATTGGTCTACTCACGCTGCTAACCGCGATCATCGCGGCGCTGCTTGGCTTTCTGAACTTTGCGAGCTATCTCACCCAAGGTGCAGTGAAGAGCTCGATGGCAATCATCCTGGTCTGGCTTTCGCTCTGGCTCGTGTTTAGCACCTTTGAAGCACTGGTCGACGAACAGAACCAGACCAACCGTTCGTTGCTCAGTTTGCTACCGGTAGCGGACAAAGACTCGCGCACGAGCTTCGGCTTTATTCAGTTGCTTGCCGACGTCATCATCTGGCTGACCTTCATCGTCTACCTGATTTCGGTGTGGGATAGCTCCGGCGTCCGTGTGGATGAGCTGCAAGACAAAATCATCAACGGATTCCCGATTGGCAACGTGCAGATCGTGCCGCTGCGTATCGTGCAAGGTCTCGCCGTGTTCGCCGGTTTTCTCGTACTCACGGGCTGGATCAAGCGACTAATCGACAAGCGTTGGCTGCGCCACATCACCATGGACCGCGGTGCGCGCGATGCCATGGTCACGCTCTCGGGCTATATCGGATTCGTGATCGCCGTGCTGGTCGCTTTCAGGGTGGCGGGAATCGATCTCGGCGGCCTGGTACTGATCGGCGGTGGTCTCGCACTAGGTATCGGTTTCGGCCTACAAGCGATTGCGAGCAACTTTGTTTCGGGACTGATCTTGTTGTTTGAACGCCCGATCAAGGCAGGTGACTTTGTGACGGTTGGCGAGGTCGAGGGTTTTGTCCGACGCATTCGAATCCGAGCGACCGACATCGAAACGCTCGACAACCAAAATGTATTGGTTCCAAACTCAGAGTTGGTATCTGGACGGGTGACCAACTGGGTACTCCGCGATCCGCAAGGTCGACTGCGAGTGCGAGTCGGCGTCGCCTACGGCTCCGACACCAACCTCGTACGAGACATTCTGGAGCAAGTCGGACGCGAACACGAAGACGTCATCAGTGATGGTCAGGCGCCGGCACCGCGCGCCCTCTTTATGGGGTTTGGTGACAGCTCGCTCGATTTTGAGCTTCGCGTGCGCATTCGTCGTATCGAAAAGCGGTTTTCGGTCATCAGCGATCTGAACTTCCGAATCGACGAGATGTTCCGCGAGAACGGTATCGAAATTCCGTTCCCGCAACGCGATCTGCATTTGATCAGCCTACCGGAATCTCAGGACAGCGAAACGCCTGCTACGGCTCCAGAAGTTCGCAAAGTCCCGCGCGAGCCGCGACCGATCGACGACGTCACCCGCGAGATCAAGCGCGAGGTCGAATTCGGTTGTTCTATCGAACGGGTATGGAAAGCGATCACGGACACCGAGCAACTACAGCGATGGTTTGCGAGCGATATCGATATCGCTGCTCGAATCGGTGGACGAATCAAGGCAACCCTCCCCGACGAATCCGAAGTGGACGCGGTGATCGACATTTTCATGCCGCCACGCAGGCTCCGCTGGGCGTCGCTGACACCCGATGGCGAAGGCCCACTGCCGAGCGGTCCTGTGTACGAGTCGCTGACCATGCGCCAGCAGGACAAACGCGTTGTCGTTAGCCTGGAGGTCAGCGGTATTCCCGCCAACGAGGACTGGGAAGGCTACTACCGTCGCAAAGAATCGCACTGGGAGCAGAGCCTCTCGGAGTTGCGCAAGCTCTTGCGCAACGCCAAAAAGAAGTGAGCTAAGCGCGCTCCAGCTTCTCGATACCGCTCATAAAGGGACGCAAGGCATCCGGTATGACGACGCTGCCGTCCGCCTGTTGATAATTCTCAAGTACGGCAATCAATGCACGACCCGCGGCTACACCCGAACCGTTGAGCGTGTGCACGAGCTGCGGTTTGGACTTCGGCTCAGCGCGATACCGAGCCTGCATTCTGCGTGCCTGGAAGTCGCCGCAATTGCTGCATGATGAAATTTCCCGGAATCGTTGCTGACCCGGCAACCAGACTTCAAGGTCGTAAGTTTTTTTCGAGGAAAAAGAGGTATCGCCTGCGCACAAAACCACCACCCTGTAGGGCAATTCAAGCGCCTGAAGGATCGCCTCGGCGTGCCCGGTAAGTGACTCCAGTGCGGCATCCGAGTTCGCCGGCTCAACGATTTGAACCAACTCAACCTTCTCAAACTGATGCTGGCGGATCATGCCGCGTGTGTCCTGGCCATACGATCCCGCCTCGGAACGAAAGCATGGCGTATGCGTTGCGAATCGTTGAGGAAGCTCCTGCGCCTCAAGAACCCGCTCCCGCATAAGATTGGTGACCGGCACCTCCGCGGTTGGGATCAGGTAGAGCGTCCGCTCCCCCGCCAACTGGAAGAGGTCTTCACCAAACTTCGGTAATTGTCCGGTGCCCTTCAGCGCATCGGGTCCAACCAGATAAGGCACGTACGCCTCACGATACCCGTGTGCTGTGGTGTGTGTTGTTAGCATGAACTGGATCAAAGCTCGGTGTAGCGTCGCAAGACCGCCGGTCATCACTGCAAAGCGTGCGCCGGAGAGTTTGCTCGCCGCCTCAAAATCCAGGCCGCCCAGCTTTTCGCCCAGCGCGATATGGTCGAGTGGCTCAAACTCGAACGTCCCCGGTTCTCCCCAGGTGCGGACCTCCAGATTGTCGGATTCATCCCTGCCTGGCGGCACACTCTCGTCGAGCAAGTTAGGCATGCCCATGTGGATTTCATCCAACGCTGCCTGCACATGCGCCAATGCAGTCTCGTGCTCCGCAAGGTCTGCTGCTGCCTGCTTTTGAGCAATGAGCAGCGGCTCGATGTCTTCGCCTTTGCCCTTTGCGATACCGATCGCCTTCGCGCTCTCATTGCGTCTCTGGCGCAACTGCTCCGTCTCGGTCTGCAAGGTTTTGCGCTGCGCTTCCAATGACGCATAGCCCTCGGCGTCAAAAACAAAACCGCGTCGCGCAAGTTTCACGGCAACGCTGCTCGCGTCCGTTCTCAAGAGTTTTGGGTCGATCATGGGGAGGCAATGTACCCAACAGCGCTACGAGATTCACGCTTTTTAGACCAGTCGACGCTCTACCCAGACGCACCATTGCTCCATACCCATTCGGGCAACAGCAAACGCCAAAGCAATCCCCAGCAAATCCATCGCGAAATCGACGGGATCACCAACGCGTCCGGACTGCATCGCCGACTGGGCGAGTTCGGTGGCGCACGCGAAAACACCCATACCGAGCGCAAGACCAAACCAGGCTTGACGTCTCAAGACGCCACAAAACCAACCGGTCAATCCCGCAAATAAGATCACGTGCTGAAGTTTATCGATCGGAAATATGCGCGGCTCTGTTGGTCCGCTGGGCATAAGCAGCAATATCAACCCGACGATCAGCAGGACGAGTCCGCTGCCCGTCCAAAAAAAAGGCCAGCGAAGCTCGCGCAGCATCCTAGCCGAAGCCGGCGACCGGCAGCGTGTCCGAAATATCCACCTCGCCCGCCGATGTATCGTCGCCCGCCGGGACTCCGATCACATCGATACCTTCCGGTGGTTCGAACTCAAACAAACTGTCCTGCATCTCGACATTGATCCGCACATTGTCGAATCGAATGACCGTGAGTTGACCCAGCGTATCGGTGATTTGCATGCCGGCAATCTGGCCGCTCTCGCTATCGAACCCGAAGCGAAGGGCCGAAAAATCACTGCTGTCTTCGGTGACAGCCATCTGCACCCACAAAACACCATCGCGCTCGAATGCCCCTTGAATCTCCAACGTCTCGAGCACTTCCCCGGTTCCACTCAGCACAGCCGCAGGGGATTGCCCCAGAGCCTCATCCTGCGCGGTGACGCTGACCTGATCCAAATCCACATCGTAGTTCCAAAGATTGGTGCCATCCGCGATCAACCGCTGCTCGAACGGCCACTCATACACCCAGCGAAATCTGCCCGGTCGATCGATATCGAGCGTGCCTGAATACTCATCTTCTGCTGCGCCCTCAGCGTCGTACACGGTCTGCACAAAGCGCCCGGTCAATGACCGTACCTCGGTGACGAACCGATCTAACTGACGCTCACCGCGCGCGCTGAGCTCCGCTGCCTCGTCTTGTCCGACCGCGGGCAAGGCCGCGGCGACCATAAACACAGCAAAAACCTGAATGCTTACTCTTCTCATGGGCGTCATTCTCTACAAAGCAGCTGAACGCTGCCTGAAATCAGTCCTTGGGCGGTGCCGGCGCGAGCACTTCCCGGCTGCCATTGGACTCGAGTGGCCCTACCAAGCCAGCCTCCTCCATGGCCTCTACGATTCTCGCCGCACGGTTGTAGCCGATCTTCAGACGACGTTGAACACCCGAAATTGACGCTTTGCGCGTCTCAAGCACAATCGCGACCGCCTGATCGTAGAGCGCGTCCTGCTCAGCATCGGCAGGCGCAGCACCCGCCACGTCCGGCATCCCAGGCACAGGTGTCGTCGGCCCGGTTAGTACCTCATCGATGTACGTCGGCTGGCTGCTGCTGCATAAATGTTTCACCACGGAGTGCACTTCGCCATCGGAGACGAACGCACCATGTACGCGCTCCGGCAGAGAAGTGCCCGGTGGTAAATAGAGCATATCGCCATGGCCCAGCAACATCTCCGCGCCTTGCTGATCCAGGATGGTGCGCGAGTCCACCTTGGCTGATACCTGGAACGCGATTCGTGCCGGCACGTTTGCCTTGATCAGGCCTGTGATGACATCAACGCTCGGACGCTGGGTCGCGAGGATCATGTGAATCCCAGAGGCTCGTGCCTTCTGGGCGAGTCTGGCAATCAACTCTTCCACCTTCTTGCCGACGATCATCATCATGTCGGCAAGCTCATCGATGATGACTACGATGAATGGCAGCGTGGTCAGTAGTGGCGCCTCCGGTGGTGGTCGATCCGGGTCGATGAGATCCGGCGGCTGCCACAGCGGATCCTTAAGTGGTTCACCTGACTCCTCGGCCTCTTTGACCTTGCGGTTGTAACCACCAATATTCCTGACGCCCAAGGCAGCCATCAGCTTGTAGCGGCGCTCCATCTCGGCCACACACCAGCGCAGCGCGTTCGCCGCTTCTTTCATGTCGGTCACAACCGGCGCCAACAAATGCGGGATGCCTTCGTAAACACTGAGCTCCAGCATCTTCGGATCGATCATGATGAGACGCACCTGATCGGGTGTCGCCTTGTAGAGCAAGCTAAGCACCATCGCGTTGATCGCGACCGACTTACCGGAACCAGTAGTACCTGCGATCAGCAAATGCGGCATGCGTGCGAGATCGGCGATCTTGGAACTACCTCCGATATCCTTGCCGAGCGCGAGGGTCAACGGAGAGGCGGAGTCGTCATAGGCGCGCGAGCGCAAGATTTCGCCAAGCGTGACCAGTTCCCGTTTCTCGTTGGGAATCTCAAGGCCAATCACCGAACGGCCTGGAATTACTTCGACCACCCGCACTGCAATGACGGACAGCGAGCGTGCGAGGTCTTTGGCGAGGTTCGAAATTTGTGCCGACTTCACACCCGGCGCAGGTTCGAGCTCGAAGCGCGTGATGATCGGGCCTGGTTGTACCGAGACAACCTGTACGTCGATACCAAAGTCCTTGAGCTTCAGCTCGACGAGTCGCGACATCTTCTCAAGCGATTCCTCGGAATAACCGCCTTCGACCGGCTGTGGGTCATCCAGCAAAGACAGTGCGGGCAGCTCGCCCGGTGCCGGCTGCTCGAAAAGCCGAACCTGTCGCTCATGCTCAGCCCGAACGCTGGTCTCCTCGCGTTTGACCGTCGGCTCAATACGCGGTTTGACGCGCTTGTCGGTGCGCTCACGCGCCACCCGCAGGGTCTCTTTGCGCTGCTGCTGTACCTTGCGCCCGGCGGCTTTGTCACGCCACTGGTCGCGCAAGGACTGGAGTTGATCCAGCGCCGCGAGCACCCAGGCGCCCAAACGATCCATGACAGCAAGCCACGAAACACCGGTGAACACAGAGGCTGCCGCAAACCACGCTGCCAGCAGCAACAAGGTCGCGCCCAGTGTGCCTGCGACAGAGGACAAGCCATTGCCCACAGCATCACCCAGCGCACCACCCCCGGTGCCAGGCAGAGAGGCCGACGAGAAGTAGAGTGTGGCAAGACCGCAGCTTGCGGCGAGGGTTGCGAGGAACCCACCAAAACGCAGTGCAAATACGCCCTTTTGTAACGGCTCCGGATTCTCGCGTTCCCGGTACACCAGCAAACCGGCCATCAGCACCATCACGGGGAACAGGTACGCAGGTCGCCCAAACCACAGGTAAGCTGAATCTGCGAAGTAAGCGCCGGCGAAAGAAATGGCGTTGCGTACTTTCTCACCGCTGCCCGCATGGCTGAATCCGGGGTCAGCGGGGTGGTAGGTATACAACGCGACGAACAACACGATCGCAAGCATCCCGAGCAGGTAGAGCGCGCCCTCCCGAAGCGAACGGGTCATAGAGGTCTTGACGCTCTTCACGCCTGAGACAGGCGCTGTACGGCTTGTGGTGCTGGATCGCGGCATTGCAGTATCTTATTACAAACCATGCGCCGACAGGCGGCGACCTTCGCCTGCGTACCATTGCCCGCTACCATGGATGGGGTATGACCGAAGCCAATCTCACCGCAACAATCCACTCGGCGATGACCGACATACCAGCCGACGAGTGGGATAGCTTGCTGGCACCCGGCCAACCGCACCTCAAGCATAGTTTCCTCAACATTGCTGAAACCTCCGGCAGCGTGAGCAACGACACGGGTTGGCAACCCTGCCACATAACGCTCCGGCAAAACGGACGTCTGGTTGGCGCCATGCCGCTTTATCAGAAGTCGCACTCCTGGGGTGAGTTCATCTTCGACTGGAGCTGGGCCCAGGCCTATCAACGTGCCGGTTTGCCCTACTACCCGAAGTTGGTCAGTGCCTCACCATTTACGCCGGCGACATCACAGAAGTTGCTGCTGGCATCCGACGCTGGCAGCAGTATTCAGGATGCGCTTTTGCAAGTTGCGATCGGCTTCGCAAAGGAACACCGTTTTTCCTCACTGCACCTGCAGTTTCTTCCCGAAGATGAGCGCACGATGGCGAGTAATTCGGGCCTGCTCATGCGCAAGGATTGCCAGTTTCACTGGTTCAATCGCGACTATCGGGACTTTGGTGATTTTCTTGCAACATTCAGTAGCAAGAAGCGAAAGAACGTCAACCGCGAACGCCGGCGCGTGCGCGAGGCCGGCATCGAGCATCGGATCGTCGCCGGCGACTCGTTGACCGAGTCCATCATGCGCGACGCATGGCGCCTTTGCAGCTACACGTTCTTCGCCAGGGGACACGAGCCATACCTGAATCTGGACTTCTTTCTGACCTTGATGCAGCAACCCGATTCTCCGTTGGTTGTCGTGCTCGCTGAGCACGCCGGCGCCCCGGTCGCTGCCGCGATTCTGTTGCGGGGCGAAGACGTTCTGCTGGGCCGGTACTGGGGTAGCGAAAAGGACTATCACAGCCTGCATTTTGAGACCTGCTACTACCAGGGTATCGACTACTGCATTGCTGAAGGCATCCAACGCTACGAGCCGGGCACGCAAGGCGAACACAAGATCGCACGCGGGTTTGTACCTACCGAGACGGGCTCGGCACACTGGTTGGCAGAACCCGCTTTTGCAGACGCGATTGCAGACTATCTCTCGCGAGAGGCAGAAGGCGTCGACGCCTACATGGAAGGGGTCACGCAACACGTGCCCTACCGCCAGGATGACGGAGATCCAGCGCCGTGACCCTTTATTGGCTAGGCACCGAGGAAGCAACCGACTTCCCGCCTGTTCGCCAGGCGTTACGCGACCCCAATGGCTTGCTTGCTGCTGGGGGTGATCTTTCCCCACGTCGCTTGTTGTCCGGCTATCAAACTGGCGTGTTTCCCTGGTACAGCGCAGGCCAACCAATCCTCTGGTGGAGCCCGGATCCGCGTACAGTACTAATCCCTGACCGTTTCCATCTCAGCCGGAGCTTAAAGAAGTCGATTCGTCGACACGCTTGGCAAATCACAGTGAATACCGCTTTCGAAGCCGTTGTCATCGGATGCGCCGAACCTCGCGCCAGCGAATCTGATACCTGGATCACTAAAGACATGCGTCAGGCGTACTGCCGCTTGCACGAGCTCGGCTGGGCCCACTCTGTGGAGGTCTGGATCGGAGATGATCTGGTCGGCGGCATTTATGGCGTTGCGATCGATCGGCTGTTTTGTGGTGAATCGATGTTTATGCGACGAACCAACGCGTCCAAGATCGCCCTGTTTGCGCTTTGTCGCCTGTTGTCTGAAGCAGGATTCGGCATGCTTGATTGCCAGATGCATACGCCGCATCTGGAATCATTGGGCGCAGAGGAAATCCCGCGCGATGATTACCTCGACAGCCTTCGAGAATACGCCCGCGACTTGAAAGTATGGCGTCGCGCCCAAACCTCCTTCCCGGCGAGTGATTTGCTGGTTTAGCCAAGCAATCGCGACGCCGATCATTGCAATTGCTAACGGCATTGCTGACAATGCCGCAGCGCGTCAACCAGAGGACTAATTTTGGCGAAAGAAGAAGCCATTCAGATGGAGGGTGTGGTCACAGACACACTGCCCAACACCACGTTCCGAGTCGAACTCGAGAACGGTCACAACGTCACTGCACACATCTCCGGCAAAATGCGGAAGCACTACATCCGAATTCTCACCGGCGACAAAGTCACTGTTGAACTCACCCCTTACGACCTGACAAAAGGTCGAATCGTTTACCGGGGTCGTTAGTCCAGTACACGATCAGCCCTCGCCATCCTCGGGGCTGATCAATTCCAGCTTGGGTGTGTTTGGCTCGCACTGCAGTGACAACTCACCGTCAGCCACAGTCACCCGGACGTGCCCACCTTCAGCGAGATCTCCGAATAACAGATCATCCGCCAACGCGCGCTTGATGTATTTCTGGATGATTCTTGCCATGGGTCGAGCACCCATAGCTTTGTCGTACCCCCGATCAGCGATCCAGTCGCGCGCAGCGTCATCAAGCTCCAGCGTCACATTGCTGCTGAGCAGGCGACCTTCGAGCTCGACCACCAGTTTGTCCACGACACGGGCGATCGAATGCGCATCCAGTGGTGCGAACTGGATAATGGAATCCAAACGATTCCGGAACTCAGGCGAGAACGTCTTGCGAATGACTTCCATGCCGTCGGTCGAGTGATCCTGTTGCGTGAAGCCAATCGATGCACGGCTCATTTCCTGTGCGCCTGAGTTGGTGGTCATGACCAGCACCACATTGCGGAAATCCGCCTTGCGTCCATTGTTGTCGGTGAGTGTCCCGTGATCCATTACCTGCAGCAGGAGGTTGAATACTTCCGGGTGCGCCTTCTCGATCTCATCGAGCAACACAACCGCGTGGGGGTTTTTCGAGACTGCCTCGGTTAAAAGTCCGCCCTGGTCGTAGCCAACGTACCCCGGAGGTGCACCGATCAGGCGAGAAACCGTATGTCGTTCCATGTACTCGGACATATCGAACCGCAGCAACTCAATGCCCAGACTCTTCGCGAGTTGGCGCGTGACTTCGGTTTTACCGACACCTGTCGGACCTGCAAAGAGGAAAGAGCCCACCGGCTTCTCTTCATCATTAAGGCCTGAGCGCGCCATCTTGATCGCGGAAGACAAAGCTTCGATCGCCGAATCCTGACCGAAGATCACCATCTTGAGATCGCGCTCGAGGTTTTTCAGCGTCTTGCGGTCGGAAGCAGAAACGCTGGCAGCAGGAATTCGCGCCATGCGCGCCACGATGTTCTGGACGGCCTCTACCGTCACCGACTCGGGTCGCTCCGCTTCAGGTTGCAATCGAAGGTTGGCGCCAGCCTCATCAATCACATCGATCGCCTTGTCCGGCAGGTGCCGATCGTTGATATGTCGGGCTGACAATTCCGCCGCTGCCTCCAACGCATCGGCCTCGTAACGAATACCGTGGTGTTCTTCGAACCGGCTCTGTAACCCGGTGAGAATCTGTACCGTCTCCGGCACACTCGGCTCCGGAATATCGATCTTCTGGAACCGACGTGCAAGCGCATGATCCTTCTCGAAAATCCCGCGGTACTCTTGGTAGGTGGTTGAACCGATGCAACGCAAACGGCCATTGGCCAGAACCGGCTTGATCAGGTTGGATGCATCCATGACACCCCCCGACGCTGCACCGGCACCAATGATGGTATGAATTTCATCGATGAACAGCACAGCCTGCGGTTGCTTTGCCAGCTCTTTGACCACGCCTTTCAGGCGTTTTTCAAAATCACCGCGGTATTTGGTACCCGCGACCAAAGCACCCATGTCCAGCGAATAGATCGTCGCGCCGAGCAATACCTCGGGCACTTTCTCTTCCACGATCAAACGCGCAAGTCCTTCAGCAATCGCCGTCTTTCCAACGCCGGCTTCGCCGACATAGAGCGGGTTATTCTTTCGCCGTCGGCACAGGATCTCGATAGTTCGCTCAACCTCAAGCGCGCGCCCGATCAGCGGGTCGATGTTGCCCGCCTCTGCCTCCTCGTTGAGGTTGGTTGCAAACTCTACGAGTGGCGACTTGGACGACTCACCACCCTCTTCGGCTCCAGCAACGCCGGCCTCATCCTCCGCCTCGAATTGTTCGACTGCGCTTCGCCCGTGCGAGATGTAATTGACGACATCCAGACGAGTCACGTCTTGCAGGTTCAGGAGGTAGACAGCCTGTGATTGCTTCTCGCTGAAGATCGCCACCAACACGTTGACGCCGGTAACCTCAGGCTTATTGCTGGATTGCACGTGAAACACGGCGCGCTGCAGCACGCGCTGAAACCCGAGTGTCGGCTGTACGTCTTGCTCGGATTCAACCTCGAGAATCGGCGTGGTCTGATCGATCACCTCTGTAAGCTCTCGTCGCAGTCGCTCAGGATCACCATTGACCGCGCGAAGCACTTCATGCACTTCGGGAATATCCAGAATGGCGAGCAGCAGATGCTCGACGGTCATAAATTCATGGCGCCGGTCGCGCGCTGCCTGAAAAGCTTCGTTCAGGCAATATTCCAATTCGCTGTTTAACATAAATATGATTCCTTTCCGCGCGACGGATTAATCCTGTTCCATCGTACAAAGCAACGGGTGTTGCTGTTCTTCGGCTGCCTGGCTGACCTGTGCGACCTTGGTTTCGGCCACATCATAGGTATACACCCCGCAAACGCCCTTACCCTTCGTGTGCACTTCGAGCATGATCCGCGTTGCGAGCGAACGATCATGGCTAAAGACCTGCTCTAAGATCTGTACGACGAACTCCATCGGCGTGTAGTCGTCGTTTAACAGCACCACGCGGTACATAGGCGGCTTCTTGAGCTTCGGACGAGCCTCCTCAAGAACGGTGCCGGTATCACCGATGGTAGGTGCGTTTGGGTCCTGATCGTGCTCGGACATGAGTCTCCACCTGCTGACAGGTCATTACTACCACGATTTCGGCGCCAGTGTCTGCGCCGGATGCAGCCTTGAATATGGGGACGCTACGCAAGCGAACAAGGGGCGGGGAACCCGGCCGGCTGACTGCACTCTAACAGGCCGTTGGATAGTGCTTGTCGGTGCCAATGCCACTACCGTATGATGCATGTCCTCACCCGTGACTGCTTGGTCACGAGCAAGCGCCGGTTTTTTAACAAAAAAGAGCGATTTGTGAACTCAGCTTTTGTCGACATTCCGCGGTGTCATTCATGAGTGCTGCTGACCTTCTGGACAACTCGGGGTTGTCCGGACTTGCAAAACATCCGCTGGTCAACCGGACGATACAGTCCGCGCCGACGATCGTCGCTGCAATCCTCGTTGCCGTCCTTGCCTGGCAGATAGCCGGGTTCATTTGGAGCTTGTTTCCGAAGGCGGAAGAACAGGACATCGCCGTCACGTACACAACGCAAACGGCCAACACCGAAGCCAGCACTCTGGCAACCAACGTCTCCGTAAGGCCAATTATCGACGCGCATCTGTTCGGTGAGGCGGCACCCGACGAGGTCGTCGAGACCACCGCGGCTCAGCAAATTGATACCGTGGATGCACCCGAAACCGACTTACCGCTCGAGCTTCGAGGCACTCTCGCCTCCGACGACGCAGAAGAAGCGCTCGCGATCATCGCAGATGGGCGCGACGAGAAGGTCTTCCGAATCGACGATGCAGTGCGCCGCGGTGTCACACTTGCTGCGGTTCAACCCCAACAGGTTCTGCTGCGTCGAAATGGCGCGCTCGAGGCGCTGAAGCTGCCCGTACCGGAAGAGACTGCCGCATCGCGCCCTCAGGTTCGGCGCCCGGCACCTCGCACCGTGTCCGCAACACAGCGTCCATCGACCATGTCGCAGGTGATTACCAGTAACGCACCGGCGCTACAGGAAATCATCTCGCCTCGCCCCTACTACGTCTCCGGCCAACAACGTGGATTCCGACTGTACCCTCGGAAAGACCGGCAGAAATTCGCTGCCCTCGGATTACGGCCAGGCGATATCGTGACCGAAATCAACGGCATGCCCTTGACCAATGCTCAGCAGGCCGCCCAAGTGTTTAGCCAGTTGGGCAGCGCACAGAGTGTGACTGTCATGCTCGAACGCAACGGCCAGCCGCAATCCCTCACACTCGACCCCAGCCAGATCCAGGATGTGGCACAGGCAGATGAATAGAATGAAAACTCCAAACTTGCACTGCACGACCTCGTGGATCGCTACGCTGACGTTGGTCGTCGCCTGTTCGTTGTTACCGACAACGCTGTTCGCGCAACAAGGTGGCATCACACCGAACTACCGCGAAGCGGACATCCGCGAAGTCATCGAAGCGGTTCAGGCGGTCACTGGCAAGACATTTATTGTCGATGCTCGCGTGAATGCGAAAGTCACCTTGCTCGCCAGCGAGCCGATGTCGAACGAGGAGTTTTACGCAGCGTTTCTGTCGATCCTGCGAGTAAACAGCTTTCAGGCTATTGAGAGCGGCGGCGTGATCAAGATCATCCCGGACGCGCAAACTCGAACGTACGCGACACCGCCCAACGCTCGTGAACCTGACGCCGTTACAACGACGGTACTGCGCCTTGAAAACATCAACGCGGCGCAGCTGGTCCCCGTCATGCGCCCGCTCATGTCAACGAGCGCCCACCTCGCGGCTGTCCAGAGCTCGAATGCACTGATCGTCAGCGACAATTCGGGCAACGTGCAGCGTATCCGCTACCTCATCCGTCAAATTGATCGGCCCGTCGAATCAGACGTCGAGGTTATTCGTCTTTTGAACGCTTCGGCGACCGAACTCGTGACCACCTTGAACGCCTTGAGCTCTGCTACTCGCGGCGAAGCCGGCGCAGTCGGCGGTGGTGGCCCATCTGTAGTTGCAGATGCACGCACGAACAGCGTACTGGTTAGTGGCACAACCGCCGCACGCGTGAAGATCCGAGCATTGATCGCACACCTCGACACCCCGTTACAGCAAGGTGGGGATACGATGGTGCGTTTCTTGAACTATGCGGTGGCGGAGGATCTCGCAACCAAACTGACGGCACAGATTCAGCAGGAAAACCAGGGACAACAGCAGACACCGGGCACGCAGCCTGAACTCAACATCTGGGCAGATGAGCGGATGAATGCGTTGGTCATTACGGGTCCACAAGCGGCAATTCGACGTGTCTCTGCAATTATTGATCAGCTGGATGTGCGCCGCGCGCAGGTGCTGGTAGAGGCACTGATCGTTGAGGTCACGCTGACTGAAAACTCGAATCTGGGTGTCGCTATCGCCGCTACCGACGAGTCTGGCGAAAACCCGTTGTTCGTCAGTGAACCGTCAGCAGACCGTCCTCTGAGTTCCGCAGCGGGTGCCATCGGGACTGGCGGCGACGATGCCGCGGCAGTTGCATCGTTGATCAGTCAGGGCTTAACGCTCGGTGTCGGCAGAATTGTCGATGACGGCATCAGCTTCGCAGCGGTGCTCAACGCGCTCCAGAGCGACTCCAACACCAACGTTATTTCGACACCAACACTGGTCACGCTCGATAACGAGGAAGCGAGCATCACGATCGGCTCTGAAGTCCCTTTCGCGACCGGACAGTTCACCAACACCGGCGGGAACAACAATGGCGCGGTCAACCCGTTCCAGACGATTCAGCGCGAGTCGGTTGGCACCGTCCTGCAAATCACGCCTCAGATCAACGAGGGTGATGCAATCTTGTTAAACGTGCTCCAGGAAGTCTCCAGCCTGTCCAACGACTCGGTGGCGGGCCAGCCGATTACCAACGAAAGAAAAATTGAGACGTCGGTTATCGTTGAAGACGGCGGCATTCTCGTACTCGGCGGATTGATCGACGATCAGGTGACAGAGTCTGAACAGAGAGTGCCGATACTCGGCAGTATCCCGGTTCTTGGCCGCCTGTTCAGATCCAACTCGCAGAGCACGACCAAGACGAATTTGATGGTGTTCATCAAGCCTCGCATCATTCGAGACGGCATCGGCGCACGCAACGCGACCAGCGAGAAGTACCAGTACCTTCGTGACCTGCAGCTTGGGTCCGAGGAGAATCCCCTGCTCCTCCCCGAAATTGAAGACCAGGTTCGGACTCCGGCACCGAGCGCACCGCAGCGACCTGGCAACATCATGAACGACGGACAAGGCACAGAGTAGTTATGGCACTACCGGGAGACACACTGACAGAAGCGCTACCCGAGGCAGAACCTCAGGCAGCAGCGAAACAGCTGCCGTTCTCCTTCGCCAAGCGCTTCGGTGTTTTGGTGGAGCCGTTGGAATCCGACGATCAGCGCTGCCGTCTCGTCTACCGCAAAGGCGCTGCGTTAAACGCGCTTGCCGAAGCGCATCGCGTCGCCGGCCCGGATGCTGAAGTCGTTGCCGTCGACGAAGCAGCTTTCGATGCTGCATTGCAGGCTGCTTACGAACGTGGCAGCGGTCAGGCGATGCAGATGATCGACGGGTTCGAGGAAGGCACAGACCTGTTCCAGGTCGCGCAAGAGCTTCCTGAGCAGTCCGATCTTCTGGAGAGTGATGACGAGGCGCCAATCATTCGCCTTATCAACGCGCTGTTGACAGAAGCGATCAAGGAAAACGCCTCCGACATCCATATCGAGCCCTATGAACATCGTCTTATCGTCCGACTGAGAATCGACGGTGTGTTGCGTGAAGTTCTGCAAACCGGGCCCGGGGTCGCGCCGCTCCTCGTATCGCGAATCAAAGTCATGTCGAAGCTGGATATCGCCGAGAAGCGCCTGCCCCAGGATGGCAGGATATCGCTCCGTGTGGCTGGTCGGGCCGTGGACGTTCGCGTATCGACGATGCCGTCTGGTCACGGTGAGCGGGTCGTCATGCGTTTGCTGGATAAGCAAGCGGGTCGGCTTGATTTGCAACAACTCGGCATGCGCGCCGAGGATCAGGCCGAAATCGATTCACTGATTCACAAACCGCACGGCATCATACTGGTCACAGGCCCTACGGGCTCGGGTAAAACGACCACGCTCTACGCAGCACTCGAGCGCATCAACAATGCCTCGCGAAACATCATGACCGTTGAAGATCCGATCGAGTACTACATCGACGGCATCGGTCAGTCCCAGGTCAACACGAAGGTGGATATGACCTTCGCTCGCGGGCTTCGGGCGATCCTCCGCCAAGATCCGGACGTGGTCATGGTCGGTGAAATCCGAGACCTCGAGACGGCTGAGATTGCCGTCCAGGCCAGTTTGACCGGACACCTTGTCCTCTCAACGCTACATACCAACACCGCGGTGGGCGCGGTTACGCGTTTGCGCGATATGGGCGTAGAGCCGTTTCTGCTCTCCTCAAGCCTGATTGGCGTGTTGTCGCAAAGACTGGTTCGCACACTCGACGATACCCACAGGGAGCCCTACACGGCCAGCGAAGCGGAGTGCGATCTGCTGCGCGTATCGCGAGACAACCCACCGACGCTATATCGCCCGCCCGCAGGCAACGCTCAGGCGTTTAAGGGACGTTCGGGGATCTACGAACTCGTGAGCATCGACGACAAGATGCGCACCATGATTCATGACGGTGCAGGCGAGCACGAGCTGGAACAGTACGCTCGTACCCGTGGGCCCAGCATCCGAGACGACGGCCGCGCCAAAGTGCTTCAAGGCAAGACGACGCTCGAGGAAGTCCTTCGCGTCACCCGTGACGATTAGCGCACGCACCAATGGCCGCTTTCGAATACGTCGCGCTCGATCATCGGGGCAAACAGAAAAAGGGTGTCCTGGAGGGAGATACCGCACGCCAGGTTCGCCAATCCCTGCGAGAGCAATCATTGACGCCGATGTCCGTTGCGGAAATCTCTGGCCAAAAGGCTGCGAGAAAGTCCGGAAGCGTTTTGTCAGGGGACTCTCGTCGCAGCATCTCGTCTGGCGAGCTCGCGCTGGTTACCCGGCAACTATCGACTTTGGTGCAAGCCGGACTGCCGCTTGAGGAAGCCCTGCAAGCGATTGGGGACCAATCGGAAAACGCACGAACCAAGCGCATCGTCCTCGGTGTGCGCTCACGTGTGCGTGAGGGGTACTCGTTAGCGGACAGTATGAGCAACTTCCCACAGGCCTTTCCGGCACTGTTTCGCGCGACTGTCGACGCTGGAGAACAATCCGGCAAGCTCGATGGCGTTCTCGGTCGACTTGCAGACTACACCGAAGACCGACAAGGCCTGACCCAAAAGGCTAAGTCTGCACTCGTCTACCCGATTCTTCTGATTCTTGTCGCTATCGCTATTGTGGTGTTCATGCTGACCTACGTGATGCCGCAAATCGTCGGGATTTTCGAGTCATCAGGCGGTCAACTGCCGCCGCTCACACGGGTGCTGTTGGCAGCAAGCGAATTCCTGCAAGCATGGTGGTGGGCGGTCGCCCTGGGTGTGGTCGCGGTGGTTTTCGGCGTACGCAAGGTGCTTGAGAAACCCGGTCCTAAACGAACGTGGCATGGCGCGCTTCTGGAGCTACCGATTATCGGCAGACTGACGCGGGGCCTGAACACAGCTCGGTTTATGCGCACACTCAGCATTCTTGCCAGTAGCGGCGTTCCGGTCCTTGAGTCGCTAAAGATTGCCGGAGAGGTCATTAGCAACGTTCCGATGCGCGAAGCGGTCAACGAGGCAGCGGTCAAAATCCGCGAAGGTGCTTCGATCAGCGGCTCGCTGAAAGCGCAAGGCGTATTCCCACCCATGACACTGCACCTGCTGAGCAGTGGTGAGGCCAGTGGCGAGCTCGACAGCATGCTGGAGCGTGCGGCGCTCAATCAGGAGCGCGAGACCGACTCGATGATTACGTCGCTCATGTCGATTGTAGAACCCGTGATTATTCTGTTCATGGGCGGCATTGTGCTTCTGATCGTGCTCGCGATTCTGATGCCAATCTTCAACATGAACCAGTTGCTCAACTAGCACTGTCGACCCTTCATCACATTATTATTCGTGCTTGCGTCGACGGCTTACGCAACGCTATATTCCGCCAGATGACATCGCTGACATTGGGGCATCGGCATGATCTCTGAACAAGGTAACAATCCAGGCGACGACGACGATCTCGACGGTGATGATGACGTCGAATTCACCGAGACGATCGTTATCGAGGGCGGTGATAACGTTGGCGGAGCCTCGGTCGAAATCAACGTTTCTGAATTGGTTTCTGATATCGAGGCAGCCAAGAAAGAAACCGAAGCTGGCGCTGCAGCCCGTCGACGTCTGGAAGCACTGCTTGAAGAAAAGCGACTCGCGCGTTTGCTTGATGAGGACGACGACTTCGGCATTGGCGATTTGTAGCGACCCGGATTAGTGAAAATCGCGTGAGCGTGTGGCCAGTTCGCCGAGCTGGTTGCTGAAATCGTACAACTCCCGCGCCACCACGTGGATTACCTTGTCCTGTATCTGTACGTATCCACGCACACCCATGAGCCGCGCCCCTACCAATACCTGGCGCTGACGATCAGCAAGGTCTTTCCAGATCACAAGATTGATATATCCACTCTCGTCCTCGAGCGTCACGAAATTCACACCACCTGCACTGCCTGGCCTCTGTCTCGTGATCACGATCCCAGCGACATTGACCGGCTGATTATTGTCCAGACCCGATAACTCAGTAGCACGCAGAAAACCGCGTTGCTCATAACCGGCGCGCAGCATCGCCATCGGGTGTCTGCCCAAGGTTAAACCCAGCGTGCGATAGTCAGCGATTAAATCCTGCACTTCGCCCGGCGTGCGTAACATTGGCGTACCTTCGGCAATCTCAGCTTCTGCCAGCAGATCATCCTGATGCTCTACCGCTGCAACCTGCCAGCGCGCCATGTGACGGTGCCCCGCGAGGCGGGAAAGCGCATTGGCGGAGGCCAGTGCACCAAGCTCCGCACGATTGAGCACTGCACGCTGAGCCATTTCCTGCACGGTTGAAAACCCTTGTGTTTCACGAACACTCACCAGGCGTGCTGCCGCCTCTTCACCAAACCCCTTAACCAGGCGCAAACCAAGACGTAGTGCGGCGACCGGCTCATCTGCTGATCTTGTTGACCGTTCCAGCGTGCAGTCCCAATCACTGTGTCGCACATCAACCGGACGTATCTCCACGCCCTGCCGTCGTAACATCTGCGTTAATTGTGAGGCGCTATAGAACCCCATCGGCTGACTGTTGATCAATGCACCCACGAATGCTGCGGGGTAATGGCGTTTCAACCACGCAGACACATAAACCAGAAGTGCGAAACTCGCCGAGTGAGACTCGGGAAATCCGTACTCACCAAAACCTTTGATCTGGGCAAAAATCTGCTGAGCGAATTCATCGCTGTAGCCGCGTTCACGCATGCCAATCTTGAGCTTTTCCTCGAACGGCCCCAAGCCGCCACGACGCTTCCAGGCCGCCATCGCGCGTCTCAGCTGGTCCGCCTCCCCCGGCGTGAAACCTGCCGCAACTACAGCAAGCTCCATGACCTGTTCCTGAAAAATCGGTACGCCGAGTGTTCGCGACAAGACGTCACGCACCGATTCGCTCGGATAGCTCACGGCCTCTTCACCGTTACGACGCCGCAAGAACGGGTGAACCATGTCACCTTGAATCGGACCAGGGCGAATGATCGCCACCTCAATCACGAGGTCATAAAAACAACGCGGTCGAAGTCGCGGCAGCATCGCCATCTGTGCACGCGATTCGATCTGAAACACGCCCATCGTGTCCGCCTCGCAAATCATGTCGTAAGTTTTCGGGTCCTCCGCAGGCACGCTCGCCAATGTCAGCTTGCGATCGTAGAAGCCGTGGACGTACTCGAAGCAACGGCGAATGGCACTCAACATACCAAGACCGAGCACATCCACCTTCAGCAAACCTAATGCTTCAAGATCATCCTTTTCCCACTGGATCACCGTACGTTCGGCCATACTCGCGTTTTCGATCGGAACCAACTCATCGAGTCGCCCTTCGGAAATTACGAACCCGCCAACGTGTTGTGAGAGATGCCTTGGAAAGCCAATCAGCTCTCTAACGAGCTCCAGCAATTGCTTGATGAGTGGGTTGTTTGGATCGAAACCGGCTTCCTGCACTCGTTCATCCGCAACGACGTTGCCGTCCCACCACTGCATGCTACGCGCTAACCGATCGACTTGCAGATCGGCTAATCCAAGCGCCTTGCCCACATCACGCATAGCGCTTCGGGGTCGATAACAAATCACCGTCGCCGCCAATGCGGCCCGCTCACGCCCATATTTGCGATAGATGTACTGGATGACCTCTTCGCGACGCTGGTGCTCGAAGTCGACATCGATATCCGGTGGCTCATTGCGTTCGCGGGAAATAAAACGCTCAACGAGCGTGGATTGGCGCTGCGGATCGACCTCGGTGATACCGAGACAAAAACACACTGCCGAGTTGGCTGCTGAACCACGTCCCTGACACAGAATGCCCTGCGACCGCGCCCAACGAACGATATCGTGGACCGTTAGAAAATACGGCTCGTAGGCCAAATCTTCGATCAGCTGCAGCTCGTGCTCAATCAACTCGCGCGTGCTGCGTTCAACGCCATCCGGCCAACGTTGGTGCATGCCCTCGAGTGCCAACTGCCGTAGCCAGCTCGTGGCGGTCTCACCCTCTGGCACCAACTCATGCGGGTATTCATAACGCAGTTCGGAGAGTGAAAAGGTGCAGCGCTCGGCAACTGCGAGCGTCTCACGCAGCAGACTGGCGGGATAGAGTCGCTGGAGCGCATCGATACGACGAAGATGCCGCTCGGCATTCGCATGCAACGCATAGCCTGCGCTTTGTACCGTCTCACGCAGCCGGATGGCCGTCAGTGTGTCATGCAAACGCTGGCGTTCACGCACGTGCATACGCACATCACCTGCAGCAACCAAAGGGATACCGAAATGGGCGCTCAAGCGGCACAGGGCATCCAACCGAAGACGATGTAACCCATCGGGAAACAACTCCGCAGCGATCCACAATCGGCCTCGCGCAAGCTCCGGCAAAAACGCCATTGATGGCGGCAGTGTGAAACGACGACCTGGAACCCACAACACGTTGCACTCATCCAGCAAACCTGCACTGAGAAACTGTTCCAGCGCCTCAGTGGTGAGCAGATAATCGCCCTTCTCTGCCGCTCTTCGTGCATGACTGATCAGCCGACACAGGCCAGCGTATCCAACGCGGGTCTGTGCATGTAATACCAGACGCACATCGTCATCGAGTCGAAACTCGGCACCAGTGATCAGTTTGAAATCGCAAGCTTGCGCAGCACTATGTGCGCGTACGATGCCCGACAGGGAACACAGATCGGTAAGTGCCATGCCTTGATAGCCGAGTGCGGCGGCTTGCTGCACAAGCTCTTCGGGGTGTGAAGCGCCATGCAAAAAACTGAAGTTACTCAGCGTGTGGAGTTCGACGTACTCGCTCATGGCATATCAACCGAAAATACCGTGTAACCACCATTGCGGTTCGTGATCTTCGGTCCATGTGCGAAACACCCACAAACGTGCCGCATCGATATCGGTCGCTACGAAATAGTCACGCACACTAGGACGTTGTTCCCACCAACCGGACGAGATACGTTCCGGACCATGATTGAGCACGAGCACGCCTTGATGACAAGGTCGGTTGTCGCTGATGGACAGCGGTTGTGGACTGTCGAGCAACCACAATGGGCGCTGCAACCAAACCGAAGACAATGCACCATCGTCTCGCTCAGACAGGGGAACATCACGAATCTGCCAGTCACGCGGCAACACCTCGGGAACCGGCGCTTTGGTATCGGCGAGTGTGATCGTCTGCGACGCATACTCCGGACGATGTTCGGCAACATGGGTCAGCTGCGCGATGGCCGTTTCTCCCAACCGTGCACGCAATCGATCAAGCAGTGCATAACCACCCGCTTCGACCGATGTGGCTGCACACTGAATATCGCTCGTCAGGTCCAGCGCTGCGGTGCTTGCGGTCAATGCATCGTTCGCATGCGCACCCAAACTGACCGCCACCACGGGCTGCATCAGTTCCAGGCGCTCAAGCTGCGCTTCCAGCACAGGCAACCAGTCTGACAATCGATAGCCAGGCGCGCATAACGACAGAGTCAGGTGCCCTGAATGACCGCGCCAGGCATGAAAGTGAAATGCGATCTCACGAACGGCTGCCTGACGAGAACGCAGGTCCGTTTCAAGCTGACGCAGCAGTAATTCACACACCGGCTGCAAAGCAGCTGCATCCGCAATTTCTGCATCGAGCTGTCTGATGGCATCGAACCGGGGCGGCGCTACCAGAACGTCACGAAGATCCGGCAGCTCTCCCAGCGCTTTCGCCAACCCTTGTGGCACCGATACCCCAAAACGACGAGCTAGCCCTGCACGTGGTAGACGTCGACAATCACCGATCGTGTAGATGCCCATCTCACGCAACGCGCTGATTGCTGCCTCCGACCAGTCGGTCACACTGAGGTCCAGTGCGTTCAAAAGCTGTTGGAACTCCGTCGACGCGGCACCCTGCTTGACGATAGTCTGAGGGTCGGGTGACAACCCGCCGCGTACCAACCAGTAAGCGCTGGTCGGAGTTGGCGCCACTGCAAAGCGAACGTGATGATCCGGCAAACACTGACTCAACAAGCGCGCCAGTAGATTGTCGATGCCCTGAAAGAGTCTGAGACTACCCCGCAGCTCCAGCAGCACTGCCTGTGGGGGTTGCAGGCAGACTTGCGGGCTGAAGGCGATCAGGTGCTCCGCCAGCTCGGCAAGTAACGCCTGCTCCTGCTCTGGTGCGCGCTCCAGGATCTGAACATCCTGACAAAGCGCCATGGCAGTACGCAGACTTTGCCCGGGCATCAGACCGAATTGACGAGCTACACGGTTGATCGCAATCACCGTGCGTTGACGATCACCTTCCACCACAACCGCGGGTTGTGTAGTCGAACATTGTGCGCGCAGCGCTTGTAGCGGCAAGCCGGGAAAGTACAAACAAACCCACACAGGTTCGCGCGACGGCGCCAACGCGGTTGTCGTGGTGGTTGGTGGTGGTGCTACCTGTGCTGTCTGTAGCGCGCACCGCTCACGTTGCGCGGCATGCGCCTGTGGATCAGCGACATCACTGAACAGATCCGGTTGCGATTGTGTACGGGGTGTACTCACCATGGTCAGCGCACCAATGCGCCGCCGTTTTCGAGATCCACACCCGCATCAAAGTCGTGCACCGTGGTGGGTCTTCCGCCCCGAACTTTGAGCAGCTCCAGATCTCGTTTTTCACCGGTTGCGTGAATCGCGATACGTAATACGGAAGATGAAGGTGTCTTGCGATATTCAAGATCCCGAAACGCTACCGCCCAGCAACGATGTTCGGTTGCGGCCAATTGCAGTCGTCGACTGAGGCGCTGGAAAGAAACATTACCTCGCGCGCGGTCGAGAATACGCGCCCACAACAACACCGCCACACAATTGCCGGAAGTCAGCGCCTGTTCGGCAGCCCACGCCATATCGCGTGGCGTGCGTGGATGGATGACCAGCATACGAGATGGTGGCACCTGCCACTGCTGCAGAGCCGGCGCGTTCGGTAGATAGGGTGGCGCAATCCACATGACCCACCCATTGCGCTCAGCGGTCAGTGTCGATAACGCAGGCATGAGCAAACGAAGCTCACCGACACCCGCCGAGTCAGTCAGCAACTCCGTCAGACCAGCGGTGCTCCAACCGCCGCCTGGCAAGCAGGCATCCAGCTTGGTGTAGCCGCTGCTACAAACCGGTCCCTGACCTGAGGTCAGGGAATTCGCTCGCCACAGCCCTGCAGACTCGAATAACGCCTGCTGTGGGGAAAAAAAAACCCCGGAGTCTGCCTCCGGAGTTTCCTTTTCTTGTGAAGGACTGTGTGTCGGCCCACTACCGACGCCAGGTTCGTCAGTGGACTTGTACACCATCGCGAATCACACCAACGACTACGCCTTCGATCACCAGAGACTGCTCGCTCAGGTCCACCTCTATCGGTTCAAAATCCTCGTTCTCCGGCAACAACCACACCACACTGCCTTCCTGTCGGTAGCGCTTGACCGTCACCTCATCATCCAAACGGGCAACTACCACCTGGCGACTACGCACTTCTGGTGTGCGATGTACCGCAACAAGATCGCCATCCAGAATGCCGATGTCTTTCATACTCATACCGCAAACACGCAACAGGTAGTGTGGCTTGGGGCTGAAAAAAGCCGGATCCACTCGGTAATGTGCCTCGATGTTCTGCTCCGCCAGAATCGGATGACCAGCAGCTACACGACCCACCAGCGGCAGACCGATCTGCTCACGAAGCGAGTCTTTCAACTGGATTCCACGGGAGGTACCCGGAATCAGATCGATCACACCTTTACGCTGCAGTGCCCGCAGGTGTTCTTCGGCGGAGTTAGGCGATTTGAAGCCGAGCTCACGAGCGATCTCGGCACGCGTCGGCGGCATGCCAGTCTCATGGATGAAATCCTGGATCAATTCCAGAATCTGCGATTGTCGTGGCGTGAGGTCATGCATGACGATACCTGTATAGAAAACCAGTGACTGTGATTATATACAGGACGCCTTCGAGCGCAAGCCCTGAAAAAATCATCCCTCTGAACCCCCCGCCCGATCCACCAGATCCACTGTGAGTCGTTGAGCATCAATCAGTTGTGTCGCCAAACTCCGACGTGCGATTGACTTATACATATGTCAGAAATCTGGCATCATTACGCCAACTTCAGGATTGTCCTGAGTTGTTTGGGTATCTTCGATACTGACTTGTACAAGAACGAATGGGGTTTTTTGTAATGATGAAGAACGTTCTGAAAGTCGCTGCGGCGGTTGTAGTACTGGGTGCTGCTACCGGTTGCACGAATAACGAATTGCTGAACGAAGTACGTGCAACTGCTGATGCTGCTGCTGCGGACGCTGCGGCTGCGAAAACCGCTGCTGAAGCTGCACGCGCTGCTGCAGATCGCGCGAGCCAGCAGGCTGCAAGCGCTGCTAGCACCGCCAACCAGGCGCTGTCTGCTGCAAACTCAGCACAGTCCTGCTGCGACGCCAACACCGAGCGTCTGGAGCGTATGTTCCAGCGTTCCATGCAGAAGTAATTCCTGAAAAGGAATTGCCGTATGGCGGGTGCCTGACGGCACCGAAAAACGTCGCGTGATGATTCACGCGGCGTTTTTTTATGCCTGAGCGGGCATGGCCTGTTCTATTGTGCAGATGTCGACTCTGGCGAGACCTCGGGCGCGGGTTCTGCATCCGCGATTTCGCGGGAAAACTCACCAACCGTCACGGGTAATCCCCTGGCCTCCCCCAGCACAGACTCCATCAACGGCCAATCCACCTTCGGAGCCGTCTCTAAATCGCGTGTCGCCGCAACATAGGCGCGGGTGAGCAACGTCAGCGCACTCTCCACCACAGGCGGCGCCTCATCAGATACACCCGCGATTGTTTCCGCGTCTGGGCTCGTCTCATCCATTTCCGGTATCGGTTCATCGATAGCTTCAACAGCGCTCGACAGCGGCTCATGCGCCTCCAGGATCAGGCGATCACCATCCCAGCCCATCTTCACTGGCTGGTTTACGATCTGCACCGGCGTATCCACAGGGACCATCGCAAACAACTGTTCGATGTCTTCCGGGAACATTCGGATGCATCCATGGGTGACCCGCATGCCGACACCCGCTGGTCGATTGGTGCCGTGAATCAGGTAACCGGGCAGTCCCAGTCGCATCGCATACTCACCCAATGGATTGTCCGGCCCAGGCGGCACCACCGCCGGCAACGGATCACCCTCCGCGGCATGCTCGGCGCGAATGGATGCTGGCGGATACCAACTCGGCCGCTCGGCCTTGGCGACCACTCTCGTTCGCCCGAGCGGCGTCTCCCAGTCCTGTCTCCCGATACTGATCGGATAGGTATGTACGGTCGCTTGCTCGCCCTGTGCAACCGGCGGGAAGTAATACATCCGATATTCGGCAAGATTGAGCACAACCCCGCGGCGGCGCGCATCCGGCAACACAAATCGCGTCGGCAGGACTACTGTCGTGCCCACACCAGGAATCCATGGGTCAACATCGGGATTGGCACGCCGCAGTTCGGTGTAACCAACACCGTGGACGCGCGCGATGTCCACAAACGTGTCCTGCTGGGTTGCGGTGATCTCGCGGACTTCGCCAATGATGTGCTGATCAGCCGCTGGCAAAAGATACTCCGCAGCCTGACCGACGGATGCCAACAGTAATCCGGCAACCGTGGTTGCAAGATACTGAACGGGTTTAGATTCGAAACTCATGCAGCGTTTGACCATTGATTGCGCGCCACGTAGCCTTGGCGCGATTGTAACCTAGGGGCATCGAAGCGTGGCGATCGTCGTCAAAATCAAGATAACCAACAAGGACATCCGCGCCCTTCGCAAAGCGATGCAGAATGCCCGCGACACGATTCGCAGTGCCGACGAGCACGATATTCTCGAAGCCGCACGCACACTGCTCGACGAATTTGATTCCCGCCAGGCGCCAGACTTTGTTCGCGAGCGTGTGCCGAAGCTGATCGCGATGACCGATATGCTCGAAGACACTGACTGGGAGTTACCCAAGCGCCAACGCGAAAAAATCCTTGCTGCATTGGTCTAC
Organism: uncultured Chromatiales bacterium; assembly: GCA_963922335.1. Lineage (GTDB taxonomy): Bacteria > Pseudomonadota > Gammaproteobacteria > Steroidobacterales > Woeseiaceae > CALBPI01. The sequence goes on along the minus strand of CAWUIB010000005.1, from coordinate 21,484 downwards.
TTCGGTGATCCGGACGATCTCATCCCGGATGACGTTCCGGGCCTCGGTTTGCTCGACGACGCAATCGTCATCGAGCTGCTGTTACTCGAGCTCAAGCACGTCATCGAAGCCTATCGGGACTTCTGTCGTTATCGTAGCAGTCTGATGACCACCGTCCCCGAGTCGGTACGTATCGAACGACTGGAAAAACGCCGTTGGGCTCTGCATGGACGCATGCAGCGTCGCATGCGCACAGACCGTAGCGGCTTGCCGTCCCGCTCGCTAATCTGAAGCTAATCGCTTCAGAAGCGGACCAGCGCCGACCCCCACGTAAAGCCGCCACCAAAGGCTTCGAGCAGCAACAGCTGTCCTCGCTCGACACGACCGTCGCGCACGGCCGTATCCAATGCCATAGGCACCGAGGCCGCTGAGGTGTTGCCGTATTCCTGCACCGTCAACACCACCTGATCCATCGGCATAGCCAGTCGTTTCGCGGTCGCCTGGATAATTCGAATATTGGCCTGATGCGGAATCAACCAATCGATATCAGACTTGTCGATACCGTTCGCTTCGAGGGTGACATCGACGATTCGTTCGAGCGTCTTGACGGCGACTTTGAACACTTCGTTGCCGGCCATCTGGATAAATGCTTCTCCGCGTACGACGTCAGTCAGGCGCTGCGACGGGCCCGCGTCCATCTTCAGCAGGTGACGATAGCGCCCGTCCGCACCGAGATGCGTGGAGATCACGCCGTCTTTTTCGTCGGGCTTAAGGATCACCGCACCCGCACCATCGCCGAACAACACACAGGTGTTGCGGTCGGTCCAGTCTGTGACCCGTGAGAGCGTTTCGGCGCCGATAACAAGTGCACACTTGGCGGTGCCGGCCTTCACATACTGATCAGCAACGCTCAGTGCGTAGATAAAGCCGGTGCAGGCGGCCTCGAGTTGCATCGTCGGGCACGCCGGAATATCGAGCGCTTCCTGAATCAAGCAACCGACGTTCGGGAATACGACATCCGGGGTGGTGGTACCTATAGCGATGAAGTCAACGTCGGCCCCGGTGACGCCAGCTGCTTCCATCGCACGGCGCGCCGCCTGAATTGCGAGTGAGGATGTCGTTTCGTCATCGGCAGCGATATGACGACGTTCAATACCGGTACGCGAACGAATCCATTCATCACTGGTTTCGACCATGCCCTCGAGCTCGGTGTTGGTCAGTACTCGTTCCGGTGCGTAGCTTCCGGTCCCGGCGATTCTTGAAAACATTCAGACTGCCTCGTTGCTCATCCAGCGGTCGATAGCCGCAGGTGCGTTGTCCCGTATCTCAAGCAGCGCTGTTTCAATCGCATGCTCAAACGCTTTGGCGTCGGCACCACCATGGCTCTTGATAACGATGCCATTCAGTCCGACGAAACTGGCGCCATTATACCCTCTCGGGTCGAGTGTGTTCGCAAGGTGTCTAAGCGAACCTCTTGAGAGTAGCGCCTGAAGCTTGCCCGCGATGGAACGCGTGAATGAGGCGCGCATGAAGTGACCGACCAACGACGCTGTGCCTTCCATCGTCTTCAGTGCAACGTTACCGGTAAACCCGTCAGTGACGATGACCTCTGCGACGCCCTTTCCCAGATCATTGCCTTCGACGAATCCGATGTAGTTCAGATTGCTGGCTGCAAGTCGCTGCGCCGTGGTTTGAATTCGGCCATCACCCTTCCCGGCTTCGCTACCGATGTTCAGAAGGGCCACCCGGGGCTCGCTCGCACCACTAAGCGGTCTCGCGACAATACTGCCCATCACCGCAAACTGGTAAAGCTGTTCCGCGTCGCAACTCGCGTTGGCACCAACGTCAAGAAGATAGGTAGGAGACGCTGTTGTTGGAATCTCGGCCATGATCGCCGGTCGCTTGATACCGGTCACGGTCCGTAGCACGAGCATGGCCGTTGCCATTAACGCGCCGGTGTTACCGCCGCTGATACAGGCCGCCGCCTCGCCCTCGCGCACGCAGTCGAGTGCCACCCGCATCGAGGATTGCTTCTTGCGGCGCAGGGCTTCGGAGGGCGCGTCATCCATTGTGACCACCTCGGGGGCGTGACGAACCCGGACACGCTCGTGAGTCGCCGTCGGGTGGCTACCGAGGATCGCTTCGTCCCCAACGAGGATAATGTTGAGGGCAGGAAAGCGTGCCAGCGCGGATGCAGCGGCATCGAGGACAATGCCGGGACCGAGGTCGCCCCCCATAGCGTCTAGCGCAATGGTGGTGGACTCCCTGAATTCCAGATTGTCGTACTGCCCTAGCAAATCAGGGATTGCGGATTAGGTCTAGCTCGCCCGGTGTACTCGGGTCGCTAGACCTACAGAGTGACTTACTCGTCGTCCGCGTCTAGCGCTTCGGTCGCGATGACCTGCTTACCACGATAGAACCCGTCAGGGCTCACGTGGTGACGCAAGTGCTTCTCACCAGTTGTTGGCTCAACGGAAAGCGTTTTGCCTTTCAATTTGTCGTGACCGCGACGCATGCCGCGAGTCGAAGGGGTGCGACGGCTCTTTTGAACTGCCATGACATTACTCCATTTAAAAAGCTGCTTCGGCGGACCGGCTCACTCAGACTTTCCAGTCATCATGTTGGCCAGATCCGCAAAAGGTGTCTGTGTCCTGGCCTGCTCTACCGGTCGCTCGAGCGCGGTAGCTAACGGGCCACAATCCTCAATATTCTCATGAGCTACCACCATGGGCAGCTCAAGCATCATCCATTCATCGATCAGATCAGCCAATACGAGCTGCTCTTCGTCGTAATCCCAACGCTCCATCCCCGGGAACGCCGCATCGAAATGTTCCTCGTCCAGCTCTGAGGCGACGATCACGAGGTTCACCTCGCGTCCCACCCGCACCTCGGTCAACTCGAGGCACCGCTGACACACCAAAGCAACGCGACCGTCGATACGACCCGAAAGCTTCCAATGTCGCGGCTTACCGCCAGGCACAAGAATCAAATCTGCTTCGGCACCGGTTTGAAACTGGCTCTCATCACTGTCGACGGCATCGGCCGCGGCAGCGTTTGCGAGCGCGTCGATACCTTGCATTTGGCCTGAGCCGAGTTTCCCGGCAAGCTTCAGCCCATGGGCATCGACGTCCGACAAAATAATCGGGGTGTTAAATGTGATGCCCATAGCCGGCAAATGGTAAGTGACAAGCCGTTACGGTGTCAAAGCTCTGGACACCCATTATGACGAGCGCGCCGCTGATTCTTGCCTCGAGTTCAGTAGCTCGACGCGAATTGCTGGAACGACTGGGCGTACCCTTCACTACAGACTCACCGGACATCGATGAATCACCGCAGCCTGGTGAGCCGCCCGAGGTTTTGTCATTGCGACTGGCGACGTCAAAGGCGACCGCAGTCGCGGCTCGATGCCCCGAAGGCGCGATCATCATAGGATCGGACCAGGTCGCCTGGGATGGCGAAGATGTACTGGGAAAGCCGGGATCAGTAGAAAACGCAGTCGCACAGCTGGAGCACTGCAGCGGGCGTGCCGTGACGTTTTTCACCGCATGGTGCGTGATCCACGACGGAGAATCGCGCTCAGGCCTGGATCGCACAGAAGTTGAGTTCCGCGCGCTAACGCGGCCAGAAATTGAGCGCTACGTTCAGGCGGATGAACCGCTAGTATGCGCCGGCGCCGTCAAGGCGGAATTGCTAGGTATCTCCTTGTTTCGAGCAATCCGGTCAACCGATCCGACGGCACTGATCGGTCTCCCATTGATCACCGTATCAGCGGCCCTGCGGGATTTTGGGCTGAAGCTGCCCTAGTTGCCTGCCAGCATCCTCGGGAGCACCTTGGACAAATCCGGTGGCAACGGCGCGGTAAACAACTGCTCACCACCGACGCCATCGTCGAAACCAATGGATTGGGCATGCAAAAACAGCCTGGGCAACCCCCGACGGGACAATTCCCGATTCGTATCCGCATCGCCGTAGCGGTCATCGCCCGCGATTGGGTACCCGAGGTGCGCGAGGTGAACACGAATCTGGTGCGTCCTCCCCGTCTCCGGACTGACTGTCAACAGCGAGGCTGCCTTGCGACCATCCGTTACCGTGACCCTCGTGACCGAGGGTTTGCCGTCCGGGGCAACAATGACATGTCGCTCGCCACCGCGCCGTTCAGAGACCCTCAACGGCAAATCGATCACGCGATTGCCGTGCGGCCAGTAACCCACTACCAGTGCCTGATATACCTTACTGACGCGGTCTTCCCGGAAATCTGCATGCAATCGGCGCAGCGCTGCCCGGCGTTTGGCAAGAACCAACACTCCGCTCGTCTCGCGGTCAAGACGATGCGCCAGCGCCACTTCCGACCATTCCGGGCGAATTTCCCGCAGTGCCTCCACAACGCCATGAGACACCCCACTGCCGCCATGAACCGCCACACCGCCCGGTTTGTTGATCACGAGAAGATCCCGATCCTCGTAGAGCACTGACTGGGAGAGCAAGTCTGTGACGCGTCTGGGCGCTTTCGAGGAATTGGATGCTTCCACATAGACCGGCGGAATCCTCACGGAGTCACCAACCGCCAGTCGATGAGTGGGTTTGACACGGCCTTTATTGACCCTGACCTCGCCTTTGCGAAGCATGCGATAGACGCGAGTCCGTGGCACCGTTTTCAGGTGTGCGATCAGGAAATTGTCGATCCGTTGGCCTGCGCCGTCTTCATCGACTGTGACGTGTGCCACACCTCTGCCCTTTCGCTCAGGGTTCTCTTTCTCTGACAAGTACTTACCTGTTTGCCGTCACCTGCTCCGATTGTTATATTATGCCAGTACCGCGGCGCGCCGCCGCCTGGTTTTTTCTAGCCGGCGTCACCGAATCGGACCCATCGCGAACGCTATTTTCGCTCCGCAACGATTCACTCCACGGACAACCCGAATCACGATCTGGCGGTTCACCGACAGATCAGGATGTTTTATCAATTTGGGCCGGCTGCCACTCGGCGTCGGTCAATGCGGCGAAGCCCGGAGCAAATGCTCCTTTGTCTTTGCGTTTATTCGCACACAGCTCGAATTTCGAATGTCTTTACTGCTAGCAATGATCTCCCAAGCCTTTGACGTGGTCCGACGACCACCGTCGGAGTGCGTCTGGTCGGAGCTCCCGTTGCTCGCGATGTCATCAGGCCATTCACAATCGAGCATCCGGCAACAACTGGCTCCGCCCGCACTCCTACGGAATCACGGGCACAATGAAAAGAATGCTGATCAACGCGACTCAGGAAGAAGAGTTGCGCATGGCGCTGGTCGATGGCCAGCGGCTCTACGACCTCAACGTAGAGCTACCCTCCCAGGCACGTAAAAAAGCCAACATCTACAAAGGCAAAATCACCCGCATCGAGCCGAGTCTCGAGGCGGCCTTCGTCGACTACGGGGCGGAGCGCCACGGGTTCCTGCCCTTCAAGGACATCTCTCCCGAGTACTACATCAAAGAGCCTTCAGACAAAGGCCGCGTATCGATTCGCGATGTTCTGAAAGAAGGCCAGGACATTGTTGTCCAGATCGAAAAAGAAGAGCGCGGCAATAAAGGCGCTGCACTCACGACGTTCGTCAGCCTCGCCGGCCGATTCCTCGTTCTCAAGCCGAATAAACCGAAGTCCGGTGGCGTATCTCGCCGAATCACCGGCGAAGACCGTGAAGAGATTCGCGAAGCGCTTTCGTCGTTGGAAATCCCTGACGGCATGAGCGTGATTGTGCGCACCGCCGGCATCGACAGAACCGCCGAAGAACTCGAGTGGGATCTGAACAATCTCTTTTCTGTCTGGGAAGCGATCAAGAAAGTTGTAGTTGCCCAGGCGTCGCCATTCCTGATCTATCAGGAAAGCAACGCGGTAATCCGCTCTTTGCGCGACTACATCTCCAACGAAATTGGAGAGATCCTGATCGATGCCGAGGGCCCTTACGAGCAAGCCAAGGAATTTATCGAATCGGTAATGCCGCACAACGCAAACAAGCTGAAGCGTTATTCCGATCCTGTACCGCTCTTTACTCGCTACCAGATCGAGTCACAAATCGAGACGGCATACGCGCACAGCGTGAACCTCCCATCGGGGGGATCAATCGTCATCGATATCACAGAAGCTCTGATCTCTATCGATATCAACTCCGCACGCGCGACCAAGGGTGCTGATATCGAGACAACCGCCTTCAACACCAACCTCGAAGCGGCTGATGAAATTGCACGACAGCTGCGTCTGCGTGACCTTGGTGGTTTGGTGGTTATCGATTTCATCGACATGAACGCGTCGAAAAACCAACGCGAAGTGGAAAACCGATTGCGTGCGGCTGTGAAGGCCGACCGTGCGCGCATCCAGATCGGCAAGATCTCACGATTCGGCTTGCTTGAGATGTCGCGACAGCGTCTGAGCCCATCACTCGGTGAATCAACACACCAAGTCTGCCCACGCTGTGATGGCATGGGTAACTTCCGGTCGATTGAATCACTGGCGCTCGCCATTTTGCGCGTGCTCGGTGAAGAGGCGCGCAAGGAGCGAACCTCGAAGGTCATCGCGCAGCTGCCGGTGGATATCGCCACCTACCTGCTCAATGAAAAACGTGACTGGGTACAGAAACTCGAAGCGCGCCACGGTACGCAGTTTATTCTCGTCGCCAACCCGGCCTTTGAAACACCGAAGTATGAAATCCGCCGAGTCCGCGATGATCAGGTCGAGTTGGCGGAGAACAGTGGTACCAGCGTCGAACTGACCGAAGAAGTCGTCGATGAGTCAGCGCCCGAATGGGGTGGTGAAAAGGTTCAACCCGAACAGGCAGCGGTCCAGATTGCCGCACCGGCGACGCCTGCGCCCACACCGAAGCGACTGGTTCAGGAAGAGCGCACGGGACCAAGACCGGGTATCTTTGTACGCATCTGGTACTGGCTGTTTGGCGAACCGGACCCCAAAGAAATCGAGCGCAAAGCGAAAGAAAAGGAGCGCCTCGAACGCAAGAAGCGAGATGCAGAGCGCAGGGCTAAACGCGCTGCCGATCGCAAACAGTCCGACAGCAAGAAACGAAACACACGCAGCAACGACAACGCGCGCGGCAAGAAGCGCGGTGGTCAGCAGCAGCGTAACCAGCGGCAGGACAACCGCAAGAAGTCTGCTGACGACAGCGGCAAGAAACCTGCGCAGCAAAACCGCAGAAAGCAGCAAGCCGAACGCAAGAACGAAGCCGCTGCGGACGACAAGCAGCAACAGGCTAAACAGTCGCCGAAAGACACGGATACACAAGCCGCCGCCGAAGATCAGGACCAACCGCGCAAGCGTCGTCGTCGGTCGCGTGGTCGTCGCCGTAAAAAGCCGCAGGGCGAACAAGCCAACGCAACACAAAACAACACTGATAAAAATGCTTCGGGGACCGGTTCCGATGGTTCATCAGAATCCGGGCAACGCAAACCCGAACGCTCGGACGACAAACCTGCAGCAACCGAATCAAAACCCGAAGCTAACGAAGCTAAAGCGGCTTCAAACGAACGCGCGGGGCAGACGAGTTCGCCGGGCGGCGAGTCACAATCGGACGATGCACCGAAAGGCGATCGCAAACCCCGAGGCGGCGGCGCACGGACACGTCTTGCGTCGGGTGAGAAAAAGCCGCCACGAGATGACGCGTCGAAGGCCTCCGCGAGCACAGAGCCGAAACCCGCTGCCGAACAGAAACCTCAGGCGAAGCCCTCGAAGCCGAAGTCATCCTCGAATGGCGGCGATGCCGGAGATACTGCTCGAATGAAGGCATTGCCTGATGAGGCTCCCAAGAAGCCCAGACAGAAGGCCGAGAAGAAACCGGACCCGAAGCCTGAGCTGTTGCCTTGGGAAACACAGGCGCCCAAGTCGTCCGATAAGACCTATACGGTCTGGTCCAGCGACGACTAAGTCACTGCGATGAGCGCGTCGCCTAGCACGGCGCGCTCAGTTTCTCCAGCAACCCCTGGCAGGCGTCGTGCACCAGCTGATAAACGAGCTCAAATCCTCTCGCACCGCCATAGTAAGGATCTGGAACCTCAGCGTAGCCATTGTCTGGCCCGTGGCTGAGTAGCAGCGACAGGTTAGCGCTGGCATCTTCCGGGCGAATACGCTCTAACGCAGACAGATTGTCACTGTCCATCGCGAGGATATAGTCGAACTCGCGGAAGTCCGATTCTTCAACACGTCTTGCGCGCTGACTCGACAGATCAACACCGTGCTCCGCTGCTTTAGCTTGCGATCTCGGATCGGGAGAATCACCGACGTGATAGGCATGCGTCCCGGCGGAGTCGATTTCGAATTCAGACACCAAATCTGACTGCTCGACGAGATGTCGAAAAACGCCCTCCGCTGTCGGAGATCGGCAGATATTGCCCATGCAAACGAACAACACGCGAATACAAGGACTTACGTCGCTATCTGTTTGTTTTTCTTGATTATCCATTGAATAGCCTTGCAAGTTCGTGCAACAGTCGGAGCTTACAAAGTGCACCCTGAGATGACCGATGAAGCGTCTATTGGACTCACAAGTTCGAGCGTTGCGACCCCGACAGAATAAGTATCGCAAATCTGATGGTGAAAGCCTCTACATAACCGTCTATCCGTCAGGAGCCAAGACGTTCGAGCTGAGGAAGCGAGACGAATCGGGCAAGACGAGCTACGAAAAGATCGGCAACTACCCCGAAACATCCCTGAAGAACGCTCGAATGAAAGCGTCGCAAAGACGCGCCCAGCTGATCACGGAAGCAAACAAAAAGGCCGGATTCTCTGACCTGGAGCCGCACGAACGACCTCCCCTAACGTTTGGTGACCTTCTGCAGCACTACCACGACAACCATATTCTGGAGACATACCGGCGCCCTGAGCAGGTGCAGGGCTACATCAACAATGTGGATGACGAGATAAAGGGACTGGACACCTACGACCTAGATTCCCGTCAGACACGCGAATTCAGAATGCGAATTGCGGCTTACCTCAAAAAGTTTGCCAAAGACGTAGGCCCGGTGAGTGGTAACCGAGCTATGTCGATCTTCAAGCAAGCAACTCGGTATGGCGTTATCCACGGGTATCTGAACGTTGACCCACTGGCTGAGATAACGCCGCGCTACGTAGGAGGCACTGAGAAGCCACGTGAGCGCGTTTTGAGTGATGACGAAATCAGGTTGCTGTGGTGGTCAAGGAGCTCCCACACACCCCTCCTACGATTCTTGTTGGCTACAGGACAGCGCATTGGTGAAACGCAACAGATGCGTTCTGACAACGTCATTGGAGATCGCTGGATCATCCCCGCAAATATCGCCAAGAACGGCAAGGAACATTGGATTCCGCTCACAGAATCTACTCGATCGCTCATTGAGAGTGGTCTGGACCAACAGCGAGTGTTTGGCGATCAGTCTCTTACAGCAACGCAATCCTGGCTCAGACGTTGGTGCGATCGCGAGGGAATCGATCCGCGGTTCACGCCTCACGATCTCAGACGAACCTTCAAGACACGCCTAACTGGTTTGGGTGTAGCACGAGAGATTCGTGATCGGATGCTCAACCACTCCGCCCAAGGTCTTGAGGCCGTCTACAACCAATATGACTGGGAAGCCGAGCGATACGAAACGCAAGAACTCTGGATGACTGAATTACAGGGGATTATCGATGACATCGAAACGCCTTAGAGCAAACATGAGCGACCTGCGAGCACGCCTCAGCGAAGTACTCCTCGCAGAAGGACTAGACGTCGAAGCAGTGATTCAGGCGAAAGCGAGAGAAGACGATTTACCCAAAGAGATAGCAGAGCGGATCCAAAAAGTAGAGGCTAGAACACCAATCGACTGGTTGACTCCAATGCCTGGGACAGGTGACCGAATCGACTTAGCTCTTCATCTACTGGCACACGTCATGCGATTCGAACAGCTCGAGCTTCAACGCCTCGTGCTTTCGCTTGACGAGACCAAAAACCGCGATGCGTTAGTGCAGAAGTCGAACGAGCAGATGTCGATTGCCTACATGTGCGGTCGTTATGAGACTGCGTTTGAACAAAAGCGCCTAAACCAGACACGAGGCGCCAAACATGGGAAACGGAAGCGGCGGCCGCGAATGACGACTCTAGCGATGGAAGCAGTTTTGGCGAGCACGTTTGAGCATGTCTCTCACCTGGTGGAAGCCATCGGTGAGAGTGAGGCTGGTTCAGTTGTTGTGTCCGGATTCCGGTTTTACGTGCACGGCGACAATCTCACCATTCATGAAATTCGCACAGCAAAGACCAAACAAGTTGCGATCTCGTCTGCGCAGCAAACCCTGAGCCGCGTAAAAAATGATCACCTACGAGCGTGCGATTAAGCAGTTAACCGCATGCTACGCCACGTTCTCCCTTGTTCTACTCGGTAGTGGGTGCAACGTTATTCCCCGCAGCGCAGTGTCTGCACGACAAAAGGGATAACGCAATGAATGAGCTCGATGGGAAAATCTTGATTAGTGTCAAAAGGGCCGCACGCCTGATCGACAGCTCTGAGCGCCATATCTATAACCTAATGTACTCCGGAATCTTGGAGTCAAGAAAGATCAGAAAGTCTAGACGAATCGTTGTCGAGTCATTCCGACAACTAGTTGCTTCAAGCAACAACAATAAGCTGTGCGCGACTTCATCTGAAGGTACCTAGCAAGCTCCGATGGGATTCAAGCTCGCAATGAAAGCACTACAGGTTAAAGAAGTCCGAAACGCCACTAAAGCATGCCTAACTGCACTGGCTTTACGCGCTAAGGATGACACCGGAGTCGCCTGGCCATCGAACGCAACCCTCGGCGCCGATATCGGTGTGCATAAGAACACGGTTCCAAGACTGACTAGGGAGCTCGCCGAGCAAGGGCTAATTTCGATTAAACAAGGTTTCAGTGTGGGCAAAACCACTCGGTCGAATCACTACGTATTGAATCTTCCTGAGGATCTCCAACGACCAAACTTGGGCACTGAGAGTAACAATATGCGTTCCTCCTTAAATGGTAAGAGTAACAATATGTGTAGGGCGGACTCACATATTGTGTCTACCCCCCTCACATATTGTGACACTAACAGTAATAGAACTGACAAAGGTGAACAGGAATTTCTTTTAGGCAAAAACGCCAGCCAGCTAAGCGATGTGAGTCTCTCACTCGAGCACGTCAAGAAGGTCTACCACGAGATTCTACCCGATCATCCTCAATGCCAAATCGTAAGCAAGAAGATGCGAGAGCACTTTGAGCATATGCAAAACGAGGAGGAACTAAGCTACGTCGATTGGCAAAACTATTTCGCTCAGGTACGGAGCATACCGAAGCTAAACGGCAGTGAGCTGATTGGCGAAGACCTATTCATGCCCTCGCTGAACTGGCTAATTCAGCACGACAAGTATGCTGAGGTTCTAAACGGTAAGTATGGCGAAATCAATTTTGAGACCCTTTGATGAAACATGCGCACAAGACTTGAGCACAAGGCTATCGCTAGTGCCACGAATCACTTTGGAGAAGGAAATGAAAGCACCACAATCAATGCATGAGTTCATCCAACATTTGCAAACACATGCGAACACCTATGCAAGCTCACGTGGTTTTACACGCGAGGAGAAAATTGGCGTCCTATCTGGACTACTCAGTGAGGAGATTCTCGCTATTGGAGTCGTCGTGCCTGACATCGCTAGGAAGCTGGCTGACCATCACAGCCATACGCTTGATCTGTTGCTTCGCTCCCTGGTGGGAGCTGAGCCGAACCTGACGCTGATCGATGGAGGAGACACCGGTGCTTAGTACCAGACCTGTGACGACACGCCCGTTGGCTATTACAGCTCCGAGACACAAGGGAGCAGCAAGTACAGCATACGTGCGCAATCGCAGCCACAGATCGAGTCCGGATATAGAGCCAGACAGTGATCTGTTCATGCAAGTGTGTGTTTCGGCGATCAGCTTCAAAGGGGTAGCCCCCCCCTAAATCTCTGGGAGCTTGATTGTTCAAGACCGAGTCGCAGCCATTTTTTTACGTCCGCCAAAAAGGATTTGAGATATGCCGAATGACAAGAAGCCCAGGAAGGTACTGGAGCGCTCTGGAGCGTTCCGTAAGGACCCAAACCGTGATCGTGACCCCAATCCTGAAGGTAAGGGTGAACTAGACACCACGCCGCCAGAAGACTTCGACGCACCGTTAATCAAGATATGGGATGAGCTCGTCGAGCAGATTCCCGAGGGCGTTGCGACGAACAGCGATCGCATTCACATTGAGCTGACCGCCAAGATGGTGCATCAATCGCGAACACAAGAGGTTAATGCAGCCTGGTTGTCGCAGATGTCCCGAATGCTCAAAGCGATTGGTTTAACGCCGGCGGGCCGGGCGAACCTTGGCGTCACAGGCCCCAAGAAACCGAACAAATTCGCGGACCTTTGAATGAAGACTCAAACAGACGGGGTTCAGAAAATGAAACCAACGTTCACACGAATTCAGATTGGCAAACAAGCGAACCCATGCTGGGGAGTTTCATACGATCGAACCGACCTTCCGCCTGAGGAATATGCTTTTCTGGAGCTATTCCAAAGGAGATCGGATTTCCTCGTACGCTGTGAGGAGATCGAAAGATCAGAAAACACTATTGATGTCAGGCGCGGGAAATACACCTCCTGCACCGAGCCCGAAGACAACACGGAGCTCTACGACTAGGGAGCCTTAATGACCACACTAGGCACAGGAGCAAAAAGATGAGCAAAGACATGAGTACAGGAATTAGCAAGGACGAGATTGCGGAAAAGATTCAAGTCGATTTGGACGAGTCTCTCAACATCTTGAGACGGGTAAAGGCTTCACTTGCAATGTTATACCTAGCCCATCAAAACGAACTTTGTTTTGCCGGACACGAGGATTCGGGCTACGCAGCCGAAGCTATGGGACTCGAAGTGGAAAAGGCCATGAAGATTGTCTTGAACAGTTCCCATCTTGCGTTAGTCCTTCACCCATACGACGACTGAAACGAGGAACACTAGGACACAATGGCTACAGTAAGCTCTGCAGTAATTGAGCTTCGTGCGGAATCCGCGAAGCTTCGAAAAGACCTTGATAGAGTCACTCAGCGAGTAACTCGGTTCGGCAAGCGTAACCAATCGACATTTGATCGGTTGGGCATGCAAGCGAAACGAAGTCTCGTTGCTATAACCGCCGGAGCAACCGCAGCGTCGGGAAGTTTAGTGGCTCTTGCTGTTCAAGCTGGCAAGTCTGCTGATGCCTTAGCGAAAACTGCGGATAAACTTGGTGTCGGAACCAAGCAACTTGCTGGATTACAGCTCGCGGCGAAACTCACAGGCGTCGAGACCAACAAGCTCAATACTGGGCTTCAGCGGCTCACCAGGCGTGTCTCCGAAGCTGCTATGGGCACTGGTGAGGCTCAGGGCGCTCTCAAAGAGCTCGGACTGGATGCAAAGGTGCTGAACAACCTGGCGTCTGACCAACAGTTCGAACGCATTGCCGCTGCATTCGGTAGCATTAACAACCAGTCGGACAAGGTGAGACTTGGCTTCAAACTTTTTGATGCCGAGGGTGTCGACCTTATCCGCACGCTGGATCTCCAGGCAGCGGGGCTGCAGGAGGCACAGCGTAAGGCTGAGGCATTCGGCACAGCGATATCGCGCATCGACGCCAAAAAGATCGAGCTGGCCGGAGATGCGGTCACGGAGGCCGGAGAGGCGTTCAGAGGCATCGGAACGACGATTGCCACCAGTGGGGCTGCATTCGTGGGAACGTTCGCTAGAGGCTTCTCCAGCGCTGCACAGGAGGCAAACGGCTTCCGCTCACTGATCGATGCGACATTCGAGAATGTGGCGGTAGCTGCTGATCAGGCGGCAAACTCAATCAGGGGCATTCAAGCGGCGTTAGTGGCGACTCGTATCGGCCTACTGAAGTTGGAACGAATTGCCGGCGACGGGAAGACCCCACAGCAGCGGATTCAGGATCAGTTGCAACTTCGTGTGGGCAAGGCCGCAAACGTCTTGGGTGATGCGCAAGGGTTCGATGAACTCATCCGGCGCGAGCAGGAGCTGCTTGCCAAGATCACCTCCGGTATCCGTACAGTCGAAGAAAGTACCCAGGCGTTTCGAAGCTTGCAGGCCGAATTCCAGGCGAACGCAGAAGCGAGGCTAGATGCTGGCGATGCGTTGCTGCCGGGCACCTCGGGATTGCTCGACTACGATCCGCAGAACGATCCGATACTGGTCGCTGCTCGAGCGCGTGCTGATGAGTACCAGAAGATACTTGATGAGCAGGAGAGAAAGGAAAAGGAATACCAAGACGCCCGGGTAAAGCTTGCCAAAGACGCTGAGGAGGCGAAGCTTCAACTGCAGCAGGCATTCAAGAACGCGTCCATCGGCCTCTTGCGAACACTAGGTCAACAGTCCAAGGCAGCTCAGATCGCATCGATCGCGGTCGAGAAAGCGCTGGCTGTAAAACGCATCCTCATTGCTAGCCAGCAGGCGTCTATCCTGGCGTATGCGTCTCAGCTTGTTCCTGGAGACCCAACGAGTGTCGCCAGGGGTTTGGCGGCTATGCAGAAGACCCTCGCCCTCGGTAAAGCTACCGCGGCTCTCACAGCTGCGACTGGCATTGCTCAAATCAGTCAGGTTGCACGTGGAGATGCACCTGCTGGCTCTTTGGCCAACCCGATATTTACGCAGTCGGCAGACGTTTTCTCTCCGGTAAGTGAGGTAGGGTTTGAGCAGTCGTCTGGGCAGACGGTGTTGAATCTTACGATTAACGGTGATGTGAACGGAGACAGTGCTGAGCGTGTCCTCGAGGAGATTCGCAGACTGATCGAGGACAACGACGCTGTGATCATTCCTCCGGGTTCGAGGAACGCTATCGAGCTGAGAGGTGGTTAGATTGTCTCAAACTTCCTGATTCGCCAACCGCGCTTTGCCAACTCCCGTGAGAGTCGCTCTTGATTCTTCTTCAACGCGCCGTTAGTGACGCTTTCAAGAAGCAATGGTATGTTGGTATTCGCAAACGTGAAGGGCAACTCTCCTAGCCAGTTTAGCGTTTGAATGAGCTCATCCGCCTCCACAGATATCGGTAAATAGAGTCGCAGGAGGACATGTTCGTCGGACGACAACGAGGCCCTATAAAGGGCGTGAATCGGATCTTGCTTATCGATGCGATACTCCTTCAAGAAGAGCATCGCTGCCCGCACAGAAAGGGCAAACTCGTTTGAAATATTGATTTGAAGGTTTTGACCGAACTCTTCGCAAAAATCAGCTACATCGTTTACCGAATCTTGTCCGATTTGGCGTCCTTCTTCTTCACGAATTTTGAGTATCGTTCGAAGGACAACGTTCTTTAGAAAATACGAAAGTCTTGTAGTGCTGTCGTCATGATCAAGTTCTTCTAGATTCTCAAATTGTTGGATTATCGAGCGTCTTTGAGAAATCATTTCCAAGGTTGCTTGCAGTGCAATGTTCCTTGCGGAGTCCTGTTTGCTCTGTTCAAACATCAAACGAGTCGTTTTGAGGATCTCACCATTCTGAATCAGTGCGTAGGCAACTACGACCAAGCTAAGTAAAACAAGCAGGGGGCCTAACACTCCGGTGAAGAAATCACCGGTATGAGCCAAATTCTGTAGCCATCCCTCTTCGCCGCTGTCCAGTGCATTCACATAGACAACGATGGCAATCACGAGACCAGTAAGAGCAGCTCCAAAAATACCCACAGCGACAAGCGCTGCGTTACTTACTGGCTGCTCGTTTGCCGCTCTATTTGCCTCACGGTACTTTCCCGTGACACCGTCGCTTATACCTTCGCCCGACATACCCACTGAATTAACGTTCTTGGCCAAAACTCGTCCAAATGAGAATCCAAAACAAACAAAACCAAACCAGAGGTAACAATATAACCCACTGTTTTGTTTAGTCCCACTGAGTCAGTAATTGTCTTGTTTAGCGCATTCTGACGACTCAAAATCCGCTGTCTGTGAGGACGTGCGGGATTGAGCAACCCATGGTTGACCTGATCATGGCATTCAATCGCTTCCCGGACGTGTATGCCCCCTCCCGGCAACGCACTGATCCAGGAGAATCCCACGCGTTCTGCTGGAAAAATCGGGCTGCGGAGCTCTACGCACCACCGGTCAACCACCTGCGCCGATCACGTTGTCCGTCGGCGCAAGAGCGGCCGATTGATTATCATAGATACACCAACCGCTTGATCCGGCAGCGTCAGCTGCGTGGCAGGGTGTGACGCAAAACTGGCGAGCGACGCGAGCAAAGCGCTGCCTCACTCGGCGAAGATCGCCGGCTCACGATGGGCGTCACTCGTAGACGATCAATCCGCTTTTTGAACCAACCCGTCACTGTCAGGCCAGGCGATCAGCGGAGCGAAATTGACCTTCCAGATGTCAAGCTCAAAAAGTCGATGATGTTGGTCGGCATTCAGCTGAACTGACACCAGAACACCGTCTTCGTCTTCGAACTCTGCACTTGCAATTCTCGGTCCCAGCTTACGTTCAGACTCAGCGGCACATTCAACGAATTTCAGACTTCCCATTTTGCCATCCGACATTTCTCGGACACGCAATGCGTCAAGCTGATCAATATGTCCATGCCACTGCTCCGCGGCTCCCTTTAACAGCGCCCTTACGACTCGGAGCTCCTGTCGATTCAGTTTTCGGTATTCAGTCATGGCGACCTCGGCGGTGTAATGCGCCCAACGTTAATAGTCCCATCGGGCAGTCTATGCGCATTGAAGGTTACGTCGACTCCGTCAACTCTGACGGTTCGTGTGTTCGATCCTGCGCGGACCAAATGTCCGTTTTGGGTGATGTCACGACTAATTGCGGATTGAACGTTTGAGCGAGAAAGACCTGCCGCATCTGTGTGCCTGAATGCATGCTCTACTTGATCCGCATTTTTACCAAATGTTACTCGGGAAACTGCCCCGTGCGGCTGCGTTCGTGCCGCAGCTGCTGCATCATCAAGATTGCCACTGGCGTTCTTGGCTCCTCCACTTGGAACTGTGTCCGCCACCGTGTCGGTTGTTTTTGCTTTAGGCGTCTTTGGCTTCTTCCCAAACAATTTGCCAAAAAAACCAGCCAACCAGGCATCCGTGGGGTCCGGGACAAAGAGACCTGCCACCCCAAATCCACACCCCGCCGCTGCCCCACGAGCGTTTATCCGCTCCCAATACTCCTCTTCCGAGATCCGCCCTGACATCAGATCCTTTACATCTTGTTCGAACTGAATATTCGCAATAGATTCAAGGCCCAATGGGTCGATATTGCCCCTAGGATTAGCATTCGCATAAAGATAGCGATTCGTTCCCCCAGCCAGACCTATCGGATCTGTGGATAGATATCTACCGGTATCTGGGTCGTAGTAGCGATTGTAGTTGTAGTAAAAGCCAGTCTCGGAGTCCCAATACTGGCCTGGGAATCTGAGGTTGACCTCAATGTAAGCAAAATTCTCAACGGATTCCCAAGCATTGCCATCAGACTGCCAAACTGCAAACGATCCTGATTCGTTCTTGACAGACAATGGTCGACCGAGATGGTCGGTATGTATGACGCGCAGTGTGCCGTTTCGAACGAGCGCAATCGGCTCGCCATTGAGATAAATGTAATCAACGGTCCCTTGAGAGCCTCTCTCGTGCAGTAGCCTCGCCCCATACCCGTAAAAGAATAGCTGCTCAAAGCTCGATGAGTGCTTACGGACCCGCTCTCCAAACACGTTGTAGTTGTAGGACATCATGGTTGTGCCACTACTCACGACGTTACTGAGTCGATTCCTCGCGTCGTAGTTTAGCGTATAGCCATTGGCTGAGGTCGTGTTCCCATTGGCATCGTAAGAGCGGAAACCACCCGTGTAGTAGCCCAATCGATTAGTTCCAGTGTAGTAGGAATAGTTGTCCGAGGTGTAGTTGTTCTTCGCGATACGGTTGCCGTTGTCGTCGTATCGATAGGTCCCATACTCTGCAGGTCCGGATACGTAAGTCAGCCGATCCATCGAGTCGTAGTAATGCTGCGTATAACCACCCGTTGTCCCATAGTAGATACGAGCAATATTGCTGTTCTGATCGTACGTGTAGGATCGCTGCGTACTAGATCCACTGACTATCTGCTCGAGTCGGTAGTTGCTGTCGTAGTCGAGGATCCTATTCTGCCCAGCTCCGAGCTCTACAAAATTGAGCGGGCCATAGGGAAGGTACGTGATGTTTGTAGCGACACCCTTCGTGCTCGACCAAGAGCTATGGTCTGCGGTGATCTCATTCACCCTACCCGCTGGATCGTAGCCGTAGTGAAGCGTTGTTCCACCGGGAAGCGCCCGCTTCCTAAACCGGCCGCCAACATCAAACTCAGCCCGGTAAACCATGGTGTCAGATATCCAGCCGAACGTGACTCCAGATACCTGAACAGTAGTCTTGGTGATCTCTCCGGCTTCATTACGTTCGAATGTTGTGGTACCCGAGTCGTCCGTTACCTGATGCAGGTATCCTGGCTGATCTGTGTCCCACACAAAGACCGTATCAATACCGCTCGGATGGTCGATGCGTGTAATCCGATTCAACGCATCGTAGTCGGCAAACTGAGTAGTGAACATCCGAGCATCGGTATAGGACTCGATATTGCCTGCTAGATCGTACTCTGATGTGGCCGTGCCGATATCAGCACTAGACTCTGCAACGACATCCCCAAAACCGTCCACAGAGAACGATGTGACGACGCCTATCGGATCGTTTACTGAGTCTAGGAATCCGGCTGAGTCATATCCGTAACCTGTCGCCCCACCATCCGGGTTTGAACGGATCAAGAAACGGTTTAGGGGATCATAGGTGGTTGTCGTTTGGTACCCCCTCGGATTCTTGAACCAACGAGGAAGATCGTTCTTGTTGTGTCGATATTCAGACGTATTCCCGACGCCATCGGTATAGGTCTCTATACGCCCTAGAGCGTCATAGGTGAAAGTAACCTCCTTATCGGTTACCCACTCCGTTGTAGTCACTTCCTCCAGGTAGGGTTCGCCCCAAGACGTGCAACATACTGCTTCCCAAGTTGTTGTGGTTTCTTCATGGCGCACACGCTCACGAGTAATGTTGCCTTCATCATCGTAGTCATACCACATCATCTCGCCGTTGGCGTTGTCTACGCGAAACGGGAGGTCTTGTGCGTTGTAGTAGAAGTCGTAGTAAGAACCATCCGGATAGGTGATGCGCTCAACGTTCCCGACCTCGTCATATGCGTATTCCGTTACCCGGACTTGATTCTCATTCGTACCGCTAAGCGTCTTAGTCGCCAGCTTCTCGGTGATCTTTGTGACCCACCCACGAGGGTGGTATTCGTACTCCACGGTCATCCCCGTAGGACGGGTTAACTTAGTGATGCGACCACCTGAGTCGTAACTATTGACTGTTAGAGTCTGAGAAAGCGCATTGGTAATGGACTGCAAGCGTCCGCTGGTATCGTACAGGAGGGTTGTCGTATCTGAGACATCAGTACGCGGACCATCGATAACCACCTTCCTGATCAGCTCCGTATCTTCGGAGGTATCTTGGCGAAATGCCTCCGGGTAGCTATAGGTCCAGGTACGAACCTCGTTCGTTACACCATTAGAAGAGAGGTTCTTGACCTTACGCTCGATTGGGCGACCGCGTTCGTCATAACTAAACGTCGACTCACTCGCTGGATTAGCAATCCGGGTGGGAAGCTCAAGAGAAGTATCGAACTCGTAAGTTGTGGTGATTGCCTCAGGCGTTCCAGCACCCGCGATTGTCTGAGTAAGTAACCCGTGGCCATCATAGTCGTAGTCAATCGTATTGCCCTCTCGATCTACCACTACGTCGTAGTAGCCTTGGGCGTCATATGTCATCGATCGATTGGTTGCGACGCAGTTACCGTTGGCAACCCCATCAACGCTGGTTAATTTTGTACTACCAGCAATTTCTTGGAAGTTAAAGACCGTGTCTTTGCCGAGCGCATTTCTTGTCGTTATGGATGTCGTACCGCCGCTTGTAGTGGTTCCGATGATATCCATCTTCTCGAAGCCAGCCTCATGCACACTCGAGACGGCTTCGCCGGTTGACGTGTAAGTCCAATATGCATTCAGACCTTTTGCATTCTGAAATCGGGTAATTGAATCGGGGTTATTGGAATCCTCGTAGAAATAGGTCTCGGTGACCGTAGTCAGTCCGTTAAACGGAGGCGAAAGGTGCGAGCCTCCTTTGTGCGGATACGTAACAGTCTCAAGGTTCCCACGAGCGTTGTGGGTGTAAGTGATTACCTCTCCATCAGGCAAGGTAATCTGATCTAGCTCCCCATTGCTGCGATATGAGATCTGGAGAAATCTACCGGAGCTGTGATTAATGCGGTTTGGATAAAGACTTGTGCCCAAAAGGTAGTTGTACTTTAGGTATTCGCCAGACTCGTCGGTCTTTAGGACAAGGCGGCCAAACGAATCGTAGCGCTCCTCGATCAACCCATCTAACAACCTCCAGGAATTGTCGCTGGTGTCCTTCAGGATTCGTGCAAACTTGCCATTGACCCTCTCAAAGTACTGAATGCCTGAAGAAGCATCATCCCGCCTGTAGTATCGGATTCGCTGGCCATCTGGACGTATGTTGACAAGACCCTCGGTCGCACCAGACCCAGCCGGTGGAACCCAACGTTCCAAACGAGCGAAGCTCATACTCCATTTCTTTCCCAAGGGTGGAAAAGACTCGGTATTCTCATCCGCGCTGTTAAAGGTGCGAGAGAAGACTATCGGCAGCCTTCCAGGGCCGACATAGTCCATTACCCGCTCTACTTTGTTCCGAGAACCGATATTTATTGGGTTTCCTGCGTACGATATTCCTTGCCCCTCTGGGGAGCATGACCCCTCGGTATCGCTTCCGGGCAAGCCTCCGGGGAACCCAAGTGCCTCGGCGACTTGTGTGCTTACATTCGCGCCAGGCAACAGGGTCGGAACGTTCGCCCCCAATTCTAAATCCGTGCCTTGGTTGTCATCTGCAAAATCGCAGAATCGCGTGACACTCGTATTTCCTGACGAGTCAGGAGGACCTGAAATGGTGCGCTCAACCCTGCCGTTAGGACAGGGGCCTTCGTACGAATAGAGATTGCAGTAGTTGTTTATGAAGAAACACTCCTCTACCTGCGGAGGTCCAAGATCAGCAAAGCTGCTTCTCGGCATCGCTAGCAGGGCTAGAAATGCAAGCGCTGCCAATAACGTCTTGCCAACTAGCTCCGTCGTCGAATGAAAAGCAGAACATTTCTCATTACCGCACGCTCGAATCGCTTCCATTTGAGTCCCCACTCCATGGTGTATGTGTTCTCGGGTAGCCAATCATGGTGAAACTTAGACCTGCAACACTTTGCAGATGCGAAGAAATTGAACAGGGCTTCGACGAGCCTATTTTTCTCGGAGAAAACCAAATGTGAAACTTTTTTTACCACACTTGGTTATTTTCTCCATTTGCGCAGGGATGCGCACCCCGATGCGGAAGGCTGGGATATAGGGCATTCTGATGACAGACATTCT
>CAWUIB010000004.1:0-255605 GCA_963922335.1 uncultured Chromatiales bacterium | reverse complement strand
AGAGCGCACCACGACTCGCGAGGTTGACGAAGCCAACCGCCGTGCACGCACCACACGCGAAACCACAGGCCCTGATGGCAGGTCGGCGACGCGCACTACCGATACAGCCCGAACAGAAAACGGATATACCCGCGATACCGGATGGGTAGGACCAAACGGTGAGACGGCATCGCGCAACGCCGAGGGAAGCTGGGATGCTGAGTCGCAAACCTGGAGTCGCGACGTGGTGGAAACAGGTCCGAACGGAAAAACGCGGAGCGCGGATATCGATACAACTCGCACCGAGAACGGTGCGACGCGCACCGCGACTCGAACGAATGCCAAGGGGGAAAGTGTGACCCGGAGTCAGAGCATTGAGCGATCCGGTTCCGAGGTGTCGAGCGAAGCTGACGACGACGGCAAATAGTCTCTCCTGAGAACGAACCAGATAAGACCACCCCCAACTCCGTCACTGGTTCAAGAGTTAGCCCGGTCATCCGTGACCGGGCTTTTTTTGGTTAGCTTGCCGGTGAGCTCTTCGTGGAGTCGATCACCTTGGTGGCCGCGCTAATCATCGACGTCATGTCGGACAGATTGGCAGGCACGATTAGCGTATTGCCTTCTTTGGCGAGGTTGCCGAAGCGGGCGAGATAGTCCTCGGCGATACGCAACTGCATGGCCTTGTCGCCACCGTCACCCGACAGCGCAGATGCGACCTCGCGCAGCCCCTCCGCAGTCGCCTTGGCCACCTCACGAATCGCCTCAGCTTCACCGCGCGCTTCATTGACCTGCTTCGCCTGCGCCGCCTCAGACTCGAGGACTACGCGACGCTTTTCAGCCTCAGCCTGATTGATCTTCGCGTCGCGCTCACCTTCGGACGTCAATACCGTTGCTCGCTTCTCACGCTCAGCGCGCATCTGCTTTTCCATCGCGCTCAAAACGTCATTTGGCGGGTTGATGTTCTTGATCTCGTAGCGCAGTACCTTCACGCCCCAAGGGTCAGATGCCTTGTCCAGCTCGTCCACGACCGAGAGGTTGATCGCGGTGCGTTCTTCGAAAGTCTTGTCGAGATCGATCTTGCCGACCTCACTACGCAACGTGGTCTGAGCCAACTGGGTGATCGCGAAAATGAAGTCGCCGATACCGTAGGACGCCCGCTCCGGATTGGTGACCTGCACGTACAGCACGCCATCAACACCAACCTGTACGTTGTCTTTCGTGATACAGATCTGCTCCGGGATATCCATCGCATGTTCTTTCAGCGAGTGTTTGTAAGCCACGCGCTCCAGGAACGGAATCAGGATATGGAATCCCGCGTTGAGCGTGCGTGAAAACTTGCCGAGGCTCTCGATAACGTACGCGCTTTGCTGCGGCACGATCGTCGCGGTTTTGGCGATGACGATGATCACTGCGATGACCATCACTATTGCTACGATTGCTCCAAAGTCCACCATAAATGTACTTCCTCTAGTTTGTTGTTAGCGTGAATTTGTTGTTAGCCGCTGGCGGACGCTATGGCCCGAATTTCCAGCAACGATCCTTCTGCTTTGACGATTAGCGCTTGCTCTCCGGTTTCGAGCGAGCTGTCGCCGGTGTTGATCGCATCCCAGCGTGAGCCTCGGAACTCTACTCGGGTGCGTCCGCCCACCACGACCCCTTCGAGTACGATGACATGGCGTCCATCCACCTGATCGTCGAAGCCGATCGGGTCGCCACGAAGCTTCTTATAGAGCCGTTCCCGGAACATCACCATTGTTACCGCGGACAACACCGCGAACATCACCCACTGGATCCATTCAGGGAGTGGGATTCCGGACATCACCGTAAAGCCCGTGGCTAGTGCTGCGAGTCCGAGGAACACCAGATAGAACGCGGCGTCCAGCATGAACATCTCAGCGCCCAGCAAAATGAAGCCGATCGCAAGCCAAGCCCACCAAATCATGTGTTGTCTCCTCCGTTATTTGTCGATCAATTATACGGCTTTTGCGAATCGAACCGAATAGGGGAGTAATCGAAAAGAAGCTGAAAGTTGTTGAAAAAACAACATTTTTTAGAATCGTCAGTGAGTTAGCATAAGCGAGATTTCAGGTCGCCCGATAAATTTTCGTGATTTCTATTTGAGAAAATATGCCCATAAAAGGAATTTCGTGTGCCCTGAACTGCTACCCGCACAAACCGCCTTGCAGTGTGTCAACGTGCAGGACAAAATGGTGAAAGATCGCGAAAGAACGATGAAGAAGGGGTCACGATGAATACACGTTCGCGGATTTACGCGCTCGTTTTGGTTTCCTTGGTAACTTTGAGCGGATGCGGTGAAGTTGCAGCCACCGATCCGGTCTCTGAAGCGATCGAGATCAAGGCCGTAGTCATGGCGATGTTCGAGCGGGGCGAACCGCTTGGCGATGAGCCAGGGGAGCTCCAACGTTGGCTCGAGGGCTATGAGATCACCAAAGAGCTCGCGTTTCCGGCCGGAGAGTCCGACCTGTACCTCACGGATGACGGTGTACTGATCTTCCTGCTGGGCGGCGGCATACCGAACGCTACGGCTTCGGTGATGGCCCTCGGATATGACGAACGTGTTGATGTCTCCAAAGCGTACTGGCTTATCGCGGGTATCGCGGGCGGCGACCCTGACGATCTGTCTCTGGGGTCCGCTGCCTGGGCGAGACACGTCGTCGATGGCGATCTGCTCTACGAGATCGATGGACGTGAGATCCCTGAAGACTGGCCCTACGGCTTAATCCCTCTGGGGGCAAAAGAGCCGACACAGGACCCCGAAGATATCTACGGCACGTGGACGCTCGATACCGTGCATTTTGAGCTCGATCGTAATCTGGTCGACTGGGCGTACCAACTCACCAAAGACATTGAGCTCCCGGATGCTCCGGGCATCAGTGAGTTCCGTCAGCTTTACCCGGAGGGTAGTGCTGCGAGACGACCCCCATTCGTGACGATCGGTGACACGCTGTCGGCTAGCACTTACTGGCATGGGGAATTGTTGAATACCTGGGCGAACGATTGGTTGCGCTTATACGCAGGTTCGGAAGCAAACTTCATGACCTCCAATATGGAGGACAGCGGGACGTTGACCGCAATTCACCGGCTCGATCGTATCGCGCGCGCCGACGCCGAGCGCGTGTTGGTGCTGAGAACGGCAAGCAACTTCACAATGCCACCGCCTGACAAATCAGCGGCTTGGAGCAAATCGGCGCCTTACCCGGACAATGGGATTCCGTCTATTGATACGGCGTATACGGTCGGTCGCGTCGTACTTGATGCCATAGTGGAAGATTGGGAGCAGTATCGAGATACGCTGCCGACGGCGACGCCTGGCGCCAGCGAATGAGTTGGCTGGAAAGCCGGTTCGGCCTGAACACTGCCGGAACCAACCTGCGCACCGAGTGCATTGCTGGTGTGACCACGTTTCTGTCGATGGCCTACATCACCGCCGTCAATCCCGGCATCCTTTCCGAGTCGGGCATGGACTTTGCCGCTGTTTTTGTTGCGACTTGTTTAGCTGCCGCGGTCGGTTCCATCGCGATGGGGTTGCTCGCCAACTACCCCGTGGCGTTGGCGCCGGGCATGGGACAGAACGCATTCTTCACTTACGCCGTGGTGATCGGCGGTGGCTACTCCTGGCAGACCGCGCTGGGCGCCGTGTTTGTGTCTGGCATTTTGTTCCTCGTGTTGAGCGTTCTGCCCTTCCGGGAGTGGTTGATCAATGCGATCCCGCGCAACCTGAAGCAAGGTATTGCTGGCGGTATCGGCCTGTTTCTTGGGTTCATCGCGCTGCAAAACTCAGGTGTGGTTTCGGATAACTCCGCCACGTTGGTCCAGCTCTCCGACCTTACGAATTTCGCACCGGCGGCATGTCTGGCCGGTTTTGTCTTGATCGTTTCGTTGACTGCACTGCGTGTCACCGGTGCAGTCATCATCGGCATTCTCGCAGTCTCAACGGTTGGATGGATTTCGGGTCAGGTCGAGTTCCAAGGTCTGGTGTCGATGCCGCCATCCGCAGCGCCGGTCCTATTGCAACTGGATATCGCCGGGGCGCTGCAACTCAGCATGCTCACTGTGATCTTGTCCTTTTTGATCGTCGACGTTTTCGACACCGCTGGCACGCTGGTCGGTGTGGCGATGCGCGCGAACTTGCTGGATGCGCAGCACCGGCTACCTCGTCTTCGCAAAGCACTGCTTGCCGACTCCGGCGCCACAGTGGCTGGCGCGCTGTTCGGGACCTCGTCCACAACGAGTTTCATCGAGAGCGGCGCGGGTGTGGAGGCCGGCGGACGGACCGGTTTGACGGCGGTTGTCTGCGGCATGCTGTTTCTCGCTTGCCTGTTCCTCGCGCCGTTAGCTCAAAGCATTCCCGCCTATGCGACGGCCTCAGCATTGCTGTTTGTCGCCTGCTTAATGGCGCAGAGTCTGGCATCGCTGGATTGGGCTGATCCTACGGAGAGCGCGCCTGCCGTCATTGCCGCCCTCTCGATGCCGCTGACATTCTCGATCGCCGAAGGGATCGGTCTCGGGTTCATCAGCTACGCCGCCATCAAGTTGTTGTCAGGAAAGGCTCGAACCTGTTCTCCGGTCGTGTTCGTGGTCGCGAGTATTTTTCTGGCTAAGTACGTTCTACTCTGATTTGCAGATGCCCGGCACGCAGTCGCGGTACGTGGGCCAGTCCGCCAGTATCGTATCGATCACACGCGAGCCGGTTCGATAGATGTTCTCGAGCGCTGCCTCGAGACCGCTATAGCCGTCGTTCTCGCTCAGCAGGTTTTCCGCCGCGCTGATCCCGGGGGGAGGGACGGTGTAGTTACTCGCCCCTCGCAGTACCAGGATTCGGTCAACGTCTGCACGACCCATTCGGTCCAGGTAGGTCAGAGACTGCAGGGTGCCGGTTTCTTCCATTGCTGAGGAAACAAACTCGCCTTCGCCATCCGACCAGTGTGCGACCCAGGCATTTGCCCAATCGTTGAGAATCGTGCCGTGCCAGAACGTCGAGGCCGCGAGGTGATCTCCCAGCATCACTGATGGCGCTCGTTGTGCATTCGGGTGCTCGGTATAGCGCGCTCGTGACTGCTCCAGCGAGTCCGAGTCGAAGAGCTCGGTGTCTTTTGTGAGTTCGTAGGCCCATTGCGCAAGATCCCCGTTTATCCGATACACCTCGCCATTGGGTTCTCGCCGTGGCTGCTGGAACGGCGTTTGTACATGTCGTTCGATGTATCCCCAGTCCCAATCGTCCGGTTTCTCACGCGCGTCGATGTGGTGTGCAATATCGCCGTCTACGAGAAACTCGGCCCAGGCTACCGAGCCTAGCGACGCATCTTCCGGGTCGAAGCCTGCGATACCGGCGACCATCCAGTAGCTGTTCGACAGGTCGAAGCGCGAATCCATACCGAGCGCCATCACAGACGCGGCGGCTTTGGCCGTACCGATACCCGTGACGATCCCGAGCACGCCGGTATCGGAGTTGTAGTGGTAGTTGTGGTGCGCACCTGACTCGATTATCTCGCTCAGTGCCTGCCGCTCATTCCACAACTGAAACTCGCCTGCCGCATCGCCGGAATCAGCGCCGCGCTCGAACATCGTGATGATCACAATTTTCGGGGTGATCCGTGTTTCGGCGCCTTGTGGTGAACAAGCGAACAACCCCAGCGCGGACGTAGCGATCAGCATTCGACAAAAGGACATAAACAAAACCTCAAAAAAAAGCCCGAGCAGCGATGCTGCCCGGGCCTTGTTGGTCACTAACGCGAAACGATCAGAAGCTGAAGCTAACGCTAGCCTGATAGTGACGCGGCAGTTCCGGCAGAACGATCTGCGAACCGAAGAGGTTCGGGAAGTTAGCGCGGAAGTAGCGCTCATCCGTGATGTTCTTACCGGTCAGTGCGAACTGCCAGTTCTCTGTCTCGTAGATCACGCCGAGGTTAACCAGCGTGTAAGACGGCAGCTCAACAGCCTGCGAGAAGCCCGAGAAGACGGAGTCGACGTTGACCACACTCGCGTTGACCGCGACACCGTTATCGAACGAGTAGGTACCCGTAAACGAGTAGATGTTCTCTGGCATACCTGCGCGACGTGCGCCGGCTTCACCCGGCTGCGGCGCGAAGACGATACCGATCAGCTGACCACCGAAGATGGTCGTTGGGTCGATCTGTGGAACATCGTCAGCACCGAAGAAGCTGAAGCGACCCGCGTTCTCGAGGGTGTTCAGGTTGGTGACTTCGATGTTGGTGTAGCCCGCGGTCAAGACCAGGTTCTCGTTAACCACCCAGCGTGCTTCCAGCTCGACGCCTTCCGTACGGTTACTCTGGTTGGTGACAATCGCCTGCGCGTTGAAGTCGGTACGTTCCTGCTCGTAGACCGACAGCGCAACGTAGAGGCTCTCGTCCAGGAAACTACCCTTGATACCGAATTCCTGCAGCTCAGACGAATCGAACCAGCCGTTGCTGGCGATTGCGCCGGTCTGGATCTCGGCACCCTGTCCTGCAATCACCGTAGACTGCTCGGAGAACGTGGCGTACGGGATGATGCTGGCCTCGCCTACATCAAATTCCCAAGACAAGCTCGCAGTCCAGGAGACGCCCGTTTCGGTATCGGTCTCGGTTTCCGCTTCACCATCACCGAAGACGCCGAGGTCTTCGTCGATGCTACGGCTCTCGACGTCGATATCGTCGTAGCGAATACCGAGCAGCGCTGAGAAGCCGTTTTCGAAGACGAAGTCACCGACCATGGCCAGGCCATAGTTCAGGTAGTCGCCGTCGAAGCGATCTGCGTAGTCGGTGTTACTGCGGGTCGCCAGCAAGCGACGATCGAGTGCGGTCGACGGGCCGGTCAGATCGCGGCGGTCGAAGTACTCGTTGATGAAGTCACTGCCGTGGCTGAAGTCCGTGAAGCGGACCGACGGAGAGATTTGCAGGGTCGTGACCAGCGTATCCGTCGTGAACTCTTTCTGGAACGTCAGCTTATCTTCGATGACGTGAGAATCATGGAACTGCGAGAAACCGTAAGCGTTTTCGTTGAGGTTCTCGTAGCCTTCGTAGAACAGCTGGTTTTTCACTTCCCAACCGTTGTCGAAGTTCCAGATCGCATCGAAGTACAAGGTAAGAACGTCGTTTTCGAGCGTGTCATCCGGGGCGACCAGTACCTGGCTACCGTCGAGCTGGGCTGTGCCCGGGTTGACGAGCGCCGACAACGGGTTCACGTCAGCCTGCGTGGGTGAGCCTGTTCCTACGAAGAACTGGCTGATGCCCGCCACGTTGTACTCGGTGTGCGAGATCGAGCCGTCACCGTTGGTGTCCAGTGGCTGAGCATTACCGGTGATGTAGGTACCGTTGTCGATCAGGTCCTGCGTCAGGCGGTTCCAGCCTGCAATCTGGTTACCTTCGAAGCGGTGGTACATACCACCAAACTGGATGTGCAGCGTGTCGTTGACGTCGTGGTCAATCGCAAGCTGCAGCAACGTCTGGTCGGTAGCCGTGTTCTGGTAATAGCTGCCAGAGTCTTCGACTTCCGCATACGCGTAGTAGCCAAATTCACGACCTGCAATTTCCGCCGGACCACCCACTTCGCCCTTGAGGATGTTCAAATCCCAGGTACCGGTGGTGTAAGAGACGCTTCCCTCGATTTCGTCAAGATACTGACCGCCTGCTGCGCGAGCAGACTTCGGCACGAAGTTGAGGTAGCCACCGATCTTGGCCGGGCCGTAGATCACAGACGCTGGGCCACGAACGATATCGATTCTGTCGGATGCGCCGATCGGCGTCGGGTAGTTGCCCGGGTTATCCAGGCGACGTACGCCACGGAAGTAGGTCTCGCCCGAAGTGCCTCGAATGTCGAGTGCACCGGCCACCCCGAAGAACGACTGAGTAAAGGTGCCTGGCGACAAGCTGACGAGCTCATCGATGTCGCGGATATCGAAACGCTCGATTTGATCCGAGGAGATCGTCGATGCTGAGCGCGGCGTTTCCAGCAGCGTCTTGTCCAAACCGAAAACCGATCCTACGTCCTGTGTCGGGAGGCTGTTCAGCGACCCCTCAACGACGATTTCATCGATTTCTTCTTCCTGTGCTGCCGCCGGCAGCGCAGTTGCGGCATACAACGCCGTCATCACCCCGGCATACAGGGCCCAGTTTCGTCTCATTCGTTCACCCTCCTGAAGGCGCAGATTGAGTCTTCGCACACGCGAATCACAAAGTGGATAACCACACCGTTTCAGATGCTGCTTCTACGTCAGCACCTGTTGTTTTTTGGTAACACCCTCAAGAGCCCTACCACCAAAATGCTCAACCAGCACGACATGGAGTCTGAAGAACAGACCACGTCAGCGGTTTGCTGGTTGTGCAAACCTGTATCCCCCCAGGTTTGCGCCGACTATCAGTCGCAGATCTTGTAGCGAGCACAAATGAAGGTTCGAGTGTCCGGGAAGTCATCTGAGTTTGCAAGCCCGCGGCGTGCCATCTGACGCTCAAACGCCTTCATTTTCTGGTTAAAACGCTCCAGCAAACGCTCCTTAACAGGGTCTTCAACAAAACTGAATTGGATCGAGTTGCGACCCATCAGCTTGATCTCTTCCCACGTGAGATCGTATTCCTTCACGCCGACAAAGAATTCGTCGGTCAAAGTCGAATCCCACATGCCGCGGTCGTCAGTAGACAAAGCCACGGGAATCCCCGTGCGCAAAAACTCCGGGAACGGGTGTTGCGAATAATCCACAACATACTCAAGGAGCAAATTACTAATTAAGTTAATTTCAACGAGATATGGGCCATATCTCATATCAATCATAAGCTCGTCGTCGGTGATCAGGTTCAAGCCGTGACCGATCCGCGACGCACCCAGGAGCAAGGTGTCACGCACATGGTCGTTGGGTTCATCGACCTCGCCTGCGTGAATCGATAGTGGCAGTGCGCCGAGGTGGCGCATCTCACGATAGGTTTCGAGGAAGCGTCTCGGATGGCCTTTATCGTCGTCTTCGCGGCCAGCCATGTTCAATGCAACGTAGAGATCGCGATTCTCGAGCGCGAAGGTGTAGAGCTCGCGCAAACGATCCTCTGCGTTAGGCGCAAAGCGCAAAACCATAAGTTGGAGTCGTACAGTCACGCCGGTTTCGGCCGCGTCGCGCTGCTTGAGTCGATCGCGGTAGATGTCGGCTACCTCTTCCGGCTCGAATGCGCTGCCATCGGGTCGCATAGCGCCATGCACCGCTGCCTGGGTCTCGAGATAAATCGCGTTATCGTCCCCGAGATCTTTCATGTTTTGGAAGAGAATCTCGGCCCGCAGGTAGGGGTTGGCTGCCAGTGCATTGATTCTCTGCCAGTGGTTTCGAAAGAACTCTTCGCGCCCTTCCGTCGGGTTATCGAGCTTCAAGCTATTAATCCAGCCAGCACGCTCAGCTTCAGAGAGTTCGTCAAGCGCGGTGTGCTCGGACTGTTCGCAATGGCTGAGGGCGTCGTAATCAAGTTGTGAGATGTTCCGAAACAGCAGCAGGTAGGTGGTATTGGCTTCGCTGTAGTCACGGCAATTGTTGATACGCGTCTTGGTGTAGTAGCGATAACCGCGCTCTTGTTGCGCTAATGCGATGCGCAACCAGTCTTTGGGGAGTACTGAGCCCGTGTTGTGGTTATGCAGGTCGCCGCCTTTCGGCATAGCGTGCAGTACGCGGTACAAAGCGCGATCGTCGCCGGCATCCTTGAGCGCTTCGAACCAGTGCTGGTCAGCCGTGGCAGTCGCGCAGAGCAGGAGAAGGGCAATGGCGGGCAGAATCCGTGTCATGTGGCAGGTTCCAAAATGGTGAATCGGGGAATCAGAAGTTCGAGCAACATCGCAATGAAAGCGCCCGTCGAAACGGGTGAGGCAACAAAGGTTGCCAATGCGCGCGGTGCACCATCCCATTGTGGGACGAGACTGGATATCAACGGGCCGCAGAGCACCGCTGCAGCGGATATGGCGATTGTCCGACGGTCTGCATCCCGCCCGCCAATCATCAGCCAGCCAGACACACCGACCAGCGCGAACATAATGACGGTTGCGCCACCCACGACGCTTGCCGGCAATGCCTGGACAAACAACGCCACCGCGGGGACCAGGCCAATCAGTATGAGCATCACCGCGGTGTAGGCGCCGACGCGCCGGCTTGCGACTCCAGTAAGCCGGATGACACCGTTGTTCTGGCTGAAGGTTGTATTCGGAAATGATGAGAACAGGGCGGCGAGCAGCGAGTTGATGGTGTCAGCGCTGACTCCGCCGCGAAGGCGCTTCAGGAATTGACGATCATTGACCGGAATGCCGGAGAGTGCAGCGGTTGCCGAGAGATCGCCGATCGACTCGGTGGCCGAGACGATGAAGATGGGGAGCAGGGCAAGCACCATGCTGAGGTCGAACGACAGCGGATAACGCAGGAACTCGGGAACAAAGAGCGCAGGCGCAGATGCTAAATCCGGTTTTTGCAGAAGTCCGAGCTGGGTAGCGACCAGAGAGCCTGCGGCGAGTCCGACGACGATCGAGCACAATCGCAATGCGGGCTTCCCGGACAACGCCAGCAACATGACCACGCCGAAGGCACTTCCTGCGGCGAGGAGCGCGGCCGGACCATTGGCGGCGTAGTCTCTCTGTAGCCCCTGAAGTGCGACCCAGACGAGCGAAACACCCAACAGAATGACGGTGCTGCCGGCCACCGCTGGTGTGATGATTCGGCGCAGTCTTTCAATCCACTGCACCAAAACCAGCATGATGAGGGCGGCTGCCATGCAAGCGGTGAACAACTGGCCCAGCACGACTTCTGTGGGCAGCGCAGATGACTTCAGCTGATACAGAAAAATCAGTGGAGTGACGAAAGTGAAACTCGTGCCCTGGATACTCAACATGCCTGAACCGATCGGACCGATACGTCGGATCTGAATCAGAGTTGCGACACCCGAAATCACGAGTGCACTACTGATGAGATAGGCCGTGTCAGTCGGATCAAGTTGCATGCCGATCGCGATAAGCAGTGGCGCGGTGATGATGCCCCCGAACACAGCGAGCAGGTGCTGCGCGCCGACCACGGCCGCCAATGCGTGCGGCGGGGAGTCGTCGATGCCGAAGCCAGGTTGCATGGAAAGGCGTCCCATCGACTTCACTATACGGCAGTGGTTGACGATCGCCATACTGTGTTTGCCTGTGCCTCTGCTCTGCACGTAGCATCGGTTGTGTCGGGGTGCTTGAGTTACGGGAGAAACAAAATGCCAGACTTTGTTGCGGATATGCCGAAGGCCGAACTGCACGTCCACCTTGAGGGTACGCTGGAGCCCGAACATATTTTTGAGCTTGCACAAAAGAACGGCATTGACCTTGAGTACGACAGTCCGCAGGCGGTCATCGATGCCTACAATTTCAATGATCTGCCGTCATTTCTGAAGATTTACTACGCCGGGATGAATGTGCTGCAGACTGAGCAGGACTTCTACGATCTCACCTATCACTATTTCCAGCGCGCGCACGCCGACAACGTGCGCTACGTTGAGCCGTTCTTCGATCCCCAAGGTCATACGACTCGCGGCGTAGAGTTCTCGACCGTGATCGACGGCATCAGTCGCGCGCAAAAAGATGCGGAGGAGAATCTGGGGATCCGCTCCCGGTTGATCATGTGCTTCCTGCGTGACATGAGCGCTGAATCGGCAATGGAGCATCTTGAGATGGCCGAGCCTTATCTCGATCAGCTCATCGGGGTGGGGCTGGATTCCGATGAGAAAGGCAACCCGCCGTTGAAGTTCGCCAAAGTCTTTGAGCGCGCGCGATCGATGGGCCTGAAGCTCACGATGCATTGCGATGTGGACCAGGAGAACAGCGTATCGAACATCTGGGATGTGGTGACCAAAGTCGAAGCGGATCGCGTCGATCACGGTGTGAACTCCCTGGAGGATCCTGCACTGTGTGAGGAGATTAAGCGGCGTGGTCTTGGCCTGACGGTCTGCCCGGTTTCCAACACCTTTTGCGCTCAGTCTTTGACGGGCGATGAGATTCGCAAGATGCTCGAACTCGGCATGCGGGCGACGGTGAATTCAGATGATCCGGCTTATTTCCGTGCTTACATGACCGACAATTTCCGTGCATTGCAGGAGCAAGCGGGATTCACGCATGACGAAATGCTCACACTGACCCGCAATGCTTTTGATGTGGCGTGGCTTACTGACGAAGAGCGTGCCGGTTATCACGACGAGATCGATGCGTTTGCACGGTCATTCGCTGCCTGAGCCGAATCCGTAGAAATGGCACGAACCTGGATCAGGAATCCGGCTGCGGTCTGGACCGGCGCCGACGTCGGCGCATCGGGCGGATTGGTGGTTGATGGCGACCGCATTGCGGAGTGTCTTGCCACCGGGGCCACGCCGGCTGAGCCAGTCGACCACGTTTACGATGCGAGCGACCAGGTGGTCTTGCCGGGGCTTGTGAACTGCCACCACCATTTTTATCAGACGCTCACCAGAGCGTTTCCGCACGCACTCAATCAACCGCTGTTTCCATGGCTCAAAGCGTTGTACCCGGTATGGGCGGGGCTCGACCTTGATGCCGTTGAGGTGTCTACCGAGCTCGCGCTTGCGGAGCTGATGTTGTCCGGCTGCACGCTCGCCAGCGATCACCATTACTTGTTCACCGACAAGATCGCCGACGCGATTGACGTTCAGGTGAGTGTTGCACAGCGACTGGGAGTCCGTGTCACCCTAACGCGCGGTTCGATGAGTCTTGGTGAGCGCGATGGTGGGCTTCCGCCAGACCATGTTGTTCAGTCCCCCGAGAAAATTCTGGCCGAGAGTGAACGTTTGATCACCGAGTATCATGATGCATCGCCAGCGGCGATGGTGCAGATTGCCTTGGCACCGTGCTCTCCGTTTTCGGTAACACCAGAGCTGATGCGAGAGAGCGCCGCACTCGCACGCAGACACGGCGTGCGATTGCATACTCACCTCGCCGAGACCGAAGATGAGAATGCGTTTTGCCTTGAGCAATTCGGTCAGCGCCCGCTCGACTATCTCGAGTCGCTAGACTGGCTGGCAGACGATGTTTGGCTCGCCCACGGCATCCATTTCGATCGTGGTGAAATCGAGCGACTGGGCCGTGCCGCAACCGCGATTTCGCATTGTCCCAGTTCAAACATGGTGCTTGCTTCAGGAATTTGCCCGGCGTTGGATCTCGAAGATGCTGGCAGTCCGATTGGTCTCGGCGTCGATGGGTCTGCATCGAATGACGCGTCGAACATGATCGGCGAAGTGCGCCAGGCTTTTCTCTTGCAGCGCCTGCGTTCGGGTGCGCAAGCCATTACTCACGATGTTGCTTTGCGCTGGGCCACGGCTGGCGGCGCTGCTGTGCTTGGTCGCAGTGCACTCGGCCAGCTCGTCCCAGGCCACCTGGCGGATCTTGGCTGTTACCGACTGGACGAGTTGCGCTTT
The DNA here is from genome assembly GCA_963922335.1 of uncultured Chromatiales bacterium. Lineage (GTDB taxonomy): Bacteria > Pseudomonadota > Gammaproteobacteria > Steroidobacterales > Woeseiaceae > CALBPI01. The sequence continues at coordinate 242,199 of CAWUIB010000004.1, read as the reverse complement.
TCGGGTGCCACCGATCCTGTTGCAGCGCTTTTGTTATGCGGTGCACACAAAGTCTCGGATCTCATGGTCGGCGGTGAGTGGCGCGTTCGGGACGGTGCGCTCCTGGGTACCGACCTTGAGGCGCTGCGCGCACGCCATACAGCTGCATCGAAACGCCTAAGCGCGTAGTCTAAATCGCCTGGTAACAAACGGGGAGAGCACTATGGGGACTCGGGGGTTGGCAACTCTGGCGCTGTTATGGATCGGGTCATCGGTGCCGGCCATCGCGGCACACCACGAAACCGAAGACACGCCGTGCCGCAAGAGCGCCTTGGTCATTCAGGCAGACTTCGAAGGTTTGGTCATGACCGGCGTGGCGAGGACGGTGTGCCCCAAGCTCGATGTATATAACGTTCGACCGCTGATTCCGTTATATGACATCCGTGCGGCGAGCGATTCGCTTGAGTACAACGCGCAGACCTGGCCCTCAGGGACCGTGTTTGTATCTGTGGTTGACCCCGGTGTCGGTACGCCCAGAAAGTCGGTTGTGCTCCAAACAGACAACGACTTGTACTTCGTAAGCCCCGACAACGGTTCGTTATCCGGGCCGGCCCGCGCATACGGCATCAAAGCGGTCCGGGAAATCGATGAGACGGTGAATCGCCGTCCGAATACCGAGTGGGCGCACACCTTCCATGGGCGCGATGTCTATTCGTATACCGGTGCGCGCCTCGCTGCCGGAGTGATCCGTTTTGAGGAGGTTGGCCCCTTACTGCCCGCCGCCGTAATGACGATCGAGTCGCAACCGGGCACTTATGAGGACGGCGTATTCCGCGGCCATGTCGTGGGCGGCGTCGATCGTCTCGGAAACATCTTCTTCAATATTGATCGTGCGATGTTCGAGCTCGATAAAGCTGAGTACGGCGACCTTTATGATGTGGTTCTTAAGTACAAGGGCGAGATGCTTTTCGAGGGTGCCATTCCGTATGCGCGGAGCTTTGGATCTGTCGACGTTGGGGAAAACTTGCTGTTCATCAACTCAAGTGGCGATCTCAGTATTGCGATCAATCAAGGGAACTTTGCTGAGAAGTACCTGATCGATGCCGGTGTCGAGTGGAAGATAACGCTGGAGCGACAGCGATGAGATCGATCGTAGCAACATTGCTCGTCTTGTCCGCACTGGCGGGCTGTGCCGGTGCGCCTGCACCGATCGCGACTCCTGAAGTGCCCCTGCCGGAAGGGGTGTGGTCGCAGGAGGCGATGATTGCGTCGCGTGACACCCAGATTCCGGTGACTTACGTAATCCCGCCGAGTGCCAACGAGCAGGCTTTGCCACTGGTGCTGCTGGTTCATGGTCACGGCGGTACACGTGAGGAGGCGGGTGCCTTCACCCGTCTTGCAGCGCAATTGGCCGCAAAGGGAATCGCATCGATCCGAATGGATTTTCCCGGTTGCGGAGAGAGTGAAGAGCCGTTCTACAACAACAACCTGACCAACATGAAGGCGGATGTGCTATCGGCTTACGAGTATGTGCAGCGCTGGGCGTACATCGACTTGAATCGGGTAGGCATCGTCGGGTTCAGTATGGGCGGGCGGATTGCCGCCGAGCTGAGCCAGGACGGCGAGCGCTATGCCGCGATGGTGTCGTGGGCGGGCGCGCTTGAGAATGGCGCCTCTGAGTTCACCGACATGCTGGGTGGTGAGGCAGAGTATGCCGCCATGAAGGAGCAGGCCCGGACCGAGGGATATGCCCCTTACGAGACATTTTGGGGGCAGAAACAGCAACTCGGTGCGCAGTGGTTCGATGACCTGGAGGCCTCGATGCCTTTGGACGCAATCGAGCGCTACACGGGCTCGCTCTTGTTAATCCATGGCCAGGCAGATGATGTTGTGCCGCCTGTGGTCAGCCGACGTGCCGAAGCAGCGGCCGGCAATGCTGCTGTGGTTTCACTGATTGAGATTCCAGGCGCGGATCATGGCTTCGGCTTGTTTAACGATCAGCCGCAGTTTTCGGTCGTACTGATCGATCAGACCGTCCGGTTCCTCTCACGCGAGCTCTGACGCACTCAGCCACTTGAGTGTTGTGCGACCTTGAGGCTGATCGTAATGGTCAGAGGGTCATGCGTGCAGACCTGGTTTCGGCCACTTCTCTTGGCTTCGTACAGCGCTTCGTCGGCGGCTACCATCGCATGGTGAATCGACGGGAGTTCACCCGTGATCGGCGCGAGCCCGGCGCTCGCGGTGAAACTTAGTGGACCCGCAGTGGTTTTGACGACCGCGTCTTCGATCCGTTTGAGAAGGCGCTTGGCAGCGATGATGCCACCCTCCAGCGACGTGTCATCCAGAAGACAAGCGAACTCCTCCCCGCCAAGTCTCGCCGGAAAGTCCATGCCGGTGCGCGCACTGTCTTTCAGAATGATGCCGACCTGCTCAAGGACCTCGTCGCCAACCGCATGTCCGTGGGTATCGTTGATGGTCTTGAAGTGATCCAGATCCATCATCACCAGACACTGTGTCCCGTTGTTCCGTTTGATTTTGGAGAACTGCTCATCGAGATGTGACATGAAAGCCCGGCGGTTCGCGAGACCGGTCAGCGAGTCGGTAGACGCCTGTTTTTCGAGCTCGGCCTTGACCAGCTCATAGGCGGCGATCTGGTCCTGAAGTGCGGCGGTGCGCTCGGCGACGGTCCGCTCCAGCGATGCGCGTTCGGAGGCGAGAGCCGCAAGTGCCTGACGTCGCTCACGCGAGTTCGCATGCAGGACGAGGCTCGTGCACATCACGACGACCCCATAAAGCTGCACGACCAGAAAGCCCGCAGCACTGACGTCGCCAACGCGTGCCAGCGTCAGGCCGAGCGCGCCCAGAATACTGGTGGCCAGCAGGCTAAGACTGGTGATGCTCGATTCCTTGAATGCGAGCCATATGCACAAGGGCATCGTAAACAAGACAATGGGGTACTGACCCAGCGCATCCGGCATTTGTGTCGCGGCAATCCCGATTAGCGCAAGGACACCCAGCGTGATTGCTGTCGCGCTGGCAAGGTCACGACTGAAGAGGGCCACCAAGCGCTGTCGCTTCGACCATGCCTCTTCTACGGCCAACATGAACGGTGCGATCAACACGACGCCGGTGAAATCCGAGAATAGCCAGCGCCAGGCGATCTCCCAGCGAGCGGCGCCTTGCACATCGAAGAACGCGATCATGATCGATGTGCCGGCGACACTCGCAATCACGCTGTGTAGTACACCCGGTATCACGAAGAACAGTGTGACTGTACGCAGAGAGTACAGCGGTTCCGCCGCGCCAACGGCGCGCCTATAGAGGCTAATGGCAATCCCGATCGCGATCCCATTGGTAACGCTTGGCAACAGACCGGCAATGAGTTGGTCCGGCGGGAAAGTAGTCAGCACATGTAAGCCCTGGCCGAGGGCGATGCTGGGTACGGCGCGCCAGCCGTAGCGCAGTGCCATCCAGACACCGAGTCCGCCGGCGGGCCAGATGGCGACGACCGTGTTGCCCACGAATCCAACCGCGTAGGACAACCAGATGGTTATCCAGATTGCGAGCGCACAGACGCCGAGCTCCAATGCAAGTCGGAACCCTTTCGATACGTTGGTTGTCGGTGCGTGCCTCATGGCGGCCTGTCGCTGCTACTCCTAAGGTAAGCGACGGGTCAGCACGATCCTGAAGTCTCGTTTTGGAATTAAGACTCGTTCTCGCGACTGTATACGCAATCGCCTTTTACATAAGTCGACAACACAGCGCGATCATCGGCCAACATCAGTTGTGCAAAGAGCTGATCAACCGGATCTTGGCTGGTGGTCATGCGGCGGCGGAGCAGGGGCGTGGATTCGAGATCGAGTACGACGAAGTCTGCGGCCTTACCCGGCAGCAAATTACCGATCTGGTCCTCAAGGTGCAGCGCTCTGGCACTTCCGAGGGTTGCCAGATAAAGCCCGCTCGCACTGTGCAAGCTTTGCCCCCGCAATTGCAGCACCTTATAGGCCTCACTGACGGTGTCGAGTTGACTAAAACTGGTGCCGCCTCCGACGTCGGTTGCCAGTCCCACTCTTACGCCGTGGTTGCGCGCGGCCTCCAAATCGAACAACCCGCTACCGAGAAACAGATTGGAAGTCGGGCAAAACGCAATGGCCGCATTGTGCGCGGCGAGACTCGCATGGTCCTGGTCTTCCAGATGGATGCAGTGCGCGAAGACGGATCGATCGCGCAGCAGTCCAAAGTCGCGATAGATGCCGAGATAGGAGTCGGAGTCCGGAAACAATGAACGGGCCCATTCAACCTCTTCGACATTCTCTGCCAGATGCGTCTGAATCAAAGTATCTGGAAATTCCGACGCCAATTTGCCGGCGAGCGTTAGCTGCTCGGTTGAGCTGGTTGGCGCGAATCTCGGCGTGATCGCATACAGGTTACGTCCCTCACCATGCCAACGCTCAATCAGATCTCGACTCTCGCGGTAGCCGGTCTCCGGAGTGTCACGAAGATTCGACGGGCAGTGGCGATCCATGAGCACCTTACCGGCGAAGGTGCACATGTTTTTTCGGCTGGTGGCTTCAAACAGGGCGTCAACGGAGTGCGCGTGCACGGTTGCGAATACCGCGGCAGCCGTGGTTCCGTTCTTCAGCAGCTCGTCGACAAAAAATGCGGCTGTCTCGCGCGCGTACTCAATATCAGCAAACCGCGACTCGAAGGGGAAGGTATAGGTATTCAGCCAGTCGAGCAGTTGTGTGCCGTAGGCTGCAATGATGTTTGTCTGCGGGTAGTGGACATGGCAATCAATGAAACCCGGCAGGAGAAACCGACCGCGATAATCGGTGACCGGACACTGTTCGCCGAGTCGGTCAAGCAAGACATGAGCCGGTCCGAGGTCAACAATATCGCCGTCTTCGACGACAAGAATGCCGTCCTCGAAGACCTCCATTGAGTCGGTATCGTTATCGACCCCGGGATCAGACAAGCAATGCAGAATCGTTCCACGAAAAGCGCGTGCGGTCATAGTGCTGCGGGGATTCTCAATGGTGCTGACAATGTGACCTCATCGCAGTTGTCTTCGGTGGCCCGATCGATAACGGCAAACGTCTGGCCGACTCTGCTGCCCAGCAATGGCACGTGCCACACCCCTGCGCGCATGTTGATGCCGGTTCTTGGCGGCACGATGAAGCCCCGAAACTGAGTGGGATCAGGGTGAGCACATGGGGGTGCGACCGCAATGACATAGTGCAGGGTATCCAGCGGCAAAAAAGCCTGGCTGCCGAGGGGGTGTCGTTCGACGATGGTCATCTCGCAGGGAAGCGCCGTCGCCGTTGCGCATCTCATGATGCCAACGTTCACCGGGGCATCACCGCAGTGGATTTCTGCGAGTGCGTCGAAACGCTCGAAGCGTTGCCCGTTCACCATCTCAGCGGTCTGTTCTGTGGGCTCGATCACTTCACCAAAGGGCGCGAAAGCGCTCGCGGATATCGGTGTGACGGGGACTTCAAAGGCCACGTCGTTCATGCGGCAAGCACACCGTAGATACGCAGTCGACTGACCCCGCCATCGGGGAAAATATTCATCCGAATATGCGTCACCGTCTGTGAGTCTGAGATGACGTCGATAAACTCATGAATGGTGTCTGGTTTGAGCTTCTGGCGTGGCATGAGAATCGGCCACTCGGCGCTTGCGAGTGGATCAAACGGATGCGCTGTCTCGGCGATCTGTGTGGCTCGCAGCTCCACTTCGTCCGGGTAGTTGCCTTTAAAGTGGGCGGTGTCGACGACAACACGACGAATTTTTCCGGGATGACCGAGCGCCAGGACAACCCAGTCATTACCGGGCGCCCGTCGCCGCGCAGTTTCCCATCCGTCGCCCATGTTGATGCCACGACCGGGTGCATTGAGATTGTGCATCGTGCCGAAGTGCTCATCATTGCAGTACATCGCACGGCCACCGTTTTCGATCGCGAAAAGATCCAGCTCCGTGTTGGCCTGAATGCTCGAGAAGTCACGCTCGACCCGCCCCCAGACACGAAGTCGCGCCACCCCGCCATCCGGGTAGATATGCAGCCTTATGTGGGTCCACGGTGTGTCGCTCTGAACCTCAGAGAAGTGCTGGCGATTTCCATTGACGGTGCGTTTGGCAACGATCTCGTGCCAGGTGACGGAGTCATCCGGCACCTCGCCCGAGAAGTAGCAGGCCTCGACCGAGGCATGCGGCGGATAGTTGCCGGTAAAGTGGCGAGTGTCGATTTCGATACCTGCGATGCGCCCAGGCATGCCGAGGCGGATGACGCACCAGTCATGTCCCGGTGTGCGTCGGCGTCGGCTTTCCCATCCGTCCATCCACTTACCATTGGCGTCGTACTTGTCCGGCAAGAACACCGGCGGCTCGGGCGAAATCAGTCGGGCTTTGTCGCCATAGAATTCGTCGGTCGCGAAGATTGCCTGTGCGCCGAGTCGCGGGTGGGCGAGGTTGATGACATCGCCGAATGGATGCGGCTCAGTCAGCTGCGTGATGATTCCCTGTCTATCCATCGCAGAGCGCCTCCAAACGCCAGCGCGCGATCTGATGAATCTCCTGCATGGCGTTGTCGAATTCGTCGTCGAATGAGTTCGGTAGACGTGCCTCAAACGCGGCGAGAATCTCCGCACGGTTACTGTGTCGCACGGCCTTGATAAACGGCATATTGAAGCGCGACTTGTAGGCGTCATTGTGTTGCTGGAATCGATCGAACTCCGCCGGCGTACAGCGATCCAACCCTGCACTCGCCTGCTCCGAAGTGGAGCTGGCGGTCAGGTTGCCGGCAACAGCAGCTTTGCCCGCGAGGTCTGGATGCGCACGGATCAACTCAAGACGCTGCTCACGACTGCTCTTATCGACAATCGCCTGAAAGCGGGCGGCCAGTCCAGCAGCGGTATCGCAATGTGCATCCAGTCCCGCATCGAAGGCTCGCTCGGCAACCCAGGCGGAATGTTCATAAATGCCACCGAACACGGCGACGAAATGTTCGCGCTTCATACTTGACGGTAGCGGTCGAAGGCAGCGATTCATTTAGGTGGGAACCGGTCGCGCCAGTGTCGCGCAATGTCGACGCGTCTTGCGACCCAAACGTCCGGGTGACCAATGATGTAATCGAGGAAGCGCTTCAATGCCTGGGCTCTGCCAGGTCGACCCGCCAGACGGCAGTGCAGACCGATAGACATCATTCGGGCTCGCCGCTCTCCCTCTCGATACAAGCAATCAAAGGTGTCTCTGAGGTAATCGAAGAATTGGGTGCCCGAGTTAAATCCTTGCGGTGTGGCAAAACGCATGTCGTTCGCATCGAGCGTGTAAGGCACCATGAGTTGTGGGGTATCGAACTCGTAGCTCCAGTAGGGCAGATCGTCTGCATAGCTGTCAGCGTTGTATTCGAACTTGCCATACTCTGCGGCGATACGATGGCTGGATTCACTACAGCGTCCGAGATACCAGCCCGCCGGAGCGCTGCCAGTGAGCGATTCATGGATTCGGATCGCTTCGTTGAAATGCTCGCGCTCGACCGCCTCGGGGACACCGTGATAGTCGATCCATCTCAGACCATGGCTGGCGATTTCCCAATCAGCATCCTGCATGGCATCGATGACTTTCGGGTTTTTCTGTAGCGCAGAGGCGACGGCGAAAACCGTCACGGGCAATTCCCGCTCGACAAATAGGCGATGCAGTCTCCAAAAGCCTGCACGTGAGCCGTACTCGTAAATCGACTCCATGTTGCGGTGTCGAGCACCAGGAAACGGCACTGCCCCAACGATCTCTGAAAGAAAGGCTTCGGATGCGTCATCGCCGTGGAGTATGCAATTCTCGCCGCCTTCCTCGTAGTTGACGACGAATTGCACTGCAATCTTGGCACCATTCGGCCACTGGGCATCGGGAACCTTGTTGCCGTAACCAATAAGATCTCTGGGGTATTCCATAACCTGAGTGTCCCACCAAATTCGGCAAGCGCCAACTGCCATCTTAGTGAGGTGCACCGATCGTGGTACTGTCCAGCCATGAAGCTCGCTGATTGCTATAACGTCGAACAATTTCGACAACTCGCGCGTCGTCGATTACCAGCTCCGGTTTTCCACTACATTGATGGTGCTGCGGACGACGAGGTCACCTATCGGCGAAATTCGGAAGCTTACGAAGCGTGCGACCTCGTACCCAACGTGCTGGCGGGCACTGAGGCGGTCGATTTGTCGGTTAGCGTCCTTGGCCGCACGCTCGATCTGCCCATTTTTTTGTCGCCGACGGCATTGCAGCGATTGTTCCATTGGCAAGGCGAGCGCGCTGTGGCGGGCGCTGCGTCGCGGTTCAACACTTACTTTGGCGTATCGTCGCTCGCGACGGTCAGCGTGGATGAAATTGGGGCCAGCATAGCGACACCAAAGCTTTTCCAGCTCTACTTTCACAAGGATCGCGAGCTTACCTTCTCGATGATCGATCGGTGTAAGACAGCGGGTTTCGATGCTTTGGCACTCACCGTAGACACGATTGTCGGGGGCAATCGTGAGCGCGATTTGCAGACCGGTTTTACCTCGCCACCGCGACTAACTCCGTCGAGCGCAGTGAGCTTCGCAATGCATCCGCGTTGGACCTTGAATTACCTGTTCCGCGAGCGCTTCTCATTGCCTCAGCTCGAACAGGCGATCCCTGAAGGCAGTAATGTCGCCGTTTCGGTAAGCGACTACTTCTCCAATATGCTGGATCGCACGATGACGTGGGATGATGCTGCGCGCGTGCGCGAACATTGGGGGGGACCCTTTTGTCTCAAAGGCGTGATGTCGGTCGATGATGCGAAGCGTGCAGTCGAACTTGGTGCGACCGCAATCATGATTTCGAATCACGGTGGGCGACAGCTTGATGGATCGCGAGCGCCTTTCGATCAGTTACGCGAGATCGTCGATGCGGTTGGCGGTCAGATCGAGATCATTTGCGATGGGGGAATTCGCCGCGGCACACATGTATTGAAAGCGCTGGCCCTTGGCGCTACGGCATGTTCGGGCGGGCGATGGTATCTCTATGCGCTCGCCGCCGCCGGACAGGCGGGTGTTGAGCGCACGCTGCAGAATATGCACGACGAACTCGAGCGCGATCTCAGACTGATGGGGCTATCGAGTGTCGCCGAGCTCGGTCCAGGACATATCCGTTTTCGTTAACGCGCTCTGTACCACGCGTCGATAGCAGCGCGCTCTTCGTCTGTAATGCCCGTGAGGTTGCCAATGGGCATCGCTTTGAGTACGACGGTTTGCTGATAAATTTGTTCAGCGTAACGCGCGATGTCTTGCTGAGTCTCGAGTACAACACCTGCGGGCGCCGCGGCAAAGCCCGGCCAGCTTGGTGCGTCGGCGTGGCAGCCCGTGCATCGCTCCGTAATGATGCTCGCGATAGCCGCCATCTCAGGAGCAGCCACATCATCGAGCTGCGTCGAGCCAAAACTTGGCAGGCCATTCGCTAGCACCGCTGTTGCTGCGAGGGCGGCAATACCGCCAATGGCAGGCATTGGTGACGCCGCGCCTTTGTGGCGCGATACGAAATAGACTCTGATCAGTGCGCCGGCCACGGTCATGCCGATAAGCACAAGCCAATTCCATGTCCCGCTGTAGGTGCTGGCGTAGTGATTGCTGATCATGACGAACAGCACCGGTAGTGTCAGATACGTGTTGTGGACGGAGCGCTGCTTGCCGCGTGCGCCATCCAACGGATTGATAGGACGATCTTCAGTCAAGGCGGCAACCATGCGACGCTGCCCGGGGATAATGATCATCGCCACGTTGGCGACCATGATGGTGCCGATCACCGCGCCGTAGTGAATGAACGCGCCTCGTCCACCGAACAACTGACACAGACTCCATGCGATCAATATCAGGAATCCGAACAACACCACGGACAGTGCGCGGTCATTTCGACCCAGCGGCGACTTGCACAATTGGTCGTAAATGATCCACCCACCGATCAAATAGGCCGCTCCGATACCGACGGCTGCACCAGAGCTCATCGGACGGACCGAGGGATCGACCAGATACACTTCTGCGCCCAGCCAGTAGATGAGGATCAACAGGAAAACGCCTGACAGCCAGGTCGAATAGGCCTCCCACTTGAACCAATGCAGCTGCTTTGGCATCTGTTGCGGCGCACCCGCATATTTTTGCGCCTGATAGAACCCACCGCCGTGAACAGCCCAAAGCTCTCCACCAACACCTTTGTCTCGATCCTCTGAAGACTCCGGCGGCGTCAAATGATTATCGAGCCAGATGAAGTAGAAAGATGATCCGATCCAGGCGATGCCCGTTGTGAGGTGCACCCAACGTCCCAGCAACTCCAACCAATCGGGTAACCACGCCATCATGCAACTCCTTCCAGGACCGCCGATTGGCTTGCTTTCAACAACTGTGCCGCTACGGAGATCGCGATTTCGCCAGGGTGCTTACCATCGAGCATCGGCAGTCCAATAGGGCAGGTGAGGGACTCGACTTTTCGTTCCGACAAGCCGCTGGCGAGTAATTTTTTCCGGAAACGGCGTGCCTTGGTTCGCGATCCAATCAGTCCGAGGAATCGCCAGTGATCACGCTGCAGCAACGCGCTGCACAAACGCAGATCAAGGTCATGATCATGGGTCATAACCACAACGGCAGCGCCGACCGGGCACAGGTCGATGGCTGCGACAGGGTCTACTGCGAGCAGGGGTTGCCCAACTCTATGCGGGAGCAGTGCGAGCTGTTCCTCACGGCCGTCTATCACCATTACGTTTGCATCGAGTGGGCACAGCACCTGAGCCAGCGCTCGACCAACATGGCCCGCTCCAAAAATGACGATATCCAGAGGCGCTGCGCCAAGTACGTGCTCGAGCTCCGTTGCTTGCCGTGCCTCTCGGCGTGTGAAGGAGAGTGTCACCACACCACCGCAGCATTGCCCGCAGTCGCTGCCGAGCGGGATTCGCCGAACGATCGACGAGGCCGATTGGTTTTCCAGAAGGTCGCGTGCCGTTGCGATCGCGCCGTGCTCTAGCTGCCCGCCACCGATCGTTCCAAAGCACTTGTCTTTTGACACGACCATGACGGTCCCGGCCTCTCGAGGCGCGGATCCTCGTACCTGGTCGACAACCACGGCGACCGAAGGCTCACCTGCGCGTAAGGCATCAATCGCTTGCCGTCTCCAGTCGGTCATGTCAGAGCTTCCGAGCAGCCTCGACAGCGTTGAGAACCGACTCTGGTGTCGCCGGTGCCTGAATTGGGGGTGCGGCCCCGTCGGTCGAGCATGCAGTAACCGCGTCCTTGATCGCCTGGAAAACCGAAATCGCAAGCATGAGCGGTGGCTCACCAACCGCTTTGGAGCGATGAATGGTGTCTTCCCTGTTGGGCATATCGCGCATCATATGCACGTTGAAGATATCGGGGACATCTGAACTCGTCGGAATCTTGTAGGTGGCGGGCGCGTGCGTTCGAAGACTACCGTGGTCGTCCCACCACAGCTGTTCGGTTGTCAGCCAACCCATGCCCTGCACGAAGCCACCTTCGATTTGCCCCATATCGATGGCAGGATTGAGCGAGTCACCGCAGTCGTGTGCAATATCGACGCGCGTGACTCGATGCTCTCCCGTCAGGGTATCGACGATGACCTCACTAACGGCCGCCCCATAGGCGTAGTAGTAAAACGGCCGTCCTGTGAATGTTTCTTTGTCATAGGAAATTTTCGGTGTCTTGTAGAAGCCATTTGCCGATAGCGAGACGCGCGCCATGTAGGCCTGCTTCACCAGTGTGGCAAAGGGTACTTCCTCATCGCCGACCTGAACTGCGTTACGGACAAACCGAACATCCGCCTCGCGCACGTCGTAATGCGCAGCTGCAAACTCCGTCAGTCGACGTCGCAGCTTCATCGCTGCGTTACGGGCAGCCATCCCGTTAAGGTCTGATCCGCTGGAGGCTGCGGTTGCTGAGGCGTTGGGGACTTTGCTCGTGTCAGAAGCCGTGATTTTGATTCGGTCGATATCGATCGATAATGCATCGGCGACGACCTGGCCGACTTTGGTGAACAAACCCTGGCCCATCTCCGTGCCGCCGTGGTTCAGATGTACAGTCCCGTCGGTATAAATATGAACCAGCGCACCAGCCTGATTGAGATGAGTGGCTGTGAATGAGATACCAAATTTCACAGGCGTGATGGCAAGGCCTTTCTTTAGCACCGTGTGCTCGGCATTCCATTGCGCGATCTGTGCGCGTCGCTCGAGATAATCGCTCGACTCGACCAGATGATCGGTGATCACATCGATGATGTTGTCCTCAACGACCTGGCCATACGGCGTCGTGTTGCGCTCGTCATGTCCGTAATAGTTGGTCCGCCGCACTTCCAACGGGTCTTTATCGAGCGCCCGTGCGATCTCATCGATGACGTACTCGATCGCAAACATGCCTTGAGGTCCACCGAATCCGCGGAACGCCGTGTTGGATACCGTGTGCGTTTTGCAGCGCTCTGAGGTGATGTGTACGTCCGGCAGGAAGTACGCATTGTCACTATGAAACATTGCGCGATCGTTGATGGCACCGGACAGATCGGCCGACATCCCACAGCGAGAGAGATGATGAAAATCAATGCCGAGGATTCGACCGTCGTCATCAAAACCAACATCGTAATGCGACACGAAGCAGTGGCGCTTACCGGTGATGATCATGTCGCTATCGCGATCCAGTCTTAGCTTGACAGGTCGGTTCAGCCGCTGTGCGGCGATTGCCGCTGCACAGGCGATCAAGGCCGGCTGGCTTTCCTTGCCACCGAACGCACCACCCATGCGTCGGCATTCAACGACGACATCTTTGTCGGTCAGTCCAACAGCGCGCGCTACCGCGTGCTGGATTTCACCCGGGTGTTGCGTTGAGCTGTAGATCAGAAAGTCACCGGCTTCTTTGGGCAGAGCGACACTGATCTGCCCTTCGAGGTAGAACTGATCCTGGCCGCCGACGCGCGCTGTGCCCTGCAGTCGATGTGGAGCAGCAGTAATTGCTGCTGCTGCGTCACCACGAGCCAGCTCGCGCGTTGGCAGCACGAAGCTGCCGTCTTTCGAAGAGGTTTCCGGGTCGAGTAACGCGCGTAGAGGCTCGTACTCGATGTCGCCCAAAAGTGCGGCACGGCGTGCTGCATTCACGGTGCGGGCAACCACGAGGAAAATCGGCTGCCCGACATACTGCACCTCGTCTTCCGCAAAAATCGGATCATCGTCGGCGACCGCACCATAGTTGTTGGGGCCGGGTATGTCGCTCGCCGTCAAGACCGCGACCACCCCAGGCGCGGCACGCACGGCATCGAGATTGACGGACAAGATTCGAGCGTGCGCGTGTTGACTCACACCAAAGGCGGCGTGCAGCAAATTCCGAGGCTCAGGAATATCGTCGGTGTAGGTCGCATGGCCGCTAACGTGCAGCGCTGCGCTGTCATGCGGCAACGGTGTTCCAATGGCACCGCGGATTACCTTGGTTTCATCGACCATAGTCATAGACCTCAAGTTGCTCTTGCGACTCGTCGAGCGATTTTCCGAAGCGTCGGATCAGATTGGCGGCGACTCGCAGTCGGTAGTCGGCACTGGCGCGCATATCAGTGAGCGGTGTGAAATCCTCGCGAAGTGCAATTGCGGCTTGCTCGAACCTGTCCGCGTCGGGTGTGTTGCCTTCCAAAGCTGCTTCGCTAGCACTTGCACGCTTGACGATCCCGGCCATACCGCCGAGGGCAATCCTGACGTCCGTGAGCAAGCCGTCGCGTACAAGGCAACTGATCCCCATGCAAACTGCGGAGATATCCTGGTCGAAGCGTTTGGAAATTTTGTAGGCCGCAACGCGCTGGTCATCGTCGCGCAGCGGAATCCGCACGTTCGCGACGAACTCCCCGTCTCGCAGGTCGTTGACCATGTAATCGTGGTAGAGCGACTCAAGCGACAACTCGCGTTGCGTATCCCCTTGGCGCAACACGACGGTGGTGCCAAGCGCCATCAACGGCGGCATTGAATCACCGATTGGTGATCCGTTCGCAATGTTGCCACCGATAGTTGCTGCGTTTCGGATCGGAGGCGAAGCCCAACGGCGCAATAATGAATCCATCTCGGGATAGTGTTGCACCAACACAGGAAGAAGCTCACTAAACGTGACCGCTGCTCCAGCATCGATGTGTGTGTCATCGACATGCAATTCACGCAGTTCGGGCACATCGCCGATCGAGATCAGCATCGGTAGATCACGATATTGTTTCGTGACCCAAAGACCGACGTCGGTGCCACCGGCGACCAGAGTCGCTGCTGGGTTGTCAGCGTAAAGTTGCGCGAGGTCATCCGCGCTACGAGGCGCTACGATACTTCGATTGTTGATTCCCGTAGTCAGGGATTTACCGTCTGCGAGCGATTCCAGTTGGTGCCGCAGTGTCTCGGCATCACCCCAAGGTGCGGTCCATTCGCTCTGTGCATCGAACATCGAGCGTGTGGCGTCGACAATCGGGCGATAACCGGTGCAGCGACATAGATTACCGGAGAGTGCATCGTCGACCTCGGTTGGCGAAGGTGCGCTCGCAAGGGATTCGTGCAATGCAAACATCGTCATCACAAATCCGGGAGTGCAAAAGCCGCATTGCGATCCGTGGCAATCGATCATCGCTCGCTGCGCGGGATGTAAGGTGCCACCGCGTGACAGGCTCTCGACCGTGATCAGCGCCTTGCCATCCAGTGTCGCGAGGAACTGGATGCAGGAATTGATCGCCCGATAGCGCAACGCGCCTTCGTGTAAGTCAGCCAGCACGACCATGCAGGCACCGCAGTCACCTTCGGCGCACCCTTCCTTTGAGCCGGTCAGCTGCAGGTCTTCTCGCAGGTATTCGAGCACCGTGCGGGTGGGCTCCACATTGGTCAGGGTGACAAGCTCGCCGTCGAGCAGGAATCTGAGATCACTTCGCACGCTCAACTGCCTCGGTAGGTGCTGTAGCTCCAGGGCGAAACCAGCAGCGGGACGTGATAGTGCGAATCGTCGGCGAGCGTTACTCGCAAGGTCACCGTATCCAGGAACGCGGGCTCACCGATCTCGAGCGGTTGCTTCGCGAAGTACTCGGCCACATCGAATTCCAGCTCATAGGTGCCAGTGACGAAATCCGAGTCCGACAGTAATGGTTGATCGCAGCGGCCGTCGTCATTGGTGCGGACGTTGACCAGCTCTGTGCGCTGTTCATTCACCCGATACAAGCGAACACGTATTCCGCTGCCGGGTATCCCCTGGCTCGTGTCCAGAACATGTGTTGTGAGTTTGCCCATGCGGCGTGCCCCTTCGCGAAGCGCCGCCCCCCAGCGCATCAAGTGTTTTCAACAATATAGCCGGGTCATAGAAAGCCGTCGACCTCGACACGGCCTGGAATCGAGTCAATGGCACCACGACGCGTTACGGACAGCGCGGCTGCATGATTGGCGAATTGCACCGCCTCGACCAGCGTTCGACGTTCCGTAAGCGCCACCAGTAAGGCACCGTTGAATGTATCGCCCGCGCCAGTGGTATCCAGCGCGGAAACCGAGGGTGCGGCGACTTCGGTACAAGTATCGCGCGAAACTACCAGAGCACCTGCGGCGCCCAACGTGACGATAATCGTTTCTGGCCCTCGATCCAGAAGCGAACGGGCAGCCTTTTGGATCGCCTCTGCGCTGTCGGTAGGTTGATCGGTCAACGTCTCGAGCTCCGTCTGATTGGGTGTCAGCACATCAACATGGCGCAGTAACGCCTCAGGCAGAGATCGTGCCGGTGCGGGGTTCAGGACCACGCAGGTATTCGAGGCACTTGCCAAGGTGGCGGCATGCGTCAGAGTTTCTATCGGGGACTCGAGTTGCATCAGCAGGTAATCGGCATCGCGCAGGGTCTGGCTGGCTGCATCAATGTGGTCGGGTGTCAGTGCCGCGTTAGCGCCTGACGCCACCCCGATACTGTTTTCGCCGGAGTCCGCGACAAAGATCAGCGCGCTACCTGTAGGTTTTTCTACAACGTGTACGTGCTCAAGATTGATCCCGGCTTCGGCGTAGGTGGTGAGCGCCAACTTGCCGGCCGCATCGTTTCCAACACAAGCGATGAAGTCGACTGCGCCACCCAGTCGTGCGCCGGCAATAGCCTGATTTGCTCCCTTGCCCCCCAGCGCCAACTGAAAGTCGCGCCCGGCGAGTGTCTCTCCGGGTAACGGGATGGTCTCGGTTCGCATGCTGTAGTCGGCATTCGCGCTACCTACGACGGCAATTCGGTTTTTCATGGCCGGTTTCTCATGAGGTTTGCGTCATTATAGTTGCGAGCCACTGTGGTGCATTTCGATCTCAGCCTCGCATTGACGCCTTCCAAGGCACAAATACAAGAACGAGGTAAGGAACATGAAAACGATTATGCAAGGAATCATCGCAGTGGCCGCGTTCCTGACGCTGCTGGCTGCACCGAGCGATGGGCATGCACAGGCTCTCTCCACCGAGCAAGACTGCAATGCCATTGGGGGCACCTGGCAATTGGTGCGCACACCGCCGCTGTTTGCGCAGTGTAGTCTCTCGCAATACTACGAGGCGGGCTGGTACAACCCGTTGTCCATTAGCCCCGGCATTCGTCTCAGCATCGAGCCGAACGGTCGACTGATCAATCAAGACACTCTGGTCGTCAACAACACTGCGGAGTTGGTGGTCAACGGTGGCCGGTTTTCAAACTTCGCGACCGTAGAGACCACCAATCGCGGTGTGATTCGCTTCAACGGCGGCCAAATGAACAACAGCGGGCTGTTCTCCATGGAAGGTGATGTGTTCATCAACGACACGCCGCGCAACCCGAGAACCGCATTGCCCGACTGCGTGTCGAATCGAGGCGTCATGCGATTCTGGAGTGGTGGCAATCTGCTGCTCCAGGGCGGATGCATCGATTCGCAAGGTCACCAGGGTGATCTCAGGATCGATGTTACGGGCACCATGATTGCCGAAGGCCCGGCACTCTACCGCGGTGGCCGTTCAGACACGATCGCCGGCACACTGATTGTAGAGGCGGGTGCTTCTGCTGAGTTTCCCGATCTCAGACTGTCCGGCATCGCGACAATCGAGGGTCGGGTGTACGCGTCTCGAAATCGTCTGCAACCGAGTAGCGAGTCTGGTTTCCGAGTCGAAGACGGCGGCCAGATCAGTATTTTGAATTCCGGTCGACTGACAGTGAATACCCGCACGGCTGACATCTACGGCAGTGTGCGACTGGAGGATCAAGCAGTTCTCGAGACCGACGGCACGTCCACCATGACCGTGTATCGTGGTGGCTACATCTATCTCGATGATCGCAGTTCCGGGGTTTTGACGCAGACGACGGTTGAAAACCGGGGGCTTATCGAGCACGTATGCAAAGCGACATTCAATGCGCGTTGGGTCAACGGTAACCGCGTACGCTATTACCTTTGCCCGCCGACACTGCCGCTGCGACCGCCGTTCCCGTTGCCGATCCGCTGGCCGTAAAACGAATGCGTCGAGCCAATCTCTGTCAGGTTGGCTCGGCGCGTTGTCTCAATGCGAGTGCGAGACCTGACGTCACACCACCTAGCCAAACCACATAGATACCGCCAACGAGACGCTCGTAGGCACCGAGCCAGTGCTCATTGACGAAAAACGCAAGCGGCACAAGCCACAACCAAACGCCAAGACTGATCGTGCTGAACAAGCCGACACGCGGCGCGAGACGGGAAAGACCAGGCTGCAACGCGCCCATCGCGAGTCCGGTAAGTGTTGCAACGATCCACAGCGGATCGCTCGCCGTTGGATTCGTGAGCGCCGAAGGCCCTGACGTTTCAAAGTAGTAGGCGACGTAGAAGAGCGTGCAGCCGCTGGCGATCATCAACAACCGTGCGAAGGGCCAGAGACGCCCGTGATCAAGACCACGCAGGGCAAGCGCGGTGGCAATATGCGCGATACCGAATAAGACGATGCCCAGCGCATTGAGTGCTCCATATTCGGTTGCTGAGAGTGCGCTGATCGGCGAGCGCACGCCGTCTTGGCCGCTGGATGCAAGAACGAACAGATGGCACAACACCGTGACCACACTCGCGAAGGTCGCGAAGCGCAACAATCGTTTTGTACCTATCCCCACTACTGCTGTCGCTGCCAGGCTTCGCGGGCCGTGGCGATCACAAACGCGTGAATGGCTTTGCTGTCCTCGATATCAATGACCGAGCTGAAACCAGGCATTCCCGAATCCCGCAGTGCGCCATCGACAACGATGCGATCCCAGATATCGTGAATCTCGCGTGAAGAACGACGCAGATCTGGAGTGATGCCGCCGCTTGCGACATCGACACCATGGCAGGTGACACAGCGTTGGTAGTAGAGCTTCTTACCCTTCGCGAGCGTCGCCTCGTCCGCGGTCATCTGCGGCGGCTCCGGAAAGGGCACGTAGCGCTTGGGCGAACGCGCTGGCAGTGATTCGGTAGCGCCCAGCTTAAATCCCAGAATCCTGCTGACATTCTCAAATCCGAGATTGGCAGTGCCTTCACCGCCTAAAAGCGCGTAAATCGTGCCCCAGCCAGCGGCGACCGAAACGTACTGCTCGCCTTCAATTGCGTAGGTTGCAGGCGCCGCCGCAATGCCGGTCTGCGCTTTGTAGCTCCAGAGTTTCTCACCGGTGCGTGCGTCAAAGGCAGAGAATTCTCCGATAAGGCTGCCCTGGAATACGAGGTTGCCGGCGGTCGCCAGTGTGCCGCCGTTCCATGGGCCGAGATGTTGATGTCTCCAGACCTCCTTCTGCGCAACCGGGTCCCAGGCAACCAGCTGACCACGAATCATCCCGGCGAGTGCGGCCAGTTGCATTGGGTCATCCGGTGTCTCGAGCGTCGAGAGGTCGGTACCGGTGTTCCAGTAGCCCTCTGCGAATTCAAACCCCTGGTCTTCGAGTGCGACCGACGGAAGGTCCTGCGTGGGCAGATAGATGAGTCCCGTTGTCGGACTGAAAGACATGGGATGCCAGTTGTGACCGCCGAGTCCCGACGGCATCTGTACGAAGGCCCCCTCGTCATAGCGCGCATTGCGAGCCTCGACGGGACGCCCGCTATCGGCATCAACGCCCTCCGCCCACGTGACGGCAACAAAGGGTTCAGCGGAGATCAGACTGCCGTCCGTGCGATCGAGCACATAGAAAAATCCGTTCTTGGGTGCCTGCATCAGCACCTGACGCGTGTCGCCATCGATTTCGATGTCCGCCAGCACCATATGTTGGGTCGCGGTGAAGTCCCAGGTGTCGCCGGGAGTGGTCTGGTAGTGCCAGACGTATTCACCGGTGGTCGGGCGCAGTGCGACAATCGATGAGAGAAATAAATTATCGCCGCCATCGGGGCTGCGCACGCGCTGGTTCCAGGGCGAGCCGTTGCCTACACCGATGTAGAGCAAATCAAGGTCCGCATCATAGGCCATCGAATCCCAGACGGTGCCGCCACCGCCGTAGCGCCACCACTCGCCGGTCCAGGTCTCAGCGGCACGTTCCAGCTCAGGCTGCTCAAATCCAACAGCGGGATCGCCAGGTACGGTGTAGAACCGCCATGACTGCTCGCCGGTGTCCGCGTCGTAGGCGGTGACATAGCCGCGCACACCGAGGTCGGCGCCACCGTTACCGATAATCACCTTACCCTGCACAACGCGCGGGGCTCCGGTGATGGTGTAGGGCGGCTGGCGGTCGATGGTATCGACTTTCCAATTCACCTCGCCGGTGGTTGCGTCCAACGACACCAGGTAGCCGTCCAGCGTGCCGACGAATACGCTGTCGCCCCAGATCGCAACGCCGCGGTTGACGACATCGCAGCACGCGTATTGCGCCCACGATCTCGGCACTTCTGGATCGTACGTCCACAACGGCTCGCCGGTAGCTGCATCCAGCGCATAGACAATGCTCCACGACCCCGTGACGAACAGGCGACCATCCGCCACGATCGGTGTTGCCTCCATGCCGCGTCGTGTCGGTACGTCGAAATACCATGCAAGACCGAGGTCACCCACCGATTCAGTACTGATCTGATCGAGCGGGCTGAATCGGGTTTCCGCATAGTCTCGCCCGTGCGTGATCCACTCATCGGCGCCTGCCTGCACAATGCGCTCGTGTGCTATCGGCAGATTTACCGTGCCTGTCTCCGGCGTGTCTGGTGTGCGGCTGCAGCCGCTTGCCACGAGAACCATAAACAGTCCCAGTAGCCAGTGGTGTTCTCGCATTGCTATCCCCCGAAAGCCTCTGCAGCTCAATCGTTGTTGTAGGTCTCCAGAATGCGGTCACGCAGATATTCGCCTGCCGTGTAACGTGCCGAAAGCCGGGTGTCGCGCGATGGGTGCAGGAAAAACGGAATCGAAATTCGCGAAATGTTCTCGTGCTCGCCCGAAGGGTTCACGACTCGGTGCGTGGTGGAGGGGAGGTAGCCGCCTGAAATCTCTTGCAGCATGTCTCCGGTGTTGATGATCAGGTCGCCCTGGCGACCCTCAAGGTCGAGCCATTCGCCCTCAAGGGTGCGGACCTGCAGCCCGGGCTGATCGGCGACGGGCAGCAACGTGATGAAATTGATGTCTTCGTGTGCTGCGGCGCGAACGCTGCCGGAAGGCTCGTCGCCTTTCAGTGGCGGGTAATGAAGAATGCGCAACAGACTGTCGTCCCATGACAGTGCATCCGACCACACCACGCCCTCGGCTTGCCGGCAGTCCTCCGGAATCGCAGCATCCAGCCAGTCGAGCAGTTGCTTGGCTAGTGCCTCCGCATCTTCACAATGCGAGCGGGCGTCAGCCTCGAGTCCATCCGGAAACGGCATGTCAAAATCGACGTGGAAGTATTCCTTAATATCCTGCTGCTCGAAGCCTACCGCTGTTTCGGCGATATCCGGACCGAAGTAACCATACTGTTCGTTTTCCTTCGTCAGGTCCTTCACCTGGTAGTTGTGTTTTTCCTTGCTGTCGAAAAACGCTTTCCAACCGGCATACATTCGCTGAAGACGATCGCCGGACAAAGGATGGTTTTGCAATACGGCGAAGCCGGACTCAGCGATGGAGCTTGTGAACTCTTCTGCAGCATTCGGCGCTGCGTAATCAACTGTGCGAATCATGTCTCACTCTGCTTCTTGATTTTTAATGCTGTGATGAGCAAAAGCGCCATCACGACATGGCAGGCGGTGCCGAATTTGAGTACGGCACCCGTACCCGCCAATTCTACTATGCGACTGCTGACAAACGGACTGATCGCGGTCCCCAGCGTCGCCCCCAACAATACGCAGGATACCAGCCGTGGCGATGGCGCTTCGAACTGCAGCGTGACGAAGGTCAGTGCAAGTTTGAGCAGTCCGAGATTCGCAATGCCCCACAACAGCGCGAGGGAAGGTAGCAGGCGCATGTCGCCTGTCGTCCAAAGCGGGATGCTGCCGACCGCCGTCAAAACCGCTGCAATACCCAGAAGGCGGAAGGTGCCAATGCGTAGCACGGCGATCGTGATCACGATCTGAGCGATGAACATGCCAGTCCAGAACCGACCTACAAGGACACCGCCCGAAGCGACCTCAATGCCCCAGCGCGCATCCAGGTGCGGTGGCAGCCACCAAAGAATCGCATACTGCCCCAGAGTGTAGGCGGTCAGTGCGGCGATGCCGAGCCACGCGGAGAGCGGCCACCTGCCGCCTGCGGACGGCTGACCGGCGCTGCTTGCTGGCGGGTGCGGGAAACGACTGATAATAGCGAGCACAACAATGAGCGCAGCGATGCCCGCGATGACGCCATAGACACTACCGACCGGCAAGGACTCACGCAGGCTGTAGGTCGCATATGCTGGAATGAGGATACCCGCGACACTGAAGCACCCATCCGTCGCGACCAACGCTGATGCTCGCTGGTTGCCCTCAAAGGCCGCCGAAATCGTCGCCGCAGCGGCGGCGAGGCCAAGACCGCAACCCACGCCAACAGTCAGCAACGCCGCTTGGAACCAACCGAGATTGGGCAGCGTCGACATCAACAAAAGCACGCCGCTCATCACAACGAACAGCACAACGAATACGACCCGAAGCGGTGTACGCGCAGAGTAGGACAGGGCGACGACCGCGCCGATCAATATGCCCTGGGTCAGCGCGGAAAAGGCGTTAGTAATTTCGCTGATCGTGACATTGAAATGTGCGGCCAGTGGTGTCGACACGATGCCAATTGGAGCGAGCATCGCGGACATGACGAAGTAAGCAAGAAAGCATGCGAGTGTGACGCGTTGTCTGTCGTTCATCGAAATCTCGCTGCAATCTTCCTGCGCATTCTGCCACACTCACCTTATGCGATTGGGGATGCGCGAATGACGCACAAGGTCATCTTTGACACCGACCCAGGCGTCGATGACGCTATGGCTATCGTTTTCGGCCATCTCCACCCGGAGATCGAGTTAGTCGGCCTGACGACTGTGCGTGGCAATGCTTCCGTCGCGTTAACCACGCGTAACGCACTGCATCTGGTCGAGCGCTTCGGAATCGGCTGTGGTGTCTATCGGGGTGCGGATGCGGCGCTGCAGGTGCCGACGGGTCCGGTTCCGGACTTTGTGCACGGCGAAGATGGTCTTGGCAACACCCACCCACCGGCGCCACGTGGCCAGGCGAGCGACATCGATGCGGCGGAGTTCATCGTGCGCACCGTGCGTGATAACCCAAAGGAAATCACGCTTGTTGCGGTGGGTAGATTGACTAACCTTGCCCATGCATTGGAACGTGACCCGGAAATCGCACAACTCGTGCGACAGGTCGTGGTCATGGGCGGCGCCTTGGGCAAAGGTGGTTATAGTGGCAACGTGTCCCCCTGTGCTGAAGCAAACATCGCCGGCGATCCCCACGCGGCCGATCGCGTTTTTTGTGCAGCATGGCCCGTGGTTATGGTGGGTCTTGATGTGACAATGCAGGTTGTCATGGATCCCGAGCGCATGATTCGCATACGCGACAACTCAGGTGAGGCAGGTGCATTCGTGTTCGAGGTGAGCCGTTTCTATTCGGACTTCTACGCGAGCAAGGGATACGAGGATGGCTTTCCGGTCCATGACTCGTCAGCACTTGCGTGGCTCGTTGTACCCGACGCTTACCGCTTGCAACGCGGCGCTTTACGGGCGGTGACGGAAGGCATCGCGATCGGGCAGACGATACAGGCGCAGGTGGATTCGCATTTCCCGCCTGGTGCCTGGGATGGTTGCCCCATCCAGAAGGTGGCGATCGACGTCGATGCGACCCAGGTTCTCGACTGCTATGAGACCACTTTGAGGCGCGCCGGATGAGCGTTGCACCGATAGCGCTGCCACGCGCGGTGGGTGAAGCACGGGTCGTGTTCAAGCGCCGGGATGAGGCAACAGTGTTGCAGGACCTCTACCAGCAAGGGTGCTGCAAAGTCCGCTTCCCTCGGATCGACCCGGGTGAGCCTTTGCAGGCGGTCTTGCTCAACACTGCAGGGGGACTGACCGATGGCGATCAGGTACGTCAGGCAATCACTTGGCAGGAGGATACGCACGCTGTCGTGACGACTCAGGCGGCGGAGCGAATCTATCGATCCCGCAGCGAAATGGCAGTCGTCCACAATTCGCTGGAGGTTCGCGCGGGCGCGCGCGCGATTTGGCTACCTCAGGAAACCATCCTTTTTGAGGGTGCTCGACTCGAACGACGTTGGCGCGCGGATCTGGCGTCCGATGCTATGTTGTTCGCGGCGGAAACCTGGACTCTGGGTCGTGCTGCGATGGGTGAGACCGTTACGACGGGCGCTCTGACTGATGCTTGGGAGATCTATCGAGATGGCCGGTTGCTCTGGGCGGATCGCTTGGTTTTCGATAGCGATCGCGTTGGAGATCTCGCGGCCTGGGCTGCGAGACCGGCAGTGCTCGCTGGCAATACAACGTTGTTGACGCTGGTGGTCATTGCGCCCGAGCCGCAGGTGGCTTGCGATGCTGCCAACGCGACACTTGACTCCGTCGATACGCTTTCAGGTGCGACGCGAATCGGTGATCTGGTGCTGATTCGGGCGTTGGCGAAGAACGCGGCGCATTTGCGTACCACTTTGCTTCTGTTAATCGATCGCCTACAGTCGGTCGCCGGGAGCACACATCCATTGCACGGGTGTCGAGTACCCAGAGTGTTTGACTGCTGATTCGGACTGACCATGCAACTCACACCGCGCGAAAAAGACAAACTACTGATCTCGATGGCAGCGATAGTGGCTCGACGAAGACGCGAGCGCGGCGTAAAGCTCAATCACCCTGAAGCGATCGCGCTGATTTCCGATTTCGTCGTGGAAGGTGCTCGTGATGGACGTACTGTCGCAGAGCTGATGGAAGCTGGCGCGAACGTCATTACGCGCGACGAGGTCATGGAAGGCGTAGCAGAGATGATTCACGACGTGCAGGTTGAGGCCACATTCCCGGATGGAACCAAGCTGGTTACCGTGCACGACCCGATTCGCTGATGTATGCAGCGTCAGTCGATACCGAAATACCGGTTGTCGACTTTTCAAGTTTCAACCCTGGTGACCGCGCAGGTTTGCAAGCATTAGCCACCGAAGTCGATCAAGCACTCTCAGGCGTCGGGTTCATGGCGGTTCGCCACCTCGGTATTGACAGCGAGTTGCTGCGCCAGGTCTTCGAGGCCAGCCGTACGTTCTTCTCGAGTGACGAACCCCAAAAACTTAGCAGTGCTTACCGATCGGCGAGTGAGAACTTTGGCTATCAGGGCGTCGGTCAGGAGAATCTCGATCCGTCGGCGCCCGCAGATTTAAAAGAAACCTTCACGATGCGCAACGTGCTCAATCGCCCGCCGGACGATGCGCGGTGGCCTGACGGCGTGTTCAGGGATCTGATGCGCACTTTCTATCGGGATTGCCTCAATGCGGCATTCAGACTTATGCGTGTGCTCACCGTCGCTCTGGATGTGGAGCCGGATTTTTTTGAGCGGCATCACTCCGGGGAGAACGTCACGCTACGCTTGTTGCATTACCCATCGATTGGCCACGCGCCTGAGGCGGGGCAGCTCGGCGCCGGCGCGCACACGGACTACGGCCTGTTGACGTTGCTGTTCCAGAATGAGATCGGCGGACTGGAGGTACAGACCGATGACGGTGAGTGGCAGCGTGTTGGCGCCTCTGCAAAAGACGTTGTGATCAATTCGGGTGACTTGCTTGAGGTTTGGACTAATGGTCGATACCGATCCACACCGCACCGTGTTCAACCGATGAGTAACTCGGCGGATCGCCAGTCCATCGCCATGTTCGTAGATCCGGACAGTGCTACCGAAGTCGCAGCTCTGCCAAGCTGTGTCTCGGCAGATAACCCATTACGCTTTAAACCGACGAGTGCCGGGGAGCATTTACAACAGCGCATCGCGGCGTCTCACAAATCACGATTCGAGGTCTGAGCGCGATGCCCTCGGTCTATCTGCGTGAGGCGAAACTACTTCTGGCCGGGGCTGCTGCCTACAGTATGTCGACGCTGTTCAGTGCGATGAAGCCGGTTCTCTTGACCCGATTCGTCGACGAGAATGGCTGGTCGAATGCACTCGCGGGCTTGGCGGTAGCAATGCCATTTGTCGGTATCGCGTGCGCAGCTTTCATTGCACCTGCCGCATCGCGACGATACTCCTTGCGCACGCTGGCGCTGGCGCTCGGCAGCGTGCTGGTGCTCAGCGAGATTTTGAGCGCGCTGAATCCGGGTTCCCTGCTGGTGGTCTTACTGCTCCAGCTCGCGGGTGGAATCGCGGTTGGCGTCCTCATGGGGGCGGGATCCAGAATCGTAGCAACGCGTGCAAAGCCGGGCGCTCTGTTTGGCGCTATTGATATGGTCGCTGTGTTGTTGATGTCATCGATGATCGCCGCGGTTGGAGCGGCCGTGGGTTTCGCCGGGCTGGCGGGTGGCTACAGCGTTGCAGCGGTGATCGCATTCGCGTTGACCTTGCTGATGTTGCCCTTCAATGAGGGGCCAGTCGCTAGCGGTGATTCGTCCGCTTCCAAGCCTCGGGCGGTCACGGCTCGCGCGCTCGCCGTAGTCTCGATGGGCGTTGTGTTTGTGACCTGCTCGGGTCTCGGATTTACCTACATGTTCAGTGTCGCGCAGTCACTCGGTATCAGCTATGCGTCTGCGGGTGCAGGCATCGGGGCGTTGTTACTGGTTTCGGCACTCGCGTGCCTCGCAGGTGGCTGGGTGAGCTCACGGTTCGGACCAACCAGACCGCTTGCAGGGGCTTTTCTTGCCTGCGCGCTGGGTTGGTATTGGGTCATTCATGCGCCCAGCCCGGGGGTCTTTTACATCGCACTGATCCCGGCGGTGTTCTCGCTGCAGTTCAATTTTCCGGTGCTGCTCGATCTCGCAGGATCGTTGGATCAGGACGGCCAGTGGGGCGCGATTGCAGCGCCATTGCAGACAAGCGGTTTTGCATGGGCAGCGATACTGGCGGGCACACTGGTTGGTGCGTTCGGTCTGGCAGCAATCCCGATCGCGACCGGCGTTGGGATGTGCGTTTGCCTTTTATTGCTGTGGATCGCGAGTTCGGATCAGGCGCCGGCTGCCGCTCCGGACCGCGCTCGGTAATCTTTCTTGCCCGGTATGTAACAGGCCACCGACGGAATCCGCTGCTCGAATACAACGATATCCGTGATGCCGGCCGCTTCAGCTCGGGCCGGCACCGTAGCCGCGACACTCTTGGCTATCGCTTCGCTGGTAACGCAATGCAGCAGTGCGCGTTCGCGATGATCGCGCTCGCCTGCCTTGCCGTTTCTCATCAACTGCCCGTAGGTCACGCTGAGTCCCGGCGCACCCGCATCAAGCAGAATATCCATCACCATCTCGGCATGTTCGCGGGCGACAATCACCGATAGTCGCTTTTGATCAAACAGCGTTGGCTGGCGCATGGTGACATTCTCAATGCCCACCGCGAGTCCGGAGTTGCCAACGCCATGCAGTCCCTGGTCACGCCAATGCGTATGCCCGTTCAAATGGTCAATCGCATGGATGATCTGCTGCATGTTGGCGCGATAGACGTTACTCGATACTCGTGAGGCCAGGTGGAACAGGCCACGGTCGAGGATCATGCGATACATGAATCCGCGACCGGGTAAGTGAAGCTCGCCCGCTTTGGCCATGGCGTCGAAGATGCGATCGGCGCTGTCTTCCTCGGCGATCACCATCATCACTTCCTTTTCGTGCA
This sequence comes from uncultured Chromatiales bacterium, assembly GCA_963922335.1. Taxonomy (GTDB): domain Bacteria; phylum Pseudomonadota; class Gammaproteobacteria; order Steroidobacterales; family Woeseiaceae; genus CALBPI01. The sequence goes on along the minus strand of CAWUIB010000004.1, from coordinate 215,043 downwards.
CCTTCGTGATGCGCAGCCAGCCGAGACGGTCGCGAAGCCCGCGGCCCTCTGCGTAGTACACTACCGGTCCATGCGCGCCCGCCTCAATCGCTGCCTTGCTCACGCGCGCTGAAAGATGGTGTCCAACTGTACAAAGGATCACGTTCAAGTTTTCGGTGAGATTATGCGAGCCGACACTGGTCGTTTCTTCCGGCAGCTCAGGCCAAAGCAGTGCGTCTTCTCCCACCGCCAGTTCATCGCATGCGGTCGAGAACACGGCTCCCGTCGCTTGCTGGTGCAAACGTGCCTTCTCGACGACGGTGCTGACCAGCGACGGCGCTTCGTTTGACGGAACAATAAACTGCAGAATCGATTTCGCCGGGCTAATCGGTGGGAGAAATCTCTGCCACCAGTGTTCTCCGAGCAGTGTGGTTCTTGCCTGCCAAACCATCGCCGCTGACCCATCGAGTGCGAGTGCCGTGTCGAGCACACGGTCTACGCTGGCGAGCGGAAGGATCGCCGTCACTTCCGAAAACGAAGACTTTGGTGTTCTCATTGCTGCGTCTCCACCTCAACCAGTTCGCTCAGTGCAGGCGCTTGTTCGCGGGCCACGGCCTTCTGCTGTGTCCTGTGCGTATACAGACCAACGCTCAACACGGTCAAAATGGGTCCGACGGATGCGAGCGCAAGGATGCCGAAGCCGTCCGAGACGCCCGGTACGTTGGCACCGATGCCAAGGCCCATGGCGAGCACCAGTGGCACCGTGATCGGGCCGGTAGTCACGCCCGCGCTGTCCCAGCTGAAGTTGACGAACTCGTCGGGCGCCAGGTGGGTGAGAAACAGCACGACAAGGTAGGCCGGTGCAAGCAGAGCAAAGAGCGATAAGCCATACGCCATTTTGAGCACGCCGACGGCGATGCCGACACCAACTCCAAACGCGACGCTCTGCATCAACAATCGCTTGCGAAATGCGCCGACCGTAATTCGTTCAACGGTGTCCCCGAGCGCGTTCAACGCGGGTTCTGCGAGAGTGGCGCCGTAGCCCAGGAAAAAAGCGAATGCGATGGCGACCCATTTTCCGCTATCGCTGCCAAACAGTGGGCCTTCGATATGGTCGAGCCCAGAAGGCAAAATCTCGGCGAACGCAATCGGAACATTGCTCCCCAGCTGACCGCCGAGCGGCGTTAGTCCGATCGCAATGCCGAGTCCGAAGAGCACCATGCCAATAAACGCAAACGCTACCCCGATACCGACGTCGTTGCGTGGGTGCATGCGCTTGCGCAGCACAACCCTCAAAACAAAATAGAGAAAGAGGCAAAGCGGGATGATGGCTCGGAATGCGTCGATGAGTGCGGTCTGGATGAGCGTCGCAAGCGAGAGCTCACGATCCCATTGTTCCTGCGTCGTTAGTTGGAAGCCACGTCGGTAGACCTTGGTGATCATCATTTGCGGGTCGGATACTTCGATCTTGCCGTTGACGAGTTTCGCGTCACCACCCTGAATCGCCAGCTCGTACCCGTCCGGGAGTTCACCGGTCTTCTTGTAGGCTTCGAATTCCTCTTGGGAGACTGGTTCGAGACGCTTCTCCAGCACGGGTTTTTCAGGTGTTTGTATTTCCGAGTCTGCAACCCACTCCAGAAACTCCGGGTAGTTCTTGGCACCCCAGTAGTCTGCCTTCAGGTAATGAAATCCGCCGAGCAGCAGTACGGCGAGAATGGGGAAGAGGGATGCCAGGGTCACAATGCCGAACCCGGAGTTACCGCCGCTGCCGGACTCACCGCTAACCACACGACTGACGCCGATACCGAGGGCGAGGACCAGTGGCACGGTGACGGGCCCCGTCGTGACTGCGCCGCAGTCCCAGGCAAGGCCGAGAACATCGTTCAGCACAGGCACTTGTGTAAACGCGAACGACAGTCCCAGCAACAACATAACCGCAGGAATCGCGAGCATCTTCAGCGGCCACAAGTAGAAAAAGCGCAGCACACCTAGCATCACGGCGAGACCGACACCGAGGCCGACCGCGCCAACCAATTGGTGCGAGTAATCGTTAAGCAAGCTGAACAGCAACGGCGCTTGCGCGGGCTTTACGCCAGCACCCGCCGACTTTAATACGGCTATCGCAGGTTCGGCGAAAGTAGCACCGATACCCAACAGGATGGCGAAGCCGAGGATGACCGGCATGGCCGAATGCTTCGGCATGACGCTGCCGATTTCCTCGCCGAGTGGCATGAGGCCGAGCCGCAGACCTTCCATGAAAAACATGAGGCCGACGGCGACGACGAAGATGCCGACACTGATCATGCCTGCGAATGCGATCGGCAGTCCAAGCACCAGCAACTGGAATAGCGCGAGGTAGACAACGATGAACCAAATGCCTTCTAGCTGCCCCAGGAAGTTGCGTTTGGCATAGGGCCAAAGCACGCGCAGCGTATCTCGCGTGCCGAGCCGGAATCGGGTTTGTGTCCCAGTCGTACTCATCGGTTTCATTCGAATATTTGTCTTAATGTGAGCAGCGACGATTTCCTCAATATCTTTAGCGCCTTAGGTGCTTTTTGCTGATCAACAAAAGCCATACAACGGCAACGGGATGCTGATAGAGTGAGAAAAAACAGCGAGGAGAGGCGATGTTGATTCCGGGTGAAACCATCGTTGCAAACGGCGAGATCGTTCTGAATGAGGGGGCGGAGACGGTCACGCTCACGGTTGCCAATACGGGTGATCGACCCGTGCAGGTCGGATCGCACTATCACTTCTTTGAAACCAACTCGGCATTGTCATTTGACCGTGAGCAATCACGAGGCATGCGACTGGATATTGCCGCAGGTACCGCAGTGCGATTCGAACCGGGTCAACAACGAGAGGTGACGCTCGTACCCATACGCGGCGAGCGCAAGATCTACGGATTCAATCAGGCCGTTATGGGCCCCTTGGACTGAGGAGCAGGCATGCCCGCTACATTATCCAGACATCAGTACGCGGCCATGTACGGCCCCACGGTCGGCGACCAGGTGCGCCTCGCCGATACCGACCTGTTTATCGAAGTTGAGCGCGACCACACCACCTACGGCGAAGAAGTAAAGTTCGGCGGCGGTAAAGTGATTCGTGACGGCATGGGTCAGTCGCAGCGGACTCGCGCCGATGGCGCTGTCGATACGGTCATCACGAATGCTCTGATTGTTGACTACACCGGCATCTACAAGGCGGATGTCGGCCTCAGAGACGGTCGGATTCATGCCATCGGAAAAGCAGGCAATCCCGAAACGCAGGATGGCGTCGACATCGTCATTGGTCCATCGACCGAGGCTATTGCCGGCGAGGGAAAAATCCTGACTGCGGGCGGTTTTGATGCGCACATTCACTTCATTTGCCCGCAGCAAATCGATGAAGCGTTGATGTCGGGCGTCACCACGATGCTTGGCGGCGGTACTGGCCCGGCAACGGGTACCAATGCGACGACCTGCACACCAGGCGAGTGGCATATCGGGCGGATGTTGCAGGCCGCCGATGCGTTTCCCATGAATCTGGCGTTGTCCGGCAAGGGTAATGCGTCGCAACCCGCGGAGCTCGAAGCCATGGTGCGTGCCGGTGCTTGCGCATTGAAACTGCACGAGGACTGGGGAACCACGCCGGGCGCTATCGACTGCTGCTTGAGTGTTGCCGATGCGATGGACGTGCAGGTGATGATTCACACAGACACGCTCAACGAGAGCGGCTTCGTTGAGAACACCGTCAAGGCGTTCAAGTCGCGAACGATTCACGCGTTTCACACAGAAGGGGCTGGTGGCGGTCATGCGCCGGACATTATCAAAGTCGCCGGTTTGTCGAATGTGTTGCCTTCCTCCACCAATCCGACCCGACCGTTCACAGTGAATACGGTGGACGAGCATCTCGACATGTTGATGGTGTGTCACCATCTCGATCCGAAGATTGCTGAAGACGTCGCATTTGCGGAAAGTCGAATTCGACGCGAGACCATTGCGGCCGAGGATATCCTCCACGACCTCGGTGCTTTTTCGATCATCGCATCCGATAGCCAGGCGATGGGTCGCGTCGGAGAGGTGCTCATCAGAACCTGGCAGACCGCGGACAAAATGAAGCGACAACGCGGTCGACTGTCAGGCGAGCAGGGCAATAACGATAATCTGCGCGTACGCCGCTACATCGCCAAATACACGATCAACCCGGCGATCGCGCACGGCATTTCCGATCACATCGGCTCAGTGGAAGTCGGCAAGCTCGCCGATTTGGTGCTCTGGTCTCCCGCCTTCTTCGGCGTCAAGCCGGATCTGGTGCTGAAAATGGGCAGTATTGCGGCTGCACCGATGGGTGATCCGAATGCGTCGATTCCAACACCACAGCCTGTGCACTATCGACCGATGTTCGCGAGCTTTGGAAAGTCGCTCACCGAAAGCGCGGTTACGTTTGTATCGGCTGCCGCTCAGTCACTTGATGTCGGTGAACGCCTCGGACTCGCGAAGCAAACGCTGCCGGTCCGCAACACGCGTGACATCTCCAAGGCTGACATGAAACTCAACGATGCTTGCCCGGACATCAGTGTCGATCCAGAGACCTATGAGGTCCATGCGGATGGTGAGCTCCTGACCTGCGAGCCGGCAGATGTGCTGCCGATGGCACAGCGCTACTTCCTGTTCTGAGATGACTATGGTTAGAGCGACGTCTGTTGCGTCGAGCAACAGCGGGGACCCTGCGGACGATGTGGTGCTGGATTTTCATCACAGACACCGGAGACGTTTGAGCATGAGAACGACATCCGGGCGTGAGTTTCTTTTGGATTTGCCGAAAGCGCGCGCACTTAAGAACAACGATGTGTTGGTGCTGGATGATGGCTCGCGAGTTCGGGTAGTGGCTGCCGAAGAGGCGGTCATGAGGATTACTGCGGGTGATGCGAAGACGCTCATGCGGCTGGCATGGCATATCGGCAACCGCCACCTGGCGGCAGAAATTCATGCGGACCACATCGTGATGGCCGAGGATCAGGTGATTGCCAATATGGTGAGAGGTTTGGGGGGGCATGTCTCGTTAAGCCGTGGTCCGTTCCAGCCTGAGGGCGGAGCCTATGACCACGGGCATTGATACAGCGGCGCTGTATCGACTCCAAACGTGGCTTTCGCCCTCTTTTCCGGTCGGCGCCTACACATTCTCGCATGGCCTCGAATACGCGATAGACGCACGCTGGATCACAGACGTTGAATCGGCTGAACGGTGGCTATCCGATCTGTTGCGGTTTGGCACCGGTCACGCGGATCTGGTGTTCGTTGCTGCTGGCTGGGATGCCGATGACTCGGAAGCGCTGTCGTCGGCTGTGGATCGTGCGTTTGCAATGGCAGCGAGCAAGGAGCTGTTGCTCGAATCAACGGCACAGGGCGCAGCGTTTGTTCAGGCGGTTGCAGCGTCCTGGCCTACAGAGGTTTGCGACTACCTCATGGGTTTGCAGCAAAAGCCCTATTCGGCAGCGGTCGGTGCGATTGCGGCAGCTCACGGGGTACCACGGCAAGGCACACTGCACGCTTACGCCCATGCGTTTGTGTCAAATCTGATTTCGGCCTTGCTGCGTGCGATGCCGCTCGGGCAGACCGATGGTCAGCGACTCATTGCAGCGCTCGAGCCAATCGTCGACCAAGCTGTGGTATCAGCAGCTTCCACGCCGCTGGAAGAAGTCGCCGCGAGCACGCCGATCTCGGACATAGCTTCCATGCGACACGAGAACCAGTACACGCGGCTCTTTCGTTCCTGAATAGTGCGTGGAGTGAGGACTTGCAGCGTCCACGGCGTTGCAGGATATTGTGGTGGGAGAAAAAAAGAGGCGGAACTATGGCCAAGAACGGGCCACTTCGTGTGGGGATCGGCGGACCGGTTGGAAGCGGCAAGACGGCGTTGACGGATGCGTTGTGCAAACACTTGCGTGATGATCATAATCTGGCGGTCATAACGAACGATATCTACACGCGTGAAGATGCGGAGTTTCTTACGCGATCAGGGGCACTCGCGCCTGAGCGAATCCTCGGCGTTGAAACGGGCGGTTGTCCGCATACAGCAATCCGTGAGGATGCGTCGATGAACCTCGCCGCTGTTGCCGAGCTCGAAGGAACCTTTGACGGCCTGGACCTCATCATTATCGAGTCAGGTGGTGACAATCTGGCAGCCACTTTTTCGCCTGAGCTTGCCGATATCACGATCTACGTGATTGATGTATCTGCCGGTGACAAGATTCCGCGAAAAGGCGGGCCCGGCATCACGCGATCTGATTTGCTCGTGATCAACAAGATCGACCTCGCACCCCTGGTGGGAGCTGATCTCGGTGTCATGGATCGGGATGCCACCAAAATGCGCGGTGAAGCGCCGTTCGTGTTTACCAATATTAAGGCGGGTGATGGCGTTGAGACCGTCGCAAACTTCATTGTTGAAACAGGTGGTCTGGCCGCGTGAGTGATCTTTCGGCGCGATTCGAACGTGATGGCTACGCGGTAATCGAGGGTGCTATTGCGCCGGAAGACTGCGCCCGACTTCGCGAGGTCGCAAGCAGGATAGTTGATGACTTCGACGTTGATCGCCATCGCACTGTTTTCAGAACCGATGACCGTGACGCGGGTCGCGATGAGTACTTTTTCGAAAGTGCAGAGCAAGCGTCATGCTTTCTTGAGGCTGAGGCGCTGGACGCATCCGGTGCGTTAATCAAGCCCAAGGCGCTTGCGATCAACAAGATCGGTCATGGATTGCATGACACAGATTCAATAGTCGCCGAGTTCTGCCGACTCCCAGGGATCACAAAGGCGCTGCGGGAATTGGGTTGGCGAGACCCGGTGCTGCAGCAGACGATGTACATCTTTAAGCAACCCGCGATCGGTGGCGAGGTTCGCTGGCACCAGGACGGCAGTTATCTGATGGCCGGCGGTCGTGGCGTGATGGGTGTCTGGATCGCATTAGAGCCAGCGACCCGTGAGAATGGATGTCTCTGGATGCAGCCTGGTGCGCACCGCACACCTTTGCGCGAACGCTACGCCGTTGACCACGAGACGGGTGATGCATTGCTCGAGATCATCGACGACACGCCGTGGCAAACTTCAGACCCGGTCGCTATGGAAGTGCCGGCAGGATCGATCGTTGTCTTCTCCGATCACATGCCACATTACAGCGCGCCGAATCGAAGCGCTCACTCGCGTCACGCTTTTACGCTGCACGTGAAGGAGGCTGGGGATCAGTGGCTTGCAGAGAATTGGTTGCAGCGGCGAAACCCGCCATTTCGCCTTTACGCTTAGGGCTTTGCGTCCGCAAGAATCTCTGCAAGTCTCGGCCGGTTCGCTCGAATCTCTTCGTCAGTCAGCCCTTCTACTGAATGTGGGAACTTCAGCCAACGATCGGTTTCGTGCAGATAGTAGTGCGGAACCAGGTCCGTTTGATTACGCGCGGGCTTATACCAGGGCACCGCAATCCGAATATCATGCGGTGCATTGCGACGCGTCTTTCGCTTGAGCTCGTCGATAATCGCCTCGATTGTCCGCCCTGTGTCATACACGTCGTCAACGATCAGTAGACGATCTTCGAAGCAAACGTTTTTCAGCAGATAGCTAATCCCGTAGATCGCGATCTCGCGCGATTGATTGTCGATGCCGGAATAGGAGGCAGTGCGCACAGCGATGTGATCGCTGGCGATGCCGTGCCAGGCGAGATATTCCTGTACCGCGATGCCAATCGGCGCGGCGCCACGCCATAGCGCCAGGATGAAGCTGGGTCGGAAGCCGCTGGCAAGAATGCGCTCGCCCAATCGGAAGCTGTCCAGCAGTAGATCTTCAGCATCGATGTAGAGCTTGTCGGCCATACGTCAATGTGCCGCGAGCGACAGGCGGATGCAACCGCGCTGCATGGTAGTCTTGCGCCATGAGACAGCGCCGTTTTATTCGTGAACAAGATCTCCTGGAAGACGCCTACCGACTCGGCGTGAAGATATTCAACGAAGGATTCCGTCCGACATTTGTTGTGGGACTGTGGCGTGGCGGCAGTACCGTTGGTATCTATGTTCAGGAATGCTTGCAACATCTCGGTGTTGAAACGAACCACATTGCGCTGAGGACGTCGTACCGAGGACTTGGCGACTACGAGGTGATGGTCGCCAACCCCGAGCGCAATATCCGGGTTCACGGGACTCAGTACTTGCTGGAGACGCTCAACGCTGAAGATCGGCTGCTGATCGTCGATGATGTCAGCGGTTCGGGCCAAACGCTGCGGGTAGTGCGTGAGCGCCTGAAACACAAACTCAAACGCAATCTCCCTGAGGCAATTCGCGTGGCGACGCTCTATCACAAGCCTGGTCGCAACCAGAGTGGTCGGAAGCCGGACTTTTTCTTACACGAGACAGACGATTGGCTGGTGCTGCCCTACGAGCTTGCTGGATTGGACATCGAGACGCTACAGCAGGAAAAGCCGGAGGTCGCGAAACTCCTGAGACCGGAGCTGCATATCACGACATAGGGTTAGCCCGCTGCCGTTATATTCCTGCTACTCTTGCGGCCCCAAAGTACGTTGAGTATTGGTCGATGATGTTCTTCCTTGCACTGGTGGTGACCGTGACGCTGATCATCATATTTTTGCACTGGTACAGCTATCACCATCTCAAGCAGTCGATCGTTGGTCGGCAAAGCTGGGGGTTGAACATTTGCTGCGGCAAGGTCGATGGCGGCGGCGTCAATGCCGATATCATGCAACACAGCGACGTGCCGAACTTCGTGCAAATCACCGATATTTATCAGCTACCGTTTGAAGATGGCGCGTTCGATACAGTCTTGTGCTCTCATACTGCTGAGCATATCGACGACCCCGATCGGTTTGATGCTGAGCTACGCAGGGTTGGCAAAGAGGTGACTTATGTCCTGCCGCCGGTCTGGGACTTGGCAGCCGCACTTAATGTGCTTGAGCATCGCTGGATTTTTCTGTCCGCCCGCAAGATTCATAATCGATTGCCACCTCGCGTGCCGTTGCCATTCGCGCGGCGAATTCAGGCGCGTCTGGGCCAGAAAATCACTGCGTAGGCGCTAAGGGTCTGCCGGGGTATACGCAGCCGCTTCGTCCTCGGTGAGTGTAATCACCTTGAGTGTCCAGTCTGTGAAGCTTGAGACAATCTCGAATTTGAATCGGCCTTCTTCCTCAAACAGCTTCAGTCCGTTCCCGATTCCGCGAAATTTCATGATCTGGCTATGGAACCGTCCGGTGCTCGCGTCGAGCAAGCGCAGCTCGAATCCAGCCTGGTTGCGGTAGTCGCTATTCACGCGCCAGTCCAGGAGCCAAGGGCCATCGACCGTGAAGGTTCTGGTCTCGCCGTTGTTTCGACCTTTGAACCGCGCGATCTCTTCCTCACCAAAGGCTGGAGTGGAATTCATGCCCAGCAACAGTACTGCGAAGATAACGAAGCCACGGATTGAAGACATATCCACCTCACTATTCATGCTGATTTATCGATAGTGTTTAGTGCATTGGCCGGTGGCGCAAGTTCCGCGAGCTCAAGAGGTCGACACTAGCTGCCGCTAACCGAATATGCAGGAGTCAACCGTCAGCACCGCCGTTACCGACGCCGAGCACTGGAAGGCCCAGTATCGGGAATTGGTTGCCGAGCAGAACGAAATGTTGCGCGACATGGATCGCACCCGCAGGCTCATCGGTGAGCTGATTGGATTACTGTCGGCCTCCATCGAGTCAGACCAGGAACTTGCCGCGGAGGCGGGTACTCTGCGAACGAGTTGGACCCAGCTTGGGAACCCACTCACCTCGGCGCTGTTCGAGCAGACACGCGCGCTGGCACCGAAGGTGCTGGCGCGGGTCGACGTCGATAGTGGTCAGAGCGACCTCTCGACACTTGAATCGCGTTTGCGCGAGATAATCGCAGGCACACCCGAGATTGAGACCAAATCCTGCGGTCAGCCCGTTGCGCACGAACATATCGAGTCGCTGTTTCGCGTGGTGCTCGAGCACTACCATGCTCAGCAGCACAGGCTGAGCGAAACCGAGCGCTTTCTTGCCGAGGTCAGTGGAGCGCTTGCCGGTCTCGAGCAGTATGTAGCTTCGATGCGCGAGGATGCTGCAGCTGGCCGCGCCGCTACCGAAGGTTTGCAGTTTGATGTTGCTGAAACCGTCGACTCGATAGAACAGCGCGTTGCCGACACCACCGATCTTGATGAACTTCGATCCAGCGTGCGCGATGGCATATCAGCATTGAGTGATCGCATGCGTGCGTTTACGGAAAATGAACGTGATCGTTATGAGGCAGCGGAGCAGCGTAGTGCAGAGCTTGAATCCGAGGTTGCATCCTTAAAGGCGCATACGCACGCGCTGGAGCAGGCGCTTGAAGCACAGGTGGGCAAGCTGCTTCGAGACCAGTTGACCGGTGTCCACAGTCGACGAGCGCTGGATGCGCGCATCGAGGAGGAAGTGGCGCGACACCACAGACAGTCTCAGTCTTTGGCGTACACGATCTGGGATATCGATCATTTCAAAAAGATCAACGACAATTACGGACATCCGGCGGGTGATCATATTTTGCGTGCTGTGGCGCAGACGCTTGAACGCTACACACGCGCCTCAGATTTCGTTGCACGCCTCGGCGGCGAGGAGTTCGTGATCCTCTTGCCGGACACCTCCGAGCAGAACGCAATGACCATTGCTGACAAATTGCGTGAGATCGTTGCGGCGAGTCAGTATGCTTTTGATGGAAACGATATCGCTGTCACGATCTCTTGTGGTGTCGCTACCCTCGGCGAAAGCACCTCGGCGCAGCAGCTCTATGAACGCGCCGATCGCGCGCTCTACCGGGCGAAGCAGTCCGGACGAAATCGCTGTGAGGCGTCAAACGACTGATCAGTCGGCGTAGGTACGATCAAGATAGGCGAGAATATCCCCGGATTCGAACATCGAAACATCGGTATTCGAATCGATCAGATACGGCACCTGAACCTGCCCTGCGATCTCGTGCAACCGCGATCGATTTCGCCCTTCGAAACGGTACTCTGGAATCAGCTGATCGCGCACAGGTGGTGGAATGAAATCGGTGAGTTTGACCTTGCCCAACGTGCGTAACGTGTAGGGGACCTCCAACTCGCACAGGCGTTCGCGAACCAGTCTTGCGAAGGGACTACCTTCAAAACTGTACAGTTCCAATGGGGTGTCAGGTGCGCGTGAGGGGAGCGCCCTCAGACCGCGACCCAGCCTCAGGCCCGACGCAATCTGCGCGGCTGTGGTGTTGACACTGCGAAGCCAGAAAGCGGGTGCTGGACGCCGGTGGGCATAGGTTCTGAACAGGTACTCAATAATTGCGACCGAGTCGTATAATTCAGTGTTGGTATTCGGGTCGACCATGAACGGGAATTGTGCTTTGCCACCTCGCGATACGACTTCGGGTCTGTAACGCTCGCCGCCCTTGGGGCACGGCAAAATCATGACATCGATATCGAGCGAGGTTATGGCCTCGCGGACGATCCGGCAGTAAGGACAGTTCTCCATGTCATAAAGTCGAATTAGTACGCGTGGCTGTTCAGCAACAGGCTGTGCCAGCAGTCCTCGCGGCGTTGTAACCGCAGATGCGGCGAGCGAAGAGGCGAGATCAAAAGCCTTGAGGATCATGTGGTGTGCTCCGTGGTCTATTCGACGCGAGCAGTCGGTGGCCAGTCAAAAACCTCACCGGACAGGCGCCATTCGTTTTGCTCAGCCAGTTGGGTGAGTTCCGTAATGCGATCTTGCGGATCGGGGTGCGTCCCGAGGTAGTTGTCCCATCGTATCCCGGAATCACGTCCTTCGCTCAACGTCGAGAAGAATTGAAGTGCTTCACCAACATGACCGTACTCTTTTTCTACAAGTGAAAGTCCGAACTCATCCGCGTCGCGTTCCTGGGCTCGGCTGAAGCCGCGCAACGTCAGGTCCGTGATGTTGTACCCGAGCGCTGTATTGCCGCTAGACGCGCTGACTGCTGAGTAGAACAAACCAATCGCGGCAAATCGACCGAGTTGGCGAATGTGGTCGCGATTGTGAAAGTGTCCCAGCTCATGACTGAGAACAAACGCGAGCGCGTTCTCAGAGTCGATTTGATCCAGAAGACCTGAGGTCACGATGATCAGGCCGCCCGGGAGAGCCATCGCATTGGGCGCAGGGTCATCGGATATCTCAAGGCGGAACTGGTACTCGGTGTCTGGCCACTGCGCCACCATTCGCGATAGCAGATCCGCAACAGCCTCTGCCTGAGGGTGATCGCTCTGCAAGTGCTCGACCGGCGTCCAACCGGAGAACCACTTCACCTCTGTTTCCTCAGGGATAAATCGGATGAGAATCTCGATGGCAAAGACGATCAATAGGGTGACGAGTGCGAGCAATCCGATAAGGCCGAGGAGCAGCGTCGAGGCTTCGACGAGCGGGTGCGTCTTGCTGACGTTGATCTCGGCGTCGGGCGTCCTCGGTTCGAAACGCATATTTCTGAGTCGAGACTCGAGCTTGATCGCTGTACCGAATGCCAGCATTTCGATGCCCGCTGTGCCTTCGCCACCACTGGCGTTCGCAATTCTCGAGGTTTCAAGTCGCACGTTGATGACCGCATCAAAGCCTGCCGCTTTTGCCTGTTCGATCAATCGCAGCATCGCCTCTCGTCGCGCACGATCAAGCAGGGGTTCGTAGGTCTTGATTCGACCACCGAAAATGCCACGAATACCGGCGATGATGCGCTTGAAGTAATCGAGTGACACGACGACGCTTCCGGCAAATAACGCGGACCTCCCGACCTGCCATTCCTCTGGCATACGATCGAAAGTCATCACCGGAAAACCGCGCATCGACGCTTCGCGTGATCGGATACTGGCGAAGTGCTGCCGCTCAAGCAGTGTTCCTACAAAATAGGCAACCATCAGGACCGTGAGGGGTATCCCGAAGTTGAAAATAAAAGTGATCGCGTCCATGTCTTATCAACGCACTCGGACGGCGGTGCCGTAGGCGAACAGCTCCGACGCGCCTTGGGTGATTGAGCTGGTCGCAAATCGTACATTGACGACCGCGTTTGCCCCCATCGAAAGTGCCTGCTGCACCATGCGGTCCGTCGCTTCCTGGCGAGAGTCTGCCAGCAGCTCCGTGTACCCGGCGAGCTCACCACCCACGATATTCTTGAGCCCGGCCATGATGTCGCGACCGACATGTTTGGCGCGTACTGTGTTGCCAGTGACCACGCCATAGAACTCGACAATCTCCTTGCCAGGAATTGTCTCAGTATTCGAAATAATGATGCTCTGAGGGGTTCGCAAATCCATGGATATCGCCTGTATCAGTAGAGAATTTTAGATCCTTAACGAGGTGTCTGCGCGCTCTGCAGCGACTGCTCGTTGAAGAAGTGAGAGATCAGTGTATAGCGTACGCCTTGCGTCGTTTCGCGCACTTCGTGCAGTAACGAGGACGAGAAAATCAGCGCTGCGCCCGCAGACCCCTTGTAGCCCGTAGCACTGTACTCCTTGAACACGACGTCGCCCCCCTCGTAGTCATCGTTCAGGTTGAGCGACAGTGCGAACTTGCGGTGGGCTGTCGCGGCGGTGATGTTGTCGCGGTGGCCGACGACATTCCCCTGACGGTTCCCGGCATAGCGGGCGATATGCAGATCTTCGCGACGCGTGACATCGAAGGCGAACGCTTTTTTCACCATCGGGACCACGCGCGAAAAAATGCGCTCGTCGAGAAACTGCTGGGTCTTCTCGTCCTTGATGATGTGATCTACGCGATCCTGCCTGTTGTGATCGTAGACCGGAATTTGGTAGTCGCCCTGCAGCTCACCGGATCGTGGAGGACGTACGGCGAGTGGTGTGCCGGATTCGACCGATTCAATCAGCTTTGCGCACTCCTCGCGGGAAAGCACATCGGGCACGATGAGCACCGGTGGATGTAACGGCATCTCGCCCAGGGTATTTGAAGACTGCTCACTCATAATTCGCTCCAGGACAGCATCCGGTTCGGACGCTTCGTCAAACCACGCGTGCACCGTGCGCCGTGGCGTGATCCAGATGATTCGATCGGTCGTGCCGCTGCCCTTGTGCAACCCGAGAGCGGCGAATTGCTGGCCGGTTGCGTCAGCAGGCATCGGCCAGACAAACCCCGCGGTTTGTTTACGCTCGAGATTCCTTGCCGCACTCGCATCGGCGCTGAACGCGACGACAGTGATTTCAGATGCCGCAAGCGCTTTTGCATTCTGCGCGAACACGGACAAAAGATGTTGGATACGTTCCTCGCTCGCGGTGTTCAGCAACAGCAGAACCATGGTCGAACCACAAAGGTAGTCATCCGTAAAACGCAATGGACGCCCGATTTCGTCCTTCACGTCGAACGCCGGAATTGGCGCGCCGTGCCAGAGTGGGCGAACGTAATCGGCGATCTGGTCGGCCGCGCGCTCGTAGGTCGGTGTTTCGGAACTCATCGCTCCGATTGTACCGCGCCGGAAACCGAATCGTCAGACAGCATTCCCTGCTGCTACGCCGGACGCCCACGCCCACTGGAAATTGAATCCGCCCAGATGCCCTGTGACGTCGAGCACTTCGCCAATGAAGAACAGCCCAGCCTGCGTTTTGGCCTCCATCGTGCGCGACGATATGCCGTCAGTGTTCACTCCACCTAACGTGACTTCGGCGGTTCGATAGCCCTCCGTCGCTGCCGGCTTGAGCGTCCAGTGGTGCAACTGTGCGTCGAGCGCATCAACACTTGTGTTTGCCAATTCGGCGGCGCGTGTTGCGCCCACACGGCTCCAGAGATGTTCGTCGAGCTCACTGACCAGTGCTTTGGGCAGGGTTTGTGCCAGCAGGGCACCAACAGGCTTCCCCGGACTGGTCGCACGTGCCTCGCCAATGATCTCAGCTGCCGATTGTCCCGGCAAAAGGTCGATCTCGATGCTGTCCCCGGGACGCCAGTAGCTTGAGATTTGGAGTGCAGCGGGACCGCTCATTCCTCGGTGGGTGAACAGAATACCTTCATTGAACTCGGTGTCGCCACATCGCACTGCAGCGGGAAGGCTCACACCGGACAAGCGGGCGAATTGCTCGTGGAGCGCGCCGGTGAAGGTAAACGGCACCAATCCGGCGCGCGTTTCGAGAACCTCGAGACCGAATTGTTGTGCAATCTCGTAGCCGAGCCCGGACGCACCCATCTTGGGTATGGACAGTCCACCAGTAGCGACGACAAGTGACGGCGCACCGAAGACACCGTGTGCTGAGGTAACGCGATAGGCCTCATTGAATTCGACCTTGCTGATTCCGCTCTCAACCAGAAGCTCGACACCGACCTCACGACATTCATCCAGCAGCATTTTTACAATCTGTTTCGAGCTTTCGTCACAGAAGAGCTGCCCTAGCGTTTTTTCGTGATAGGCAATGCCGTGTTTTTCCACGAGCGCAATGAAGTCCCATTGCGTGTAGCGCGCGAGCGCGGACTTACAGAAGTGTGGATTGTCGGACAAAAAATGCGAGGGATCGCAATAGAGGTTCGTGAAGTTGCATCGTCCACCGCCCGACATGAGTATTTTCTTGCCAGGTTTGTTGGAGCCTTCGAGCACCAGCACGCGCTTGCCGTGCTGGCCGGCGGTGGCAGCACACATCAGCCCGGCGGCGCCCCCACCGAGTACGATGACGTCGTAAACTCTCAATCGAGTATCAGATGCATTGGTCAGTCGGTTCCGGTTGCTGCTGCAGCAGCGACGTATTCCAGCAGTCTTTGTGGATCGAGCAGTAGCACAGCCGGATATCGATCGGATCGCCTTGTTGCCAGCGCTGTATCAACAGCCGGGTTCGATCTTCCCAAGGCACTCGAAACAGGTCGTTCTCCTCGCCAGCGGCCATCACCGAATTGGAAATGTTGGCGGCGCCGTACAGCTCGTAGCCAAACGCGTTCTCGGGACCGACCGTATCTAGAATCAGTTGATCGATGGTCTCGACAAGCGTATCGCCTCGGTACAGGGTGACCTCTCCTACCAGCGCCGGCCCGACCCCTTTGTTGATCGCTTGTAAACGGAATCCGGATTCGGAATAGCTTTGACCAAGCTCAATGTAGGGCCAGACATCCGCGCGTTGTTGTTCACGGACAGCGGAGACTTCGAGAATGGAGACCAGCATGGCAACAACGGAAATGGCAATGGCCAGCAAAGATGTGATCTGGTTCATTCGATTCTCGGAGCGCTTCATACATTCTTTCCGGCTTGAGGTTGAACTCGCATATACGCATATTTCTGCGACAAGTGTATTGTTTTTTGGTGTGAAATCCGATGAGTAAGTTAAAGGCGGTCGCGCTGCACTTCGGTGTCAGTTTCCTGGTCGTCGCGACAGTATTCACATTTATCTTCACGCAGTGGTATCCCGCGCCGTTCTTCACGATCAGTGGTGCTTCCAGCGTTCTACCCATTCTTGTCGGCGTGGATCTCGTGCTCGGACCACTCTTGACCGCGATCGTTTATCGAGCGGGCAAGCCGAGTCTGCGTTTCGATATGACCGTGATCGCGATGGTGCAGATTGCGGCGCTCTCATACGGCACCAACGTGCTTTATCAAGAGCGCCCTCAGTACCTTGTATTTGCTGTAGACCGGTTTGTGATGCTGCCTGAAAAGGACCTTGTTCGGGAGTCTGCTGAACCGATCGCCGCATGTGAATCATCCTCGTCCCCGCCGTGTTCGGTCATCGCCGAGATACCCGACGATTTGAAAGCGCGGGAGCAGTTGATGATGAGGGCCCTCGAAACGGGTGTGGATATCGAGCGTTTACCCGAATACTGGATCAGCCTCGCTTCCGCGCCGGAGCGGGTACTGGAACGTAGCGAGCCGCTTAGCCGACTGATTTCTCTGGATCCGGCACTCGAACCGGAGGTCGATAAGATCGCCGGTCGCCACAACGCATCCGCCGAGGCTTTGCGCTACGTGCCTGTCGTGAACAAGCGTCTGCAGGGGATGGCTCTGGTCATCGATTCGGTTTCTGCGAAAACGCTGGATGTGATTGCCGTCGATCCCTGGGATCTGCAGGGCAACGCGACGCCACAGAACGAACAAACACGCTAGTCGACGTTGCAGGCCGAGCTTCGCCGCGCGGCCGCTTGTGCTTCACGCCGCACCATCCATCGCACGATCCGATCGAGACCGAGTGGCGCCAGTAACCCGCGTGAAATTGCGAAGAGTCGGTAACCGAGGTTGATCAGCGGTCGCCACCATCCCCGCCCCCAAAGCCGTGCCATGCGATCCAGCCCGAGCGTTCGATAGATTTCTGCGAACGCGTCCGGACCGGCGAGCCAGTGTTCGTCACGATCCACGACGTAGAGCGCATTCATAAGATCTTTTTGTGAAAGCCCGGCTTCGGTGCAGCGTGCGTCTGAAAAACCCTCGACAGAGCAATCGACGAGTTCGAGCGCATGCTCGTCATCGATGCGCTTGAGTTCCTCCATCTCAGCTCGGCAAATCGGGCACGAAGCGTCATGAAAAATTGTCAGCGGCGGCGTGAGTCGTTGCTCGGACACAAGCTGTCTCCCGGTCAGGATGCAACAGGTGGATCATCGATACTGGTGTCGGGCGTGCCGGAATGGCGCAGGCCCGGGTGCAACATAGCGAGAGCCGCCATGGCCACCATCAATGCCGAGTTTAGCAGGAACGGCCAGCCGGGCGATATTGCATACAGCGTCAGGTGAATCACTGGCACGATAGAAAAACCCGCCGCATTCAAAGCCCCGGTGACACCGGCTACCGCGCCTTGCTCATCGGCATCGACCGCCAACGACGCACCCGCGCTGAATCCTGGTAATGCCAATCCCGCGCCCAGGCCGTTCAACATGAGTGCGAACACCACGGGCGCGAAAGTCGTACTCCAGGCAAGACCCAACTGCGCAGCACCGATCAGAACGGCGCCTACCACCATCATGACTTTGGGGGATAGCCGAAACCGTTGTACCAGGACGAGCTGCGAGAATAGTGCGGCCATCGCAGCACCGGACAAACCGACGCCGACGTATTGAGCGGCCTCGTCCGTGGAAAAGCCGAGGACATCGATGAACAGGAATGCGCTCGTCTGCATCGGCGTCGCCACTGCAAAGCTCACGAGGAGCCCATAGAGCACATAGGGACGCATTCTGTGATCCCACAGCGCAAGTCGCGGGCGATTGCCCCGCTGACCCGGCGCAGACTTTTCGGGCAGCAGTATCAAAATCGCCATCATCACTACAGCGACCAGACCTGCGATCAACCAGAATGGCGCAAGTAGGCCGAAGACACTGAATGCGGAGCCGAGTCCGGGTCCCAGTACATTGCCGAGGCCAAAGGCGGCGGCCATACCGGAAATCGCGATCGTTCGATCTGCTCGGTCGGTGCGATCCACGATGTAGGCTTGTGAGGCGACGCGCACACCCGGTCCGATTGCACCGTAGATGCTGCGCGTTGCGATCATCAACGGGTAAATCCATATCAGTGCAACGGTGCCGGTCAGACCGCGGTCGATCACTGAAACAAATCCGATGGTCGACACGATGTAGCCGATCATGCCGATGATCAGAATGGGTTTGCGACCGAACCGATCGCTGAGGCGTCCCCAAAGTGGACTGGTGACTACCCACAGAAGCGCTGATACCGAGAAAATCAGGCCGACTTGTCGTTCACTGAGCCCCAGCTCGCGACCGATGGGCGGCAGGATGCTGAAGGTAACCGTCTGTCCCATCCCGATGCAGCACACGGCACCCAACAACAATGCAAATGCGAGGCGTCGTTCGCGCAGCAGCGATGCAGCGGCGGGTCTTGTGTCGACCTCACTCACCCGGTGTTCTGCAGACCCTGTGCAATGCCGTTGACACCCGCCAGCAGCGCGCCCAACAGCGCATCATCCTCGCGATCGCCCGCTCGCCAGCGACGTAAGAGATCGATTTGCAGCAAGCTCATCGGATCGATGTATGGATTCCGGAGCAGAATCGTCCGCTGCAAGGTCTTGTCTCCGTCGAGTAGCCAGTCATGGTTCGACAACTCGAGGATATAGTGCAGTGTCAGGTCGAATTCGGTCTTGATGATCGGAAAGAAGCGCTCGTGAAGATCACCAGACAAGCGAGAGTAATGCTCGGCGACCTCAAGGTCGGATTTGGCCAACACCATCTCAGCATCTGCTACCAGGGCGCGAACAAAGTGCCATTCCCGCATCATGTCCGCGAATGCGTCGTGGCCAAACTGCTCGACGGCGGCCTGTAACCCGCTGCCAAGCCCAAACCATCCCGGGAGCACGAAACGTGCCTGTGTCCACGCAAACACCCACGGAATGGCGCGTAGGTCGTCGATACCCTTCTGTTCACGCCGTGATGCAGGCCGCGAACCGATCCGCATTCTCTCGATGACATCGATTGGTGTTGCGGTGCGGAAGTAATCGAAGAATCCCTCGGTATGACGGGTAAGCGACTGGTAGCGCTCTCGACTGACGCCCGCGACCGTGGACATCATCTGCGACCAGTTTGGATGCACCGTTTCGTTAGCCGCAGGCAACAGACTGGCCGCAGCAACCGATGCCGCGGACTGCTCCAGTGTTCGCATTGCGATTCCACGCAGTCCGTATTTTTCGTTGATGATCTCGCCTTGCTCGGTGAAGCGCATGCGTCCAGCGACAGTGCCAGCCGGTGCACCACGAACTGCGTCGTGCATCTTGCTGCCACCGCGGCTCACCGTGCCACCACGTCCATGGAACAGCGTGAGCTCGATGTCATGTGTCGCCAGCGTGTCGCGCAGCGCGGCCTGTGCCTGATGCAGTGCCCAGCGCGCCGATGCGAGACCACCGTCTTTATTGCTGTCGGAATAGCCGATCATGATGGTTTGACGATCTTTGCGTCGAGACAGATGCTGTCGGTAGACCGGGTTGGACAACAACTGTTGCATGATCCCGGGACCTGCGTGCAGGTCGTCGACCGTCTCGAGCAGCGGGGCGATATCCAGAGGGACTTCACCACGCCGATTGCCGAGTTCGGCCCACTGTGCGAGCAGTAGCACCGAGACAACATCATCGGCGCCTTGAGTCATGCTGATGATGTAAGGGCCGATCGAGCGCTTGCCGTATTTTCGATGACAGAAGGCAATGGCCTGAAATACGCCGAGCGTCTTGCGTACCTGAGTGTCCTGCGTATCGACAGGTGCCTCGCGAGCTGTGATCGCCTCGCACAATCGCTCGAGCCTGTCGGCAGGATCACGGGTCATCCAGGCCTCGTCGCCAAGGCATTTTCCGATTACCTCACGATGTACCAACGAGTCCTGACGGATATCGAGTGTCGCCATATGGAATCCGAAGCACTCGATACGTCGCTGCAGTCGTCGGACCGCAAACAATCCGGCATTGTGTCCCTGGTTCTGGTTCAAGCTGTCCGCGATCAGATCGATGTCCGCAGCGAAACTCTCAGCGCTTTCGTAAGGAAAAGCATCATCGTCATAGGTGCTTTGCAGCCGCGCCTGAATCAAACGCAGAAGCGATCGATAAGGCATATCACGATGACGGTTAGGCACCTCGCCCCAGGCTTTACTGAAGTGTTGCTGGTATTCCTGAATGCGTGCCTCGACGGCTTCACTGACATTTACGCGGTCGCGACATTGGCTGAGCTTGCTGCCAACGTCCGCGCACTCGCGAAAATACAGGTCCAGTATCAGGCTTCGTTGTCTGGATAGTGTGTTGCGAATGGTCTTGGCGCCCACATTCGGATTGCCGTCCATATCGCCGCCGACCCAGGAGGCAAACGCGGTCAGCAGGGGGATCTGGTAATCGCCGATTGCTGCTTCGCCGTAAGCGCTGACCAATGCCTCCTGCAAATTTTCATAGAATGGCGGAATCACCCGGTAAATGACGTCGGTGAGAAAGAACAGAACGTGCTCCAACTCGTCGGCGACGGTCATGCTCTCGCTAGGGTGTTCCTCGGTTTGCCAGCCTGACGTCACCTCGGCTCTGATGACTGCGAGCGCCGCATTGACCTCCTGCGGAGGAAGGCCCGGGTCCAGCAGATCCACGAGTTTACGCACGATACGCTGCTCTTTACGCAGAATCGTACGGCGCGTTGGTTCTGTCGGGTGCGCTGTGAAGACCGGCTCTATGAGGATATTTTCAAGGGCCGTGCGAATCTCGTCGATGCTGCAGCCGGCATCGTGAAATTGCTGGAACAGGTCGTGCGCGCCGTGCGGTTGATGGGTGGCGTTTTCACGCATGTACTCCCGCCGACGTCGAATTCGGTGCACTTTCTCAGCGGTGTTGACCAGCTGAAAGTAGGTCGAGAAAGCGCGGATGAAATTCTGTGCTGCCGGGGCATCGAGCTCACCAACGACATTCGCCAGATCGTCGATAGAGCGTTCGCCTTCTCGCCTGAGAATCGCTTCCCGACGGGCACTCTCGACATGTTCAAAAAATGCATCACCGCCTTGCTCGCGCAGCAGATCGCCAACCATGCTACCCAACGTGCGCACGTCATGACGCAGCGCACTGTCCTTGTCAGCAAAAATCAGTGTTTTGCGGCTTGGCGGTTTGCGTTGCATCGATAGATCAGTCGCGGAAGTTATTAAATTGCAGCGGCAGCTCATGCTCGGCGTCACGCAGCATGGCAATCACGGACTGCAGGTCATCGCGTTTCTTCCCGGTCACCCGAATCTGTTCGCCCTGGATCGCAGCCTGCACTTTTAGTTTTGCATCCTTGATCGATTTGACGATCTTCTTCGCAAGCGCGGTCTCGACCCCCTGCCGGACAACGACCGTCTGACGCGCTTCCTGCCCACTAGTGACCGGGTCCTGAGCATCCAAACAGCCAATATCGATGCCGCGCTTGGCGAGCTTGTTGTGCAGAATGTCGAGCATTTGAGAAAGCTGGAACTCAACCTGGGCTTTGAGGCTGATGGTTGCCTCGTCGAGGGAGAACTCCGCACCAGTCCCTTTGAAGTCGAACCGGTTTCCGACCTCTCGGTTGGCTTGATCGACCGCGTTGGTCAGTTCGTGGTGATCGACT
Organism: uncultured Chromatiales bacterium; assembly: GCA_963922335.1. Lineage (GTDB taxonomy): Bacteria > Pseudomonadota > Gammaproteobacteria > Steroidobacterales > Woeseiaceae > CALBPI01. The sequence continues at coordinate 193,077 of CAWUIB010000004.1, read as the reverse complement.
TCAGAGACGATATCGAAAGAAGGCATATGGGTGCTCCGAACGGAAATTAGGGGTCTAGTAGCGCACTGGTCTTTACCGCTTCAGCCGGTTCGGCGACGAGCGTGTCCAGCAATCCCGTGATCAAGTTGCGAGTCTCGTCGTAGTGTTGACCCGTGCCTGGTCCGGAGAACCCGGTATGAATCTCCCGGACCTCGCCGCGGCGATCGATGAAAATCGTCGTGGGGAATGCGAGCACCTTGTTCAGCGATGGTAAGGCCTCATTGGCGAGTGTCTTGTCGGACACCCCTGCGAGTAGCGTCACGTATTCGATTCCGAATTTTTCGCGAAACAGTCGAACCTGCTCCGCGGCTTCATCAGTCGCTTCCAGATGCTCGAACATGAGCGCAACAATCTCGACGCCCTGATCGCGATAGCGTGGGTAGATCTCGGCCATGAAGGCGGCTTCGTCGTGACAGTTGGGGCACCAGCTACCCGCGAGCGTCACCAGAATCACCTTGCCTTCGAACTGCGGGTCGTCGATCGATACCGGGTTGCCCTCAAGGTCTGGGAACTCAAAAGTGAACCGATCGTAACCGTCTTTCAATGCGGTCAGCGTGGTCGGATCAGCGAGCTTCGCTGCTTCGTCTCGCCGCCCGGTCCACGATTCTTCGTATTCAGTGCCAGACCAGAATTGCCCGGTCAGCGCACCGCTCTCGTCAGCCCTCGCCTTGAAAAGGAATGCATGCGCGCCGTCAAAAGTGGAAAGCTCGAAATTGCGGCCAGAAACACTGCCGCCAAGGTAGCGGTAGTCGCCGGTTTGCGTCAGGAATGTGCCGAGGAGTCGATTGCCGCGCTGGCGGAACTCTCCGACTGCTGGATACTGCGTGCCATCTGGTTCGGTAAACGTCACCGCCCAGCGCCCGGACAAATCGCCGTTCGCCGGCAGTACGTCTTCCGCGACAGGTCGCGCCCCTGGGATAGCCACAAAAGGCATCGCCTGGGTTTTGCCATAGCGTTTGACCAGCGTGAGCGTCCCACTGAGCTTCCCGTCCTGTACCCGTGCCCGGATTTCATTGTTGAACGCGGGAAAACGCAGCAACAGACGATCGTCAGACAAACTGACCTCCGGCACCCGTACGCGTTCGCTGCCGTTGATTAAGGTCACTTCCAACTGATCGTCGACCCGCGACAGCTCCATACCAAAGCGAATATCCCCGCCGGGCACCGTGATGTTCGCGTGCCAAGTGCCCGTGCGCAGCGTGACCGGTTGATCCGAAGAAGACACCGTGTCGGTCTCGCCAGTACATGCGCCGAGCGCTAGTGCAAAAAGTAGGGTCGCTAAGACTCCCAGCCTATGCCGCATGGTCAGATCCTGATCATTAATGATGCGTTACTGTAGCAGAGGATGGGCGGGTATCGCTGGATCAGCGATACCCCTCGGCTTGTAGCGAGAACAGCGTTGCGTAGCGCCCCCCGGACGCCATCAGCGACTCGTGGGTGCCATGTTCAGTGATCCTCCCATGCTCTATCACAATGATCTGATCAGCGCGGCGCACCGTCGAGAATCGGTGCGAGATCAGCATGGTGATCTTGTCCCGCGTGAGTCGCTGGAAGTGATCAAACATCTCCGCTTCGGCAGCAGCGTCCATCGCGGCAGTGGGTTCATCGAGAATCAGAATGTCGGCGTCCATTCTCATGAACGCGCGCGATAACGCCATCTTTTGCCATTGGCCGAGCGATAGTTCCTGACCATCAGCGAACCACCGGCCTAGCTGCGTGTCGTAGCCGGAAGCCATACGCTCGACAAAAGGCGCAGCCATGCCATCGCGCGCCGCTACTTGCCAACGCTCGCGATCATCGAAGGCGCTAACGTCACCAGCGCCGATGTTTTCGCCCACGGTCATCTGGTAGCGAGTGAAGTCCTGAAAAATCACACCGAAACGGCGTAAAAGCACTTCCTCGTTCCACTCTGGTAGCGGTGTGCCATCCAGGAGAATCTCGCCCTCATCCGGGGGGTAGAGCCCTGTCAGCAGTTTGATCAGTGTCGTCTTTCCGGCCCCGTTCTCACCCACGAGCGCCAGAGACTCGCCGGGTTTGATCGACATCGTGATCGATTGCAACGCGGGCTCGGGCGCCCCCGGGTAAGTGAAGCTCACGTTCTTCAGCGTCAATCCGGCCCCCGGTTCGCGCCCGGTCGTGGCGCTCCCTCTGGCCACCGGAGAAGGTTGGTCGAGGTATTCGTAAAGATTGGACAGGTAAAGGTTGTCCTCGTACATCCCGCTGATCGAGGAAAGACTTGCGGCCACAGCCGACTGGCCTTGTCGGAACACGAGCAGATACATGGTCATCTGGCCGAGAGAAATCGCGCCGGCAACCGCCGCGATAGCGATCCACCCGTAGCTGAAATAAAACGCGAGCGCGCTTAGCACCCCGAGGATGAACCCCCAGGTTTCACGGCGGATCGTAAGCTTCCTGTCCTCGCCGAACAGTCTTGCGAAGATGGCCCGATATCGCTTCAGAAGCATAGGTCCGAGTCGGAAGAGCCGGACTTCTTTTACATGATCCTCACGAGCAAGAACGGTTTCGAGGTACATCTGCATACGTGAGTCCGGAGAGCGCCACCGGAACAAACGGAAGGCGTCTCCCGAGAAGCGGGTCTCGGCGATAAAGGAGGGAATCCCGGCGACCAACAGAATCAGCACGGCCCAAACCGAGAACTGAACCAGGAGAACGGCGTAGCTGATCAGAGAAATGCTGTTCTGCAAAAGTGCGAACGTGCGATTGACGAGGCTCAACGGACGACTCGAGGCCTCACGCCTCGCCCTTGTGAGCTTGTCGTAGAAGCTCGCGTCTTCAAATTGCGCGACAGTCAGCGTCAACGCCTTCTCGAGAATCATGACATTGACGCGGTGTCCCAGCTGAGCACGAAGGAGTGACTGGCATAAACTGATGCCACGCTGTGCGCCGCTGATCGCAAGAAACAGTGCGCCTTCCAGCGCGACCCATTGGAGTGCTGGTGTCGGTTCGCCACCGGTCTCGATCGCCAGCACGACTGCGTCCACGATGAGCTGACCGACATACGCCATCGCTGCGGGCAATAAGCCTGTAACGAGTGTCAGAGTGCCGAAGACGAGTGTGAGTGGCCTGCTGGTCGTCCAGACAAGCTCGATTGCCTTGCGGCTAAATGCGAAGACGCCGAGCCCGAAACTGGGTGACGGCTCAGTGGTCGATCCGCTCACTCAGGACTGCCTGGAGCGCGCCTCGCGAACCAGTTCGACATAACGAGGTGTCAAACCACCATCGGCGAACAGTGGGTCACCGTGGTCATCATGCCCGATGATTTCCTCGCTGGGCTCATAAGGCATGGCCGCCTCCGCCGCATCGAGCGCCACGTGCAACAGGTCTGCGATGATGGTTTCAGCGTCGAGCCCGGGAAACAGCGCCGCTAGCGCTTCAACGCGCGCCGCATCGTCGACATCGAGTCCAATGGCGTAGCGAGATTCGGATTCATTTGCGACTGGTGTTTGCTGCCAGCGCTGCAGAAGTTGCTGGAACGGCATGCATTCCCCGATGTAGTGGAGCCGATGACGCTAAAATGTACCAGATCGGGGTCGCTGGGCTAGCATTGGCCGTCAGCCCGATCAGGGTATTTGGGGAAATTCGGATTTTGGAAGCAGGTACGCTCACAAACCACGGGCTATTCGCGCTCGTGCTGACCGGTATTGCGCTGTACCTGTTTACACGGGATCGCATCGCGTTGGAGAGCTCCAGTCTTGCGGTGTTGCTGGTGCTGGTCGCAGTCTTTCAGGTATTCCCGTTTGCGACCGACGGCGCCGTGGTGTCCGTTTCGCTGTTCTTCTCCGGTTTCGGTAACGAGGCGCTGATCGCGGTCTGCGCGCTCATGATCGTGGGGAAGGGCATCGAGACCACTGGCGCACTCCAACCGCTCGCCGGAGTGATCGCAACCGCATGGCAAGCGCGACCCGCACTCGCCATGCTCGCCACGTTGGTCGTGGGGGCCGTGTTGAGCGCATTCTTGAACAACACGCCGATTGTGGTGCTGCTCCTGCCCATTCTTGTCGGTGTTGCCATGCGGGCGAATTTGCCGGTATCGGGCATCTTGATGCCGATGGGACTTGCGACGATTGTCGGCGGCATGGCGACGACGATCGGTACCTCGACCAACCTGCTGGTGTCCGGGATTTCGGACGATCTGGGGCTTGAGCCTTTCGGTTTGTTCGATTTCACGCTGCCTGTCGCCATCGTCGGAGGCATCGGTATTCTGTTTCTTTGGTTAGTGGCGCCGCTGCTGCTGCCACAGCGTGAGCCCCCGTTGGCCGACACCTCGCCTCGAGTATTCACCGCACAGCTTTACGTCGTCGACGGCAGTTTTGCGGTAGGGCGCTCGCTCTCGGAGGTGCGCGCCAAAACCAACGGACGCTTGCGGATTGATCGCATTCAGCGTGGTGATTCGTTGTTCCTTGCCAAGCTGCCTTCGGTGAAATTTCAGACGGGTGATCGGATCTACGTGAAAGACACCGCCGAGCAATTGAAGGCCTACGAGCAGGAACTCGGCGCCAAGTTGTTCAAGGCGGACGGGGAGGACACGGCCGATGGTGACGTGCCATTCGCGGCACCGGGGCAACAACTTGCGGAGGTCGTCGTGACGCGCGGTTCGTTGCTGCACCGTCGTACTCTCGATGCGGTGCGGTTTCCGGCCACTTTCGGATTATTGCCGCTGGCGCTGCACCGCGCGCGCTTCCCGAGTTCACGAGTCACCCAGGACATCGGTTCGATCCGCCTGCGTGCTGGCGATGTGCTATTGGTCCAGGGTACGGCCAAGGCGATCGATACACTCAAGGAAAACGGCGCAATGCTGGTGCTCGACGGCACAACAGAATTGCCGCACACCCATCGAGCCAATCGTGCGCTCGCCATTATGGGTTTTGTCATCCTTACTGCCGCGTTCGGGGTGCTGCCGATCGCTGCCAGTGCGCTGATTGGCGTAGGACTGATGCTGTGGACGCATTGTCTGACCTGGGAGAATGTCGCCGAGGCTTTGTCGGTCCCGATTGTCATGATCATCGTCACCAGCCTCGCGCTCGGTAACGCACTGATGGTCACCGGCACCGCCGATTACCTCGCGCTCGCTTTCGTTGAACTCACCAGTGGTCTGTCCATTCCTGTAATCCTGAGCGGCTTCATGCTGATCATGTCGGTTTTGACCAATGTGGTCTCCAACAATGCGGCTGCCGTGATCGGCACGCCTATCGCCGTGAGCATCGCGACGCAATTGGGCGTCGATCCCAAGCCGTTTGTCCTTGCGGTTCTGTTCGGTGCGAACATGAGCTATGCGACGCCGATTGGCTACCAGACCAACCTGCTGGTGCTGAGCGCCGGCGGTTACAGTTTCTCCGATTTCCTCCGCGTTGGGATTCCCCTGACGCTGATCATGTGGCTCGGCTTTTCGATCGTGCTTCCGATGCTGTACGGGCTGTAGAGTCCAACGACACCCAACCTAGAGAGATAGAGACATGCAAATTCGAAGGAATCTGTGCATTGCCGTGGCAGTGATGCTTGCCGCGTGCCAGAACGATAGCCCGGCGCCCGAACAGACCACAGAGGTACAGGAGTCTGTGGCCGATCACTCCGCCAAAGCTAATGCCTTTTTTGACCGGGTGTTCGACGAGAACGTTGCGCGCAGCCCGATGATGCAAAGCTATCTCGGCATCAAAGGGGACTATGACCAGTGGGATGAGATCTCAGAGGCTCGCAGCGCAGAGGAGCTCGAACTGACTCGTGCGTATCTCGCAGAGGCAAGAGAGACGATCAATCCGGATTTGCTCGATGCGCAAACGAAAGTGAGCTTCGAGTTATTCGTTGCCGACATGGAGCGTGAGATAGAGGCCTACGAGTGGCGATTGCACAACTACCCGATCAATCAAATGAACGGCGTGCATTCACAGATTCCTTCCTTCCTGATCAATATTCACAGGATTGCCGACGTGTCCGATGCCGAGGCGTACATCGCGCGGTTGAAAGGTGTGCCGAAACTCATCGACCAGACGCTGGAGCAGGTTGCGCTGCGGGCGGAGCAGGGCATCCTGCCGCCTAAGTTCACATTTCCCTACGTGATTGAATCAGCGCAGAACGTGATGAGGGGCAAGCCATTCGAAGCGGATAGCGACAACGACTCGACCTTGCTGGCTGACTTCCGCGGCAAAGTCGACGCGCTGTCGATTAGCGACGAACAAAAGTTGGATCTCATCGCGCGTGCAGAAGGCGCACTCGTTGAATCGGTTGCACCAGCCTATCAGGACCTCATCGCGGCTGTGAGTCGCTTCGAGACCGAAGCGACCACCGACGACGGTGCGTGGAAATTGCCGGATGGCGAAGCGTTCTACAATTTCGCATTGCAGGGCACTACGACGACCGAACTTACCGCAAGCGAAATCCACGAGATCGGATTGAAAGAGGTCGAACGCATCCACGCCGAGATGCGCGAGATCATGGCGCAGGTCGAGTTCGAAGGTTCCCTGCAAGAGTTCTTCGTTTTCCTGCGTGAGGACGAGCAGTTTTTCTACCCGGACTCCGATGCCGGACGGGAGCGTTATCTGACGGAGGCCACGGCTTTCATCGACGATATGCGCGAGCGGCTCGATGACCTGTTCCTGCGCAAACCAAAAGCACAAATCATCGTCAAACGCGTGGAGCCGTTCCGCGAGCGCTCGGCGGGCAAGGCGTTCTACCAGCAACCCACACCGGACGGATCGCGACCGGGCACCTATTACGCAAACCTGTACAGCATGGCGGACATGCCGGTGTACCAGATGCAGGCTCTGGCCTATCACGAGGGCATTCCAGGACACCATATGCAGATCGCGATCGCTCAGGAGCTGGACGGGCTCCCGAAGTTTCGACGGTTCGGACGCTACACCGCCTATGTCGAGGGGTGGGGGCTGTACAGCGAAATCCTGCCGAAGGACATCGATGCGTACACCGACCCCTATCAGGACTTTGGACGTCTGGCGATGGAGATTTGGCGTGCCGCGCGGCTAGTGGTCGACACCGGTATCCACGCGAAGCAATGGACGCGCGAGGAGGCGATCCAGTACCTGATAGACAATACGCCGAATCCTGAGGGTGATGCGGTCAAGGCAATCGAACGCTACATCCTGTGGCCGAGCCAGGCGACGGCCTACAAGATCGGTATGCTGAAAATCCAGGAATTGCGCGCGCGTGCGGAATCCGAGCTCGGCGAACGTTTCGATATCCGTGAATTCCACGACGTCATCCTGCGCAACGGGCCTGTGCCCCTCGACGTACTTGAGACATTCGTCAACCAGTACATCGAGCAGGCACGTTCCTGAACATATTCGGGGGCGGGGTGATCGATGGGGTTGACGATCACACATGCGCCATCGATACTCAGGGCCATGAACGAGAGAGCAACTCAGAACGGCAACCAGCGCTGGTGGCACACCTCCTGACAAGGCGGGTGACAGCGACTTATTGACGACGCTTTCTCGGAACAAAATCCAACCCGCTTGTGCTGACGCAGAAGCGGGTTTTTTTATGCGGTAACGATTGCTACCGCGGGGACAGACAGAGAGATTACTGATGGCGCAGGCATCGGCTTTTGACATTCTGGCGGACACAGATACGCCGGTTTCGGCGTGGCTGAAGCTGAAAACACTGCGGCCGCGTTACCTGCTCGAGAGTGTGGAGCAAGGGCAGCGCGTCGCACGGTTCTCGTTTCTCGGGTTCGGTGACGTGCGATTGACGCGCATCGAAGATGGACAACTTCGCGATGCAAACGGCCACACGGGTGCCGCCCCGCAGACGCAGGATGAATTGCTGAACGCACTGCGTGGCGCCCTTGAACACGCGCCCGCGCTGTTACCGGAGCTGCCCGAAATTCCGTTTCAAGGCGGACTTGTCGGTGTGGCTGGCTACGATGTCGTGCGCCGCTTCGAGCGACTGCCTGATGCGCCGCCGCCACCGTCGATGCCCGAGGCTGCCTATATGGCAACTGAGTCGTTGCTTGTCTTTGATCATCTGACCAGGCGAGTTGCGCTCCTGCATGCCGGTGACGAGGCAGATCGCGCGCGCTTGCGTACAAAAGTGGGTGATCTGCTGCGTGGCCCTTTGCCCGTAAGCGCAGGCGCAGGTGGGCATGTCGGTGAGGCCGGTGCCAGTTTGTCCAGAGCCGAGTTTTGTGAGCATGTCGCGGCGGCACGCGAACACATCGCGGCGGGCGACATCTACCAGATTGTCCTGTCGGTTTGTTTCTCCGGAAAAACCGATGTGCAGCCCTTCGAGGTGTATCGCGCATTGCGATTACTCAATCCCTCGCCTTACATGTTCTTTTGCGATTTCGATGATCTGCAGGTGGCCGGATCCTCGCCGGAAGCACTGGTTCGACTCTCTGGTGCATCGGCGTCTTTGCGCCCAATCGCTGGCACACTGCCGCGCGGCGACACTGAAGCAGAGGATGCACTGAACGCTGAGCGCCTTCTGGCCGACCCAAAGGAGCGCGCCGAACATGTCATGCTGGTGGATCTGGCTCGAAATGATCTCGGCCGTGTCGCTGCACCGGGTACTGTCGGCGTCTCGCCCTACATGTCAATCGAACGCTACTCCCACGTCATGCATATTGTCAGCGGCGTCGAGGGACAGCTCAACGAAGACAAGGACGCATTCGACTTGTTCGCTGCCGCGTTTCCGGCCGGCACACTGGTCGGTGCGCCAAAAGTTCGCGCGATGGAGTTGATAGACGGCTTCGAGCCAGTGGGCCGCGGTTTGTATGCCGGAACGGTCGGCTACTTCGGGCAAGGCGGCGACATGGACCAGGCGATCACCATTCGAACGTTGGTTTTCCGCGATGGTGAATTCAGCTTTCAAGCCGGCGCCGGCATTGTTGCCGACTCTGTGCCGGACAAGGAATATGACGAGGTGCTGGCAAAAAGCGCCATTCTGAGACGAGCGTTATCGCTGGCGGGAGAAGGGTTGTGAGTGCAGAGCGCGCCGTTCGATTGTTGATGATCGACAACTACGACAGCTTTACCTACAACCTGGTCCAGGCGTTTGCTGCTCAGGGCGCCGAGGTGTTGGTGCACCGTAATGATGTCTTGAGCGTCGAGGAGGCGAAGGCGCTGCGGCCCTCGCATCTCGTGATCTCTCCCGGCCCTGGGCGACCGGACGATGCCGGCCGATCGCTTGAGATGTTGGAGGGGTTTGCGGGCGCATTGCCAATCCTTGGAGTGTGTTTGGGCCATCAGAGCATCGTTCAGCACTTCGGTGGTGAGATCGTGCGCGAGAGACGACTCATGCACGGAAAGACATCCGCGATTTCACATGATGGTGCCGGTGTGTTCACAGGACTTGAGCAACCAATGCAGGTTGGCCGTTATCACTCCTTGGGCGCCAATGCCGAAGCCTTGCCTGAGTGTCTTGAAGTCACTGCGCGAACCGACGAAGGGGAAATCATGGGGGTGCGCCATCGCGATCTACAGATCGAGGGCGTGCAGTTTCACCCCGAGAGTGTCCTGACGCCGTCCGGAGACGTGTTGATGGGCAATTTCCTGAACAAAAGCGGAGGGAAACGCGGTGAGTGATTGGTCTTCAGATCTTGAGCAATTGATCGCGGGCGTTTCGCTTGGAGAGTCGCGCGCTGCCAGCCTTATGGCCGCGCTCGCCGCTGACACGCTGCCAGCCGCGCAGGCCGGAGCGATGCTCGCTGCGCTGGCAGCAAAAGGTGAGACCGCCGACGAGATCCGAGGATTTGCGCGCGAGATGCGTGCACGCGCCGTGCGCCCGTCATTGGCCGATCGGGAAGGCGCGGTGGATTGCGTGGGTACGGGTGGCGACGGTTCCGGTAGCTTTAATCTGTCGACAGGCGCGTCACTGCTGGCAGCCGCTTGCGGTGTGCCGCTGATCAAGCATGGCAATCGCTCGGTATCGAGTAAGTCAGGGAGTGCCGATCTGCTCGAGTCCCTGGGGGTCAGTCTCGGAGATACGCCTGATGCTGCGGCGGCGTTGTACGAAGCGACCGGGTTTACGTTCCTTTTTGCGCCGGTCTATCACCCTGCGATGAAAGCCGTGGTACCGATCCGCAAGGCGATGGGTGTGCGCACGGTCTTCAATATCCTCGGTCCGCTCACGAATCCTGCTGCGCCGCCGTTCGGTGTAATTGGCGCATATTCGGAGCCGGTGGCTGAATTGATGGCACACGCGTTGTCGGGCCTCGAAATGCAACGGGTATTCGTGGTGCATGGGCACAACGGATGGGATGAGGCAACGCCGGTCTCCTCGTTTACTCTGTTCGATGTTCGCCCCGGCGAGGTTACCCGCCAGGAGCGCGCTCCGGAGGACTATGGCGTGTCGCGTTGCGAAGCGGGCGCGCTCGCCGGGGGTGATGCGGCTTTCAACGCTGACGGTTTGATGAAGGTGTTCGATGGCACCGACAGCGGTGCGCATCGCGATGCGCTCGCAATGGGTGTCTCGCTGATGCTTGAGGTATCCGGTCGGGTCGATGATCCGAAAGAAGGGGTAGGCAGCGCGATGGAATGCATCGAGAAAGGTACGGCCCAAGCCTTTGTATCGACACTGCGTGAGGCAGGTCGTGGCTGATTTTCTGAATGCAATGGCCGAGAGCAGTGCATCGCGACTGACCGCGGCACGCGAGCGCCACGATGATGCACAGATTCTGCAGTTCGCCGAAGTGGCTGCACTGCCCAAAGCGCTCTCCCTGCATCGTCACTTCAGCGTGATTGCCGAGATCAAGGCGCATTCGCCTGCTGAAGGTGCCCTCGCATCGTCGACATTAGATCGTGGAGCATTGGCGACAACCTATTCAACCCACGGGGCGAGCGCCGTTTCCGTACTGACCGAACCGGAGCGATTCGCCGGTGATCTGGAGCATCTGGCGGAAGTGGCCACCGTTCTGGGTGATGCCTCGATTCCCGCCATGCGTAAAGACTTTCTGGTCGACCCGTATCAGGTTGCCGAGGCGCGAATTGCGGGCGCCGGCGGTGTGTTGTTGATCGTTGCGATGCTCGAGGACGCGATGCTCGAGCGGATGGTCGCCATCGCTGAACACTTGTCACTCTTCATTTTGATCGAGTGCTTTGATGCGAATGATCTGGAGCGCGCCGAGCGCCTGCTTGATGGCGAGACCGCCCTGAAGCATCTTCAGGCGGGACAAATAATGCTTGGCATCAACACGCGCGACCTTCGCACGTTGGAGGTCGACACCGAACGCCTGGCGCGCTTGGCACCGCGCCTGCCGAGAGACGTGCCCGTTATTGCTGAGAGCGGGCTGAAAGTGCCTGACGACGCGGCGAGAGTCGCCGACCTGGGTTATCGCGGCGCCTTGATTGGTAGCGCACTGATGCGTTCTGACAATCCCGGCAAGCTCTTGCGCGCCTTTGTCGACAGGGGTCGGGGACGATGAAAGATTTCGTCAAGATCTGTGGACTCAGAAGTGCTGACATGATTGAAGTGGCTGTCGATGCGGGCGCGGATGCCATCGGTCTTGTGTTCGCACGATCGCCGCGCTCGGTGAGCGTCCCCGAGGCCGTTCGACTGAAAGCTGCGCTCGACGGACGTGCAGCACTGATTGCTGTTATGCGTCATCCTGCTCAGCAGTTTGCTATGGAGGTTCTTGATCGGGTGGCTCCCGATTGGCTGCAGACTGACGCAGGCGACTACGCGTCGATCTCGCTGCCGGCGGATACTCGGGCGCTGCCGGTGTATCGCGATAATGAACGACTGGACCTCCAGACATTGCCGGATCCGTTGCTCTTTGAAGGTGGCGACAGCGGAACCGGCGAGACCGCCGACTGGTCGATGGCGCGCGCCGTCGCCGAATCACACACTATGGTGCTGGCGGGCGGGCTGTCACCGGAAAACGTGTTGGATGCGATTCGTGAAGTAGGTCCGGCGGGAGTGGATGTTTCAAGCGGCGTCGAGGTACGCCGCGGAGAGAAAGACGCCGGGGCGATCCGGGCGTTTGTGGCCGCGGCCCGGGAGGGGTTCGCACAAATGGGTACCCGGAAATGAGCAACATGATTGATGAATCGCAACACGCGTCGTTATTGAGTGCGTTGTTGCAGGGAGACCTGCCGGATGCGCGCGGCAGGTTCGGACCTTTTGGTGGCCGGTACGTGCCGGAAACACTGGTGCCGGCGCTTGAGCGACTGGAAGCGGGGATCGAGCGCTGGTTGCGCGACCCCGAGTTTGAGCGCGACTTCTGTCATGAGTTACATGAATGGGTAGGTCGACCGACCTCATTGACCTATGCGCCCGGGCTCAGCGCTTCTTGGGGCGCTGAGGTTTACTTGAAGCGGGAAGATCTCGCCCACACCGGGGCACACAAGATCAACAACGCCATTGGGCAGGCGTTGCTCGCCAAGCGTCTCGGTGTGCGGCGTGTGATCGCGGAAACGGGTGCGGGCCAGCATGGCGTCGCATCGGCGGCCGCTTGCGCGCGCGTTGGTTTGCCTTGCCGCGTTTACATGGGCGCGGTCGATATGCAGCGCCAGGCACCGAATGTCGATCGCATGCGACGACTGGGTGCAGAAGTGGTTGGCGTCGAATCCGGCGACAAGACGCTGCGTGCTGCAATCGACGAGGCGCTGAGGGACTGGGTGTCGGACCCTGATGGCACCTACTACCTGCTCGGATCGGCGGTTGGCCCTCATCCATATCCCTATTTGGTGCGTGAACTGCATCGGTGCATCGGCGATGAGGCGCGCGCGCAGTTCAAGAAGCGCACGGGTGGACTGCCTGATGCGGTATTTGCTTGTGTCGGCGGTGGTTCGAATGCCATCGGATTGTTCCACGCATTCCTGGGCGATGGCGACGTCAGCATCTTTGGTGTGGAAGCGGGTGGTATCGGCAACGGGCTCGGTGAAAACGCGGCGACACTCGCCACAGGGACGCCGGGTGTCCTGCAGGGCAGTTACACCATGATTCTGCAGAACAAGGATGGCCAGGTGCAGGAGACGCAGTCGGTGTCGGCGGGGCTGGACTACTCCGGCGTGGGGCCAGAGCACGCATTCCTTCAGGCAATCGGACGCGTGAATTATGTGAGTGAAGGGGATGAAGAGGCGCTGAATGCCTTGGCTGAGTGTTGTGCCAAAGAGGGTATTTTGACGGCACTGGAAACCGCGCACGCGTTCGCGGGCGCGCGACGCTGGGCACGCGAGAATCCGGGTGCGACAATCCTCATCGGTAACTCAGGCAGGGGCGATAAGGATATGCCGACCTTGATTCAATATCCCGTGGAGGGCAGTACTCATGCAGCCACATGAACGTATCACCGAATCGATCCGCGCCGCGGCAGATGGTGCACTTGTACCGTTCATCACGGCCGGGTTTCCTACCAAGCAATCGTTTCGGGAAACCCTCGACACGATCGCCCCGCATGCTGACGTGATCGAGATTGGTGTGCCGTTTTCCGATCCTATGGCCGATGGGATGACGATCCAGCGCACCAGCTTCAAGGCGATTGAGAATGGCGTGACATTACGCTGGATCATCGACGAGCTGCGCGAACACCATGAGCGCGTCGGCAAACCCTTTGTATTGATGTCGTATCTGAATCCGATGCTGGCTTATGGGCTCGAGGCATTGGCTAAGGATGCTGCTGCGGCAGGCGTGTGCGGTTTCATTGTGCCGGATATGCCTTATGAAGAATCTGAAGGCTTGCGCAGCGCCCTGGAGGCGGAAGGACTCGGCCTGGTGCAGCTCGTCACACCGGCTACCCCGCCTGAACGGCTGCGCATGCTCTGTGAAGCGAGCCGTGGATTCGTTTACGCGGTCACAGTCACCGGTATTACAGGCGGCGGGGGTGCTAGCGGATTTAGTGCTGAGACGGAACGTTACCTGGCTGAAGTTCGTGAAGCCTCAACCCTGCCGGTTTGTGCGGGCTTTGGGGTGCGCAGACGAGAGGACGTGAAGCAGGTCGGGGCGCATGCTGATGGTGCGATCGTCGGCTCCGCGTTGCTGGAGGTGCTGGAGCGCGGTGAGAGTCCGGGTGAGTTTTTGAGCGTATTGCGAGGCTCGTGAGCAAGAAAAAGGTCTTCACCGCGGATACGCTGGTCACGGTGGCACATTTCGCCAACGTACTCGCTACGGAGGGCATCGAGACCGAAATCCGTAACGCGAACCTGGGCGGGGCCCTCGGCGAGGTCCCGTTCACCGAAGTTTGGCCTCAGTTATGGGTCAAACATGCCCTGGATGCCCCGCGAGCCCGCGAAATCATTGAAGAAATCCGGTCCGAACCCGAACCGGTAGGCGAGCCCTGGATCTGTAAGGCCTGCAATACAAGCAATGAGTACCAGTTCGCCGTCTGCTGGAATTGTGGCTGGGCGGACTCGGAAACACCGCTTTAGCCGGATTTTGGCGTACAATAGCGGGCTGCACAGGTGGCCGCCGTATCACGGGGACGGCCGGAATTTGCGCTCAGGAGTACCGCCTTGCGCTGGGTAATGCGATCCAAAATTCATAAGGCCCGGGTCACCGAGGCCGACGTCAACTATGTCGGTAGCATCACGATTGATCGTGCGCTCATCGAGCGCGTGGGTCTGTGGGAGAACGAGAAGGTCCTCGTTGTCTCCAATACATCCGGCGCCCGTCTCGAGACTTACGTCATTGCAGGGGAGCGCGATTCAGGCGTGATCTGCATGAACGGGGCTGCTGCACATCTGATCAGCGAGGGTGAAGAGCTCATCATCATCGCTTTCGAGCTCACCGACCGGCCTTTGGATCCGTGCGCGATCCTTGTGGATGAGCGGAATCGGTTCGTTCGCTACCTCACCGAGACGCCCGCCACCGAGCCCTGATTCCGTCAGGCGACGATCTGGCTCGGTCCGGTGCCTTCCTTAAAGGCGCGGCGCAGCTCCGCGACCATGATCCGGACACTTTCGGAGATATCCGGGGCCGCCACGTAAACGGGTGGTTCGCGACGCAGCCCAGCCCAGTTTTCAGTGTTGATCACGAACTGCAGATAGCGAATATTGCGGTTGATCGCCTCGATGTAGGGATTGCGCCCGTCGAAAACCGGTTCGATAAAGCGGTAGGTGCGTTCGAATTCTTCGTCAAGTCGGTGGCGAGCACCTTTCTGAAAAAACTCAGGAGTCTTGCGCAACAGGTCTTCTCCCGACTCATATTGCATGACTGTTTCACCGGCGTCGTTGATCGACATTGCAACACCGCCGATTACGAATTCGTGGAAGAGCCGATCACGGCATTTTTCCAGATAGCAGCGGTCGGCCATCTGCGCGAGTAAGTCTCCGGTGCCGATCATGTACCCGACACGGGTGTCTCGCGGATCGTCCATCGTGAGGTTGCGCAGGTCGATCTCATAGCCTGTGAAATGCACAAGCTGCGCCGCAAGGTCAGCACAATGACCAAGGCCGATGCGCTCCAGATAGTCCCTCAGAAACTCGCCGCTTCGTGTGACATGCACGCGCGTGAAGACGGCACCATTGGCAATAGCGCCATCGCGCGATTCGTGTCGGATGTAGCCTGCGTCGTGGAACATCGCGATGATGAGGGCAAGCTCAGCGCGCGCAGGTCCAAGACGATCCGCTTCTTTGACAGTGCGCTCGTGTCCCGCAATGAGGCGCGCAACCGCCAACGTCATATCGAGCGTGTGTTGGACATCGTGGTAGGTCGTGTCACAACCGTGATAGCCCGGATAGCGACCCGCGAACAGTCGTTCGAAATCATGGAATGCCAGCCAGATTCGGTCGAAGGCAGCGTGCGGGAAGGTATCGTAGAACAACGATTCAACCGCATCACGCACCGACGTCATGCTTGAGACATCGACACGGTCAGTGACGTCGAAGTTGTTGCGCCGATCGCGCAGAGATTGTGAGTGCGTCTGTTGTGCCTGCACGCGCCCTAAATCCACCCCACCCAGTTCGGGCAAGCATACGTGAATCGATGAGGACAAGTTAGGCCCGATATGACGTAACTACGATATTTGGGCGAATAAAGACGAAAGTCGTCAGTAATCAAGCGGCGAGAATGCCATCGCGTTCCAGTAATGCGTCGATACGCGCGGTTCGCCCTCTGAAATCGGTAAATGCTTCGCCGATATCGCGACTGCCACCAATTTCGAGAATGGTCTGGCGAAAGCGTTTGGCAGTGTCGAGATCAAAAACATTGCCAACTTCCTCAAACGCAGAAAACGCGTCTGCCGCGAGTACCTCAGCCCACTTGTAGCTGTAATAGCCAGCCGCGTACCCGCCCGCAAAAATATGCGAGAAACCGTTCTCAAATCGATTCCATGCCGGCGGTTCGATCAGGGTTGTGCGTGCTCTGGTTTCTGCGAGCACCGATTGTAAAACGCCTGGTTCAGCTGCGTCGCTACGTGCGTGCAGATCGAAGTCGAACAGTGCGAATTCGAGCTGGCGTAGCATCTGTAGTCCGGCTCCACAGTTGCGTGCTGCGTACAACCGGTCGTAGAGCGCCTTGGGCAGCGTCTCACCGGAATCCACATGGGCACTGCAGGCCTTCAGGACGTCGTAGTGCCACGCGTAGTGCTCGAAAAACTGACTCGGAAGTTCCACCGCGTCCCACGGCACACCGTTGATACCTGCGATGCTCGGGTACGCCACCCGAGTCAGCAGATGGTGCAGCATGTGCCCGAATTCGTGGAACAGCGTAACGACTTCCTGATGCGCCAGTTGCGCCTCTCGATCACCCGCACCGGTTGTGAAATTGCAGACCAGGTATCCGACCGGTAGCGACTGAGAATCGGGAAGCGCCTTGTGCACAACGCACTCGTCGATCCATGCGCCTCCGCGCTTGCCAGCACGCGCATAGAGATCCATGTAGAACCCGCCGATCGTATTGCCACCCTGGTCGAGCACGTGGATGAATTCCACATCGTCGTGCCAGGCGACAACATCCTGGGCGACCTTGAATCGCAGTCCGAACAACCGACCAGCCAGCTCAAACAAGCCCTCCAGAACTGCCGGCGCTTGAAAATAGGGTCGCAGCAATTCGTCGGAGATCGCGAAATCGCGGTTGCGCAGTTGCTCGAGGTAGAACGTAGTGTCCCAGGCCTCGAGTTTGTGTCCGGCGATTGATTCGAGGCGTTCGCGTTCGCGTTCGGCGCTAGCGAGACTGCGATCGGCGAGGTCGTTCAGAAACGTCAAGACCTGATCGACCGAGTCGGCCATCTTGGGCGCCAGAGACATTTCGGCGTAGCTATCGAAACCAAGCAATTCCGCCATCTGTTGTCGTGTGCTTAGGATTTCGGTGATCAACGGGCTGTTGTCCCATTGTTCGTCATGTTGTCCGACCGTGCTTGCCCGGGTCATCCACGCCTCGTAGAAGCGGCGTCGGGTATCCCTGTGCTCGCAGTGCGTGATAACCGCCTGGTAAGTGGGTTGCGTTAATGAAAACAGCCAGCCTGCTGCGCCAGCAGTCTCGGCCGCGTTCCGCGCACCACGGAGTACGGTTTCCGGAATTCCGGACACCGCATTGAGGTCTTCTGTTCGCCATGACCAGGCGTCGGTGCATTGCTGCAGCCTATTGGAAAACTCCGCCTGCGCTTTCGAAAGTTGCTGGGTCAGTTCGACGAATCGGGCCTTATCTCGTGAGTCGAGTGCGACCCCTGCCAGGCGGAAGTCGCGCAGCATCTTGTGAACGAGCTCTTGCGCCGAGGCGTCCATCGACGGCGCGTTAGCGCTCTCTAATTGCGACAAGGCTGCATAGATGGTCTGGTCTTGTCCTAGCTCCGTGGCGAAGCGCGTGATCTGCGTGAGTGCTTCTACATAAGCGGTCTGAAAGTCCGGGTCGCTCTGAACCATATTCTGGTGCGAAAACGGCGACCAACAGCGCCCGAGTTCATGGCGAATTTCTTCCAGTCCATAAACCAGATTCTCGAACCCGCCAGGGGCCATGCGAATGGCCTCAAGACGCTCACGCAGCTTAACGAGTAATTCAGGAATTTCGCGACTGATGGATTCTGCCGAGATATTCGAAAAATCAGGTAGTTCAAAAATCTCGTGAGACGACTGGGTCATGCTGTATCCGCGAGTGTGGTCGAAGGCCTCTGTGCCGTTGAGCGTGGGAAGTGTAGCATGCGCACAACTGAGAAATTGACCATGGGAAGTGAGCGGTGAGTGAGCGATATGACCTGATTGTGATCGGTGGTGGCAGCGGTGGCCTCGCTCACGCGCAGCGAGCGGTTGAATACGGCGCCCGCGTTTTGGTGGTGGAATCCCACCGCCTGGGCGGGACTTGCGTGAACGTCGGCTGTGTTCCGAAGAAAGTCATGTGGTATGCCGCGAACGTGGCCGAGCATCTCGAGCTTGCGGAAAGTTACGGTTTTGAGCGTATGGAGCCGCATCACCAGTGGCGCACGCTCAAGGAAGCACGGGATGCCTATGTAGCGAGGCTGAATGGCATTTATGCGAACAACCTGGAGCGCAAGTCGATCGACGTAGTTCGGGGCCGCGCACATTTTTCCGGACCGAACGCGATCACTGTCGACCACACGGTATACGAGGCAGATCGGATTACGATCGCAACAGGCGGCTATCCACACGTACCATCGGTTCCCGGCGCGGAACTGGGCATCACGTCAGATGGATTCTTTGAACTGGAACAGATGCCGCAGCGTGTCGCTCTGGTCGGCAGCGGTTATGTTGCTGTAGAGCTCGGCGGCGTTTTGCGAGCACTAGGCGCCGACACCACCATTCTCGTGCGCCAAGACGGTGTGCTGCGATCATTCGACCCGCTTTTGCGCAGTGCAGTGACCGACGCGCTCGAGGCAGACGGGATCGCTTTGCACGAGCATTTCATCCCCGAGACCCTGCGTCAGGGTGCCAACAACAAGCGGATCCTGCGGGCCCAGGATGGCCGTGAATTCGGCGACTTTGACTGCGTCATCTGGGCGGTGGGTCGCGACCCCGCAACTGGCGATCTTGAGCTGGAGGCCGCCGGTGTATCGACCGATCCTGGTGGGTTTATTCCGGTCGATGAATGGCAACAAACAAATATTGATCATATCTTTGCGCTTGGTGATGTTACGGGTGCGGTGGCGCTGACACCGGTGGCGATTGCCGCAGGTCGTCGACTATCGGACCGACTCTTTGGCGGTATGACCGATCGAAAACTGGATTACTCGAACATCGCGACCGTGGTGTTCTCTCATCCGCCCATGGGCACCGTTGGACTGACCGAGCCCGAGGCCAAAGCACGGTTTGGTGATCAGGCGAAAACTTACACTTCGTCGTTTATTCCGATGCGTTATGCGCTAGGTGCACACAAACGCAGGGCGGCGATGAAACTGGTGGTTGTCGGAGACGAAGAGCGCGTTGTGGGTTGTCATGTATTCGGCGATGGCGCGGACGAAATGATGCAGGGTTTTGCGGTCGCCGTGAAAATGGGCGCTACCAAGAAAGACTTCGATGACACGGTCGCCATTCATCCGACCAGTGCAGAAGAACTCGTGACGATGCGCTAAAACAAAAAAAACCGCACCGGCCAGAGGCCGATGCGGTTTGTTTGCGGTCGATCCGCTGACGCTTAGTTAAAGTCGTCGAGCAGGATCAGACCGAGCGGTGCGCCACCACCAGCAGCATCGCGTGCTACCGCGGTGTAGATGCCACCAGCGTCGATCGTAATGTCGATCGGGCCGATTGCCGCTGTGGTCGTGCCGGTCGGTGTGACCGTGACCGTGTAGGTACCTGCAGCGAGCTGCACGTAACCGGTCTCGTCACCAAACTCCACGTCAGCGAAGTTCGGGGTGACGGTCGTAATGTCGGTGCCCGGTGCGGTGACGAAGATGTCTACCGCGCCCGCTGCCGGTGAGCCGTGCAGAATGCGCACCTGCGCTTGCGTAGCAACTTCGCGACGATCGTCAGCGAGTACTTGCGGTGCGATGTTAGCCAGCAGACCGGTTGCGTATACGGATGATTCGCTGCCTACGGTCAGGTTGAGGTCCGCATCGATCACGATCGTGCCAGCATCACCAGCCGGCGTAACCTTCACGTTGTACGTGCCCGGAGGTACTTCAACGAAATCGGTGAAGTCGGGGAACGCGAGGCCCGGTACGAGCGGGTTAGCGAAGTCATCGTTCACGATGATGTCGACTGCAGGCGCATCAGGCGAGTTATGGATTACGCGAAGTGCTGCCGGTGTGTCGACGTCGAACAGCTCGAATGAGTTCGCGCCGTCCAGGACAACAAGCGACACCGGTGCGTCGCCTGCTTCGGTGTTTTCCACAGCGGTGATCAGGTAGTCGATACCGGCGGTCAGCACAACCGGTCCACTGTCGAATACGACCGTGGTGGTGCCGGCCAACGTCACGCGGATCTGGTACTCACCACCCGGTACTTCTACGGGGCCGAGCGAGTCGCCGAAGCTGAATGAACCCAGCGCTGCTGATGCGCCAAGGTTGGCGCCCGGCGCGGTGACGTAAACGTCGACCGCAGGAGCAGCCGGAGCGCCGTGTACAACCGTCGCGCGGATGTTGCCAACGGCTGGACTCTGGTCAGGAATCTCGACGACGACCGGGGCAATGCTTGCCACAGGGCCTGCAGCGATTACCGCATAGCGCGAGTCCGCTGAGAGGGCCAAATCGACTGGACCGATCACGGTGGTGTTGCCGCCTGGCGTCAATCCGTCGACCTGAACGGTGTAAGTACCGCCCGGGACGCGAATGTCCTGAGTGCCTTGTTTGTAGTCAACACCACTGAACGACAAGCCGTCGATGGTGACGTCTACCGCAGGTGCATCAGGCGATGCATGCAGGACGCGGACTACAGTGGTGTCGACGGCGACCGCGTTATTGTCGTCGTCGTCATCATCAAATACATCGCAACCAGTGAGCGCGAGGGCTGCGACCGCCGCCATGGCAGTCAGTTTGCTACGCAACATAGTTTTTATACTCCTTCAAAACTAATGGCGAATGAAAGTTCGCCTCTGAGTTTCGAGGGCTGTCTCAGTTTGGATGCAGAAAAAATTAAAAAACTAGTTCGCGGCGGGTAATCGGTTCAGAACATGTGCCGTTTCGGGTTGGATACCTCGCCAAATCCGAAAAGACTCTGCGGCTTGCTCGATGAGCATGCCCCATCCGGCCCGGGTTCGACCGGCGTCCATCTGCTCTGCCCAGGCCACAAACGGCGTCTTATGCAGTGCATAGGAAAGGTCATAACAGGCTGTGTGTCCGCGACGAATCGCTTCTTTCGGGAACGGCGCCGATTCTCCGGAGAGACCGGCCGAGGTGGCGTTGATCACGAGGTCGAACGGTTCGACGCTGCGCACGTCATTGAAACGCATGCCTTCGACTTCGCCGAGCGCACCAAAGTGATTCGCCAGAGCGTCGGCCTTGGCGACAGTGCGATTTGCGATGACGATCGTAGCGGGCTCGAGATCAAGCAGCGGTGCCAGGATGCCTTGTGTGGCGCCCCCAGCACCCAGTACCAGGATGCGAGTATTCGGTATTTCGAATTTCCAATTATCGCGGAGGTCGCGGATCAGACCAATGCCATCGGTGTTGAAACCAACGATACGGTCTTCATCGAATTTCAGGGTGTTCAGAGCACCCGCGATGCTCGCTGATTCGCTGAGCTCATCGACCAGGCGCGTCGCACGACTTTTGTGCGGAACTGTAACGTTTAGCCCTTTGCCGCCCGCCCGCTGAAATTGACGCACGACAGACTCAAGATCATCGGGTGCCGCTTCGACAAGCTCATAGACTAGTGATTCGCCAGTCTGCTCGGCGAACTGTTGGTGAATGACCGGTGACTTGCTGTGCGCCACGGGATAACCGACGACGCCATAGCGATCGAGAATCGCGGTTTCCTGTACCAAATCTAACGCTCCTGCGGCTCTACCATCGCTCTTTTGATTCTTGAGTTTACTCGCTCAGCCAGCGCGCCGCATCGACGGCGCTATAGGTGAGAATAGCGCGCGCGCCTGCCCGCTTAATGGACAGTAGCGCTTCGAGCGTCGCGGCCTTTCCATCTAACCAGCCGTTCTCGGCTGCGGCGGCCAGCATCGCGTACTCACCGCTGACCTGATAGGCCAATACCGGGATCTCGTAGTTGGCAGCAACATCCCGAATGACGTCCAGATACGGCAGCGCCGGTTTGACCATGACAAGGTCGGCGCCTTCATCGATATCGAGTTGGACTTCGCGCAATGCTTCCCGGCCATTGGCGGGGTCCATCTGGTAGCTGTGTTTGCCGCCGCCGCCAAGATTGCCGGCAGACCCTACAGCGTCACGGAATGGTCCGTAGTAACAGGATGCGTACTTCGCGGCATAGGAGAGGATAAGCGTGTTCGGGTAACCGTTGACCTCCAACGCCCTGCGGATTGCGCCGATGCGACCATCCATCATGTCAGATGGCGCCACCACGTCTGCTCCGGCTTTTGCATGGCACACGGCCTGACGTTCGAGCATGCTCACCGTCACGTCATTCAGAACATACCCGTCCTCGTCGATGATGCCGTCCTGACCGTGAGTCGTGTAGGGGTCGAGCGCGACGTCGGTAATGACGCCGAGATCGGGAAATCGGGACTTGATTGCGTCGATGGTGCGCGGAACCAGGCCTTCATCAGCATGGCAGGCACTACCGTCTGGCGTTTTCAGACTGGCATCGATCACGGGAAACAGGACCACACCGGGAATACCAAGCGCTACCGCATCCTCGAGGTGTGCCAGCAAGCGATCGATGCTGCGTCGCGCCACGCCGGGCATCGAGGGCACCGATTCTTCGCGACCCTCGCCATCGAGCACAAACACGGGGTAGAGGAAATCGGCGGCGGTGAGAGCATGTTCCGCCAACATATCTCTGATCCAGCCGTGCCGGCGCCGGCGCCGCATCCGCGTGAGCGGGAAACCGGGTGTCTTGTCGTTGTGCATGCCGCGCTGTCCTGAGTTCCTGACACCAGATTGTGGCTATATTCGAGGACGCTGTCCAAGTAAAGTAGGGGTTCTGGGGAAAAACGGGGTCGAAACGCCCCGTGTGAAATAAAAAGCGATCACTCTGGGTCATCTGATGCAACGTACAGCGAGCGATGCGGCACGCCAGCGCCGATTCGAGCAACTGGTGGGAGAACACCGAGAGGATCTCTACCGCTACGCGTATTGGCTAAGCCGTGATTCGGCTCTGGCCGAAGATGTAGTGCAGGATGCGATGATGCGCGCCTGGAAATCGCTCGACTCGCTGCGCGAGGATCAGGCTGCGAAACCCTGGCTGTTGACCATAGTGCGCCGGGAGAACGCCCGTTTTTTCGAAAGAAAGCGGTTGGAGACAGTGGATATCGATGAATTGGTGGGTGCGCCAACGTTGCATTTGGCAACAGAGCAGGACACCGACACCGACGACATGCGAGCTGCGATTTTTGAGCTGGAACCGGAGTATCGAGAGCCTTTGGTTCTGCAGGTTTTGCTAGGGCATTCGACGAAAGAGATTGCCGAGATAATGGATTTGAGTAACGGCGCTGTGCTGACCCGTTTGCACAGGGCGCGTAAGAAGTTGATCGAAAACTTCGACCTTGGAGAAGGTTGATGGACTTTAAAGAATTTGAGTTTTCGGTGTTGTCCGAACCCAACCGTGATTCCGACGAGATCGCGGCGAAGGCGCAATCGTGCCCGGAGTCTCGAGCGCTGAAGCGCAAGGCGGCACTGCTGGAGCAGCAACTGGTGCAGGCCTTGGGTGTTTCTGTGCCCGATAGTCTGCGCGCGCAAGTGCCGGACATGGCCGAGCTGGAGGCTCGCCTGCAGGACGCATCGGTCGACGAGGTAGTGCAGTCGTCCGACAACGTCGTGCCACTGCAGAAAAAGGCAGCGCCCGCGAGTCGTTTCGCGGTTCCCGCATGGATTGGTCTCGCGGCCTGTCTCGCGCTGGTCGTCGGTCTGGTTGTTCGCCAGCCGGAGGTACAGACAGTAGTTCCGGGTCTCGGCGGTGAAGACCTGATCGCCGAAGTCATCGAGCACCTCGGTCCTGAGCTTTCCAGCATGCAGCCTTCGGACGTCAGTCTGTCGATCGAACGTGTAAGTAACGTACTCGAACCGGCAGGTGCTCGTATGGTGAGCACGCCGGGACCGATCAGCTACGCGAAAAGCTGCGTGATCAACGGCGAGTTGATTCCCCACCTGGTGGTGCAGGGTGAGAACGGGCCGGTCACGATCCTCGTTATGCCGAATCAAATGGTTGATGGTCCCATGTCGATCATGAGTGGTGGTTTTGAAGGCATCATCATGCCGGCCGGCGATGGCGGTAGCGTTGCCATCATCGGTCGTGATTCCGCAAGCGTTGAGGCGGTACGGAAGGCTTCGAGCGACACACTGGGTATTTCGATCTAACGCTTGGTGAGCTTCGCTGCGTTATTGCTGCTTCGTGTGAGTTTCTTGTCAGCAGGCGTACCCCTGATGGGTCACGCTGGACCGCACGTGAATTGCGGAAGGCAGAAACATGGAAAACCAAATCGATGAGCAGCATCACGGAGTCGGTGTGTCCTCGTTAAGAAGCGCCTGTCCCTGGGCGTTGGGTGTCAGCGATGCCTATCTCGAATACCACGACACGGAATGGGGCGTCCCTGTCGCGGATGATCGGGTGCTTTTCGAGTTTCTCGTACTTGAATCGGCACAAGCTGGACTGTCGTGGAGCACGATTCTCCACAAACGGGCAGGCTATGAGCGAGCGTTCGCGAATTTCGACCCCGAACAAGTGGCGCGTTTTTCAGATGCGCGCTGCGAAGCGTTGCGTCTCGACGCCGGTATCGTCCGCAATCGCCTGAAGATTGCGGCGACCGTGTCCAATGCGCAGCGATTTCTTGAGCTGCAAGAGGAATACGACGGCTTTGCGAAATACTTGTGGGCCTTTGTCGACAACCGGCCGGTTCAGAACGCTTGGCAAGTGCAATCCGATTGCCCGACAACGACAAAAACCTCGGATGCGATCAGTCGCGACCTGAAACGTCGAGGCTTTCGCTTTGTGGGTTCAACGACGATCTATGCCTATATGCAGGCGATCGGTATGGTGAATGACCACGTGATCGACTGCCCCCGTTACAGCGTCTGTGCTGCGCTGGGAAAGCAATTCACGATCGATTAGTTCGCCGGTCGTCAGGACTTGGCTAGCGTGTCGGCGATGATCCGCCAGACCGATGCGTTGATACCCAGTCCGAGGTGAGCGCCAATCACTTCGATGTTGCGTGCCTGTGGGTTGTAGTGATCAATGGATGCGCGCCAGCCTACAACCCCGTCGAGCTTGCTGTAGATCGAAGTGATCGGTTGATCGAACCCGATCAGATTGCGTTCGTGCACAGCGCGTTCGAATCGGTCGAGATCCTGTGATCCGCCTTCCGCAAAACGCTCCGCCATAGCGGTATATTTTGGTCCGCCCATCACGGGTGTACCAAACGTGATCACTTCACGCACGTCCTCCGGATGCAAGCGCGCGAGTTCCCGAGCTACCACGCCGCCAAGGCTCCAGCCGATCAGCGTCACCGAATCCCGGGACTCGGCCAGTGACTCGACCTGATCGGCCATCTTGCTGACCATCCACTCGACGCGCCCGCGGTTACGCCCGAGTGCCCAGTCTTGTGCGTCATATCCCAATCGGCGCAAATATTGTTTGAGTGGCCACATGGATCGTGGGCTCGCGCCGAGTCCGGGCAGGAGGAGGACCGGTCGTCCGTCGCCTTTCGGGGCGCTGACCAACGAAGGCCAGCGCATAGCTAGCGTCAGTGCATCAAGTGGAGCGCGAAACTCCAATAGCGTGGCAAGTCGGTGCGGCGGGCGCAGCTCGCGGGAAGGTTCGGACTTCATAAGCAGTCGTTCGGGAAAACCCAAACGGTAGCCGGCCTCGCACCCTTAACGCAAGATTCGTCTCAAGCAGCCGGGGCTAGTTCCTGCAGCCAGTCACGAGGTTTGAGCCATTGCTCGGTCAATTCAGCTTCCGGGCTTCCGGCTTCGGGCTGATAGCCGTACTGCCACCTTACTTGCGGTGGTAGCGACATCAGAATCGACTCCGTGCGTCCTCCGGACTGCAGTCCGAACAGGGTTCCGCGATCGTAGACGAGGTTGAATTCGACGTAGCGACCTCGTCGATAAAGCTGGAATTGGCGCTCCCGTTCACCGTACGGCGTATTTCGGCGACGCTCGACGATCGGCGCGTACGCCTTCATGAAGTGGTCACCGACGCTGCGCAGATAAGCGAAGCACTGATCGAAGCCCCATTCATTCAGGTCATCGAAGAACAGACCACCGACACCGCGGGTTTCGCCACGGTGTGGCAAGTTGAAGTACTCATCACACCATGCCTTGTGCGCCGGGTAGACTTCCGCCCCAAACGGTTCACAAGCCGCTTTGGCCGTTTGATGCCACTCGTGCACGTCTTCTGCAAAAGGATAGAACGGGGTCAAATCGAATCCGCCACCGAACCACCAGACGGGCGCTTCATTCTCCGCCAAGGCGGCGAAGCAACGTACGTTCGCGTGCGTGGTGGGGATATAGGGATTCTCCGGATGGAACACCAGCGACACCCCGGCTGCCTCAAATCGTCGCCCGGCGAGTTCGGGTCTTGCTTTTGTGGCGCTCGGCGGTAATCCGTCACCCATCACGTGCGAGTATCCGACGCCGGCCTGCTCCATCAGAGCGCCGTTCTGCAGGATCATGGATTGACCGCCCCCGCCGCCGGGTCGCTCCCAGGCGTCGGTGGCAAATGACGCTTTTCCGTCCAGTACCGCAACTTCGCTCGTGATGCGTTGTTGCAGATCGATCAGGTACTCGCGCACCTGCGCGAGCTGTTCCTCAAAGCTTTGCATATCCCGTCCCCATTTGTTGAGCGTCGCGCCCCCGCGTCGCGTCAACCATCAATGACGTGGATAGTGTAACGGTTCGGCACCGCGGCCGCAGCTGCGGCCGCGATGGAAAAACCGGTTAATCGCCCGAGCTGGCTACCGGTTTGCGGAATTTGAGTGTCATCCGGTCTGACTCACCGATGGCGGTCATTTCCGCTCGCAAGGTTTCGTCGTCGCGTGATGTACCCAGCGTTGGTGGCAATCGCCAGACGAAATCGTCCTCGGTCGGCACGTCCGCTTCGTTGGCATTGATTTCGCTCGATTCCACCAGCTCGAAACCGACCGCCTCGACAGCTTCAATAACGCTGGCTTGTTTCAAATAACCGTTACTACCATCTGCCCAATCGTCAGAGGCGTCTGCTGGTGCGCGGTGCTGCACGATACCCAGCACGCCACCCGGCTTGAGTACCTCGAAAGCATCGGTCAGAGCCTGGGTACGAAACCCTCCCTGAGATTCAAAACGGTTGAGATTGTGTAAGGCGCGGATCATGAGTACCGCATCCGCCGTCTCGCTCACGGTCTCGTCCACGCTGCCGAAAACAAACGCCGATACCGATGCGCCTTCACCCCATTCACGAGTGCCTTCGACCCAGGTAGTGGTCCAGGTCTTACGCTTTTCGATCGCTTCCTCAGACATCCCGCCGAACAATGGCCACATATCCATCGCGTAGTCGACTCCGACCAACTGACCCTCAGAGCCGAGATACGGAATCAGGATCTTCGAATACCAGCCACCGCCGGGAAGTGCTTCGACGACGGTCATGCCAGGTTCGATGCCGAAGAAATTCAACGTCGCTCTAGGATTTCGGAAAGGGTAGCGTGCTTGCGCCTCCTCCGGTTGAGCGGCGAGCACCGTATCGAGGAGCTCGGTATTGGAAGGTACTGCGGGTTGTTCTGCAGCGGCCTCTGCCGACGCAGACGCTTCAGGTGCATCGGGTTCGCCGCCGCATCCGCCCAGAAGGGCAGCAACCGCAAAGATAGCCGGGATTCTGTAGTCGACGCTGGTAATTTTCATCATCCAACTCCTCTCGTTGTGGTGATCCCGCGCGCGGGCATCAAGTCGATGTTTTCTTACTCGCGGTCTTTTTCTTAGCCGTCTTTTTCTTAGTGGTCTTCTTTTTCGCTACTTTCTTTTTTGTAGTTTTCTTCTTGGCGGTTTTCTTCTTTGCCTTTTTCTTGGTGGTCTTTTTCTTGGACGCACCATCCGAGTCGGCAGCGGCTGTCTTTTTGGTTGTTTTCTTGCCGCGACGTCCTCGCTCAGGCGCCTGAGCAAGCAATTCAACGCACTCTTCGAGCGTCAGAGACTTCGGCTCACGGTCCTTCGGGATTTTCGCGTTCTTCTTCTTGTTGGTGATGTAGGGGCCATACCGGCCGTTCAGCACCTGGATACCTTCGTCTGGGAAATCGAGAATCAGCCGGTTTGCGTCGGCGATTTTTTTCTCCTTGATGACTTCCAGCGCTCTTTCCAGAGTAATCGTGTAAGGATCATCATCACCTTTAATCGACACGAATTTATTGTCGTAGCGGACGTAGGGACCGAACCGTCCGATGCTCGCCGATACGGCCTCACCCTCGGGAGTCTCGCCGAGCTTGCGCGGTAGCTGGAATAAGTCGAGCGCGGTCTCCAGATCGATGTCATTCATCTTCTGGCCAGGTCTAAGTCCCGCGAATTTCGGTTTCTCCTCGTCGTCTTTGGTGCCGATCTGGACGAACGGTCCGAAACGTCCCATCCGCACTGAGACGGGTTTGCCCGATTTCGGGTCGGTGCCGAGCTCACGTGATTGCGCAACCTGTTCGCGAGTGACGCTCTTGTCCTTGTCATCTACCTGGCGATGAAACGGCTGCCAGAATTCGTCAAGTAAGGGTACCCAATCACGGTCACCGCGCGAGACCGCATCGAGATCGTCTTCCATCCGTGCCGTGAACTCGTAGTCGACGTACTGGGTGAAGTGATCGGTCAGGAAGCCGTTGACGATACGCCCGATATCCGTCGGCAGGAACCGCCGGCCGTCCATTTCCACGTACTCGCGGTTTTTCAGTGTCGAGATGATGCTGGCGTAGGTCGAGGGACGGCCGATACCGTATTCCTCGAGCGCCTTTACCAGGCTAGCTTCCGAGTAGCGCGGTGGTGGTTCCGTGAAGTGTTGATCTGCGCGGAGCTCCTTCAGCGAAACCATGTCGCCTTCCTCAAGCGGCGGCAGACGTCGGTCGTTCTCATCGGCCGCCTGTTCTTCGCGCCCTTCCTGATAGACCGCCATGAAGCCCGGATGCACCAGGATCGATCCGTTCGCACGGAAAGTCCCGGTGGCCGCGCCGTCTCCGCCAACGGCACCTGGTACAAGGTCAACGGCCACCGTGTCGAACACGGCCGGCACCATTTGTGATGCAACACTGCGCCGCCAAATCAACCCGTAAAGTTTGTATTGATCCTCGTCGAGGGCCGCTCGGAGACTCTCCGGGTCGCGACTTGCCGATGTGGGCCGGATGGCTTCGTGCGCTTCTTGTGCGTTCTTGGACTTCGTCCGATATTCGCGTTGTGCCTCCGGCAGGTTCTCCTTGCCGTATCGATCGACAATGACACCGCGGATCTCATCGATCGCCACCTGTGCGATCGACGGTGAGTCGGTTCGCATGTAGGTGATCAGACCAACCGTTCCCTCGCCAGGAATGTCGATACCTTCATAGAGTTTTTGCGCGGTGCGCATCGTGCGCTGCGTGTTGAAGCCAAGCTTGCGTGAGGCTTCCTGTTGCAGAGTCGAAGTCGTGAACGGGGCGGTTGGATTACGCCGACGTTGCTTGCGCGTGATCGCTTGCACATGAAGCTGACCACCGGCGGCCGTTGTCAGCGCCGAGTGGACCCCCATCGCCGCCGTTTCGTTCTCGAAGCTGAACTGCTCGACCTTGTCGCCCTGATAGGTTGTCAGTCGCGCCATGAAGGGTTGTTCAGATTTCTCGACATCGGCTTCGACTGACCAGTACTCGCGCGGCTTGAACGCTTCGATCTCCTGCTCGCGCTCAACAATCATCCGAAGCGCGGGTGACTGCACACGTCCCGCGGACAGGCCCGGCTGTACTTTTCGCCACAGCAACGGCGACAGGTTGAAGCCGACCAGATAGTCGAGCGCACGTCTTGCCTGTTGGGCATTAACCAGTTCATTGGAAAGGCCGCGTGGATTCGCAATGGCTTCCTGTACAGCTTGGCGCGTAATTTCGTAGAACACGACCCGGTGGACCGGCTTGTCACCGAGTGCGTTTTTCTCCTGCAGCAACTCGTATAGATGCCAGGAGATGGCCTCGCCTTCGCGGTCGGGGTCAGTCGCGAGGTAAAGCGCATCGGATTTTTTCAGGGCTCGCACGATCGCATTCACGTGCTTTTCGTTGCGATCGATGACCCGGTATTGCATCCGGTAGCCCTGCGTGGGGTCGACCGCACCTTCTTTCGGAATCAGGTCCCGGACATGTCCATAAGAAGCGAGCACGGAAAAATCCTTGCCGAGATACTTCTCAATGGTTTTCGCTTTCGCCGGCGATTCGACGATGACCAGGTTCTTGCTCATGACTTCTCTAGCGACGCTGAGTCGCGTGGTGCACCGCACTGAAAAAACGAGTGGGGGCGTACAAAAAACAGCCGCGTCGAGCGCGGCATCTGGCATCACACTGTCGGCTTCTGTCGATCAGTGGATGTTGCCCTCGCATTCTTCGAACACCAGGTCTTCCATTCTGGAGAAAGCCTGTTCCTGTCCGGGCTGACTGAAGAGCACCATCATCACAACCCACTTAATTTGCTCGAGGTCGATTTCCGGTGCTTCCAATGCCAGCAATCTGTCGATGGCAAGCTCGCGCTGTTCGGGCTGGAGAATGCCGATTTGCTCAAGGTAGAGCAAGTAACCACGTCCAGACACATCGATTCTGGCGCGCTCGTCCTCACTAAATACTCGGATTCCAGCTGAGGTTTGGGTATTTGGAGATAAGAGGTCTTCGTTGACCGAGAGACCATCAAGCCAGGTCAGGGCGTGTTCTATCTCGGTATCGTGGAATCCGGCGCGAGACAGTTCGTCGCGCAATTCGCTGGCGCCGCTGGCGGCGGGGGTGTCGGTGTCGACGTAGGTTTCGAACAGGTACATCAATACGTCAAGAACGTTTTCTTTCATGGCGTCTTCCTTCCCCGTCCGCGTCTCAGGAACCCAATTCCCGGGACCTGCTCAATGGTGCCCTCGAGCTCCATGATCAGGAGCATGGAGGAAAGCTCAGCTGCGGTCAATCCGGTTCTCGTCACAAGTGAGTCAAGCGAAATAGGCGCCCAATCCATGACCTCCAGCACCCGCAAGTAGTCTGGATCCGGCGTTTTCGATTCGACTTCCAACTCCGGTTCGGGCGCGCCCTGCTCGCCGAGTTCTGCTCCAAGTTCCAGGAAGATATCGCTGGCTTGCTCCACTAATAACGCCCCCTGACGAATGAGTTGGTGGCATCCGCGAGCCATCGGATTGTGGATTGAGCCCGGGATGGCGAATACCGATCGGCCCTGTTCGCCAGCGAGTCGGGCGGTGATCAACGACCCCGAACGAGGTGTCGCTTCGACGACCAGCGTCCCGAGCGATAGACCACTGATAATGCGATTGCGTGCCGGGAAGTGCCCTGACTGAGCGGTGGTGCCTGGTCTGTACTCACTGATCACGATGCCGCGGCTGCAAATCCGCTCCTGTAGCGGTGCGTTCAGCCGCGGATAGGCAATGTCGGGACCGGTGCCCAGAACGCCTACCGTGGCGCCGTCGGCGTCCAATGCGCCTTCGTGCGCCGCCGCGTCGATGCCGCTGGCGAGCCCGCTCACTATGCACATGCCATTGCTGGCCAGGTAGCGCGCAAAAGCGCGAGCGTTGTCTTTGCCGTCTGCTGTTGGGTTGCGACTGCCGACGATAGCCAGTGAAGGCATGGTCAATAAATCGGTGTCACCTTTGGCAAATAGCACCGCGGGTGCGGCATCGATCGCGTCGAGACGGGTCGGCCAGTTGTGGTGCTCTGGTGTCAGCAGGTGGTGCGAATCTGCCTCGAGCCAGCGCTCTGATCGGGCGATCTCGTTGGCATCAGGTTGATTAATCGCGTCCACGCTGGCTTGCGTGAGGCCTTCGGCTTTAAGGGCAGCGGCGGACGCATCGACGGCCGCGCTAGCGCTGCCGAATCGCGAAACGAGCTTGCGTAGTGTTGCCGGCCCAATGCCAGGTGCGATGTGCAGCGCGAGCCAGGCTCGCAGAGTTTCCGAATCCATACCGCCACTGTGTCATGTTGCGCGCCGACCCGTTGCAGCGCGCGCGGCGGTAGGGTCAGAAGCGTTATTGAGGGCTACGAACCAGGTCGAGGACGCGGATATCGGTCTGCGCGTCCATGATCAAGCCGTAGCTGATTCTGTCATAGGTCTTGAAGATCATGACAGTACCGGCTTCTTCGTCTGGCAGCTTCACGACTTCCGCGCCGAAAACACCAGGATTGCCGATGCGATCGTAAATCTCGGCACCTTTTTGCAGCACGGTCAGTACGTCGCCCGATTCGAGTCCATGGGATTCACCACGGTTGAGCACCACCACCTGGTACTGGCCGATCCGGGACACGCCGTCGATGACAGAAATGATCTGGCCATCGACAAACTGCGATGGTGGTTTGGGGAAGAAGTTCAGCGGAATCACAACATCCTGGCTGAGCAGGCGGTCACCGGTAAGAATTTCGCGCTGTGACTCGTTCACGAACAGCGTGGCAGGATCGCCACTGCGGCGTACCGTACCATCGCCGACATACAGTGCGTCGTAACCCACGATGGCGTTGTCATCAGGGTCGCGGAGCGGGCCGTTGATGTGGACGACGCTGTAACGGGAACCGACCACATCGATATCGCCGCGTGCATAAAGGTCTACGCCCGCGCTCGAGATCAGGTGATCACCGCGCGATTTGAGTACATAGGGCAGGCTGTCCAGCTCCTCACGCTCCAGCACCGCTGCGCGTGTCAGGAAGGCGGCGATGGCCTCGTAAGGGATGGTGGTGATCGCCTCTTCCAAAGGAATCACCCTGACGCCCGGAGACAGGCGCGCATCACGGCCAGCGCCGCGCTCCAGCAAGATACGTGGTTGGCCATCGATGTAGATGAGAGACAGCGTGTCGCCAGGGAAAATCAGGTGTGGGTTCTCGATCTGCGGGTTGACCTGCCAGATCTCGGGCCAATACCAGGGGTCACGCAGGAAGGTTTGCGAGATATCCCAGAGGGTGTCACCGCGTTGCACCACGTAGCGGCCAGGCGCGTCTTCTGCGATCGGCGCGGGCTCCATGGGTGTGATGCGTGGCGCGTTATCCACCGGTTTGCGCTGGGCGGTTCCGCCGATCGATACCGGCTGCGTTGCGGCCTGACCGTCACGACTGACCGGCGCATATTCTTCATCTTTCTCGCCACCAAAAGGATTCAGGCTGCAACCAGCCACCAGCGTGATGGTTGAAGCAAGGATGGCTGCGCGTCCCGCGCGCGTGTTGACTGACCGAGACATTGTGTCTGCAAACTCCTGACCGGTTGTGTCGGACGAGTGACGCCCCATATATGTCATATACTATGACCGTCGTCCCCGGCACTAACTGCCAAACACGTCACATAAATGCGTGCGGGACGCTTTTTGACCCCAAAATTATTGATGCATTGTCAATATCTAATTGAGTGAAGTCAAAAATTTAGCGAGCATTTGTAACCCGGTTCGCAGGTTGCCGCAGGAACATCCTGCCAGGTTGCCAAAAACCGCCGGTTACACGTTGAGGAGTGGCGCAATGGCCCTGTTGAACATACTTGAATATCCCGATCCGCGGTTACGCACCAAGGCCACGCCGGTTGAAGTGGTCGACGATGCGCTGCGCACGCTGATCGACAACATGTTCGAGACGATGTACCACGCGCCCGGGATTGGTCTCGCCGCGACGCAGGTCGACGTGCACAAACGCTTGCTGGTCGCTGATGTATCTGAGGATCGCACGGAGCCCTATGCCTTCATCAATCCGGTCATTACGAAGAAGGACGGCGTTGAGGTCATGGAGGAGGGCTGCCTCTCGGTCCCAGGCTACTATGAGAGCGTTGAGCGGGCTGAACGCATCCAGGTCGAATACCTCGATCGCGACGGGAACCCCCAGATGCTGGAAGCTGATGGATTGCTCGCCGTGTGTATTCAGCACGAAATTGACCACCTCGATGGGAAACTGTTCGTCGATTATCTCTCGCAGATGAAACGGCAGCGGATCCGTAAGCGATTGGAAAAAGACCGTCGTCATCGCACAGCCACGGCGAGTAGCGTTGCAGGACAGTGACGCCGTCGGAAACGCACGGCTGGGATTCGCAGGCACACCGGAGTTTGCTGCGGTCGCCCTGCGCCACTTGCTGGCAGCGGGGGTAAGGCCTGAACTCGTACTCACACAGCCAGATCGCCCGGCAGGGCGGGGCCGCAAGCTGCGCGCCAGCGCCGTTAAGTCCCTCGCTCTAGACGAGGGTCTGCCGGTAGCACAGCCGAAATCACTCAAATCCTCCGAGATCGTCGAATCTCTCGAACTACACCACCTCGATATGTTGATCGTTGCGGCCTATGGACTCTTGCTGCCGCAAGCCGTGCTCGATGCGCCGCGTCTGGGCTGCGTGAACATCCATGCAAGCCTGTTACCGCGCTGGCGCGGTGCGGCACCGATCGTCTGGACCATCGCCGAGGGCGATGCGGCCAGTGGTGTGTGCCTCATGCAGATGGAAGCAGGTCTGGACACCGGGCCGGTACTGGCTGAGCAGCAAACACCTATCCGACACGATGAAACCGCTGCGGATTTACATGACCGACTTGCGCAGCTGGGTGGCAATCTGTTGGTGCACGCACTGCCAGATCTCGTGCAGGGAAACTTGCCGGCCACAGCGCAGGACGACACTCAGGCGACCTATGCGCGCAAGTTGGTTCGGGAAGATGGTTTCGTCGATTGGAGTCAGGATGCGCAGTGGATTGATCGGCGTATCCGCGCGTTCAACCCGTACCCGGGATGCGTAGCTCGCCTTGACGATCAGCCCGTCAAGCTGTGGCGGTCCGAGTTGCTGAGCATTGACGACAACCGTGGCATGCCGCCGGGCTCGGTGTTGAGTGTTACCGCCGAAGGCATCGACGTTGCGTGTGGGCAGGGAGCCGTCCGATTGACGCAGTTGCAAAGACCGGGACGAGGGCGTGTCAGTGCCGAGGCTTTCGCCAACGCGCTCTCGATGGACGATAAGCAGTTTCAGAACGGCGCTTGATGGCTGGTAAAACCCCAAGCGCGCGAGCGCTATCGGCGCGTGCCACCGCCGACGTGTTGCAGCGGGGTCGTTCGCTCGATCAGGCGCTTGCTAGCGTGCGCGACATCGCAGGCACAGAGTACGGTCTCGTCTCGAACATCGCTTACGGCGTCCAACGACATCGGCTCGCGCTCGAGTTTCTGCTTCGCCAGCTGTTGAACAAGCCGCTCGCCAAGCGCGAGGGGGAGGTGCACGCTCTGTTGCTCGGTGGCTTGTTCGAGCGCTGGCAAATGAGCACCCCGGCGCACGCCGCGGTTTCTCAGACGGTCAACGCGCTGCCGGGCATCAAGCGTCCCCGTCTCAAGGGGCTGGTCAATGCGGTATTGCGCCGGTTTGATCGAGAGCGCGATGCGCTGCTCGCGCAGTTGGAGCGTCAACCTGACGGTGTTCGGCTTTCGCACCCTCGATGGCTTGAGGAGCAACTGCGTACCGATTGGCCCGATCGGGCGCTTGAGATCATGGCGTCGAACAATGCCCGGGCGCCGATGTGGCTGCGCATCAATGCAATGAAAACGACGCTGAGTGCCTATTGCGAGTTGCTAGCTGCGAAGGGGATCGCGGTCGATTCGACATTTGGTCAAGCCGCGATCTGTCTGAGTAGTCCTGTACCCGTATCAACACTGCCGCATTTTGATGACGGCTGGGTTTCTGTGCAGGATCTGGCCCCGCAGTGGGTGGCTGACGTCGTTGCTGCAAAGCCCGGGATGCGGGTGCTCGATGCGTGCGCGGCTCCGGGTGGTAAAAGTGCGCATTTATTGGAAGCGGCAGGGAATCAGCTCGACCTGCTCGCGCTCGATGTTGATGCCAAGCGCCTCGTGATGGTCGATGAGACGCTGGACCGTCTTGGGCTCTCAGCGACAACGCTCGCGGCTGATGCTGCCGAGCCAGATACGTGGTGGGATGGCGCCCCGTTTGACCGCATTCTCATCGATGCGCCGTGCTCGGCTACCGGCGTCATCCGACGACATCCCGACATCAAATCGCTGCGACGCAGCGAAGATATCGCGGCTCTGGCCAAACGCCAGGTGGCGCTGCTAGGAGCATTGTGGCCATTGCTAGGCCCGGGCGGGTGTCTGGTCTATGCAACATGCTCGATTCTCAAACATGAGAATTCCGAGGTTACCGACAGGTTTTGTCGCGATATTGCGCCAGAGGCTCGATTCGATGAGTTGCGCCTAGACAACATTAAAGGTGTAATTGAAGCGAAACCGGGGGGCGTGCAAATACTGCCGGGAACGCAGAACGCTGACGGGTTTTTCCTCTCGCGCTTCTGGCGTCCAGACTGAATTCACACGAACTCGAACCGCGGTCGGAATGACTGACATGAAGCGCCTTGTGACCACAATCTGCATTTGCATCGTCACGGGGTTTGGCTCCGCGGTCGCTGTTGCTGATGGAGGAAGCGTCGAGATTCGGTCGGCGGACTCCGAGCTCCTCGATGGAGTTCATCTCGCCAACGCGCGCCTGCAATACCAATTGTCCGATCGCATCGACGAGGCGCTTGCCGGCGGTATCGCACTCGAGTTCGTTATGGAGTTTGATATCGATCGCGTCCGCCGGTGGTGGCTCGATGGCAAGGTCGACACGGTGCGTATACAGCACGAGCTGCGTTTTGATTCTGTCAGTGAGCGTTACTCATTGCGTAACCTCAATACCGGACAGAGAACGTCGTACGCGACGATATTCGGCGCGTTGAATGCACTGGGACGCGTCGACAAGCTACCGCTTATTGACGCGACGCTTCTCGAGCCAGATGCTCGGTATCGTGTCGCCATGCGTGCGACGGTCAGTATCTCTGAGTATCCGGTGTCGCTGCGCTATCTGCTGTTTTGGCGTAACGACTGGCGCGTGAACAGCAACCAGGTCACATGGTTACTCGATCGCTAAAGCACCTGTTCTATACCGTCGCTGCTGCGGTGGGGCTGGTGCTTGCGCTCAGTGCGTTGGTGTTGCTGGCCAAGACTTCCAATAATTCTGCTGAGCTCGATCGCCTGTCGCAGCTGACCCTTGTGATCAACGGGGTCGGAATCGCCATCATGTCGGGCCTTCTGTTGGGCAACATCATCCGGTTGATCCGGGACCTTCGCCGCCAAGTACCGGGTGCGCGTTTGAAGAGTCGTATGGTCGCGGCGTTTATCGGGCTCGCTTTGTTGCCGCTGTCGGTCGTCTACTATTTTTCGTTGCAGTTCATTAATCGCGGGATTGACAGCTGGTTCAGTGTGCAGGTGGAGCAGGGACTTGACGACGCGTTGGAGCTCAGTCGTGCCGCAATGGATGTGCAGATGAGAAATGGCCTGCGCCGAACGCAGGCGATTGCGCGGCGCGTCGAACGACAGCCGAGTTCTCGCTGGCTGCAGGTGCTTGCCGAGGAGCGCGAGGTTTCCGGTGCTTTGGAGCTCGTCATCTTCTCGGGCAACAGCCGTATTCTCGCGTTGAGTTCTGAGCGCTCGGTCAGCAGCGTACCGTTGTTGCCGACCGATGAGGTGCTGATGACGGTTCGCGCTTCTCGACCGTATTTCAGTCTGGATCTCCTTGAAGACGACCAGTACGAGGTGCGAACGGCAGTGCCGCTGATCGGAGAAACGGGCTCAGACATGCGTATTCTCCAGGCCGTGTACCCGGTGACGCAACGCTTGTCCGGAATCGTCTCAAACGTTCGCCAATCCTACGCCGATTATCGTCGACTTGTTTTGCTCCGCACACCGCTGAAGAGCACATTCACACTATCGCTGACCGTCGTGTTGCTGGTGTCGGCGTTAGCGGCGATTTATGGGGCGTTCTTTTTTTCGAGGCGTCTAGTCGCACCGATTCAGCAGCTGGTAGCGGGTACGGAAGCCGTTGCCAAAGGCAATCTGGAAACGGAGCTGGCGCCGCCACCGCGCGATGAGATCGGGGTGCTGGTCAGTTCATTCAACGATATGACGCGGCGCTTGCGCGCCGCTCGTGATGAAGCGCAGCGCATCAGAGGTGCGGTGGAAGCAGAGCGCGCCAACCTGGAGACCATTCTTGCCCGTCTGTCGACCGGGGTTATTGCGCTCACCCCTGAGCTAGAGGTGCGCACGGCCAACGCGGCCGCCGCGGATATCCTGGGTGTGGATATCGATCATCGGCGAGGTGCGCGTTTGGCGGACGTCGCCGAGGGCGAGCTGCTATTAGGCCAGCTCTACGATATCGCTAGTGCGCATTTCGCGTCGGGAGAGACCGAGTGGCGTGAGCAAATCATGTTGCGTGAGCCTACCGGTCGTCGCGTCTTGACCTGCGCGTGTACGGAACTCACGACCGATAGCGTGGCACTTGCCGGCTTCGTCATTGTATTCGATGACATCACGACGTTGCTGGAGGCACAACGCGATGCTGCCTGGGGCGAGGTGGCCCGTCGCCTGGCACACGAGATCAAGAATCCGCTGACGCCGATTCAGTTGTCCGCAGAGCGCTTGCGCCGGAAGTATCTCGAGCAGTTGCCCGTTGAGGATTCGCAGATGCTGGATAGAGCGACACACACGATCGTCCAGCAGGTCGAGGCGATGAAAGAGATGGTCAATGCGTTTTCCGACTACGCGCGCACGCCAGATTTGCAGATTTCGCGCTTCAGCTTGCAGCGTCTGGCCGCTGAGATTGAGGAGCTTTACCGTGCAGAGGCACCGCACCTGCATATCTCGCTCTCAAGTAATCCGGACTTGCCACCGATCGAGGCAGACAATGGTCGTGTACGGCAGATGCTGCACAACTTGTTGCGCAATGCGGTCGAGGCACTTGCGGGTCGGCAGACCGGCACCATTGAGGTGCGACTCGACAGCATCGAGCGGTTTGGTCAACCGATGGTCGAGATTCGGGTCACCGATGACGGCCCGGGCTTCCAGACCACGAGCGTCCACCAGGTTTTCGATCCTTACGTGACCTCCAAACCGAAAGGGACCGGCCTTGGACTTGCGATCGTACGCAAGCTGGTGGAAGAGCATGCTGGTACGATTAGCGCGGGCAATCGGCTCGAAGGTGGGGCAGAGATCAGTATTGTTCTGCCATTAAACGAGACAGCGCGGGAAGCCATGTTGACGCGCACGCCTCGAAGATCAGAGTCACGGAGGGTGCACTCATGAGCGCATCGAGAATTCTCGTTGTTGATGATGAAGCGGATATTCGAACACTGATCCAGGAGATCCTCTCCGAGGAGGGCTATGCCGTCACGGTTGCGGCTGACGCGGCAGAGGCCAGAGTAGCTCGTGAATCGGTTGATCCGCACCTCGTGTTACTCGATATCTGGATGCCTGATACCGATGGCATCACGCTGCTGCGTGAGTGGTCTTCGGAGGGCGGTGGGTTGTGCCCTGTGGTGATGATGTCGGGGCACGGCACGGTAGATACCGCGGTCGAGGCGACAAGACTCGGCGCTGTGGATTTCATTGAGAAACCGCTGTCGCTCGCCAAACTCCTGCGTACTGTCGAGCGCGGACTCTCTCAGGGTCAACGCCGACCGAACGCCGAACATCCTTCGCCGCTCATGAGCATCGTCGAGCCGGTAGGCCGCAGTCCGCTGGTCCGGCAGCTCCGTGAGCGCGCGACGCAGATTGCACAGCATGATGCCAACGTTCTGATTGCCGGAGAGCCGGGCAGTGGAAGAGAGGCGATCGCCAGATATCTGCATGAGAAAGGCGCCGGATCGGATGCGCCATTCGTCAGTGTGTCTGCCGGTTCGGTGAGTGCTGAAAACGCTGAAGTGCAACTGTTCGGCGATACCAAGAGCGGGTTGTTGGCTCGTGCGGGTGGCGGCACGCTGTTCATCTCGGAGCTGAGTGATCTCGATCCGAAAGTGCAAACGTTACTCGCTGCGACGCTGCAGCAGGGGAGCTTCACGCCAGTTGGTTCGAGTCAGGCGGTGGCGTTTGAAGCGCGCGTAGTTGCTTCGGTACAAGCCGACTACGAGCGTGTGGCGGCTGAGGATGGATTGCGCAGAGACTTGCTATCTGCGATCAATGTGTTGGGCCTCAAGGTGCCCGCGTTGCGAGAGTACTCCCAGGACGTACCGGACCTGCTGCGATATTACGTGGATACGCTGGTCGATCAGAAGGGCCTCGAGTTCAGGCGCTTCGGCATCGCCGCTCAGAATCGCCTGCGCAACTATCCATGGCCCGGCAATCTCGCATCGCTTCGCAACATGGTGCAGCGCTGTCTGTTGGCGGGTGGTGATGAAGAGGTGTCGTTGCAGGAAATCGAATCCGAACTCGCGGTCGCACAGACGCCGGTTGAGCCGTTGGTAAAGCAGGACTTGTTGGCGCTCCCGCTACGAGAGGCGCGTGAGCAATTCGAGCGAGCCTACCTTACTCAGCAGCTGATTTTATGTGACGGCAAGGTGGGCCAGCTTTCCAAGCGGGTCGGCATGGAGCGCACGCATCTGTACCGCAAGCTGCGTTCGTTGGGTGTCGACTTTCGCCAGACGGGCAATAGCGACGATTGAGGCCGATGGTCGGTGAAACCAATCTCTCGAGCCTCTTGTCCGAGATGGCTCCCGAGCTCGCGCCGACGCCGTTCGTCTTCGCTGCAGTCAAAAATCCGTCCGCTGAGTTGCGGGCGAGCGCATTCATGGTCTGCGAGGAGTCGGAAGCTACAACGCTGGTGCTACCGGCATCGCTTGCAGCAGAGGTCGTCGCGCCTTCAGCGCCTTACGCCCGAATCACGTTGCGTGTTCATTCCAGTTTGGAGGCAGTGGGTTTGACCGCTGTGGTTGCCGAGGCGCTTCGCGTTGACAGCATCCCCGCCAACGTCGTTGCCGGCTACTATCACGACCATGTGTTTGTCCCGTGGGATCTGCGTGACGCGGCCCTTCGCGCGCTCGTTCAAGTGCGAGATCAGTCGCGAGCGTCGGGCGGCTGAACGGCCGTTCTAATTTCGCTGCGCTCATCTGCAGACAAAGCACCTTCCTCGAGAACTGTGATGCCAGGCGTGCCGAAGTCGCCGATGGATAGTCGACGCACTTCGCGGATGGCGCGGCGCTCTGGATCAGGAGTCGGTCCGGCGGGCCGGATTTGGCGAGTGGCAATCAGCTCTCCCTCAATGAAGGCGCCGGAGCCATCAATGGTTGTGACGAGAATTGGGGCGACTCCTTTGAGTCCGGCGACGCTGATGCCGTAGTAGGTCGCGAAGTTGCCGAGACTGTAGGCGATGAGTCGTCCCTTGTAGCGCTCCATGGCCCGCACGACATGGGGGCCGTGCCCCAGCACAAGATCGGCGCCAGAGTCGACCATCGCACGCGCGAAAACGACGACGTCGCCGCGCGGCTCGTTGTAATAGGTCTCTTCTGCGAACGGAATATGAAGCGCGCCGAGCCCTTCTGCGCCGCCATGAAAACTCACGATGACAATATCGTGTGTGGTCGCAAGTTCGGCCACACGGAATGCGGCATCCACAACATCGAGCATGCTGAACGAATTTTTGGTGACCGCAAAAGCGATCATAGCGACGCTAAGTTCGTTTACCTGCCACGAAGCAATATCGCCGATACGGCCGGAATGGCGGATGCCAAAGCGATCCAGTGTTGCCATGGTCATGTCGCGCCCTTCCTCACCGAAGTCGCGTGCATGATTATTGGCGAGGCTCATCACATCAAAACCCGCTGCTGCGAGATGCGCGGCGTAGCGCGTTGGTGATCGGAACAGGTAGCAAGCACTCGGATTGCTACAGCGTTTGCCGGGTTCGCCACCATCGACCAGTACCCCTTCCAGATTGCCAAAGGCGATATCCGCCTTGGAGAGCACCGGCGTAACCGCACTGAGAAAGCTGGCACCGTCGTCATCCGGAAGTCGATTTTCAGGGTAGTCCGTGCCCAGCATGATGTCGCCAACCGCAGCGACTGTCAGCCGCAGCGAGCGAGGATCTGCACGTTCAGGTTCCGGTGCGCGAGGAGGCGGCTCGGGGGCTACCTCTGGCACCGCCTCGGGATCGGCAGCTTCAGGTTCGGTTTTGCTCGGCGGTGTTGCGCATCCGGCGAGCACCAGCAATGCGCACGCAGCGGCCGCACGCGCGTTACTCGGCACGTTTTCGAACCTGATGCTCGATGTTGTCTGCTGCCAGGCGTCGACGGTAGTCATTCACCTGGGCAGGGCTGGTCACTGGGCCGATAATCACTCGGTGGAACTTCTGATCGCGCACCTGTGCGATCTGAATCTGCACGGGCATATTGAGCATCGTTACCCTCGCGCGCATGCTGTCGGCGTCGTCGCGATTCTGGAATGCGCCCGCCTGAATAATGTAGGAGCCGGGCTCCGAAATTTCGCCGATGGGTTTGCGGGGTCCGAGTGTCTCAGTGGCCGGTACATCGACCTGGTCGTCGGTCAGCAGCTCATAGAAGTCGTACTCGGAACCGGTAACCTCCAGTGGTTTTACGACAACTTCCGGCGGCGCTTCGGCAGGTTCAGACGGCACGCTCACGTTCTGCGCGGTGGTTGTGGTCGGCGCTGACACGTTGCTCCGCCGCAGCTCCGGAAGACCATAAATCCAGACGAACAGTGCGATAGTGATCCCGGCACCGAAGCCAGCAAACAGCGATCCCCAGTGTGGACCGCCGGCTGTCTTGCGGCTCCGTGCTCGACCGGCGCGTTTTCGCTTTGCCATGTTACATCCGCTCCGGAGCACTAACGCCAAGGATGCTGAGGCCATTGCGCAGTACGACGCGTACCGCCGCGATTAGCATCAATCGTCGATTCCTGACCGGTGCTTCATCTTCCAGGATTTTATCGCTGTTGTTGTAGTAGCTGTGCAACTCCGCCGCGAGGTCGCGGAGATAGTTCACGAGGATATGCGGCGCCCGTTTGTCAGCCGCACTAACGATGATGTCGGCGAATCGATCGAGACTCTGCAACAAAGCGATCTCGTAGCTGCTCGTCAATTCCGGCAAACCGGCGATGCCGGCATCCCGATCCCACGTCAGCGATTGTTCTGCCGCCTCGCGGAAGATCTTCGCGATACGCGCATGCGCATACTGGATGTAGTAGACCGGATTGTCTTTGGTGTTGGACTTGGCAAGCTCCAGGTCGAAATCGAGAGGCTGGTCGTGGCTGCGCATAATGTAGAACAGGCGGGCAGCGTCATTGCCGACCTCATGGCGCAGGTCACGCAACGTGACGAAGTTGCCCGAGCGTGTACCCATCGCTACTTTTTCGCCGCCACGATACAGACTGACAAACTGGATGAGTTGAACATCCAGACTGTCTCCGGGTTCGCCCATGGCGATCAGTCCTGCACGCACCCGCGCGACGTAGCCGTGATGGTCGGAACCAAGGACGTCGAGCAGGACGTCGAAACCGCGCCGCCGCTTGTTCAAGTGATAAGCGATATCGGAGGCGAAGTATGTTGACTTGCCGTTGTCGCGCACCACCACGCGATCTTTTTCATCGTCGAAATCGGTGGCACGAAACCACAGCGCGCCCTGTTTTTCGTAGACGACATTGTTCTTGCGCAACGCGTCGAGTGCGACTTCAAGCGCATCGCCGGTGGTGAGACTCGCCTCCGAGAAAAAAGCATCCGGCTTGACGCCAAACTGCGCCAGATCATCGCGGATATCGTCGAGGATCGCGTCTTTGGCAAAAGTGCGAAGCGTGCCGAACTCGCCCCAGTGTTGTTCGGCATTGTGGATCAGAGCATCGACGTAAGCTTCCTTGCGATCGTCGTCACCATCCTCAGGCGCCGCGTCGAGTAGGTCAGCTGCCCTGAGCGTCGGCTCGCCGTGTCGCTTGAGCCAGTCTGCTGCGATATCCCGGATGTAGCTTCCCCGATACCCGGCTGCCGGTAGCGCGATCTCGCTGCCACATTCTTGTAGCGCTCGGATGAGTGTGCTGACCGCTAGAATATCCATCTGTCGACCGGCGTCGTTGACGTAGTACTCCTCGTGCACCTCGTGTCCAGCGCGGCGCAACAGGTTCGCGATGGTTGCACCATACGCCGCATGTCGGCCGTGACCCACGTGCAAAGGACCCGTCGGGTTCGCCGAAACATACTCGACCAGATAGCGTTGCGGCGCTGCCGCAATCAGTTCCGGGAAGTCGGCGTCCTGTTCGATGATGCGTGCCACAACCGCCGTGGACTGGCTGGCGTTTAGGAAGAAATTCAAAAACCCGGGACCAGCGATTTCGACCTTGTCGACATCGCTATGCGTGGGCAGTGCG
The DNA here is from genome assembly GCA_963922335.1 of uncultured Chromatiales bacterium. Lineage (GTDB taxonomy): Bacteria > Pseudomonadota > Gammaproteobacteria > Steroidobacterales > Woeseiaceae > CALBPI01. The sequence goes on along the minus strand of CAWUIB010000004.1, from coordinate 148,779 downwards.
TCGATCAGAGCTGCGGCAATATTGCGAGGGTTGTCGCGCAAGGGGCGCGCAAGCTGCAAAGCGAGGTTGCTCGCAAAATCACCATGTTGCTGATCGCGGGTGCGACTCAGCTCAACCGCCGGCAAGTCGGCGACAGATACGTCTCTGGCCTCCGCGATATGGTCGCGAGCGGCGCTCAACAACTCGATGATGGTCTCTTTCACTCGGCACTCCTAAGCAAGCGCGGCAGTGTAACGCGCCCTAGCGAATTTGTGCAGCAGCACTCAGATATCGTGTTGCGGATCGACATCGAGCGACCAGCGCACGTCGTGATCCTCGCGTCTTGATGCCAGCCATGTGGTCAGCTGGTCGAGGCTCGCCTGCAACGAGCGCCGTTCCGTTGCCTGCAACAGCAGACGATATCGGTAGCGGTTTTGACGTCTCAGCATTGCGGCCGGGGCCGGGCCGAGCACCTCCACATTTGCCGCGTTGATTGCGGCGCCAGCGGCGCGAAGATACTGAACGACACGCTGTTCGGTCTTAGCGGCCGCATGCAACACGGCCAGATGCCGGTACGGGGGCCACGCGGCCTTGCGGCGCTCATCGAGAGCAGCACTGGCGAACGCCGGGTAACCCTCGGTCGCAAGCGTGGCGAGCAGCGGATGATGGGGGAATGCAGTCTGCACCAAAACCTCGCCTGGCTCGTCAGCGCGACCCGCGCGCCCCGCAACCTGAACCAAAGACTGGGCGAGACGCTCGCTCGCGCGCAGATCGCTCGCGAAAAACCCTTGATCCAGATTAACGATGATGACCAGCGTGACGTTCGGAAGGTGGTGTCCTTTGGCAAGCATCTGCGTACCAATCAGGATGGAGAGTCGACCGGCTCGCGCATCATCGAGCACCTTCTCCAGTGCCCCGCGATTGCTCATGGTGTCGGAGTCGATACGCGCAATGTTGTATTCCGCGAATGTCGTGCGCAGAGCATGCTCGACACGTTCGGTACCCTCGCCCAGAGGTTTGAGCAGCGCGCCGCACACCGTGCAGCCGGATGGCATCGTCTCGCGGTGACCGCAGTGGTGGCACTGAAGCCGACCGGCGCCCTGGTGCACAGTCATGTGAGCATCGCAATTCGTGCACTCGGCGATATGACCACAGCTGGAGCAGATCAACGTTGGTGCGTAGCCACGGCGGTTGATGTAGACCAGCACCTGCTTGCCACGCTCGAGGTGTGCTCGCATCGCATCGATAGCCGGTTGCGCAAGCCCATCGATCACATTGAAGCGGTTCATGTCGATGACCGACAGGCGCGGCGGACGTGCATTGCCGGCGCGCCGCGTCAGTCGCAGGTGCTGGTATCGTCCGGCTCTGGCATTTGCCAGAGTCTCAAGAGCAGGCGTAGCGCTGCCGAGCACAATCGGTGCGTCGGCGTCGCGCGCCCGCCAAACCGCGAGGTCGCGGGCGTGATACCGAAACCCCTCATGTTGTTTCAGAGAGCTGTCGTGCTCTTCATCAACGATAAACAGGCGCGGTCGACACAAGGGCAGAAAAACCCCCGAGCGCGTTGCGATAAAAAGCTGTCGGGTGCCGTTGCGAGCTGCGAGCCAGGCCATCGCTCGCTCTCGCTCCGACAGGCCGCTGTGAAAAAGTGTCGGTTCGACACCGAGTCGACTAGCGATTCGGCGAGCCAGCTGTGGCGTCAAGCTGATTTCAGGGACAAGCAACAGGACCTGCCCACCTTCACTGAGCACGTTCGCAATGGCAGCCAGATAAACTTCTGTCTTGCCGCTGCCAGTCACGCCATCAAGTAAGAAGCTTGAGAACCCTTTCGCGTCGAGGATGGCATCCACGGCGATGGCTTGCTCGCTGTTCAGCGTCGGCCCGGGTTCGGGCGGTGAGACCTCGGCAGGCGTGAAGCGTATCTTGCGTGTTTCAACGATCCAGCCTTTCTCGTTTAGCGGTTTGCGCAACCGACGCCACTGCGGGCCCAGTTGGGCATCCAGAGTCGTCTCGTCGAGCGGATGCTCAGCGTCCCGCAGCGTGCCCAACAAGGCGGCCTGAGCCGGCGCCCGCTTGGCCAAGGTCTCGTTGTCGGCGCTAGTGCCAGCTTCGGAGAGTGACCAGTGAGCTTGTTCAAGCGTCACATCGTTGCCACTGCGCAGCACGCCGGGCAAGGCTGCGGCGAAGACTTCCCCGGGTGGGTGATGGTAGTACCGAGCGGCAAACTCGAGCAGGCGCATGGTCGCCGAGTCGATCAGTGGTTGTTCGTCGACGCATTCGGATACGGTTTTGAGGTCGCCTGTGTGGTTTGTGGCACTGACCTCGTGGCCCCAAACGAGGCCGATCGCATTTCGCCGGCCAAAACTCACGCGTACCCGCGTTCCCGCAGCCGGTGCGGGATTCGGCGCGAGATAATCAAAAGTCTGATTCAGTGGCACATCCACCGCCACCGGGATCGCGCTGCCCTTATCCTCTTGTTTTTCCTTCAATCGTTGTGAAACCTGTGGATAAGTCTGTGGATTGTGTGTGGTCATTCCCGATCCCAGTGCGACAAGCGCGAACGCTGTTTCGCCGCGAGCAAGGCAAAAACCACACAAATGCGATATTTTTCAATAGCTTGCGTTCTGCGACGGAAATTTGACTAAATGTCCCAAGCTGTCACAAAAATGTGATTTGCCGTGTGTATAACTCGTCACTCAGGAATCGCTCGAAGGCAAGCCGCATGGCGCAGATTCCAGGGCCGGTTGGCCATTATGGCATGCCCAGACCGGTTCAAGGAACGGCGCTCAGGATGACTTGACGAGGTTCCAAGCGCTCTGATTTTATTGGGCTCGTGGCACCGCGGGTGACACAGAGTCCGTTCAGAAGTCGTTAACGCGAGGCGAACCGATGACGCAAACACCGCCAGGTTCCGGTTTGGGACAGCAGGTACTTCGTACAGATGTGGCGGGCATGCCGCTTGAGTGGATCGATTATCGAGAGGCGGCGCGGCTCTATCACATGGGACAAGTCGCTTACGCCTGCGGCTCGCACCTGTACACACTAAGGGGCGGCTACAGTGGCCTGGATGGGTCGCGGAGCATCGTCGAGGTCAACTCAATCATCGCCACCCACGGTACGCATCAGGGGCTGGCAGAAAAGCGCCACGCGTACACGCCGCCGCTGAACAACCGAACACTGTTCAAACGCGATGCGAACATCTGTCTTTATTGTGCGGGACGCTTCGCCAACAGCGAGCTCACCCGGGATCACATAACGCCCATTTCCCAGCAGGGCGAGGATCGATGGACCAACGTCGCGACGGCCTGCAGGCGGTGCAACAACCATAAAGGCGGCCGCACTCCGGAACAGGCAGGTATGGAGCTGATCGCCGTGCCATTCACGCCAACCTACGCCGAGTACATTTTCCTGAAGGGGCGCCGGGTGCTCGCAGACCAGATGGAGTATCTGCTTGCACACTTCCCGCGCTCGAGCCCGCTGCACAAGCGTGTGATGGAGCACCTTCAGCACGGTGGTAAGTACCTCTGACGCAAACGCCTGACCCCGGTACACTTCGGGGTCATGGTTTATCTGATCGACGCGAGCGTTTACGTATTCCGGGCGTGGTTTTCTGTCCCGGACGACATGGTGGATGGAGACGGTAACCCGACCAACGCGTTGTATGGGTTTACAAAGTTCCTCGCTGACTTTCTCGAGTATGTTGGCCCGGATCAGGTTGCGGTCGCCTTCGACGAGAGCCTCGCGATTTCCTATCGCAACCAGATCTATCCAGAGTACAAGGCCAATCGTGAACCAGCACCGCCCGAGCTGGATCGACAGTTCAAGCAGTGCCGTCGTATGGCGGCGGCGCTGGGTCTTCGTGAGGCGGCGAGCAGCGAATACGAAGCCGATGACATCATAGGAACGCTTGCCCATGACGCCCGGGGGCACGGTGTGCCATGTACGATCATGAGTCGCGATAAAGATCTGACGCAGCTACTTTCACCGGTCGACACGTTCTGGGATTTCGCTAATAACAAGAAACTCGGCTATGAGGACATTCCCGAAGTTTTCGGCGTCTACCCGGAACAGATCGCGGATCTGTTGGCGCTGGCAGGCGACAGTGTGGACAACATCCCCGGCGTCCCCGGCGTCGGTCGCAAGACCGCAGCGGCCTTGCTCCGTCACTTTGGCAGTCTGGATGTCCTGTATGCAAACCTTGACCGCGTGTGCGATGTGGCGGTGAGAGGTGCCTCCAAGTTGGGCCAGAAACTTGAAATGCACCGGGAAATTGCCCACGTGTCGCGCGCGCTGACCATCATTCCAACGGATGTGCCACTCAGTTTCGACGCAACCTCGTTACACCGTAAATCTCCCGATCTTGGCCATCTGAATGCGCTTTGCGATGAAGCGGGTTTTGGTCCCTCGTTTCGTCGCCAGGGGGAGCGACTCAGCGATCAGCTCGAAGTGATCGGCTAGGACATTGCTTCCAGAGGCTGTTGGGTCGCCAGTACGACCAGGGTCCCGCTCGCGAGACGTAATCTGCCGACCTCATTGGGATGCTCGGCCGGTAGCAAGGCGAGAGCGTGTTGTGCGAGTCGCGCAATCAGTGCTTCAACCTGTGTGACACACAGGACGATAGCGGGCTCGCCTATCGAGTCTTGCAAACCCATCGGCAGGCCACCAACGTCCATCCTGAGTCGCAGCATCGGTGACTCACTGAGCGCAGACGTTGTTTCTGCGTAAGGCGCCCAGAAGCCAACACTGCGAGTGAAGTTCGAAGTGGGCCGAAGATACTCGACCCATTCAAGTTCTCCGATGGGCATGGGCTCAAGGCTCGCGTGAGTGCTTGCCTCGACGATCAACAGCGGTTGTCCTTCCGGCGCGGTTCGCAAGGCGTAGTTGAATTCGTCCTCATCGAGCTGTAGCCGCTGCCAGTCAGTCGTATCCGCATCACTGCGGACCGATTCGGCAAGTTCAGAGCGCGTCACGACGATGGTTGGCGATTCAATCAGGGCTTCGTGCAAACCCACAGTGATGGTGCCAAGTCTGAGGGCGGTATAACCATGGGACCAGGCATCGGTAACCGGACACTCGGTGAACCCGAGATGGGTCAGTTCGGTGCGCGCTGCCAGCAGATCGTCGACTGGCAGAGCCAGTTCAACGAATCGATTACTCATGCCCGACTGGCGTCATCCAGCGCACTGGCACGCTCTGCTGTCGTTTCGCGGTGCTCGTTGACCGCATTGATCGCCTCTGGCCAGCCGGATACCGCATCGGAAACCACCTTCGAGAGCACGGCGACGTGCGCATCCGATGCATTGAGGCATGGGATATAGCGCAGATCCTCACCACCGGCCTCTTGATAGAGTTCCCGGTTCTGGAGCGCAATCTCCTCGAGTGTCTCCAGACAGTCGGCAGCGAAACCAGGGCATATCACGTCAATCTTGCCGCCGCCGGCTTTGCCCCAGTCTTCGAGGGTGAAGTCTGTATAGGGCATCAACCATGGCTCTCGCCCGACTCGCGACTGGAACGCTACGAAGTATTGGTCCTCGCGAAGGCCGAGCTTCTCCGATACCAGTCGTGCGGTCTTTTGGCACTGACAGTGATAGGGGTCGCCCGCCCGAAAGTAACGTTGGGGGATGCCGTGGAAGGAGTAGAGCAGTTTTTCACCCTGACCGTGTTCATCCCAGTGTTTGCGCACGCTATCTGCGAGCGCATCGATCAAACCCGGAGCATCGTGATACTGGTTGATAAAGCGAAACTCCGGCACCCAACGCAAACGAGAGAGCGCATCGGTTACGGCATCGAAGACGGTGCCTGTGGTGGTCGCGGAGTACTGCGGATAGAGCGGCAGTACGACCAGGCGGCGGGCATTGCGCTGGCGCAGTCGCCCGATGGCGTCTTCAATCGAAGGATTGCCATAGGACATGGCTAGCTCAACCGCGACTTCAACGCCCGTGTCTTCGGCGACCTGGTTCGCGATGGCATGCGAGAGTTCACGACTGAACAACAATAGCGGTGAGCCGTCGTCCGTCCAGATTTCCTGATAAGCGGCCGCCGAGCGCTTCGGGCGGATGTTGAGAATCACAAGATTCAGGATCAACCACCACAACCAGCGTGGCTGTTCTACCACTCTGGGGTCCCACAGAAACTGCTTGAGATAACGCTTGACCGCGGCAGGCGTTGGATCATCAGGGGTGCCGAGATTGACGACCAGCAGACCGAGCGTTTGAGGGCGACCGTGATCGAATTCCGGATCGCCGTTGTAGCGTGCCATACCTTGGCTACCCAACCACTAAAACCGTAGTTTACAGTAGCAATGAGAAGAAGTGCTTGCCAGCAGGAGTTTCGAATGTCCGAAGCACAACAATCTGAGTCAACGACGCCAGTGGAAACGGCACCATCGGTGAGTAAAGGTCAGCTGGTCCGCGACCTCATCGTGTTCCAGTTCAAACTGTTTATCGATGGTTTGCGTGATGTGATTTTGATTCCGGTGTCGTTTGTCGCCGGCATCCTGAGTTTGCTGAAGCCCGGTCAGGACGCCGGATCGGAATTCTACGAAGTCGTCACCTTCGGCAAGCAAACCGAGCGCAGCATCAATCTGTTCGAGGCCTCGGATCGGATGCAGACCTCCTCCGGTAACGACCAGATCCCAGAGCTGGATGGGCTCGTGAGCGATGTAGAGCGCTATATGCGCGATCAATATGACAAGGGTCAATTCGACGGTGTACGGAATCGGCTTCAAGGATTGATCGACACGATTGATGGAAAAGTCAGAGCACGTAAACCCGCCGACGACGACAGGGATGCGTCATCGTCGTGAGTACCCGTGACGATTCCGGTCGCGAGCCACCCGAGTGGATTCTGGCCGCTCAGGCGCGCTGGACGGACGCCGTGCGTCCACGCAACATCGAGACTCCAGGGCCCGGTCAAGAGTCGGTATGGGACTACCCACGCCCGCCTCGACTTGAGCGCGAACCCCGCGCGATCCGAGTTGAGTTCGAGGGCGCGGTGATCGCCCAGTCAACGCGCGCGCAGAGAGTCTGTGAGACTGCCAGTCCGCCGACGTATTACCTGCCGCGCGAGGACGTAGATTTCGAATGGCTTCAACCGATTGAGCGCTCGAGTGTCTGCGAGTGGAAGGGTGAGGCTGCGTACTTCGATGTCGTTGGTAGTGAGCGCCGTGCGCCTGCAGCAGTATGGTGCTATCCAAATCCGTTTCGACCTTTTGGTGCCATCGCCGGATGGCTGTCGTTCATGCCGGCGGCGATGGACGTATGCTACGTAGGTGATCATCGGGTCCGGCCGCAACCGGGCGGGTTCTACGGTGGTTGGATTACCCCGGAACTGACGGGACCATTCAAGGGCGCTCCCGGCACCGGGCATTGGTGAGGTCAGAAAAACCGCGTCAGTGAAAATTGCCAGTAGTCCTCTTGCGAGAACAACGACAGCGCATCGGTGCCATCCCCTGCGCTGAAATAACGCGCTTCCAGAGCGCCTTTCCATTGACTGCCGAAGCGGCGTGAGGCTTCTAGCGATATGACGCCGGCGCGGGTCTCAGCATCCGTGCTCGCAAGAATCAGGAGCTCACTGCCGGAAAAATCGTTGAAGGCAAGGCGGGCACCTGCGACCCAGTCGTCATTGCTCGTGATCAGCAAGTCTGTCGGGCGGGAGTCGTACTGGTATTCAACAATTACCCCGACGTCGATACCGCTGCCGGCAAAACCGGTAAACGTGTATTCGAAACCACCCGTCGCAGCGTTGAATCGGCCGCGCGGGTCGCGACCGCGAATCGCTTCGAGTTTCCAAAGCCACCCGCCGCTCACGAGTGTCCCATCAAAACCGGTTTGATCGGTCAGGAAATACAGCGGAGCGATTCCGAGGTCGATGCCGGGTGGCAAAGCGCCTATAGCGCCAGGAGCGACTTCCAACGGCGTGCCATCTGCGAGTGTGAACAAAGGCAGTCGACTCGTGCCGCTGAAGTGGGACAACGCGAATTCAACGGGTCCGATGTAGTGGTTGAAGCGAACAGCGACGTCGATGTGGTCTTGCTGCTCACTGGCCTCGTAGCGTGCAGCATCCGCAAATATTGGCAGCGGGCCTCGCAGCCGTCCCCGGCTGCCAGGAAACGTGCGCTCGCGAAAACCGGGCAGCACATAGAAATCCCAATTGCCCCACTCGGGTGAGAGCGAGAGTCGGATCATCGGTTGGCCGAGCTTATCCTCGCCGTCCGGGCTGCCGGCAAAATCGGTCTGGTTGATCACGTCGACAAGATGCAGGGCCTCGGTCGTGCCCCAGAATTCCTGATTCACGCCCACCAGAAGCTCGCCGCCGCGCCACCGCCGTCGCCAGTACAACTCGGTGACGTCGGTCAGATTCCGCTCGGCATCGCGATCGTCTGCGCGACCGCGCAGCTTTAAAGCGACACGATCTTTCCGGTTGTTGAAATCGCGGAACCCTTCAATCTGACCGAGCAGTGCAAAGTCTCTGCGGTCCTGACGCGGGTCGAAAGATGATTCCGTGAACCAACGGGCTTGTGCCGTGATCTCGCCTTGCCAGCGCCAGTCGGTCGACTCGGCATCCGCCGGGCACGCCGTTGCGACGCCGATCAGCAGTGCACTAGCGCAGGTCGCGTAGCGCTTCACGTTCAAAGTCGCGCGCATCGAGACCCGAACCAAATACGTAGTCGGCCCATTCCAGGACAGTACGCCGCCCGGTTTGGTGGTTGTTCATCTCCATGCGCAACGCGCGCCAGAAACGATTCTCGTAAAGCTCGTGGCGCTCGGCACTCAACGTCTTGAGAAGTGCTCCAGCCCGGTCGTAATAGTCGATTTTCAGAATGCGCAGGTGCTGCTGGTCTAGCCACGCGACCTGCCGCGAATAGCCGGATGTGCCGACGGGCAGTCGTTCGAGCTTGTACGCATCCTTGCCGTCTATGGTCTCGTCCCCCAGGTACCGATAGCGATATTTCTCGATGTCATCGTTGCCGAGATCCTCGTACGAGAACTCGCTCGACATGAATGCCCCCGATCGATTCCGGGATGCGATGCGTTTGACGCGTTTCACCGCGGGCAGGTAGAGCCACTGATCATCGTCTCGATCCGGATGCCCATGAGTGAGGAACGCGGTGCCTCGAACGTCCGCCGGATCTTCAAAGAACAGTAGAGTCCGATCGCCGTCGTCGGTGCGTTCCAGTGTGCGACTGCGCATCGCACGGGTAACGCTATTGCCGCGCCCATCAAACAACGTCATCGATAACGCGGCGCTTGTGTCTCCAAACCCCTCGCCACGACGATCCGCTTCTTCAGCGATCGCCCGGCCGTTTTCCTCCGGGGAACGATCCGGCGAGAAGCCGGCAATATCAGCCGCACCCGCTACACCGGCCGGCAAAACCAGCAATGCAGCGAGCGCGAGTGTTATCATGACGTCGTGGAAGCGTTTTCCGCGTCGACCTCACCGGACCTCAGGCGTGCGATGTACGCGTGATACGCGTTCATCGCCTTGTAGCCCATAATCCACATGATGGGCACGTTGGCGAACAGCATCACGCCGGTGCCGACACCCGTCATGTTGTCGAGGTCAACGTCGGTCTCGATCAATCCGAAAGTGGCGAGAATGATCAATCCGCAGAACACGATCTTGTAGGGCAAGACTGACTTTTCGCCCGCCAGATAGACCATGCCTTGCTCGCCGTAGTAACTCCACGAGATCATCGTCGAAATCGCAAACAGCCACGACGCGATGGTGACCAGCCACATCCCGAGCCCCGGCGCTACGGAGTCAAACGCTGCGGCCGTCATCGTTGCCCCAACATAGCTTGTGTACAAACCGAGATCGGTCATGGCGGGTCCGCCCTGACTCTCGAAAGGCGCGAATTCCACCAGCGGCCCGGTGGGCCCTTCTACGATCGTGCCGGATACCTTGTGAAGGTTATTGCCCGTGTTGTCGTTCGGATCCGCTTCGACGATCACATAGACCTGCGTGCCGACCTCGAGCGCGTCATTGACCGGCGCCGGCGTCGATTCGATCTGCCAGACGCCCTCACTGACTTTTGCGATGAAGGGCTCTGTGGTCATGACGCCATCTGCACTGCGGTTCCAGACACCGGTCGAGAGAATGATCAACGCGGTGAAGGTGCACACAACAATCGTGTCGATGAAAGGCTCCAGGCCGGCTACGACACCTTCTCGGACCGGCTCGTCGGTTTTCGCTGCAGAGTGAGCGATGGGCGAGGAGCCTTGCCCGGCTTCGTTGGAAAACAGCGCGCGCTTCATGCCAATCAGGAATCCGTAGGCCACGGTGCCACCGATGAATGCGCCGGTCGCCTCTTGCGGATTGAATGCGCCGGTAATGATGAGTGCAAACATCGCCGGGATTTGATCAGCGTTCACGACCAGCACGTAGGTTCCGGCAATCAGATACAGCGCGACCATGAAGGGCACGAGCGTGCCAGCAACGGCGCCGATGCGTTTGATGCCGCCGATGATCACAGAGCCCACGATGACCGCGAGGATGATGCCGGTGACAATGCTGGGTACACCAAAATACGCTTCGGTGATCTCGCCAACGTTCCACGCCTGGAACATGTTGCCGCCGGTGGCCGTCGATACCAGCAGGGTCAGACAGAAAATGACGCCGATGGTTTTGCCAACGCCTGCCAACCCGGGTGAAATTTCCGGTAGTCCTTTGGTGATGACCCACATCGGACCGCCATGCGGATTGTCCGGATCGTCGGTGTTGCGGTAGAGCATCGAGAGCGTGACTTCGGTGATTTTGATCGCCATGCCGACAAGCCCGACAATCCACATCCAGAACACGGCGCCCGGGCCACCGAGCGCAATCGCGAGTGCGACGCCACCGATATTGCCAAGTCCCACGGTCGCCGACAGCGCTGCTGACAACGCCTGAAAATGGCTGATCGCGCCGGGATCGTCAGGATTGTCGTACTTGCCGCGAACGACCGCGGTGCCATGGGTCAGTGCGCGATACTGGGCGAAGCCGCTCCAGATCGTAAACAGCACTCCTGTGCCGAGCAGTGTGTAGAGCACAGGCTCAGCCCAAAGGATGCCGTTCGACACCGCGAGAAAATTACTCAGTCCTTCCATTCCTCTCCCCAGATGGCAGCGCGCACGAGCATTCTGCCGACGTCGGCATTGTCATAATAATCGTGCAGTTGAAGTCACAAAGCGCCAAAGTGTAGCAGACGACAAATTCGACGCTGTTGCTCAGGTTGCTGACAGGATGGCGGTGACGCCCATGCCACCGGCAGTGCAGATCGAAATTAGCCCACGACCACTACCACGCTCGCTAAGTAACTTCGCCAAAGCTGAGACAATACGTCCTCCGGTCGCTGCGAACGGGTGCCCCATCGCGAGGCTGCCACCACGAACATTCAATTTGTCCCTATCGATAGAACCAAGGGCCTGTTCTCTGCCAAGCCGTTCTTTGCAGAATTCGTCTGACTCCCACGCCTTCATAGTGGCGAGCGCCTGCGCGGCAAATGCCTCATGGATCTCGAACAGGTCAATGTCATCAAACGTCAGATCAGCTTGCTTCAGCATTTCGGAAACCGCGTAGGCGGGCGCCATTAGCAGACCCTCGTCCTTCACGAATTCCACCGCTGCAACTTTGCAGAAATCGAGGTAGGCGAGTATTGGCAGGTTGTGCGCTTTCGCCCAGTCCTCGCTGGCGAGTAGAACGGCCGATGCACCGTCGGTGAGCGGTGTCGAGTTGCCGGCCGTCATCGTGCCGGTCGATGAACGATCAAATGCTGGTTTCAACTTGGCGAGCTTTTCGAGCGAGCTGTCCGCGCGAATGTTGTTGTCGCGCGCAAGACCTGAGTGAGCAACCACGAGGTCATCGTAGAATCCTGACTCCCAGGCCGCATGCGCTCGCTGGTGGCTAACGAGCGCAAGCGCATCCTGTTCCTCGCGACTGATCGACCATGCTTTCGCCGTGATCTCTGTGCTCTCACCCATCGACAATCCGGTGCGCGGCTCGCCCACACCTGGTAGCTCCGGTTTGAAATGCCGTGGACGCAGACCCAACCACGGCTTAATGCGGTCTCCGAGTGAGCGCGCTCGATAGGCCTGCATCATGATGCTCCGATACTCATCGGGGTACACGATCGGTGGGTCGCTAACCGTGTCACAACCGCCGCCAATGCCGGCCTCGATCTGCCCGAGCGCGATCTTGTTGGCCACCATCACGCATCCCGACAAGCTGGTGCCGCAGGCACGCTGCAAATCGAATGCTGGAGTCTGTGGTGCCAGACCTGATGAAAGCGTTGCCTCGCGTGCGAGATTCCAGTCGCGCGAGTGCTTCAGCACTGCACCGAGCGCAACCTCACCCAGCAGCTTGCCTTCGAGGTCAAATTTGTCGACCAGCGCCTTCAACGTCGCGGACATCATGTCCAGGTTGCTTTGATCTTTGTATGCCGTGTGGCTTCGCGCGAAAGGAATGCGTGTGCCACCCACGATCGCGACGCGTCGTGATGTTCCGTCGTGCAGCATGCTGTGCTCCGTTGGATTGTCCCGGCGCAAGCGTACCAAAAGCCGCTGCCAGCGTATGGCTCACGCGTGCTACGCTTCGGCGATGTCTACCCATCAAGGCCAACAGTCGCACGCGTTTGCGAACGAATTGCTGCGCCTGATAAAGCTCGCGGCACCGTTGATCGTCAACAACCTGGCCCTGGCAGGGATGGGCTTTGCCGATACTGTCATGTCCGGCGAAATCGGCGCGACGACGCTCGCGGCAGTGGGCGTCGGTTCCAGCGTCTGGATGCTGTGTTTTCTAATGGCACTCGGCATTCTGATGGCGATTTCGCCACTCGGAGCGCGCCACGTCGGCGGTGGGCGTCCGACCGAGGTCGGCCGCTACGCGCGACAGGGCCTGTGGCTGGCCTTGGGTTTGGCCGCGCTGATTTTCGTGAGCGTTCGGTTTGGCGCGCGTCCCTTCGTCTACACGATTGGTATTGATCCGGAGTTTCGCGATCTCACTATCGAGTACCTGCAGGCGATTTGCCTTGGTGCGCCCGCCATATGCCTCTACCTGGTGCTGCGCTACACCACCGAAGCGGTCGGACGCACCCTCCCGATCATGGTGGTCTCGATCATCGGGCTGGTGGTAAACGTGGTCGGCAACTACGCTTTCATGTTCGGCAATCTCGGCGCGCCTGCGCTAGGTGCCAAAGGTGCAGGGATCGCGAGTGCGATCATGATGTGGTCAATGTTGGTTTTCCTGCTTTTGCACATGGCGACAAGCCGGCACTACCGGCCCTATCGCCTGTTTGCGTTCGGTGGGGGACCGCGCGGCGGTTATCTGCGCGAGATTATTGGTCTTGGTGTGCCGATCATGGTGAGCGTGCTTGCCGAGGCGGGCTTGTTCGCTGCCGTATCGCTGATTATGGGAAAGCTTTCGGCCAGCATTGCCGCGGCACACCAGGTGGCGCTGAATTACGCGTCGACGATGTTCATGATCCCCATGGGACTGAATTCCGCGATCACTGTGCTTGTTAGTAACGCGATCGGCCGCAATGAAATCGCGTTGGCGCGCATGCGGGGTTATCTCGGTATTGGTGTTTGCGGTGCGTTTATGGCCGTGTCGGCCACCTTCATGCTGGTGTTTAGCGACTCGATTGTGAATCTCTATTCGCGCGATGGCGAAGTGCAAGCAATTGCCCTTTCGTTGCTATTTGTCGCCGCGGTGTTCCAGATTTCTGACGGGATTCAAGTCGGCGCGGCGGGCGCACTGCGCGGCTTGCAGGACACCAAGGTTCCGATGTTTCTGACGACACTGTCGTATTGGGTCATCGCATTCCCGCTAGCCTACTCAGCGGCTCTGACGATGCGCCTGTCGCCCGCTATGATCTGGAGTGGCTTTGTTGTGGGACTCACTGTTTCGGCGGTGCTGCTGGTCAGCCGCTATCGTTGGGTATCGCAGCAAACCGCTCGACTGACGGCGCTGGCGGCGCAGGCTTAGTCGGCGGCCGACTGACCGAAGTCTGGCGCGTCCTGCAGGTACTCGCGCTCGAGCTCTGTGCTCTCTCGACCGAGAATCGCGTTGCGATGTGGGAAACGACCGAATTGAGCGATGATGTCGCGGTGCAGCTCGGCGAAATCTGCGAAAGTCTCAAACGTGTCGAGTTCGGTACCGCTGACGGATTCGGCAAGACTGCGGAACACAGCCACCGATTTCTCCTGAACCTTTCGAGACTCGACATGCTGCATGGGCATGTAAAAAAACGCGCGCTTCAGTGGTGGCAGTTCTTTGTCATGACCGGCGATAGCGCCTTCGACGCACAACTTGAGTGCCTCCCGGTCGAGCGCAAATGCCTCGGGCTTGCCGCGATAAATATTGCGCCGAAACTGATCGATCAACAGGATCAGCGCCAGGCGTCCCTCGGCGGTTTCGGCCCATCGGTTCAGTTTGCCCTCGGAGGCGTCGCTGATCAGCTTGCCGAATTTGTGGCGGATCTGGATATCGAGCTCCGGATCCTCTCCGAACCAGAATTCCATCCGTGCATCGATGCCCGGCGCGTCGTGTTCTCTCGCGCTGAACCATAACGCCAGCACATCTTCCATGATCGATTGGTCGTCATCGGTGTCCATTCCGTTATTCTGACAGAAAGCGCATGGGATAAGGAGCACTGTCGATGCCACGGGTTTTGGTAGGTGTGTTGGCGATATGGCTGGTTGGCTGCGGCGGCGGCCAGACGCCAGAGCAATTGATTCGAGAGCGAATCAACCAGATGGCCGAAGCGGTCGAGGAACGCGATGTCGGAGATTTTGCTGATGGAATCGCCGAGGACTATCGCGATCTGGATGGCAAAAGCCGGGATGACGTCGTCCGTCAGATGCGCCAGATTTTTCTGATTACGAACGCTCTGTCGGTGACAACATTTGTGGAGTCGATTGAAATCGTTTCCGATGAGTTCGCGCTAGCTACAGTTAAAGTGCTTGTGACCGACGTCGATATCCGTCGTTTTCAAATCGACGGTGAGGGGCTGACTTTTGAGTTGGAGTTTGTTCTGGACGGCGACGACTGGTTGGTCTCTAGTGCGAATACGTCGACTCAATTCATGAGGTTGTGATCCGCGTGCTTGCTTTTGCGAGCGTTCGACAGTACTTAATCAGCACTTCGTAATCATCACAACCCGAGGGTGTCACGATGAGAGGTCTTTTGGTGTTAGGTCTGGCGGTCAGTCTTGCAGCCTGTGGTGGCGACGAGGCACCGGTTGCCGCGTCATCCGAGGTCGAGAACGCAGCACCCACCGATGCGGTCGAGACACAGGCGCCGGAGCCCGAGTACACGATTGATCAGGTCGGTCGCATAGGCAGAGAGCAAGAGGTCATGGCGGCGCCGGTGACGATCGAAGCTGCGCCTGATCAAACTGAAGATCCGGCATCCGTCATTCAAGCAACGCCGGCTGACGACGAGTCCTGACGCAACGAGCGCAGTGGTTGCGTTCGTAACCGTTGGCGCACTGCACCATTTAATGGCATAACTGTGGGGTAACCCGCGCGCACACTCGTGCGCCGGCGCTGCCTACGCAGCAGCGGGTCTATCCGAGGGCCGATCAGCACGCGATGATCGAGAAGCGTGTACCGCCTTCGTGTCCGTCGGTTTTATTGAAGGAGCCTATGTCAGCACCTGACGCCAGCAGCCTCTACCGCCCCTCGTTCGAACGAGCCAGCTGTGGTTTCGGTCTCATTGCCAATGTGGACGATGAGCCCAGCCATTGGTTGGTCAAGACCGCAATTGAGGCGTTAACACGTCTTACCCATCGCGGCGCGGTTGCCGCCGACGGCAAGACGGGTGATGGTTGCGGGTTGCTCATGAGCGCCCCTCAAGCGTTCCTCCGCACTGTTGCCTCGGAGGCAGGCATCGAGCTGGAGGATCGCTTTGCAGCGGGTGTCGTATTCCTGAATCAACACGATACCGTGGCGCGCCGCGCGCGTACCGAGCTGGAATCGCAGCTGACCGCAGTCGGACTGGCGACCGCCGGTTGGCGAGAGGTGCCCATTGATCCGTCGGTCTGCGGGGAAGAGGCACTCAGGACGTTGCCTCGCATCGAGCAAGTGTTCGTAACGGCACCGGCAGGGATGGCTCGCGCGCTGTTCAATCGATTGCTGTTCATCGCGCGTCGACGCGCAGAGCTGGCTCTCGCTGACGTTGATGAATCCTTCTACGTCACGAGTTTGTGTGCCAACACGCTCTCTTATAAAGGCATGGTAATGCCCGCGGCGTTGCCCGAGTTCTACAAGGACTTGCGTGACCCGCGCCTCGAGAGCTCGGTGTGCGTTTTCCATCAGAGGTTCTCAACGAATACCTGGCCACAGTGGCGACTGGCTCAGCCGTTCCGGCTGATCGCACACAATGGCGAGATCAACACGATCCGTGCGAACCGGAATTGGGCGCTCGCCCGGGCACGCAACTTCCAGTCGGACAAGCTCCCCGATGTGTCGTCGTTGGAACCGCTTGTCTCGATGGATGGATCGGATTCCTCCAGCCTCGACAACATGCTTGAAGTCATGCTCGCCGGTGGTATGGATATTCTGCAGGCGCTTCGCATCGTCGTGCCCCCTGCCTGGCAAGCGGATGAGCGACTCGATGCCGATATCCGCGCGTTCTACGAGTTTTTTGGCTGTCATATCGAACCGTGGGATGGCCCGGCGGGTATTGTGATGACCGACGGTCGCTACGCGGCCTGTACGCTCGACCGTAATGGTCTTCGGCCCGCCCGCTATGTGCTGACCGACGATCGACACCTGACCATCGCGTCCGAAACCGGGGTTTACGACTATGACCCGCAGACCGTCATCGCCAAAGGTCGTTTGGGTCCCGGACAAATGCTTGCAGTGGATCTCGAAAACGGGGAGCTGCTGCATACCGACGATATCCATGAGCGCATCAAGGCGCGTGCGCCTTATCGCAAATGGTTGAAGAAGGGTATTCGCTACCTCGAGACTGATCTTGTGGACGTTCAGATGGCCGCAGAGCCGATGGACAGAGACACACTCGCGCGCTACCAGAAGATGTTCAACCTGTCCGCCGAAGAGCGCAACGAGGTTTTGCGCGTGCTTGCGGAAGCCTCACAGGAGGCTGTCGGTTCCATGGGTGACGACACACCCATGGCGGTCTTGTCCAAACAAGTACGCTCGTTGTTCGATTGTTTCCGGCAACAGTTTGCGCAGGTAACCAACCCGCCCATCGACTCGCTGCGAGAACGCATCGTGATGTCGTTGCAGACGAACATCGGTAAGGAAGCCAATCTCTTCGAGCTGTCCGCGAGCGATGCGGAGCATGTCATCGTGAACTCGCCTGTGCTCTCGCAACGCAAATGGCGCCAGCTCATTAGCCCTGAGCTGTTTGCCGATCGCCATGTCCAGATCGATTTGAACTACCGGGAAGCGGTTGATCTTCAAACCGCGTTAGACGACATCTGTGAGCAGGCTGAGGAAGCGGTTCGCGGGGGCGCCATGCTGGTGTGTCTGTCAGACCGCTATATCGAATCCGGGAAGTTGCCCGTGCACGCATTGCTCGCCACCGGCGCTGTGCATCATCACCTGGTACGCAAAGGCCTGCGCTGCGAGTGCAACATTCTGGTTGAGACCGGATACGCGCGGGACCCGCACCACATCGCCTGCTTGATCGGCTACGGCGCCACGGCTGTCTATCCCTATCTCGCCTACCAGGTGCTCGCGGACCTTGCGCGCCAGGGGAAAGTATCGAGCAGCATCGACGGCGCTCAACAATACGGACGCGCGTACCGCCGCGGAATCCGCAAAGGGCTGTTCAAGATCATGTCGAAAATGGGTATTTCGACGATTGCCAGCTATCGCGGCTCACAGTTGTTCGAAATTGTCGGGCTCGACGATACCGTCGTTGCTCGGTGTTTCCACGGCACGGTCAGCCGAGTCGGCGGTGCGAATTTTAATGCTCTGTTTGAGGATCAGCAGACATTAGCAAGACTCGCGTTCGCGCCCGGGGTTCCGGTGAATCAGGGTGGGCTGCTGCGCTTTGTGCATGGTGGTGAGTATCACTGCTACAACCCTGATGTCATCGCGACGCTGCAAGCGGCGGTGCGCGCCGGCGATTATGAAATCTACAAGCAATACGCAACGTTGGTGAACGAACGTCCTGTTGCGACCTTGCGTGACCTTTTGGATGTGCAGTGGTCTGACGACCCTGTGCCAATCGAAGAGGTCGAGCCAGTGGCGGACATCGTGCGCCGCTTCGATAGTGCGGGAATGTCGCTCGGCGCGTTGTCGCCGGAAGCGCACGAAGCGTTGGCTATTGCGATGAACCGGTTGGGTGCGCGGTCCAATTCCGGCGAAGGTGGGGAAGATCCAGCGCGCTATGGCACCGAGCGCATGTCACGTATCAAACAAGTAGCGAGCGGACGTTTTGGTGTCACGGCTGAGTATCTGGTGCATGCGGATGTTCTGCAGATCAAAATTGCACAAGGTGCAAAGCCGGGCGAGGGCGGTCAGTTACCGGGTCACAAAGTTGATACGACGATCGCACGGCTGCGATACGCAAGTCCTGGCGTCGGGCTGATCTCGCCGCCACCGCATCACGACATCTACTCTATCGAGGACCTCGCGCAGCTGATCTTCGATTTGAAGCAAGTGAATCCGAAGGCGCTTGTGAGCGTCAAGCTGGTGGCTGAACCGGGTGTCGGCACGATCGCCGCGGGTGTCGCCAAGGCTTATGCAGACCTGATTACGATTTCGGGTTATGACGGTGGTACGGGTGCGAGTCCGCTGACGTCGGTCAAGTACGCAGGCAGCCCGTGGGAGCTTGGTTTGTCGGAGACGCATCAGGTCTTGCGCGGCAATCAGCTGCGTCACAAGGTGCGCTTGCAGACCGATGGGGGTCTGAAGACCGGTCTGGACGTCATTAAAGCCGCCATGCTCGGCGCCGAGAGCTTTGGTTTTGGCACCGCGCCGATGGTGGCGCTCGGATGCAAATACCTGCGTATCTGCCATTTGAACAATTGCGCGACCGGTGTTGCCACGCAGAACGCGACACTGCGCAACAAGCACTTTGTCGGTTTGCCCGAAATGGTCATGAATCTGTTCCGCTTCATTGCCGAGGAGACACGCGAACACATGGCTGCGCTCGGTGTTCGCAAGCTCGAGGAGCTCGTCGGCCGGACGGATCTGCTGGCACAGATCGACGGCGACACCGATCGACAACGTGCGCTCGATTTAACACCCGTGCTGTCTCAGGGTGGTCTTGCCGAGGATGTCCCGCGATTCTGCACTGACCCGAGAAATGCGCCGTTCGACAAGGGTGAACTTGCGGAGCAAATGGTGGCTGATATGCGCGGTCACATCGAGCGTCGTGAGTCCGGTCGATTCGGTTACGAAGTGCGCAACTTCAACCGATCGATTGGCGCACGAGTGGCGGGTGAGATCGCGCGCCATCATGGCAACCATGGCATGGGCGATGCCGTTCTGGATATCAAGCTACGCGGCACCGCAGGGCAGTCGTTTGGTGCCTGGAACGTTAAAGGCCTGAATCTCACGCTGGAGGGCGACGCTAACGATTATGTTGGAAAGGGCATGACGGCCGGACGTATCGTGATTCGGCACCCCGAGCGCGCACGTTACGTGGCGCGCGACACAGCTATAATTGGCAACACTTGCCTATACGGAGCAACCGGCGGCGAGCTGTTTGCAGCGGGGCGGGCCGGCGAGCGATTCGGCGTTCGCAACTCTGGCGCGACCGCGGTCATTGAAGGTGCGGGCGACCATTGCTGCGAGTACATGACTGGGGGTGTCGTTGCCGTACTCGGTGACGTGGGTGTCAATTTTGGTGCCGGGATGACCGGTGGGTTTGCTTACGTTCTTGATATCGAGCGTGACTTCGTGGATCGCTACAACCATGAGTTGATCGATATTCACCGCATATCGCCGGAAACCATGGAGTCGCATTTGCATCATCTGCGGCGACTTTTGACCGAACATCAAGAACTGACAGGTAGCGTTTGGGCCAGAGAAATCCTTGAGGACTATCGCGAAATGCTGCCGAGATTCTGGCTCGTCAAGCCCAAAGCGACTGAGCTCGGTTCTCTGATTACTTCACTGAGGCAGGCGGCGTAATGGCAGAGTTTCCGCTTCAGTTTCTGGAGATTCCGCGGCGCGATCCTGACAAGGAGCCCGCAGAGTCGCGCGTCCAGCACTACAACGAAATTTACGGTCAGTTCAACGCGCAAGAAGCTGCTGACCAGGCCGGGCGATGCCTTAACTGCGGCAACCCCTACTGCGAATGGAAATGCCCGGTCCACAACTACATTCCCAACTGGCTCAACCTGATCCGCGAGGGCAACATCCTCGAGGCTGCGGAGCTTTCACATCAGACCAATTCGCTGCCCGAGGTGTGCGGTCGGGTTTGTCCGCAGGACCGTTTGTGTGAGGGCGCCTGTACGCTGAACGATGGTCTTGGCGCTGTCAGCATTGGCAATATCGAAAAGTACATCACCGACGAAGCATTGAAGCTCGGCTGGAAACCGGATCTTTCGCATGTCGTTCCCACGGGGCGTCGCGTGGCGGTGGTCGGCGCAGGGCCGGCAGGGTTAGCCGCGGCTGACGTGCTCGCGCGGCATGGCGTTGAGGCGACGGTATTCGATGCCTACCCGGAAATCGGTGGTCTTCTGACCTACGGTATCCCGCCTTTCAAGCTCGAGAAAGAAATCGTGCGCAAGCGTCGTGAGCTTCTGGAAGGTATGGGTATTAAGTTCGTGCTGAACACGCGGATCGGCGAGGACATTCCGTTCGAAAAGCTCGAATCGGAGTACGACGCTGTGTTCCTGGGTATGGGCACCTACACCTATGTGCGTGGCGGGTTCCCCGGCGAGGACATGCCGGGTGTCTTCGACGCACTGCCGTTTCTGGTGTCGAACGTCTATCGCACTATGGAGCAGCATGAACGCGTCATTCCCGGCATGAACCTCGCAGGCAAGCGTGTGGTTGTGCTCGGGGGTGGCGACACGGGCATGGACTGTAACCGTACGGCATTGCGGCAGGGTGCCGCTTCGGTCACCTGTGCGTATCGACGTGATGAGCAAAACATGCCGGGCTCACGTCGCGAGGTCCGCAATGCCCGCGAGGAAGGGGTGAATTTTCTCTTTAATCGTCAGCCCGTGGAGATCATCGGCACCGACCATGTCACCGGCGTGAAGGTAGTGACGACACAACTGGGTGCACCCGATGCCGGCGGACGCCGGCGACCGGAGCCTGTGCCAGGCAGTGAAGAAGTGCTTCCCGCAGATGCCGTCATTATCGCGTTTGGTTTCCGACCGAACCCTGCTGAGTGGTTCGGTCCGCATTCGGTGCTTACCTCAGAGGACGGTCGCGTGCAGGTATCCAAAGACGCGATCATCCCGTTCCAGACCAGCAATCCCAAAGTGTTCGCCGGCGGCGATATGGTCCGTGGGTCGGATCTGGTTGTGACGGCAGTGTTTGAAGGTCGCGAGGCCGCGAAAGGCATCGTCAACTATCTGGCAACGCTTCAAGATTCACAAACCGTGCATCAGGCAGCAGGTTGAAGCGCGTTCGGGTGGCGGCGGTATAGGCCCCCATTTCATGTCCGATAACAAGGTCGCCATTGTCGAGAAGTGGCAACTCAATCGACTCGGCCACGATGTCGATTGAGTCGCAGGTCGGACCTGCGAGCACTGAGGGGAGGCTTGGCCCACTCTTCAGCACCTGTAACGGGTAGCTGGCGTGGTCGTAAATCTGCCCCGAGAACGAGCCGTACACACCGTCGTCGAGGTAGTACCATCGCACGCCTTCTCGAACCGACTGTCCGACCACAGACGTGATACTCCTGACTGCTGGCGCTACCAGCACCCGGCCGGGTTCAGCGAGTATCTGCCAGTCATCAGGTAGCTGTTTGAGTGCCGCCCGGATCGGCGCACAAAAGTCTTGCAGGTCGACGCCCGTGCCGTCGTAGTCGGCGGGAAAGCCACCCCCGATATCCAATAGGCTCATCGGAGCGCGATCGCCCGTATCGCGCGAGCGCATCAGCGCACTGCAGCGCTCGATAGCCTCGACATGTTTGGAAGCATCCGCACACTGGGAGCCGACGTGAAAACTGAGGCCCTTGACGTGGATGCCAATGGTGCTCGCCTCGTCCAGCAGGCCCTCGATTTCTTCGAAGTCGCAACCGAACTTGCGAGACAAATCTACCGTCGCCCCCGGGCTGCGGAAACTCACTCGAAGCAGGATGCCCACCCGCGACCGGTAGGGCGCAAATTTTTTGAGCTCGTGCAGGTTGTCCACGACAAAAGTGGTTGCACCGTAGCGCAGCGCATCACGGATTTCCGAGTCTTTCTTGATCGGATGGGTATGAATCGTGCGCCGACCAAACACGTCCTCTCGCAAGAGTAATTCAGTCTCACCGGCACTCGCGATATCGAAGCCGCCCCCTAATTTGGCAATCTCGCGAATGACGTCCTCGCTGGGTAACGCCTTGACCGCGTAGAAGAGCGCCACGCCCGGCAGTGCCTTCTGCAAGCTTTGGAATTGCGAGCGCAAAACCGCCGGATCAAATACGAGTAGTGGCGAACCAAGCCGCGCCACCAAATCCTGATAGTGCTCAGCGGTCGATGCGTCGGGCGGTGGTAGCAGCACCCGAGGATTCGATGACTCAGCGTTAGTCAAAACAGTTGCTGATGTAGCGCGGCAACGCGAAGCTGCCAAGGTGAAGCTCGGGTGTGTAGTAGCGCGTTCGAATACTCGCGTTGGCGAATCGCTGTTGTAGCGCCGCCAGCGATTGGGTTCTGAGCGTTGAGTCGTCGCTGGCCCAACCGAAAGTCATCAGTCCGCCGTAGTACGTTGGGATCGCACCGGTGTAGAACGTCACGTCGTCAAAATGGCGGCGCAGTCGCCGGTGGGTGTGCGTGACCTCGTCGGGTTGGAAAAACGGGACTCCGTTCTGAGTCACGATGACGCCGCCCGGCTTCAGGCAGCGCTTCGCTTGTGCATAGAAGTCCTCGGAGAACAGGACCTCGCCGGGGCCGATCGGGTCGGTGCTGTCGACAATAATCACGTCAAAACGTTGATCCGTATCTCGCACGAACGCCATACCGTCAGCAATCTCCAGCGTGAGTCGAGGGTCGTCGTAGGCACCGGCGGAATGGTTCGGCAGATATGCCTTTGCCATGTCTACAACGCTTTGGTCGATCTCCACTTGTGTCACTCGCTCGATGCCATGCTTCGTGACCTCTCGCAGCATGCCGCCGTCGCCGCCGCCGATGATCAGGACATCGGTCGCGTTGCCATGCGCAAAGAGCGGCACATGCGCCATCATCTCGTGGTAGACGAACTCGTCTGCCTCGGTCGTCTGCACAACACCGTCGAGCGTCATCACACGGCCCAGCATGGCGTTGTGAAAGATCATCAAGTGCTGATGTTCGGTCTTGTCCTCGAAGTACAGTTTGTCGATGCGAAACTTCTGCGCAACGCTGTCGTACAAGGTCTCCTCAAAATCTGCCATGACTAGCTCGCCGATTCCACGATGCCGCGGCGCAGTTCGTTCACCGCAATGCGTTCAGGTCGGAAGTACTTGGCTAGTACGCTGCCGGCGAGTTCTGGTTTCGCGTCACCGCACATAAAGACATCGAAAGCGGCGAAGCGGCGCTCGGGCCAGGTGTGCACGCTGATATGCGACTCGGCGAGCACCGCGACTCCCGAGATGCCGTAGTTTGGCGTGAAGTGGTGCAAGTGAATATGCAGCAGCGTGGCACCGCAGGTCTCGATGACATCGCGGAAGGCGGTTTCCATCAGCGCGAGATCATCGAGGTTCTCGGCGCCCCATAAATCGATGATCACGTGAGCGCCCGCGTACTCAACACCGTCGCGAACAATGAAATGGTCTTGAGTAGTTCCGTTTTGGTTTTCCGGGTGGTTGCCCGACTGGTTGTGGGTTGGCCACAGACCTTCGGGGCGCACGACAACAGCATCACCGGCCATCGACAAGTACCTCGCGAGAGAATCAGATTGTTACAGACGGGTGCGCAGTAACTCTGCTCGGAGATCGCTAGCGCACCGTTAGCTGGAAGACATAAAAGCCTTGGCGTCCAGAAAAGGTGACGCGATTGTAGGCGCTTTTTTCTTGAGTACAAGAGGTCGGGAGGGAATCTTGAACTTCGGGAGGGTGAGCGGGTCGTACCAACGTGCGGTGGCCCACTTGGCGAACAAGGAGTTCGTATCATGCAACATCTCATTCAGATCAGATTCGGACTCGCGTTGCTTGCGACAGTCGCGTGCGTCACGCAGCCCGCGTGGTCACAATCCAGTGACTCACGCCCCTCGACAGAGGCCCAAACCGAGCAGCAGAGACAACCGACAGAGCCATTGAGTGAAGTTCTCGAAGCACTGAGTCGAAAGTTTGATAAGGAGTTTGTCGTCCACGCCCGAGTACCCGATGAGATTGCCATCGGTACGCTCGAGGTGAGCTCGATGACCATGGATCACTTGCGCCTTGTCCTGAGAGCAAACGGTCTCTACCTGCAGGCGCGGGAAGACGTTTATTACGTCACACCGGATGCGTTCGTCAGAACACTGAGTACGCGATATCTAGCCCCCGGAGAGACCGTATCCACGTCGGCTGATGAGGTGGTAACAACGATCATTCCCGTCGCCAATGGCTCGGCGGCCGCCTACGTGCCGATGCTGCGGCCGGTCATGCGAACCTCGGGACATTTGGCAGCTTCGAAGAATGCGAACGCGCTGATCGCATCTGATACCTATGCCAGCATTCAACGACTTCGAGCGTTGGTCGAGGAGCTGGACAAGCTTGCTGCCCTCCGTCCTCAGCGAGACAACTAAGCGGTCGTTCGCTCATCTAGTGCAGTTTGACGCTGGCACGTGTCGCTTTGTAGATGCGATCACCGAGCATAATCAGTAGCGTCGAGAAGCGGCCATGGACGGCCGCCTGATGCATGCGATAAAGCGACAGATAGGCCATTCGTGCAACCCAACCCTCGACGAAGATGGTGCCGCGGACCAGATTGCCCATCAGATTGCCGACGGTCGTGTATTTGCTGAGGCTCACGAGGCTGCCGAAGTCGCGGTACTTGAATGAGCGCGAGGATCGGCCTTTTCGAGCAGCGAGCACGTTGCGCGCTGCCGTGCTTGCCATCTGGTGTGCCGCTTGCGCACGCGGCGGGATTTCCTGGCCGTCCTGATCTTTGCAGGCGCAGCAATCGCCGATCGCAAAGATCCCCGGCATACCGACGACCGAGAGGTCTTCGTTGACTTCGATACGGCCTAAGCGATCGGTTGGCAATCCGCACTCCGATAGCCATTCGGGGGCTCTCACGCCGGCCGCCCAAACACTGATGTCGGCGTTGATTCGCTCGTCTTCGCTCGTGACGACCGCGTCTTTTTCGACTTTGGCGACACGCGTGCCGACGTAAACCTTCACGCCGATGCGCTCCAGCTCGCGCTTCACGGAAACCCCGATGCGCTCTGGTAGACGCGGCAAAAGACCGGGTGCTGCCTCGACGATGCTGACGGACAGGCGTTCCTTCGAAAAGTGTTCAAAACCGTATTCGCGCAATCGGGCAACGACGTTGTGCATGTCCGCGGCAAGCTCTACGCCGGTTGCACCGCCGCCAACGATAGCGACCGACAAAACGGCGCTTGTTGACGCAAGGTTCGTTCGCTGCAGCTGTGTCGTGAAATTCTTGTGGAACTTCTCCGCCTGTTCCCGCGAATCCAGTTGACGGCTGAATTCTCGAACACCCTGGATGCCGAAGTCGTTGCTGAGTGCGCCGACGGCGACGATCAGTGTGTCGTAACTGAATTCGCGCGCTGCGACCATCTCCTGACCTTCATCGTCCTGCAGCGCTTCGAGACGCACACATTGCTCGCCCGTATCGATATCAACAACGCGTCCGAGGATGAAGTTGAACTTGTGCTTGCGCGCGAGCATCAGGTAGCTCGCTTCATCGTGGTAGCTGTTCATCGACCCGGTCGCCACTTCATGAAACAACGGTTTCCAGATGTGAGTCGGGTTCTTGTCGATCAGCATGACCTCGACGTCTTTCTGGCGACGCAGTTTGCGTCCCAATTTGACAGCCAATTCGAGGCCGCCGGCGCCGCCGCCGATGACGATGATTCGTTCTTGCATGTGGGTCAGAACTCGTAAATATGTTCTTCGGGAACCACGGGGCTCAGGTCGAGCGCCAACCGTTCCTCGTTCACGCGCTCAAAATGGCGCGCGACCAGTGCCTGGTACGCCACATTATCGCCTAGTCTGTGGCGGAAGAAACCATTAACTGTTCGGAAACTGAGCAACCCATCACGTTTATCGGCAGCGCGCGTCAGGAATTCAATGGATCGTTCGAAATTTCCCTGCATCGCATACCAGAGGGACTCGTTGACGTTGAAGTCAATACTGTCGGCGCCGCCGCGCCGGCCGTAGTCAATTGCCCGCCGCCATGCGGTCATCACCACCTGTAAATCGTCCCTGCGCTCGAGGCGGTCGAGTGCATCGGCGATAACTCCGTAAGGTGGCAAACCGCCATTGATCGGGTTGTAGAGCTCTCGCTCCATCGCGTCGATCGACCCAAATTCTGTGTCGAAATACTCCAGTAGCTTTTCGCGCTCACCAGCATTCGCGAGCATGATCATGTAGTCGATCTGTGCCGGTGCCGACTCCGGACTACGGTCCAGAAGTGATTTGGCCTCAGTGAGCGCGTCGTCGAACCGCCCTTGGACCGATAGCAAATACGGAGTCACATAGGGAGGTGCAATTTTCCCCGCCCCCTCAAAATCAAGAATGTTCATCCGCGCAAATGCAACCCCGGAGGCGCGGTTGGCATCCGGGATTTCCGCAAGCGACTCCTCGGCAGACTCGATGCACTCTGCGACCTGCCCGATCGCGCATTCCAGATTCGCTCGCGCCCAGAGATACATGCGCTCACTTGTCTCGAGCGTGCGCATCCGCGTCAGGATGTTCTCCGCACGCTCCTGATCACCGATCTGCAGAAGGCGGATGATGACGTTGCCGGCAACGGGGGGGTACAGCGGATCGGTTTCAAACAAGTCGACCATTTCGTCGGCCGCCCCCAAGTAGTTGCCGGAGCCGGCGAGCGCCAGCGAAAGCCAATTGCGGGCGTCGATGTGGTTAGGGTTCAGTGTGACCGCATAACGAAGTGCGCTGATGCCACGCAGCGAATCCTTGGAGTCGAGGTACAGCAGTCCGCGCACCGCATGTCCGTCGGCGAGTTCCGAATCGAGTTCGAGGGCTTTATCGGCGAATTCAATCGCTTGCGGCAGTGCCTGGCTCAGCGGAATATCGCCGTAGGCGCCCTCGGCATCCGACAAGAGGGATTCCACCAGCGCGCGCTGAGCATAAGGCGGCGCATAATCCGGGTCGATCATGATGGCGGTGTCGAGCAAATCTGAGGCACGCAGAAGGTTGTCCTTCTGGCGACTGCGAATCAGGTCTCGCGCTTCCAGGAACAGGTTGTAAGCCCGAAAATCACCCTTGTCCGAAGGGACGATATCGACGGCCGCCGGGAGTGCACGCTCGCCGATGATCTTCTCGGTGAGCGCGACGAGAATTTTTTCCGCAATTTCATCCTGTACTTCGAAGATATCGGCGAGATCACCATCGAACGTCTCTGACCACAGGTGATAGCCATCTTCGGCGGCGATCAGCTGTGCGGTGACGCGCACCTTATCGTTCTGTTTACGTACTGACCCTTCGAGGATGTGAGCGACGTTCAGTGTCTGCGCCATCTCTTTCAGATCAGACTCACGGCCCCGGAACGCGAAAGAAGAAGTGCGCCCGGCGACTTTGAGTTTTGCCACGCCCGCGAGCTTATTGAGGATTTCTTCGGAAATACCGTCCGCGAAATATTCCTGGTCGCCATCCGGGGACATATCCGCAAACGGTAGAACCGCGACCGAGTTGGCGGGCACGCCACCGAGTGTAGTGCTCGATTCGGTATCGCGACTTTCGGCCTCAGCGACGGCATCGGCTGCGTCCTTCGGCGCGAACTGCTGCCAGATCATGAGGCCGACCACCAGGACTAGACTGGTGGCGATAACGATGTTCAGTCGTTGACCGGTTTGCGGTGCGATGCTCGCATCCGGGTCGACTTCCGTGCTGGGTTTTAGCCCTTCAGGGGTAACCTCGAACGCCCATGCAAACGCGATGACGATCGGCAGTCCGACCAGCAGTAGGAGCATCACCGATCGGGTCAGCGCGCCGGGCAGGTCGAGTGCACCGCCGAGCAAGTCGATGACCTGTAACAGGGCCCAACCGGAGACGGCGTAAGCGGCCGCGACCCGGAATACATTGCGGCGGCGAAGTTCGCTGATGAGACTCATCCGCCGATAGTAACGTTCCTGAGACTCGAGCGCGCAAAAAAACCGGCCCCGGGGTACCCCGAGGCCGGCTCATGTCTAACGAAGTTCGAGTTATTCCTGGACGACGTTGATCTGATAGATCGCAGTCGAACCAGAAACCTCATTGCCAATGGCGATGAGATCGTTTCCGTTCGGGCTGTCGGCAGCTGGGATGAACACAATGCTCTCCGGGCCGATATCGCCCGCTGCCGGGTTGGATTCGTCCACGCCATCACCGTCGTTGTCACCGAGGCTCGGGTCTTCACCAAAGTCACGGTCGATCGTGTATTCGATGAAGCGTGGGCTTTGCGGGTTCGAGATGTTGTAGACCATTACACCGCTGACGCGCTCAAGACCGATGAATGCGAACGTGGCGCCACCGATCTCACCAATCGCCAGCGCTTCCGGCTCAGGACCTTTGGCATCACTACGAGTATCCGCATCGTTCTCGTCGTTGTCGGCGTTGAAGTTGTTGGGCAGCCGCTGCGCGGTGATGCGCTCAAAATCGTTGCCACTGTCGAACAATACGGTACCGCTGGTATCCCAGATCGTGAATGAGCGGGCACCGATCGAAAACAGCTCGTCGACATCGCCGTCACCATCGGTATCACCGTTCGCTGTCGTCGTCAGCAGGCGGCCCAGGTTTTCGTCAGCCTGCAGTGTGGCGGCGTCCGGGAAGGCAGTTGCATCCAATGTGAGATCGCCCATGCGCTCTTCTTCGGAGAACCCGTCGTAGTCACGCGTGTCACCTTCGTTCGCCGTCACGATCAAGGTTTGGCCCTGGAAGCTGTAGGTTGCGATGGTGTCGGGCATGTAGAAGCCCTTGATCGGCCAGTTGCGGATATTGATGCCGCCGTCACGATCGCTCGCATCCAACTCGTTGCCGATGATGCTGTGGTCCTTGGTGCCCAAAGGCAGGATCGATGCAATGGTGGGCCCGGCAAGATCGACAACCGCCAGCG
The DNA here is from genome assembly GCA_963922335.1 of uncultured Chromatiales bacterium. Taxonomy (GTDB): domain Bacteria; phylum Pseudomonadota; class Gammaproteobacteria; order Steroidobacterales; family Woeseiaceae; genus CALBPI01. Next base: position 119,483 of record CAWUIB010000004.1, on the reverse strand, counting down.
CGTTGTTCTCCTGCATGCTCACGAATGCCAGAGAAGAGTCGGGGGCGAATGCGACAAACTCTGGCTCCAGGTCCTGCGCCACCGTCGCACCCGGGCCAAAGATGCGAACTGCAGGATCCAGTTCTGCCGCACGGGTACCGCCTGCGTTGAAGTCAGTGAACGTCAACTCGGGAATCACTACCGCCGCGCTAAACGGCGCGATGTTGATGACCGAGATCGAACCTTCGGGATCGACGGTGTAGTCATCTGACGGCTCGCCTTCGTTCGCGACGACCAGGAAGTTGCCATCCGGAGAAGCAGCTACGGAGTCAGGCAGTACACCTACCTCCTGTGCGCCGAGGAAGCTGAGGTCAGACGCCTGAAACGCAGCTACAAAGCCGCGCTCGTCGACCGCATCAGCCTCAATGGCGGCGTAGACATTGCCGCCGCTGACCGCAACGCTGTTGACGGCACCCAAAACGGTGGTGAAGGCAGTGTTTGCAGTAATTGCTGCTGCTACGTCGATGGAGCCTGCGAGTACGGGGGCGCTCGGCGCAGAGATATCGATGACGTCAACAACGCCGGTGTTCGCGTTGACCTGGAACAGCTGATTGGTTGTCGGCTCGTATGCGACGATTTCCGAAGCGCCTTCGTCGAAAATACCGCTCTGGTAGCGGCCGATCAGCTCGAGTGTGATCGAAGTAACGCCGTTTTCACCGGCGGGTCCAACGGGTCCAATAGGCCCCGTGGGTCCGGTCAGCCCGGTGGTGCCGTCATCTCCTTCACATCCGGCCAGCATCACGCTGGCGGCTAGTGCCGTGACGGCAATTCTTCTCATCGTTTTCATCGGGCGCTCCCGTTATGGTGAACAGCGCGGAAGAATATGAAGGTTCTGCGAATGCTTGGTTACGGAGTTATGACAAACAGGTTACCGATCGTCGGTATTGCGCGGATTCACCCCAAGCGTCGCGTAAAGCGACAGGTAACGCGCTGCCATGGCTTGCGGCGAGTAGCGGTCGATTCGGCGTCTGGCTTCGTCGATGCAGTGTTGGCGCAACGCGGCATCGCTAAGCAAACCAGCAACGGATTGCTCCAGCTGATCGACACTCTCGCGCTCGATCAGTAGCCCCGTTTGCTCGTGTTCAATTAGGTCTGGAATGCCACCGACATTGGCGCCGATCACGGGAATGCCGAGATGCATCGCATCCAGGAGGATCGAACCTAAACCTTCAAAGCGCGATGGGAACGCAAAGATATCGAATGCCGCCATATGACTGGCGACGTCCGTCACCTGCCCGGTGAAGTGCACATTCGATAGCGCTGCCGCCTGGCGCTTGAGGTTGTCCTCGTCTTCGCCAGAACCGACGAGCACGATCTGCCACTCCGGGTGGCGTTTGGCGATCTCGATCAGGTCCGGTTGTCCTTTCTGATAACCGATCAATGCACCGATATGCCCGATGATCGGTCCAGCGCCCCACGCAGCTCGCAGTTGTCGGACCCGATCCGGGTCCGCCTCGCTCGGCGTGAACGCACTGGGAATAACCGGCGATGTCTGGGTGTTGGTGTACGCGTTGAGGTCCTTGGCGATTGCCGATGAAATCCCGACGCGCGCCGCGGCGTTTCGATACACATAGCGGGTTACGGGGTTGTTCTTGAGCGGCCGCACCACGCGCCGAGTGATGACATAGGGGACACGAAATCGCCAACCGGCGAGCGCTGTCGCCTGCACGCAGCGGCCCTCGTGCGCGTGGGCAAGGCGAACATTACGTAGCGTGGCGGCAGCGGAAAGAATGCCGCTGACGCCGACGGTCTCAATGCCTTGTTGCCCCGCCAATCGCTCGATCAGCGGCTCGCCCTTGCGCCCAACGATTCTCTGTCGGAATCCATGCCGTGCGAGTTCAAGGGCGAGCAGCTCGGTTTGCCGCTCCCCGCCGCGAAAGCCCGGCGCGAGATTGACGTGTGCGATGTCGATCATGCACCAATGGTAGCTGTGATCGACCTTGGTGTGCGCTAGAACCGGAAACCAACGCCGAGACTGACGCTGAGCGGGTCGTAGTCTGCTGTGATGGTCTGCCCACTGTTGTCGGGACGCTCCAGTGTGATGCCACTGCCGAGCAGGTAACGAATCCCGACATCAACGAACCAGCGCTCACCGGCGTCATATCGGATGCCTGCCTGCAGTTGGGGTGCGACGTTATCGGTTTCGAAAGAGATCTCGGCGCCGTCAATGTCGAAGTCGATATCGACCTCCTGAATGAAAGCTAAACCGGCGCCGACGTAGGTCCGGTAGCGCTCGCTGCCGAGCAGATTGAATTCGTATAACGCGGAGAGCCCGTAGCTGACGCTGGCGAAATCGCCGCCGCTCGCGGTCCCGAGCCCGTCGATAGTGACAGCGTCCAGGTCGCTTGTGCGATAGATGACTTCGCCCTCAACCCGCCAGTTGTCACCCACGTAGCGTCCAACGCGACCGCCACCTGTGAACGATCCACTGAACTTCGCGGACTGCTGGGTTGCTGGTGCATTGCTACCGTCTTGGAATTCCAGATCCTGATCGCCAAGCGTGACGAAGCCGAGATCGCCCGTGACATACCAATCGTTCGCGGTCGCGGAGCCGCCTGCCAGCAACAATGCCAGTGATGCAAAGAGGCGAGTCTTCGTTGTGTTTTCCATAGAGATTCTCCCGTGTTGAGTGTGTTTGAAATACGGGGCAAATCTGTCATTGCTCGGGTGCCCGTTGATGCGAATCACCCATGAATGGCGGGTTGCATGAATGACCGGTCGGGTTTTTGCATCAGCGGTCACGGCGCTTTGAGCCTATACTCGAGTCGTGGCGCAACCTGACCTCGAAAACCGCACCTTCTTGCTCAGAATCGTCGGCGTTACCGCCGGTCTCGCGCTGCTATTCGCTGTCCTTGACCCAGCGCCATCACAGCCGCTCGGATTTGTTGGGCGTCTGGTGTTCTGGTTGCTACATATTGGTACCGGCATCTCGCTCTGCCTCGTTGCGGCAAAGTTTCTGACCGACCGTATGGCGGTTCCGCCGGATTGGCGTTTGATCGTGTTTTCAGGTGTGATCGGTCTTCTTGCGTTCACCCCGGTCGCGTTGGGACTGGAATCGCTGTTTCCGCTCACCATGAGCGATGATGCACCCTCAGACTTTTTGAGCGAGCTCGCAACCGAGAGCATCCAGGCCGCGCCTGCCTTCTTGATGAGCTGGTTTTTGCTCAACTTCGAGTCGGTGATACCCGGCTCAAATTCTCCGAAAGTCTCGGACGCCCCTGGCGGCAATCAGCAACCCGAGATTGAGGCGCGATTGCCCAGTGCGATTCGGGGACCTGTGATGGTAGCGAGCTCCGACCTGCATTATCTGCACGTCACTACACAACTCGGGAGAGCTATGATCCTCGGCAGTCTTGTCGAGCTGGAAGCCGCGTATCCCGATAAAGGGATTCGTGTACACCGGTCACACTGGGTAAACGAGAGTGCAGTCAGCAGCGTGCAGCGACACAGTAAAGGGCTGCGGATCCGCACGCATTTAAGTGAAGAGTGGATTCCGGTCAGTCGACGCCGACAGGCCGAGGTGCGTGACAGACTGGGAACGCAGTTTCAGAAAACCTGAACGCAGCTCGACGCATTCAGGGCCTGGCACTTTCGAATCGGATATCGAAGCTGACACCATTGTCTGTATTGCGTGCCACGATAGCGCCACCGTGCGCTTGTGCGATCAGTCTCGCAATGTAGAGACCGAACCCGAGGTGTCCCTCACCTGAGCGTTCGCCGCGGTGCGACACCAGTGGCATGAAAAGTCTCTGCAAATCTCCATCGGGCAACGTTGATCCTTCGTTCGCAACGGAAACAACGGGTAATGACCCTCGTAACACCGATAGTGAAATTTCGCTGCCTTCCGGTGCGAAGGTGACGGCGTTTTCAACCAGCTTATCGATCATCTGCACGATCAACTCCGGGTTGCCGACGACAGTGACCCCCGGGTCTATCCCCCCGCCGAAACGGTGGGTTGAGAACGTGTCGGCGTACGCGCGCTGCAACTGTCGTACGATGTCGCTCAGGTTGACCTCTAGGTAGTCGGCGTCTCGAGTCGCCTGTTCGGCTCGATTGGCCCGAGTCATACCGAGCAGAGTTGCTCGAAGGCGCTCGACCCCACCGCTGGCACGATCAAGCAACGCTTCAGCATCTTCCGATAGTTGCGTGTGACGCAGATTGTCGAGCGATGACTGAACCACCGCGATCGGTGTGCGCAACTCATGCGAAAGATTGTCAGCGAGCGATTGAAGCCAGGTCTGCTGCTCATCCAGCTTCTGCAGTAGCGATTCAAAGCCACGCGCAACGTCGCCAACCTCGTCTTTTGCCGTACTGCCGGGCAGCGTGGTTGTGATCCGCCCGCGAGCATCGAGCGCGGTACTCGCTGCATGCGAAAGGCGCCGCACTCGCAACGACAACACGGTTGCGAAGGCAAGGAGCAGCGCAACCACCAGCAAAGTGACCCCGAGTACCGCCAGCGTCATCCGAGTACGCACTGGGTTGGTGAGTGAGAGAATGGCATCGGTGGGTTGCCGCAGTACAAGTCCCGCCACGATCACGCCATCGCTACGCAGAGGGATGACAACCTCACTGAGTAGTCGCTCGGAGCCCGCCTGTCGCGCACGACGACTGGCGGCACTACCTCGCGGCAGCGAGGCGAGCCAGCGACTCCTCTGATCGAAACCACGGTGTGCCGTCTCCTGCGTCGTGCGTCCACCCTGAAACAGTCTTGCCAACCAGGGTGCAGCTGCCTCATACGGCTGCGACTCTGCGTTTGGCATACTTCCAATCAGCGGGGTCAGGCGCCAGCCTTCCGGACTGACCGCAAACATCTCGGTGCCCGCGATGCGGTGTTCCTGAAGCGCATCCGACAATTCACTGCTGACGCTCAGCATCGGCCCCGGGACGCTGCCCGAGTGCGTGGCAACGATGCTTTCTCCTAGCTTGACCCATAAGCCAAGCTGGCGTTCGCAAGGCGATGCGGGGATGCGCAATTCGAGCTGCGACCCATCGGCATCCGGAATCCAGGCGCCACGCAGAGGCGCTGCGCCTGCGCTCAGAGGCTCGGTGGTGAAAGTACCGCTGGCAACCGGCGCGAGCTTCGAGAGCAACAAGTTTCCGTTTGCGGTCGTGCAGCTCATCGTGAACTCGGGTCGAACATCGCTCTCGTGAACGACGTCTGCATGCAGGAACAGTGCACCGTTATAGCTGCCTGCGGCGGTACGCAATGCAGGCCCACCCTCCGGGGCCTCAGACGGCGCGACCAACGCATTCCAATCGGCCACAAAACCGTCGAGTAGCGGCTCGCCCGTCAGCGGTTCGACAAACCACGGTGCCTGTTCCCTTGGTTTCGCTAGCGTGTCTAACGCGTCGTTGACCAGTGGAGCCACGCTGCGACCGGTGGTCATCAAGAAGCCTGACTGCGTCTCTCGCAATGCCTGCTCGGTTGCCCGGATATAGCCGACGCTGATCACGGGCAATGCAACTGTGATCAGTCCGATGGTGAGTAATTGTCGTCGCAGTCCGAAACGCAAACTGGGTCTCGGTATCAGGCGGGTCGCCAGCGATAACCCATGCCGTACACCGTTTCTATGTCATCGAAGTCCGTATCGATGGCCTGGAACTTACGGCGTATTCGCTTGATGTGTGAGGTTACGGTGTTGTCGTCGAGCACCGTGTTGGCAGCGTCCATCAGCTGCTGACGATTCTTGACGTGTCCTGGGAATCGCGCGAGTGCGACGACCAGCCAATACTCTGTGAGCGTCAAAGGCACTGGTGTATCCGACCAATACGCGGTGAAGCGCGACTCGTCGATGCGCAGTGGGCCGCAGACCAGTCCGGTGTCGTCCGAGGTTTGCTCACGCAACGCAGCCTGCCGGCGGAACAGCGCAGCGACTCGCGCCAACAAATGTGCGAGGCCGATGTCCTTGGTTAGGTAATCATCCGCGCCGAGGCGCAGGCCGGAGACCGCATCGAACTCGCTGTCTCTCGCGGTTAGGAAAACGACCGGTAATGTCGCGCTGCGTGCGCGCAACGCACGACAAAGTTCGAATCCGCCTTCGACATCATCACCGAGATTGATGTCGATGATCACAAGGTCTGGGAGCGTCGCTTCGAAACGCGCGAGCGCAGCCGCGCGGCTGGTGTCGAGCGTAGTGCGATAACCCTCGCGTTCGAAAGCTTCGCAGTAGTTTTGTCCGAGCGCGGCATCGTCTTCGACGATAGCGACCCAGCGTGTCGGGTTATTCAGAGTGCTTGCCACAATTCGCCATATTTGGTGTCGGATTTGCCACTGACGCGCCACGGTGAAGCCACCGACGTGCGCTGCAATGACCTCTCGTCAACAGGGAGACTCACGATGCAGCAGCAAGACGATCGACGCAAGCCAGCAGTACGCACAATGCGTGTACTGCTATGGCCAATTTTCCTGATGCTTTCGCTTGCCGGCAAAGCGGATGTCGCACAATCACCGGGGATTGGGACCCTCGAGCTACGGGGTGTCAGCGAAGCAGCCATCCGGCTCGCGACCGATGTCGATGTACAAGTCACGGGCCATCTCGCCCGAACCCGAATGACGCAGCGATTTCGCAATCCGACCGATCAATGGGTGTCGGCAACGTATTTGTTGCCACTGCCCGACGGAGCGGCTGTCGACACTCTGGAACTGCTGATTGACGAAACGCGTGTCGTCGGTGAGATCCGGACAAAGAAGGTCGCCGAGCAAACCTTCCGTGACGCAGAGCAGCGCGGTCAGCGAGCGGCGCTGGTCAGCGGTGCCCGACCGAATCTGTTCAATACTGCGGTCAGCAATATCCCGCCTGATGGTGAGGTCGTGGTGACCATCGAGTATCAGGAAACGGTGCAACGCAATCGGGATCGCTACTCGCTGCGTTTGCCATTGACGCTGACGCCGCGCTTCAATCCAGGCGAGGTCATCAAAACCTCGGCGGACCGACTCGGTAACGGATGGGGGCCTGCCACAGATCGTGTGCCAGACGCACCGAGGATTACGCCCGCGATGCTGTCGGGGACGCCGGAAGACACACACCGCCTGACTCTGCGGGTGCAACTGTCGATGGGCACGCCACTCTCGGAGATCCTGAGTGACTATCACTGGATCGACGTGACCGAGAGTGCTGCCGGTGACTATCTCGTTTCTCTAGCGAACGACAACGAACCACTGGATCACGATTTCAGTTTGAGTTGGAGGCCGCAGACGGGTGATGCGGTGGCGTTGACGGCGTTTCAGCATCGTGGCGACGACTTTGCGAATTACCTGTCCATGCAGTTGCTGCCGCCCTCGGGCGCGATTGGTGAATCGCCGCCGCGCGAGCTCATCATGGTCATAGACACGTCGGGCAGCATGCAAGGAGTGTCGATCGAGCAGGCGCGCTCGGCTGTCCAGTATGCGATCAGCGAGCTGCGGGATGTCGATCGCTTCAATGTCATCGCATTCAGTGATCAGGCGCGTCTGCTTTTCCCGGTCGCACAACCCGCAACTTTGGAAGCGCAACGACAGGCGTTGCGCTGGGTGAACTCCCTGGAGGCGAACGGCGGCACGAATATGCAGCCAGCACTCGAGGCCGCCCTGATTGACGGACGTCAGATGGCTTCGGAATTGCGTCAGGTCATCTTCGTCACCGACGGTGCAGTCGGGGACGAATCGCATCTGTTCAAGTTTATTCAGAAAGCACTCGGCAAATCGCGGCTGTTTACGGTGGGTATCGGTTCAGCACCGAATGGGTGGTTTATGCGTAAAGCGGCGGAGCTTGGTCGTGGCGATGCCGTGACGATCAGCGCACTCGGTGAAGTCGAGTTGCGGATGCGTGAATTGTTCGGACGGTTGGGTGCGCCGACGCTGACTGACTTGCGTGCAGAGTGGCCGATCGATGGTGTCGAGCAAATCCCAGCAACGCTTCCCGACCTCTACGCCGGTGAGCCGATCGATATTGTGGCGCGCAGTGCGCAGACACCTGCTTCGCTTCGGGTCAGCGGAACCCTGTGGCGCGACGGTGTACCCGAACCGTGGGAGTCTCAGCTCGTAGTCAGCGATGCGGCGCCGGGTGGACGAGGCGTGGCGGTTGCGTGGGCGAATCAAAAGATTGATGCGCTGATCGATGAAGAGCGTCGCGGCCAGCGTTCGCGCAGTCAGACAGACGCGATCATCACCGAGGTAGCGCTGGCGCACCATGTCGTGAGTCGCACCACCAGTCTGGTTGCGGTTGCAGCGGCACCAGTACGCCCGGCAAACGAATCGCTCCAACAGTCCGCTGTGCCGAACCTCACGCCATACGGGCAGGGGCTCCCGGTGGGCCAGATTGTCGCCACAGCGACACCGGCACCACTGCAGCGTCTGATCGGTTTTTGCGTCATCGCGCTGGCGCTGCTCGTGTTGCTCGTCAGTCGTTGGCAGGCGCTTTATGCGCCGGCAAGCCGATGAGCCGGGGGCGTTTGGTTGTGGCTGTTTTACTCGCCGTCGGTACGCTAAATCTTGGGCATGGGCTGTACCTGCCTGCGAAAGCTGCATTCGCGCAATATCTGCTTCAGCGTGCGTGGCAGCGCGGTGAAGCTGCGCCGGAGGTGGTGGATGAATCGCTGCGCCCCTGGCCGTGGGCTGACACGCATCCGGTAGCCAGGCTCACTGGCGACGCCCTGCCAGGAGAGCTGTTCATTCTGTCCGGTGGCAGCGGGCGCACTCTGGCGTTTGGACCGGGGCATCTCGAGAACACGCCGCTACCGGGTGATCCGGGCAACAGTGTCATCGCCGGGCACCGTGATACGCATTTCCGTTTTCTGTCAGAAATGGGTTTCGGCGATCGACTGCGTGTTGATCGTCGTGACGGATCTCACGCGATCTTCGAAGTGGTTGCTGTGGATGTGGTCGACTCGCGTCGCGCCGCAATTACGCTCGACTACGACACGCCGACGCTGACGCTCGTCACCTGCTATCCCTTTGATGCTATCGAGCCGGGTGGCCCGATGCGCTACATCGTGTCGCTTCAGCCGCCGAGATGAAACGGTCCGCCACGCTCAATCGCGCGCTGATAGTTCTTATCGTCGTGGCAGCGCTTCAGGCAGGCGGCCATATTGGGAAAATCAGATTCGAGATCAGTGCTGACATTCAGGCCCTCCAGGATGAACGACATGTGGATGTCGGCAGCCGTCAGGTGATCGCCGGTAAACCAAGGTCGATCCGCCAGGGTGGACTCCATGAATTTCATGTTGGCGGCGAGGTTGCGATCGAGGTAGGCCTCCCGGATTTTGCCGGTGATGCCTCGAGCGATCGGTTTGACGAAGAACGGCACCTTGGCCTCATCCACCCGACGCAGGAGCAGCGCAATGATCAAGAGCGGCATCATGGTGCCCTCGGCGTAGTGCAGCCAGTAGGTGTAGTCGCGCCGCGCTTCGGGAGTATCCGCAGGTTGTAGTTTGCCGCCGCTGTAGTGCTCCATGAGGTACTCGACGATGGCGCCAGACTCGGCGACCGTGATGTCACCGTCGGTGATGACCGGCGATTTTCCGAGTGGGTGGACGGCCTTCAGTTCCGGCGGCGCAAGACTGGTCGCCGGGTCGCGCGAATAGCGCTTGATGTCATAGTCGACGTTGAGCGCTTCGAGCATCCAGAGGGTGCGTTGCGAGCGTGAGTTCTCGAGGTGGTGCACGGTGATCATGAAGGTCTCCAGAAAGAGTTATGGACGGTTCGACGAGAGACCGGCCTTTTGCAATGCGACGAGCAGCATCGCGCCTGCCAGCAGAATAAACAAGACGGCGATCGCTTGTTCCATGCGTCGTTGCGAAAAGCGCCCTTGTAGCATCGGACCAATCTGGCCTCCGATCAGCACCCCGGGAATCGAGTAGCACACAAGATTCCAGGGCACCGCGCTCCATCCCCCTTCTGCGACCACCTGACCGATCAGCGTGAACGATGCGCAAGCAACCGTCACAATCACGATAGTGACGGCAGCGGCGACGGCGATCGCGACCGGTACACCTCTTTTGGTGAGTTGCGGGACGATCACCTCACCGATGCCCACCGACAGCATACCGGTCATAAAGGAGCCGATGCCTGTCGCCAGTGAACCGCGGGCTGTCAGTTTCGGAATGACGTAACGATAGGTTTGGCCTCGGGCATCCGTGAGACTTGAAATATCACCGGTGCGTCCGTGTTCTGCGTGCGGTGCGTCGGTCACAAACACATGCACTGCGGCGATGATCAGCACCAAAACGGCATATCCGGCGATCAGAATCGCCTCCGGTACATAGCGCGCGAGGAATGCGCCTGCGACCGCAATCGGTACCGACAACTTCAAAAAGCGCCGCACGAGTTTGAAGTCGATCAACTGGCGCCGGTAATAGCCGATGAAGCCCGAGGTGAAACCGAACGTTTCGGTGAGCAGCGCCGTACCGATGGCAGCCACGGTACTTTGCAATGGGTATTCAGGGCCGAGTAGCGGGAACACCAGGATGAAAATCGGTGTAAACAGCGCTGCGCCTCCAATGCCGCTGAGCATGGCGGCGGTCGCAACACACACGGCGACCGGGAACATGAACCAGTACAGGGTGAAATCCATCGGCGGCATTATCCCGGCATCGAAAGGCTAGACACCTGGTTATCTAGCCAGTACTGTACATAACCCCAAAAACAGAGGTCGCCCGATGGTCGCGGTGGTTTCGAAAACGCCGAAATACCTCGAATCGCTGAATGCAGAGCAGCGTGAGGCTGCGGCATTTGGATCGAGCAATGGGCGCGGATGGCATTCCTCACCGCTTCTGATCATCGCCGGGGCGGGCACCGGAAAAACCATGACGCTCGCGCACCGTGTTGCGCACCTGGTGATGGCAGGGGTAGACCCCGAGCGTATTCTGTTGCTGACGTTCTCCCGACGCGCGGCTGCGGAGATGACCGGACGCACCGAACGCATTGTGGCTGCCGCTGCGCAGGAAGGGCAGACCCGTCGACCCGTGCGGCTGAGATGGTCCGGCACCTTTCACTCCATCGCCAACCGTTTATTGCGTGAATATGCCCCAAACCTTGGCCTCGACCCCGCATTCAGTGTTCTGGATCGTGGTGATGCGGCTGACACGTTGGATGTGGTCCGTCAGCGGATGGGCTATGGCAGCCGCGAGCGACGGTTCCCGAAAAAAGATACCTGTCTCGCCATCTATTCGCGTCGCGTCAATACTCAGGCCCCGTTGACCGAAACGCTCGAGCAGCATTATCCGTGGTGTGTCGACTGGTCGGAGGAGCTCACAACGCTGTTTCGCAGCTATGTTGAGCTGAAGCAGGAACAGCAGGTGCTCGACTATGACGACCTGCTGCTCTATTGGTATCACCTGGTCTCTGAGCCGGAGTTGGCGCGCGATATTTCCTCGCGGTTCGACCACGTTCTGGTCGATGAGTATCAAGATACCAATCGCCTCCAGGCGGGCATCCTGCAAGCCCTGCGCCCCGAGGGTGAGGGATTGACGGTAGTCGGTGATGATGCGCAGTCTATTTATGCATTTCGTGCCGCTGAGGTCGATAACATCCTGAACTTTCCGGATCAGTTTGTGCCCTCGGCCAGAGTGATCACGTTGTCTCAGAACTACCGATCGGTACAGCCGATCCTCGATAGCGCCAATACGCTGCTGGCGGAGAGTCAACGCCAGTATCGCAAGGACCTGTTCTCCTCGCGCACATCGGGCCAGCGACCCAACTACGTGACTGTTGAAGATGGGAACGCCGAGGTGGACTACGTCGTCAGCCAGATTCTTGCCGCGCGTGAAGCAGGGACGCCGCTGCGGCAACAAGCCGTGTTGTTTCGCAACGCACACCATAGCGATCGGCTAGAGGTAGAGCTCACGCGTCGCAACGTGCCGTTCGTGAAATACGGTGGCCTCAAGTTTCTCGAGGCAGCCCACATCAAGGACCTGCTTGCGATTCTCAAATGGGCAGACAATCCACGTAACGCAGTCGCCGGCATGCGCGTGCTACAGATCCTGGAGGGTATCGGTCCGGCACATGCGAGCCGCTGCCTTGAGCATATTGCTGCCGAGTCGCATTCACTTCAGGCGTTGGAGCGCTTCGATCCTCCACCAGCGGCGAAATTACACTGGCCTAAATTCAAAGCGCTTATGGTTGGCCTCTCAGCGCATGACGGCAGCGCCGGCTCCGGTTGGCAGCGCGATGTGGCCGAGGCGAGACAGTGGTACCAGCCTTACCTCGAGCAACATTATGAGGCCGCACCGCAGCGACTCGCTGATCTTGAACAACTGGAACAGATCGCAGGCGGTTATCCGAGCCGTGATCGGTTTCTCGCCGAGTTGACGCTCGATCCACCACAGTCATCAGGCGATCTTTCTGGGCCTCCATTGCTGGATGAGGATTTCCTGATTCTGTCTACGGTCCATTCGGCGAAGGGCCAGGAGTGGGATAGCGTTTACATCCTGAATGTGACCGATGGCAATTTCCCGTCGGAATTCGCGGCGGGCGATGATCGCGCGTTGGATGAAGAGCGACGTTTGCTTTATGTCGCCATGACGCGTGCGAAAAAGCGATTGCATCTGATGGCGCCGCTCAAATTCTACGTACCTGAACAGCCGCGGTATGGCGACCGTCACGTCTATGGAGCGCGAAGTCGCTTTATGACCGATGCGCTACTCGCGACGATGGCGCCGGTGTTCCATGGACAGTCTGTTCATGAGGGCGTTGCCGGGCGTGAGCGCGCGGGTGCTCGGGTGGATGTCGCAAGTCGGTTGCGTGACATGTGGTAGTGCCGGGCGCTAGGCTAGTCGTCTTGGTGGCCGAATCCCGGGGGAACCTCATGGCACGACTTACATCCACGATCGTTGCGTCTGCAGCGACATTGCTGTTAGCAGCGCCGACGCTCGCGAGCGACACGCTCCAGGACAAACTCGCGACGACTGCAGCGTCGGTGACCGAGGACGTTATCGCACTGCGCCGACACTTCCATGAGTTCCCTGAGCTCAGTAACGAGGAATACAAAACAGCCGAGCGCATCGCTGAGGAGCTTCGCGCTATGGGTTTGGAGCCAACAACGGGTATCGCCGAGACGGGCGTTACCGCGTTGATCAAAGGTGGCAAGCCTGGACCTCTGGTCGCATTGCGTGCCGACATGGATGCGTTGCCTGTGATCGAACAGGTCGACCTGCCATTCGCTTCCAAACAGCGGGGTGTCTACAACGGTAACGACGTCGGGATCATGCACGCTTGTGGGCATGACACGCATATGGCGATGTTGCTGGGCGCTGCCAAAACGCTGGTCGCGCACCAGGACGAGTTGCCGGGCGATGTGCTGTTGATTTTCCAGCCCGCCGAGGAGGGTGCGCCGTTTGGTACGCCATCGTGGGGCGCCAAGAAGATGCTCGAGGAAGGCATCTTCGACGAGCGCAAGCCTGACGCGATTTTCGGCCTGCATACATTCGCGAATTTGCCGGCGGGTATGGTTGCCTACCGCTCCGGTCCAGCGATGGCCAGTTCGGATCGTTTCAGTATTACGGTATCCGGTCGGCAGACACATGGATCGAGACCCTGGAACGGTGTCGACCCGATTGTGGTGGCCTCGCAAATCGTGATGGCCGTGCAGACGATTGCCAGTCGCCAGGTAGACGTTACGAAAGCGCCGTCTGTGATCTCGTTCGGCATCATCAACGGCGGTGTGCGCAACAACATCATTCCCGACACCGTCGAACTGGTGGGTACGATCCGCAACTTCGATATGGGGATTCGTGAGCAGATTCACGCGAAGCTTCGCCATACCGCGGTGACGATTGCGGACAGTGCGGGTGCCAGCGCTGAGGTGAATATTGATCTTGGATATCCGGTTACTGTGAACAACGAGGACTTGACCGCGCAGATGTTGCCGACCGTGCAGCGTGTTTTCGGTGACGGACGAGTCTTGGAGTCACCGTTGGTGACCGGGGCGGAAGACTTCTCTTACTTCGCGCAGGAGACGCCGGGGTTGTTTCTGTTCCTCGGGGGTGCGCCTGCTGGCGCGGACCCGGCGCAGATTGCGACTAATCACTCACCTTTCTTTTTTGTTGACGAATCGACACTGCCGTACGGCGTGAACGTGCTGGCACAAATGGTGGCAGATTTCATGATCGATGCGACGGCAACCTCGGGGGACTGAACGATGAGTGCAGTAATGAAATCGGATGTCCGAGGTTCGGTCAGCGAAGCAGAGTGGGAGACTCGCGTCGCACTCGCAGCGGCTTATCGGTTGGTTGCATTGCATGGTTGGGACGATCTTGTATTCACCCATATCTCCGCGGCAGTACCGGGTGAGGAAGGTCATTTCCTGATCAACCCGTATGGGCTGTTCTTCGAAGAGATCACGGCGAGCAGCCTTGTGAAGGTAAATCTCGCGGGCGAGAAGGTCATGGAGTCGGACTTTCCGATCAATCCTGCGGGGTTTGTGATTCACTCAGCGATTCATGAGGCGCGTCATGATGTGAAGTGTGTGTTGCATACGCATACTCGGGCCGGGATTGCAGTCTCTGCTCAGGAAGACGGGTTACTGCCCATCTCGCAGCAGAGTCTGTTCCTGATGGCGAACGTGGGTTACCACAACTATGAAGGCGTGGCGCTCAACGACGATGAGAAACCGAGGCTGGTGGCAGATCTTGGTGATAAGGCCGCGCTGATTCTTCGCAACCATGGTTTGCTGACCGCCGCGTCAACGATTCCGGAAGCTTTCCTGATCATGTATGCGCTCGAAGCGAGCTGCCAGATTCAAATCAACGCGCAATCCGGTGGTGGCGCATTGATTCGCATTCCTGAGCAGATTCTTGCGGGTGCTGCCGAGCAGCGGAGAGTGGTGACCAAAGGGCTAGGTGCGGATCTTGTTTGGCCCGGCCTCTTGCGCAAGCTGGACCGCAATAACCCGGGCTATGCGGATTGAGGCGGAGCGCTACTTCAGGAACATCTGGTAGGCGGGGTTTCCGGTTTCTTCGGCATATCGATACCCAAGGGCATCGAGGCGATCTTCGGGCCCGCGGGATCGCTGCTCGGTAGAACGCAGGCCGACCAGCACACGACCGTAGTCCGATCCGTGATTTCGGTAGTGGAAGAGCGTGATGTCCCAGTCATCACCCAGCGTTTCGAGGAATAGCGCTAAAGCGCCAGGACGCTCCGGGAACTCGCACCGATAGAGACGCTCTCCATCGTTATTGGATCGACCGCCGGCCAAGTGGCGCACGTGCAGCTGAGCGAGTTCGTTATCACTGAGGTCATGGGCCTCGTAGCCTGCAGCGCGAATGCGCTCTAGCAACGATGCCTGTTGCGCTAAGCCGTCAGACAAGGCGACACCGACGAAAATACGCGCGAGTGCATCCGAGCTGTGACGGTAGTTGAATTCGGTCACACTCACTTCGCCGAGTACCTTGCAAAACTCCCGGAAACTCCCAGGCCGCTCCGCGATATGCACGGCGAACAATGCTTCTCTGTGTTCTCCCACGGCTGCGCGCTCGGCGATGTGTCGTAGCCGATCGAAATTGAGGTTTGCTCCGCAACACAGTGCGACCAGGTCGCCGCTCTCAGGCTGCTCGGCGGCCCACTGGCGTGCGCCGGCAACGGCGAGTGCGCCGGCAGGCTCCACGACGGTCCTGGTGTCTTCGAAAATATCGCGAATCGCCGCGCAAGTGGCGTCCGTTGATACGGTGATGATGTCGTCGAGAAATTCATTACAGATGGTGAACGTGTGTTGGCCTACTTTCCGGACGGCGACGCCATCGGCAAAGATGCCTACGCTGTCGAGTTCAATCGGTGCACCGTTGCGAATCGCCGCCATCATGCTCGCCGATTCATCAGGCTCGACACCGATCAATTTTGTGGCAGGCCAGTGGGATCGGACCGCCAGTGCGACACCTGCGGCAAGGCCGCCACCACCGACCGGCACAAAAAGCGCCTTGGGTGCGGTTGGCATTTGCTGGAGCAGTTCGCGACCGATGGTTGCTTGACCGGCGATCACGTGCGGATCGTCAAATGGGTGAATAAACGTGAGTCGCTCGTTCCCGGCGAGCTCGAATGCATGAGCTTGCGCCGCATCGTAGGTATCGCCCTTAAGCACCACCTCGGCACCGAGTGCACGCACGGCGCTGATCTTGATGGAGGGCGTGGTTGTCGGCATGACAATCACGGCACGACACTCGTGCAATTGGGCTGCGAGTGCTACTCCTTGCGCATGATTGCCGGCAGAGCTGCAAATGACGCCACGCTCGCGAGCGGCGTTGTCCAAGGCCGCCATTTTGTTCATTGCGCCGCGCAACTTGAAAGAGAAAACCGGCTGGCGATCCTCCCGTTTCAGCCACACTTTGCATCCGGTACCAGCCGACACGCGCTGCATCAATTCGAGCGGCGTTTCGATAGCGACTCGGTAGACTTCGCTCATGGCGGCATCAATCCCGGCCTGCCAGTCAAACGGTGGGTGCTTGGCGGTTACTGGATCCATCTAGGAATACTAGCGCGCTTGTTGATTCTTGCGCGCAAAAAAAACGGCGCCACGAAGGCGCCGTTCTTCATTGGTGTATGGCAGGCGATCAATCGATCGGGTTGCCATCTGTGTCGAGCAGCTGAATCTCTCCGATACCCAGCGCCTCGATACTTTCACGAATGTTGGCGAGATCGCCAACGACGACCCAGATCATGCGGTCGGGTTGGATGACTCGCTCCGCCTGCTCACGAACCTCCTCGATCGTTAGCGCACGGGTGCGATCGGCAAAGGTGGACCAGTGATCATCGGGCAGGTTGAAGCGCACGAGAGAAATCAAGGAACCGTTGACGGCACCGATCGTCTCCCAGCGTCCCGGCAGCGATAGGGTGTTATTCGCCTTGACTCGCTCCAGCTCATCGTCCTGTGCTGGCCGATCACCGAGGTATGCTCCGAGTTCCTTGCGCAGCTCCGCAATCGCATCGGCAGTCTTATCGCTCTGGACCGGTGCCAGAATCAGAAACGGTCTCTGCGCTTCGGCATCGACGATGCTCGAATACACGCCGTACGACCAGTTTTTATCCTCGCGCAGATTCAAATTCAAACGCGCACTGAAGTCACCGCCAAGCACCTGATTTGCGGCCTCGATTGCGAGATCCGCAGGATCAGAAGTCGGTGGCGCTACATGTCCGCCAATGATCATCGACTGTGCCGAGTCCGGACGATCGATCACGTACAAAACTTCGCCTTCTTGCTGAGCGACTTCGGCTAGCGTCTTGTTTGGAATCTCCGCTTGTTCCCACTTGCCGAAGCGAGCTTCCAACTCGGGGCGGATCTCCTCAAGGGTGGTGTCACCGACGATGACCAGCGTCGCATTGTTGGGGCGAATCCACGTGCTGTGGAACGCTTGCAGCGCTGCCTGATCGATGGCCATGGCGCTGGCCTCGGTGCCGCTGCCAGTGAGCGGCTGTCCGTAGGCGTGTTCCTCGCCGTACATCAGCTTCGGTAACACACGAAGCGCCATCGATTGCGGCTGAGTGCGTTCGCGTTGAATGCCTGCGATGCGCGCCTTACGCAGTCGATCAAGCTCTTTCTCCGGGAAGGCAGGGTTGAGAATGATGTCCGCGTAAATATCGAGGGCATCACCCATGTTGCGCTTGAGCGTATTCAGGCTGATGGTGGCGGTATCGAGGGATGCCCCCGCGCCGTAGTTGGCGCCCAGTTGCTCCAACGCCTCGGAGATCTCGAGCGCACTGCGTTTCTTCGTGCCCTCATCCAGCATCGACATCGCAAGACTGGCGGTGCCCGGCAGGCCAAATTGGTCGGCGGCGTAGCCTGCATCAAATACCATGCTGAAGTTGACCAGCGGCACGTTGTCGCGAGTTGCAACGATCAGTTCGAGGCCGTTGTCGAGTGTTGCTCGTTCAAACTCAGGAAAACCTACGGTCGGGAATGTGTCGGGGTAGGGCAACGCGGATCGATCAGCGCCTTCGCCCTTCGCGGTCAGCGTTGTATCGAATGGTTCAACCGTCAGAACATAAACACCATCGGTGAACCAGCGCTTAGCGGCTGCCTGGATGCTTCGGGGCGTTGCTGCCTCAAGGCGCTCCAATGCCGTCTTGTAAAAGTCCGGGCTGCCGCCGTAGACGTAATTCTCGGCAAGAATGTCCGATTTGCCACCGAATCCGCCGACGCGTTCTGCGCCGCGAACGAATCCAGCCAGTGCACTCGTGCGCACGCGATTCAGTTCTTCACGGGTTGGGCCTTTCTCGAGGAAGCGTGCGATTTCTTCGTCCATAGCCCGCTCAACCGCCTCGGCATCTCCACCCGGTTGCACGGTAGCCGTCACGTAGATGAAGCCGGCGATCTCTATTGAAAGCACGCTCGCACCAACGCTGGTTGCAGTCTGGTCTTCATAGACCAGGCGTTCGTACAAACGCGAGTTCTTACCGCCACCAAGAATCGAGGTCGCCAGTTGCAGCAAGTCGGTATCGCTGTTCGCCCACTCCGGCGCAGGCCATGCTTTGTAGATGCGAGTCTGGGGTACGCGATCCTGCAACGTTTCGCGGTGTTCGCCGTCGAGGGTCGGTACCCAAATATCGTGGCGGGTGATCGGCGGCCCCGGCTGAATATCACCAAAGTAAAGCTCCGCTTTCTCGCGCGCGATTTCGGGTGTGATGTCGCCAGCGAGCACCAACACGGCATTGTTCGGGCCGTAGTAGGTCTGGAACCACTCCTTCACATCGTCAAGGGTTGCTCCATTCAGGTCTTCCATGGAGCCGATGGGCAGCCAGGAGTAGGGGTGACCTTTGGGGAAGATGCCTTCAATCAGGTGATTGAAAACCATGCCGTAGGGCTGGTTCTCGTTTTGGCGCTTCTCGTTTTGCACGACACCACGTTGCTCGTCGAGCCGTTCTTGTGACACCGCGCCCAGAAGATGCCCCATCCGATCGGATTCCATCCACAGCGCAAGATCCAGACCGGTAGTCGGGACATTCTGGAAGTAGTTGGTGCGATCGAAGGATGTTGTGCCGTTTTGGTCGGTCACACCGATTCGTTCGAACGGCTCAAAATATTCATCATCATAGTTTTCCGAACCGTTGAACATCAGATGTTCGAACAGATGGGCGAAACCCGTTCTTCCCGGCTTCTCGTCTTTCGACCCGACGTGGTACCAGATGTTGACGGCCACGATCGGCGCCTTGTGGTCCTCGTGGACGATGACGGTCAGTCCGTTATCGAGCTGGAACTGTGTGTAGGGGATGTCTACGGTCTGACTCTTGACCGCAGCCGAAGCGAGCAGCGCCACGGCGAACAACATGATGCGCATATTGAATTCCTCTGTTTGGTCAGCCATTCCGGTTGGCAAAAAGCCTGCCACGGAGCGGATAGCAGCCGGCGAAGCTAGCAGTCAGAAAGGCTCGATGTCCAAGTGACGGTCGTCACAGCGTGTTTCTTCTGCACGGGTGCGCCACCTGTAAGTGATTGACTATATTGATCTAGGGGAGTTCCGCCAGGGATAGGTGGGCGGAATAAGTCCGGTTCATCGGCGTCGCGCTGAAGTCCTCGACGCGCTTACTGACAAGGTGTCGCGACACGTAGAAGTACATCGGGAGCACCGGGTAGTCCTCCATCACCATCTTCTCCGCCGTTTGCATCAGGATACTGCGCTCTGACATGTCCACCGTGCCGGCAGCTTGATCCAACAGGGCATCAAAATCGGCGTTGTCGTATCCGGCAAAGTTTTGCGGATGCCCGCTTCGAAATAGCGACAGGAACGTGTCTGCATCGTTGTAGTCGCCGGTCCAGCCGAGGCGCATCAGATCCCACTGGTCACGCTTGTCGCGATTGTCCAGCATGACCTTGAACTCCTGGTTGATGATGTCGAGTTGGATGCCGAGTGCATCACGCGCCATACCCTGCAGGGCGATTGCGATCTTTTGGTGTGTATCGCCTGTGTTGTACAGCAGTGTCGCTTCTAACGTCGATGCTGCATCGTATCCTGCATCGGCGAGTTGCGCGCGAGCATACTCGAGTTGCTTTTCGCGAGGCCATTCACGCCATGCGTAGCTGAAACTGTCATGGTTTGCGATCCCCGGGGGCACGAGTCCCCAGGCACCGGCCTGTCCGGACGCCAGCACCGATTTCGTTAGGGCTTCACGGTCGAGAGCGATGGTCAGCGCCTCTCTCACCCGAATATCCGAAAAGGGTGGCTCGCTGAGATCAAACACCATGAAATACACGCTGAGATTCGGAGTTACGTGCAATTGATCGCCGTAAGTGGCTTGCAAGGTTTGAAACTGGTTGGCGGGTGTCGAGGAGGTGATATCGAGCTCGCCTGCTTCAAACAAGCGCAACTCGGTGCTCGCATCTTCAAGGGGCAGGAACTCCACTTGCTCAATCGATACGTTTGCGGCGTTCCAGTAATTGGCGTTCTTGTCGAGCGAGATTCGGTCGCCGACACGTTGCGCCCGAAGCGTGTAGGCACCGTTTGTAATTGAGTGTTCCGGGCGGACGAAGGCGGTCCCGTGAGCTTCGAAGCTCGGTCGATGTAACGGGAAAGTTGCCCAGTGCGTCAGTAGCCCCAGAAAGAACGGCGTCGGTTGTTCAAGCCCAACCCGTAGTGTTCGTGCGTCTATCGCCTCAATGGCAGCATCCTTGACCGGTCGTTCACCGGCGGCGACCGACTCCGCATTGCGAATGGGTCTCAGCAAAGGAGCGTATGCGCTCGCGGTTTGCGGATCGATCGTTCTTCGCAGTCCGGCAGCGAAGTCTTCGGCCACCAACGCGTCACCGTTCGACCACCGCAGGTTGTCGCGTAAATAGAAGGTATACATCAGTCCGTCTTCACTGATGGTCCAACGCTCT
This sequence comes from uncultured Chromatiales bacterium, assembly GCA_963922335.1. GTDB lineage: Bacteria > Pseudomonadota > Gammaproteobacteria > Steroidobacterales > Woeseiaceae > CALBPI01. Next base: position 98,667 of record CAWUIB010000004.1, on the reverse strand, counting down.
GCGGCACCAGCAACGACCTTTCCGCTCGGATCTTCCTTCACCAGGCCTTCGTACAGATCCATCAATACCGTCGCGGATGCGGTTCCCTCCGCTCGATGGGGGTCCAATGTCTGTGGGTCGGCGGGGATCGCTCGTCGCAACGGCAACTCAGAGGCGTCTGATTGCGGCTGGCACGCGATGCCGAGAACCGCCAGAAGACCAATAGTCGCAAGCGCTATTGCCCAACGAGTTGATGTGCTTCCCACCTGGCTCATGTCGCGATACTGGCACAGGGTGGCCAACCAGACCATGAAATAGGTCACGCCGGTTGAGCGATGCAAAACCCGATACAAGTCTCCATAATAAAACGATGGAAATCCTGCAGCGCGATCTTTACCCGCCAATCGAGCCTTTTCACACGGCTTACCTTGAGGTCACTGACGGTCATCGTTTGTACTACGAACAGTCGGGTAATCCGCACGGCAAACCGGTTGTGGTCCTTCACGGGGGGCCTGGAGGCGGTAGCAGTCCTGCGATGCGACGCTTCTTCAACCCGGACGTGTACCGGATTGTGATCTTCGACCAGCGTGGTTCCGGCAAAAGTACGCCGCACGCGAGTCTTGAGAACAACACGACTCAAGACCTCATCAATGACATCGAAATTCTGCGTGAGTCTCTGCAGATTCGAAAGTGGCAGGTGTTTGGCGGCTCGTGGGGTAGCACCCTCGCACTCGCTTACGCGCAAGCCCATCGCGACCGTGTGAGCGAGCTCGTGTTGCGCGGGATTTTCATGCTTCGTGATAAAGAGCTGAAGTGGTTCTACCAGCACGGGGCCAGTGAGATTTTTCCTGATCTGTGGCAGCACTACCTGGCACCGATCCCTGAGGCCGAGCGCGGCGATATGTTGAGCGCCTATCATCGTCGGCTGACCAGCGATGATGAGTCGGTGAGGCTCGAGGCGGCGCGTGCCTGGTCTGTCTGGGAAGGCTCGACGAGCTTCCTGCTCCCGAATGAGGAGGCGCGCGACGAGTTCGGTGAAGCGGCGCACGCATTGGCCATGGCGCGAATCGAATGTCACTACTTCATGAACGGCGGATTCATGTCGCCGGGGCAACTGATCGACGAAATCGACAAGATCCGGGACGTCCCCGCCGTTATCGTGCAGGGCCGTTATGACGTTGTGTGTCCCATGATCAGCGCATGGGAGTTGCATGCGGCGTGGCCTGAGTCGCGTCTCGTGATAGTGCCTAACGCGGGGCACTCGGCTTTTGAGCCGGGCAATGCGTCTGCACTGGTTACGGCGACCGATCACTTTTCAACGGGGCAACGATGAGCAATAGAACTCTATTCAAGAATGCACGCTTGGTTTCTGAAATGCGCGAGTGGCCGGGCGATTTGTTGGTCGTCGACGGGAAGATCGCGGCGATCGATGCCGAAATACCGGTCGCAGACGATATGCAGGTGGTCGATGTGGCGGGACGGTATCTGATGCCCGGCATGATCGACGACCAGGTGCATTTCCGTGAGCCCGGTCTGACCGCAAAGGGCGACCTCAGTACCGAGTCTGCGGCAGCCGTTGCTGGCGGCACCACGAGCTTTATGGACATGCCTAATGTCAATCCGCCGATCACGACGCGCGAGGCGCTGGCCGGCAAATATCAGCTGGCAGAAGATCGCTGCCACGCCAACTATGCGTTCTACTTCGGCGCGACCAATGACAACCTGGAAGAGATCAAGGCGCTGCGACCCGAAGAGACCTGCGGGATCAAGGCCTTCATGGGCGCATCAACGGGCAGTCTGCTCGTCGACGACCCGCAGGCCTTGGACGATTTGTTTCGGCATGCGCCGGTGTTGGTCGTTACGCATTGCGAAGATTCGCCGATGATCTGGGAAGAAGAGCGACGGGCGCGCGATACGCTCGGCGACGGTGTCCCGATGTCGATGCATCCGGATATCCGCAGCGCAGCGGCGTGCCTGAAATCCTCGGCATTAGCGACGGGTCTCGCTCGTGAGCACGATGCGCGTCTGCATGTTCTGCACCTGACAACGGCCGATGAGATGCCGCAGTTCGCTCGCGGCGAACGCTATGGAAAGCGCATCACAGCGGAAATCTGCATTCACCACTTGTGGTTTACGGCGGATGACTACGAAGCTTTGGGTTCGCGCATCAAGTGCAACCCGGCGATCAAAGCACCTCATCATCGCGCCGCCCTGCGCAAGGCCCTGACCGAAGGCCGGTTGGATGTCATCGCTACCGACCACGCGCCGCACCTTGCCGAAGAAAAAGACCGACACTATTTCGCAGCACCTGCCGGTCTGCCGCTCACCGAGCACGCGCTCGTGGCGGCACTGGATCTTGCCGATGAAGTCGGCGTGGACATCCCCTTTATGGTGGATCGTCTGGCCCACGCGTCAGCCGACTTGTTCGGCATTCCGGATCGAGGCTACCTACGAGAGGGCTACTGGGCCGATCTTGTGATCGTTGACCCGGAGGGCAATTGGACGACGACCGATGCCGACGTGCACTACAAATGTGGCTGGACGCCATTCGATGGTCACACATTCCGACATCGTGTGGCGGGCACATGGGTGAACGGCGTGCATGCTTACGACGGTGAGAAAGTGTTGGATGTTCGAGCAGGCATGCGCCTTACATGTGACAGCGCGAGGGAGAAGAACGTCGAACGTCGATGACGATAGCAGGCGGTTGGCCCGGCGCGCGCAGGGCCAACCTGCTGATCGAATAACTCAGAAGTAGACCTTCGCGCCGAGTGACCACGTTGTTGTGTCGTCGATCACCTGAACGGCGGGGCCAAGCGCGATGTTGTCACGCAGGAAGAAATCGATACCGGCAGTGGCGATCTCCTCCTCACCCGCATCCTCAAGGTCGAGACTCGCCAGAGACCCGTAGAGCTCAATGTCGTCGGTGAGCATCGTGCGCATGCCCGCCGAGAGGAACAGCCCGTCATCCTTGTCTTCGAAGAACGGAGTCTCGAATCGTGCATCGGCGAAGCCAAGTCGCAGTACGATGTCTGTGCGGGGTGTGATCGAAAAGTCGAACCCGCCACCCCAGATCGTCGTAGTGACATCGACGTCATCATCGAATTCGAGGCGATCATAAGAGACGAACAGGTGGGTCGAATCTCCGATCTCGATCAGTCCATTGGCGACAAATCCGTCGCCTTCGATATCGCCACCTCCAAAGGTGCTGTCGAGGTCCACTTCGGACTCTGAATACCGAAACTCCGCATAGTTGTAACTGATGCGCTCTTCATGCGCTCCAGCGCTCGCGCTGAGTAAGGCGAGCGCAGTGAGCATAGTCGCAGACCTGTACATGTTTTCGACTCCTTTTGTGCAGTGTTGCCTCTAGATTAGCCAGCGAAACTGAACGGGGCCTGAAGCGCCCCGGCTCGATCCGAAAACGGTTACACTACGCGCGAAAACACAGCAGGCACTCCGATGCTCCGCACCATAAAAGGCGTTCTTGTCCTTATTCCGATCGTGCTCAATATCGTGTTCTGGTTTATTCCGATCATGATGTTCGCAATCGTCAGGTTGATCCTGCCGTTCGCAGCGGTCCGAAAATTCACATCGCGAATTCTCATAGCCTGCGGTGAAAACTGGATCAGCGTGAACAATTGGCTGGAGGACGTCACCCAGGACATCAGCTGGCACTTCAGTGGAAATGAGCGTCTGCGACGGAATGATTGGTACCTGGTTCTGGCGAATCACCAGTCATGGGTTGATATCATCGTTCTGCAGCGCGCCCTGAATCGCCGCATCCCGTTCCTCAAGTTTTTCATCAAGCACGTCCTGATCTGGGTGCCGTTTCTCGGGCTGGCGTGGTGGGCGATGGACATGCCGTTCATGAAGCGTTACTCGCGCGCCTTTCTGGAGAAGTACCCGGAGAAACGCGGCCAGGATCTTGAGGCGACAAGGCGTTCGTGCGAGCGCTTTTCTGAGGTGCCGACATCCGTCATCAATTTTGTCGAAGGCACGAGATTCACGCCCGAGAAGCATGCCCGCACAGAGAGCCCCTACCAGCATCTTCTGCCACCCAAGGCCGGCGGCATCGCGTTTGCGCTCTCGGTTATGGGCAAACAGTTTCGCTCCATGCTGGACGTCACGGTCGTCTATCCGGATGGATCACCGACGTTTTGGGATCTTGTGACTGGGCGTTTGCACAACGTCGTGGTCGACGTCCGTGAGGTGGTGGTGGAACCCTGGATGCAGGGTGGTGACTACCTGAATGATCAGGCGTATCGTGATCGCTTTCAGCGGTGGTTGACCGACCTGTGGCAGTCGAAAGATCATCGAATCAGCGAGCTTATTGCTGCGCATCGAGCATAACGCCACGTTGAGGATGCCTCTACATCATGTCCGACCCTAAGCCGCGTCGCGGCGCCGATATCCTGCGCGATCCCGCGCTCAACAAATCGACAGCGTTCACGATGGAAGAGCGTGAAGCCCTGGGCCTTCGCGGTCTGCTGCCGCCGACGATGAATACGCAAGACCAACAGATGGGGCGAATCCTCGCCAACATCCGTCGCAAGAGTTCTGATATCGAACGATATATCGCGCTGCGGGCACTGCAAAGCCGCAGCCAGCAGCTGTTCTATCGCGTCGTGACAGAAAATATTGAGGAAATCATGCCACTCATCTACACGCCGACGGTGGGCGAGGCATGCAAGGAGTTTGCCCACATCTTCCGCGATGCGCGCGGCATGTATATCTCGATCGATGACGCCGGCGATGTCGACAAACTGCTCGCCAATTGGCCCGAGGACGATATTCGCGTCATCGTTGTGACCGACGGGGAGCGCATCCTGGGGCTCGGTGATCTCGGCAGCAATGGCATGGGCATTTCGATCGGCAAACTGGCGTTGTATACCGCGTGCGCAGGCATTCATCCGCGTAATACCCTGCCGTTGGTCATCGATGTCGGCACCGACAACGACGAGCTACGCGAGGACCCGATGTATCTCGGTATTCCGCGCAAGCGGGTACGCGGTGAGGCGTACGAAGCGTTGGTCGATGAATTTATACAAGCCGTCCAAAAGCGCTTCCCGAACGCACTGATCCAGTTTGAAGATTTCTCGACGCCGAACGCACAGATGTTCCTTGATCGTTATCGTGATCAGGTGCTGTGTTTCAACGATGATATCCAGGGCACTGCGTCAGTCGCATTGGCTGGGATCATCGCTTCAACGCGCGTGACGGGTGTCGCGCTGCGCGATATGCGCGTCATGTTCCTCGGCCATGGGTCTGCTGCCACGGGCATCGCAGACTTGTTGGTGTCGTCCATGATGGACGAAGGGCTGACTGAAGCCGAGGCTTGTGCACAGATCCGGTTTGTGGGCAGAAATGGTGTGATCACCAAGGATTCCGGCAAGGCTGTCGGACCGCTCGAGCGATTTGCGCCTGACTTGCCGCCACTCGATTTTCTGTCGTCCATTGATCGGTTCGAGCCGCATGCGCTGATCGGTGCGACCGGCTCACCAGGTACATTCACCGAACGCATCGTTCGCAAGATGGCGACGCTGAATAACAACCCGATCATTTTCGCGCTGTCGAATCCAACCTCGCGTGCGGAATGCACCGCGGAGCAGGCCTATCGCTGGAGCGGTGGGCGTGCGTTGTTCGCAAGTGGTAGCCCGTTTGCGCCAGTGAAGTTGAACGGAAAAACACACTGGCCAGGACAGGGCAACAACGCCTACATTTTCCCGGGTGTTGGTCTTGGCGCGGTCGCTGTTGGGGCAACTCGCGTTACTGACGTCATGTTCCTCGAGGCTGCGCGGTGTCTTGCCAACCTTATTCGCGACGTCGACCTTGCCGACGGTACCTTGTATCCGCCCTTAGCGCGCATCCGAAAGGTGTCGCTGGCCGTGGCGGTATCGGTTGCAGAGCGCGCCTACGCGGATGGGCTTGCGACTGTACCTCGACCGGATGACCTTGAATCATTTATCGCTGAGACCATGTACGACCCGGTGTATTGATGCAGCTGTGGTGGCTATACGTGGTGCGCAGTGCTGACGGTAGCCTGTATACCGGCATCAGCACCGATCCTGCGGCGCGCCTGGACAAACATCGAGCCGGAAAAGGCGCGCGCGCCTTGCGGGGCAAAGGCCCGATGGATCTCGCGGCTTTTTGCGAGGTGGGCGACCGAGCAGCGGCGAGCCGAGCGGAGTACGCATTCAAACGGCTGAGCAAGCCCGTGAAGGAACGCACTGTCGCGGGCGGAAACCGCGCGCTATCCGCGTTCGCACACGACTATTCCTCGTCGCCGGTTTGAATGTCCTTTACGTTTTCCTGGTCTGTACGTAGCAAGGTGGCCAGCTCAGCCGCCGACTGGTGAACCGTTTGGATCAACGCCTGCTCGTCTTGCCGGTAGGCGCTCTGTTTACGCAGATACCGCTCATCGTGTTTCAGGAACGTTTCGGTGACGCGGCGGGCGCGTTCCTCCGAGTAGCCCAATTCGCCAAGTAGGTTTTCGGTCACCTTGAGACTTGAGTACAAGGTGTCCCGGACTGGGTCCTCGATGCCGAGATCCATGAGGCGATGGGCGTGCACTCGGTTGCGGGCGCGAGCAAAAATCTTCAAGTGCGGGAAGTGCTGGCGGATCAACTCGGCCGCTTCCACGGACTGCTCGACATCGTCGATAGCGAGAATCAGATACTTCGCGTCTTTTGCGCCGGCGGCATGCAACAAATCAACACGTCGCGCATCGCCAAAATAGACTTTGTTACCGAAGCGACGAACCACGTCGACCTGTTCCGGGTTGGATTCGAGCGCGGTGAACGGAATGCCTTTGCTCCGCAATATGCGACCGATGATCTGTCCAAAACGGCCAAAGCTGACAATCACAATCTCAGGTTGTTCGTTCGAGATTTCGTCATAGGTGGGCGGTTTACTGGCGGCGCTGCGATTTAGCCAGAAATCCGCCGCGATCATCACGAGCGGTGTCAGTGCCATAGAAATGCTGACCACGACAATCAGGAAGTCCGCAAGCTCGCGCGTCATGACGCTTTCGCTGACCGCAGCGGTGAACAGGACGAACCCGAACTCACCGCCTTGCGGGAGGATCAAACCGAGTCGTAGTCGCTCGTCGGACTCCATCTGGAAGCGAAGCGCGAGTAGTACCAGCAGAGCTGCCTTGATGCTCATCAGCACCAGTACGGACCCTGTGAGCGCCAGCGCCTGATCCACGACCAGCGATAGGTTCACCGACATGCCTACCGCGATGAAGAACAGCCCGAGCAGCAAGCCTTTGAACGGCTCGATATCGACTTCCAGCTGGTGCCGGTACTCGGAGTCAGCCAACAGCATGCCGGCGATAAACGCACCAAGCCCCATCGACAAACCGACCTTATACATCAGGGTCGCACTGCCAATGACCACCAACAGGCCTACGGCGATCATCAATTCGCGGATATCGGTGCCGGCGACTACGCGAAGGATCGGACGCAGTGTGTATCGACCGCCAACGATCAATAGGACCATCGCGCCGATCGCTTTGCCGATGGCAACAACGTCGACGCTCATGGACTCCGGTGCTGCTAGCAAGGGCATCAGGGCGAGCAGTGGGATCACCGCCATGTCCTGGAACAGCAGAACCGCAAACGCGGATCGGCCGTAACGCACCGACAGCTCATGGCGTTCGGCGAGCAGCTGCATAGTGAATGCCGTCGAAGAGAGCGCCAGGCCGAAGCCGACGACCACAGCGGCGCGCCAGTCGATATCCAGTGCGACGACGATGCCTGAGAGTACGAGCCCGGTGATGAGAACCTGGAGGCCGCCTAATCCGAAAACCGCTTTACGCAGCACCCACAGCCGGGACGGCTGCATCTCGAGTCCGATGATGAACAGCAGGAAGACGACACCCAGTTCTGCAAAGTGCAGAATCGTGTCGACATCGGTGACCAGCTTCAGTACCGACGGTCCAATAAGCACGCCCGCCAGCAGGTAACCCAGCACCGAGCCAAGGCCAATGCGCTTGGTGAGCGGCACGGTGACAATGGCGACCGCGAGGTATACCAGCACTTCGGTCAGAAAATTCACGCAGCCTCCCGGCGATGCTGAATGCAGCGCAGAGTCTAGCGGAGTTAGGGCGGGGATGTATCAGTCGATGAGTGTGTAGGGGAAAACCCAGGTCTCACCGGAAACATTGCGAACGTTAATGCGATAGGCGCCGGGTTGTGTCGCCTCGGCGCGCAGCAGTACGGTCAGCTCGTTTACTTCATCGACCTGTAAATCCTCGATCGTAAGAATCGAGCGCCCGTCGGTATCGATCACTCTCGCCTGGTAGGGTTCGTCGGACGCCAACCCCAGATCGAGCTTGAGCAACACTGAATCGCTGCCGCGCATCGCGATCTCAAGGCCAGTGTCGCTGCCTCTAGTCGGGTCGAGATATTCGACGGGCACATTGCCAGTGCCGAGCGGCATTGCCTCCGGGATCGATTGGTTCATGCCCAACAGTGCCAGCGCTGCGACCGCAACCATGGACGCTGCCGCGCTGTAGGCGGGCGAACTCAGAAAGCGGGCAACGCGGTTCTTTTCGTTCTTTGATCGCTGGGCGTCGAGTGACACCACGACGTCATCGGAGTCCGTTCGCTTCAAATTGCGAATCAATCGCTCGCTGATATCGAGCTCGGCCATCGTCTCAGGGCAACCGGCGTAGAAATCCTCAAACGCCATCGCTTGCTCTTCGGTGAGCTGGTCCATCAGGTAGCGGTCGACGAGATTGTGCTCGACCACGACTCGCCGGGTAAGTTGACTGAAGTCTTCCATCACATCAGGCCTCATCGCGGCCGGAGATCAAGTCCGCGGCCGCAGCGTGTGCACTCGATTCGATTAGCGCACGGAAACGTTTCTTGGCGCGGTACAGCACCCTATTGAAGTGCAGGTCGGTCAAATCCAGCGCACTGCAAATGCTGGCTTTGTCTTCCTGCTGCAGATAGAAGCGGATGAGGATCGCTCGATCGCGCTCCGGTTTCAGCTCCTCGAGTAACTCGCGGACGGCGGACGCTTCCTGCTCGTCGCTGGTGTCGCTGAATTGCGTCGACGATTCGGTATCCGCCGAAGCGTCGATGGCATCGCTGTCAGCGTAGGTGCGGCGGCGCTGCGAGCGTCGGATTTCCCCGATCAAGAGATTTCGGCCCGTGCTTTGGATAAACCCGGCGAGTTTCTCTGGTTCCTTGATGCCGCGATCGCGTAGCCGCTCGATGACGACCCGGAAGACATCCTGATGCAGATCCTCGGCAAGGTCCGGGTCACCGGCACGTCGGCGCAGCATGTATAGCAGCGGGCGGCTGTAGCGCACGATCATTTCTTGCTCGGCGGCCTGATCGCCGCCCGCAATACGCTGCGCCAGATCGCGCGCAATCGTCGCCTCGTCATTGGACGAAGCACTATCCCCGGCAACGTCTGTCGACGTACTGCCGGATTCTCTCCCCTTCATAGGGCGATATTCTGGCAGAACTCGCAGTGGCAGTCTGTAGACGTTGTTTCTCATCGTGATCTCCGGGGATTGTGCTCGTCGTGACGCGCCCTAATTCGGGTCGGCGCCCCAGTCATCTTCGCCGTCCCAATCGCCCTCTTCGGGATTGCGCCGGTGAACCGAGCGGATGACGTTGCGTCCGTCGCCCCGTTCGATTTGCATACTGAACGTGCGTTCGTCCGGCAGCGTCCCAGTCACTTTTCCCGACTCTTTGCAGTAAGCACCGGATGCTTTATTCCAGAGGACGGAATTCTCCGGGTTCTTCTCGCTACGCTGCCGGAACTGCACTTTTCCGTCGTCACAGACGCAGATGTAGATCAGGTCACCCACCTCCATGGGCACACGCTCATCCGGATTGTTGCGGACATTTCTTACGAGCCAGACCCATTCATAAGTCTCTGGCGGTGTGATCGATTTCTCTTCTCCAACCATGCGATACCCCTTCCGTTCGCTATAGTCCGGCCGCGGCCGGCTCCTCAGCACGCGTCAATTGCGCACCCCTTCAACGCCCAGCTGTCGCGGGCGTGTCAATTATCTCACCTTGGCCCTCCAGCGGCCGCCAGTCACCATGCAGGACGAACGACGCCCAGTAATAGGGGTGACGAAAACGCCGGTTTCTGCTCAACTCACGCTTGGCCTGGGCGAGCGCCACGTCTGGCGCGAGTTCGTCTTCCAGCATCGCCTGGTAGAAGTGCTGCATAAGCTCAGCTGTCGCGCGGTCGGAGACCGGCCATAGGCTCGCAACAACCCGACGAGCACCGGCGTACATGAATCCTCGGGTCAGACCGAGCAGGCCTTCCCCCGCCAGTTGCTGACCGAGCGCAGTCTCGCAAGCGGATAGCGTCACCAACTCGCTGTCGAGTCGCAGCTCATAAATATCGCGTAAACCAAGAAAGCCGGCCTGCGGCTTCCCATTCTTGTCGAAGAGCGACAACATCACGCCGGTTCTGGCAGGTGTTTCGTCGTCGGCGAAGCCGTGGGTGGCGAGATGCAAGATCGATACTCTTGATAGCTCAGCGGGCGCTAAGCGAGCTGCATTCGCATCGAAGCCCATGAACACACGCGTGCGATCGGGTGCGAGCTGTTCCAGCGTTGCAGCCTCTGAGGCGCTGAGTCGCAGTCGGTTCAGTGGATTTTGTTCGGCGGCGGAGGCGCCCGGTGGCGAATCCAATCGCGCATCGCTCACCGAGAACACGGGGTCGGCGATCGCTACGATCCTATTGCCCTTGGTACGCGCGAAACCCCGCGTCAGCGACAGTGCGGTCAGCGAGGCTTGGTAACTGATTGGGACGGTCGCAAGGACTGGCGGTGCGTCTGGCGATAGCATCAGTGCATCGAAGGGCACGTAGTGCAGGGCGCCGTCGGGTACTATCGCTATGCGTTTAGCCCTCGCGAGTTTCTCGGCGAAGGGGCCGAGCAGGAGCCTACCCGTTGTGACCAGAAGATCTGCTGTATTGCCTCTTCGGGAAAGCGCGGCGTGCAGATCGCGAGCGAGTGCATCGATCTCTGACTTACCCGGCAAATACACGAGCTCAATCGCATCTTGATCCATCAGCCATGCATAGGAACGCTCCGTGCCGAGCATGTACTGGAGGGCTACTGTGCCGTCGTCCAGTGTTTCACGGAGCTCGGCAGCGGGCAGGGCGAAGTTGCGTTGTGTCGCGCGGTAGCGCGGATCGAACTCGGAAATTCTGGCGTCAAGCACGTTCAATTCCGCTAGCAAATCGCTGATCGACTCGGTGGTCTTGCCGCTTAGTCGAGCTTGTTCGCGGCGATTGATCTCCGCCCGCAGATCAGCGCGTGTCGTCACTAAATCGACTGGTGCAGTGGTGGGTGGGTTGGCGTTACCCTTCTGCAACACGTCGACCAGTGTTTGCGCGCGATAGCGTTCTGCTACTTCCAGCGATTGTTCGATCTCTCCGTTTTCGGAGAGTAGGTCAACCAGAAGGGCGTAGGCGCCGAGCTTTGTAGACTGGTAGCTGGCGCGCGTCTCGATCTGTTGCAGGTCGCCACGTAGCTTCTCGATACGTTCAATGGCAGCGTACGCGTCGGCGATAGCCGAGTCTGACTCACCCAGCATCTGCAGCGCGCGGGCGCGCATTGCAATCGAAGCGGCAAACTTCATGAGATTGTCTGTTTGCTCGCTGCGTTGCACCGACCGTGTTGCGAACGCGAGAGCGCTCTGGGCATCGCCCTGCGCGAGCGCGGCCAGACTCGCGAAGTTCAGTGCGGAGATCAGATTCCGCGATTCTGACGGGGGGTCATTTGAGAATTCATCAATCAGAACCTCAAGAGCAACAAGCGCCTCAACTGCATTCCCGCGTGCCGCTGCCTCGGATGCGCTCAAGAGACGAAGTTTACGAACCAGCGCCGGGTCTTTTGAGATCGTCGCCAGTGATTCGAGTTCCACCAAGAGGGCCGCCAGCTGATCAATTTCGCCAAGGTAAATCAACGCAGTGGCATAACTGAGGCCAACGCTCAGCTGGCGATTCGTATTCGCCGTTGATGCAAGCGCGTACGCTTGCTCAAGCAGCTCCGCGGCCTGTCGATAGACACCCAGCCGACCATAGGCAATACCCATGTTATTGAGCGTCCGGCCAGCACCCAAACGGTCATCGATTTCCTGGGAAACCGTGAGCGACTCCTGCAGGAGTTCTAACGCTTCCTGAAAGCGCCCGAGGCGGGAGAGTTCCAGCGCTCGTGCGCGAGCGATGTCGGCCTGAAGTCGATCCCGTTGTTTGGCCCTCGGGTGTTTGTAAGCAAGATCAATGTATTCGAGTGCTTTCCGCGGCTGTCCACGTTGCGAGAATGTGCCTCCCAACAGGTTCAGATATCGAACCTCGCCCGTACCATCACCCAGAGACTTTGACGTTTCCAAGAGCATTGCATAGCAAGTCTCCGCAGCTGCAAATTCTCGAAGGACTCTGAACTTCAGAAAGCACAGATTGCTCTGGGCCAGGTTGACGGCTTTGTTCTCATACTCGGGTGCGAGCGTCGAGCTCGCATTTTCCAGAGTTGATCGAGCTAACTCCGGTTGGCGAGTGCGCGCCAACGCGAGCCCCAATAAGTTCCCTAGGTGACCTTCTAGCCACGCATCAGATAGTTGGCCGCAGCACTCGAGGCCACGACGTGCCAACTCTACGACTTCGCGATGCCGTCCGAGTCGGGAAGTATTGGCTGCCGCGATCCACCAGCGCGAAGCGCCGATTTGCCGGTTCGACGAGCGCTTTGCCCATGCTTCGCCGAGATCAGTTGCCAGTGGTATTCGCGCTTCTCGCTCGGCGTCTCCGCTGCGGGCGTAGCTGTCGGTGAGGGCGGCTTCTTGTTCGAGCAACTCCGCGCTCAATCCGTCTGCTGAAAAAATCTCGACATGAATATCGCATTCACGTGCGCGCTGATTGCTGATTGTCGCCTTGAGTGCCAGGGTCAGCGGCGCTGAGGTTTCAACGGGAATCAAGAGCAGGTGGCCATCTGCGCGTGCGACCACTTTGGGTGATGCTGCAAGGCCAGTGATTTCCAGCTCTGCTTCGCAGAATCGTGCCGACTTGCCCAGCAACCAGCGCCCGGCGGGTAGCGTGATCTCGTGAGGCGCTTCGTCTGTGATGACCAGCTTGGAATCGACGACAAAATCGGTGGCAGCGAACAGGCCTGAGACGGGCGTAGCGAATCCGAGGCCAATCACAATGGCCTGCCACGCGCGGCGCAACGGGAGGCCGCACACTACCTCGCCCTGAGTCCCCATGCTCTGATAGTCGCACCGCCTGACGCGGAACCGCAAGCGACTGTTCGACTTCCCTTTTTACGGTCGTCGGTGCAAAAATGTCGGCCCCAAGGAAATCAGACCCAAATTCGCATGATGCTTTCCCCCCGTTGGATGCTCGTTCCCCTGATGCTGGCGCTTGCTGCGTGTGGCGGAGAAGGCGAGGCGCCCGCAACTGAAACTGCTGAAACGTTACCTGAGCCCGCGGCGCAGGCCGAGGCGGCATCTACGCCTGCGGAGTCGTCCTTGCGCGATCCTGTCGCGGTTGCCGGAGAGATGCTGCCTTATGGTGAATCCGAGGATGCGCTCATCCGCGGCTATTTTGCGTTTCCGGAGACGATGGTTGAGCCACTGCCCGCGGTGATCGTGATCCACGAATGGTGGGGTCTGAATGACGATATCAAGGCGGCGGCTGAGCAGATTGCCGCTCAGGGTTTCATGACCTTGGCGGTTGATTTGTACGACGGCGAAGTGACAAAAAGCAACGTTCGCGCGGGCGAGCTCTCTCGCGATCTTTTGGAATCGATGGACGCCGCCGACGCGAATATTACCGCGGCGATAGGTTTTCTGACCGAAATTGCCGGGGCGCCCGCTGTCGCCACTCTGGGTTGGTCACAAGGCGCCCAGTGGTCGGTGCGCACGGCGCAAAACAACGCCGAAGCGGTTACCGCAGCGGTCAGCTATTACGGCCAGCCCGATTCCGATCCTGAAGCACTTGCGATGCTCGACACACCGCTGCTCGCCATTTTCGCCGGGCGCGATCGATCGATACCCATCACCGACGTGCGGGCATTTCGCGATGCCGCTCTGAACTTGGGCAGACCCGTCGAAGTCGTCGTCGAGCCAGACGCGCTACACGGATTCGCCAACCCTGGAGACGCCCGCTACAACGAGGCTTCTGCAGCGCGCGCATTCGCTCGCACGATCGCATTCTTGCGTGAACACCTTGGTGCTTGAGGTTTAGTTCAGCAGGTTCGCGAGCGCCCGCCGTCCGGTCTGCACGCGATCATCCGCGCTGCCCAGCAGATCAAAAATCCGGAACAGGTTCGCTTTCGCAGCACCACTGTCATCAGCATCTTTGTTCCGGACAATATCTAGCAACGCGTTGATCGCGATCGCATAGTCTTTGCGCGCGGCCTCGGCAAGCGCTTTGGCCAATGGCGAATCCGACGATTCCAGACGGGACGCTTCATTGAGCAGTCCGAGTTCGGCCTTGAGTGTTTGCACGTCCGCACTGGCCTCGATTTCACCGGGTAGATCACTCAATCGATTCAGCGCGTCGCTGTACTTGCCCAGCGCCATCTCGGCTCTTGCAAGATCGACCTTGATGGCGCCGTTTTCGGGATTCGCCTCAAGCGCCTCGAGCAACATTTCCCGCGCCGATGCGTCATCTGCACTAAGTACAGCGTCTTGCGTGGCTTGTCGTAAGTCGTCGTCGGCCGGCGCTACGTACTTGTCAATCAGCTGTACAAGCGCCTGTTCCGGTTGTAGTCCAACGATTTGCTCGACCGCCTGCTTCTGGTGGAACAGCACTAGCATCGGGATGCTGCGCACGCCGAACGCGCCCGCAAGGGCGTTCTCTTCGTCAACGTTGACTTTGGCGACCTTAAACCTGCCCTGATAGCGATCCGCAAGGCTGTTCAGCATCGGCGTTATTTGTTGGCAAGGCCCGCACCACGGTGCCCAGAAATCGACGAGCACCGGAACCTCCGCGTTGACGACTATCGACTCGAAGTTCTCTGCCGTGGCATCGAATACCCAGTTCTCTGTGGTTTCTGTGTTCAGCATGGTTCGTGCTCCAGTATTGCATCGATCGGTTGATTTGGGGGCGAGAAAGCGCATGTCAAGAAAAGGGTGTCGGGGCCGGATGGGCAAGGGGGGGTGCCCATGCGTTTTTGGCGTCTGCGAAACAGACCCGGCCCCTCCACAAATGGCGCCACCTCAGAGGGGGGGTGGTAGCGCCGGTGCGTCCCACGGTTGATCGTGAAACGCAGGGGTGTGTCAACAGTTCTTCAGGGGGAGGGAGTTCTGTTGACGTTTTGAACCCAGTTACCTCATGTTGTCTTGCGCGACCAAAATCCCTCGATCCGTGCCAAAGGTTTCAGCCAGTTCGATTTGCACTGTGGTGCGCAAGTCTGCTTCGTTTTGCTCGCGGATTGCTGCAACAGCCTCCTCGAGCGGTGCGGACACATCCATGAACTCGCTTGCGCTGGCTCGCACGATGATCTCGTCCATGGCGGTCACTGCATCGTTCGCCATGAGAGGCATGTGCAGCGCGCCGGTCATTCCGAGGACGCCCGCGAGGGCGATTGCTCTCATACGTCGCTGCTTCATTTTGCTACCTTCCTTCGGGAGGCTGCTGTCCAACGAGGGTCAGACAATCAACACAGCCTCTTCTCCCTGAGTACATAGCAGGTAGCGTGCCAACTTCTATTATCAAGAAAAACAATAGGATAGAGTATTTCTTGATTCACGAAAATCCGTAAATTACAATTTTCCGTAATTTAATTTACGAAAAACCGTGACTTCATGGCTGCTAACGAAAAACCGGGATATCAGTTTCTATTTCAGCGGCTACCGATCATGGTCGCCGCGTTGGACGAGCGGGGTTTTTTCATCGACCAGAGCGACGCGATGATTAACCGTCTTGGCTACTCACGAGCAGAGCTGGAGTCGCTGAGACCCACCGACATCGCGGATGAAGATTCCGTGCGTCGGATTAAGGAAGAGTTTATCCCGCAGCTTCGGCGTACCGGGTCTGTGCGAGACGTGCCTGTGGTATTCCTCGATCGCAACGGTGCGCCTGTGCGTTTGATGACCAGTGCAGATGTTGAGCGGGATGCCGCGGGCGTTTATCTGCGCACGCTGGCGATCTATCGGGATATGGATGAAGCCGCTGAGCTGGAGGCCCGCTACGCGGCGATGTATCGCGCAACCCCCGCGATGCTGCATATCGTTGACCAGAAAGGTCGGATTACCGATGTCAGTGATCATTGGTTGAAAAAACTCGGGTTCGAGCGCAAGGACGTCCTCGGAAAATCCATTCTGGGCTTTCTTAGCGAGGACAATCGTCGCGCTATCGGTGGCCAGGAGCGGCTCGAGTACCTGATTGCATCGGGCGGTATTACAAATTCCGAGCGCGAAATGGTGACTCGCGATGGGCGCATACTTGAGCTGATGATGTCGACCCTGGCTGAGCGCAACGCCGCTGGAGAAGTGGTGCGCACGTTGGTCGCTTCGAAAGATGTGACGGAGCGGAACGAAGCGGAGCGAGCACTTCGGAAGGCATTCGAAGAGAACGCACGACTGCGCGAAGAGCTTGAGGCAGAGCGTGATTACCTGCGCGAAGAGTTCAACGAATCGCTCCGGTTTGGTGAAGTCGTGGGCTCCAGTCCAGCACTGCGGCAGATGCTCGCGCGTGTTGAAGCCGTAGCGGCGACACCCGCCAGCGTACTCATCCTTGGCGAATCCGGGACCGGGAAGGAATTGGTTGCGCGCGAGTTGCATGCGAGAAGTCCGCGAAGTAGTGAGTCACTCGTCAAGGTGAATTGCGCCTCGATTCCTGAGGAGCTGTTCGAGAGTGAGTTTTTCGGCCATGTGAAAGGCGCTTTCACAGGCGCACACCGTGACCGAATCGGTCGTTTTCAACTCGCTGATGGAGGAACCATCTTTCTCGATGAGGTGGGCGAAATCCCACTGGATCTGCAGGGAAAGCTACTGCGGGTCTTGCAGGAGAACGAATTCGAACGTGTCGGCGAGGACTACACACGCCAGGTTGATGTGCGGGTGATTGCGGCGACAAATCGTGATCTGGAGGAAGCGGTCCGCGCGGGCGAGTTTCGAGAGGATCTGTTCTATCGACTAAGTGTTTTCCCGCTTGAGGTGCCGCCTTTGCGTGAGCGCGGTGACGACGTGGTTGCACTGGCGCAGCATTTCCTTTCGCAAGCGGCGAGAGATTTCGGACGGCCCGTTTTGCACCTCACCCAGCGCCAGGCCGCGCTGCTGCGTGACTACCCCTGGCCCGGCAATATTCGAGAGCTCAAGAACGTTATCGAGCGGGCAGTCATCTTGTCGCGAGACGCCCATCTGCGTCTTGATCTGTCTCTGCCGCCCGAGGAGCTTGGGGGTGAGATCAAGCCGGCAGTCGGTACATCTGACGTAGTGTCCTCGCCGGACGAAGCACTCGATGGTGAGGAGGTCCTGACGGAGCGAGAAATGCGTATGTTTGAGCGTGAAAACACGATTCGTGCGCTTCAGGCGGCGGGTTGGAAGGTGTCGGGCGATGGGGGTGCCGCCGAGCGCCTCGGGGTCAAGCCGAGTACGCTCAGCGATCGGATAAAAACATGGGGCATAGAACGCCCACGTCCTCGTGCCTGATCAGGATGCGACGGGCGCCACCACCAAAAGCGGACCCTCGGAAACGACAACACCGCCACGCTGTTCCAGCGTAATAGCAAACGCCGTCGGTTCAGATACGCGAAGCTTAGCGTCGATCGGAACCAGCACTTCGCCGTTGCGCGCGACGATATCGAACACCCCACCGTCCACCGGTTCCGCGTCACGATCCGGGTCAACGATCCAAAGCTGATATTGGCGCGCCGCGGTATCGTTGATGGGCATATTTGCCAGACGCAAATATCCCTGCTGGAGTGCGTCGTTCCAAACGACGTCACCAGTCACAAGTTCGAATCCTGCTTGATTTGGCTGAAGCCACGGCACCGTGATCGTGCCAGCGACTTCGAGAAGCTCATTGCGATCCAGCACGTTGCTCGGTGTTGATGTTTCGCCCGCGTCGGCTGCATCTGGTGCGATGTCGGCAACCGTCGTCTCGACCGGACTTGTCTCCGGTGATTCCTGGTTGAAGACCAACGCGACAAGCAACGCCGCCGCAGCCAGCCACCCGGCACCAGAAAACCAGTTCGTACCAGTGTCTGGCACTACAACCGGCTCACTGCGTCGTCGAGCACTCTGAATGCTGGTTACACTGTTGGCTCGGGGCGCACGAGGCGCCGTGCCGATGTGGTTGGAGGCATCCAGTTCAATCCGCCTCTTGAGGTGTGCCGGCATTGCTTCACCCCCGGTCGGCACGCTGGCCAGAGGCGCAGCGGCAGCCAGTTCCAGGGACTGGCAAAGATCAGCCGGTGTCTCTGCATCCAATTCGCGCAGCAGTACACGCAGCGCGCCATCATCATCGGGCAGGGCGGTAAACGCGTCCGCCGGTGCCGTCATCACCTTGTCGATCAGCTCATCGAGCTGGGACTCATATTGGTCCTTAGTCATGCGATAGTCCCCGCACTTACGTTGTTGTGAGCTGCTCCCGCAGCATCAACAGTCCACGCCGGATATGACTCTTGACCGTGCCCAGTGGTAGCCCCATCTTTTCTGCTATCGCAGCGTGTGACATTCCCATCCAGGCCGAAAGGTGCAAAGCTTTTTGTTGTTCCGGCTTCATCTGCGCCATGACTTGTGCCACGCGCGCTACATCGGTCCGCACTTCTGCAGCGGATTCCGCTGACGGTGCGATACTCAGTGTCTCGTCAAATTCTTCTTCGGTCGGCTGTCTGTTGTGTCGACGCAAGCGGTCGATCAGTCGTCGTCTAGCCAACATCGCTACAAAGGTCGCCTCGCTCGCTTTCGAAGGATCGAAGCGGTCGGCGTGGCGCCAGATTTCTACAAAGATTTCCTGAACAGCATCTTCTGCGTCATTGTCGTTCGGTGACAAACGACGAGCGAGCGACCAAACGAGGCCGCCATACTGATCCAGGCACGCGTTTACTGCGCGTTGCTCTCCTGCTGCGATACGCTCAAGCAGGGTAGGCTCGGATTGGGTAGTCACGGAGCTCCTTTTGTCCGGTTCTGCCTCGGGGATCGTTGGCAGAACAGGAGGAAATCGCTCTACCGACGCCGAGCGACGGTAGAGCGTTCCAGAGCGGTTTGCAACAAACCCACTCATGATCTAGCGGGTGGCCGCCTGCATCATGTCGCCGCGCATTTCGGCGCGAACATCGTCAAGTGCATAACGCAGCGTCCAGGCTTGTTGCCGTGAGCTATGTTGTGCTGCTGCGCGGTCGAGTCCTTGACGAAGTCGCATGCGAGCGGTGTCGCTCAGACCCGACGCCTCCGCAAAGCTGACCAGCGACTGCGCGGCGATTTTGTAGATGCCTGCGGTAGCTTCGGTATTGCCGTCGTTGAACAGCGGTACGCCGGCATCGATCGCTTCGTTGATCAGTGCGACGACCATATTGTCACCGTGCGTTTCTCGAGCAGCGCTGGACTCAGGCGGCAGGATCACACGGTCGATCACGTGAATCACGCCATTGCTGGCTGCGATGTCGGTTGCGACGATCTTGGCGTTCTCGATATTGAAGCCACCTTCGGCAGCGCTGATCGTTGCCTTAATACCGGCGATCGTGTCTACCTGAATGCCGTCCGCCAGTGCGTCACTGCCAACCTTGCCGGACAGTACGTGGAACTTCAGGATTGTGGCGAGTGTTTCCTTGTTCTCAGGCAGCAGCAGCGATTCGACGGTACCCTCTGGCAGCGCCGCAAACGCTTCATCTGTCGGGGCAAACACGGTGAACGGACCATCGTTCGCCAACGTGTCTGCCAGACCCGCAGCTTTTGCAGCGGCGAGCAGCGTGTTGAATTGTCCTGCCTCGGCAGCAGTCGCGACGATGCTCGCCGCCATTTCTTTCTCTTCGTGATGTCCGGCGAACGCAGTATTGCTGGCGCCGAGCATGATGACGCTCGCAAGGGCAATCGCCTTGCTAAATCCGTTTGTCAAAGTCATGTCTGTCTCCGTGTATTTCGAAAAGGCAACCCCGGCGCCAGGGTTGAACTGTTGTTCGCGGAGAAATGACGGGCGGATGCGAAATCCTCAGAATTTTCGATGGAGTCCCAAATTAAAGGTGACGTCAGGAGCGGATTCGACAACGATATCTTCTGTGACCGAGATGGTGATACGCCAGTGGTCGCCGCTGCGGATCTCGCCCCCGGTGACTAGCCACACCGCGGGTCGGCCGATAATGTCGAGCGCGCTGTCACTCAGCGCACCGTGACCCTGAACGCGCGCACCCAGGTCGATGGCATCGTTGATGCGGTAGCGCAGTTCCCCGTGCGCGACCCACGTAACGCGAGTTTGTCCCGGCAGGTCGAAGTCTGCCGAGCCAAGCGCCGCGGCACCTGCACCGGCACGCCATGACCACCCCCGTGTGGTGGGAACTTCCGGCTGCCACAGCACATTGAGACCGAAGTCGGTCCCACCGCTGCCCGTGAGATCTCGAAAGGATCCGGTCGGCAACTTCAAGTGAGCGGCGATTGCCCAGTCGCTGTCGCCGAATCGGCGTTGCGTGCTCAAGGTGAGATCGCCGATGCCGCGACGTGTCCGCGTCACGTCGAGGCGTGTGCGGCCTGCCTCCGCGTATTGGAACTGTATCTGTCCTTTGGGCACATCGTCGCGAATACCATCCGGAAACCCGAATGCGGCGTGCCAGCTGTCGATAAAGCCATCGAGTGTGCCGCGGGCGTGCCACCACTGTGAAAGGCCCACCGAAACAGACCAACGGGCATTGAGATTGTGGCGCCATTCGGCGCGTAGGCGACTTGATTCGCCATCGAGCAGGATGCTGGCGTCGCCATTTGTCTCGCGTGCGGCGTGACTGGCCGTTTGCCAATACAAGCTCAATTCGCTGCCAGGAGCGATACCGTCGCTGTCGAGCTGAAACAACGCGGACACCGTCGACAGATTGTCATGCGCCTCGAACAGCGACTGTGCAATCGCCGGTCCAGCGCAGGCGCTCAGGAGTAAGGCGGCGATACCGCCTGCAACGGCGCGCTGTGTTTTGTCTTTGGCATTACGCATAATCGTGACATGACCTTGCTATTTGCGCCGGCGCAACCGCCGCGATCATACCTCACGAAGTTCACACGCACGTTGGTGGTCGCGCTGCTTCTGTTCTGGTCGCCATTTGCAGCCGCTGATGACAATCTGCCGAGAGAGATCCAACGTGCGCTCGATCGTTACGAGCTGGATGCCGATGGATTCAGCTTGTGGGTGCAACCGGTCGATGGCGGTCCTGTGGTCATCGCGCACAATGCCGAGACACCGCGAAATCCCGCCTCGACCATGAAGCTCGTTACGACGCTCGCCGGCCTTGAATTGTTGCGCCCCGACTATCGGTGGCAAACCGAGGTATTCCTGCTGGGTGAGTTGGGCCGTGATGGTGTGCTGAAAGGCGATCTCGCCATCCGTGGAGGCGGTGATCCCTACTTGGTAGAAGAGTCCTTGGAGCGGCTAGTCGTCGAAATGCGGCGGCGTGGTCTGCGCCGAATCACCGGCGACATCTTGCTGGATGACAGTGCTTTTGAGCTGGAGGCTGTCGACCCCGGAGCGTTCGACCAGGAGCCGCTGCGCGCCTACAACGTGGCGCCGGATGCGTTGTTGGTGAACTTCAAGGTCGTCCGGTTTTTCTTCGAACCCGATCTGCAAACGCGTCGGGTGCGGATCACGACTCTGCCATCGATGCCTGAGCTGCAGATAGAAAACAACCTCAAGCTGATCCGTGGGCGCTGTCGCGGCTATCAGAAAGGGGTGGCTGTGAATGCAGAAGCGAATGGTACGCGCGTGCGCTTCTCCGGAACGTTCCCGGACAGTTGCGAGCGCTACTCGCTCGCACGTTCATTGCTCACGCATGATGCGTACGCCGCGTCGTTGTTCAGCACCATTTGGGCCCGGCATGGAGGTCAGATTGATGGCGCGATGCGCAATGGTGTTGTCGACGATACGCTCGAGCCCTGGTTGGTTTGGTCATCCAGACCGCTGACAGATCAGATTCGGCTGATCAACAAGAATTCGAACAATGTCATGACGCGGCAGTTGTTCTTGACCCTCGGGCGCGAAGCCTACGGCGAGCCAGCAACGCTGACCAAGGCCCGCTCGCGGCTCGCGCAATGGCTCTCAGATGGTGGGTTCGACGCTGAGCGCATCGTGATCGATAACGGCGCCGGGTTGTCCCGTGATGCGCGAATCTCAGCCGCGGGCTTGGGTCGCTTGCTGATGCGCGGGTGGCGCAGCCCTTACATGCCGGAATTCGTGGCATCGCTGTCGCTGGTGGGTTTGGACGGCACCTTTCGTCGTCGGTTCCGCACCGGACCGATCACGGGGCGTGCCCATCTGAAGACCGGAAGGCTGGATGGCGTGAGCGCTATGGCGGGTTACTCAATGGCGGCCGATGGTCGCCGCTATATCGTCGTGGCATTGCACAACGCGCCCGACGTGCACCGAGGTACAGGTGAGGTTGTGCAAAACGCGGTGCTAGAGTGGCTTCACCGCTATGAGTCTGAGACGCAGGTGGTCGATGGTGCCGCGGAGGGATTGTCAGGCGGTGTTTCGCCATGAGGAATAGAGCTATGGGATCGAATGCCCGTGTATTTGTGTTTTGGACACTGCTGCTGTTGGTGCCGTCAACCGTTATGGCGCAATCCGAAACGGTTTATGTCACCGACGTACTCCGTCTAGGTCTGCATCAGGCAGCGGACACCTCCGATCGCGCATTTCGCTCTCTTGAGAGTGGTCAAGAAATGACCGTGCTGGAGCGTAACTCCCTCTATGCGCGCGTGCGCCTGCCCGACGGCACCGAAGGTTGGGTCAAAGCCGGGTTTCTCGTCACCGATCCTCCGGCGCGATTTGTTGTAGATCAGGCGAACGCACGCGCGGCATCCGCCGAGGCAGAGCTGGAGTCGATTCGAAATTCCGCCTCAGGGGCGCTCGGGCGGGTCGCGGATCTCGAGAGTCGCCTGACAAGTGCTGAATCTGCGCTCGCGCAAACAGAGCAGGATCGAGATGCGGCAATCGGTGAGCTCGATGAGCTGCGATCTCGCATGCGGGCCTACAGTTTTAGCCTCCCCTGGCCGATGGCATTGGGAGGTCTGGCAATAGCGCTGGTGCTCGGGTTCGCTGCGGGATTCTGGTGGATCGACAGTCGCAGCCGTAAACGACATGGCGGATTCCGTATTTATTAGTGATCACGGCCGGTGAGACGGCGATCACGGAACCAAGCCACCAGCTTAAGTTAATGTCCGACCATGGTTTTTGGTACCGGCGCATCGAGCGCCCGGGTTACCGGGGAAGTGATGTCGGACTCAGCACCACAATTTTCAGCGCCTGCAGGGACGGATTCTCTGCGGATCGCGCTCAGTGATGCCCATCGCGAACTCGATCTGATCTACGGACTCGAGCAACGTCTTGAGACCGAGACTCACGGCCAGGCGCGACTGTCCCGTCTTTTGAGAGAACTGACCCACCATATCGGCATGAGCTACAGCGTGCTGCTGGTGCCCTCGCGTCGTATTCGAATCCGTATCGCCCATCGGACGTGGAACGGAATCGACAAAAAGGCGTTCGATCACGAGTTGCTACGCGATGTGTTGCCGAAGTTTGCCAACATTGAACAACCGGTGGTCCTCCAGCGCCGCGGATTGCCGCGTGGTGCGATCGGCAAGGATGACAAATGGCAGATGATCCTCGCACCCGTGCGCGATGAGCATCAACAGCCCATCGGCGTTTTGGCCACCGCGTGCCAAACAGACGGACACCCCTTAGGCACCGAGGCCGAGCGACTGACTGGCCACTTTGTCAGGGTGGCCGTACGCATCATCGGCGAAAGCTATGATCGGCTGACGGGTTTGATCCAACAGCGTGATTTCAGCGCAATTCTCGATAAGCTCACCGGCGAAGAACAGGAAGTCGACGACGACCATTGCCTCGTCTATTTCGACCTCGATCAGTTCGAGGTGGTCAGCGACCGCTTCGGCACGCGGGCGGGTGAAGAGGTGCTGGAGCGCTTCGCACGCATCGCCGCTAGTCGTTTGCCGGGCGGCAGTTCACTTTCTCGCATCGAGGGCGATCGCTTCGCTGCACTGCTGCGACATAAGGATCTCAACGAGGGCATGGAGTACGCCGAGGTTGTGCGCACCGAGTGTCAGCGTCTCGTGTATGTCAGAGGCGAGTCCTCGGTCGCGGTCACCGTGAGCGCCGGCGTCGTCGAGATCAACGATCAGCAATCCCTGACCGAGCATCCGCTGACGATGGCTCGAATGGCCTGCAGCAAAGCTACAGACCATGGCGGTGATCGCATCGAGTGTTTTGACCCTTACGACAAGAGTATCGTACGCCGGGTGGATAACCTGCAGGTGTTCGCTCAGCTGCAGGAAGCGATCAGCAACGATGCTTTTGTTCTGGATGCGCAGCCGATTCGACCGCTGCAGACCGAAAACGGGTTGCCGCACCTCGAGATTCTCCTTCGAATGACCGGTCCTGGCGGCGACGTTCTCCTGCCGCAGCAATTCTTCTCCGCGGCCGAGCAATACCAGTTGATGCCGCGACTCGATCGCTACGTGATAAAGCGGTTCTTTCAGATTCTTGACCAGTTCGATGATCTGCTCGCACTGTCCGACACCACATTCGCTATCAATCTTTCGGGTCAATCGCTAGGCGAGCCGACGTTTCATGACTTTGTGCGCCAGCATGTTGTGGAGAGCCACCTGCAGCCCCAACAGCTTTGTTTCGAAATTACCGAGACCGCTGCTATTGCCAATCGTGAATCCGCCATCGCGTTCATGCACAGCATGCGTGATCTGGGTTGCAAGTTTGCGCTGGATGATTTTGGCGCAGGCTTGAGCTCATTCGCTTATCTGCGCGATATGCCTGTGGACACATTGAAGATAGATGGCAGCTTCGTTCGGGATCTCGACACCAACAAGGTCTCTGAATCGATGGTCGCCGCCGTGGCGCAAGTCGCACGGGTGATGGAACTTAAGACCGTCGCAGAATTTGTCGAAACGCCAGCGGTACTTGCGGGTTTGAAACGGCTCGGCGTGGATTACGGACAAGGCTATCTTCTCGGTAAGCCGCAACCGCTTCTGGATCAGATTCGCTCACTGGCCGATTCCGGCAGCTATGCGCTCAACAACACCGGAATCTCCCGGGGGCTGTCCGCGATCAGCTAGGCGTGATCGATCTGGCTCACTCGTCGAGCGAGTGCCACAATCGGCAGCATGCGCCTGCTCATAGTTCATCACGCACCGTCAGAGAATACGCAGAGGCTGCTCGAGGCGGCGAGCATTGCCGCTGGCGATATCGACGAATCCCTAGAAGTCATCAGCCTGGACAGCCTGGCTGTGGACACCGCGCGGGTTCGTGAAGCCGATGCCCTGATGGTCGCCACGACCGAAAACTTCGGTGGTATGGCAGGTCGAACCAAGGACTTTTTCGAACGGATCTACTATCCGCTGGGGCAGGATCTCGCGGGGTTGCCATTCGCCTGCTACATCCGCGCCGGCGAGGACGGGCGAGGCACTGTGCAGGGTATCGAGCGGATTGTCACCGGGTTGCGCTGGCGCACGGTACAGCCACCGTTGGTGCTGCGTGGCGGCTGGTCTGCCGACATGCCAGATCAAGTCTCGGAGCTCTCCGCGACCCTTGCGGCCGGGCTGGTGGCAGGAATTTTCTGATTTTCCCGATTTCGGTGGGATAAGCGTCTCGGTGGTGACACCAACCTTGGTAAGCGGCAGGGAATGTCGTCTACAGGCATTGGAGCAATTGAATGAGCGCGTCAGAACTCAAGGATCACGCCATTGAGCGAGAACGGAATTTCGCATCGGCAGCACTCGTACTGACGACGATTTATGGTCTGTTCCTGATCGCGCTCATCGCAATGAATGCCAGCTGGGTATAGCCGCACACCTATGGCCAGCACTTAGAGACAGCTTGCTTGGAACTTCGCCGTCGGAGTCTGGGGGAACCCCTTCATCGCACACGCCTCTCCCAGTCTTCGATGGCGGTTTTTTTTGAACCGCCCTGTGAGGCTACACTCTCGGGATGTGGAACCGCATCAATGAGGTCCTGGCACGCCAGTCCTGGTATGCCAACCGGCCCGAGCTTCAGCAAACGCTCCGTCATTGGTTTGTAGCGCTATCCGACGTGAACGTCGATGCGGCGGCCGCTCTGGCTGCGGCGGCGGACACTCAGCCCGCATACTGGCGCGCAGCGGCGGCGAGCGCGTTTGTTCGCGACGCCGCGTTGCAGGAACCCGGGAGTGTTGCTGAAGTTCTCATCGACAACGCCCCTCGGCCGGTTTTCGACCGTACGCGTCTCGACGCTGTAGTCGACGAGTTGGGCGCTGAGCGAGGGTTGCGTCGTTTTCGACGGCAACTGATGTTGAAGGTCGCATGGCGTGATGCAGCCGATGCGCTGCCGTTGGCGGACGTTCTCGAGGCGTTGAGCGCTTTTGCAGATGCGGCGATTCTGGTCGCCCTCAAGGCGGCTCGCGCACGACTTCAGGAGCGCCACGGAGAATTGCGCACTCGGGAGGGCGATGTGGTGCCGCTGCAGGTGGTTTGCATGGGCAAGCTCGGTGGGGGTGAGCTCAACTTCTCATCGGATATCGACATTTTTTTCCTCTACCCGGAGAACGGCGAAAGCGACGGCCGTCGCGCCCTGCACGCTGAGGAGTACTGCCTGCGTCAGGCGAGGTTGGTTATCGACATACTCGATCGAGTGACCGAGCTTGGGCGCGTGTTTCGCGTGGATACCCGCCTGCGACCGTTCGGCAACGCCGGCCCTCTCGCGATAAGCCTCGACGCGTTGGAGGTCTACCTGCAACGGCATGGTCGCGATTGGGAGCGCTACGCGTATGTGAAGGCGAGAGTCATTGGTGAGGATCCACGCAACCTGACACGCGATTGGGTTGCCGATTGCCTCACTCGGTTCGTTTATCGTGCCTACCTCGATTTCAGTGTGTTGCGATCGCTACGCGACATGCAGCGAACGATCGAAAAAGAAGCTACCAGCCAGGAGGCCGGGCGCGATATCAAGCGCGGTACCGGCGGCATTCGCGAGATCGAGTTCATCGTCCAGTCCTGGCAGTTGATTCGTGGCGGCAGACTTCCGGCGCTGCAGACGACCTCTCTCTATGCCGCGCTGGAAGCGGTGGCGGCCGCGGATTGCATCAGTGCGAATATGGCAGCGGAGCTGCGCGCAGCTTATGACTATCTGCGAGTATTGGAGAACCGGTTGCAAGGACTCGCGGACCGCCAAACACACTCGCTACCGACATCCGAGTCAGAACGGCATGCGTTGGTCCTGTCGATGGGGAGGGACAGCTGGGACTCGCTGGTCGCCGAGCTGGACGTTCATCGACGGAGGGTTACCGACGCATTCCGCGGGCTTGTGTTCGCTGCCGCAGAAAATGATGCGCAGCGCGATTCGACACCGGACTGGCTATCGATTGATGGCGGGCAGATCAGGCAATCATTGTCGGAACGGGGTCTTGGGCAGATCGATATTCTCGCCGGACTCCTGCAGGAGTTTGCGAGGCGTATGCAGCAACAGCCGCTCACCGAGGCGGTGCAGGGTCGAATCCGTGATGCCGTGAATGCCGTCATCGTCCGCTTACCGGCCTTTACCCCGGCACCGGCTGTGCTGGAGCGCGCACTGCAGTTGGTGGAATCGGTGTGCCGGCGCAGTGCCTATCTCGTGCTGTTAGTAGAGCAACCCGAAGCAACCGATCGACTGCTGCGGCTACTTGCCTCCAGTCGGTTCATCGCAGAACAACTGGCAGAGCAGCCGATGTTGCTCGACGAGTTGCTGGATGCGTCGCTGTTTAACGAACCCATGGATATCGATCAGATGCGCACAGAGCTTGCGGTCTCGGTGCGCGCGCAGGACGAGTCCGATGTTGAGCATCAAACCGACGCACTCGTGCGGTTTGTTCGCACGGCTCAGTTTCGGATCGCCGTGGCAGATGTCAGTGGTGTGCTCGAGATCATGCGCGTCAGTGATCGCCTGAGTAACACGGCGACGGTGGTGTTGGAGCGCACGTTGACGCTTGCCTGGAATGACATGGTTGCGCGCCACGGCAGACCTTCCGGCACGGATGCCAGCGCTCCAGGGTTTGCCGTTATTGGCTACGGCAAACTCGGTGGCCTGGAGCTCGGTTACGGATCCGATCTCGATATCGTCTTTCTGCACGATCTCGAAGAAGGTGAGACGGACGGACCAATGCCGCTCGATAATGCGAGATTCGCTATGCGCTTGGCGCGACGGATGGTGCATCTTCTGTCGGTGCAAACCGGCCACGGGAAGCTTTACGAAGTAGACATGCGGCTGCGCCCCAGTGGCCGTTCCGGACTTCTGGTGTCGTCGCTCGCAGCGTTTCGGCGTTATCAGCAAAAGGACGCGTGGACCTGGGAGCATCAGGCATTGGTGCGCGCGCGTGCGGTGGCTGGCGATGCGGCTGTGATGCGCAGCTTCGAACACATTCGTCGCGACACGCTCGTGGACAGTGTCAATCGGAACTCGCTGCGTGTTGCTGTGGCTGATATGCGCCGGCGTATGCGTGAGAATCTGTCTCGCTCAGGTCCGAACGAGTTCGATTTGAAGCAGGACCCGGGCGGAATCGCCGACCTTGAGTTCCTCGTTCAGTACCTGATTCTGCAGCATGCACATACCCATACTGCATTGCTCGAGTGGACCGATAACATCCGCCAACTGGACAGTCTGGCCAGCCATGCTGTGCTCACCAGGGAAATCGCAAAGTCGCTGCAGGACGCATACGTTGAGCTGCGCGCAACGGTGCATCGTATGGCACTAGAGGGCAATCGTCCGGTTGTACCGAGTGCCACACTCCAGGATGTGCGCCGCCGTGTGTCCCAGCAGTGGCAACACTGGTTGGGTTCACACTAGTTTCCGAGGGCGGTGATCGTGCGCGACCGACCGGGTATAATTCACACAATGCAAATGATCTCGACGAGCACCCGACCCATGTCCGAGTCGCCTCTACAACATCCGAATGCCGAAACGCACTATGTCGTGAAGGCAGCAGATTTGCCGATCTCCTGCCCTATGCCTGGCACCAGTCTTTGGAATTCGCATCCTCGTGTTTATGTGCCGGTAGAAGTGACCGGACAGGCGAAGTGCCCGTATTGCGGCGCTTTGTACATACTCGAGGATGAATGATCTTCTTTTCAAAGTGAGCGCCAGATAATGATCGTAGTGACCGGCGGCGCGGGTTTCATTGGCGCGAATCTGGTGGCTGCGCTGAATGCGCGCACCTCAGAGCCTGTGATGGTGGTCGACGAAATGACCGACGGGCACAAATTCACCAATCTCGTCGATCTCGATGTCGCTGACTACCTCGATCGTGATGAGTTTCTTGAGCGTGTGAAAGCCGGCGATGATTTTGGTGGTATCAGCGCGGTGTTCCATCAAGGCGCTTGCTCAACGACGACGGAGTGGAATGGACGCTTCATGCTCGAGAATAACTTTACCTACAGCAAAGCTTTGCTGTGGTTTTGTGAGCAACGTCGTATCCCGTTCATCTATGCCTCTTCGGCTGCGGTTTATGGCGGCAGTTCAGTCTTCTCCGAGAAAGCGGAGAACGAGCATCCGCTGAACGTTTACGGCTACTCGAAGCTGTTGTTTGATAATTATTACCGAAGACACGCGGCGAGCCTGTCGACCCAGGTGGTCGGACTCAGGTACTTCAACGTCTACGGCCCGCGCGAGGCGCATAAGGGCAGTATGGCGAGCGTCGCGTGGCACTTCTCCAATCAGATTCTCGAAACGGGCCGTGCGCGCCTGTTCGGTGCCCACGCTGGCTACGGCGATGGAGAACAACAGAGGGACTTTGTGCATGTCGGTGACGTCGTGGGCGTGAATCTCTGGATGCTCGATCACCCCGAAGTCAGCGGTGTGTTCAACTGCGGTACGGGTCGTGCGCAGACATTCGGCGAAGTTGCGGAGGCGGTCGTCGATCATTTGGGCCAGGGCACCATCGAGTACATCGATTTTCCAGATCACCTCAAGGGTGCTTACCAGAGTCATACCCAGGCGGATCTCACTCGGTTGAGAGCAGCCGGTTGCACACTCGAGTTTCGCGATGTGCAACGCGGCGTCCGTGACTACATGACCGCACTCGGACGGTGAGCGCATCTCCTGTACTGGTCGTCGGCCCGTCGTGGGTCGGTGACATGGTCATGGCGCAGTCGTTGTTCCGATGGCTAAAGCAACGCGCGCCCGATCGCCCGATCGATGTGCTGGCCCCAGGGTGGTCGCTACCGATCGTTGCTCGAATGCCCGAGGTTCGCGCGGGCGTGGAAATGCCACTCGGCCACGGTGCAGTCGGAATCGGTGTGCGTCGTTCGCTGGGTGTCTCGCTGCGTGATCGAGGCTATGGCCGAGCCATCGTTCTTCCGCGCTCTCTGAAAGCGGCGCTGGTGCCCTGGTTTGCCCGCATCCCGCGGCGTACCGGTTACCGGGGCGAGTTTCGGTATGGATTGATTAACGATATGCGTGCATTCGACAAGTCGGTGCTCGATCAGACTGTGAAGCGCTTCGTGATGCTGGGTGTCGAGCGCGGTGAGGCGTTGCCACCGCCACCGCATCCCTTGCTTACGGTCGATGCCAACGCGCAGCGCAAAGCCATCGAGCGCTTGGTGCCAACGCATGATCGTCCGGTGGTCGGTTTGCTGTGTGGGGCTGAGTACGGACCGGCCAAAGCTTGGCCGCAGGAACATTTCGCCACCGCTGCACGCGAGTTGTTCGAGCGTGGATTCGACGTCTGGTTGTTGGGCGGTCCTGGTGATCGCGATGCTGCACACAATATCGTCGCGCAATCCGGGGTGACGGCCCATAACCTGTGCGGTCAAACGTCGCTATCTGAGGCGATCGACCTGCTAGCGGCCTGCCACGCCGTGGTGAGCAACGACTCCGGATTGATGCACGTCGCCGCCGCTGTCGGCACTTCTGTGGTTGCCGTGTACGGCTCCAGTAGTCCGAGTTTTACACCGCCGTTGACGGCGCGCAGTGAGATTCACTATCTCGATCTGGAGTGCAGTCCGTGCTTTGAGCGCACTTGTCCGCTGGGACATCTCAGATGCTTGAAAGACCTGACACCCGCACAGGTCATAGCGAGTATTCGACCGCCTGCTAGCTGAGTATCTGGTCGAGTTTTTCGGCGACTTCATCAACCGTGATGAGAGACATCGCATCGGGGTGACGCACGCGTTGACCCCAGCGTGCAGAATCGACCGTCTCATCCATATACTTTTTGAGGGCATCCGGATAACGGTCGACCGTGAATTCGGGTTGCGATACCGGTCCGGTCCGCCCGGGATTGGATGTCGCATACAACCCGATCGCCGGCGTGCCAACCGCGCTTGCGATGTGCACCGGTCCCGAATCGGGACAGATGGTGCAATCAGCGCGCTGAATCAGTGCTGCTAGCGACTTCAGCGAGCTTTTGCCGACAAGATCATGTACCGACTCAGGCGCTGCCGCTTTGATGGCCTGAGCGTACTCATGCTCAAGGGCGCTACCGCCACCGGTTACTGCAACGATAGCCGAGTATCGCGCGACCGCTTGTTGCGTGACTGCAGCGAAGCGCTCGGCAGGCCAGTTTCGAAAGTTCCTGGCGCGCTCGCTGGAGCAGGGGCTGATGACGACAAGGGGCCTGTTGTTCGAAACGAGCCCATCAGCGAGCTCATAGTCTTCATCTGTAAGCGGTAAGTCCCACCTTGGGGCACGGCGTGCGACGCCAATGTGCGAGGCAAACTCGAACAACCCATCGAGTACATGCGGGTGGTGTTGCGGCGGAATCCGCTCGTTAGTGAACATCCATTGCGCGTCTCGTGCGCGACCACGGTCGAAACCCACCTTTCGCGGAGCACGAATCAGGCGTGAGATCAGGTTGGCGCGCCAGGATGCGTGCATGTTGAGCAGCACATCGAACTCTCGTGCACGCAAATTCTGCGCAAGATGTTTCCTTGCAGTGCGGTCGGCTTGTTTGTCGACGACCACGAGCTCAACGCCATCAAGCGCCTGCATCAGAGTGGCCTCGGTCTTGCCGATCAGCCAGGTGAGCTCGCACTCTGGCCGTGCATCGCGAATTGCGCGAACTACAGCAAGGGTGTGCACGCAATCGCCGATTGCGGACAGGCGCAGTATGCAAATACGTTCCGCGCTACCCATACTGAGCTGTCATTGCCGTTCGCTTCATATGCCAAGTGTAGCGATCGTCGGAATCGCCCGATAGCGGGGTTACACTGCCCGATGGGGTGCGCCGGTGCGGGCGCAGTGTTGCAAGTAGGCTGGCGATCAATGCAGAGAGTGGTTGAGGAGGTGGACGAGCAGCGTCTGGGTGTGCGGCCCGACTATCTGTTCGATGCGGCAGCCTGGCCACGCCAGCTGGGGACAGCGGACGCGGGGCGTGGTGCCACCGCATTTGTTGGCGATACGAGCGGTGACTATGCGTTGCGCACCTACCGGCGCGGCGGCGCGATGGCCTCGCTGTTAGGTGATCGTTATCTGTTCACCGGGGCGTCGAGAGTGCGCAGTCTGGTCGAGTATCGGTTGCTGAAGGACATGTATGAGAGCGGGCTGCCCGTGCCTGCGCCGGCGGCGGCCCGATGTGAGCGTGAGGGTCTGTTTTATCGAGCGTGGTTGGTCACGGCATTGATTCCCGAGACCACGACGTTGACTGAGGCATTGGCGCGATCCGAGCTTGCAGAGGACGCCTGGGGTGCGCTTGGCGGTACGCTAGCGCGGTTTCACCGCGCGGGCATAGACCATCCGGATCTCAACGCGAACAACATCCTCCTCCAGGATGGCGGTCAATGGTTCTTGCTCGATTTTGATCGCGGTCGAAAGCGCTCGCCGGGTAGCTGGAGCTCAGGCAACCTGAAACGCCTTTATCGATCCTTGCTAAAGGAGCGTACCGTCTCGGGCGCAACGCATTGGGACGAACGCCACTGGCATGCGTTGGCGAGCGGCTACAGATCGGCGTAGAGGTCGGGGTAGTTTTCTGGTCGGCCTTTGAACTTTCGGTGAACCCAGAAGTACTGGTCGGGTGAGCGCCGGATCTGTTCCTCAAGTTGGTGCACCAAGCGGTTCGTGTCGTCCACAGCGTCCTCCGTAGGGAAGGGCTCAAGCGGTGCGATAATCTCGATGTCGTAACCCGACAGGTCTGCGCGTCGGTGCGGATAAAAGCCGATGACACGTGCACGCCCCAGTCTGGCCAACGTACTGGTCGCCGTATTGGTCATCGCCGGCTCACCGAAGAAATCGATCATCGCACTGTGTTTGCGGCGGTAACTCTGGTCGGGCGCGTACCAGACCGGAATGCCGTCACGCAGACTTCGAACCATCTGTTTAATGTTGGATTTCTCAATCGTGCGCCGACCAGAGCGTTCGCGCCCCCGACGTGTCAGCTCCGTCACCAGCGGACTGCGATCCTCTCGATAGACGGCGTCAAAGATCAGTCCCTCCGATTTTAGTGCGGTGCCGCCGACCTCAAGCGCGCCGAAATGACCCGTGATCAGGATGACCGAACCCGGCGTATTCGCAGACAGGTGTTCGATGCCGTCGAAGCGCCAACGTCCGTTGAGTCGCTGCGGTCGATACCAGGCCATTGCCATCTCGAATACGCCCATTCCGAGGTTTTCGAAGTGCCGTGTCACTGTATTCTCAATCCAATCGGCATCGTGCTTGGGGAAGCAAGTTTGCAGGTTGCGTCGAGTGACTTCTGCGCGCTTCGGCGACAGTTTCAGGGCGAGGCGCCCCACACTACGGCCGAGCCTCAGCTGGGTCTTGAAGGGCAGGAAACTCAGCAACCGGAGCAACCAAAAGCCGATCCATGTTGGCCAGTAGCGCGGCGCACGAAATGACGGTTTTGCCTGTTCGATCGAGTCTGGCATCAGTCCGTATCCCGAAAGCGCCGGTGTATCCAATAGTACTGTGGGGGCGCAGCGGCAATCATCGCCTCAAAAGCGCGATTCAGCTGCGCGACATCGGCGTCGCGACTGTCCCCTGTGAGCTCCAGCGGTGGGTAAACCGTTAACCGGTAGCGAGCACCATCACGAACCATGTGAACGGGAAGCACAGTAGCTGCGTACTTCGCAGCGAGTCGAACCAGCGTCGCGTTACTGACGGTTTCCTGACCGAGGAAAACACTCGGAACTGCGCCGGAAGTGGTATCCATCTGGTCCGCCGCAACGTACACACGTTCATGGTTTTGCATTGCCCGCATCAAAGCTCTCGGTTCATGCTTGGAGATCATCTGCCGGGTTGCCCGCCCGCGCCCGCGAAGCACAATCTCGTCAAACACCGGATGCCCAAATGGACGATGCACGGCCGATATTTCGGTACAAGTGCCGAGGGTGCGCAGCAACAGCTCCATGGCGGTGCAGTGGATTCCCGCAAACAGGATCGGTCCTGAGTCCACCGCCTGGATGTGCTCAAGACCCTCAATGTCCGTGAGTGCGATCGATCTTGCGTCGCTGGCCCACCAAGCCATTCCGGTCTGCAAAACCCCGATGCCCAGTTCACCGCAGTGGGCGGACAAGAGTGCATCTCGATCGGCTTCGCTCATCTCGGGATAGACCCGTTGAAGGTTCTGCCGAGCGATTTCGATGCGCTTTGGCACCCACCGCCGGACCAGCGCGCCAATGGCTCGGCCCATGATTCGCTGTCCCCACCACGGCAGTAGGCAGATCAATCGCAGGCCGA
The DNA here is from genome assembly GCA_963922335.1 of uncultured Chromatiales bacterium. GTDB lineage: Bacteria > Pseudomonadota > Gammaproteobacteria > Steroidobacterales > Woeseiaceae > CALBPI01. The sequence goes on along the minus strand of CAWUIB010000004.1, from coordinate 63,870 downwards.
ATATTGCGGCGCGAATTCGCAGCTGGCGCGAGCCGGACGCTTGAACTGAACTTGTTGAACCGGTCATTGCCGAAACATTGTAGCGGTTCGATTTGTCCCTTCGTGATTGAAATTATCGCCGCGAGGCCGCATTTTCCTTTCTAGAGTTTTCTTGTCGGAGTTCTGATTCATGAAACGACTGCTTTTGTTCCTGGGCACCAACGTTGCGGTGCTGGCCGTGATCAGTGTCGTCTGGAGCCTGATGCCGTGGGACAGTGTTTTCACCGCGGGCGGCGGGCCTAACCTCACGGCATTGTTGGTATTTTCGGCGATCGTAGGTTTCGCCGGTTCCTTTATCTCACTGTTGATGTCGAAGTGGATTGCCAAGCGCAGCACCGGCGCGCAAGTGATCACCAACCCGCGTACCGAAATCGAGCAGTGGCTCGTCGCGACAGTGCGCCGGCAGGCGGATCAGGCCGGTATCGGCATGCCCGAGGTCGCAATTTACGATGCGCCCGAGGTTAACGCGTTTGCGACGGGTGCGAATCGCAACAATTCATTGGTCGCCGTCAGCACAGGATTGCTGCAGGGCATGACGCGAGACGAAGCGGAAGCGGTGCTGGCGCACGAGGTTTCGCACGTTGCGAATGGTGACATGATCACGCTGACCCTGGTGCAGGGCGTGGTGAACACCTTCGTGGTGTTCCTGTCGCGACTGGTAGGGTATTTCGTCGATCGGGTAATCCTGAAGAATGAGGAAGGCGTGGGTGTTGGCTATTTCCTGGCGTCGTTTGTTGCCCAGATTGTTTTTGGCATCCTCGCGAGCATCATCGTGTGCTGGTTCTCTCGCCAGCGTGAGTTCCGAGCTGATGCTGGGGGCGCGAAACTGGCGGGCGCCAACAAGATGGCTGCCGCGTTGCGCCGTCTGAAATCGCAGCAAGCGGGTTCGCATTTACCGAAAGAGATGGCGGCAATGGGCATATTCGGTGGCGCCGGTGCAGGCTTCCAGCGGCTGTTCATGACCCACCCCCCGCTTGAGGAGCGGATTGAGGCGCTCGAGCGTCCGGTCTTGCGCTAAACGCTATTCTTCAGAGCTGTCGTCGCCGGGCTCAGCGATGAGCGCGGCGGCGGCATCTGGGGTGATCCGATCAAGCCCGAGATGGAATGCCGCGAAGCCTGGCATAACGACCTGATTTCGGGCCATACCAATAATACGCCCGTCCCGTGGCGCATAGATGCCCACGGTTTCGTTATTGATGGGATCTGTAATCTTTCCGAGTAGATCCCCCTCAGATACCCGGCTACCCAAGCCAACGCTTGCGATCAGAATACCCCCGCGATCCGCCCGCACCCAGGCAGATCGGTAGTAGGTTTCCTCGCGTTCGGTATTCGACCGTTCGGAGACCACCATTCCAAGCGTTCTCAACAGCGTCTCGATGCCTCGAACACCCTGTGTGACCTCTTCTTGCTCAAGCCGCTCAGGTCCACCGGCCTCGAGCGTGACTGTGGGGACCCCCGATAACGTCGCGGCGTAGCGCAATGTGCCAGGCCGTGGCTGACTGTTCACGATGACCGTCGCACCGAATCCGTTGGCAAGCGCACGCACGCCAGCATCGGCGAGATCGGCGCGCAATTGCGGCAAATTGCTCCGCTCGAACGACCCCGTGTGAATATCCACCAACGCGTCACAGTGACGAACGACGTTGTTAAAGAAGCTGTTGGCGATGCGTGACGCCGCCGAGCCTGTTGTGGTGCCCGGGAAGTGTCGGTTGAGGTCACGTCGGTCCGGTAGATATCGAGTGCCGCGCCGAAAGCCTTGAATGTTCACTATCGGCACGCCGATCACCGTGCCGGTCAGCGTGCTTGGCTGCAGGCCATGCAAAACGCGACGCACGATTTCGATGCCGTTGATCTCATCACCGTGGATCGCAGCCGTGAGACACAGGATCGGTCCTGGATTGCGTCCGTGGAGTACCAGAACGGGGGTGTCGACAGGTAATCCCTCGAATAGCTCCGTTGCAGACCACGCGAGCTGACGATAACTACCCGCCGGGATTTCCTCGCCCAGGAAGTCGAGCGGTTGCGGATCCAGAAACTGGCGACCTGAAAACAGCATCGCCGCCGCATTATCCGCGACGGGCAGGTCACCGAGCGAATCAGCGCGATCATCGGTAACGATATCGTCCTCGGCGAGCATGTCGGGATCAGCGGTATCAGTGTCTGCGATGCCCGATGCGAATGGCGCGAGTGACAGAATTAGGAGAATCGCAACGCGCATGAGGGTAGCTGTTTTCGGAAGGTCGCTAAACATAACACGCACCAGTCTAAGCGCAAGCTGGACCGGAATCTGTGAGCGGAATCAACAATCTGCACCTGGCACGCTGCATTGTTGGTGCTGGACGATTGCCTAGCTCCTTCTTTAACATAGCGCTTAATGGCCGCGAAGACGTTCGCGCCGTTCAAATAAATCGAGGAGAGGACGAATGACAAAGCTGACCGACGTAGAGGGGATCGGACCAACGTATGCCGCCAAACTGACGGCTGCCGGGTGCCGGAGTCAGGAGCATTTGCTGGAAATCGGCGCGACGAAAGCCGGACGTAAGAAAATCGCTAAAGATTCCGGTTGCACAGAGAAGCAGATTCTAGAGTGGGTGAATCGCGCTGATTTGTGTCGCATCAAAGGTGTCGGTAGTGAGTATTCGGACCTGCTCGAATGCGCCGGTGTGGATACCGTGCCTGAGCTTGCGGGCCGTAATGCGGAAAACCTCGCTATCAAGATGAAAGAGCTGAACGCCAAGAAGAAGCTCGTGCGTGCCGTGCCGTCCGCCAAGATGGTTGAGGGCTGGGTAGCGCAGGCGAAGAAGTTGCCGCGCGCGGTCCATTACTGAGATCAGCTTGCATGCAGGTGCACCGAATGACCAAAAAGGTCGCACCGAGTAACGGAAGGCCGGGCGGTTTGCGCTCGGCCTTTTTTGCAGCGCTCGGTTGGTGGATGTGTGTTTCGGCGTCAGCGGCGCTTCCGATAGCGGACTTCATCGAGGTCGATAAGTCGGATCGACTGTTGCGTTTGTACTCAGGTGATGAGGTGTTGCGCGAGTTTCCGATTGCGTTGGGCCTTGCGCCGGAGGGCGACAAACTGCAGGAAGGCGACAACCGAACACCGGAAGGGCGTTACTTCCTCGATCGCAGAAATCCGGATAGCCGGTTCTTCCTGTCGATCCGGATTTCTTATCCATCCTCAGCCGATGTGGCCGAGGCAAAAGCGGAAGGCGTCGAACCCGGTGGGCAGATCATGATTCATGGTCAACCCAACGAGCCTCGCTATTCCCCTCGTTTCTATGCCACTACCGACTGGACGAACGGCTGTATTGCTGTCTCCAATCTCGCAATGATCGATATCTGGTTGATGACACGACCAGGCACGCCTATCCTCATCCGGCCCTGAAGGCAGGCATTTGAATGGATATTGAAGTCGCACCAGAGGGCACTCTGGAGGTGCTTTCGCAGCTCGAAGTCAATGCGCTTCGCAGCAAAGGCGAGGGCGGTCTATACCCGCTATTGCGTCGTTGCGCGCTAGCGGTACTCACCACAGGGTCGATGACTGACGATCCTTCGGAATTGCTCGCGCAATATCACGATTTCGAGGTGTCGATACTGCAGGTCGATCGCGGCGTTCGATTGGGTCTAAAGAATGCGCCCGATAGCGCGTTCGTAGATGGGCAGATGATCCGAGGCACGCGCGAGTTGTTGTTCGCCGTATTGCGAGACATCGTTTTCTATCACTCCGAGTTCTCGAGCGCAGGGCGCTTCGACCTTTCCCGCCCTGAGCACCTCACGAATATCGTGTTCCATGTATTGCGGCATGCCGGCGTCGTATCGGCGCGGACCGGCGTGGACGTCGTGGTTTGCTGGGGCGGCCACGCCATCAGCCGGCACGAATATGACTACACCAAGAAAGTCGGGTACGAGCTCGGTTTACGCGGTTTGCAGGTCTGCACAGGATGCGGACCGGGTGCGATGAAAGGCCCGATGAAAGGCGCCACAATCGGGCATTCCAAGCAACGCATTCGCAATGGCCGTTACATTGGAATCTCCGAGCCGGGCATCATCGCAGCTGAATCCCCGAACCCGATTGTTAATGAACTCGTGATCATGCCGGACATGGAGAAGCGCCTTGAGGCGTTTGTCCGAACCGGGCATGGGATTGTCGTGTTCCCGGGCGGCGTTGGAACCGCTGAAGAGATTTTGTATCTGCTCGGTATCTTGCTCCATCCGGAAAACGCTGGGCGAGAGTTCCCGCTGGTGTTCACCGGCCCATCCAGTGCAGCGGGCTATTTTGAGAAGATCGACCAGTTCATTGGCCAGACGCTGGGTGATGCGGCGCGCAAGCGGTACGAAATTGTGATTGACGACCCTGAGCGGGTAGCGCTGTTGATGCAACATGGTTTGGATCGCGTGGAGATGCGTCGCCGGCGAGATGGCGATGCGTTCTACTTTAACTGGCGATTACATATCGACCCTGAGTTCCAACGACCCTTTAACCCGACGCATGAATCGATGGCGGCACTCGACCTGTCGGAGTCACTGCCTGCGCATGAGTTAGCTGCAAACCTCCGCCGCGCGTTTTCCGGCATTGTTGCGGCTAATATCCGTGAGGAGACGTCGCGCCTCGTCAGCCAGGACGGTCCGTTCGAGATCCATGGATCGAGACGTGTCAGCCAATTACTGGATGACCTGCTGCGGGACTTCGTGGAACAACGCCGTATGAAGATATCCGGTGATTACCAGCCATCATTCCGGGTTATCGAGTCAGCTTAGTTAATCAACATCAACTGACTTTCCGTAATTTGTGATTACGTAAAATATTGCGTAACTCACTGTTTTAAATGACGAAAAAATCACTAACGTTGTGATGTAGTTCCTCGTTTGAAAGTCGGTACGAGCGTACCTTAGAGCCATACTCAATTTGTTCGTGAGAACGCAATGGCTCAAGACGACAAACCTTTCCGCTGGCCGGGCGAACCTGCTAACGATGCAGACGCTAACGCAGAGACGTTGCGTACTGGCGAGCCAGACGTACTACGTAACTGGCTCAGTCGTGGCCCCGTAAAGCGTCGCCGCTCATCGTTCGACCCCAATCTCTACACCTGGAAGGGGTATCGGCAGTGGAAAGCTGACGTAAACAAACAATGGGTTGATCCCGACGAGTAATTCAGGAACCCAAGTTTTCGCTAATCGGGCAGCGTTTGTAACGCTACCGGATCACACTTGACGACACAGACGGTTTGGTTATGAACGACGCATCACGCCGCAAAGACCCTGTAGACGCTTTTCAAAACCCGGACACCCGCGAGCGCTGGGAGTGGGTTCAGCAGGCGATCGGATTCGCTGAAGACGATTGCGCAAGAGAGTTTGAGCACCGAAACGAGAGAGATGTGGAAGGGGCACCTTCACCATTCATCGAGTAATCGCCCTGGCGATTTAATCAAGGACCCACGGATATGGAAATCACAATGCAATGGTGGGATGACGCGGACGATTTGTTCTACGCGTTTCTCCTCAAGATTCAGGCGCTGGCCCACTGGACCCCGGTCATCGCCAAGACCCTGATCCTCGCACTAGCGGTGTTTGCTCTGGGCTGATCTTCTCCTGACCGCTTGAAAAACCGGTGTTGGCACCCATATGCCCGACATTGGTTTTTGTTGAGGATAGGGTGGGATGACCGACACCAACCAGACGACGTACGGATTTCAGGCCGAGGTCAAACAGCTGCTCAAGCTGATGATTCACTCCTTGTACAGCAACAAGGAGATTTTTCTCCGCGAGCTGATCTCCAACGCCTCGGATGCATTGGACAAGCTGCGCTTCGAGTCGATCGAGACCCCGAGTCTGCTCGGCGACGACACCGAGCTGCGAATCACCCTCGATTTCGATGCTGACGCAGGCACACTCACGATAAGCGACAACGGTATTGGCATGAGCCGCGATGACGCTGCTGCCAATCTCGGCACGATTGCGCGTTCCGGAACCGCGGAATTTCTCGGCAAACTGGGGGACGACGAGCGCGAGAACGCCCGTCTCATTGGTCAGTTCGGTGTTGGGTTCTACGCATCCTTTATCGTAGCGGATGAGGTTCGTGTTGAGAGTCGACGAGCCGATTTGAGGGCTGATGAGGGCGTTGTATGGACGTCTCGAGGCGATGGGGAATACACGCTGGAGTCTGCCGAGCTTGATTTTCGGGGCACACGAATCACGCTGACGCTAAAGGCTGAAGAACGTGAATTTGCGGATCGCTTCCGGATTCAGAACCTCGTTCGCCGCTACTCAGATCACATTGCCTTCCCGGTTCAGATGCCGGCGTCCGGCGAGGATGCCGAGGGGTTTGAGACGATCAACTCGGCGACGGCGTTGTGGACCCGTTCGCGAAGTGAAGTCACCGACGACGAGTATCGGGAGTTCTACCAGCATATCTCTCACGACTTTGAGGCGCCCGCCGCCTGGAGTCACAACAAGGTTGAAGGCAAGCGTGAATATACGAGCCTGCTCTACGTACCAAAGCGCGCACCTTTCGATCTCTGGAATCGTGAGGCGCCACGCGGACTGAAACTCTATGTTCAACGTGTCTTTATCATGGATGACGCTGAGCAGTTCCTGCCGCTGTATCTGCGCTTCATTCGCGGCGTGGTCGATGCCGCTGATCTGCCCCTCAATGTATCTCGAGAGCTACTGCAGTCCACCCCGGGCGTTGAGGCCATGCGCAGTGCGTTGACCAAGCGTGCCCTCACGATGCTGAAAAAACTGTCGACTGACGACGAGGCGTTGTATGGCGAAATTTGGGATACGTTTGGCGAGGTGCTGAAGGAAGGTCTTGCCGAAGACACCGCGAACCGGGAGCAGCTCATGGAGCTCCTGCGTTTCAACACCACAGCATCGACGGATGCCAGCCAACGGGAATCGCTTGCACAGTACGTCGAGCGGCGCAAAGAGGGTCAGGAAGCAATCTACTATCTGACCGCGGAGTCGCTCGCCGCAGCGAAGGCGAGCCCGCACCTCGAAGTGTTCCGCAAACGCGGAATCGAGGTGCTACTGCTGACAGACCGCCTCGACGAGTGGGCGATCAGCTATCTCACCGAATACGATGGAAAGCCGTTGCAGGACATCCGCCGGGACGGCTTGGAATTGCCCGAGGGTGAGTCCGAGCCCGCCAAGGCGGAGGATGTTGCTGACGAGGGTGTCATCGAGCGTCTTAAGGGCAGCCTCGGCGACACGGTCGCCGACGTGCGCGCCAGTGATCGCCTCGTGGACTCGCCTGCCTGTTTGGTCGCTGCTCGTGACGATATCGGCGACCAGATGCGACGCATGCTGGAAGCGGCTGGTCAGGAGGTGCCGGAAAGCAAGCCAACGTTGGAGATCAACCTGGCACATGGTCTGGTGCGACAAATGTCAGAGACCAAGGACGACACTCGATTCACCGATCTTGCGAACGTCGTGGTCGGTCAGGCACAGATTGCTGAAGGGCGTCTTCCGAGTGATCCGGCGGTGTACGTGAACACGCTCAATCGACTGCTCTCAGGCGCTGTTGACTAGCGCTTTTGTCGCAAGTGCGCCGGAACCAACCGGCGTTCTGCGAAATCGAACAGCAAATCGGTCAACACAGCGAGCGCTGCCGCTGGCAATGCGCCCTGCAAAATCAGGTTTGTGTCATTCAGCGCAAGTCCGGTCACGATCGGTTGACCGAGCCCGCCGGCGCCGATGAACGCCGCCAGTGTCGCTGTGCCAATGCTGATCACGGCAGCCACACGTAAACCGGCGATGATGTGCGGCATGGCGAGTGGCACGAGTACGTGGCGACGACGTTCACTGTTGGTCATCCCCAGGGCGGTGGCGACCGTCAGGTGATCCGGTTCGATGGCATTAAACGCGGTCAGGGTCGCGCGGACGACGGGCAATAGCGCGTAGAGAAACAATGCGATGACCGCAGGCAGCCACCCGATCCCGAACAGTGGAATCATTAATGCCAGCAGAGCGATGGAGGGGATGGTCTGAATCAGGCTGCAGACATAGAGCAGAGCCGATGACGCGCGTGGCATCGGTTGGACAACCATGGCGAGCATGACACCGATGGTTGATGCAGCAATCAATGCAACCAGCGTCAGTTGAATATGTCTGAGCGTGTTGCCAATCAGGTCATCGATGATCGGGGAAGCTTTGGTATCGGCGCCCGTATCTTCCACCAGGCCGGATTCGCGCAGGAACCTTGCTGCAACACTTGCGATGGGCTGTTTATCCATGACCGCAAGGGCATTGAGTGATTGCATACGCTGCTCATCGATCCGACCCTCCAGCAGTGCCAGAACCGCTGCGGCGTCGTCCGGCAAATTGTCACGACCCAGCCAGACGGCGTCATAGCGGGGGAAAAACCCGAGATCGTCTTTCAGCAAGGTGAGGTTGGCGCGCGCGAGTTCGCCGTCAGTCGAGTACGCATCGGTAATGTCGATACTGCCGTCGGTCAGCGCTTTGTAGGCAAGCCCGTGTTCAATACTACGCACGGGTAGTGACAAACCGTAATGTGCTGCCAGAGCGTCCCACCCGTCATTGCGAGCACGAAACTCATGGCTGACCGCGACACGCAGACGATCCGCTCGCTTGAGATCGGAGATGCTGGTGAGGTTGCCTGACCGTGCGACGGACTCACGGATTGCGAGTACATAAGTGTTGTTGAAGCCGGGCGGTGAGTAGGTTTGCAACCCGATCTGTTCCAGCTCGGTGTCGAGATCGGCTTCTGGGCCCGCGTTGAGAATCGCACTTTTGATCGTGCCTGTGTATTCGGGGTAGATGTCGATCTCTCCGCGAATCAATGCGTCGTAGCAAATCTTGGTGCCACCGAGGCCAGGCTTGCGGTCGACGCGATAGCCGCGGGACTCAAGCAACTGAGCTGCTATCTCCGCGAGCAGGTAGCTTTCCGTGAAGTTCTTGCTGCCCACGGTGACTGCGTCCGCCCCGTGCCCGGAGTGTGCGCCTAGCACGAGCAACACCGCGATGATGAAGCGACTCACAGGCATTGCTCGATCAGCCTTGCGGCGTAGGCATCCTGCGGATCAGCGAGCACCTCGTCCTTGGGCCCCTGTCGCACAATGCGCCCATCCGACAGGATGACAAAGTAGTCTGCCAACCGCCTGGCCTCTGCAAGATCGTGTGTTACCAAAAGGCAGCTATTGATCTCGTCGTTTCGCATATCGAGAAACTGTGCGTGAGTGTCGCTTCGCGTAATCGCATCGAGACCCGAGAAGGCCTCATCGAGCAGCAATAGCTCCGGGGCGAGTGCCAGAGCACGACAGATACCGGCTCTTTGCTGTTGGCCGCCGGAAAGCTCACTCGGGTAACGCGACAGCTGCGATTCTGTGAGCTGCATTCGTTGACTGAGCGCAATCACTCGCGTGGCTATAGCTGCCGGATCGCGCCCCGCGATTTTCATCGGCAGCTCAATATTGGACCGCACACTCATGTGCGGCAGTAACGCAATCTGCTGAAGTGCGTATCCCGTGCGAAAGCGGACATCACGCAGAGACTCAGCAGCCAAAGGCTGACCATTTCTGAGGACGGTGCCGCTGGTCGCGGTTTGAAGCCCATTCAGCAGGCGCAGCAGTGTGGATTTACCACTCCCGCTGGCACCGATCGCCGCGACGATGGTCTGTTCAGGTATGGCGAGGTCGATATCGTGGAGAATGCGCCGCTCGCCGATGTCCACGCAGACCGATTGGAGCTCGGCAATCATACAGCGCAGTGTTACTGACCCCTGTGCTGGCTGCAACTGTGCGGGACTGGTCGCCAGTCGTGCTCGCATAATACAATTGCAGGGTTAAGGAGGCGGCATGGCACAGAAACAACCGACCGGCATGGATCGTACCGAGCTCCAGGAAAGGGTTAAGAACCTCACGCCTGAGCAACGCGAGATCACGCAGAACAAAGGCACAGAGCGGGCGTTCACCGGCGAATATCTGGACCACAAAAGAGATGGCACCTATTGCTGCGTCGTTTGCCAGTCGCCTTTGTTCAGTTCGGAACACAAATACGATTCGGGCTCTGGCTGGCCGAGCTTCTTCCTGCCATTGGCGGGAGACAATGTTACGGTGCAACGCGACACCAGCCACGGCATGATTCGCGAAGAAGTGCTGTGCGCGAATTGTGGTGCACACCTCGGACACGTATTCCCCGACGGGCCACAGCCTACGGGTCAGCGTTTTTGCATTAACTCGGCGGCGCTCGATTTCGCTGATAAGGAAAACTGATAATGAAAGTGAACACTCAAGTCTGGCGGGCGCTGCTGTTGCTGTTGCCGCTGGTTCTGGTCACCGGCTGCCAACAGCAGGCAGAAGACTGCGTACAGATGGAGAAACCTATGAATACGTTCGAACCTTCCGTGCCCACCGACGTGGAGGGACTGACCGCAACCGTGGTTACTCCGGGGCGCGATCTGGCCGTTGGGGCTGGCGACTTCGCGAACATGCATTACACCGGTTGGTTGTTTGATGCTGAAGCCGAGGATGGTCGCGGCAAGAAATTCGACAGCTCGCGTGATCGCAATCAAACGTTCGAGTTCCCGCTGGGTGGCGGTCGCGTCATCAAGGGCTGGGATATCGGAGTCGCCGGCATGCAAATCGGTGAAGTTCGAACGCTCAAGATCGCACCGGAGCTCGGGTATGGGTCACGCGGTGCGCCCGGCGCAATCCCGCCAAACGCGACGCTGTTGTTCGAAGTTGAGCTTGTCAGCTTCAAGCGCTGCCAGGTCTTCGAATAGGCGCCATACACCATGTCGCTGCAGTCACGGCTGGGTATTGCATTCGTCGGTGGATGCACGGTGGCGCTCGCGCTTTCGCTCATCGCCGCCTTTCTGATCCACGTCGTCGATGACCGCCGTGACGAGGACATGATTGAGGCGCACCCCGTCGACTTGTTGCTGGGATACGATCAGCTCGATCTGAAGGAGCTGCTTGGCGAGCCGCGCTACGAACTGCCTGAGGTTAGAGAAGCGCCTGAGTTGCCGACCTATAGGCCGCCCGAACGCGAGATTCGTGGCTTTGTCATGCTCGCTGTCGAGGTCGATGCTGAAGGCCGAACGATCGATGCCCAGGTACTGGAGGCTGAGCCCTCGGGTGTCTTCGAAACTGAGGCGATAACCCAGGCGTTAGCAGAGCGCTGGCCTGCGGGTTCGCCTGGAATGCGCGATCATGTCGTGCAGTTCACGATTCCTGGTGGGGAACGAAGCGCACGATCACTCTCCGATTAAGTTTGCGACCTGCTCGTGTTGCGTTGTCGGCGATCGGCTTGCTGGCACCGTATCCCTCGCTGGAAATACGATCGGAAGAGATACCTCTGTCATTTAGGGCTTTGCCGACGGCACTCGCCCTTTGCCTGCTTAGCGCAAGGTTAATTTCGTCACCACCCATCGAGTCGGTATGGCCTTCGACGATGATGCGGGCTTGTGAGCAAAGGACAGATAGCTCGGCGAGTGTATCGAGGGTTGCTTCGTTTTCACCGAGGATGATGGCGGTACCCGGCTCGAAGCGCAGCGGTTGAGCTGCGAGCAAAGCGGCTGCGTCCTGGTCGCATGCTTCGATGGTCTGCGTGTTGGCGTGTGCATTGGATAGCCCGCATAGGAGCGCGCAGCACAGCCATAAACGCCAAAGCCTCATGCGGCGTTGTTGGCTGGGTCTCCGACGATCTCGCGGGCCTGCTCAACCCAGCGATCGCGACGTATGCGGCCTGGAAATTTTAACTTCTGATCCAACGCGTCGATGTCTTGCTCTCTCATGGCAGCGAGGTCCTGAAGCGTGCGGATGCCATGCGTCTCGAGTCTGCGAGCGAGCGCAGGGCCGATCCCACGGATCGTCTGAATGCCAGAGTGTACCGATTGCTGCTTGGTTTTTTTCTGCGGACTCCGATTGTTTTGCGTCCGCCGGATGACGAGCTTCAGTTGTTTTCGGGTGTTGCGGTGCTGTTCCTTGAGCGTCTCGAAAGCGCTCTTTGCAGTCTCGATATATTTGGACTGACTACGAATCCGGGCATTTGCTTCATCCAACGTCTCACGCAGAACACCAATCTGGCGCTGGGAACGGTGATGCTGATCGCTCATTTGCTGGCGAGTTTCGCGAAGCTGCTCGCGCTGGCGCGTCAGCTGCTCGATGGTTTCCTGCTGTGCCGCCAGTTGCTGGCGCGCCCGTTCAACACTGATTTCCGCGTCGCGATCCTGGCGTTCTCGACGCAAAGCCCAGCCCAACGCGGTGCCAGCGGCAAAGCAGACAAACATAATTGCGATCGTTCCCGGTGTCATTGCCGGACGTTCCCCTGTGTTGGTTATGTCTGATCGTATGCCCTCGAAGGCCCCTCGCGCCATGACGGAGTTGGCAAAAACCGTGCTCGCCGGGCGATTCAGTGAGTCCGTTTAGCTCGGGCTAAGCATGTACAATGCCGGTTGATTCGCCGGATTGACGCATGGAACACGACTACATCTCCATCGGCATCGTCTTCGTCGTGTCGCTGGGCATCGCTGCCCAGTGGCTCGCCTGGCGGCTCCGACTACCCGCGATCGTCCTGCTGGCTGCTGCCGGGATACTCGCAGGCCCGGTGTTCGGACTCGTAGACCCGAGTGAGCAGCTCGGCGAGCTTTTGCGCCCGCTGATCGGGCTGTGTGTTGCCATCATTCTGTTTGAGGGTGGACTCAGCCTGAACCTGGCTGAGTTGAAACATGCGGCCAGTGGGGTTCGCCGCCTGGTTTACCTCGGAGCGCCCATGGCCTGGGTGTTCGCTGCGGCATGCGCCTATTTTATCGGCGGTCTGGATACCGCCACGTCGCTGGTGTTTGGCGCCATCATGGTAGTAACCGGCCCGACGGTCATCATGCCACTGCTGCGCCAGGCCGCACTGAATCGGCGCACCGCCTCCTACCTCAAATGGGAGGGTATCGTTAACGATCCCATCGGCGCGCTGCTGGCGGTCATCGTGTTTCAGTTCTTTGTTTACACCGGCCAGGGATCGGGCCTCCTGTATGTGCTTGAATCCCTCGGACTCGCGATTGCTTCCGGTGTGTTACTCGGTGCGATCGGTGGTTGGCTAACAGGGCAAGCGTTCAGAGCCGGCCTGGTCCCCGAATATCTGAAGAGCCCGATAATGCTCGGGTTGGTTTTGGTGATTTTTGTCGCAGCGAACTACCTGCAACATGAGGCGGGTCTGTTGGCTGTGACCGTCATGGGCATCGTGATCGCGAATATGAATCTCCCTGGCTTTGGCGATATGCGCCGGTTCAAGGAGTACATCACGATCATGCTGGTCTCGATCGTTTTCGTGCTGCTGACGTCTGATCTTGATATCGCGTCTCTGACTTCGATCGGTTGGCGTGGTGCGGCACTCATCGCAGCGCTGTTGTTCATCGCTCGTCCGGCCGCGATCATGTTGGCGACTATCGGAGCTGGCATGCAGTTCAATGAACGCGTGTTGCTCGCCTGGATCGCACCGCGCGGCATCGTTGCTGCAGCGACGGCCGGTATTATGGGCCCGCGTCTTGTCGACGAGGGTTACGACGCCAGTGTGCTTTTGCCGCTCGTCTTCGCGGTGATTTTTGCCACCGTACTGTTGCATGGTTTTTCTTTGAACTGGCTCGCCGCAAGGTTGGGGCTGGCATCGCGACACCGCGACAGTGTCGTGATTGTGGGCGCGTCACCGTGGTCGACCGAACTCGCCCGAATTTTGCGCGGGTTGGACATCAATGTGCTGATCTCCGATTCGTCGTGGCATGCGTTGCGTGATGCGCGCCTGGCGGGTGTACCGGTGTTCTACGGCGAGATCCTTTCAGACTTCGCGGAGGAAACGGTGGAGCTTGCACATGTGCGCACAGTGCTCGCGGCGACCAGCAACGATGCTTACAACGCGCTGGTCTGCAAAGCGCTGGCACCGGAAGTTGGACAGGCGAGGGTATTTCAGCTGCCGATGGGCGGTGGCAACGACGATGATCCCAAGTCAGTTGCCCGCCAGGTGCGTGGCAACATTGCGTTCGATAAGGAAGCGGTGTTCGAGAAGCTATGGCGTAATCACGTTCGTGGTTGGACGTTTGCACGTACCCGTCTCACTGAGAGTTACAGCTACAGCGACTTCCTGAACGACAAAAGTACGGAGTCGCTTGTGATTCTCGTGATTTCCGGCGAAGGCAACGTTCAGTTCACTTCCTCTCAGACGACCCTTGAACCCAAAGCGGGCGACACCATTGTGTATTTCACACCGCCGAAGCCACAGCCGAGTCGTGAGCCGTTAGATGCCGAAACCAGCACATCGTGAAACTCCGTTGATTGACGGCCCTGCGGGCGTCCTCGAAACGCTTCTGGAGCGCCCGGAGTCAGGCAATGATGAGTCGGTGATCGTAGTGTGTCACCCGCATCCTGCGCATGGTGGTGCGATGACCAACAAGGTCGCGTATACACTCGCCAGAGCAGGGGTGCTGGCGGGCCTTACCGCACTACGGTTTAATTTTCGAGGTGTTGGCGCGAGCGCGGGTAGTTATGACGAAGGCCGTGGCGAGCTCGAAGATTTATTATCGGTCATAGACTGGGTTCGGGCGGAGTTGCAACCAACGCGATTGGTGCTCGGTGGTTTTTCATTCGGCAGTGCCATGATCGTGTTTGCAAGCCATCAGCGCGACTGCGATCAATTGGTGCTAGTTGCACCACCTGTGGGTCGCATTATGCCGCCCGATACACTCGTGCCGGACGCGCTGCCGCTGACGGTCGTACAGGGTGGCCAGGACGACCTCGTCGATCCGGAAGCGGTTATTGAGTGGTGCAATGCACAGCCGCCCGGCGTACAAGTCACGCTGATGGAAACCGCGGACCACTTTTTCCACGGGCATCTCCCCGCACTGCGTGAGCAGCTGGTCGAGGCGCTCGAGCACGGAGCTGCTTAATGTTGTCACGGCTCAAACGCCAGATTGAGCAGCTGCTGGCGACAGATGCGGGTAGTGCAGATAACGACCGTGAGGCGGGCGTCCGTCTGGCCACCGCCACACTGATGGCAGAGGTCGCTCGGGCGGACGATGTTCTCGATACACGCGAGCTCGCGACGCTCAAGACGCGCCTTCGGGCGCAATTCGATCTCGATGAGGACACAGCGAGAGATGTGCTCAACGACGGCTTGGACTCATCCGAGGATCTCGTATCTCTGCAGGGGTTTACGCGCACTTTGCACGAAGCGCTCAGTGAGCATGAGAAATCCAGCATCGTAGATATGCTGTGGTCTGTCGCGTTCGCAGACGGCTCGCTCGATAAGTATGAGGATGCGCTCGTCTCCCAGATCGGTGAACTCATGTATGTACCCCGTTCGGAAGTGCTGCGTTTGAAGTCCAAACACGCCGAGCAGGTCAACACGGCCACCGACGACTGATCCACAGGATTTCAAACGAAGAAAGCCCCGCAGTGCGGGGCTTTCTGGTAGCCCGAATTGCAATCCGGGCCGACAAGATCAACGGCGGTGCCGATTAGACCATGTCTTTGAGGCCTTTGAGGGCAGTGACTTTCACAACTTTGCTCGCCGGCTTCGCTTTGAACATCATCTCTTCACCGGTGAACGGGTTGACGCCCTTGCGAGCCTTAACAGCAGGTTTTTTCGCAACGCGCATTTTGATGAGGCCCGGCATCGTGAATGTGCCCGGTGCACCGCGACCGCCGAGGTTTTTCTTGATCAATCCCGACAGGGAGTCGAACACCGCGGCAACGTCCTTACGGGTCAGGCCGGTATCTTCCGCGATATGGCGAAAAATCTCTGACTTGGTCGGCGCCTTTTTCACAGTGGCGGTGGTCTTTTTCTTGGCTGGCATAGAGTGTCGTCTCCCACAGACTGAGTACTAAAAAAATAAATGAGAATCGAGAACACGCTGTCGTGTCCGAAGACACACGCACCCTCAACTCGGTGCGAACATTAACACACCGTTAGTGCAAAAAACACTAGGATTTAAGGGTAATTCGTGCTCGCGAACGAAGAGCTGCCTAACTCGGGATACGCAACGTTAGCGTGTGTGATAGATGCGCTGGGTTCTGACTTCGAAGGTTTCCTCGGAACCCTCAGGGGTAACGCTGATGTTGAAGATCAGTGTTTCCCGATTGGCGACTGTTACCTCGCCAAGGTAGTAGATGGCGTCGCCTTGTTCGACCTTTCGCATGGTCATTTTTTTCAGCTGTCCGGTGAGGTTCTCAGCCGATACCTGGACATTAGCCTCTGCGGGTGTGTTGTCCGCATTCTTGCGTACGGAAACATTGAGCAGTGCGCGGTTTTTCGCACGGACTACGCCTATGGATTGGGCAACGTCTGGCGGAACTTCATCGGTCGAGATCGCGTTGAAGAACACGGTGAAATCGCCGAACACGGCTGAGCTTTCTTGCGCAACGGTCGCCTCTGGAACATTGCGTTGACCGCCGCCGCCACAAGCGGTGAGCATGAAGGTAGATGCTGCGAGTGCCAGCAGTGCGATGCGTGTGTTCATTCTTCCCCCCAACAACGAATGTACAACGTAGGTCAGGAGCATAGGCGACCCGCGTCCGGTGCGCCAGTCGCGAAGTCAGGTGAATACACCGGCCTGGAGATTGTTGAGCACGATAAGCCCGATCTGTAACAACAATATGGCGCCTAGTGGAGATAGGTCGAGTCCCGCAATCGGTGGAATGACCCGACGAATGGGTGCCATGATCGGCCGAGCAAGTTCGTCCGCCAGCGCGCCCGCCGGATTATAGTTGCCGGGTGCGACCCAGCTCAGCACTACGCCGATAATGATGGCGAAAAGAAACATGTAGATGGAGAGTCTCGCCAGCTCGAACACCGCGAAGATCAGCAACGTCGCTAAAGGCAGCATAACGCCCTGCAACAAGTACATTGCAGCGATCGCGAGCACTTGCGCCGCGTAGGCGATCAGCAGCGTGGCCGTATCGAGCGTACCGATCGCTGGTACAACACGCCGAACTGGCACGATTAACGGCGATGTCAGCTTCACGATTGCTTGTGCGAGGGGGTTGCGGAAATTCGCGCGCACCACCTGCAACCAGAATCTCAGCATGATCACGATCAGTATGAGGCTGGTGACCGTCTGCAAAAGTAACTGGGATATTTGGGTCAGCATGAGTCTCTCGGGCCTATTTCTGGTTGGCCAGTTCTCTGGATCGATGTTCCGCTGCGCTGATCGCAGCGTCGATGGTCTTGTCGAAAGCGTGTTCTGCGAGGGCCGCAAGGGCCGCGGCGGTCGTTCCGCCCGGTGAGGTCACACGCTCGCGTAGCGTCGCCAAGGGCGTATCGGGACCTCGCGCGAGAGACGCCGCACCACCCGCTGTGGCAGTAACCAGAGCTCTCGCGGTATCGGGCGAAAGCCCGCGCTGGGTCGCCGAGCTGACCAGCGCTTCCATCAATGCGTAGAAGTAGGCCGGACCGCTTCCGGACACGGCAGTGACCACGTCCATCAGCGATTCACTCTCGATCCAGACCGCAGCGCCGGTGGCGCCGAGTATTGCTTGTGCGAGCGTCCGTTGCGCCTCTGTGCTGGCGTCATTCGCGACCATTGCGGTTGCACCTTCGCCAGTCAACGCGCCCTGGTTTGGCATGCTGCGGATACAAGCTCTGCGCCCGAGGGCTGATTCGAAGGTCTTGAGTTCGATGCCTGCCGCAACGGAAATGATCACACAGTCCGGACTGGCAAGGTCAAGGTCGAGGCCCGCGAGTACGTCCGGCATGACTTGTGGTTTCACCGCCAATACCAGCGCTTCAGCGCCCGCCACTGCCTGTGCGTTATCGGTCGTTGTGCGTACGCCGATAGACAACCCATGGAACGGATCGTGCTGTCCCTCGTCGGGATCGGCGACACAAATGGCGCCGGATGCCCAACCTGCACGTAATAGCCCGCCCACGATCGCGAGCGCCATGTTTCCGCCGCCAATGAAGCCGACGCGGGTTGTTTTATCCGGCAAATGCATAGCGTCAGTATCCCATATCGTCAGCCGCGTTGGCCGAAGATCGCTGTGCCGACACGGACCATCGTCGCACCCTCCATGATCGCTGCTTCGAGGTCACCGCTCATTCCCATCGACAACGTGTCGATATTCGGATGCCGTTGTTTCAGGTCTGTGAAGAGACTGGCGAGTCGTGCAAAAGGCTCCCTTTGCTGCTCGTAGCCTTCGCGAATCTTCGGAAGGCACATGAGACCACGCAGCCTGAGACCGGGTGCGTTTTCAATCATCTCCGCGATGGCCGCGACGTCCGCAATGTTTGCGCCGGCTTTCTGTGTCTCATCATCGATGTTGACCTGGATGCAGGTATTCAGCGGCGCTCGCGCCTCTGCACGTTGCTCGGACAGTCGCCGGACGATCTTGGCGCGGTCCACGGTATGCACCCAGTCGAAATGCGCTGCGATCTGCTTGGTTTTGTTCGATTGGATCGGACCGATGAAATGCCATTCGAGGCCAAGTTCACGCAATTCGAGGACTTTCGCGACACCTTCGTCCACGTAGTTCTCCCCGAACGCGCGCTGTCCGGCGGCAGCAACGGCTCTGATCGAATCTGCGCTATGACGTTTGCTGACGGCCAGGAGCGCCACCGAATCGGTGTCGCGTTCTGCGACTTCGGCCGCATTTGCGATGCGTTCGGTGACCGCGGCCAGGTGTTCCGTGACCCTAGTCACGCTTTGCCCCAGGTGCTTCGCTATACTCGCTCATCGTTGTTTATGGTAAATCCAGATCTGCTGAGCCAGAGGGAAAGTAATGGCCGTTGATGTTGCCCAGCTACTGACGTTCACCGTCAAAAACAAGGCGTCTGACCTGCATTTGTCTGCAGGCGTACCGCCAATGATTCGCGTTGACGGCGACATCAAACGCGTGAATATGCCTGCGCTGACGCACAAGGAAGTCAATAGCATGGTGTACGACATCATGAATGACAAGCAGCGCAAGGACTACGAGGAATTCCTCGAGACCGATTTCTCGTTCGAAATCCCGAACCTCGCTCGCTTTCGTGTCAACGCGTTCAACCAGGCCCGCGGATCCGGCGCTGTCTTCCGGATTATCCCATCGGAAATCCTGACGCTCGATGATCTGCGTGCACCAGCCATTTTCAAAGATATCGCGATGCAGCCACGCGGCATTTGTCTCGTCACCGGCCCAACCGGTTCGGGCAAGTCGACGACGCTCGCGGCGATGGTCGACTACATCAACGACAACAAACCAGATCATATCCTCACGATTGAGGATCCGATTGAATTCGTGCACGAAAGCAAGAAATCGCTGATTAACCAGCGCGAAGTGCATCGTGACACCCATGGCTTCTCAGAAGCACTGCGCTCAGCCCTTCGCGAGGATCCCGACGTGATTCTTGTGGGCGAACTGCGTGATCTGGAAACCATCCGTCTCGCGCTGACCGCTGCCGAAACCGGTCACTTGGTATTCGGTACGCTCCACACGAGCTCTGCAGCGAAAACGATTGACCGTGTGGTTGACGTATTCCCGGCCGCGGAAAAAGAAATGGTCCGTGCGATGCTTTCCGAATCACTGAAGGCCGTGATCTCTCAGTCGCTGCTCAAGAAAATCGGCGGAGGCCGAATTGCGGCGCACGAGATCATGATCGGAACGCCAGCGATTCGAAACCTGATTCGTGAAGGCAAGATCGCGCAGATGTACTCGGCGATCCAGACCGGTCAGGCCTCGGGCATGCAGACGCTCGATCAGAACCTGTCCGAGTTGATGATGAAAGGGCAGATCACCAAAGAAGAAGCGCGCTTCCGCGCGGCGAATAAAGAGAACTTCTAGGCGAGGACTGGAAGGAGACCGAGATGGATAGAGAACAAGCCGCAACCCTGATGCAAAACCTGCTCAGGAAGATGAACGAGAAAAGTGGTTCTGACCTGTTTATTACTGCGGGCTTTCCCCCAGCGATCAAGATCGACGGTGAGATCCACCGAGCCAGCGACTCGATTCTGAAGCCGGAACAGTGTTCGATTCTCGTGCGTGCGATCATGAACGACAAACAAGCCCGCGAGTTTGATGCGACGCGTGAGTGCAACTTCGCTATCGCGCCGAAGGGTATCGGACGCTATCGCGTCAGCGCGTTCGTCCAGCAGGGTAATGTGGGCGCGGTCATCCGAACGATCACCACGACGATTCCGACCTTCGAGGATCTGGACCTGCCGCCGATCCTCAAAGATGTAGTCATGAATAAACGTGGGCTCGTCATCGTTGTGGGTGGCACCGGCTCCGGTAAGTCGACGACGCTCGCGGCCATGATCGGGCACCGCAACCGGAACTCGCGTGGCCACATCATCACGATCGAGGATCCGGTGGAATTCGTTCATCCGCATGACGGCTGTGTCATCACCCACCGGGAGGTCGGCGTTGATACCGAGTCATGGCATGCAGCGCTCAAGAACACACTGCGCCAGGCGCCGGACTGCATCCTGATCGGTGAGATTCGGGATCGCGAGACGATGGAATACGGCATTCAGTTCGCTGAGACCGGCCATCTGTGTCTCGCAACTTTGCACGCCAACAGTGCCAACCAGGCACTCGATCGCATAATCAACTTCTTCCCCGAAGAACGGCGGTCGCAGTTGCTGATGGATTTGTCCCTGAATGTGCGATCGCTGGTGTCACAGCGTCTGATTCCGCGTGAGGGCGGACTTGGTCGCGTCGCCGCGATGGAAATCATGCTCGCAACACCGTTGATCCAGGATTTGATCTTCAAAGGCGACGTCGCCCAGATCAAGGAGATCATGGCGAAGTCGACCCGACTGGGCATGCAGACCTTCGATCAGGCGCTATTCCAGTTGTATGAGGACGAGATCATCTCCTACGAGGATGCGATGCGAAACGCGGATTCGAAAAACGAGCTGCGTCTCAATATTCGCCTGAACTCGAAGCGTGAAACAGGGCTAAGTAAAGAGCAGGCCGCGAGCCTCAAGATCATGGATGAGGATTCCGGCGAGAACGTACGGTTCAGCTAAGTCGATACGATGAACGTCAAGCCACTATTCAAATTGATGGTTGAAAAGCGGGCGTCCGATCTGTTTTTCACGCCTTATGCGCCGGTCAAAATCAAGATCGACGGCAAGATCATGTCGGTCAACAAGATGGAGTTGTCGCCCAAGCAGGTGCGACAAGCAGCGATGGAAATCATGACCGAAGAGCAGCTGGAAGCGCTGGCTCGCGACATGGAAGTGGATTTCGCGGTATCAGAGACGGGTCTTGGTCGCTTCCGCGTCAATGTTTTCCACCAACGGGGCAACCTTGCGATGGTGCTGCGGTATATCACCGCCGAAATGCCGACGCTCGAGGAGCTCGGCATGCCCGAGATCTTCAATGACCTGATCATGCACAAGCGGGGTCTGATCCTGATGGTCGGCGCGACGGGCAGTGGCAAGTCGACCACGATCGCCGCGATGATTAACCATCGCAACGAGAAGACAGCCTCCCACATCATCACCATTGAGGATCCGATCGAGTTCTTGCATTCGAACAAGAAATCCATCGTGAACCAGCGGGAGCTGGGGCTGGATACACGTTCGTATGGCAACGCACTTCGCAGTGCATTGCGTGCGGCACCCGATGTCGTGATGGTCGGCGAGATCCGCGACCTCGAGACGATGCAGGCGGCGCTCAATGTCGCCGGCACGGGGCAGCTCGCGATTGCGACGCTGCACTCCAACAACGCCCCCGAAACACTCGATCGGATCATCAATATGTTCCCGGTCGAGCAGCAGCGCCAGGTGTTTGTGGATCTCTCACAATACCTTCGCGCCATCATCTCACAGCGTCTGGTGCGCAACCGCGAGGGCAAGCGCGTGGCCGCGGTCGAGTTGATGCTCAACACCCCGCATATCGCCGAGTTGATTGAGAAGGGCGACATTATTGGCGTGAAGGAGGCGTTGAAAGACTCCAATGAGAAGGGCATGCAAAACTTCGATGCGGCGCTGTTAAAGCTCTACCGCATGGGCACTATCACTTTGCAGGAAGCCTTGTCGAACGCCGACTCTCGATCGAACCTCGAGGCGCAGATCAACTTCGGCTAGTGCCGAAAGGCTCACTCAGTATCGATCAGAGGTCGCGTGCTACCGCGTCGACTTCCGCCAGTAATGCCATCCGAACCGCAACGCCGTTACGCACCTGTTCGGTGATCAGCGACTGCGGACCGTCGGCGGTTTCAGAGTCGATTTCCACGCCACGATTCATTGGTCCCGGGTGCATGATTAGCGGTTGCTTCGCACAGCCTTGCAGATTTTCGACGTTGATTCCGAATTGCTCGGTGTAATCAGCGAGTGAGGGAATCGATGCATCGTCGCCGATGCGCTCATGCTGGATACGCAGTGCCATAACGACATCCGCATCTTCGATGCCGGGTTGAAGCTCGGAAAACAGCTTGGCGCTCGGATAGAGCTCGACATCCGGCAACATCGCCTTTGGTGCGACCATGTGGATCGCGCCAATGCCGAGCGTCGAGAATGCGGTGTAAGCAGAGCGCGCAACCCTCGAGTGTGCAATATCGCCGACAATGGCCAGTGTGAGATTCTCGAAATCGGGACGCACAAGTCGCAGCGTAAGGGCATCGAGCAGCCCTTGAGTTGGGTGAGAGACATTCGCCTCACCAGCGTTCAAGACTGCGATTCCCGGCCGCACTGAGTCCGCAATCATCTGTGGCACTCCGACCGCCGCGTCGCGCACAACAAACACGTCGCACTGCATTGCCTCAAGCGTGTAAATCGTGTCGAGGATACTCTCTCCCTTCTTTCGCGAAGAGGTCTTTACATCCAGATTGAGTACATCGGCACCCAGGCGTGCAGCGGCCAGTTCAAAGGATGCGCGTGTGCGCGTGCTCGGTTCGAAAAACAGATTCGCGACCGTGCGTCCGGCAAGGGCGTTACTGCGTATCGCTGGTGCTTCGCGCGGCGCGAGGAAGGTTTCGGCCGAATCGAGCACACGCTCCAGCGTTTGTCGAGACAGTCCTTCGAGGGTGATCAGGTGACGCAGCCGTCCGTTGGCCTCCGCTTGCGTCGCTGTGTGTCTGGCGGGTTGTGACATAGGCGCGTAGGGTACCACCCGTCAGACGCTGGGGTGGCCAAGGTTTCGCTGATTGAGCCACTGCTCTGCGATCAGTGCCGCAGACAATGCGTCGATGTCGCCTTTGCGAACCCGCTGTTGGCGATTGCCACGTCGGCGGGCCTCGCGCAGCAGGTCTGTTGCTTCCGCCGAGGTCAGGTGTTCATCGATTAGCTGGACTGGAATCTCATATTCGCCGAGGTCGGCTGCGAACTGTCGCGCCGCGCGGCATTGATCCGATTCGCTGCCGTCGGCCGATAGCGGCAAGCCCACGAGCAACACGTTCGGCCCCCAGTCATCGATCAATTGCTCGATGGCTTCCCAGTCCGGACCGTTATCCGAACTCACAAGCGTCGTCAGCGGCCGAGCACTGTGGGTGACGGTCTGGCCTACAGCGACACCGATACGGCGCTGCCCGAAATCAAACGCGAGCAGTGTCGCTGAGGGCAGATCAGGCATGGCCGGCAGGCCCGGAGAGTTGCGAGCGGGTCAGGCCGAGTACTGCCGCCGCACTATCCCAGCGAGCGTCATAAGGCGTCTCGAAAACCAGAGACGCTGACGCCGGGACGGTAAGCCAGGAGTTGGCCAGCATCTCATCTTCCAGTTGCGTGGCCTCCCACCCCGCATAACCAAGAATCATGACGCCGCTGGCGGGGCCACCCTCTCGAAACATGGCGGTCATTGCATCGCGGCTCATCGACAGAAAGATATCGTCAGCAATCTGAAGTGTCGCTTCAAAGGCGCCCTCATCGCTGTGCAGAATGAAGCCGCGTTCCGGGCTGACCGGTCCGCCCGTCAGAACCGGCTCCGCGTGGCGCAGCTGATCGCGTTCGGTTTCGGGGATATCGTTGAACCCATCCATCCCGGAGAACACCTCTCCGTGAGTAAGCTCCATCGGGCGGTTGATCGTGACCCCCATAGCGCCCTCTTCGGTGTGCTCGCAAATGAGCGTCACCGTGTTCTCGAAGTGAGGGTCGTCGAGCTGCGGCATCGCGATCAACAACTGGCCAGCGAGCGTTGGGAAATCGGTCATAGCCGCAGTATCCGCGTGCGCTTGTGCCGCTGCAAGCGGCCGTTCAGTTGTCGCCGAGCGTCGCGCCGCCCTGAATGGAGCCGCTGCGAAAGCGGAATTTGTAGGCGAAACGCAAGAGATCCTTGTCCCGGGTGACAGTCTCCGGCAAGGGTGCAAAGGGCGCTGCGCGATTCACGATGACCAGCGCGGTCTGGTCGAGCACGCGGTCGCCCGACGAGCGTAGCAATTCGGCTGTGGCCAAATTGCCGTCTGGCGAGATGCTGATCGCCAGTATGGGATCGCCGTCGCGTCCGCTGGCTTCCATGTTGTTCAGAAAGTTCTGCGTCCCGATACGTTCGACTCGACGCTTCCATTCAGCCACGTAAGGCGCGAGGTCAGAGCGCTTGGTATTCACACTGATCACCAGGTGGCGTGGATTGTCGTCCTGAATTAACAAAGACGGATCGTCGCTCTCCGGGAGTGGCAGCGTTTGCTCGGCTCCAACAGGCTGCGTCTGCGCCAGTCGCGCTACCGAGTCTTCCTGCTCCGCGGGTGTGTCAGGCTGGTACTGCAGGCGGTTGGCGTCGGTTGTCGACAGCAACGCCTGGTCGGCTTGTGTGCCGGGCGTGGTTTCCTGCTGCTCCGGCCCGATGTTGTCCGCCTGGACTGGCGACGTTTGTCCGGTGATCGCTGGCGCGGAGGGCGTTACCGCTTCTCGCGTATTACCGTTGCCGCGTTGATCCGCCTGTGCGATGTAATCGGCCTTGTCGGGTGTCGCCACCGACTTCTGTTCTGCAACGATGGTCACCTCCAGCGACACCGTGTTGCCATCCTCGGTCAGCACTCCAGCCTCGAATGTCAGCCCAAGAATGAGCATGGCCCATAGCAGCGTCGACACGAACAACATCGGTGCCAGCTTGTCGTCGCGACCATTCGAGACCGGCAGCATCTCACGAGTGAGGACCGTTTCGCTTGAGACTACTTCATTCACGGGTCAGAGCAGCCGTTCGTGCATTTCAGGTGTGGTGTGCATTGCTCCTGCATTATCGATCAGCAATGCCTTGTTTACACCCATTGCGTCACAAACCGGCCCAAACGCTTTGGCGCCGGCAACCACCAGCGCCGTCGCGCTGGCATCGGCTTGAACTGGATCATCGCTGATCACCGTTGCTGCACCCGGTGGTACGGGCCAGCCGCTGGTTGGATCGAGAATGTGTTGATAGCGCTGACCGTCGATCTCCACGTAGCGGGCATAGTCACCGGAGGTCATAACGTACTCGCCCGCCAGGAGTTCCAGCGCGAGCTTGGGTCTTTCACCCGACGGGTTCGCAACCGCAATGCGAAAAGTTTCCCCGGGTGATCTGGCGTACACACCAATATCACCGCCGAGATCGACCAAGGCGCGCTGGCAAGAGGTGTCTCGAAGCATGTCCATCACCTCGCCCAGCAGAACACCTTTGGCGATCGCGCCAAGGTCGATTCGGGGAGGTGGGTCCCCGGCTTTGAGCATGCCGAAATCCGATAACGCGTAACCGGATGCGCGGGCAGCGAGCGCCTCTTCCAGTTGCAGTGAATCCGGCAAGCGCGACGCTTTGTCGTCAACGAGATCATCGAGGCCCCAGAGTTCGACGAGGCCGCCAACGGCAGGGTCGAAACGGTACCCCGACCGTGCCCGCCACTGATCGGCGTCGCGCAGTATTCGGCTGAGCCGCGGCGACAACTGTGGGCAGTCGCCGCTCGCCAGCATGGCATTAATGTTGCCGAGTTCGCCTGCACCAAATCCGTAGAGGTCCGGCCCTGTGGTCAATAGTTGCTGGTGTACGTTTTCGCAAAGCGCTGCGGCTACGTCGCGATCGCTCGCCCGCAGTGTGACTCTCAGCAAGGTCGTAAAGATCAGCCACTCGCGGGTGACTGTCTCGGCAGGGCGCTGGCATCCGACCAGCACTGCAGTGCCGATCATGGATAGCGCCTTCCGCCGGCTCAGCATCAGTGCTCGCGCCGTACCCTGCGTTCGATGGCGTCGTTCAACAGGCCCGCGATATTGATTTCGAAATGCCGATCGAGCTCGCGAATGCCAGTGGGGCTAGTGACGTTGATCTCTGTCAGCCGGTCGCCGATAACGTCGAGCCCCGCGAAGATCACGCCGCGCGCCTTCAACCAGGGCCCGACCTGCTCGGCAATAGCCCGCTCTACGCTGCCTAATGGACGTGCATCCGCGGTTGCGCCCATTACAAGGTTGCCGCGTCCATCTTCAGCATTCGGTACTCGGGCTAGCATGTAAGGCACCACCTCACCATCGACAATAAGCACGCGCTTGTCGCCATCGGTGATCTCGGGCACGTAGGTTTGCGCCATGGCGAACTGCCGGCCGTAGTCCGTGAGCGTTTCAAACACTACATTGGCGTTCTTGTCGCCCTCATGCAGCGTGAAGATCGATCGCCCGCCCATGCCATCCAGCGGTTTGACGACGATGTGCTTGTGAGCACCCAGAAACTCTCGAAGCTGCGCTCTATTGCGCGTAACGAGCGTCTTTGGTGTGAGGTCAGGGAACCAGGCCGTCGACATTTTCTCGTTGAGATCGCGCAGTGCGCCGGGTTCGTTAACGACCAATGCACCGCCCTTCGCCGCAAGATCCAACAGATAGGTGGTGTAGATGTACTCCATGTCGAAGGGCGGGTCTTTGCGCATCAGGATCGCATCGAATTCGCTGATCGGCATGACCTCGGGCGACTCGGCGGTGAACCAGTCGGTCTGGTTGTCGGTGGCGGAGACCGGCGTAGCTCGGCCCATCGCGACGCCGTCAGCGAGGAACAGATCGCCCTGTTGCAGCATCGATACCCGATAACCGCGCCGCTGGCAGTCCAGCATCATCGCGAAGGTCGAGTCCTTGGCCGGAGAAATACCCTCAATTGGGTCCATGATAATGCCGATATGTAGTGTGTGGTCGTTCACGTGGTGCCTGTGGTGAGCCTTTTGGCTGAATCATACGCACTCGACGCAGGGTTGCTGCGGCGCGTGGCGGGTTAATCTGGCAATATGTTAAAAGTTTTGCGTCGAACCACCAAAGTGTGCGCCACACCACACTCTGCGCTGGCCCGTTCAGACGACAATGATGCTTATGTCCAAAAGGAGGCGGAGCCGGTGAGCAACAGCACCTCGAAAGTGCTCAAGGGCCTTAAAATTTTAGTGATCGATGACAGCAAGACCATCCGTCGGACGGCGGAGACCTTGTTGAGTAAAGAGGGCTGTGAAGTGTTCACCGCCATCGATGGTTTCGATTCGCTTTCCAAGATCGCTGACCACCAACCTGATCTGATTTTCGTCGATATCATGATGCCGCGGCTGGATGGCTATCAGACCTGTCAGTTGATCAAGAACAACAAATCGTTCCGCGATACGCCGGTCATCATGTTGTCCAGCAAGGACGGATTGTTTGACCGCGCGCGCGGGAGAATCGTGGGTTCCGAGCGCTACCTGACCAAGCCTTTCACCAAGGACGAATTGGTCGGCGCCATCTCGGAGCAGTTTGCGGCGCCGTAAACGGCGAGGAGGATACTTATGACACGCATCCTGATCGTAGACGACTCTCCTACCGAACTCCACGTCGTGCAGACCCTGCTCGAGCGCCACGGGTACGAGACCACCACCGCAGAAAGTGGCGAGGGTGGCATTCGTGCGGCGATGGAGCATCGCCCTGATCTGATCCTGATGGATGTTGTGATGCCGGGCATGAATGGTTTCCAGGCAACGCGCAAACTGACCCGCAATGCGCCGACAGCCAACATTCCGGTGATCGTGGTCACGAGCAAAGATCAAGAGACGGATCGAATCTGGGCGATGCGCCAGGGCGCCGCCGATTATCTGGTTAAGCCGGTCGATGAGAGCAGTCTTATTGAGAAGATCGAAGCGCAACTCGCGGCAGGAGCCAGCTGATCTATGCCTGCGTTGACGCTCAAGGCACTGGCCAATCGCCCTTTCGAATTGCTGCAGGAGATGGAGCGCCGCTCCAGGGCGGCGGTTGCCGGCCACGGCGATACCGGTACTCAGCGCAATGAGTGGGTGGGTGTTGGATTTCGTTTGGGCGATGAGCAGTTCGTTGCGAGCCGTGATGAGGTTCGTGAGGTCCTGATGGTCCCTGATGCGGTTACCCGGGTGCCAGGCGCGCGCCGCTGGCTGTTGGGCGTTGCCAACCTGCGCGGGCAGCTGCTGCCGTTGGTCGACCTGCAGATGCTGCTCGGTGGTGGTCGTACAGACCGTGATAGGGATGTTCGGGTGATCAGCGTGAGCCACCGGGAGGTGTCTGCCGGATTGCTGGTATCGGAGGTCACGGGTTTTCGTCGTTTTGTTGATGGCGAGTATCACGCCAATGCGCCGGAGACCGATATTCGCTGCGATAAGTTTCTATCAGGCGTTTTTCGCCGTGCCGGAGACGACTGGCCGGTCTTTGGCTTTGACCGCTTGCTTGAGAGCGAACAGTTTTTACAGGCAGCCGCCGTTCCGGCGAGCGCTTGACCGATGGGACACTGAGACTGATGGCAAAACAAACTCAATCCAACCAATCGCCGCTGATTGTTCGCGTCCTGTTACCGGTCTTGCTGGTAGCTGCGGCGGCAGTCACGTTTCTGGCGTCTAACGCGACCACCGGGTCAGGCGGCGCCGAGACGCCGCGAGACGCTCTGATTGCCGTACGCGCAAAGCAAGCGGTCGCCGGCAGCAACGGTGCCCTGGCTCAGCTTGAGAGTGTGGTGCGACAGAATGCGCCTGGCGGTGTGGTCGGAGAGCAAGCGCGCACGATCCTCGGCAACAAGGAGCGGCTTGCCGCCTTTAACGATGCGGCGGAGCGGCTGGTCAGCGCACTTGATGCGATGGACTCGGCCATCGGCGCGTCAAGCGAGTCGAACCTGGCGCTGCCGGAGTTGCGGCTTGGTCTGGATGCGATACGGACTGCCCACGCTGCAATGCGTGGGGATCCGTCCTCCGCGCCTCAGATTGGTGCTCAGATGACAGAGACCGCGACCGCGGTCAGCCGGTTGGTCGACGCGCTTTCCGGCAGCAACGGCGGCACCTTGTCGATCGATGATCCGGTCGACGACGTGCCCGCTTTCGACATCGCTGTACTCGAGAACGGGCTCACGGCGAGCATTCTCAGTGAACAGATGTTGGTGGCTCGCGGTGCCGCCGACGCGCTCGCGAGCGACGCGATCGCGCTGGCGAGAGCGAGCGATGCCGCAGAGACAATCTCCGCGGCGCTTGCTGGCGCAGCGGGGGCTGCGAGTGCCTCCCCGGGTGGCATCGCCCAGCAGTTGGCACCGCTTATGCCGTGGTTGCCACTGGGGCTGATCGGCATTGCGTTGCTACTCGTTGTACAACTTCTGATTTCGTCCGCGCGCAATGCGGATCTTGGACGTGTGGCGTTGCAGCAGTCTGACCAGAACGAACGTAATCAGCAAGCGATTCTGCGACTGCTCGATGAGTTAGGGTCACTGGCGGATGGCGATCTGACCGTCGAAGCGACCGTCACCGAGGACATCACCGGTGCTATCGCTGACTCCATCAACTACGCGATTGAAGCGCTGCGCGAACTCGTCACTACGATCGACGGGACGGCCGCCATGGTGGACTCGGCTACCCGACAGACTGAAAGCACGGCCGTGCATATGAACAAAGCCGCGCAGAAGCAGGCGCTTGAAATCGCAGCGGCGACAGAGTCGATCGCTGCGATTGCCGCTTCGATCGAGGAAGTCTCGGGGAACGCGGAACGATCGGCTGACGTAGCCCGGCATTCCGTTGACGTTGCGCACAAAGGTGGCGACGCAGTACGCCGCACGATTGAGGGCATGAACACGATTCGCGAGACGATTCAGGAAACCTCAAAACGCATTAAACGGCTTGGAGAAAGCTCGCAGGAGATCGGCAATATCGTCGAACTGATTAATGACATCGCGGAACAGACCAACATCCTCGCCCTGAATGCTTCCATTCAGGCATCGATGGCCGGTGAGGCTGGTCGCGGATTTGCGGTTGTAGCCGATGAGGTCCAGCGATTGGCGGAGCGTTCCACCAACGCGACCAAGCAAATCGAGGTGCTCGTACGAACCATTCAGTCGGATACCAACGAAGCGGTGGTTTCCATGGAGCGTTCGACCACAGACGTGGTCGGCGGCGCCCTGCTCGCGGAAAACGCGGGCGCTGCGCTGGATGAAATCGAGCAGGTATCCAATCAGATCGCGAGCCTCGTACAGAACATTTACAGCTCAGCGAGATCACAGTCGCAGGCGGCGACCGACATCAACCGTCGAACGGTTTCTTTGAAAGAGATCACCGGCCAGACCGGTAAGGCGGCTAGCGCGACGACGTCTTCTATCGCCAAGTTGGCGCAGCTCGCCGGTGAGCTTAGAAAGAGTGTGTCAGGGTTCCGATTGCCCGAGTCAGGCAACGTCACCCGGATAACCCGACCGCCTGAGTCGGCTGGTGCCGCGGACGTATCGACACGGGAAGTGGGGTAGGCGAGGCCGGATTTCGTGACTAGTTCAAACACGACATCACCTGTGTCGGGTAAAACCGAGCAGGGCCGGGCGAGCATGCAGCAGGCGTACCAGATCGTAAGCCAGGAATTGGCGAAGACGGTCAACCAGGCGCGCGTCACTTTGGAAGACGCAATCGAAGGTCGCGGACCACGCCAGGCGCTCGCCGGGTGCGCAGATCACCTTCACGAGGTGTCCGGCGTGCTCAGAATGGTGGAGGTCTATGGTGGATCTCTGCTCGCAGAAGAGATGGAGCAGACCTGTCGCTACCTGGCTGGATCGAAGCACGATCAGAGTGTTCAGGACGCGGCTTTGGACGCGCTGACGCGTGCCATGGTGCAACTGCCGGCCTACCTCGAGCGAGTACATGCCGGTGGGCGCGACATCGCGCTTGTATTGCTGCCGATCTTGAACGATCTGCGCGCGGCGCGTGGTCAACCGCTGTTGTCCGAGAGCACCATTTTGCTCCTGAACCGCACGCCGAGCGAATCGGTCACGGTCAGTCATCGGGGTGCCGACCCGAGCGAAGATTTTGTCATGCTGTGTCGCAAGGTCAGACCGGCCTTTCAGTTGGCGTTGCTCGGCCTGCTCAAAGCCGATGGCGATAACGCGAAGCCTTATTTGGAAAAGTTACGCCGCATGGCCGTGGCGTTTGAGCGCGCGGCCGCGCGCGATGACGTCTATCGACTCTGGTGGGTAGTATCAGGCGTCCTCGATGCGTTGATTGACGATGGACTGCCGCTCAGCGTGTCCGTGAAGCGTCTTCTGGGACAAGCCGATCGTCGGATCAAGAAGACGATCGACAATGGGCTCGAAAGTTTTGATACGGACCCGGTATCCGATCTCTTGAATAGTCTCTTGTTTTACATCGCGCGTGCGGAGCATCCTGGCGACCGAGTGCTGTCGATCCGTGATGCCTTTGGCCTATCCGACCCGCTACCCACACAAGCCGAAGTCGACGATGTACACGGCGCAATGGCGAAGCCGAGTATCGCGCTCATGCAGACTGTCGCCGCTGCGATTCGTGAGGATCTGTCCGCGGTCAAAGACGTACTCGATATTCACGTTCGTACCGGCGAGACCGATGCAAGAAAGCTCGGTCCTCAGGTGGAGTTACTCGGGAAAATCGGCGACACCCTGGGCGTGCTCGGACTTGGTGAGCAGCGCGGTAGCGTCTTGCAGGAAATCGACCGACTCGAGCAGCTGATCGACAACGATGTCGAGGATGCGGAACAAGATGTATTGCTGACGATTGCTGCGACCCTTTTGAAGGTGGAGTCGTCGCTCGAACGTCACCTTACCGAGTTGGTGGCGCCCGACGAAACCGAGGCGAAGGAAGCACTCAGCGAATCTGCGCAAACCGACGCGCCCGAGGATCTTGGCGAGGTGCGCAAGGTGTTGATGCGCGAATGCATCGTCAACCTCGCGCGCATCAAGGACACGCTGACACAGACGATGGAGGGGCGCGCCGACGCCGTTGCTATCGACGCCGTGCCTTCTTTGACAGACGGGATCATTTCCGGATTCCAGATGTTGGAACTGGATCGCGCTGCCGAGCTGTTTGGTCGATTGGCGCAATTTATCCGGGTGTACCTCGGGGCCGCGAACCAGACGTTGGCTACCGATCAGCAGGATCGGCTTGCCGACGCGCTGGTCAGCATCGAGTACTACATGGAAACGCTCGCGGCGAACCGCAAGGAACCCGGCTACATGCTGGATAACGCCGAGACCTGCCTCTTGGTGCTCGACGACGTTCGCAAGCAATTGGAACAACCGGTCACCGACATCGGTGCAGCGACCCAGATCACCACCGCACCGGATTTCGCTGCGGCAGAAAACGCAACGATTGCCGATGGAACCGAGGTGATTCGATCGCCGGTTGTCACCGACGACACCAGCAGTATCGATCCCGAGCTTCTTGAGCTGTTCATTGAAGAGGCGAAGGAGGAGGTGCGCAGCATTCGACAACTGCTGCCGCGCTGGAAAGGCGATACGACCGATATGGACGCACTGATCACGGTGCGAAGGTCGTTCCATACGCTAAAGGGCAGCGGACGGATGGTTGGCGCCGAGCGCATCGGCGAGTTTTGCTGGCAGATCGAAAATCTGCTCAATCGCGTGATCAATCGTACGCTCACACTGACGCCCGCGATCGCCGACTTCGTCGTCGAGGCAGCGGACGCAGTGCCGGCACTCATCGAACAACTCGAAGTCGGTACGTCGCCGACAATCGATGTCGACCTGCTGAGTGCCAAAGCACAAGCCTTCGCAGAAGGTGATCCCGATGCAGCGAGCCTGACTCGCGCCTCCATGGTCGAGGACGCAGAGCCGCTGGAGATGGATCCGGTTCTGCATGAGATTTTCGCCAAGGAAGCGGAAGGTCACATGGGTGTGATCGATGCGTTCCTCGCCGATTCCAAGGTGCCTCCGGTACCGGTGTCCGAGCCACTTTATCGCGCCTGTCATACGTTGCACGGCAGCATCAATACGGCGGGCTTGCAACGCGCGACGCCACTAAGCGGCGCACTGAACCAGCTGGTGCGTCGGGTGCACGATGGCGAGGCTGAGCTCGACGCAAAGGCGTTGCAATTGATTGAGCGCGCGGTGGCGGAATTACGCGCGGTGATCAGCAGCGTCAACACGACGGCGGCACTGAATGACCTTGAGCCCTTGGTCGCTGAAATCGAAGCGCACACCGCATTTCTGGCCAAAGAACAGACGCAGCGACTGCGTTCTTCTGATCGGGTTCTGCCGCCGGGTTATGAACCGACGGAAGTTCTTGATCCGATAGAGGCGCCTGTCGCCACAAGCGATTCCACCTCCCTGCACGATGTGCCGGATTACGATCCGGAGATCGGTGAGATCTTTACCGAAGAGGCGGGGGAGATTCTCGAACAGGTGGACCAGGCGCTCGAACGCTGGCGCTCACGCGACCCTGCGGCGCTTGGCGAGCTTAAGCGCTACCTTCACACGCTGAAGGGCAGTGCGAACATGGCGGGGATCGGTTCATTCGGCAACCTGAGTCATGAACTGGAGACGTTGCTGATCGCACTCGACGACGAGCGCATTAGCGCGTCGGATCAGATCGACACGCTGTTGCGGCAGTGCATTGATAGCCTGCACGAGATGCGCGATACGGTACTCGATGGCCGTTTACCTGCACCTCGTGAAGACCTCGGTGGCACCGTTCGACTGGTGGCCCTCGGTGAGCCGGTACCGGATCCCCTGCCGAGCGCGCAACCGCCCCAGCGCGGTTTCAGTGATGAAGAGATGGTGGATATCCCGGATGGTTCCGCGAGCACTGCAGAGTCGCCGATCGAGCCGGAGGAAACCGGGGTTATCGATAGTGAATTGATCGATGTGGCGGCACTGTTCCCGGACTCACCGAGCGATGAGAGCGAATCTGAAGCGCAGGCCTCAGAGGACGATACGGATGAGACCATCGCCTCGGACGATGACGGCGTGGATCTGCACGAAGTCGTTGAAGAGGATGACCTCGGTCCGCACGACGAGACACAGCAGTGGACCGATGACAAGCTTCAAGTGCGACAGGATGAGCCTGAGGTGTCGAACGTCGTTGTGCTGCACGAGCCGGCAGAGGCCGACGCGAGCACCCAGACACAAAACGAGGGCGCGGAGGATGGTGTTGATCCGACGGATAGTCTGATCGAGCGCTCGCAATTTCTCGAAGCGCTCATCGACGATGCTGCTGAGAAGTTCGCTCGCGCGGGCGCCGACAGCGATGATGAGATCACGGTAGCAGCCGACGAAGCGGCGGCGGGTGACGACGCCGACGCCCACATCGAGACGATCGTCGCTAGCGATGCGACTGAGTTTGAACCATCGTCAGACCAGCAGGCATCCGAGCCAACGCAAGCCGAATCGCAAAACACGGATGAACCACCGGAGCGTGCCGAGGTGGTTGACCTGCCGGGTACCGGACTCCCGACGCGAGAGGCGGCGCGTGAGCGGACCGAGTTTGCTCGCGTCGACTCGCGACTACTCGAGGACATGCTCAACGCCGCCGGCGAAATCAGCATTTATCACGGTCGCTTGAGTCAGCAGGTTAGCTCCATCGATTTTCATCTCGCCGAGCTGACGCAGACGGTTACCCGGTTACGTGATCAGCTGCGTCAACTGGAGATCGAAACAGAGGCGCAAATTCTGCACGGCCACGAGGGCGAACGAGGGCGAGACGATTTCGATCCGCTCGAATTGGATCGTTACTCCAAAATCCAGCAACTCTCGCGCGCGCTCGCAGAGTCCTCGAATGACGTCGACAGCCTTAAAGGCCTGCTCAGCTCGGTGACGAGTGAAGCTGACACGCTGTTGACGCAGCAGGCACGAGTCACTGCAGAGCTACAAAACGGATTGATGCGCACGCGCATGGTGCCGTTCGAGCGGCACGTTGCAAGACTGTCGCGTTTGGTGCGCCAGACGGCACAGGAAACCGGCAAACAAGCGGAGCTGGCGGTCGAAGGTGCATCCGGCGAGCTCGATCGCCAGGTCCTTGAGAAAATGCTACCGCCGCTTGAGCACATGATGCGAAATGCGGTGGTGCATGGAGTGGAGTCGCCCGATGCCCGTCAAGCAGGCGGCAAACCACCAGCGGGTCAAATCACGATTCGTCTCCACCGCGAAGGCTCGGAGATGGTCATGGACATCGCCGATGACGGCGCCGGACTAAATGTTGAGGCGATACGCAGCAAAGGCGTTGAGCGCGGTCTGATCGGAAAGGCCGATCGAATCAGCGACGAAGCAGTGATGGACCTCATCCTCGAACCCGGATTTTCCACCGCGCAGTCTCTGACGCAGGCAGCGGGTCGTGGCGTCGGAATGGATGTCGTGGCCAACGAGGTCAAACGTCTTGGCGGGTCGCTGCGCATTACCTCGATGCCGGGACAGGGGACGAACTTCACGATCCGGTTGCCATTCACACTGGCGATCACACAGGCATTGATCGTACGGTCTGGCGAGGAGGTGTTTGCCTTGCCGCTGCCGACAGTCGAGGGCGTCACACGTGTCCCCCGAGTCGAGATCGAGCAGCGCCTTGCACAGGAAACACCAGCGTTCGACTACGGAGAGCACACCTACCGACTGCGTCATCTCGGACCCCTCGTGGGCGGTGCTCAGGGTCGACTCGCAGAGGACGAGCAAGCGGCAATTCCTGTGATCCTGATCCGTGCAGGCCAGTATTCAACAGCGCTTCTTGTCGACGAGATGCTCACCAGTCGAGAGATTGTGGTGAAAGCGGTCGGACCACAGATTTCAGGGATCACTGGGGTTTCAGGTGCGACGATTCTCGGCGATGGTCGCGTTGTGCTGATTCTCGATCTTCCCTCTCTGGTTCGCCAGCAGCAGCCGGTTCTGGAGGTTCAAGCCGTTGAGCCGGAGCAGTCCGCCGATCCGCTGATCCTCGTCGTCGACGACTCCATCACGGTTCGTCGAGTCACCGAACGCTTCCTGAAACGTAACGGCTATGAAGTGTTGACTGCGCGCGACGGGCTCGATGCGGTGAGTGTCATTCAAGAACATCAGCCGGATGTCATCCTGCTGGACATTGAAATGCCGCGCATGGACGGATTCGAATTTGCAACCCATGTGCGCAACGACGCACGTTTCGCCGAGACACCGATCATCATGATCACGTCGCGTAGTGGTGAGAAACACCGGGCTCGCGCAATCGAGATCGGCGTCAATGACTATCTTGGTAAGCCGTATCAGGATCATCAGTTACTCGATGCGATACGCCTGCAACTGGAGTCGTCCTGATCATGTCGGCTGCGAGTGAAGAACTCTACAGTCTGCTCGTTCCATTGAACGAAGACCGACTCATCGTGCCGCGAGCGTGTGTCGCCGAAGTGGTGCGCCTGTCGACACCGGAGCCAATTACCGACGCGCCGAACTGGATGATCGGGTCGCTCGACTGGTCGGGCAGGGCTGTTCCGACGGTGTCTTTCGAATCGTTGATGGGCAGGTCAATGCCCGAGCTGGGGAGTCGTACCCGAGTGGTGATTTTCCACGACACCAGCGGAAAGATTCGCGGCGGATATTACGGCCTCCTCACCCAGGGGTTTCCGCAACTCGTGCGCGTCAATCGGGATGTATTGAAGGTCGATACGACCGAGCAGTTCGATGTGGACGATCCCGTGGTTACACGGGTACGGATGATTAACGAGTATCCACTGATTCCGGATTTGGATGTGATCGAGTCTCGGTTGGCGGAGATTGTGCTTTAGACGAGATCGCCCCAACGGTGCTGGATGATAGTTAGCAGCGAGATCGCCGCCGTTTCTGTCCGCATCACGCGCTTGCCGGCGCTGACTCCCACCCAACCGGCAGCCACTGCCGTCTCGATCTCGTCGCTGGAGAACCCACCTTCAGGGCCCACCAGAATTGCTGTATCTGCCGGTGCAGGTTGCTCGAGCTGGCTGGTCAAGGAGTGACTCGCGTCGGGTGTCGCGACCAGACGTTGCTCTGCACGGATCTCACGGAGCGCCGCCTGCAGTGACAGAGGTGTTGAAATTGTCGGCAGAAAGCGTCGACCGCACTGCTGGCAAGCCGCGATCGCAACTTTCATCCAGTGGGCTTGTTTCTGCGCACCGCTTGCTTCGTCAAGCCGCATCAGTGAACGCTCACTCGTAATCGGAACTATGTGGTCGACCCCGAGCTCCACCGCTTTTTGAACCACCAGATCAATCTTGTGCGAGCGAGAAAGGCACTGAAGTAGTGTCGTCGACACCGGCGACCGGTCATCGGCAAAGACTACGCTGGACGTCAGCACGATCGCCTCGCGCTTGCCGAGTGTGCGTACTTCTGCCGCCGCTGAGTGCCCTTGTCCATCAAAAAGCTCAAGCGTGTCGCCGATTCGCGCCCGTAGCACCCGGCCGATGTAGTGCGCTTGCTCCGGGCTCAGCGCATGTTCCGCCTCAGGCGTAATTCCGGTCTCGATGTATATTCTCTTCGCGGCCATTAGATTGACGCTCGTTGTGCTGCTGTTCACCATAGTTGCATGCATAGCGAGACACAAACCCCCGCACTCCGTATTGACCCGGCGACCGGTTTGCTTGATGCGGTTCGACAGGCGCCGTCACCGAATCAGGATGCCCGTCCAGCCGATAGCCAGCTGGACCTGATCGTTGTGCATAGCATCTCCTTACCGCCAGGCGTTTATGGTGGCCATGAGATTGATGCGTTGTTTTGCAATGAGCTCGACGCAGAGGCGCATCCGTACTTCGCGGGTATTGCCCATCTGCGCGTATCGGCGCACTGCCTGATTCGCAGGAGCGGTGAGATCACGCAGTATGTGCCATTCGAAAGGCGTGCGTGGCATGCCGGTGAGTCCAGTTTCGAGGGTAGGACACGTTGCAATGATTTTTCTGTTGGGATCGAATTGGAAGGCACCGATACCGATGAATTTACGAGTCCTCAGTATCGTATTTTGAACGCACTGATAGATGCGTTGAGGGCGAGCTATCCTTCCTTGGCGAATGCACCCGTTGTCGGCCACAGTGATATCGCACCTGGTCGCAAAACCGATCCCGGGACCGGCTTCGATTGGTCACGGGTGCATGCAATCGGAGCGCGCGGCAGTTAAAGTCTACCCATGAAAATTCTCGCGCTGTTTGTTGCTTTGGTGCTCGAGCGGATGGCAACGCATCTGTTTCATTGGCGGGAACTTCGGTGGCTTGATCCTCTTCTCGATGTGTTTCTCGTTCGAAGCCGGAGTTTGTCCGGGGTGACACCCTACTTGTGGGTGCTGCTAGCTCTCGGAGTGGCGGTGGCACCGGTGGTAATCATTCGGTTGCTGCTCGATGAAGCCTGGCTGGGGCTACCCTATTTCGTGCTGTCTGCAGTGGTGCTTTTCTTGTGCCTTGGACCTGAGGATATCGGTGAAGAGGTTGACCGGTGGTGCGCCGCAGTCCGATCGGGCGATGAGGAAGAGGAGAGGCGCAACGCGAAGGCGCTGCTGGAGCGTCGTTTCACGGATCGTATCGAGGCGCGCACGCAGGTCGCTGGTGCTGTGTTCGCGCAGGCTAACAATCGGATTTTTGCGGTCATTTTTTGGTTCATTTTGCTTGGGCCGATCGGTGCATGGTTATTCCGTGTCTCCGATCTTGCGAGGCGCCGCGCCTTGTTTCAGGCGAAGCGCATGGAAGAGCGAGATGACGTGGCGGCAGATTGCGAGCAGCGCGCCGATGATGTCCATGCTGTGCTTGCCTGGGTTCCTGCGAGGTTGTCCGCGCTCGGGTATCTGTTCGCCGGCAACTATGATGTGGGGCGCGCCGCATGGCACAACCTTGAAACGGGCGATAGTCTTGCGCGACACAACGAGCGGCTGCTTTCCGAGGTGGGCTTTGCGGCATTGAACCTGACACGTTCTGACGATGAGCCGGAGGCGGATTGGGCGATTCGCGCAGCGCGGTGCTCGAAGAATCTGGCACTGCGAACGCTGTGGTTCTGGCTCGTGGGCGTTGCCGTCCTGACCATCGCTGGCGTTGCGATCTGATGCATCGCTGGTTGCTGGCGATATGCGTCGCCGCGATTACGGTTGCGTGCAGCGGGGATGAAGCAAGTGCTCCCGAACGCATCGCACCCGCCGACATCAGGATCGTGACGCTGGCGCCACATCTTGCGGAAATCGTGTTTGCGGCGGGTGCGGGCCAGTATCTGGTTGGCGTCAGTGCCTATTCCGATCACCCCGTAGCGGTAGAGGATCTACCGATCGTCAGCGACGGATTTCAGTTGAACGCGGAAGCGTTGCTTGCGGTCGAGCCAACGGTGATCCTCGCGTGGGGAGGTGGCGGCCAATCGCGCATGCGTGAATTGGCGGCATCGTTGGATATTGCGCTGGTCGAGATTGCGGGTCGGCGCCTCCAGGACGTTGCGCCTGCCATCCGGCGTGTCGGTGAGCTTGCCGGCACATCGGCCGCGGCGGAATCCGCAGCACAGCGATTCGAGGCGTCACTCGAAAGTCTCAAAGGGGCCGCCGAACCACTCACCGTGTTCTATCAGATCGGTCAGCAGCCTCTGTACACCGTTGGTGGCCAACACTTCATCGCCGATTTGATTGCGCTTTGTGGCGGCGTCAACGTCTTCGCCGATCTCTCAGAAGCAGCACCAACCGTCGCGGTGGAAGCGGTTGTCGCTGCCGATCCTGACCTCATACTGACCACTGAGGGGGCTGTGGACGACGCCATTAAACTGTGGTCTAGGTGGCCTTCACTGACCGCAGTGAGCAAGCGCCAGATTCTCGGAGTGCCCGGTGATCTCGTCAATCGGCCGGGACCGCGGTTGGCGCAAGGGGCTGCCGCAGTTTGCGAGGCACTTCAATCGGCGTCGAGCGAGGACTAGGCGTTGTCGCCGAACGTCCATCGCTCGATTCAATTACTCAGCCGATGTTTCTGCACCGCGGACCCGATCGGAATGCCACAGGACTTCCTCTCCTCCGCCAGTGCGTGCAAGTACACGTGCAATCACGAACAGCAGATCTGACAATCGGTTCAGGTACCGCAGCGCTTCTGCATTGATTTCGGCATCTCGCGAGAGCGTCTGCACACGTCGTTCTGCACGACGGCAAATCGTGCGGGCGAGATGACAGGCTGCGGCCTGCGGATTGCCGCCCGGCAAAATGAACTCTTTCAGCGGGGGCAGTTCATCATTGAACTTGTCGAGTTGGCGCTCCAGTCGGCTGACATACTCGGCGGTGATGACCTTGTGGCCGGGGATACAGAGTTCAGCGCCGACATCGAACAGATCGTGCTGCACGTCGGTCAGGCAGTTCACAATGACCGTGTTGTCGATCTGGTAGGACAACACCATCCCGATCGCACTGTTGGCTTCGTCGACGGTGCCGTAGGCCTCGACACGGTCGTCGTCCTTGGCGACACGCGAGCCGTCACCGAGCCCGGTTTCTCCCGCATCGCCGGTACATGTGTAGATTTTGCTGAGTCGATTACCCATGCCTGCCCCGTTTAAAACGTGTATCTCAATTGTACGGTAGTGGTACGACCGAGCTGGTTGAAACCTGCTGCCGTTTCGAACTCTTTGTCCGTCACATTATCCACTCGTGCGGTTAACGCAAGATCATCGGTCAATGCGAAGCGGCCCGAGATGCTGGCGATGCCGTAGCCAGCCAATCGAACACCACCGAAATCGCGTCGTGCATCGTCAGATCGCCACGAGAGATCGACACTGTGTTGGCCGAATCGCCGGCTGATGCGTGCGCTGCTCGTCACTCGTGCACGGCGCAGCAAGCGCGTGTCGGTTTCTGCGTTGCGCGCATCCTGATGAGTGATCCCGACCTCAACCTGCCAGCGATCGTTGACCCAACGCGCGTCCGCACTGACGCCTTCAATCGTTGCTTCGGCGATATTGAACAACTGGAACGTCGCAAAATCGAATTCGATCAGGTCGTCGATTTCGTTGCGAAACGCCTCGACGCTGATGCGCAGTCCGTTGTCCAGGCTATAGATGCCGCGCAGCTGGTATTGCATAGAGGTTTCGGCATCAAGGTCCTGGTTTCCACCGAAGCCGAATCTGTCGGTCGTGTCCGGCGCAC
Organism: uncultured Chromatiales bacterium; assembly: GCA_963922335.1. GTDB lineage: Bacteria > Pseudomonadota > Gammaproteobacteria > Steroidobacterales > Woeseiaceae > CALBPI01. The sequence goes on along the minus strand of CAWUIB010000004.1, from coordinate 22,695 downwards.
GGAAAGCGCGACCAGCGTCGATCTGGAGGGTGAATTGATCCGTGACGTCGTATCCGGCGCCCGCGTTCCACGTCACTTCGTTGCCGAACGCCTCGTGGTCGGAAAGGCGAACGCCAACCAGTGCCTGGAAGCGATCATTTCGATATTGGTCCTGCACGTAAGCCGCCCGGATGTCGACGTCCTCGTCGAACCCGAGTCCGAAGGAGAGCGCTTCGCCGGTTTCCTGCGCGAGGTAGGCGCCCGCGACAACCTGATGATTGGCGTTGACCTGAACGGTGTTTTGCCAATCGATGCTGAGTCGGGTGCTTTCGACGAAATCAGGACTTTCCACCTGCTGCAGGTCGTCAACCAGGCGCCCGATAATCGCCTCGGTTGTCCATTGATCGGAAATGGTCTTGTTCCATCCCAGTGTCGTGACCTGGTTTTCGAACTCCTGTGTCACCGGGTTCAGGAAAAAATCGCTGTATTCCGCATCACCGCTAGCCTGCCAATGGGTCGCAATGAGTTGTCCGCCAGCAACCGGGGTGGACAAGGACAGTCTGGCGCTCAGGTTTTCAAAGCCGCGATCTGTGTCATCGGCGCTGCGTGTGGGGATACCGCCCGTGCGCAGTTGATCAATACCGGCGCGGAACACTGTGTCACCGCGACGCACGCCCCACTGGGCACTCGCGCGCTCGGTGTTGTTTGTTCCCCCGCCGACGCTCACCGCCCGTTCGGGCGTAGCAGCGGTCGTGATGATGTTGATCACACCGCCGATAGCGTCGCTGCCATAAAGCGATGATCGTGGGCCGGTGACGATTTCGATCCTGTCGATCTGCTCTGGCGTGATGTTCTGGATTGCCGGTACGCCGATCGTCGCCGGGTTCGATCGTACGCCGTCAATCAAAACCAGTGTGTGGTTGCTCTCGGCGCCACGCATGAAAATCGAAGTCTGTTGCCCAGGCCCGCCGGTACGGGCGATATCGATGCCCGCAAAGTAACGCAGCAGCTCGATGCTGTCGGTTGCACCGCTGCGCAGGATGTCGTCACGTGTGACGACCCGCACGTTCGCCATCGCGTCGTTCAGATCGGTTTCTGTGCGTGTAGCCGTAGTCACGACGAGATCGTCGAGCTGCAGTGGTGTGTCTTGCGCGGCAGCGCTTCCCGCGGCAAGCACGCCGCAAATCAGAAAAGCAGTTCTCATTGTGTTTCCCCTCGGTACCCACCCGTACCAATCGATTGCAAAACCCGAAGAGCGGATTGAGGAAACGCGCAAGCAATAACGGACGATCGGTCCGCCACACCTGAGCTGATGCCCTCCGCATCCCCGGCATAGTGCTGTGGCCGGTCTCCGGACTGACGAGTGGCTGGGCCTGTTGTGATGCCTTCCCCCGACGCGGCCGGAGTGGCTGGTGCCTTGCGCACCTGATCACAACTTTTACTCGATCACCGTTGCGGGGGCAGTGTCGGACTCGCACCAAAGTGCTCACCGACTTCCCGTTCATCCCGACGTCGTCGGGATTCACCATAGCGTCGGGAAGACTAGGTGCTCTGACTCATCACTGTCAAGAAACGCGACCGCCGTTCGGACATTCGCTGCGGTACACTGGTGTTTTAGCGAAGGTGTAAGCACGTGGATCAGGAAGCCAGCGCGTTTCTTGCGACAGCACTAGAGGCGGCAAAGTCCGCGGCAGACGTCATTCGAGCGGGTTACCAGGGTCGGTTCACCGTGGAGACCAAGTCGGATCTGACGCCGGTCACTGACATTGACGTTGCGGCTGAACAGGCGATCGCCGCCGTCATTCAGTCGCGCTTTCCGGATCATGGCTTTCTGGGCGAAGAGACCGGAGAGAGCACAAGTGACACCGAGTTCCTCTGGTTGGTTGATCCGATCGATGGCACCAAGGCGTTTGTCCGTGGCTACCCGTTTTTCTCCACCCAGATTGCACTGATGCGCGATGGCGAGCTCGTGCTTGGCGTCTCCAGTGCGCCGATCCAGGGCGATCTCGCCTACGCCGAAATCGATGGTGGCGCGTGGCTCAATGGCGAGCCGCTGCAGGTTAGCGATATTTCACTCCTGGAAGAGGCTGCGATATCGCTCGGGAATGTACACACGCTAGCAAGTGGGCCAGGTTGGGCGGCGCTCGGCGACGTCGTAGCGCGATGCGGTCGGATTCGTGGCTATGGCGATTTTCTGCACTACCATCTGCTTGCACAGGGTTGCATCGATGCAGTCATCGAGTCAGATGTGAACATTCTCGATATTGCCGCACTATCGGTGATCGTGACTGAGGCTGGCGGCGTGTTCACGGACATCGATGGTGGCCGGATCACGCGCGATACGCGCTCGGTGTTGGCGGCGAACCCCGCGCTCTACGAACGCCTGACCGGGATGTTGCATCCGGTACTGGCGTCAAGTTGACAACACTGCAGGTACGAACCAGGGCTCGCCGTTGACTTCCGTCTGAATCACGTCGACGCCAAACAGCTGCGTTACCGTCTCGCGGCAGATAAGTTCGGATGCGTCCCCGAGTTGCCACCCACCGTCTCCCTGAAGAATCAGTGCCAGGTCCGCGTGCCGCCTCGCAATGTTCACATCATGCATGGCGCTGATCACACTCCCGCCGGATGCGCGATAGGTTTCGAGGGCACGCAGGATCTGCTCTGAACCGGCGGGGTCCTGATGACTTAAGGGTTCATCGACCAGGAGCAATGGCGTTTCCTGCACCAGGGCTTGCGCTACCGCCACGCGCTGACGCTCGCCACCCGAAAGTGTGGTCACATCGCGCCCGGCCAATGCGTCTAGCCCGAGGCGCGAGAGCGCACTCGCCACCGAGTCCCGGTCGGATTGGTTAGGACTGCGCCAGGGTCCGTGGTGGGGGTAGCGCGCGAGCAAGAGGTGGTTGTAGACATCATTGCCGAACGCGTCATCCTGATGTTGCGTCACGATGGTCACAAGCTTTGCGCGGGATGCGGCGTCGACGGTGTCGGCGGACTGACCACACCATCGCATGAGAGAAGCGTCCGTCTGCTCGAGCCCACAAAGGGTGCGCAGCGTGCGGGTTTTCCCGGCACCGTTGCGTCCTAGCACAACGAGCCATTGTGCTGGCTCGAGCGTAATGGATAACTCGGATACGAGCACCCGGTCCGGCACCGTGACGTTGATGCCTCGGCTTTCGATAACGGGTGTCGACGGCAAATCTGTCATCCGCGCAGCTTAAGCGAAGCGAGACGTGTGAAGCACAAAAAATTAACCCCGGCAGAGCCGGGGTGAGAGCCGTTTTTTCTTATTGTTATTGACAGTATCTCTGCTTGTACTCACCGACACGTTGGTCGTGTGTTTTTCTTATTCGCCGCTTTCTTATTGGCAGGCTTCCGAACGCGAACGTGGCGGTCCCCCTGATTGTCTGACGCGCAGCACTGTCTGTTGCTTGGGCAGTTACACTAAAGCAAGCCATGTGCCATTTTCTGTTTTATGTATGAAATACAGGGAGATATAGGTAGCGAACCGGGACAACACTGGCAGCTTTGTCATCAGTTTGTAAGATTCCCCGACAGTCTATGGATCCAACAGACCGCCCACACTCTTGAACACGCCCTGATCAACGATTGCGACTGGTGACAGCAGCACTGAAAGGTCTTCAAGCGGGTTACCGTCGACCAGAAGCAGATCAGCAATGTGTCCTTGTGCGACCAGTCCACGATCGGACAGACCGAGCAGTGACGCTGGTCTCCACGTCGCGCTGGCGAGCGTTTCACCGGGCGATACGCCCAACTCATTTAACGCCATCAGATTTGAATGCAATCCCAGCGGCTCTCGCATGGCGCCTCCTTTCGAACCAGTGATGATCCTGGAGTGCAGTGATGGCGGTAACGAGGTCTGATCCCCGGCGGGCGACTGCGGATTTGCGCCTGCGAAATGCCGGCTCGCACTGAGTTGCGCCCAGGCGTCGCTGCCGGGCTCGAGGATGCCGGCGGTCTCCACACGCAGGTTGGCCGCGGAGGCCAATATCAGGTCTTCGTGGCGATTGGCGCTTTCGAGATCCAGTTCAAGAATATGCACACCGCTCAGCAGATCAGGTAAAGCTCGATCGCTGACAATCATTGCATTTGGCGATGCGGACTCGATAAACGTCGCGCGAAGGTCGTGTTCAAGTGCTTTCGGCACGGTCACCCGTTCCGGTGCGAGCGAGCTCGAAACGATACCGCCGGCGAGCTGTTGGCGTGTTGGTTCATCGGTCAGGTCGATATCGATGAGGCGCGGCATTACTGTCGCACCATCGAGATCAATGATCGTTTCGCGAGGCCAGGGTCGGCGCGGAACAATTGCTGCGATTCGACCGGAGTCGATCAGCAGATCCTGTCTTTCCAGGCGCCGATTGCCGATGAGATCGAGCACATACCCTACGCGCAACACGAACCTCGGACCGGTAGTGTCGACCTTCGGCTGCAATGGCAGTGGCTTGGCTCTGGCGACCGACAGCCATCCGGTCAGCGGTACTGTGGCCTGGTCTGGTGTTGCAAAAGTCTGCAGCGAAAGACGACCACCATTTGTCAGGAAATAGTGATCCCGATCTTTCCAGATCAAGGGCTGCGGAGAGGACTTCGGTGTGTCAGGGACCGCCTTGATGATCGGCGACTCGGTCGGCAGCAGCATTTCGAGACGCGCTTGTCCGTCTTGCTCTATCGCCCAGTAGGTCAGCAAAGCACCCTGTGGTCTGGCACTGGGATAGCGGATGGCGGAGCGACTCTGCAGCAAGGTGAACGGTCGGCCGCGACCATACCTTTGCCGCAATTCATAACGATCGGGAAGCGTTTGGACGTAGAGAAGGGCTTGACCGTCAACGCTGAAGGTTGGATCCCGCGCAGAGCCGGGTTCGACCGTCAGGCGTTGCACCAATCCATCAAGGATCGAAATCTTCCATAGCTGCCAGCTGCCCGATCGATCGGAAGCAAACACCACGGCAGCTTCCTTCGGATGCCATACTGGATCGTCATCCCGCCAGTTGCCGTTGGTGATGCGCCGTGTTTCCCCGTCACGTGTATCGATCAACCACAGGTTATGCACGTTGCTCCCCGGACCACCGACGGCGACAACGAAACGTCCGTCTCTGGAAACCTTCGGTGTGCGCAGCGTCAGGCTGCTGTCGGTCAACGGGGACGCGGTGCCGCCGTTGGCAGCGACTGACCAAATCCGACCCGCAAAGCCAGCAAACAGTGTGTCTTGCTGCTTAGAGAAGCTGACGGAAAGGTCCGGGTCGCCGGTCAGCATCAACTCGTCAGCAGATGCTGTACCGAGCGATGTGAACGCGAGCAAAAGCCAACAGGTCAGGCTAGTGCGACTGCTCAGCATGTAGCGACATCACTTCGTCCCCGTCGACAGTGACGGAGATCTGGATAGGGCGGCAGCACACAAAGCAATCCTCGATGTACTGCTGATCGCCAGCTGAGGTATCGACGAAAAGATCGATAACCTCGCCGCAGAAGGGGCAGCTGGCGGTGCATTCGGCGAGCAATCCGCTCATGGCTGCAGTCGCTCGCCGGTCCAGGCGCCAGGTGCGCCGGTTCCTTGAGTGGTGCGCGTATAGCGTGCCCGATCGTGTACTCGACCGCTTCCCTCCACCCAAAGTTCGCAGGTGCTCGCGACAATACGGTAGCCCCCCCAGTGTGGTGGGCGAGGAATCGTGTCTTGCTGTTCGTGCGTGGCGTTGCGGGCTTCGAACTGAGAGAGCAACGCATCGCGACTTGCGATGGCTTGACTTTGGTCACTCGCCCATGCGCCCATCTGGCTGAGTCTCGGCCGCGTTGCGAAATAGCGATCGTTGGTTGCGTCGTCGAGCGGAGTAGCGCGTCCCTCAATACGCACCTGCCGGCCTTGATGGTCCCAATGGAATACCACCGCCACGTTCGGATTCTCAGAGAGCGCGCGACCTTTTCTCGAGGTGTAGTTGGTATAAAAGTCGAGCGTACCCGCAACGGAATCAAAGCCTTTGCACAGCACAATCCGCGCGGTCAGGGTGCCATCGGCGTCCTGCGTAGCGATAGTCATCGCGTTCGGGTTCGGCTGGTTTGCGGCTTGCTTTGCCTCGTCCATCCAGCGCGCGACAACGTCCATAGGGTTTTCGGGTAGCGAGTCGGGCAGAAAGTCTGCCGCCACCTGATCGGTCATCAATGGTCTCCGGGTTTCAAGTCTGTAGTGGGGCTCGCGATCGTGGTGCCCCCAACACGACGTGGGTCGGCGACGGCAACCGCGCTCAGCGAGCGACTGTTGGTTTGAGCGGCACCCACCCCGCCGAAGTACATGCCAGCGGCAGCGTGAGCGTGCTCTAGAGCGCCCGGGGGTGCCGCTGCGCGGACCCCTGGTTCGGTGTGCAGTATAGCGGCATACCCTGACGCGTCGGGTTCCAGCGCCATTTCGACGTGCCAGCGCGGTGCTGCGATCGCATCGACGAGTGAGGCGCTGCCCACCATAAATGCGCTGAGCGTCTGGAGCATGGCGCTGGTGATGCGGTCGGCGCCGGGGGTCCCGATCGCCAGCGTGTCCTGTTCGAAGCGTGCAACGGCGGGCGCCATATTGGTGGGTAAGGTCGCACCGGCCGGCGCCGCTTCGAAGCCGCGTAGATTGAGCTCGATTTCCCCGAGACAATTGTTCAGCCATAACCCGGTGCCGTCCGGAATCTCTCCGCAGCCATATCCCGCTGATGCGGTAATCGCGCATGCCAGTCCATTTGTGTCAGCCGCCGAGGTATGCACTGTGTTCGCGCTGCCAAAGGGCGCTAACTCGTGTTCCAACGCGCTGTCCAAAAGCGCCTGGGTCGCCGCGGGCAATGCTTCGGCAAAGTCGATGTGCTCACGACGGTAGCGCAGGCAGCGGTACATGCTCTCGACCGGATCAATGCCACGGGCGACCAGTTGCAACATGGCGCCGAGAACACTGCCACCAATTGAGGGCGGCGGCGGCAGGGCTAGCGTCCATTCGCCGACTTGATATTCACTTGCTGGGTATACGACGGGTGAGAACGACTCGAGGTCCTTCGGTGTCATGCAACCGCCGTGCGCTTGAATGTGTTGCACGATCGCCCGCCCTATGTCGCCGCGATAAAAGCTCGAGACGCCCTCATCAGCGAGTGTCTCGAGTGTGTTTGCAAGTCCTTCGACGACAATACATTCGCCGGCCTGTGCAAGATGTTCGCCGTCGGGGTGCAAGGCAGAAAAGCCAACTTCGCTTCGACCGAAAATCGAGGTCCCGGAGTACTCAAGGTAATGCCGGCACGCTTTGGGCAGTGGGAATCCGTCTCGGCAAATGCGGATGGCAGGTTCAAGGCAAGTCCGCCAGGGCAACTGACCGTAGCGCTCGTGCACAAGCGATAGCGCCGCCGGTGTACCTGGCACAGCAACGCTCCCCGCGCCGACGTGGGTTGTAACGCCGCCCCCGTAGTCCATGTGCACAGGCTCAGGAATCGGGCGGGCGATCGAGGTTGCGCCAAGCCCCGGAATGCGTGCGTAGCCGTCGATGCACACCGGGTCGGCAGCGGGTGCCCAGAGTGTGATGTATGCGCCACCAGCCAGTGCGCAAACGCCAGGCTCGGTATTGATGCTAACAAACGCCGCGGCCACTGCGGCATCGACTGCATTACCGCCCAGCTCAATGATCTCAGTAGCCGCATCGGTCGCGACGGCTGAGCTGCTGGCGACGGCAACTTGCCTCGTCATGTTCTTCCTCGAATGCCCTGCGATTGCGGATGGTTGCACGCAGACTGAATGCTGTCACCTGTGCATGGCTGCGGTTCAGGTGTGGTTCATTGACGGTGGTCGAAACTGTTTCCGTGTCTCAGGGAAACAACAGGAGGTTCCCATGTTCAAACCGGTTGCCTTGTTGGCAGTAGCCCTGGTTGCGTTGGGCGTAGCAACACCCGCACATGCGCACGACCGCGGTCACTCCAGAGTCGATCGCCTCTACGTCGACCACGACGATCGACGCTATTTGATCGACCGTCGACACCTGCGTCGTGGTGAGTTACGGGCTCAACGCAGAGCAATTCGCCGCAATGCTCGCGCTCACCGCTGGCACTACGAACATCGTAGGTTCCTGAATGATCGACGCGCATTTCGTCATCGACACGGCCGAGCAGGATGGCACTGGCATCGCGGACGGACACTGACGCCGCTGTATTGTTACTGAGCGAATCGGGATCGCGTCCACCTGTGGATGCGATCCCATGCGCGACAATCGGGGGGTTTTGTGCGACTCTCCGGTTGTGGCTGCGGCAGACGACAATGCGCGTGACCTCAAGGCGCTGATCCGCGCAATGCAGGAAGAGGCTCGCAACAACGAGCAACTGCTCGTGCGTTCGCAAGAGCGTGAACTCGCGATTCTGACAGCGGATAGTCTGTTCTCTCTTTTTTCGACGCTGACCGAAGGCTTGCGCGACAGCTTTGATGTTGATCGCGTGACCCTCGTGCTGTGCGATCCGGACCACGAGATTCGCCATCTACTGATTGCTGACGGTGGACCTGAAGCCGTACCCGAAGGTGTACGTTTTTTCGATTCGTTGAGCGGCATAGCACCGCAGTACGCAGCGTTGCACAAACCGTGGCTCGGGCCCTTTCAGACCGTTGATCATCAACTGATTGCCGGCAAGGGTAAGTATGCGAGCCTCGCAATTCTTGGTTTGCGACGACAGGGGAAACTGATTGGTAGTCTCAATCTTCTGAGCAGCGACCCGCATCGGTACAAGCGTGATCTCGGCAGTGATTTCCTGGCACATCTCGCAGTCATCGCGTCGTTTGCGCTCGAGAACACAGTGAACCGCGCGCGACTGCTGCGCAGTGGATTCACTGATGTATTGACCGGTTGGTTTAACCGTCGTTACCTGCAAGTACGCCTCAACGAGGAGATTGCCCGGGCACGACGCCATCGCTTACCCCTGTGCTGCCTTTTCCTCGATATTGATCACTTCAAGCGGGTCAATGATCAGCACGGTCACCACGCGGGTGATTTGGTGCTCGCCGAGTGCGCGCATCGTATCGAATCGGAAGTGCGTTCCAGCGATGTGGCTGCGCGATATGGTGGTGAGGAGTTTGTAATCTTGTTGCCGGAGACCGGTCTTGCGGATGCAATGGCACTGGCGGAGCGGACTCGTGAGGCAGTGGCAAGCAAGCCATTCGTGCTCAGCGATACGGCGGCTTTGTCGATCACCGTCTCGGTGGGCGTTGCACAGTCAGTTCCTTACACGGCGAGTGGCGATTTGAAGACGTTGGGCGAACAGCTGCTGAAACGAGCAGATCTCGCGATGTACGCCGCCAAGTCGGCGGGCAGGAACCAGGTCTGCGCGGCACCCGAAGCCGACCAAACCACTCAGGTATGAGCGCGACCTGCACGGTAGCGATTGCGTAGCAGGTAGAGGAACAGCGGAACCCCGATCATTGCGGTGAGCGTGCCGACTGGCAGCTGGCGGGGTGCAGCGACGGTCCTCGATAACGCGTCGGCGGTACACAGCAGCGCACCCCCTGCGATGATTGCTGCAGGGATGAGCACGCTATGCCTTGGCCCGGTGTAGTGACGAACCAGGTGGGGCACGACGAGCCCGATAAACCCTATTGAACCGGCCACCGTTACCGAGTACGCGGTGAGCAGTGATGCGAGCGCCAACACAGCAGCACGCGCCGACAACAGTGGGAGACCGAGAATGCGTGCGCGGTCGGGCGACTCGGCGAGCAGATCCAAAGGTCGGGCGCACACGGTGGTCGCGATGCCCGCAACTGCGAGCAGCGCCAGTGGCATTGTTGGTGTGAGCGAGAGGCTGAAATCGCCCATCAACCAGAAAAGCATACCTCGCAATGAATTGTCAGGGCTGAGCGCCAATAGCAGGCTGACGATGGCACCGAAGCCGCTCGCGAGCACAACGCCGGTCAGGAGCAGTGCGGTCGGCGAGAACTTGTGTCTGAAGCCTCCGAACCCGAAGACAATCACCGTCGACAGCAGCGCGCCGGCAAAAGCGGCCAAATTGGTGGCGGCGACACTCAAACCCAAAGTCAGTGCCATGAGCGCCCCACAGGCAGCGCCGCCAGAGGTGCCGAGGATGTAGGGATCGGCTAAAGGGTTGCGCAGCAAAACCTGCATCAAGACTCCGGCCAGCGCCAGCATGCCGCCCACAGCAAACGCGCTCAATGCCCGCGGGAGTCGCAACGTCTCGATAATCAGCCGCGTTTGAGGGTCTGTGTTTCCAGTGAGCCAACGCATCAGCAAGGCAGGTTGGAAACCATCGCTACCAGCCACGATCGATAGCGAAATCGCGCTGATGGCAAGCACTGCGAGACCCGCAAACAGCGCGATCAGCGGCAGGCGTGTCGAGACGGGGTTGCTGTAGATGCTGGTGGTGGGGGTTAACACGAGAGCTTGGAGGCGAGTCAGAGGTTGTGGAACAATATAGCGCAGGAGTGTTCACGCATGAGTTCTGATCTCATCGACGACGAAGGCTTTCGCGCTAACGTCGGCATTATCGTGGCAAACGATTCGGGCAAGTTATTGCTCGCAGGGCGGGCCGGCCGCAAGGGCTGGCAGTTTCCGCAGGGCGGCGTTGCGCCCGGTGAATCCGCTGAACAGGCCATGTACCGGGAGCTTGAAGAGGAGCTAGGGCTGCGTCCGGACGATGTGGAGCTACTCGGGTTCACGTCTGACTGGATTCCCTACCGTCTACCCGATCGTTTTGTCAGACGGCACTCCAAACCGCTGTGCATCGGTCAAAAACAGCGCTGGTTCATGTTGCGTCTGGTCAGTGATGAGAGCGCGCTACGTTTCGACCTTACCGATAAGCCTGAGTTTGATCGGTGGCGCTGGGTGGATTACTGGCGACCGGTGAACGAAGTGATCTACTTCAAGCGCCGAGTGTACGCGCGAGCGCTGCACGAGTTAGCCACCCATGTGCACCCGGACGGACCGCCGCCGCAGCCGCGTTGGTGGCCGCACCGCTGGCGCTCTGTATTTCGCAAGGACCTGAAAAAAGCGGGTTTGTTGGAGTCGACGCGTTAGAACGGCTTCAGGATTGCGAGTCCGATGATGCCGAACAGGAATAGCACCGGCGCCTCGTTGTAGAACCGAAGCCACTTGTCGCTGTGCGTGCAGGTTCCAGCTGCCAACGCTCGCATGATCCGTTTGCAGTTGTAGTGATAGGCAAACAATCCGACGAGCAGGGCCAGCTTTGCATGGAACCACCCGGCGCGGAACAGACCGGAGTTGATCCAGAGTAACGCCAATCCCAGCAGCAGAGTTGCTGCTGCGCCTATCGTCATGATCGCGTAGAGCCGTCGCTCCATCACCACGAAACGGTCAAGCGAGATCTGGTCGGTGGCCGCATTGTGATAGATGAACAATCGCGGCAGATAGAACAGCCCTGCGAACCAGGTGACCATGGCCGCAATGTGAAGTGCTTTCAGCGTCAGGTAGGTCATGTTGCTCCGATCATCTTACGGGCTCGCCTTTTTGTGATGCGTGCCACTTCAAAAGTCCCCGGCGCGAAGCGTACCATGCACATTATGTAGAGCCACCGTCGGCATACGATGAACAAACCGAAAATGGTTTTGAAGCCCGCCGCGCCAGGGCGCTCGAGGGCATTGCTCGCGATCGTCTTGATTGCGGTCATGGGTGGGGGCTACCTGTTATACGAGATGGGGCGCTTTCATGCCGGGTTCAATCGGTTCGCCAGCACTGAGGAAATTGAGACGCTCGAGGCGAAGATCGTGCGTTTGGAGGCCGAAAACCGCGAGCTGAACGAGCAGCGAGTCCGGCTGGAGACTTTGTCCAAGACGGAGCAAGAGACCTACCGCGAGGTTGGCGGCACGCTGCGCGAATTACAGGGCAAAATTCAGGAGCAGCGCGAAGCCATCGCGTTCTACCGAGGCATTATCTCGCCTGGTGAGAGCGAAAGCGGGTTGCGGATCCAGGATCTGCAGGTCGTCAGAGGCTCGCAAGAAGCCCGCTACAACCTGCGCATGGTGCTGGTGCAGGTGAAGCAGCACCACCGCCAGGTTTACGGCAAAGTTGAGATCACGGTAGATGGGGCTCGGGATGGCGAGCGCGTGTCCTTGCCGTTGGCATCCCTGCTGCCCGAAGGCAATAGCGCCAAATGGAATTACGGTTTTCGATACTTTCAGGATTTTGACCGGGAGCTCGAGTTGCCAGAGGGTTTTCGCCCGGAGAAAATCAATGTTGAGCTTGCCCCGAGTGGCCGCGGAAATCAGGGTATTCGCCAGACTTTCGATTGGTCCACGGCAAGCGGCTAACGGCGCAACCAAGACGGCGCACACCATTAACCCAACACTTAAGGAACATCCATGCTCGGCAGTAAGAAGCGCAAAAATCTCTCGATTGAGACCCTGGTCGGTGCGAGCACGCGTATCGAGGGAGACCTGAACTTCACGGGTGCGAGTCACGTAGATGGTGTGGTGAACGGCGGCGTTGCGGCCGGGGGCGACAGCGATTCAACGCTCAGCGTGAGCGAACGCGGGGAGATTCATGGCAACGTAAGTGCCCCGCACGTCATATTGAACGGCCTGGTCAAAGGCGATGTGGTCGCGCATCAGCGCGTCGAGCTCGGACCTACGGCGCGCGTCATCGGCAACGTCTATTACAACCTGATCGAGATGGCGATCGGTGCCGAAATCAACGGCAAGTTGGTACACCAGACCGAATCTGGCGCCTCGGAACCGGTTGAATCAGCGGGCGATGCGCCGCAAGAGGCTTGAGAACCGGCTTTTTGCTACCATCTAGCGTCAAGGGACAATGCTTTTGAGGTAGGTGCGGTGACAGTACACACACAAAATCCTGGCGATATGCCGGCGGCTCCGCTGGTGTTCACGCAGTCCGCCGCTTCCAAAGTCGGCCAGCTGTTGGCCGAAGAGGAAAACCCTGAGCTCAAGCTTCGCGTATTCATTAGCGGCGGCGGCTGTTCTGGCTTTCAATATGGCTTTACCTTCGATGAGAATCTCGAAGATGGTGATATGACCGTCGAGAAGGACGGTGTCACGCTGGTAGTCGACCCGATGAGTGTTCAGTATCTGATCGGTGCAGAGATCGACTACAAAGAAGATCTCGAGGGCGCGCAGTTCATTATTCGCAACCCGAACGCCACCACCACCTGTGGTTGCGGATCCTCTTTCTCCGTCTGAGAACGAGGGTGACCAGAGCGCGACGACGTCCGAGGGCGTCATCGCAGCGGTAGACCTCGGTTCCAACAGCTTCCACATGGTGGTCGCCGAGCTACGGCATGGCCAGCTCACGATCATCGATCGCCTGCGAGAATCCGTTCGCCTTGCGGAAGGTTTGAAAGCCAATGGCGGGCTCGCGCCGCGCTCGCGCCAGAGAGCGTTGGAATGTCTGGATCGATTCGGCGAACGGTTGCGCGAAATGCAGGCCTCCCGAGTACGCGCGGTTGGCACCAATACCCTTCGGCGTGTGCGCGATGATGCTGGCTTTCGCGATGCGGCTGAGCGCGCGCTCGGCCACCCGATCGACATCATCGCGGGTGTTGAAGAGGCCCGCCTGATTTATCTCGGCGTGGCTCATAGTCTGCCCCCGAGCGACGGTCGCCGACTGGTGATCGATATCGGCGGTGGCAGCACTGAGTTGATCGTTGGCGAGGGGTTGGAAGCGCAAGCGCTGAAGAGTCTCGGGATGGGCTGTGTGCGCCATACCGAGGGATATTTCCCGGACGGAGGAATCGACGCTGAGCGGTTCGCGGCCGCGCGCACGGCCGCACAGCTGAAACTCAGACCGATCAAGGCGGCGTATCGCGAAGCGGGCTGGGACTCGGCGATAGGTGCCTCTGGGACAATTCGATCGACGGTGCGTGTGGCTCAAGCCCTCGGGTTGGTGTCGGGCGATTCCCCGATGACGGTCGCTCATGTCGAGCATCTCATTGAGAAAGTGATTGAAGCAGGCAGTATCGAGCGTCTTTCGATGCCGGAGTTGAGTGCGAGACGCGCGCAGGTTTGGCCGGGTGGTCTTGCCATCCTGGTCGAAGTGATGCGCACGTTGAAGATTGAATCTCTGGAGCCTTCGGATGGCGCCCTGCGCGAAGGCGTGCTGTATGACCTCGTCGGTCGATTGCGCCATTCAGATGCCCGGGTGCGGAGTGTCGTCGCGCTGGGTGAGCGTTATCACGTCGACCAGGCGCAGGCGGCTCAGGTGAAAGACACTGCCGAGATGTTGCTCGCGCAAGCCGATGATGCATTGGGCATGGATGCACAAACGGCGACTCAGTTCGTGCGTTGGGCGGGCCATCTGCACGAGATTGGCCTGGATATTGCGCACGCCGACTATCACCTGCACGGTGCTTACGTAGTTGCCAATGCAGACTTGCCAGGTTTCCCGGCTGGTGAGCAGCAGCTGCTCTCGTTCCTCATTGCAAATCAGCGCAAGCGTGTCAGCGAGGGCGCCTCGGTTTTGAGGGGCTTGGCTCACTCCGATAGCGCACGCTTGATCGCAGTGATGTTGCGTCTCTCAGTACTGTTGAACCGCAATCGCAGCGCAGCACCATTGCCGGACATCAAGCTACGCGTCATCGATCGAAGGATCGAGCTCACGTTCCCTGCCGATTGGTTGGTCAACAACCCACTGACCGAGGCCGATATTGTCCGCGAGCAGGACTACCTCGAGGCCTGGGCCTACGAGCTCAAAGTGCTGCGCAGCTGATCAAACCTGCCCACCGTAGCGCGTCAGTAACTCACGTTGTGCCGACAGCGGCGGCCGATCCGGACCCGGACGCAAACGCTTGTAGCTCCCGTCGGACAACATCTCCCACGCGCCTAGTGTGTCGTCGAGATAGAGCTGCAAGTCCTCGTTAATGCGATTGATGTGAGATTTCCTTCGCACGGGGAAGCACGTCTCGATGCGCCGGAAGAAATTGCGATCCATCCAGTCGGCGCTACCGAGCAGCAAGACCTGGCGGCCGTTGTTGTGGAAGCTATACACGCGAGAGTGCTCGAGAAATCTGCCGATAATCGAGCGCACACGAATGTTCTCTGAGAGTCCGGGTACGCCGGGTCTCAGGATGCAGATGCCACGTATGATCAGATCGATCTGCACGCCAGCGTTGGACGCCGCGTAGAGGGCACTGATGATTCGCGGCTCAATGAGTGAATTGATCTTTGCGACAATTCTTGCAGGTTTGCCGGCCAGAGCGTTGCGACGTTCTCGTCGAATGAACTTCAACAACTGAGTGTGCAGCTCGAACGGCGAACTCAGTAGCTTACGGTTGCCGCCGACGTTCGTGAGGCTCGACAGGCGCATAAACAGGTTGTGTACATCCTGGCCGATGTCTTCGGCCGCGGTCAGCAATCCGTAATCGGTGTACAGGCGCGTCGTTTTCGGGTGGTAGTTGCCGGTGCCGAGATGCACATAGCGTTTTAGTGCCTCGCCTTCGCGACGAACGATGAGGAGCATCTTCGCGTGCGTCTTGTATCCAAGCACACCGAAGATCACGTGTGCGCCGGCTTCCTGCAGTCGGGATGAGAGTTCGATGTTAGCGGCCTCGTCGAACCGCGCCATGAGCTCAACCACCACGGTGACCTCTTTTCCTGCGCGCGCGGCGGCAACCAGATGGTCAACCACGGGTGATTGAGGTCCGGTGCGATACAGCGTTTGCTTTATTGCCAGCACGTTTGGATCCGCCGCCGCTGCAGCCAATAGATCAATGACCGGTGCAAAGCTTTGGAACGGATGATGTAGCAGAACGTCCTTCTTCGCGATGGCTTCGAACGGGTTTTCCGCCACCATCAGGACCTCCGGGACGCCCGGTGTGAACGGCTGGAACTTCAGTTCCGCACGCTGCGACGTGTCGGCGATCATCATGAGTCGGTTCAGATTCACCGGTCCGTGTACCCGGTACAGATCCGATTCGTCCAGCTCGAAGTGATCGAGCAGAAATGTGCTGAGCTCCTCCGGACATTGGTGGTCAACCTCGAGCCGCACTGCCGCTCCATATCGACTTGCTGCGAGCTCGCCTTCCAGGACGCGGATGAGGTCATCGACTTCCTCATCGTCGACGTACAAGTCGCCGTTGCGGGTGACACGAAACTGATAACACCCGTCGATAGTCAAACCGGGAAACAACTCTTCGACAAACTTGTGGATGACCGAAGAGAGAAATACATAGTCCTCGTCGCCGCATCCTTCGATTTCGGCTGGCAAACGGATCAGTCTGGGTAGTGAGCGGGGCGCTTGCACCAATCCGCGATGGCGGCGCCGGCCGTAAACATCGCGTCCACGCAGACCCACGATGAAGTTCAGGCTCTTGTTCAGGATCTGAGGGAACGGGCGTGATGGGTCCAGAGTCAGCGGCGTGAGTACCGGGACAACCTGTTTGTGGAAGTAGTCATGTAGCCAGGCCCGCTGTGCATCGTTCCACGTTGAGCGTCGCAGGAATCGGATGCCCGCTGCACGAAGCGCGGGCAGCAATGTCTCGTTCAACTCTCGGTATTGTGTCTTGACGAGCTGATGCGCCTCCTCCGAGACGGCGCGCAACACATCCTCGGCTGTGCGCTTGTCCGGACCGGGTGGCGATGCGTTGATTTCCTGTCGTTGCTTAAGACCCGCGACACGAATTTCGAAGAACTCATCAAGGTTGGTGCATGAGATACAAAGGTAGCGAAGTCGCTCCAACAGCGGGATCTTGCCATCGGCGGCCTGTGCCAAGACACGCCAGTTGAATTTCAGCAGTCCCAGTTCGCGGTTGTAGAAGTGTTCGGGCTGCGACAATGCTGCCTCGGCTTTAACCGAAGTTTCTGGGTGCTTCTCGGCGCCCGGCGATGGGTCGGTCGGTTCTTGCTCAAGCTCGTTCATCGGCTTCCCCCGCTGGCGGCAGGTGAATGCTGCCAGCAACAATGCGTCGCGTTGCGCCCGTGATTGCCCGACTGTCGATGGGCTGCGCGTGCCATCGCTTCCAACCCAGCCACGCGAAAAGCGCTGCCTCCACGTAGTCCGGGTCGACGCCACGTTCCGCGGTGGTGCTAACGCTTGCTGGTGCGCAGACCTGTTCCAGTCTGGTCATCAGCGTCGCATTGCGGGCGCCGCCGCCACATATCAATACGTTGTCTACAGCACACTCGCAGTCACCCAGAGCAGTCGCAAGCGTGGTCACGGTCAATTCAGAAAGTGTTGCCATAATATCCCGTCTTGCGTTGCGTTGCTGTGACGAGGATTCCAAACCTACCGCTGAGAGTGCGTCGAGCAGCCACTCGAGATTGAAATACTCGCGCCCGGTACTCTTCGGAAACGATCGGGCGAAGTACGCGTCTTCGAGCATATGCGCGAGCAGTTCAGGAATCACGGCTCCCGATGCAGCTAGTTTGCCATCGGCGTCGAAGGGCAGGTCCCACTGCCTGGCGGCCCAGATGTCCATGAGCGTGTTCGCAGGACCTGTATCAAACCCGATCGTTGGCTTGCTTGGTCGAATCAATGACAGATTAGCGATGCCACCAAGATTGATAACCGCGAGTGTTTCGTTGTCACGGGGCAAAACCGCCTCGTGGAACAGTGGCGCCAGCGGTGCGCCTTGACCGCCAACCGCAAGGTCGGCCGAGCGGAAATCGGCCACTACCGGTAAACCCGTCCGAGCCGCGATGATTGTCGGATCGCCTGCTTGAAGGGTAAAAGGTGACGATGCATCCGCCGCATGGAACAGCGTCTGCCCGTGGCTTGCAACGGCTGTGACATACACATGCGGGTGCGCACTACGCAGCGCGTTTGCCGCGTCTGCAAAAGCGACCCCAAGTTCGTGGTGGAGTTTCCCTGTGCTCGCTACCGTTTGTTCATGGGGCGCAATCAAAGACCCCGCGAGACGTTTTGCAAGTCCTGGAGGGTAGGCATACGTGTTTGCATCGATGACGCGGGTGCTGGTGGCATCGATTTGGACTAGCGCGGCATCAATGCCATCGCCACTCGTGCCGGATATCAGTCCGACAAAGACGAGCGATTCCGATCCATCGGTCATCGGAACCCCGGCTACAAGCGGGCCGATGGTTCGTCTGTCGACTCGGCAAGTTGTGTTCGCCGATAGCGCTCCAGCTCAGCGAGCAGCGGCGTACTGACCCGTTCGAAGTCCTCGCGCTGCGAAGGATCGATTGGATCCGCTTTCGGCAGTTTCACGGTCCTCGGGTTTCGGTGCACGCCATTAACGCGGTATTCGTAGTGCAAGTGTGCGCCCGTGACCATGCCGGTCTTGCCGAGATAGCCAATCACCTGACCCTGACGGACGCGCTGCCCTGTGCGTTGCCCGCGCCGGAAGTTATTCAGGTGCGCGTACAACGTCGATATGTTGCCGCCATGCTCGAGGATCACGACGTTGCCGTAGCCGCGTTGCTGGCCACGGAACACGATCTTGCCGTCGCCCGCAGCCTTGATTTCGGTGCCGATCGGCGCGGCGTAGTCGACGCCGCGGTGCGGGCGCACACGGTTGAGGACCGGGTGCAGTCGATTCGGATTGAACTGCGAGCTGATTCGGTTGAAATCCACAGGAGCACGCAAGAACGCTTTGCGCACACTGCGACCCTCTGCATCGAAATAGTCGGTGCGACCTTCGGCGGAGACATACCGAATCGCCTTGAATGATTCGCCGCGGTTGATGAATTCGGCGGCCACGATTTCGCCGTCAGCAACTTTTTCACCGTCCTGCCACTTCTCCTCGTACATCACGAGGTACTCGTCACCGGCTCGAATGTCGTAAACAAAGTCGATGTCCCAGGCGAAAATACCGGCGACGTTCATGATCACGCGCTCGGAAATACCGCTCGCTATAGCAGACTCGAATAGTGAGGTCTCGATCACCCCGTGGCGGATACGTTGGCGAACCTCCACTGGTCGATCCGTCAAGTTCGCAACGAAAGCCCCATCCGTGTCCCGCGAAACTTCGAGGGCCTGTTCGATGCCGAGGTTTCTGGTCATGCTCATGACGCGTCCGTTGTCATGCGTCACGACTAACTCATCGCCCGGACGTAGCATTCGGAGCGGCTCTTTTGCCGCATCCAATGACGCGATGGTCATTAGGTCACCGACACTCAACGAGTTTCTGCGGAACAGCGCGTCGAGCGTATCGCCCGGCTTGATCGTGAGTTCGAGTGTGGTGTACTGCGGCGGGAGTGGCTCTGGTTCAATCACCGGCAGCGTATCGTTGGTAGCACTCACCTGCGTTTCGCTCAGCGGTGCCGTAGCGGGGGCGCTAAGCGTTGGTTCGGATACGATCGGCGGCGACTCGGGTGGTGGCTCGTTGCGCAGGACGATGGCGAAAGCCACAAGGACCAAAGAGAAACCGAGCCCGACGCTGAACCAGGTCAGGTGCTTGGGCAGCGGGTGGTTGCTCGGCGCAGCGGGTTGCACAAGCGTACTGTAGTCGTGTCGAACAGGACTGGATTTACGCTGCAAGGCACTGTTCCTTCGAGAGTTTGACAGATGCTAAATGCATCGTGCGATTGAGTCAAAAAGGGTCCCGATGGGGTCGATCTCACGTATCATCGCGAGCGGAACGCCCGAGGATTGCTGGACCGATGTCTGAAACTGATCAACTTGCCGAATTGTGCCGCGGCTGCGAAGAAATTTTGCCGGATGGTGGTCTTGCCAAGCGCCTTGCGACGGGGAAACCCCTGAAGATCAAGGCGGGCTTCGATCCCACGGCGCCGGACCTTCATTTGGGGCACACGGTACTGATCAATAAATTGCGGCAATTCCAGCAGTTTGGGCATGAGGTGATCTTTCTGATCGGCGACTTCACCGGATTGATAGGTGATCCGACAGGCAAGAATGCGACGCGGCCACCGCTCTCGCCTGACGAGATCGCACAAAACGCTGAGACCTACCAGCAACAGATTTTTAAAATTCTGGACCCGGAGAAGACGCGAATCGCGTTCAATTCGGAGTGGATGAACGCTATGGGTTCGGCCGGCCTCGTCAAACTGGCAGCCAGCCATACCGTCGCGCGTATGTTGGAGCGCGACGATTTCTCCAAGCGCTACGCAGCGGGACAGCCAATTGCAATTCACGAGTTCCTGTATCCGCTTGTGCAGGGATACGACTCGGTCGCCCTTCAGGCTGACGTTGAGCTTGGCGGGACAGATCAGAAATTTAACCTGCTGGTGGGGCGGCAGCTGCAGCAAGACGCGGGTCAGACCCCGCAGGTGGTGATGACGCTGCCTTTGCTCGAAGGTTTGGACGGAGTGCAGAAAATGTCCAAATCACTTGGCAACTATGTAGGCATCACAGATGCTCCGGATGACATGTTCGGCAAGCTGATGTCGATCAGCGACGAGTTGATGTGGCGGTACTTCGAGTTGTTGAGTTTCCGACCGCTCCACGACATCGAGATGCTCAAGCAGCGCATCGCGGACGGCGAGAACCCACGGGATATCAAGTTTGAACTCGGTATGGAGATCGTCGCGAGGTTCCACGACGAGAGAGCCGCTACAGCGGCGCGCGATGCGTTTATTGCCCGCTTTCAGAAGCACGCGATTCCAGACGATTTGCCGGAGGTTGAACTCACCAGCGAGGGCGATGCTATCGGCATTGCACACGCGCTGAAGGCGAGTGGTTTGGTGGCCAGTACCTCCGAAGGCTTTCGCATGATCAAGCAAGGTGCTGTCCGCTTGGATAGCGAGCGTGTTGAGTCGCGGGACGTCGCGATCGCGGTGGGTGCCAGCGTGGTCTTGCAGGTTGGGCGACGCAAGTTCGCTCGAGTCACTGTGAGTGCTGC
Source organism: uncultured Chromatiales bacterium (assembly GCA_963922335.1). Taxonomy (GTDB): domain Bacteria; phylum Pseudomonadota; class Gammaproteobacteria; order Steroidobacterales; family Woeseiaceae; genus CALBPI01. The sequence goes on along the minus strand of CAWUIB010000004.1, from coordinate 1,978 downwards.
GTGAGTCAGGTTCAAATCCACCGGTTCCGCGACGAGTGGGCGGAGGATTTTCGGCGTCTGAACGAGGAGTGGCTAGAGCGCTACTTTCGCATTGAACCGATCGACGCTCGTGTGTTGGGTGACCCGCGTTCGCACATCATCGAGCCGGGCGGGCAGATTTTCTTTGCGGTCGAAGGCGATCAGGTTCTCGGTACCTGCGCGGTCAAGGCAGCCGGGGATCGCCGATTTGAACTGACCAAGATGGCGGTGACCGCCGACGCTCAGGGCAAGGGTGTCGGAAGACGCTTGCTTGACGCTGCTTGCGATTGGTATCGGGCCAGTGAGGGTGAATGTCTGTTCCTGGAATCGCACAGCTCGCTCGGGGCAGCGCTAGCGCTCTACGAGTCGTCGGGATTCGAGCATAGACCCCGGCCGTTTACCTCGGACTATGAGCGTGCTGACGTCTACATGGAGTGGCAGCGTCCAGCGCCGCGCGATAGTGCCTGAAGGCAGCCTTGGCGCCCGCGACCATCGTTCTGAACCGCTCCGGTTCTGCACCATTTTCCTCAAGTTTGGTCAGTAACCGGCGCCAGGCGACCTGGTCGATTGGCAGGGTGAAATATTCGGGCAAGCGTGTCGATGCACCCGCCTCAATCGCAGTTCTCAGCTGTTGGCGACCAAACTGCGCGCCGTGCGCGACATACGGCGCACCGAGCAGCGAATCGGCGTCCAGCGCCACGAGTACCCCGAGATTCTGGATCGCGCCGCTCAGGTGTAAGGCTTCGCTCGCACAGTTATCGAGAGTGGCGGAGTGGGCCTTTAGGAAGTGGCCGAGAGAACCCTGCATATCGAGACCTAATTTTCTTGCGTCGCATCCTTGCCTTGGCGTTCCTCTAATGAATAGACAGTACTTAGACAAACTTTTGCAGTAAGTTTTGACCATAGGATGTCGTCGGGCCGGACACTTCAGCGAGCGCAAAATTTTTTGAACCGATCTAATTACGGCTGATAGAGCGGTTCGACGGTTTCATTTGACACTGCATTTACAGGGTTTTTTGGAGCTGCGCGCGTACCGTAAAAAAAATTCACAAATACGCTTGACGACTCAGCAAAGGTGTCTATACTGCGCGCCTCGCTTCGAGCAATACCCGCTCGGGCGACTACCTACAGACCCGAAAACATGCACAAAGTGCTGTTGACGGATAACGCTTTCGGCGTATACTTGTAGGTCTGCCTCGGACTTTCCCAGGGCCACTTGTAGGGCTCGGGCCGCGGCTGCTCTTTAACAATCTAACCAGATAATTTGTGTGGGTGCTCGCGCTGGTGGAAGCCGTCGGCAAAAACCAGAGTGAGTAACCTATAGTCAGTAGTTAATTTTTGATTAGCAAAAGCTAGGGACACTTGCTCTTCTGAATCGAAGGCTTCGGCTGGAGATTCGATTAAGCTCACAGCTTTAAACTGAAGAGTTTGATCCTGGCTCAGATTGAACGCTGGCGGCATGCTTAATACATGCAAGTCGAACGGAAACGATGGGAGCTTGCTCCCAGGCGTCGAGTGGCGGACGGGTGAGTAATGCTTAGGAATCTGCCCAGTAGCGGGGGATAACTCGGGGAAACTCGAGCTAATACCGCATACGACCTACGGGTGAAAGCGGGGGATCTTCGGACCTCGCACTATTGGATGAGCCTAAGTTGGATTAGCTTGTTGGTGGGGTAATGGCCTACCAAGGCGACGATCCATAGCTGGTCTGAGAGGACGATCAGCCACACTGGGACTGAGACACGGCCCAGACTCCTACGGGAGGCAGCAGTAGGGAATATTGGACAATGGGCGCAAGCCTGATCCAGCAATGCCGCGTGTGTGAAGAAGGCCTGCGGGTTGTAAAGCACTTTCAGTAGAGAAGAAAAGCCTAGGGTTAATACCCCTGAGTCTTGACGTAACCTACAGAAGAAGCACCGGCTAACTCCGTGCCAGCAGCCGCGGTAATACGGAGGGTGCA
>CAWUIB010000003.1:0-412006 GCA_963922335.1 uncultured Chromatiales bacterium | reverse complement strand
CGCCGCTCGCCTCGTTTCGCGCCGCGCCGGGCACCACTAGCAGCAGAGACGGATGTCGCCGCAATAAAGCCTGACGGCGCGGCCTCGGCCTGCTCTATCGAACCGATATTCAAGGCGCCAGCAATCAAAACGCCGCCGATGATGGTTGAAATTGGTTTCATGGTCTTGCTCCCTGTTCTGAAAGTATGGTCCGGCCACAGCCGTCGTTTGCTACCTAGAACGCACGGCTTGGTAATCGGTTGACAAAACAGAGGCAAAAAAAAGAGCCGGCATGAAGCCGGCCCTTTCGGATCTGATGTGAGGCTGTTTATCGCCTCGGGTCTTACCCCTTTTAGCTGCGGCGACGGCGCATGCCGAGTCCGATCAAGCCAAGGCCCATCAGCAACAGCGTAGCCGGAGCTGGTACGTTGACCGCATCCCGGTAAGCAACGTCGTACCAGGCGGTGCGGTTTGCGTCGAATCGGCTGATGCCATTGCTGTCGCCGATCAAGCGTCCGCCAAATGCCGGGTGGAACCAGATGCCAACCGACTCGCCGAACTGCACACCGCCGAGCAGCGTGCTGTTGATGATGCTTGCGTTGATCGAGATGGTCGAAACCGAGTTACGCGTCGTGTAGGCACCGCTGAAGAAGCCAAGGAAGTTCATCGTTGCCCAGCTGTTCGGGCTGTTAGCACCGTTGTATTCGTAAGCCCATACGTTACCGGACGGACGATCGAAATAAAGAATCGCCAGACCGTCTTCGCCTTTCGGGTTGCCGCCGACGTTCACCACGAGCCAGCCGTTGCGTGCTGTGTCGTTGCGGCGGTCGATGTCAGTGTCAGGGTTGTTTGAACCCGCGTAGTCCACTTCGAAAGTGAAATCGCTGTTGTTCGTGTTGTAGCGCGTCGTAATGGAATCATATCCATACGAGTACTCACTGCTGTTGTCGCCAAAGTTGCCCGGGCCAGTGCTGAATTCCCATACAGGGCCTGCGCTTGCAGCTCCTGAAACAGCGATCAATGCCAGACTGATCAGTACGTTTTTCATTGCTATTCCTTCAAGTCCCCGGAAGCCCGGTTGCATATGTTTTTATCACTTGATTAAGAGCAAACCACGTGCCAATCGTTTTAACTAATTGTTTTTATTATTTTTTCCTTAGAAACAACCGCAGGCCGGGACGAATTTTTCGGTCGGTTGTAAAGTATTCCGACGCACGCTTGTCTAATTATCGCGAGAGATGGCCTCCAGCTGCCGGGCTCGCTCGTCAGCAAGCTCCTGAATCGCTTTCACGTCGTCCAGCAATTGCCGTGTCGTCTCCGGGTCAGGCAAGGGGATCAGGGGCGAGATATGTGGCGATGGCATGACGTTCTCGTCCGCGAGTGGTTCGGCTTCAGGCGCCTCCAGCGTCAACGAAACTGGCGGCTCGACCTCAACGGCGTTGATTGAGGTGTCGATCTCCATCAGGTTGAACTCACCCGTATCCGGTGGTGCCTCCCCGTAGTGCCATTGCCCATTCGCGTCCTGCCATTTGTAAACCTCGACCGTCGTGTCTTTGAGTGACTCGGGAACAGCCCTACCTGCGAGGGCTTTGAAGTCAGCGGTTTTGGTCGGCAATTTCCAAAACGGCTGCCCGTCCGGGCCTTTGAGGAAAAACGGGCCTGCAAGTGCAAGGACCACCACGAATGCCATGAGCTTGACGAAGAGTTTCATGCCATTAAGGTTACAGGTTCTGACGATTCCCGGATGCGATCTGCTTCATGTTCACCGAAGACGACCTGACACGTCGCCGAGAGCGCGTGTTCCTGGTGCTTGCGGGCACTTTCCTGTGCGCCATGACAATGCTGAACATTCTCGGCATTTCACATTTTGTTCAAATCGGACCACTTCAGGTTGCTGCCGGGGTACTTCCCTACCCACTGACGTTCCTGTGCACGGACCTGATTTCGGAACTTTATGGTAAGAAGCGCGCGAATTTCATGGTGACCGTGGGTCTGGGACTCAACGTGTTTATCTTGCTCGTCATGCTGTTGATTGACGCTATGCCCGAGGCACAAAACATGCCGCCCTGGCAGGACATCCAACTGGCAGCGCCAGTCGGCCTACCTGACGGCAGCACGCTCGAAGGTTCAACCGGCCTGTTCGATCTGGTTTTTGCGACTACGACAGGGGCCGTCTTCGCGTCGATGCTCGCCTACATCGCAGCGCAATACTGCGATGTTCAGGTGTTCCACTTTTTGAAACGCCTGACCAAAGGCAAGCATCTTTGGATCAGAAACAACTTTTCGACCCTCACCAGCCAACTGGTGGATTCTGTCGTCGTGATCACGGTGACGTTTGGCGCGGCACTGCTTGCCGGCGAATTGGCACTCGAGGCATTTATCGGTCTTATGCTCAGCAATTATCTCTTCAAGATGTTCACGGCACTTTTGGATACCGGACCGTTCTACCTGCTTACCGCCTGGTTGTCAGATTATCTCGAACTGAAAGACGAACCAGCCGAACAACCTGCCTGAGTCGCGTCGAGATACTTTACAACGGCGCTAACGAGCATACCCGAATACTTCCTCAAACCACTGTTTTCAATGTGTTTTTTGCTTTTGGTATGGCGCTTGCTATCAAATGGATAGTTTCCAACTATTCGAGGGACACTAAAAGCATGAAACTGATGAAAACCACTGCCTTGCTTGTTGCCTTGCTATTGGCGAACCCGGCGCTCGCTACGACGATCACGGTAACCGACGAGATCAGCGTGCAGGAGTCGATGGGCGAAACCGAGTCCCATACGATTTATCACGACCTCACTGAATTTGGTGTGCCGGACCTCTACGAAGTTGTCAGCGCTGAGCTGACACTGCAGTTTTCCGACGGATGGTTCTGGGGCGACTGGGCGCTCGACATGGCGGAAGTATCTGCTGGCGGCGTGACGGCAACCTTCAATGTGGCCGGACGCGGGTTCTTCTCTTTAACGGCGACCTTGATGAGCGTGAGCAACGCAGGCGTTGATGCGTTGAACACCGATGGTCTGCTTGCCGTGACCGTGAGTGCACAAGACACCGCATGGTGGCAGGGATACAACGACTTCCATTGGTTGTCGTCCAGCCTCGAAGCAACAATCCATCGAGTGCCAGAACCCGCGGGGCTTGCGCTGCTGGGACTCGGTCTCGCCGTACTTGGCATCCGACGTCGCCGTAGCGTCTGAATCGAATAACACAAACACGATAAGAAGGCCCTCAAGGGCCCGGTGCGCGGGAGCTTCGGCTCCCGTTTTTTTTGTCTTAGCTGCCCACTTCTCTCGCGGGCTGCCAGTTCATCGTCTCGCCGGCTGCAAGAAATTCAAGGGCACCGTCATCGATGCGACTCCATCGAAACGCGCGAAGGTCTTGAAAATAGTTCTGATTCACGCGCCACGGATGCGCTTGTGACTGGCGTGGCAGCAAATGATCCGCGCGGCGGATGTAGCCCGCATCCAGATCGATAAAGGGACGATCCCCACGAGCACTCGGACCGCGGGGCAAGACGACGGATTTACCCGCCGACTCCATGTGGTTTCTTAGCCGCACAACCCATTGCGCGATCAGCTCACACTTCAGCGTCCAGGAGGCGTTGGTGTAACCCATCGTGAGCGCAAGATTCGGTACGCCGCTCAACATTGCGCCTTTGTAAGTGGTGCGCCGCGCCGCACGCACACGCTGACCGTCAACGTACAGGTCCGCGCCACCCGCAACCTTTAGTGATAAGCCGGTTGCGGTAACCAGAATGTCGGCATCCACGCGTGTGCCGTCTTGCAACGTCAAGCCCGAAGCATCGATCGACTGGATACCGCCGGTAGCGACATCTACTTTGCCCGCACGAATCGCCGCAAAGAAGTCGCCATCGGGGGCCAGGCAGAGTCGCTGATCCCAGGGTTTGTAGGGCGGGGAGAAATGCTTGTCCACATCGAGCTTTCCGCCGACCGCCTCGCGAACTTTCGAGAGCAGCTGGCGCCGCATGAAATCCGGAAAACGGCGCGACAACTGGTAGGTAAACATCGTGTAAAGAATGTTTTTCCAGCGGGTCAGCCAATGCGCGAGTCGCGGGCCCAGGTGCCGGTGACACCACCTCGCCAACGCATCGCGTGCCGGCATCTCTGCAATGTACGTTGGCGTGCGCTGGACCATCGTTACGCGCTGCGCGTCTTCGGCCAAAGACGGAATCAAAGTGACGGCTGTCGCGCCACTGCCGATGACCGCTACGTCCTTGTTTTGCCAATCGAGATCATCAGGCCAATGTTGGGGGTGGACCACAGGTCCCTCGAAGTGTTCGAGTCCGGGCCAGTCGGGCGTATGCCCTTGATCATAGTCATAGTAGCCAGTGCACATCATGAGAAACCTCGTGTGCAGCTGCCGTTCACCGTCCGCCGTTTGCATGTGCAGTGTCCACATCCCGAGGTCGCTCGACCAGTCTGCACGCGTAAGCTTGTATCCGAACCGGATCCGCTCCAGCAGTCCGGAGTCACTGGCTGTCTGCTCGATGTAGTGGCGGATGCGCTCGCCGTGTGCAATCGAGTCACGCTCGAGCCAGGGGCGAAAGGCATATCCCAGCGTCGGCATATCTGAATCCGAGCGCACGCCAGGATAGCGAAAAAGGTCCCACGTGCCGCCCACGGACTCACGCGCTTCAATCATCAGTACGCGATCTTGCGGTCGGTGCTTTTGCAGGTGCCAGGCCGCGCAGACCCCTGAGAGGCCGGCGCCCACGATGATGACATCGTAGTGCCCTGCGGCATTGGAACTGGCGTTAGTCATCCCGCTATTGTAGCCGAGCGGGGATTGTTCAGGCAGGCCAGACCAGCCGAATAGTTGTGCCGCGAGCTTGTTCTGGATCGGATTCAAGCGCCACAGAGCCGCCCAGTCTGCGCATCGTTTTCTCAACGATCGCAAGACCGATTCCGCTCGCCTCAACCGTATCCCTCGGTTGCAGTGTTTCAAAAAGATCGAATACCCGCTGCTGCAGATGGGTGGGAATGCCCGGGCCGTTATCACTCACGGACACTGAGATCGAATCATCGGTGCGCGCCAACGAAATCTGAATGTGAATATCTGTCGCATCGGAATGCCGTTCGGCGTTTTCCAACACAAGGCCAAGCGCATTTACGAAACTCTGACGCGGCAAACGGGCGGTACCCACATCTCCGGTCAACACGACCTCGCTCGACGCAGACAAATGCTGATCGATGCTCTGTTGCACGAGCATCCGCACATCCGCGGAGGTTTTTTCCTCGGAGCTATAACCGACACGCAAATACTCAAGCAGCGCAACCAACAGCCGATCGAGCCTTGCTACACGAGCACTGATCAAATCCAGATGTCGACGCGATTCATCGGTGAGCGAATCGGCAAGATCCTCGCGGAGAAACTCCGCCAGATTGTCGATCGCGCGCAGCGGTGCCCTGAGGTCATGCGAGGCGATGTAGGCAAAGCGCTGAACCTCGTCATCGGCGTCCCGGAGTGCTCGCAGTAGTTCTGTTTCTCGACTTCGCGCTTCAGTGAGCGCCTCGTTGCGGCGCGCAAGCTCTTGCCGCAACTCGTTCAGACGTTGACGGCCCAGCCAAATGCCCAAAATCAAGGCAATGACCACCGCCACGCTCGCTGACAGCAAGGCGAGAGTGTTCATGAATCCAGACTCCGGGATTTCATCGACTCAATTATCCCAAAATTTCGAATATAATGGTGGGCTTGGGTTGATGATTGTGCACGACGGTTCCCTTGTTGTGGCTTCAAACCCATTAGAGATCATTAGACCACCTCGCAAGGTGGCATGGGGGGAGCAGGAAGCTCGTGGATACAATGCCGGTCAATATTCTGCTGGTCGAAGACGACGAAGTGGATATAGAAAACGTGCGCCGCGCGCTGCGCAAGAGAAAGATCGCAAATCCATTGTTTGTGGCACGGGACGGGCTCGAGGCGCTCGAGCTGCTCGGGAGGGAAGAAGTTACAGCGCCCGTGATGATCCTCCTCGATATCAATATGCCACGCATGGACGGACTTGAATTTCTCAAGCGCATTCGCAAAGACGACGAACACAAAAACCATACCGTGTTCATTCTCACCACATCCGCCCGTCAGTCTGACCTGTATAAGGCCTATGACTTGAGCGTAGCGGGCTACATGATGAAGTCCGATGTTGGCGACGCCTTTATAGAGGCCGTTGAACTGGTCGATGATTACTGGCGCGTGGTCGTAACCCCCGCGAACGCCTGAGTCAGCCGTCAACCTTCGCGTCGAACCAGAATTCGATCTCTTCCGTATCGACCATAAAGCGCGCTGAGTGGGCAGCCCCTGCGGGCACGTGATACCAGCTTCCCGCTTCGTGTCGGGTGGTTTCGCCGTTCATGGTCAGGTGTAACTCGCCCCGCGTGATGACGCCATAGTTATCGGTATCGTGCGTGTGAGGTGCGATCTCAGTCCCGGCGGGATAGGTCGCAAACAGCACGCTCGCGTTGTCTGCGGCGAGTTTGTACGCATCAAACGCGCCATCAAAGAGCGGTAAGGACCGAATACGCTCGGGGTAGCTTCCGCGCACGCCCGGCCCACGCGCCTTACGCCAGGCGATTAAGCTATCGATCTCTTTGGCGCGCTGGGGGTATTTTTCCCTATTAATACCCGCCTGCGCCTCCAACAGCTCCTGAAGCGTATACGCACTGAAATCCGGTGATGATTCGAATGCCATTTCAAGGAACCTCCGATTCGTTCACGGTCTCAGTCGCCCGATTGACGAGATCGAGACTGTGGTTGATCGCATGAAAAATCAGGTGCTGCTCCAGAACACCGCGCACTAAAGCACCGCCGGGCCCTTTCGCATAGATCGCGACATCATCACCCGCGTGCGTTTCACTCTCCAGCGGCACCAATGCCTCCTGGTGGAACCCGGGTACGGTGGTGTCCACCTCGGACAAATCGACACGCCCCATGGTCACGGGCTCCCGATAACGGGCATCGGGGTTGGTCGAACTGACGCGCCCGCTTGGATACGGTCCGCGACCGTTGGCATAGCTCAGCGTCGTGTAGGGCTTTTGATCGAACGCCGTCTGAGGGATGTCGCGCCCCGGCACCGGCACCTTACCGAGTATTGGATTACCTCGCGGCGGGTAGCCCATCATCGTCATGGTATGACTGTGATCGGCGGTAACGATAATCAACGTGTCCTCGTCTTTCGTCATCTCGTCCGCAACCGATACGGCATTCGCCAACTCAATCGTCTCGGTCAGCGCCGCATACGCATTGCCGGCATGATGCGCATGATCGATCCGACCGCCTTCAACAATCAGCAAGAAACCGGTCTCCGAACGCGACAGTCGCTCAACAGCAAACCGCGTCATCTCCGACAGCGATGGCACCGCCGAGCGGCTTGAAAGTGCTGCCTGGTAATCCAGATGAGACGACGCGAACAACCCAAAGACATGCGAGGCCTGCACTGGAATCGATTCGAGCGCTGCGCGGTCTGCAATGTAGACGCCCTCCGGATGCGCTAGCTGCCACTCGTCAGTGAGATCTCGACCATCCGTGCGATCTCCACTGGCCACGAACTTATCGCGACCACCACCGAGTGCGATTTCGATCCCGTCAATATCCGCACCGGGTATCCGGGCTTCCAGCGTCGACTCAAAGTCAACGAATTGCGCGGCAATATCGATGCAGCCCGCCGCTTTGGCGGCTGTTGGCATATCGGAGTCACTCTCCCAATCGCGCTCAGGGCTTACGGCATACGTTGCCGCAGGGGTAGCGTGAGTAAGACGTGCCGTAGTGACGACACCGGTTTGCATTCCGGCCAATTCAGCAAGTTGCAACGCGCTCAACAAAGCGTTGTCACGCGCACTCTCACAATCACCACGCACGGATGCTTCTCCAACGCCGATGAGTCCGGCATCCGTTTTCACTCCCGACATCATCGCGGTCATCGTGCCCGCCGAGTCGGCGATCTGCGCATCGACGTTGTAGGTTTTTGACAATCCGACGTGGGGAAACTGCTCAAACGACAACAAATTCGCCTCGCCGCTGCGGCCCTCGAGCTGACCGGCACGAATCCGCGAGGCAACAACGGTGGTTGTGCTCATGCCATCGCCCACAAACAGAATGACATTGCGTGCCTTCGCCCTCGGCAGGACTTCGTTGCTGTGCTGGCAGCCGATCAATGCCACCGCCACTAGCGTGAGGGCCAGCCCACAAGCACCCCTACTCATCGATTTGCTCCGTCACATTGCGCGCCGAATTGAGCAAATCGAATATGGCACTCTGCTCAATGACACCACTGAGCGTTTGTGCACCCGGACCACGTGCAAAGACCGCGACATCGTCCCCTGAGTGGGTCTCACTGGGCAGCGGCACCAGAGACTGCTGGAAAAACCCGGGCGCGGTGGTGTCTACCTGCGAAAGATCGACCCGTGCTTCGCGGGGCTTGCCTAACTGACGCGGCGCTTTATCCGGACTGGAGACGCCTGGGAAATAACGCATCCCGGGGCCATTTGCATAATTCAACGTGGTGTACGGCAGACTGTCGGCTGCGAGATTGGGCTCACCATCACGCGATGCGAGACCGAGGATCGGATTACCGCGCTTGGCGTAACCGCCCATGGTCAATACATGTCCGTGATCCGCCGTTACGACGATCAGCGTGTCGGCACCACTGGTCATCTCATCAGCGACCGCGACCGCCGCATCCAAAGCCAGCGTATCGTGTAATGCGTGATACGCACTCCCTGCATGATGCGCGTGATCGATTCGCCCACCTTCCACCATAAGAAAGAAGCCTTCCGGCTTTTGCCGAAGCAACTCAATGGCGGTGCGAGTCATTTCAGCAAGAGACGGCTCACCCGCCACATCGTTGAGCCGATCTGCGGAGTAGCGCATATGCGACTCGGAGAACAAACCCAATACAGGTCCCGATTTGCTGGTATCGATCGCATTGAAACCGTCACGATCCATCACGTAGCGCCCTTCCGGATTCTGCTCGAGCCATTCATTGATCAAGTGGCGAGCGTCGGTACGATCACCTTCGACGTCGCTCGAAGCGTCCGAACTATTGAAGCGTGCGTCAGCAGGAAGAAAGTGCCGTCGGCCACCGCCGAACGCGACTTCGATACCGTCCACAGCAATCCCGAATTGAGCGCTCAGACGTTCTGCCAAACCCACGAACTGCGCAGCGATATCTTCGCACCCATCGGCAACAACAGCGGGTGGCATATCGCTGACATCCTCCCAGCCTCGATTAACGGCTTTCGAGTACGTCGCTGCAGGCGTTGCGTGGGTCAAACGCGCCGTGCTGATCACACCGGTCGCCATACCGTTTAGCTCCGCAAGCTCAAGATAGCTCGGCAGCGCATGCTCTTGCTGACTTACGCAACTCTCACGAACCGCGTCGGGCCCCACGCCCAGCATGCCGATCTTCGTCTTGGCGCCGGTCATCATTGCCGACATCGTGCCTGCGGAGTCCGGAACCTGCGCGTCAGTGTTATAGGTTTTGACAAGACCGGTGTGTGGAAAGCGCTCGAAACTGAGCACGTGCTCCTCTCCGGTGCCACCTGCCTGCTGGCCAGCGAGAATTCGAGCCGCCGTGATCGTTGTGATGCTCATGCCATCACCTACAAACAGAATGACATTGCGCGCTGTGCCCTTCGGGTCTTCGCGCCGAGCCGCCTGTTCCACAGCCTGTGCGCCATCAATGAACCATTGGCTAGTGCGTTGCGAATCGGGTAGCAACTCTTGTGCCGAAGCAGGCTGCATCGCGATCGTGAGCAGGCATAGAAAAGAAGTCGTTTTGTGCATGGCGGGAGTTTATCGCAACTCTCGCGTAATCAACGCTCCAACCAGGCATAGACCACCGCGGGGACAAGCGTCGGGATCGCTGCGACCGATGCGGTGACCCCCGGGTTCGCCCAATTCAAGTCGACACCCGGCAACCAGGCCCCAGCCGAAAAGTACAAACCGAAGTGCAGCAGCAACGCGGTAACCGACAGCGCCACTGCCAGCTTCAAAGGCGGGCGTTGGCAAAACACACCTAAAACCAACGGCGGCGCGAGCGCGGCGGCCAGCCCGTAGACGCCGGTCTGACCGAAAATACCCAAGAGCTTGGGCGGCGACAGGTTGATCACGAATGCCGCGATTGCCATCACAAGCAACACGACATGACCTGCCTTCATCGCCAATGCCTGATGCGCTTGTGGGGAGCGTCCGCGACTGCCGAGATTCAAAACAAGATCATTCGCCGTGATCGTACTGAGTGCGACCAGCAATCCATCCAGCGTTGACATCGCTGCGGCCAGGAGCACCACGGCGATCACGGTGAACAGCCACGGCGGGAACACGGCACCGAGGTAGGTCATCATCACGAGGTCCTGGCGAAACGCACCCGTTGCTGCATCGATCAGGTCAGCGGGATCGACAACGAGATGCGCAACAAACCCGACAGTCACCAACAACGCGAACATGAGCATGACGCCAGCGAACACCCAGAGGTATTGCTTCACGGCGCGGTCCGAATTGACGTAAAGCGCTTTGGTCAGGATGTGCGGCTGGCAGGCGAGGATTGCGCCGATGACAAATCCAGCGACGAACACCGAGAACGGCTCGCTAAAGAACTGGCCATTCGGGTTTACCCATCGCAACAAGTCCGGGTCTGCACTCCGCAGCGCGGAGACCAGAGAGACGTCACTCTGCAAAACGACCCACGCGCACGAGCCCAACACGAGCACACACACGATGATCATCAAGGTGCCCTGCAGCATATTGGTCAATACATGGGCATGAGTCCCGCCGATGAAGACGTAACCCGTAACGAACGTTAACGTGATAATGAGCGAAACAACGTTGCTCAAACCAAGCAGCTGTTGCATCACGATCGAAATGCCACCGACCAGCAGCACGACGAACGCAAACGACAGCAAGCTCAGAATGGCGAAGTAGATTGCAAACCGACGCGAATCGAATCGCCGTGCGATCCAGTCCGGTAATGTCAGTGCACCCGTCTGCGCTCCTATCCGGCGAAAGGCCGGCGATAGCAGAAACAGCATGCCCGTCAATCCGGTCACAAGCCCTGGCACGAGATGAAACCACGCTGACAGGCCGTCAACATAGATGAAGCCAGGGTTTACGATGAACGTCGCTGCAGAGGCTGTGCTTGCGGCAAGCGTGATCCCGACGACCAGCGGATGCATGTCTCCGCCGCCCAGCGCGAAGCTGTCAAACCCACCCGTTCTCTTGTGACCGATCCAGCCCAACCACGCCGTCGCGAGGAGATAGACTACAAACAGTGCCCAGGCAAAACTCATAGCTCAGCGCGCGAGCAGGGAATCGACCATGTCGAGCACGGCATTCATCTGCACACCTTGGCGCGTCGCGTATTGGCTGCCTGAGTAGCCCCACCAATCCCAGCAGCCGAGCGGGTTCAGCGGACCGGCCGCCGCCTGCGGGAACAAAACGATCAAATCGAGCGCATCCGCCCATTGCGCATAACCCGCCTCGCGAACGAAAGCGTCAGCAACGGAATCGCGATTCTGCTGACACCCATGGAACGCAACATGAATATCGCAGGCGCTCGCGTCGGTGCATTGGCGAGGCCGGTACAACACCGCCGTCTCGGACAGTACTGCTGAAGTATCCTGCGCAAGCTCTGACCACTCACCCATTGGTGTTGCCGCCCGCTCGCCAGATCGTCCACTGAGATGTCGCAAGAGGTTACCGGCCGCATCGTATCCGCAGGCATTCACGAAGGGCGTCGCCATCGTCTCGCAGTCAACGCCCTGCTGCTCAGTTGGGATGCCATGTACAGCATCCACACTGTCGACGAACACGACATCGGCACCTACCGCCCGATACAACGCTGCTGATTGTGCGACTACCGACTCAGCAACCACGGCGTCCTGACGACCGCGGAACAACCAAACCGGACTCCCGCGCAGGTTAGCGGATTCTGCAATTTCACCAGCGTCGGCACGTGCCTCCACAACGCCAAGCAGCGTCGTCAGCGCTGGCGGTGGCCCGGCGATACAAGGACCAAGCGCCTGCGCGATATTGCCGGCAGCGCAGTCATAGGGCCCGGCTGCAAGCGCCGCTGCACCCGACACCCGATCGCTAAATGCCAAGTGCATCTGGACAGCCATGTAGCCGCCGGAGGACAAACCCGATGTGGTTAGTGCTGGTGTGCTCGGTACGCTCGCGCAACCGCTCGCCAGCAACACAACGGCAGACAGGAGTGCGGTTCGCCTCACGCAAGCGGCTCGAGAAACGCGTGCATCGCCGCAACACTATCCGACTCATCGAGCAATGGCACGTGCCCGCGATCGATCACCTCCACCAGCGTCAACTGCGGGTGTTGAGACTGCATTCGCATGGCCACGTCTCGGCTAAGGATGTCGGAGTTTTGTCCGCGCAACAGCAGCATCGGTACGTCGCGCATGTCATCCAATCGGGCCCACATGTCACCAAGCTCCATGTCCAGCTCGCGGATTGCGCGACCAATATTGGGGTCGAACCGCAACACCGGTACGCCCTCGGCGTTTTCCGCAAAAGAGCGACGTGCCAGCAGTTCGAAATCAGCGTCACCCAGCCCGGGCAGCGTCTCACCGTAAACCAGCTTCACCTGATCACGTGCGTCGTCCCAACTCGCGACCGGCGGTAGTTTGCCGGTGTACTGCTGGATACGTGTCAGACCCGCAGGATCGATTTCGCAGCCGATATCGTTGAGGATGGCGCCAGCGACCAGATCCGGGGTCGCGCTCGCGAGCAACATCGTGACCAGCCCACCAAGCGAGGTCCCCAGAAACACAGCGCGATCGATCCCCGCCTGCTGAAGGACTTCTCGAACATCGCGCACATACACTGCCGGCACATAATGCTGCCACTCAGAGTCGTAATCCGATTGTCCGCGACCTCGAAAGTCCAGCGCGAGCATTCGCCAGCCGTCCGGGAGGTAAGCCGCAAACGAATCGAAATCCTCACTGTTTCGCGTCAAACCATGAAGCGCCACGATCGTCGGCCCTTCTTTCGCTCCGTGCTCGCGGCCGTAGAGCTCAAGGCCTGAATCGATCGCAAATCTATGCTCACGCATGTTTCAGGATTTCCTTGTAGGTTGCCCGAAGCTCGCGCTTGAGCACTTTGCCATTGGGATTTCTCGGCAACTCGGTCACGCTGATCGCGCCTGAAATTCGTTGCTGCTTGCCAACACGAGCATTGGTCCATTCCACCAGCGCCTCGTGATCTGCCGCCCCTACGAATACCGCTAGTGGCGTCTCACCCCATCGTTCACTCGCCACACCGATAACAGCGACCTCGCCGACCTCATCGTGCTCGAGAATAGCGGCCTCGATATCTGCGGGATAGATGTTTTGGCCACCGCTGATGATCATGTCTTTTTTGCGATCAACGAGATAGAGGTAGCCGTCCGCATCCAACTTGCCGATATCGCCGGTCCGCAACCAACGCTTGCCATCAGGATCGACCCATGTCGCTTCCTCGTTTGCATCGGGTCGATCGTGGTAGCCGGCCATTTGCAATGGTCCGTAGCCAACGATCTCGCCGCTCTCACCCACCGGGCAGAGTCGGTCTTCATTATCCAGAATTGCGATTTTCTGGCCGGGCGCGGGCTTGCCGACAGATGACAAACGGTCGGCCATGTCCTCGGGTTGTAAGACTGTGACGAGCCCCTCGGTGAGGCCGTAGAGTTCGAGGAAGGCACTGCCGAACGCGTCCACTACCGATTGTTTGACGCTCGGGGCGAGTGGCGAGCCACAACACATCAAGCTTTGAAGGCTCTTCACACGCTGTTTTTCGATCGCACCGGATTCCAACATGCGCTGGAGCTGCACCGGGACCATCGCAGTATGGGTGATTCGGTTTGCAGCGATGTAGTCGATCGTTCCTGCAACATCGAAGCGGCGCGTTACGTGGAGCGTCCCGCCCGCAAGAATGGTCGCAAGCATCGCGACCCATGTGATGTTCGAGTACAACCCGAGCGTGCACAGCGTGCGCGCCGATGGGTGGTATCGCAGGACGACCGCCATGTCGTAAGCCCACGCCGCGCGGCATCGATGATCGTGAACAATGCCCTTGGGAAGACCCGTCGTGCCCGAGCTGTAGATGATGTTGCATTCATCGGTCGACTCGACCGCAGCAGCTCGGGCAATCGGAGTCACGCGTGCCAACAGATCAGAGAACGTTTGCCAGCCCTCTTGGCGCCCTACACTGATTCGGGCGAGCAGCGTCGGCAGCTGACGCACTGAGGCTTGCAAACGGGTCGCGTGTGCGCCGTTACAAACGAGCACTTTCGCATGACTGTCCGACAACATGCCGGTGATCGCGGACTCCGCGACCGATACGTTAATCGGTACAGCAACGAATCCACCGTAGACCGTGCCTAGCAGCGCGACTACTGTCTCGGGCGCGTTATCCATAACGACGGCGACGCGGTCGCCTTTGCGAAGCCCAAGCCCTGTCAGTACGCCCGCCCAACGTCGACACTCGGTCACAAGCTCGGACCAGGTCCAATGCAATTCGTCCACGATCAGTGCCGGCTGCCTCGCCCGCGCCTCAGCGTTGAGGTCCAGCATTTGCGGCAGCAGCAAAGGTCTCGGAGAGAACCACGCCATAACCCGCCCCCCCGGTTGCGAGAAATTCAACGAGCGTTGAAGCCTAATTCAACGTCCGTTGAAAGGCAAACGGTGAGAGACTACCCTCCTTGCACGGCAACATTGGAACGCACACGTGGCGTCGAGATCGAACGAAACCAAACAACGCATCCTGAACGCTGCCGAAAAACTCTTCGCTCGCGAAGGGTTCGCTGGGGTCACGGTGAGACAAATCATGCGTGAAGCAGGCGCCGATGTGGCACTTGCCTACTACCACTTCGATTCAAAGCGCGATCTGTTTGATGCCGTTCTGATGCGTCGCGCGGACTACATGAACGACGTGCGCCATGCTGCACTCGACGCGGTTGAGCAACGCCATCAGGACGATGCGCCGACCATCGAGGAAATCATCGAGGCTTTCACCACACCGTTGCTCCAGCTTCTGGCAGAAGATCCTGATACCTGGCGCGATTACTTTGCACTGATTGCGCAGATCAACAACTCGCCACAGTGGGGTGGTGAGCTGATGACGCGCTTCTTCGACCCATTGGTGCGTCGCTTCATCGATGCGATTCGGCGTGCGCTGCCGGATTCCAGCGATGCGGACTTGTTCTGGTGCTACCACTTCCTGTCCGGTGCCTTGACGCTGACCTTCGCCGAGACCGGCCGGATCGACAATCTCTCCAACGGCGTCTGCGACTCCAGCGACATGGACGCGATCAACGAGCGGCTTCCCGCCTTTATCGCCGCCGGTTTCCGCCACATCTGCAAACCGCAATAGCACCTCCGTACCCAACCGACAGGTAATTTCGATTGATTTTTCAACGAACGCTGAATTAAGCTTCATTCAGCGTTCGTTGAAAATTAGAAGCGCAATCGCTGCGCTGTGCTGTTTGTGGGGGGTTACCAATGAAATCAGCATCTCTCGCTCGACTCGTATCGAGCATCGTTCTTGGTGGCGGTTGTGCGGTCACCGTACCGTCTATCGCTATTGCCCAGGACTCGGAAGTGACGGGTCCTGTCGAGGAGATCGTGGTTACCGCGCGTCGGCGTGAGGAATCTCTGCAAGAGGTGCCTTTGGCGATCACCGCGATCAGCGGTGAAGAGCTGAACCGCACCGGGATCGCGGATCTCGTCGCGGTTGGACAAGCAGCGCCTAACGTCACGCTCGAAGTCTCCCGCGGCACGAACACGACACTGTCTGCGTTCATTCGAGGTGTTGGCCAACAGGATCCGGTTGCCGGTTTCGAAGCAGGCATCGGCATCTACATCGACGACGTTTACCTGAACCGGCCACAAGCGGCTGTGCTTGATATCTACGACGTCGAACGCGTCGAGGTACTCCGTGGCCCTCAGGGCACCCTCTACGGGCGCAACACCATCGGCGGCGCGATCAAATACGTCACCAAGAAGCTGAGCGATGAAGCGGAAGCCAACTTCCGTCTGGCCGTGGGTAGTTACAACCAGATCGACGGCGTACTCACCGCATCGACACCCATCACCGACACGCTGCGTATCGGCGGCTCTATCGCCAAACTCACACGCGACGGGTTCGGAGACAACCTCACGCAACCTGGCGTCGAGAACTACCAGAAAGACATCACGGGCTTCCGCGGCAGTCTCGAGTGGGAGCCCTCTGAGAACTTTTTCCTGCGCTTCGCCACAGACTACATCGATGACCAGTCTGATCCGCGCCAGGGGCATCGTCTGACCGTTGGTAATCTGACGGGTGCACCGGTGCTGGACGACGTGTTCGACACCCGTGCGGGTCTCAGCAATCCCGAGCAGGAAGTGAAAGCTCAGGGTTATGCCCTGACCACCGAATGGACGCTGAATGACAACTGGATGATCCGGAACATTCTGGCCTATCGCGAAGACGAGTCGTTCTCGCCGATCGACTTTGATTCACTGCCCGGCGTCGATCTCGACGTCCCTGTTGTTTATGAAAACGACCAGCTCTCCGAAGAACTGCAACTGCTGTACACCGGTGATCGCTGGGACGGCCTGTTCGGCTTCTACTACCTCGACGCCAACGCGTTTAATGCGTTCGACGTCATCCTCGGCAATACCGGCGCCGCCATCGGCCTGCCCGGCCTGAACGCATTCACCCTAGGTGACGTCGATACCAGTAGCTGGGCGGTCTTTGCAGATGTGACTTTCGATCTGACAGACACCGTGAGCCTGTCGGTGGGTGGTCGCTACACCTCTGATGAGCGCGACGCTCGGGTCCTGCGCGAGACTTTGATCGGTGGTACCTCGAGTTTCTTCGGCGGCACGGCGACAGCGATCGCAACCACTTCCGATTTCCGTGGACAAGAAGAGTTCACCGAGTTCACGCCCAAGGTATCAATCGCCTGGGCGCCGACGGACGAGCTGAATCTGTACGCAAGCTATAACCGAGGCTTTAAAGGCGGCGGTTTCGATCCCCGTGGTCAGACCACTGCAGCGCCGGATCTGGACGGTGATGGCGATATCGATTCCGCCGACGTGTTCGAGTTCATGTTGTTCCGCCCTGAAATCGTGGATGCCTTTGAAGTCGGCCTGAAGGGCACGTGGCTCGACGGTCGTGTCGTCACCAACGTCGCCCTGTTCCGCAACGCCTATGACGACGTGCAAATCCCGGGCTCAGTCGGCGTTGATACGAACAATGATGGTATCGACGACACCTTCACCGGTATCACCTCGAACGCCGCCGATGCGGATATCACGGGCGCCGAGTTCGAAGGTGTTGCCTACCTGACTGACGGCCTCAGCTTCAACTGGTCTGTGGGCTACATACAGGCCGTGTTTAATGAGTTCATCGATGCATTCGGACAGGATGTCGCATCACAACGTGTCTTCCAGAACACCCCCGACTGGACCGCGCAAGGACGGTTGAACTACAGCACAGAGCTCAGCTTGTTCGGCAATGCCGGCACGCTGTACCTCACCGGTGCCGTAAGCCACCGCAGTGCCGCGAGCCAGTTTGAAGCCCCTAACCCCTTCCTTGATCAGGGCAGCTTCAACATCTGGGATGCCAGCGTTACCTGGAGTGATGATGACGGTCGCTGGAACTTCGGTCTGCACGGACGCAACCTGGCTGATGAGGAATACAAGGTCGCTGGTTACTTCTTTCCCACCCTCGGGCTGGAAGGCAACATCACAGCGTTCTATGGAAACCCGAGAGTCGTGACCGCCACGGTCGACTTCAATTTCTGAGGTATCGATGACGGCCAGCCGGTGGGACCCATGACCACCGGCCGGCTTTTTTATTGGATGCCAGCCGCGGCTGTCGCGCGACCGCCCTGTTTGTAGACAACGCCGCCCTTCATCACAAAGCTCACATTCTGTAACAGGTTGATGTACTCAAGCACATCACCACGCACCGCAATGATGTCAGCGTACTTACCCGCGGACACGGTACCAAGATCGTCCTCAACGTCCATCATGACCGCAGGCCAGTAGACCGCTGAGCGGATCACGTCCATGACCGGTAATTCCATCACGCGAACCATCACGTCGAGCTCATTCCAGGTCGACTGGCAATGGAATTTCATCGGTATGCCGCTATCGGTGCCCACGAGGAACACCACGCCGGCTTCACGCATCTGCGCAATCTTGCGCTGCAGCGTCGGCTTTCGCAGCGGCGTGAGGCGGGTGTAGCCGAGCTGGCCCGGCTGCGCGATAGAGGCTTCGATATCGGCGATCGTGTCCGGCTTGAGCCCGACTTTCCAGCAGGCGTCGTCCAGCTTTTCCGGGTTAGCAACGGTACGATCGAAGTTCCAGAGCCCTTCGACTGTAGGCGTCCAGTACAGCGGTCCACCGGCAACTCGACCCGTTGCAGTGCGTTCCTTGAGTTGTTCCAGAATGTCCGGCGGATACCCTGGGGCTGTCGTCAGGCCGGTGTGTTCGAAGTTGTCGACACCGATCTTCAGCCCGACTCGAATCTCGTCCGGACGATGCGAGTGCGCGACGACCTTCATCCCTCTTGAGTGCGCTTCATCGACCACAGCCTGAGCAACCGCCAAAGGCATCTTGTCCTGGTCAATTAGCTTTACGATCGCCATGCCCGCCTCATCCAACTGTGCCACCCGACGCCGCGCGTCGCGCTCAGAAGCGATCTCCCATCGATAGCCTTTCTGCCACTCGTCGACTTCCGCCTGCAGGAATGGGCCTGACATAAACAATCGCGGACCAGGAATTTCACCTGAGTTAACGCGCTGCAGCAGTGACACTGAGTCTTCCAGGGGCGCTCCGAGATCTCGTGTTGCGGTGACCCCCGCGAGCAGGAGATGCAAGGCACTGGCCGGCATGATCTCGTCCGAGAACCGATTCGGGTAAGCGCGTTGCCAATGTGGATAGTTGGCATGGCCATTGAGCATCAAATGCGCGTGGGCCTCCCACAACCCCGGGAGCACATCCATACCCTCCATCGAAATCACTTCATAGCCCTCGGGGACCGGGAGTGTCTCGACCGTACCGACTTTTGCGATCCGCTCGCCGTCGACCAGAATCACACTATCGGCGATTGGCGCATGACCGTAACCGTCGATGAGTCGCCCGCCGACCAATGCGACCTTGTCGGCGAGGGCCTGGGGAACCAGCAAAGCCAGAATCAGTCCGAGGGTAAGTGCGTGTAACATTCGTAAATTCGTCATTGCGGGCTCCTTACGTACAGCACCACCATAACGACAGCCTTTATGAACACCAAATCCAGAGAACCTATGAACCTGCGAATCTGGCTCGTCCTGCTGACCGCAACCTGGCTGATTACACCTCGCGCACTGGCTTTCGCGCAGGCGCAATACATTGCACCCGACTTCCGGATTCAGACGGGCATGGTGTCGCTGCGTTTTCCTGGCACCGAGGGCGAGTCGTTAGCATTTGCGGGACGTGACCAGAACGGCACACCAAAGCTCGGACTACTGCGGCTCGACGACACCAAGGTGGACTACCGAGAAATCGAGCTACCCGATACTGCAGTCGCAATCGATGCTGGCGCGTCATCGCCGAGCGCAGAAGCGTTATTTGTGCTGACCGCAAAAGGCGTGCTGGCGCTCGACCGATTCGATGGCAAGCTCAAAGAGGTCGCATCATCGAGCAGTCTGTATCGCGGCCGGTCGCTCGCCGAATTGACGAGTGGGCTCAACTTCGCCAGAGACATTAACGATGACGGCGACGCAGAATTTCTGATCCCGGACTTCGACGTTTTACATGTCGTATCCAAAGATGCGCAGCGCGCGCTTGCACTGCCGAGTTATCGCCGCGGTTACGACCAAACTGTCACCTACCGCCCCACCAGTGTGACGGCAGCCCCCAGCGTCAACGGCGGTGGCTTGTATGCCGTGCGTGGAAAAGAGCTCTTGAGTTTCAACGGTGAGGCTGAGGAACCGGAACTTTCGACACTGACGCTCGGCTTGAGCGATGAGAACGAGCGCGAGACTTTCTACAACAGCTACGAAGACATCGATCAAAACGATGTTGTCTTGCGCGAGATGGATCGATTTGTGGACGTTAACGGTGATGCATTGCCCGACATCATGACGCTCGAGACGGTGAGCGCAGGCGTATTCGACAAACGCACCACCTATCGTGTGCATCACGGTCGCGTCGTGGACGACCGACTGGTTTTCGATCGAGAGGCGGACACGACGCTATCCAGTGAAGGCTATCAGGTGGGTGCCCGAATTGCAGAGCTCGACGAGTCTCGCAAACTGATGGTGACCGCGAGTGTCAGAGTTGGCGTGCGGGCCATCATCGGAGCGTTGTTTTCCAGGGCCGTGACGATGCGTGTGGAGATTTATCCGGCGGACCAGTTTGGGACCATCGCCTCGACGCCAGGCACAGAGATCAAGAGCCGAGTGAAATTCGACTTCGGTACCGGGCAGGTTGAGTTTCCGACGATCGTTTTCGGAGATATCGACGGTGATGGCATCAATGACCTGATTCTGAAAGAGCGTAAGCGGGCATTGAACTGGCGACGCGGCAATGAGCAGGGTGCATTTGCGAAGAAGTCTGTTGATCTCAACGTCACGGGGCCGGCGGATGGCACCGATGTTGCGCTCAGCGATCTCGACGGAGACTCGCGGGATGAGGTCGTCGTTCTTTACGGACGCGCTGACGGTGAGGACTTGGCGGGACAGATTGCGGTTTACCGAGACTTTCGCACATCCCCCTGATCGCACAATCAGCTACCATGCGGCGCATGATCGATGATGCACTGCTTGAAATCCTCGCATGCCCTCGCTGCGACCAACCTCTGACGTTCGAGAATTCGATCCTTCGCTCCAAAGGCGCGAAGGTGGAATTCCCGGTCATCGAGGGCATCCCTTTTCTGTTCGCGGATCCCGCAGTCGCGATCGATGATTGGCGAAGCCGCTACCACGCCAGAATCCGCGAGATTGAGACCGAAATCAGTCAGCTGAAGGCGGCGTTGAGTGCAGAGGGCCTGCCTACCAGCACGGAATCGCGCTTAAGGCATGAAATCAACGCACTGACGGCGCATATCGAGGAGCTCAATGCGTTGATGAAGCCGCTGGACGTCACGAGCCTCACCGCGGATCACGATACCTACCTCGCTATGCGCACGCGCCTGCCGAGCGATCAGGGACTATCGACCTATTACGCAAACCTGCACCGAGACTGGTGCTGGGGAGATGAGGAAAACCGCGTATCGCACGACCTTGTGCGCAGTGCAATCGACGCTGAATCAGTTGGCAAACTCCTGCTGCTTGGGAGTGGTGGGAGTCGACTTGCCTACGATCTGCATCAATC
Source organism: uncultured Chromatiales bacterium (assembly GCA_963922335.1). GTDB lineage: Bacteria > Pseudomonadota > Gammaproteobacteria > Steroidobacterales > Woeseiaceae > CALBPI01. The sequence goes on along the minus strand of CAWUIB010000003.1, from coordinate 390,677 downwards.
GCTCGAACCGTCCATGACCGTTGCGGTCGACTTCAACCCGCTCCTGCTATTCGCTGCGAATCGCGTCATGCGCGAAGAGACGGTCGACTTGCACGAGTTCCCGTTGGCTCCAATGAACGCCGCCTCGACCGCGTGCGCCAGAACGCTGAGCGCACCAGCACCGGTCAAGCCTGGCTATTTCCCGATACTCGCCAACGTGCTTCGCGCGCCGTTCAAACCAGGGGTCTTCGATACGCTGGTGACGCCATGGTTGATCGACGTGATTTCCGAGCCGCTTCCACTGCAGGCAGCCCGTTGGAATCGTCTGTTGAAGCGCGGGGGTCGCTGGATTTGGTTTGGATCACATGTCTTTCGAACGGCGAATCCGGCGCACCGATTTAGCGTTGAGGAAACCGAAGAGATCCTGCAGGCGCAAGGGTTCTCGAAACCCGAAATTGTCGAAGCAGAAATTCCCTACATGGTCTCGCCAGCGAATCGGCATGCGCGCACCGAACGCGTGCTCGTAATGAGCATGACCAAGACCGCTGATGCGAAAGCGCCGCCTCGCCACGTCGCACTGCCCGACTGGATTGTAAGAACCGATGTTCCAGTGCCAACCAACGACTCGTTCCGCAGTCAGGCAATGTCAACGCGCATCCACGCATTTCTCATGTCGATGATCGACGGACAGCGAACCATCAGCGATATGGCAGAGCTCATGGAATCGCAGAGGTTGATGCCAAAGGACGAAGCCGAGGCCACGCTGCGAACGTTCCTGATACGGATGTTCGAAGAAGCGGGCAGCTACCGCGCGCTATAGGCAGCTACCCGAACACTCAGGCTAGCAATGCCTCGACATCACCGGCCGTGTACCCGAGGTCTTCGGCAACGGCCGAGTAGTACACCTGTCCATCATGCACATTCAATCCGGCGGCAAGGTGATGATCGGCGCGTAGCGCATCGCGCCATCCATTGCGGGCAAGTTGCTTGATGAACGGCAAGGTCACATTGGTCAATGCGAACGTCGAGGTACGCGGAACAGCACCCGGCATGTTCGTGACGCAATAGTGCACCACGTCATCGACAACGTAGGTCGGATCGGCGTGCGTGGTGGGACGGCTGGTTTCGAAGCAACCACCCTGGTCGATCGAGATATCAACCAGTACAGCACCAGCACGCATGCTGCGCACATGCTCGGCGGTTACCAATTTCGGGGCAGCAGCTCCCGGGATCAGTACAGACCCGACGACCAGATCGGCTTCCGGCAGTAACGCATCGATCGCATCACGAGTGGAATACTGCGTTTGGACTCGGCCCCCATAAACCTGGTCAAAATGGCGTAGCCGCGGCACCGATCGATCGAGGATCGTCACCCGGGCGCCAAGCCCGATCGCCATCTCGGCCGCGTTGGTACCCGCGACACCGCCGCCGACGACCACGACGTTCGCGGGCAGCACGCCAGGTACACCACCCAGCAGTACGCCACGCCCACCGTTCGCTTTTTGCAACGCGAACGCTCCCGCCTGTATCGACAGTCGACCCGCGACTTCGCTCATCGGCGTCAACAAAGGCAGCGTGCCATCACTCGCCGTCACGGTTTCGTAAGCAATCGCTGTAGTGCCAGACTCGACCAACGCTTTCGTTTGGTCGGGATCGGCAGCGAGGTGCAAATAGGTGAACAGCGTCTGATCCGGGCGCAACAGCTCGCATTCGGAAAGCTGCGGCTCTTTGACCTTGACGATGAGTTCGGCCGTTGCAAACACCGACTCGGCATCTGGGAGGACCTCAGCGCCGGCCTGCCGATAGTCGTCATCCGACATACCGATACCCTCGCCTGCCCCGGTTTGCACAAAGACGCTGTGCCCATCCTCAACCAACTCTCGGACACCGGCGGGCACGAGTCCCACGCGATATTCCAGAACCTTGATTTCCTTCGGTACCCCGATCTTCACTGCATCGCCCCAACAAAAGTTTCAGATGTAATATACCGCTCCTTGGCGACAAAATTAATGGGTTCTCAACCGCCGGATGAACCCAGCACGTGCGGCGCGAGAAAAATCGCTGCAAGCGTGATCACCAGCACGGCAATCGCGTTCAATCGCAGCCCCGCGCGCGCCATCGTCAGCATGCTGAACCCGCCGCTGGCAAACACCACGGCATTCGGTCCGGTCGCCATCGGGAACATGAACGCGCAGCTGGCTGCCAACGCAATGGGAGCCGCGAGCACCTCAACCGGCAGACCCGCACTCAACGCGAGCGCGCCCATGACTGGCATGAGCGCCGAAGCGGTCGCCACGTTGCTGGTGACCTCGGTCAGCATGAGAATCGCAGCCGTCAGCATGAGGATCAGCACCCATAACGGCAGCGCGCTGGCACCGGCAAGCGACTCTCCGAAGAACAACCCGAGACCGGTTGTATTGATCGCATTTGCGAGCGACATGCCCCCGCCAAACAGAAGCACGACCCCCCAGGGAATTCGCTCGGCGCTTGCCCAGTCGAGCAATGCTTCCCCCTTGCACGAGCCCGCACGAATCAGAAACACGAGCAACACCGCGATAACAGCGATGATGTGGTCGGTCAGGAACGCGAACGGCGCGATGAGTCCTCCCGGTAGCGGAATTTGGATCAGAGACATCGGTCGACGAAAGATCCAGAGCGCGGCGATCACTATAAAGACCACGACCACCCGTCGTTCCGAAGACTGCATAGGCCCCAATCGCTGCAGCGCGTTCTCGACAGCGCCGCGCGCTGCGGTATTGGCGATTTGCGGGAGTGCGAATACCCAACGCGTGAGAACCCACCACGCCGCCGGCAATAGCAGCGCGACGACGGGCAACCCGAAAGCCAACCATTGACCAAAAGAGATATCGAGACCCGACTCTGCGCTGAGATAACCAATGACAATCAGATTGGTCGGCGTCCCGATCGGTGTGCCGAGGCCTCCAATAGAGCAACCGTAGGCGATGCCAAGCAGCAGCGCCGTTCGGAATTGCTCCGGACGCTCATCGTCGGTCCGCGCAGCGCTGGCGACCGACATCGCAATAGGCACCATCATGATGCAGGTCGCTGTATTCGAGATCCACATCGAAAGCAGCGCCGCAGCAAGCATAAAGCTACCGACCAGTTGCGATGGGCTGCCACTCGATCGATAAACGATATTCAAAGCGATGCGCTCATGCAGCCGCCAGCGCTCCAGTGCTTTGGCGAACATGAATCCGCCCATCAACAACACGACAATCGGGTGCATGTACGGCGCAGCCGCATCATTGATGCTGAGCGTACCGGTCAGTGGGAGCACGATCATGGGTAGCAACGCGGTCACCGCGATAGGTATCGCCTCGGTCACCCACCAGGTTGCCATCAAGACCAGCAACGCCAGTGCAACCCATGCCGGACTCAACAGCTGACCCTCAACGGCTAACGACGCTGGGGGTCCAACAGTCAAAACAGTGATGAATGCGATCACCCCTGCCCACAAACCAATCCGAGGAACTGTGGCACGAGTGTCGAGAGACTCTGACATGCAGCCGGCCTTGCGATATCGAGGCCAGAGCATGCCACACGCCTTGCGAGGGCGGGCAAAAAAAGAGGGCCTCCGAAGAGGCCCTCTCTCAGACTCCGAGAAAAGTCTGCTTACGAACCAACGATACCGCGGTCTTTGCGACGAATGACCAGCGTGCAGTCACGCGGAATGGTCACGCCGTCAAACGGTGCCGGGAAGTTCGTCGTGGACGGCGAACCGTTACCCGGATGCTGGGTATTGGTGAACATCGTCTTGTAGTCCGGCGTCGTGGTGATACCGGTGATCTCGTCCGAAGCCACACCTGTCAGCAAGCGTTTGTACTCACCCGTGTTGGTGTCGATAACGACCAGCTGATCTTGCAACCCGTCACGCTGTCCGCCATCGGTACCGATGAACAGACGACCGAACGGATCCGCCCAGGCTGCATCAGGGTCGGTGAACACATTCGCACCACCGTCTGCCGGTGCCGTGTATGCCGCGTAAGGCACGTCCGCCTCATCCGTCGACGCATCGTCAGGACGACGCGTATTGCGGTTGATCAGGAACATGTTCCACTCGAATGTGGTCGTGCTCGTGTCAGTCGTGCTGATGATGTAACCGTCGGTGTTCTCGAAGATCGGGTTAACGTCGCTCAACGCGCCCGCACCATCGTCCTTGCGGTCGTTGTTGGTCAGCGTCCAGTAGACCTCACCGCGAGAGCCGATCGTGGTCCATTCCGGACGGTCCATCGGGGTCGCACCAACCGCGTCTGCCGCAATACGGGCATAGGTCAGAACGAGATCCATGCTGGTCAGGCCAGCTGCCGCGATACGCTCGTCGGTATGAGTCAGCTCTACCCACTCACCGATACCTTCGCCTTCAGGGCCTGCGCCGAATACCGCAACGTAGAGTTTGCCGTCATCAAGCGGGCTCAAGCCGGCGCGGATGTAATCGCGCCACGGCAGGTTGGACTCATATTTGTAAGAGTAATCGCCGCGCTGGTCATCACCCATGTAGACCGCTACACGGCCATCCTCGAGCTCTGTGAACGCGCACGCTTCGTGTTTGAAGCGTCCGAGCGCCGTGCGCTTGACCGGCTTCACGCTGTTGTCGAAAGGATCGATCTCGACGCACCAACCGAAGCGATTCGACTCGTTTTTATATGCCTCGTTTGTCAGGTCGAAGCGCTCGTCAAAGACGTGCCAGCCGTAGCCAAAGCCGCCGGTGCTGAATCCGTAACGTGCGTACGCCTCATCCTGCAGCTCATCGAAACCGCCAATCTCGGTGGTGTTCGAGCCGAAGTAGCCGTTGAAGTTCTCTTCGCAGGTGACGTAGGTACCCCACGGCGTATCGCCCGAGCCACAGTTGTTGACCGTGCCGCGCGGCTCGTTGCCAGCCGGGTTATCGAGCAGCGGGCTGCCAGCAACCGGGCCTGAGAACTCTACCGGCGTATTCACGGTGATGCGACGCGCCTTGCTGCGGCTCGGCGCTACGCGCCAACGATCACGCTGACGCGTGTAACGCAGCAGAACGACGGAAACACCGTGAGCAGCCTGTGACAGACGCACGTCTTCCAGCGTCTCCGGGAAACCTTTACCGAGCACGTGTGTGTTGCGACCGAACTCATGGTTGACGCAAAGCACGCCGACGCGGTTGCTCAGCAGGCGTGCACGACGCTCAGCCGACAGTTTCTCGCCCTTGTTCATTTCCATCTGCAGTACGCGCGGCAAGTTGATCGGGAAGAACCACATACCGTCGTGGCCGATACCAACCATCTGCTCTTGTTCTTCGGACGTTGGACGGGTATTCGGATCACCCTCGTAAGGCGTGATGCCCGAGCGGGAACCCTGAATAGGCGTGCCCCAGGGAATCAGGACGTCGTACTCATACTCAGGCGCGATCGCGACCGTTTGGCCGCCAATCGCTGCCGCATCTTCGGTGGCCAACGGCGTAAAGCCGATCAGGTCGCCCGCTTCCTCTGCCGTTGCTTCCGCCGCAAAGCCAGGCTTCGGCGCGAAGAATCCGGTCGCCGCTACTGCCAGCGTTCCCTGGATGATGCTGCGACGCGACAGCTGGGTGTTGACGACATCCTGGAATGTCGGCGTACTGGTCGGATTGACGGACAAATCTTCTGACGATTCGTCCTGAACGACCTCAGTGTTTTTCACATCTCTCATGGTCAGGTGTACCCCCGTGGGTAACTCGAGTTTGTTGATTTCGGGATGTATGCCGGCGTCTTATACAAAGGCATCGCGGAGTCGTCCCACGTGACTCTGATCGCTCTGACGCTTGGGCACGCGGGCACGTTAGGGGGCCCCAATGACAGCGGGGTGAAGCTCGTGTTACTGCGTTATTACAGAATTATGTACAAAATATTTCCGAGCAAATGGATCAGTTGTTTACAGAATAAAGCTGCGATTAGTCTGTCCATTCGAGGCTTACCGACACAGAGAAAAACGGAATGATCACGATCTATCACAACCCCGATTGCGGCACTTCGCGCAACACGCTGGCCATCATCGAGGCAACCGGAGTTCGACACCACGTCATTGAGTATCTCGACACCGGCTGGACTCGCGCTCAGCTGCTGGGCTTGTTCGCTGCTGCGGACCTGTCACCTGCTGATGCGTTAAGGGTTGCACGCTCGCCCGCAGAGTCACTGGGGCTGACACAACCGGGCGTTGATGACGAGACACTGCTGAGCGCGATGGTCGAGCACCCGATTCTCGTGAATCGGCCTATCGTGTGCTCACCGAAAGGTGTGCGCCTCTGCCGGCCGTGTGAACGCGTTCTGGGTTTGCTCGACAACCAACCGCCGGTGCCCTTTTACAAGGAGAACGGCGATCTGCTGATCGACAAAGAGGGCAACCTCGTTAGCGGCTAGCCGGTTTTTGCACCAGGCCATCGTCGATGCGACGCAACAGTTTAGGCAGCAACGGGTTCGGGAACTTCCGCTTCAGCGTGACTGCGTGGAACGTCTCTGCAAGGGCTGGAATTTCGCCGAAATCGCGCAGCGTGCCGCTATTTAACTCATCACGGACGACGATGGGCGGGACTACAGCAAGCCCGAAGTCCTCACGCACCATCAACCTCATCAGCGCCATGTCGTCCACCTCAGCGCTGATGATCGGGCTGAGACTCTTGCGCTCACACCACGCATCGAAACCAATTCGAACGGCATTTTCGATGGTCGGCACGATCACCGGGTGCTCTTGCAACATATCCGACAGGGACCGATCGTAGCCGCCGCGAGTGGGATGACCGACCAGGCTTACCGGCTGTTTATCGATGGTGTGCACCAACCACTGTCGACCCTGATCCCGCGGTGGCAACTGGCTGGTCAGCACCACATCGAGATCCTGCGCCTCGAGTTTGGCAAGCAATTGCTCCTGGCTATCGGACCGCAACACTGCAACCACATTGTCGAGTGCCAGCAGTGGCTCGAGAAACGTGATCTGGAAGTTGCGCGACAGCGTCGTCACCGCGCCGATACGGATCACCTGTCGCGAATGCGAGTCGCGCCCTTTCAGTACATTGACGAATTCATCGCTTACCGAAAACAGGGTATCCGCGTATTCGAGGGCGATGCGTCCAGCCTCCGTAAGCACGAGACTCCGGCCTTGTCGCTCAAACAAATCCTGACCTAACCACTCCTCGAGCTGGCGGATTTGGACTGACAACGCAGACTGGGACACGTGCAGCTGCTCCGCTGCCCGAGTCAGATTGCCGCTGTGGGCGACGGCCCAGAAGTAGCGCAAATGTTTGAAATTAAGGCTCATCTCAATTCGTTCTGTTTTTCAGAAGAAAAGCATAGGAATATTGTAGTTTATTTAAAGTGACAGGTTCGGTAATTTTTCGGGCATCAAGACACCCTGGAGAGGTCGGTGACCCCAATTTTCTCAACCGCCCCGCTAGCTGCAATCGGCGTACTCATACTTACCGCGCTGATTTGTCGCTTCTCTCAACCGCGAATCGCCACACCCGTTGCCCGTCTCGGGTCGTTTTTGACACTCGGCGCCGTCGTCATTGCGGCGATCGGCTTCGCATTACATGGCAGTGCTCAATGGCCGGCAGCGCCGGCTACGATCCTCGGTTTCGGCGTGCGTATCGATCCGCTGAATCTGCTCGCAATGTTTGTTGTGAGCTTTGTCGGGGTGGTGGTGATCAACTTCAGCCGGTCCTACCTGGATGGCAACCCGCGCCAGTCAGTGTTCTTTGCTCGGTTGGCGGCGACACTGGCCGCTGTGATGTTGCTCGTATCGTCAGCTACGCTGCTACAGCTTCTCACCGGGTGGGTGCTGACCAGCCTGACGCTTCACCAGCTTCTGTTGTTCTATCCCGATCGTCCGCTAGCAATTCTGGCCGCCCGGAAGAAGTTTTGGCTCGCGAGGATCGGTGACCTTGCATTGCTCGCGGCCGCCGCCTTACTCATCCGCGAGTACGGCACGATCGAAATCGCAGCGATCAACACCATGGCCGCTGGTGGCGCGGCGCACCTCAACGCGATGGCCGCCGGCCTGCTAGTGGTCGCAGCCTTGTTGAAATCAGCTCAATTCCCGCTGCACGGGTGGTTGACCGAAGTCATGGAGACACCGACCCCGGTCTCCGCGCTGCTGCATGCCGGCATTGTCAACGCCGGCGGTTACCTGATGATTCGCTTCGCCGATGTGGTGATGACCAGCGAGACTGCGCTGCTCATGCTAATCGTCGTAGGCGGCACATCTGCGGTCATCGCATCGCTGATCATGCTGACGCAGACCAACGTGAAGGGGCAACTCGGTTACTCAACTGTTGCCCAGATGGGTTTCATGTTGTTGCAGTGTGGGCTTGGAGCGTTTGCATCGGCGGGCCTCCACCTGATCGCGCACTCCTTTTATAAGGCGCACAGCTTTCTCACATCCGGGAGCGCTGTCGATCAAGTTAGGGAATGGCGGCTCTCGGACGCAGGCCAACAGCGCGTGTCTGCCGGCGGTTTGCTCCTCACTTTGATGGTTGCACTGGGGATTTACTCGCTAATCGCGCTCGCCGCGAACGCCCTTTTCAGCTACGCGGGTGGCGTATTCGCGCTCGGCATTGTCTACATCATTGGACTGTGCGGATTTCTCGCGCGAGGGCTGCGCGGCCGCGCTGTGCTTGTGAAGGTCGTACAACATGCAGCGCTCGCGACCGTACTGTACTTCACGCTTCAGGCCGGCATTCAGGCCTACTTCGCGGATACATTGCCCAGCGCTACGGCACTTACACCGATTGCGCTGGGAGTGACGGCACTGATCGTCGTCGCCTTCGCACTCGTCGCACTACTGCAGTTCTCAACAGTCGGCGAGCAATCGAACCTCATGAAGCGCATCTACCTTGCGACGCGCAAGGGATTCTATTTCAACGACTATCTCAATCGAATTGCTGGAGCTTACCGCCGTGTCTCAAACTGAAACTGCCACCAAAACCGCGATCGAGAAAATTGTTGGCCTGAATGGCTGGGCGAACGCGGTCAGCGAAACAACACTAGTCGATATCGCATTCAAGGCGGCTAATGCGGTCGCACCACTCTGGCCGCTGGAGAACTTTGTCGCGTCAAACCCTTACCTCGGATTTGTTGGCGAGACTTTTGAGGACGCGGGCGTAAGGCTCACACGCACCGGCTACGGTGATGTGATGATGAGCTCGCGCTACTACGCTGAGAAAATTCGAGCCGAAGCGCTCTCGGATCAGGAAATTACCCACATGGGTAGCGCTTACGGCGGCGGTTACGAGCAGCTCAGCGTCGACGAACTCGCGCGGGAGCTGGAACGTACCAACGCGATAAAAGAGACAGCGATCCCGACCGTTGCCGATGTCGCGGCTCAGCAATTGGGAATCGACTTTCCAGCGATGATCACGGAATCGATTTCTGCATGGGCTGCATCCCATTTTGATGAAGGTCAAGCGATCTGGTCCTCGCCGTGGAAATCGCTGCCGCCGTTTACGGCCTGGCAGGCTGAGGCCTCTTTGGATCGCCAACTGGAAGCGTGCGGTATCCCGGGTGCGCGCCGCATCATTCGTGAATTGCCGACCGACGCTCCGGCGCTCTTCCACCTCGCTGCTGAAGCCGTGCCCATGAGCGAGGAGCGACTTGAGCTCTACTTCCCAAGACTGCTGTCCAGCATTTCAGGATGGGCGGGCCACGCGCGCTATCTCGACTGGGAGTCCACCCAGCATGGTGGCAATGCAGAGAAGACCGCCGAATTGCTGGCTGTGCGACTCGCCTGGGAATTGCTGCTCTTGCAAGCGTATCCGGGACTCTCGGACACGTGGTCGCAAGAGCAGAGCACCATCAATCTTGAGCAATCGCGCGAAGAGCGCTACGCCCGACGTCTGCGACTGATCGCACATCGTGCGCTTGAACAACATGCCCAACGCGCGCTCATTGATGATGCGTTCAGAAACCCGGATCGGCCGACGAGTCTGCCGGCACCGCAGACAACACCGGACATGCAAGCTGTGTTCTGCATAGACGTTCGCTCAGAGCGTCTGCGGCGCGTCCTCGAATGCGAAGATCCAAAGCTTGAAACACGGGGGTTTGCCGGGTTCTTTGGCCTGCCGATCGAGGTACTCACGATCGACGGCGCAGATGCCGACGCACAGTGCCCGGTTCTGCTCGAGCCGCAGTATCAGGTGCGCGAGACGGCGAAGACTGCGGAAGCAACCGAGGCGCTTCGTTCCAAAACGGAAAACAAACGGCAAGTGGGTGCTGCATGGCGCACGTTCAATCGCGCAGCCGTCAGCTCTTTCGCGTACGTGGAATCCCTCGGCCTCGCCTACGCCGCACGACTTGCGAGCGACACCGTACGAGGCTGGTTCGGGTTCCATCGCAAACGCGAAATGGCGCCGTCGATCACGCCTGTTGATGCTTGCGGCGAACCACACGGCCTTGCGTCAGGCGAGAAATCCGCGTTGGCCGAGTCGGTATTGCGCGGCATGTCGCTCACCGAACGATTCGGCGAGCTCATTGCTCTGGTGGGTCATGGATCCAGCGCGGTCAACAACCCGTACGCGTCCCGATATCACTGTGGCGCCTGCGGCGGCCACGCCGGCGATGCCAACGCCCGATTAGCAGCGAGCATCCTGAATGATGACGCTGTGCGAATCGACCTGCGTGCAAAAGGCATCGATATCCCGGAGTCCACTCAGTTTGTTGCAGCACTGCACGACACGGCGACCGACCAGGTCAGCCTCATCGACGTAGAACTGCTACCTAACCCCAAGGCACCCTCAATTGCGAGGCTACAAACACTGTTCGATAACGCGGCATCAACCGTCAGGCTCGCGCGTGCACGCGACCACGGTGTCATGGACGAATCGGCCGCACAGATTCTGCGACGCAGCAATGACTGGTCGGAAGTGCGGCCTGAGTGGGGGCTCGTTGGCTGTCAGGCGTTTATAGCCGCACCACGTTACCGCACGCGCCATGTCGATCTGCATGGCCGCAGTTTCCTGCACGAATACGATTGGAAGCGTGACGAAGGATTCAAGGTACTCGAGTTGATAATGACCGCCCCACTGGTTGTGGCGAGCTGGATCAGCCTGCAGTACTTCGCTTCGACCGTGGACAACCGAAACCTCGGCAGCGGCGACAAGACGCTGCACAACGTTGTGTCAGGCATTGGCGTCCTTGAGGGCACTGGCGGAGACCTTCGTGTAGGACTGCCATGGCAGTCGATCCATGACGGCGCGCACTATCTTCATCAACCGCTCCGCCTGAGCGCCTGCATTGCCGCTCCGGCCGAAGCCATCACGGGCATCTTGATGAAGCACGAGTCTGTCCGCGAATTGTTCGACAATCAGTGGCTGCACCTATACGCTCTCGAAGATGATGGTCGCATTCGACAATACCTGGGTGATTACCGCTGGAAAGACACCGACAGCGAGACGGTTCAGTCGCTCCACAATCTCCCTCAAGAGTTCGAACGAGAAGCGGTCTAACCCAATCCTGCAAAGAGTCGTCGACTAATGCCGAGTCGTAAGGTTGTTGCCCGCGAGTTGGGGGCTTTGCTCAAGGTGATGTCACACCCGGATCGTATCCTGCTGGTGCATGCACTCTCGAGCCGAGAGCCTTATTCGGTCAATCAGCTGGCCAAGATCGTCGGCATAACCGCCACGCGAGTATCACAACACCTTTCACTGCTGCGTGCCTTTCGGGTGGTCGAAGAGCGCAGTGAAGGACGACGCCGAATCTACCGACTGGCGCTCGTGAATATGCCGGACTGGTTGCTCGAAGGCATCGACTTCGTTGCTGACCGAATCGGCGAAGTGAACAGCGATGCTACGGAAGAAGCGCGTCGTTTGTGGATGGAGCAGCAACAGCCCGCCGTTACGGCTGGCAGCAACGCCGGGGAGTAAAAGGGTTAGCCCCGGACCACACTCAGCTCAGGTCGAACTGGCGGATTGAAGGGCAGACTCGCATGTAGCTGTCGAGGTGCAGCGCCAATGCGCGAGGAGACCGCTTCCATGAATTCCTGACGCGGTAGATGGCTCGAATAGGGCCGTAGAGCGTCGACCCCTTCAGGCAGAATCCCTGCCTCCAGTGTACTGAGCCATGCACACTCCAACGTCACAGCCGCGTTCCGCTCGCCCGACAACCACAGTGCCGTAAACAACAGTGGCACCAACATCGCATCAGGCTCGGCAGCGTTTACCGGCTTAATCGTCACCACGTCCGTTACGGAAGCGCTAACCGCGTACTCATTCGAGTTGGTCAGGCCAAGTCCGATCTGACGGGCCGATTCATACATTGAATAGGGCGCAACGACCAGTTCACGACGCTCCGGGGTCGCAGATACGGACTGAATCCATTCACTGAGGGTGCTGGAGGTGCCCGGCGCGATTTCTTCGGCGGCTTCGCCACTGTCCATCCGGAGCTGCACGATGCTGGTTAGGCCAAACCGTTCTGCCAGGTGGCGCAGCATACCGGGGCTCATCAGTGATTCACCGATGTCTCCGTCGTAGCTGACGACCACCCACTCGACGCTGGCGGCCAAGCTGCGGTTCACGCCTTTCAGGCCTCTCGCATGAGTGATATGAAGGCCTGAAGCGAGGCCAACCGATGCCGCATCACAGACAATGCGCCGGACACCCGAGTTTGCTTCCATACGAACCCGGGTATCGGTGCCCGAGGTCTGCAACAACTGATTCAACTGCTGTGTCAGCTCACGGTCTTCCGCTCCGTGGATGCGTAGTCCTCTCGGAGAAGCGTTTCGATTCCCTGAAACAATACTGAGGTTTCCAAGATTTACGGCCATCTGTCTACTTTTCCATCGGAATGGTCTGATGATTGGCGCCCTCATATTAGGCCAAACCTTAGTTTTGTTTATTTCAAATAACCGAACTGATTGATCGTAAAAAAAGAACGAAGAGTGACTAAAGGGTCGACAGGTCTCGTCGCTATTCCAATCAACAACCTGGGCGCGGAGCGCGACGATCATGGACCGATTTTTCAAACTGAGTCTCGGAACGCAGGCGCTGCTCATTCTGCTGCTGCCGCTAGCTGGGCTTGCATGGTTCACCGCGGACAATGTGACGCGCGCAAAAGGCGTGATGAGCGCAAGCGAACGGCAGATCCTGTTCACGGAGATCGCGGCAAGCGCTGGCGCTGTCGTCCACGAGACGCAAAAGGAACGAGGTCTGACATCCGGCGCGCTCGGCGCAGACGGTGCTGAGTTTGCAGCCAAGCTGCCCGAGCAACGCAAGGTTCGGGATACTCGTATCGGCGAGTTGAAGGCGCTCGTTGCCGATATTGATACCGATACGCTGGGCCCTGTGATCAGCGGTGTACTGAATCGTGCGCTGTCCTATACCGATGCCATCGCTGACATGCGTCGGCGGGTCGATGCGCAGAGCGTCGATCAGGCCACCGCCGTCAAATTCTACATCGAAGTGGTCGGCAGCTACCTCGAGCTCGTGAGTAACATGCCTAAGCTGAGCGAAGATCGCGAAGTGGCGATACTCGGTGACGCCTACACGGCTTTGCTGCGCGTCAAGGAAGCATCTGGTCTCGAGCGAAACGTACTGAGCGAAACCTTCGCACGCAACGAACTGACAGCCCCACTGCGCCAGGAGCTCCTGCAACTCGTTACAATGCAAGCGGTATACCGTTCCGAACTGCTCGGGTCACTGTCCGGCAACTTTAAAGACATGATCGCCGCGGAGCTTGACTCACAGCCGATCATCAACGCGCATGCCATGCGTGATGTGGCTTTAAACAGCACGGTCGGACGAAATTTCAATATCGACCCGTTGGCATGGTTCCAAGTGCAGTCGCTCAAACTCGATCAGCTGAAGCAGATCGAGGAGCAGATGCTCGATGAGCTGAAATCTATTTCCATTTCACGGCGCGATGAGGCTGCTGCTGGAATGCGGGGCGCAATGATCGTGGGTGCACTGGCCGGACTCACCGTCTTGTTTGCGATTTGCTGGAACATCGTCAAGTTCAAGGGGCTTCAACGCGATCTGGGTGGCGACGCAAACTATCTGAATGAAGTGCTCGCGGCACTGGGGCAAGGTGATTTTTCCATGGATCTTTCCACAGAAAAGCCTGCCACTGGTGTGTATGCCGGACTGCAATCGATGAAGTCGAAACTCGAGGCGCAGGTAGAGAAAGACAGGCGGGTGGTGGCGGAGTCCAATCGAATCCGACAGGCGCTCGACAACGTCGACAGCCCGGTCATCATTGCGAACGAAACGATGCATGTGGTGTTCGTAAACCGCGCCGCCAAAGCTCTGTTCGAGCAGTTCAACAGCGACCCGAGCTATCAGGGGCAATCCATCGACAGCGCGCACCTGGTGGGTGCCGACGTCGCACAGATTCCCGGGCTTTCGCAATCTGCGAAGACCCGTCTCATGGATTTGAACAAGACCCACATCGACGATACCGATATTGGTAACCGTACGGTCAGGTTGGTATCGAACCCCGTCTTTTCCGACAATGGAGAACGACTCGGCGCCATCGTGGTGTGGAACGATCGCACTGCGGAAGTCGGCATCGAACAGGACGTCGATGCGGTCGTACAGTCAGCCCGCGATGGTGACTTAACCAAGCGCATCGATACGCAAGGTATGGAGGGTTTTTACGCCAGCCTTTCTGAAGGCGTCAACAGCCTGCTGACGGTGGCAGAGCAGGTCGTTGGTGACACCGTCCGAGTCTTCAGCGCCATCGCGCGTGGCAGCTTGAAGGAGTCGATCAATCGCGAGTATCAGGGCAGCTACGGAAAGCTTAAATCCGACGCCAACGCAACGATCCAGAAACTCACCGAAGTCATCGGCAGCATTCAGGAATCGGCATCTTCAGTGAAAGGTGGCGCACACGAAATCGCCATTGGAAATGCTGATCTCCAGCAACGAACCGAGGAACAAGCGTCGGGGCTCGAAAAGACCGCCGAAAACATGAAACGCCTGACGGAGATGGTTCGTCAAAGCGCATCCAACGCGTCCGAAGCGAACGAATTGGCGCAAGGTACACGCAATCTCGCTCACCGTGGCGGAGAAGCCGTCAACAATACGGTATCGGCGATGCAGGAAATCAACGAAGCGAGTCGTCGTATATCCGACATCATCGCAGTGATCGATGAGATTGCGTTCCAGACCAACCTTCTCGCTCTCAACGCTGCCGTTGAAGCGGCAAGAGCAGGTGAACAAGGGCGCGGATTTGCGGTTGTTGCGACTGAGGTTCGAAACCTCGCGGGTCGCTCAGCGAGCGCCGCCAAGGAAATCAAATCGCTGATTCAGGACAGTAGTGCGAAGGTCGAGGAAGGCACGCGCCTTGTCGATGCTTCCGGCAAGACACTCGAGGAGATTGTCACCGAGGTACAACGGCTATCGACGACGGTCGAAGAAATCGCGCAGTCCAGTCAGGAACAATACCAGGGCATTGATCAGGTCAATGCGACAATCTCGCAGCTGGACGCATTCACACAACAAAATGCGGCGATGGTTGAAGAGGCCTCTGCGGCCAGTGAATCGCTCGGTGCACAAGCCGCTCGCCTGGATGAACTTGCAGCATTCTTCGAGACGGCGAGCGATTCCAGTGTGAGGGCCGCGATCGAAGGTATGGGTGTGAGTATCCGCGAAGAAAGACGCAGCGGCGAGCGCCCTTGGTCGGAGGCTGCCAACGCTTGACCTGATACACTCATCGCCCACGACAAGCACTCGCCGACTCGGCGGAGGAACGTTGAGCGATGAGTACCGGACTGCTGGCGCTGCTGGATGATGTTGCGGCAATCGCGAAGGTTGCGGCCGCATCACTTGATGATGTCGCTGCGCAGGCGATCAAGGCCGGGACAAAGTCTGCCGGTGTGGTCATTGACGATGCCGCGGTCACGCCCCGCTACGTAGTCGGATTCTCACCCGAGCGGGAATTGCCGATCGTTATGCGGATTGCTGCCGGCTCCCTTCGCAACAAGCTCCTCATCCTGCTGCCAACCGCGCTCGCTCTCAGTTTTTTTCTACCTGCTGCCATCACACCTTTGTTGATGGCGGGCGGCTTGTTTCTCTGTTACGAGGGTGCCGAAAAAGTGCTCGAAGCCGTGGCACCGCACAAGGCACACGCCCACGAAGCAGCTATCTACGACGAAGCGATCTCGCCCAAAGCGTTAGAAGACCAGCGTGTCGACGGCGCGATACGAACCGACTTTATTCTGTCTGCTGAGATCATGGCGATTGCACTCGCGACCATTCCCGACAGCACACTGCTAACCCAGGCGGTCGTGCTTGCCCTGGTTGGAATTGCCATCACCGTAGGCGTCTATGGTGTTGTCGCAATCATCGTGAAAGCGGACGACATCGGTGTTGCTATGGCTCAATCTGCCGCTTCAGGCACGGGCGCAAATCTGTGGCGTGGATTTGGGCGTGGCCTCGTAGTCGCTATGCCCAAGCTGCTCGCAGCGTTGTCGATCATCGGCACCGCCGCGATGATCTGGGTCGGTGGAGGCATCCTTGTCCACGGACTGGCGCACTATGGGCTCTCGGCACCTGAGCATTGGATTCATGCTGTCGCCGTCAGAATCGGCGCGGGCGTACCGGTCGCGAGCGCGGCCATCACATGGACAATCGAGGCAATGGGTGCAGGACTCATCGGACTCGCCGCTGGCGGCTTTATGATTCCGATCATCACGAGGTTGGCATCTAAGAGAGATACTTAGTGAACCACGCCATCGTGCGTTGCCACGATAACGCGGCCGCCTCTGCGACATATCTTGGCGTCGAGTAGTTGTGAAATCCATGACGCGTCTCGGGGTAGCTATGCATCTCGTAAGTCACAGCTGCTGCCTGAAGCGCCTGTTCGTAGTCTGCTCGCATTGCGTTGACTCTGGGGTCATTGTCCGCGTAGTGCACCTGCACCGCAGCCTTGATATCGGGAACAGCGTCCGTATCAGCTGCACGCCCGTAATATGGTGCGACAGCGTGAATGTCCGCACCCATCCGCGTTGCCAGCGCATTGGCCATGCCACCCCCCCAGCAAAAACCAGTTGCACCTAACTTGCCGGTCGAAAGCGGGTGCGCCTTGACAAAGCGAGCGCTATTCTCGATGTCGGTGGCAAGCTTCGCCGAGTCCAGATTGCGTTGCAGTACGCGACCCTCGTCATCGTTGCCCGGGTAACCACCGACAGGAAACAAACCGTCGGGGGCCAAGGCTAGAAAACCGGCTAGCGCTGCGCGCCGCGCCACGTCCTGGACATAAGGGTTAAGCCCACGATTCTCATGGATGACGACCACGGCAGGAAATGGTCCCTCGCCGGCCGGCTGCACGAGATAACCTCTCATTTCACCGCTATTGCCTCCTGGGGACGGGTAGTTCACCCAGTGCGCCTTGATCCGCTCATCGGTAAACAACACTTCTTGTCCGGACGCGTAATTCGGCAGCATTGCGGTTGCCATCAATGCACCCGCACTCCCGGCTCGCTCGAAAAACTGTCGCCGACTGATCTGGCCGTGGCAGTACTCGTCATACAAATCAAAAACAGTCGCTTCGATCTCGTGCCGTGTCATCGCAATGCTCCGCGTCGATAGGCTGACCACCATAAACGAAAATGACCCCTTTCGGGGCCATTCTCGAATTTGGCTGATCCTGTTCAGGAGCAACTACACGACGATGTCATTCCCCGCAAAGCCACGGAAGAAGAACCCATCGAAAGACTCGTTGTAGATGCGCTTGATATCGCGCAGCACACCGATTGCGACCTGCTCTCCGACCAGCAATCCCTCGGTGCCATCGGTACGCCAATGAACACCTGCGATATCCCTGCCAAGCGCGATGTTGGATGCGAGCTTGTCGAGTTCGCCGCCGATGGTCAGTGGGCCTCCAGAATACGCATCCAGACTCAATCCATCGGCAGATGAAACCACAGGATCAGGAATCGGGGCGTCTTCATCGAAGAACGCTTTCATCACCGTTGTACAAGCACCAGCGATGGTCGCGTGGCCCGCCGGGTACGCAGGATGCGTAGGGCTGCCCTCGGGATACGCCATCGGCAACAGATAGGTTCCGGTACGCGAGAACGTCTCGTCGAACACGCTGACCTCGTTGATGGCGCTATTGATCGGATATTCCTTCGCGCCGGTAAGGTGGTTGTGAAGCCGACCACCGAAGGTCTCGGGTCGCAGTCGCAAATGCACTTGCCATTTCTGGAACCACGCGGCTTTCAGGGCCTCGTGAGCAACCTTGGCGATCAAGGACAAGATATCCGCACCACCGAAAGTCACAAACCGGCCCTGCGTCGCGGAGAAATCGTAAGGCAGTCGCGGATCCCACGGATTAATGCCAAGGCCACCGGTAATGATCTGTGACGCGCTGAGATACGCCTGGTAGCTGAAGTCGAAATGCACATAGCTGCCGATGCGGCGACCGTCGCTGATGTAGCGACGCGTGCTATCGAACACCGAAGCGCTCGGCACATTGCCCCGTTGCACCTCCAGCCACTCCGCATAGCCGGTCATGAAATCAAGCCCTGGCACATCGACGTCATAGCGCTGCGAAATCGTTCTTGGACCGAACGGAATGTCTTTCAACAGCAGCTGCGAAACGTAGGGACCCGCGAGGTCACCCGGCGTTTCACCCCGGAAGAGGTTTTCGGGCGTGACCGGTCCGTTATAGCGCTGAGTGAAATAATCGAACTTGTTCATATCGGCAACAGCGCTCGCGACCAGCGAGTCGGTTGCGTATTCCGTGAACGGCACATCGCGTAGTAACGCATGCCAATAGACTTCGACGATTTCCGCAATCTCGTCGCGGTCGGCAAACGCAGGCGCTGCCGGCATGCTCGTGCAGTGCGAGTCGACTCCTTCCATCGAATACGCGTAAGTGGCTTGTGGATTTGCCAACTTACGCGCACCGCCCATCGGGATGGCTTCGAACCGCGACTCGCTTCCCGTGCGCAACGCACGTTTCAGTTTGCGATAGGCGCGTCGGTCGACCTCACCCAGCTCGTTGTGCGGCAGGCCCTTTGTGAACGAGCCAATCTTGCTCGCGTAGGCAGCGTCGTCACCGTTATCCGGGTGCGCCGGCAGCGGCTGCGACCACTGCTCGACAGCAGCATCCGTACGAATCTCCAGTGAATTGTCCCGCCGAAGGCGCGGATTGCGACGAATGACAGCAGCCTGCGCATTGCTGGTCATGGCAGCACCCGCCGGCAGCATCGCCGCTGCACCCGCAGCCATTGCCGACTTGCCGAAGAAGTCTCGACGTTCCGGCGACTCTGGCCCGGTTTCTTTCGTTTGCTCTTGCGATTTATTGGTTTTGGTCATGGTTCCCCACCTTGAGTTACGACGCCGGTTATTGTTGTCACATCCTGTGCGGTTCTTGCCGGAAGTCATTTCCGCTTTTTCTTGCCGAAAGTCATTCCGGTCTACACCGAAAAGGCGTTCACATCTTCTGACTGACGGTTGCGTTCTGTTTATCCCACGAGACTACCGGTTGCGGAGAGACATAGACTGGAACTTGACATATTTCAGCGCAGAATCTACGTCGACAAAGACGAACGAAAAGGCCCGGTCAGCAGTGGCTGACCGGGCCCTGTTTCAGCTCGATCGACTCGATTAGTCGTCGAGTTCTACCGTCTCCGCAGCGATCACGGTGTCCGAGGATTCGATACCCTCGACTTCGACCTGATCACCGATCATCAGCGAATCAAAGAACTGTGCGGATGTCAGTGTCATATCGTCAAACTCAAACTCCGTGTTCGCGTCCGTCGTCACTGTGACACCCAGAATGGTGAACGAAGGCTCAGCGATTTCTGTGACCGTTCCCTCGAGAACCACTTCGCCTTCTTCATCATCGTCTCGCTCCACTGTGCGAGCCAGGACGGTGTTGACGCCTTCCTGCGGCACCGCCGCTACCTCGATGTAATCACCAACACTAAGGTCTTCGATCGTCAGGCGTGTCAGCGACGCGCTACTGAAGTCTTCGAATTTCGTAGAAGCATCGGTATTCACGGTGATACCTAACACTACGAAGCTCCCAGCGGCGGTATCGATGGAGTCAATCTGCGCTTCGATTTCGATCGACGCTTCCGGGCGGAACTCGATGTCATCAGCAATGAGCACACCCTCAGAGGACAGCTCGCCTTCGACCTCGACGCGAACATCAAGTGCAAGATCGGCGATCGTGCCGTTCTCAAAGTCCGTGTCACCGTTGGTGGTCACCGGGATTCCGGCCACATCAAAGTCGGTGCTCGACGCAAAGCGTGTGATCAATCCAGAGATCTCAAGATCGACATCATCCGTGCCGCTCAGATCCGGCAGAACCGATTCGAAATCCACCTCGTCGGCGATCAACACACCGTTGGCGTCACGCTGCGAGCCCTCGACCTCGACCAGATCACCCTCGCCGATCTCACCGTTGGGGAAGTCCTCCAGCATGGCGGTCGCGTAGTCCACGGTCAGCGCATTGATCTCGAACGTCTGTGCGGCGGTATCGAGGTTCGCCACGAAACCTGTGACCTCGAATTCACTCGTATCGGATTCCGGCTCAATGCGCGACGCGATGATCTCGCCAGCCGAATTAGGCAGGCCACTGATCTCTACGAATTCACCTGCTGTCAATCCTTCGATGTTGGCAGGCATGAAGTCATCGTCGAATGAGGTTTCGGCGTTGATCAATACCGTCTGACCCAGCACGACGATGCGGTCGTTGGCGATATCGATGCTGTCGATCGGACCTTTCACCGCCTCGTCATAGAAGACTTCGTCGGCGACGCCGTTGATACCGTCTTCGTCGATCGACCCGCGAACGAGGACAATGTCACCGATATCGAGATCCGACTCTATGCCGGCTGCTCCGTCCAGTGTGAACACCGCCTGGCTCGTATCGTAGCGGACGCCGTTAACCACGACGCTGCCGAAGTTGCTGACCGGTCCCACGGCAAGACCCGTGCGGCCGATACCGCCCGTGTTGCCGCCACCGCCGGAGCCACCACCGCCCCCGGCTCCACCGCCGCCACCGGTATTCGGGGGTGGTGCGGAGCCACCACCGCCACCGCCGCCACAGGCCGCAAGAGTCAACATCGCTGTACCAATAAAGATGCGCTTCAATCCATTCATGACATCGTTCCTTTGGGTAAGGTCCCTTCAATTGCATACACTCCGAGCCCCAACCGCACGGGCGTGGACTTTTCGTCCTTCGCGTTTTGCTGATGGCGACTCAACCACTCATCGATCTCTTCCAAAAACTCCTGACCTCTGACGTTCAGAAACTCCCGAAACTCCTCTACGTGCCGACTATCGATGTTCGACTCGACGGCAAATCCTTCCAGCCACTTGGGCGCTCCCTCTTCGACCGCCAGGTTTTTGCTCAGCGTGTTGGCATGGTCGAACAGGTTCGTGCCGAAAAAGCGCAGCGCCCCTTCACTCACATCGTCGGGCATGTGATACCGACGCTTGGGGGAGACACGGCCGTCTTCCAGTCGCTCGATCGACTTCGCGGAAGTGAGTTCGCGAAGGAGCGTCTGTTCCGGGGTGTCCCCCCCATACCGAGCGAAAAGCTCATGAAAACTTTGGCGGCCCTGCGCTTCGAGCGAGAGGGCCAATGGTTCGCCATCGGCGTTCAGGAAGTCAGGGTCCTGATACCAGCCGGAGAGCAACCGTGTTGCATCGGTCGTCTTGCTGGACTGCGTCTCGGTGCCGCCTTCGAGCAGCTCTCGCTGGCGCTTTACTTCCTTGCGGGAAATGCCCGTCAGGATCGAAACTCGCGACACGTTGGTCGGACGTCCGCGAATACCAAATGCATCGGTCGCAACGTCAACGAACACCGATTTCGAGAGCTCGGAGAACTCCCGCCAGGGCATCCCGCTGCGAATGAGTACGAGAGCAATCGGGCGCAAAAGTGTGCGTACCGCGTTGCGTAGTGTGCCTCTCAAACCGAGGTTTTGATCTGTTGTGCTGTCCATAGGTGGGGCAAGTTACCCCAATTTTGGAAACTCACAAGCAAATAAAATGGAATATGACAACAGGAGAAACCGAAGTATCGTTCCGGGCAATGGGTAAAATAGAGGTATGCGCAAACTGCTCCTGCACGTCCTGATCGTTGCTGGTATCGCCTTCGCGAGCGTCGGCTGCACGCCTTCAGGTGATGCGGAACCCACTGAAAAGACAACGAAAGTACTCACTCGCGGAAACGGCGGCGATCCCGGCTCACTAGATCCTGCGCTGGCAACCGACATCCATGCATTTCAAGTGCTGACCGACCTGTGCGAGGGTCTTGTGACCGTGGATGCTAGCGGCAACGTGTCGCCAGGCGTCGCTATTGAATGGCAAGCCAGCCCTGACTCAACGACCTATTCGTTCAGCCTGCGCCCGAATGCTCGTTGGTCCAACGGCGACCGCGTGGTCGCTCAGGATTTTGTCCGTGCCTTCGCACATCTCGCGAACCCGGATACGCCCTCGCCGCTTGCCTACCTCCTGAACCCCATTCGAGGCTTTGCTGATATTAGGCGCGGGTCAGCGCCGCTTGACGCAATGGGGGTGCGTGCGAGCGATCCGGACACACTGGTCATCGAATTCGCACAGCCAACCGCACATGCGCTGGCACTACTCAGTCTTCCGCTCGCCTGCCCAAGACACCTTGACCCTGAGATCACCAACGGCGCCTACCAATTGGTGTCGTGGTCACCGCTTGATCGCTTGATCGTCGAGAAAAATCCGTTTTTCCACGGCGCCGATGGGGTGTATTTCGATCAGGTGCGTTTCTTACCCGTCACCGACGAGGCCACAGAACACCGGATGTTCGTCGCTGGCGAGCTCGATCTAACTGAGGCGATACCGACCACCGCGCTGCAGACAATGTCCGAAGAACAACGCGAGCAGGTGCAGATCGCACCCGTGCTCGGCACCTACTTTCTCGCACTGGATATCAACGAGCCCCCATTGACCGACCGTTCAGTGAGGCGCGCCCTGTTCAGCACCATCAATCGCGAGGCGCTGGCCAAGGTTCTGGGTCGAGGCGAGCAACCCGCTTACAGGCTCGTGCCACCGGGGACTGCCGGGCAAAAGGCGATTCCGGAGACGCGACTCGATATAGACGCGGACGCACTCGCCGCAAGCGCTGACCTCGTGTATCTGTATGACTCGGGCTCCGTCCACGAGAAAATCGCGCTCACCGTTCAGTCTATGTGGCGAGAGGCTCTGGACTTCGAGATCAATCTCGATGCACGTGAATGGCAATACTTTCTCGACGCTCGTCAGCGCCAGGAGCAATGGTCAGTCATGCGTTTCTCCTGGTTTGCCGACTACAACGATGCTTTGGCTTTTCTGGAACTGTTTCGCGAAGGCAACGAGAACAACCTGCCGGGATACGCCAGCCGGGAATTCGAAGAGCTGCTGGATCGCGCGGCGAGCACAGCGGATCAAGAGGAACGAGCTGCACTGCTGACCGCGGCCGAGCGGATGCTGCTCGACGATGCTGTAATAATTCCTCTGTATTTCATGGTCTCCAAACACATGGTGGATCGATCCCTATCCGGATTTGTCCCAAACGCACTCGACCGACATCCCAGCCGCTACATGAAGCGCAAGACAACCGTAAACGACGCACAAGAGACGACGGAATGAAATCTCCTCTACTGATGTTGATCACAATGATCGTGCTCACCGGATGCACCACGGCACCGACCACAGACACGCCAGTCAACAATGGTCTGATCAAGGTTCGCAGTGCGAACGATGTCGAGACCACGACACAGCGACTCCTTGCTGCCCTCCAGACTGCGGGAATGCGACATTTCGCGACCGTCGATCATGCCGAGGGTGCTGAAACCGCCGGGCTCGCACTGCGACCGACGCGAGTTGTGATTTTCGGCAACCCCAAGGCAGGCACGCCTTTGATGCGTTGCGCACAAACAATCGCCATCGACCTGCCCATGAAGGCGCTGATTTACGAGACCGAGTCGGGCGAGGTGTTCTACACCTATAACGACATCCGGTATCTAGGCGACCGGCATGCGATCGAGGGGTGTGGCCCCGTGCTCGACAAGGTCGAAGGCGCGCTCGCTAAATTCGCGACTGCGGCGACCCGCTCATGACGTTCTCGCCACTGTCCGCCGAAGAAATCCGCGTCTTGGGATGCCTGATGGAGAAGGCGGTGCTGACACCCGATCAGTATCCGATGACGTTGAACGCACTGACCAACGCCTGTAATCAGAAAACCAGTCGGGAACCGGTCATGAGCCTCGACCCTGGCCAAGTTGAGGCAGCACTCAACTCGCTCATCACACAGCACCTGGTTCGCAAGGACGAGAACTTCAAGCGCGGCGTCGACAAATACACACAGCGCTTCTGCAACTCGACTTTTGGTGAAGTGCAACTCGAACCGGATGAGTACGCGGTTCTGACGCTGTTGCTACTGCGTGGTCCGCAAACACCTGGTGAGCTGCGCACGCGCAGTGGACGCATGCATACTTTCGACGCCAACAATGATGTCGTAGTGACCGCCGAGCGGCTCGTTAACCGCGACACGGATCCGCTGCTGGTGAAGTTGCCACGTACACCGGGCCGTCGCGATGCCGAGTATATGCATCTATTGGCAGGACCCATCGATCTTGATCAATATGCAAGCGATGCGGCACAAGCACGGCCTGCGCCCACACCGAAATCCTCTGCTCTCGAAGCCAGGGTTACGGCGCTCGAGGAAGAAGTCGCACGATTGAAGGCGCTGATCGAAAGTTAGCCAACTACCAGGACTTTTCGAGAATCAATCCGATGAGTGGGAATGCGCCATCCTCCTCATCCACTGACTGCCCAGTGCGTGGATTGAACCCCGGCGGCTGTCCGATCGGGCCACCGTAGACATTGATGACATCCAGAAACAGAACAAAGTCGACGAAGCCCAGTGGTTGTCGATAATCGACCCGAATGTTCAGACCATGGTAGTCATCCAAAGTCACCGCGTTCTCGGTAATGATTTCTTTTGAGAAACGCAATGGTGCGCCATCGCCCAACACGTTGTTGTTGACGACGAACGCATCATCCGGGCGTCCGCTGCCATATTTCCAACGCGCAGCGACCTGCCACTCGGCGTTGATTTCCCAGCGGGCTGCCAATGTCACGAAGTGGCGGCGGCTGAAGTCGGCGGTGTATTCGCCACGTCCATCGTTGTCATCAAGTCGGGAACGGTTGTAGGAATAAGTCGCATTAGCTGACCAACCATCAGCGAAAGTCCGATTGATGACAATGTCTGCGCCGAGGTTCGTGCCGTCTCCTGCGTTGGTCGCGCGTGCATCGGCACGTCCACTGTCGGCAACCAGGTCATCGAGTTCCTGATAGTAAGCCTCGAACAAGAAGCTCCAGTCGTCACCCCAACGCCGCTCGAAACCGGCGCTAAGGTGTGTGATCTCCTCGTTCCTGAGGGTCGCATTGTCGGGATTCGCGCCTCGAGTCAGAAACCTCGGGGACTCATAGAACACGCCTGCGGTTGCAGAGAACCGAAGTTCGGGCGAGTACTGGTAATTGGCGGACAAGCGCGGTGAGAAAAGCGACTGATCGGAAAAGCCGTCTCGATCGAACCTCAGTCCAGCTCGAAGGTCCCAACGGTCGAACTCGAATACCTGCTCTGCGAACACCGCATAGTTCAGTTCCGATGCATCCAATCGAGAGTTAATGTTGTCGGGCGTCCAGACAATGAAGTCCTGACCGGCAGGTCGCGGATCATCGGTCTCGAAGACATAGCGCGTCCAGTCTTCTCGCAAGTTGACCGTGAAATCGGCGTCGATCTGGACAGCGCGCAGGCCCATTGAAAAGCCACCGAATCGGTTCAGCGCACGATAGTCGCTGCGCCAGCCGATCTCGGTTTCGCCCTCCTCCAACGTGAAGATCCGCGGATTCACAGGAATCTGGCTCGCCGGTGTTCCTGCGGGCACGAGATCCGGAAACGACTCACCTTCAGCGGAAGACTTCTGGCTGTCCCGCCAGTAGACACGGTTCGTCCACTCACCGGTATCGCCCACCAATCGCCGCCAGGTGACGCCAATCAGCGAGAGGTCCTGTTCGGTATCGACAATGGACACATCCTCAAGTTGCTCGTCTTCCAGGACATTGTCGATGTCGCGGGTGAACTGCTCCGGCGCAGTAATGGCGAGAAACTCCAGCTCGTTATTCGTGTCGAGTGAAGTCACTGTCTTCAGGATCACGTCAGTCAGCTCAGGACTCCCGATATCTCCGTTGTCGATTTGTTCGAACAACCGCCCGAAATCAAATTGCCGGGCGGTAAAAAACACGGATGTGTCGTTATCAAGTCCACTCGGTCCGTCGTAAACGACCTCGGCACCGGTGATATCAGCGCGCAGACTCGCCGTAGGTGTCGGACTGCCCCCGGCAACTTCGAGTTGCAGCAAAGATCCGGATCGCCCACCAAATGCGGCGCTCCACCCCCCGGGTGAGAACTCGGCGCCGGCAATTGAGTTCGGTGCAAAAATAGAGAATCGCCCGCCGCCTTCGATGTCCGAGTCCTCGCCCAGGGACTGGTCAAAATGCACGACCTTATCGAGTGGAAATCCATCGACGAAAATCAGGTTATTGCGTGGCCCTCTTCCGCGCACGGTGAAGTTCGCGAATTCTCCCGTGGAGTTGATCCCGGGCAAACCGTCGAGCGCACGCATAACATCGCTGCCGCTGCCCACAGCGTTACGAAGCTCATCGCGGCTGAAATAGCTGGAACTGACACCACTGAATGCATCGCCGCGGCGCGCGCGCCCTGTGACCACCAGCTCATCGATGGGTGTATTCGTCGTCTGTAACTCAACGGCAAACACCCGCTGCTGCTGGGGAAGTACCCGCACCTCGGGCTCCACGGCTGGGGCCTTACCTTCTGCGCTCGCCGTCAACGTGTAGAAGCCGATTGGCATATCGCTGAATACGACTTCGCCCGAGGCATCAGTCACCGCGCTCCGGCGCTCGCCATCGCGAGCCTCCAGAACAATCGTGACGTTCGGCAGCGCACGACGGGTCGCCGCATCGGTCACGTCGATGACCAGGCCGCCGGTATCCGCAAACGCAGGCGCTGCGAAGAACAGGGCCATCCCGATAAACGCCCGAATCGTCATCCGTATCGCTGAATCCATCGCTGTTCCCTGCTCGGTATGTGTTGGCAAGGATTCGTCGATCCTCGCGCGCCGGATTCAATCGCAACGGTAGAAAATCACTCTTCGTCCCGATCGGCTCGGGACGTCGCTTGCCGACGCCAGCCGTATTCTCGCGCCATACGCGAGTATCGGTCGATATTGTCCTGCATCTGTGAGTCGGTTTGCGCCTCGCAGTTATCGATTATGGGTAATGCGCGCAAGATATGGCTCTCCGGGTCGATAACCACCCGCGCCTCACTCGGCACCTCTATCGATCTCGACTCTGACGTCATCGGCACCACCACCGACTCACCGTCGATGCTGACGGTCACCGGCATCGGAAATGCTCGTCCACCCGGGACGATCCATTCCAGATCTAGCCGCCCACCCTCTCGCGTAGTCCGAAGCTCGGGCATTCCGGCCTCGTAGAGATAAGTGTCGACCAACCAGCCGATGTCTTCGCCTGCTACATCGGACATGATCCGGACAAACTCCTGAGTATCCCGATAGCGCGTTCGGATCGGGTATTGCAGCGACCATGGATCGTCCGTGCCATAGATCAGGCGGCGTGTACCCGCCCAGAAAGCATACTCACCGATGTAGTTTCGAAGCGTGTGCAGCATCCACGCTCCTTTGGTGTAGATGTCGCGGTTGTCGAATGCCTCGCCCACATCGACCACTTCTGGCTGTGCGACAGCAACGCAATGCTCCGAATGTGTGTAGGCATTGAACATGCGATCGAAGTATCCCATGCGGCCCGTGATCTGCTCCGCATAGACCGCCTGCATGTAGGAGGCGTAGCCCTCGTGCACCCAGGAGTCCTCGGGTCGTGCATGAGTCATGACATTGCCAAACCACTCATGCGCCAGCTCATGGTGCAGCAACTGATCGAAGCCATGGCTGCCGCGCGAATATTGTTCACCGTAGGCGTTGATGGTCTGGTGCTCCATACCAAGATGCGGGGTCTCAACAAAGCCTGCTTTCTCATCACCCCAGGGATAAGGGCCCAAGAGACGTTCGAAAAACTCAAGGTGTGGACGCACGTCGCTCTTAATCAGATTCCGCGCGTTCTGTTCGTTCTTCGGTAGCGCCCAGAATTGCACCGGAAAGACACCACTGACACCCTGATATTCTTCTTCGATGCGAACAAACGGACCCCCGTTGATTGCGATCGCATAACCGGTGTAAGGGTGGCGCGAGGACCAGAACCAGGTATCGAAACCATCGTCGCCGACCTCCATGCGGTCGAGCACGCCGACCGATGCCCCGTCGTCAGGTTTATCCGCATAGGTGTCCTTGCAAGGCCACCACAAATCACAACCCTCGGTTTGTACCGCGGTTGCAAACCAGGGTGTGCCCTCGTGCTCCGACCAAACGAATCCGCCGTGCCATGGCGGGGCCTTTGCAATATGAGGTTGTCCGCGATACTCGACAGTGACACTGGTGCGCTCACCGGACTTCAGCGGCCCGGCCAATATGATCGAGAATCGATCCTCCTCGCGGCGCACCGGTCGTGTCTGACCATTGTGCGACGCAGCGACAATCTCAAGGTTAGGATCGAGATCGAGCTCAACTACCTGCGTTGGCACGATCCCCTCGAGAATGACCGTCACCGCACCTTCAATGGAGAACGATTCCGGCATCACTCGCAGGCGAAGTGCGTAGTGCTTCACGTCGAAAGCGGCCTGCGCATCAGTCAACACACGACCTGTCTTTGCCGTTCCCGGATGAAGATCGTCGGGGAAGGGCGTGCCGCGCGCGGCCGACTCGAGCGCCGCCACGACTTGCGGTGTAAGCGTCGCGTCATCAACCCCGGCATCAGCGGATGGCGTGGAAGCATCTCGCGAGCATGCGGCCACAAACAACATGAGCAGTACACCGACCAAGCGCAGATCGGGGCGCAGGTTTAGCGCGATCAAGTCAATGCCCGAGCCGATGCAATAGCCGCTTGACCAAGCGACAGCCCGCCATCGTTGGCGGGATACAAATTGGGTAGTAGCACACGCTTTCCTTCGCTTTCGAGGTGGCGTTTGATCAATGATCGCACCCAGCGATTCTGGAAGACCCCACCCGTGAGTACAACCGTATTCAGATTGTGCTCACTCGCCAGATCGAGCGCCAGCGAGCCGATGGCGCTACTGAAGCCGCGATGGAAGCGCGCCGAGATCACAGAGTGTGCAACCCGGTTTTGTAGGTCGTCCAGCAACGAAACCCACAGCGATTTCCACGAAATCGAAGGACGCGCCTGTTTTGAAACCATTACGCGGTATTCATCTTCAGGTTTGATCCCGGCGATAGCGTCAGACGCGAGAGACTCCAGCGCCATAGCCGCTTCCGCCTCGAACCCGATACGCGCCCGCGCCAGACCAAGCGCTCCTGCAACCGCATCGAACAAACGCCCTGCTGACGACGCACGTGGCGAGTTGATACCCCGGTCAGACATAGCAATCAGCGTTGCTGGCGATCGCTGCTCCAGCCACTGCACGAGTTCCAAATCTGACCACCGCGTCGCCACCGCGTCCCAACCGAGCGCGGCGTGTAGATGCGCCCACGTATTGCGCCACGGCTCACGCATTGCGCGCTCAGATCCGAGCAAAGCAACCGGTGCGATATGCCCGACACGCTCGAAAGACCTGTAGTCAGCCAGCAGGAACTCACCGCCCCAGAGCTCACCGTCAAGCCCATAACCCAGCCCGTCCAGCACGACGCCCAGAACGCGCTCATCATCGAGCGCTAGCTCGTGCTCGATCATGCACGCCGCCACGTGCGCGTGGTGATGCTGCACCGTCTCGATAGTCGCGGCATCAATGCCACGCGCCACTGTGGTGGAAAAGTCCGGGTGCTCGTCTACTACTACTGTCGTCGGTCGGAACGCGTACAGATCACGGTAAAGTCTCTGTGCCTGCTCTGCCTCACGAAGCACATCGGCGTTGTCGAGATCGCCGATGTGCTGCGACATGACGGCGCGTCCATCATTCACCAAACAAAACGTATTCTTGAGCTCACCGCCCATCGCCACGATACCGTCCGCCGACTCAAACCCTTTGGGAAGCACTATCGAGACCGGTGCATATCCGCGAGCACGACGCAGCAACGTGGGTTGCCCATCGATCACCCGAGCCACCGAATCGTCGAGCCGATTGACGATCTCCCTGTCGTGCAACAAAAAGTCATCGGCAACGCTCGAGAGCTGTGACCGAGCGACTGTATTGGAGATACATTGCGGTGAGCCCGTGGCGTTTCCGGACGTCATGATTAACGGCGCGCTTCTGTGCTCCATTAACAGGTGATGCATGGGTGTGTACGGAAGCATAAAGCCGAGCGAGTCCTGCCCAGGTGCGACAGACTCCGGTAGTGCATGGTCCTTTCGTTGCAGGATCACAATCGGCGCCTCAGGACTACGCAAAAGGTCGACCTCTTTGTCGGAAAGGTTGGCGTAGCGCCGCACCATCTCGATATCTTTCGCCATCAACGCAAACGGCTTCGTCGGACGGCGCTTGCGACGACGGAGCGTTTCCACCGCGTCGGCGTCAGCGGCGCAGCAAGCCAGATGAAAACCGCCGAGACCCTTGATCGCGAGAATGCGACCGCGACTCAACAAGGAGTCTACGGTCTCGAAAACGTCAGACTCGATGACCTCACCACCGTCTAGCTCCAGCCACAGGCGTGGCCCACACTCGGAGCACGCGTTCGGTTGTGCGTGGAACCGTCGGTCCGAAGGATCTTCGTACTCTCGCCCACAGGCGTCACACATCGTGAACTCCGCCATCGAGGTCTTGGGGCGGTCGTACGGAAGCTCGCGCACGATCGATAGCCGAGGGCCGCAGTGCGTGCAGTTGGTAAACGGATATCGATAGCGACGATTATCAGGGTCAAAGATGTCGGATAAGCAAGCGTCGCAAGTGGCGGCATCGGCGGCGATATCCGTCTGGATCGCATCCGACACACTCGGTGCAATCGAAAAGTCTTTTGGTGCCTCTGACTCGAACAACGGTGCTCGAGTAACGGAATCGATCCGAGATAGTGGCGGTAACTCGTCTTGCAGACGCCCCGCCAATCGGTCCAGGGCTTCCTGCTCACCCCAGGCATTGATCAAAACACCGGCACCATCATTGAGTACGGTGCCGCTGATTCCACACTCTTTCGCCAACCGCCACACCGTCGGACGAAACCCGACGCCCTGGACGGTACCGGTCACGCGAATACGCTCAGCAGCGACGGCCATAAAGAGATTAGCCAGTTGCGCCCTTGGCGGTCATCGCATGCAACGCCTCGAACTTTCCAAGCCCGTAGCGCTCCAGCTTGCTGCGCAGACCAACACGAGAAAGGCCAAGCTCACGAGCAGTTTGTGTCTTATTCCAACCGTGCCGCACGAGGCTCTCTTTGAGGATACTCGCTTCGACGATCTCGACCCTCGCCTTCAGCGACAGATCAGGCCTGTTGATCATCGCGATATCCGAATCATCGACTTCGGGGTTGGCCGCAAGGACTCGAGGTGACAACAGTTCGGCGCCCAGCACGGAGTCATCGCTCTCCACCAGCATTCGCTCGATCTCGTTACGCAGCTCTCTAACGTTTCCCGGCCATGGGTAGTCCGCCATGCAGGCCAGTGTTTCCTTTGTGAATCGCTCAGCAGGTTTTCCGAAGCGTCGGCTGGCCTGTGCCAGTAGCGCTTGAGACAACATCGGCAGATCAATCAAACGCTCCCGAACCGGTGGGAGAAGGACCGTCACCGCCGCCAATCTATAGTAAAGGTCTTCACGGAATCGACCCGCGGCAACATCCGCCTCCAGATCACGATTGGTTGCAGCAATGACACGCACATCGACGCGACGCGTCTGACCGGAACCGAGCGGTCGAACTTCACCGTCCTGCAAAACGCGTAGCAACTTGACCTGAAAGGCAGGAGAAATCTCTCCGACCTCATCCAGAAAAACCGTGCCACCGTTGGCACGCTCAAACAGCCCCGCGCGATCTCCGATTGCACCTGTGAATGCACCACGCTTGTAGCCGAACAACTCACTCTCAAGGAGCTCGTCGGGCAGTGCACCACAGTTCTCAACCACGAACGGCTTTTCCCACCGCAGGCTATTTTGATGCAGCGCACGTGCTGCGAGCTCTTTCCCAGTGCCGGATTCGCCGGTCAGGAGTACCGAAATATCAAATGGCGCTACCTGTTTCAGCTTGTCGCAAATAGCGTTCATTGGGCTCTCTTGGGAGCGCACAATGCCATCGTCAACGTGATGCTCGCGGTGGTGTTGGTCTCGGCGTTGTGTCGAAGCCTCCGCCGTACGCTTGGGAACGGATTTCAACTCAAGCGACAGCAATTCGTTTTTTCGATTCAGACGGAAAAGCTCTGCCGCATTGTTCAGAGAAAGACGTAGTTCGGTTTCATCCCAGGGCTTGGTAACGAGTTGATAGATACCAGCGCCATTGATTGCCGAGAGCACCTCGTCATGATCCGGATTCACCGCAACGACCATACGGATCACTTCAGGCCAAAGCACCCGCACCGACTCCAGAAACTCAATGCCACTTTGCTCGGGCATGCGTTGATCACAGAGAATGATCTGGACCCACTCCGACTTCAGTATGGTCTGCGCCTCGTCCAGACTGGAAGCCACCTTGACGTCGAACTCATCGCTCAATAGATCCTGAAGCGACGCGCGCGCTGCGCCGTCATCGCTGGCCACAAGCAGTGTTGGCATCGAGCTCATGAAGCTTGCCTTGAGTCTTCTCTCGCCACAATCGAACGATGGCGTGCCAACGTCAGCGGAGTATGGGAGCGCGGCACCTTGTGGACGAAGTTATAGCGAGCGATGTGATAACTCGGATCAAAGCCGTAGAAATTCTCGCGCATGCGCTCGAGCTCTTCCCGTCGATAGTCCGCGAGCGGTTTCGTCGCCTCGTCCGCGAGACGTGCTGCATGCTTGCGTTCCAGCAAACTGTTAAACGCATCGTCCGTCGCAAGCGTCTGCGCGTGCTGCAGCATCGCTGCCGGGAATTCGCTTCGGCTATCGGCGATCATGTCATCGACAAGTCCGAGCGAAAGCGCATCGCCTGCGCCAATCGGCAAACGCGCGTCGATCACACGGCGCGCGCGTTCTTTTCCACAACTACGCGGCAACAGGTAGGTCCAGTATTCAGAGCCATAGAGACTGCCCATATCCTTGTAATGCGGATTCAGAACAGTATCTGCATGGGCCCAAACCTGATCCGCAGCCCGCGCGAGGAAAACGCCACCAGCGCCTGCATTACCGTTCAATGCGGCTACCGTTAAGCAATCGGTGGTCGTGATGATCTCGTGTGAGAGATCGTTGATCGCATTGATATTCGCCCAGGACGCGTCGGCAGGCTGATCACTCGCCTCAATCAGATTCAGGTGCATGCCGTTCGACCAAAAGTCGGAACCACCGGCAAGTACGATCACCCTCGGCTTGGTCTCGCGTGCGGAAATAAAGGCGGAGAGCAATCGAGCACACTGTCCCGCGCTCATCGCACCGTTGTAGAACTCAAAGTGCAGATAGACGACCTCATCACGAGTCCGTGTACGAATCTCGGTGTAACCATCTCTGGAATCCGGTGGGATTCGCGGCAGCGCTTCGCAGGCGTGGCTCAACACCAATGAAGCCGGCAACTTGAAGCGGTGCGTCGATGCACGATCGAGTGCATGACCGATCCACACGGCATTGTCTCGGGTACCAACGAGCACAGCAGGTCCGGATATCGCAAGCAACTTGCCAGGGGCACCCCGGTGTCCGGGCGCCTCGCGTGCATCGAATACACGAACCTCGCGGCCACCAAGCTCGCACGAAACGCCAGGGAATCCATCTGCAGATCGAATTTTCCGCAGAATCGACTGGGTATCGTCACCGTGCCAGTCGATGTTTCGATCACTTTGTCGTATCAACGCACGCCATCCGATACCAGGCTCAACGGATTGCGGCGGTGGTGCGGATTGCCCGGACTGGTACCTGCCTACAGCCTCAACCACCGCATCGACCGCGTGCCGAGTGACCTCGCTGCGATAGATGCTCGCTTTCCGCGCCGCCCGCAGCGGGAACCGTCGGCTCGCCCAAACCGTCCCGGCATCAAACTCCTCATTCGCCTGCAGGACCGTCACACCCCACTCGTCTCGATTGTCCACTATGGCCCAGTCGAGCGCGGAGGGGCCGCGGTCACCAACCACACCCGGATGCACGATGAAGCACGGTACGACAGACCACACACTCGCCGGAATCTTTCGCTTCAGGAATGGTGCAACGATCAGATCGGGCTGAAAGCGCAACACGGCGTCTGCGGTGTTGGCGTCATTGATATCGTATTCAACGCTGACTTCATGACCACGCTCATCCAACGCAACAAACACACGCTGCGAAAGACTGTTGAACGAATGGCAAAGCAGCAGAATACGCATATCAACAAATCCTTGGGAGCTGCTCACCTGACAGCCAGTCGAGCACGCGACTCCCGCCAAAGTCTGTTTTCATTTGCACAAGACTGTTGGGGTCTTTGGTGACCTCGCCGATGATGGCAGCGTGCTCACCCAGCGGATGGGCACGCAGCGCGCTGAGTGCCGCTTCGGCATGTTCTTCCGGGCACACGCACACGAGTTTGCCTTCGTTGGCGATGTAGAGCGGGTCCAGACCGAGTAACTCACAGGCGGCGTTAACAGCGGGTCGGATTGGGATCGCCGTCTCGGTGAGGGACATGCCCACACCAGACTGCAACGCGATTTCGTTCAGTGCCGTAGCCAATCCGCCTCGTGTGGGATCCCTCAGACAATGAACATCGGGTACTGCGTGAATTAGTGCTGCAACCAACCCGTGTAACGAAGCTGAATCGGAAGTGATCGACGTATCAAAGGTCAGATTCTCACGGCTCGACATGATCGTCACTCCGTGATCCCCGAGCGTGCCGCTCACGATCACGCGATCGCCCGGCGCAGCGCGATCACCAGAAATCTCGATCCCGTGCGGAATGACACCAACACCGGTGGTTGTGATGAACACCCCATCGCCGTTGCCTCTTTCGACGACCTTGGTATCGCCAGCGACGATGGTGACGTCTGCGTCCCGCGCAGCTTCGGCCATACTCTTCACGATGCGCTCAAGATCGGAGAGCGGGAACCCCTCTTCGATAATGAAGCCAGCGGAAAGATGCAACGGTTTTGCCCCGGACATCGCCACATCATTGACGGTGCCGTGCACCGCAAGTGAACCTATATTGCCACCGGGAAAGAACAGGGGGGAGATGACATGCCCATCAACGCTCATGACCATCCGGCCTGCTTCAACAGCGAACGTCGCTTGATCGTTACCCTGTCTCAGGTACGGATTATCGAAGTACTTCAGAAACAGCTCATCGATCAGCTGTGCCATTGCGCGCCCGCCGCCACCATGACTCATGTCGATGAAGCCACGTCGCATATCGAGTCGCACGGGGAATCGCCGAACTGCTGCGCTCATGCGGCCACCTCCGGTTTCGGGGCGTCTTGACGGAATCGTCCGTAGCTGTAGTAAGCGGCGCACGCACCTTCCGAAGACACCATGCAGGAACCCATCGGATTCTCGGGAGTACAGACAACATCAAAGAGTTTGCAGTCGGTTGGTCTCGCCGCACCGCGCAGGATGGATGGGCACTCGCAACCTTTGACGTCGCTCGCAGCAATCGGTGGAACATCAAAGCGTGTCTCTGCATCCCAGGTCGCGAACTCCGGTTTTATGGAGAGCGCACTGTAGGGCACCAGACCCAAACCACGCCATTCGAACTCACGCCGCAAGTCGAAGGTCTCTCCAACCAATTTCTGTGCTTTTTGATTGCCCTCACGAGTGACCACTCGGATGTATTGATTCTCAACTTCGAAACGGCCGTCATTGAGCTGACTGATCAACATCAGTGCCGCTTGCATCACGTCCAGTGGCTCAAAACCGGCAATCACTACCGGCTTTTGATACTCGCGAGCGAAAAACTCGTAGGGCTGGCTTCCGATGATCGAACTGACGTGCGATGGTCCGAAGAATCCATCGATCTGCACCGACCCGATGCGACGTACCTCGGGGGACTCGAGAATGTTCTGAATCGCTGCCGGTGTCAGTACGTGGTTACAGAAGACGCTGAAGTTCTCCAAGCGCTCCCGTCTTGCCTGTTGTAGTGCGACTGCCGTCGCCGGTGTGGTGGTCTCGAATCCGATGGCGAAAAACACCACCTCGCGCGTCGGGTTATCCCGGGCGATCTGCAGCGCATCCTGGGTGGAGTACACCATACGAACGTCACCGCCCGACGCCTTCACTTTCATGAGACTGGTTCGCCCGCTTCCGGGGACTCGCAGCAAATCACCGTAGATGCAAAGGATCACCTCGTCTTCGACCGCAAGCTTGATTGCGTTGTCGATTCTTCCCATGGGAAGGACGCAAACCGGACAACCCGGACCGTGCACAAAACTGACGTTATCCGGCATGAGATCCTGAACGCCGTAACGGAAGATCGCATGCGTGTGACCGCCGCAAAATTCCATCAATCGATACTGGCGATCGGTGTCGGCAGCCTCGGCAATCGCATCACGCAGTCGGCTTGCAACGTCCTGACGACGAAATTCATCGACATACTTCACAGGTTGTCCTCCGCTACGATTCCCGCAGCCTCCATCAGGGCGAGTGTCCGATCCGCCTCTTCCGTGGAAGTCTTGCTGAGCGCGTACCCCACGTGAATCAAAACAAAATCGTCGATCCGAACGTCGTCGACCAAGGCAAGCGAGACGTCCTTTCGCACTTCACCGAGTTCGATCGTTGCAGCGTCTGAAACTGCATCGATATCAACAACACGTGCTGGAACCGCAAGACACATATCAGGCGCTCACCCGCGCGAGCGTTCTGGCCGCCTGTATCCAGTCGTACCAACGCTGCATGCCATCACCTTTTGTCGCGGATACCTGCAGCACATCGAGATTCGGATTAATGCGTCGTGCATTCTCAATACAGGCGTCGACATCGAAGTCCAGATACGGCAGCAAGTCGGCCTTGTTCAACAACATCAGATCTGCGGTCGCGAACATGTCGGGGTACTTCAGCGGCTTATCCTCGCCTTCGGTCACCGAGAGAATCACCACTCGGAAGCGCTCCCCCAGATCGAACGCGGAGGGGCAAACGAGATTGCCGACATTTTCGATGAACAGAACGCTGTCCGTGTCCGGCGAGAGCGTCTCCAGTGCGTGGCCGACCATATGCCCATCAAGGTGGCATCCCTTACCGGTATTGATCTGAATCGCTCGTGCGCCGGTCGCGCGGATACGGTCAGCATCGTTCGCCGTCTGCTGATCGCCTTCGATGACGCTGACCAAGGTATTTGCACCAAGATCCGTAATGGTGCGCGTCAACAAAGTCGTCTTGCCTGAGCCGGGTGACGACAACATGTTAATCGCCAACACACCGCGCTCACCTAACCACTGACGGTTGTTTCTCGCGTATTCGTTGTTCTTGGAAAGAATGTTCTGCTCGACCTCGACCATGCGCGCCTGCGACATTCCGGGCGCGTGCGCGTGCGCGGGCCCAAGGCCGTAGTGCACAACACCATCATGGGTATGCGCGTGATCGTGGGAGTGCCCATGCTCATGCTCGTGTGTTTCGGACTCCGCTGACTCGATGGATTGATCCTCGCCATCACAACCACAAACGGTACACATCACTCGACCTCCAAAGACTTGAGTAGCATGTCGTCACCACCGGTTACCTGCAGCTGATGGCTGCCGCAACGCGGGCAAGGTTCGACACGACTGGGTAACTGAACAGTGCAGCCGCAAGGCATGCACCAGGCTTCTCCCGGTACAGGAGAGATCTCTAGCTGCGCATCGTTGGCGAGCGTGCCTCGCGTCACTGCATCGAAGCTGAAGCGCAGCGCATCGATGTCCACGCCAGCGAGTTGACCCACCGCAAGATGGACGCCAATAACGCGCGAAAATCCCTGCTGCCGAGCAGATGACTCGATCATCGACAACACACTCTCGGACAACGCCATTTCGTGCATTACTGCACCTCCAGCGAATAGCCCACGCAAGGATCTAGCAGAGTGACCAACAGATTTGCCCGCTGCTCAAAGCCGTCGCAATCTTCCTCGGCGGCATTCATCAGCCCGTCGGCGACGACACCGTGGGGATGGAAATTCCACTCGGTGGGCGCCACGGTTCGGTAGTCGATTACGCGATCCGCGTCATCGATCTCCACTCGATGCACGAGACGTCCACGCGCCGCTTCGATATGCGCAATCGCTTTGCCATCGCCCATCGCATCGCAGGACAGGCCGTCGACAACGCCGCCATCCAAACACTCGCGGATAACGGTTGATGTCTCAGCCAGTTCTCGTGCTGCCGCTACCACCCGAGCATAGAGCCCAGGCCCGTATGCAGAGATTACCGCCCAGACGAGTTCGGAATTTCGCTGCCGTTCGAACGGTGATGTCTCGCACGCCGAGCCGAGCCAGTCCGGGCGTTCGACAAATCGATCCGCGACACCGTTCACCAACCGACCGTCAAGCGCATCGGCTGGCAATGCGGGCAGAAACCCACTATTGGTCGCGGCACTCGACTGCCACCCGCGACGCGCCAGCAACAACAGCATTGCAGGGACAATGCCGCGCCGCTGTTCGGCAAATCGTTCGAGCGCAGCGACGCCCGACAGGCTCAGAAAGAACTCCGGCGTCGCACCGAAGATATGCATTTCGAGCACACGGTCCAGACGCCGGAGGAGATCCTCCAACTCTGCCCGCTTGATCCTCGGTGGCGAGCGCGTAATGAAGGGTGACTCAGAATAGGCACAGATCGTCGCTTCAGGGACGAGATTCTGCATGAAGCGAATCGCATCTCGCGCCGCAGCAACACCACAGATTCGTGCCCAGTCGAACAACATGCGCCAAAGTTGCTCGCGCGCCATCTCAAACCGCACAAGCACGCCATGTACGACCGCTTCATCATGATCGATTGATCCACCACGCGCTGTTTCAAGCACATTCATCGCCAGCGCAGTCTGAGCAACGCCACAGACGCGATACAACCGCTGTATCGACTCGAGCACCTGGTCCGGCGTTTGGCCGTGTAACACTTTGGATGCGTGCACCGGGCGACCAATCCGAATGTCGGGCCGCACGCCCGCCTCCGCCGAACAACTGATGTTGATGCCAGGTACGGCCATCGTCAGTCCACCCCAGCAAGGCTGCGAAACAACGCGCGGCGCGACACTTTGGTCGGCTTGGCCGGTGGGGGTGTCTCCGGTTCATCAACCAGTGAAAATGTCTCCTCAGGCTCCGGCTCAACAGGGTCTGAGAAAATGCCTTCCATCACTGCACTCGCGGTTTCTGTTGCGGCATCCTGATCCGCGAATTCAAACACCGGCGAGTACAGCGAGCACATTCGGTAGCTGCCGATCGCCTCCTCGTGGGCCGCAATAAAGTCGACCACTCCTGCGGGCAGCGGCACCGATACGGTTTTGCCAGGCACATCTTCGTCGAAGTCATGATCCTCGTCCGGCAACAACATGAGATTCATGAACCAGGGCGTGATCAGAACACCGAGCACACCATGCTCGGTCGGCTTGAATCCCACCGCCTCAACCGAAAGCTCATGGTTGAGTATCGGCACATCGTGCATCCGTTCGCGGTGAATACGTTCGAACTCAAACTCGAGTCGCTGGGTGGTTTCACCGAGATTCACAGCACTAGTCCTCCAGCACCATGAAGTCGTGTTTCAAGCCGTCACATTCAGGACAGCTCCAGTGATCGGGCAGCGCACTAAACGGTGTGCCAGGCGGAATCTGCCAATAGTCGTCGCCCTGCGCAGGATCGTAGACATACCAGCAAATCTTGCACTCCAGACGCGTGCTGTTCGTCAGTTTGCTGGCGTCGCCGCCATACGAGCCAGGCAGGAATACCGTGCTCACTGGTAGAGCTCCAGAATGTCATCCAGTCGCTCTGCGCTGTCTGCCAGATCTTCGGGCGCAGCGCATGCGACTTCCGGCACTGCGGACACCTCGAGAGAATTGAGAATCAGTGTGTCCTGCGAATTAAAGAACTGCACCCACCAGAGATTGCGTGTGCCTGTGCTGGTGATGCGGCAATTGCCATAGCCACGCGAGAGAATGACGGCCGGCCCGGAACCGAGCATTGTCGCCATGAAATCGAGGTCCGCATCGCTGCAGGGTAGTAGCGTCAGGTTGACGACATGCACCGCACCGCTCTTCGCGTACTCCGCGAGTTTGTCCTGAATCTCAGTCATGATCGCCGGCGCGTTTCCAACCTCCGCCGGTATTCCGTCGACTTCGAAAGAAATGTTTTCAGCAGCGTTGGTGAATACTGCGCGCTCAATCAACTTGGGCACGCTCGCCACTTCAACGACGTCTTCGATGATCTGATCGTCGTCATCAACGTATTGCACCCGCCATACACCCGTAAGCACGGATTCTTGAATCCTTGCCGACACAGGACCATCGAAGACGATGCTCACCTCGCCGTTGCCCAGTACCTGGTCAATCAGCGTGCGATTCTTCGGATCGAGGTGATCCAGTGGGATCGATACCGCGGAAGTGCCTGGCTCGTAGCGAGACAATGAATCGCGGATCAGCGTGAGCGCCTTCAGCCCTTCATCCAAACCCACCACATCTTCGGGCTCTGGAACTACGGGCACAT
Source organism: uncultured Chromatiales bacterium (assembly GCA_963922335.1). Lineage (GTDB taxonomy): Bacteria > Pseudomonadota > Gammaproteobacteria > Steroidobacterales > Woeseiaceae > CALBPI01. The sequence goes on along the minus strand of CAWUIB010000003.1, from coordinate 349,952 downwards.
CGTAGGTCCAAACCGACTGCGGCATTTTCATGTAGTCAATGACAACGCCATCTTCATCGGCCGGCTGCGAGCCCGGTTCAACGACAACCGGAATTCCGAGATCTTTCATGGGTTCACTCCTTTCTCGGGTGCAACACCGCGCCCGCCAGGCAAATTCATGGGTGGTGGTTCCGACGGCTCTGCCGCCAGCAATCGCTCGACTTCGATGACGTAGTCGCCCCAGTCCAGCACGCCGGAGATGGCGCCGAGGTACTCACCGCGTCGAAGGAAGACCAACGCGGGGAACTTGTTGAAGCGATAGCGGAGTTGCAGGTCGCGCTGTGCGTTCCACGCAACGACGGCAACTTCAAGCTGGCCCTCAAAGGATCTCGCAATCTCGCCGAGAATGACGGCGACATCGGCTGCCTCTGGCAGTGGCTTCATCATCTCCGGGAAAAACAAAACGACGTGCTCGCGGGCGGCGATGAACTCATCCACCTCAGCAAGCGTAAGCGTCGGGTAGTTCCGGGCATCGATAATGGATTGGATGGCAGGTGCAAACATCGAAGTCTCCGTAAGGTGCTCAGGCTTTCGACTGGCGCTGGGCCGCGAGCATGGATGGTGGTGGTTCCGGCTCCCGATCAATCAGATCGGCAAACAAGTGATCGACATTCGTCTCTCCCTGCATGACCAGATTGACCGCACGAATGGCGTCATTGATTTTGTGCGCGGCGTCTTCTGTAAGGAGTTCCCGGGCTGCGCCCAGATGCGTCAATACCCATGTACCCACTGGCTGATCACCGACCAGTTCCATCAGCACCTGTTGGCGACCTTCGATGCCATCGCACAGAGCGACGCCGTCACCGGGTTCGACGACCTGCATCGGTACTCCGATACACATCAGTACTTGCCTCGATGATCGACATCCACTGAGACGGATCCGGGATCGACCGACACCGGCCGGTAAGCCACTCGGTAGCGCTCCGAATCAAGCACACGCTCGTCACCGATACGACAGGCGTCCGCTGCCGTCGGGCGTTCCCGCTCATAGCGCTGCTGGTCAATCTCGCTGCCGGCAATGGAATCTTCAGGCCCAAGGGGCTGCGCGCGGCGCACTGCTTGCACGCCCAACTTCCGCAACCACACCACGGCAGCCGATGCTGCCGGTTCCACGCAGTCGCGAATCATCGGGTGCAAACTGCCGCCGAAATCCTCAATCTGGCGCGGCTGCACGCCCACCAGAAGAATGCGCTCCGGCATCCGACCCAGCATATCCGCCATCGCTAGCACTTCCTGGAAACCGGTCTGGTGCAGGCTGACTTTTTTTGCGCCGAGATAGCTTGGCACCGCCTCGTCTTCGATGAGCTTCATCGTTCCCGGGTCCAGCCCATAGTCGATCGCATCGAGGATGACGAGTATGTCGGCACGCTCAATGTGTTCGAGCAGGTAGATCCCCTGGGTGCCACCATCCATTACGGTCACGGAATCGTCGAACGCCCAGTGGCGATGCAGATGATCAGCGGCACGCACACCGAAACCTTCGTCGGCCCAGAGAATGTTGCCGATGCCGAGCACCAGCACGCTCGGTCGAGATTGACTGGGATGGTTATCGCCTGACTGCATCGTCGTCCCCCGAAGTCGATACGTCGTTGTAGAAAAGGCGCCGGCAGGCGTCCCCTACCTCCCGGCGCGTCACCCGAATGTCATGTTGGATAGACACTTCGGATGGAAAGCAATAAACCACCCGCGGAAAAAGCTGTAAAGCAACCTTCCGATAACGCAATTTAATTCAACAGATTAGGCCGATGTAGAGGGTAGACAGTGTCAATTGACCATGACACGTCTATTCGACAAGCTTTCTTGTTCAGGTAAACAAAAACAGACGCCGAACGATCAACGTTCGGCGCCTGTTTTCGTCAAAATCGCGATTTTGCGCGTTTATCGGCCGTCGTCGACGTCCCGGTCGTCTTTGAACATCCGCCAACCGCTGACCATGGTGCTGATCAGGCTTTGACGCGACATGATGTCTTCGCGAATGGCCACGTAGACATGGATGATGACAAAGCAAATGATCACCCACATGCCGAGGTTGTGATAGGTGTGAACGCTCTGGCTGTTCCCAAACAGCGGCATCACCCACGATGTGAACATGTCGTTCGCCCAGCTGCCGTGCTGAGTGCCTTCGCCATAGAGGGCGAAGCCGGTTGCGATCATGAACAACGTGCCCCAGACCAGGACCACATGCATGACAAGTGTCGCCAAAGGGTTGTGGCCGGTGTACTTGCGTGGCTCACGCTCGAGGAACAAGTACCACTTGACCTCGTGCCAAATACCGCCCCACCATTCCCGATTGAAAATCGGGGGCAGGAACATTTGCCGTGCGTGACTGTTGCCAACGAATGCCCAGTAGATTCGAAAAGCGAATCCAATGGCAAAAATGTAGGCGGCGGCGAAGTGGGCAAATCGGATGTAGCCCATCAGAAAGTTATCGATCGCCTCACCGGGCATCGTGGGTAGCGGATGCGAGATGAAGTATCCGGTGATACCAAGAATCACAATGCTGAGCGCATTGATCCAGTGCCAGAGGCGCATCGGCGCCTCGTACACATAGACCGCGGTTTGCGCCGGTGCGCGCTCCACCATTTTTGCAACCATCGCCCGACCCTCCTAGCTGCCGACTGGCGAGGTGGTTACCTTCGCCAGCTCTTCGCCATCTTCGGACATCACATGCGTGGAACATGCAAGACACGGGTCGAAGCTGTGGATGCTTCTCAGGATCTCCACCGGCTCGTGCGGCACTTCGACCTTCGTGTTCATCAGTGACGCTTCGAACGCACCGATGTTGCCTTCCTCATCGCGGGGCGACCCGTTCCAGGTCGTGGGCACCACACACTGGTAGTTTTCGATCTTGGTGTCCTTAATCCGAATCCAGTGGGCCAGCGCGCCGCGCGGTGCCTCGGTGAACCCGACGCCCTTACTCTCGGCCGGCCAATCCTTCGGATCCCATTTGTCACCACTGTGCGTTGCGGTATCGCCGGCCTTGATGTTGGCCATCATCTTGTCGAAGAAGTAGATCTGCTTGTCGGCAGCCCACTGCGACTCGAGAGCGCGTGCCGCGGTGCGACCCAGCGTCGAGAACAATGCATCGACCGGCACATCCAGCGCCTTCAGCACGTAGTTGATCTGCTCTGTGATCTCCTCGTGGCCTTTCGCGTAACCGATGACGTATCGAGCCAACGGACCCACTTCCATCGCATGGCCCTTCCAGCGCGGGGCCTTGATCCAGGAATAGCTCGCCGCTTCATCGAGTTCCTCAATGTTGTGCTGAGTGCCTTTCGCGGTACTGACATCAAACTTCGGCTCGGTGATGCCATCCCACGGGTGCAGTCCCTTCACACCATCCGGGTACTCGTACCAGGAATGCGGCACGAACTCCTGAATCTGTTCGGGGTCGCGAAGATCAATCTCATGCACTTCATTGAGGTTGCCATTGATGATGGCGCCGCTCGGCATCATAAGGTTTTCTGGCGAGTAGTCATTCGCCCGGTCCGGGATATCGCCATAAGCCATGACGCTTTGCCCGGAGATACCCCCGCCGTACAGCCAGCCTTTGTAGAACTGGCCGATCGCGAGAATGTCCGGGATGTAGACGTTATCGATGAACGTCTTGGTGTCCTGGATGATCTGCTTGACCTGATTCAGCTTGACCATGTTGAGGCCACCAACACCGCCCGTATCGTCGATATTGATCGGAGACGGTGTGCCGCCCACGGTCCAGTTCGGGTGTGTGTCCTTTCCGCCGAAGATCGTCCGGGTTTTCATGATTTCTTTCTGGAAATCCAACGCTTCCAGATAGTGTGTCACGGCCATCAGATCCGCTTCGGGTGGCAACAGATACGCAGGGTTCGTCCAGTAGCCGTTCTTAAACGGTCCAAGCTGGCCGGACTCAACAAACTTCTTGAGTCGATTCTGAATATCGCGGAAGTAGCCCGGAGATGAGTTGGGGTGACTCGGGCTCACTTTCTGCTGCAGCGCGGAGGTCGCCTTGGGGTCAGCGGCCAAAGCATTGACCGGGTTTACCCAGTCCAGCGCATGCAGATGATAGAAATGCACGAGATGGTCGTGGATCTGAAGCGACAACTGCATGATGTTGCGAATGCTATTCGCATTCTCGGGAATGCTGATACCGATCGAATCCTCGACCGCGCGCACCGATGTCAACGCGTGCGTGCCTGTGCATACGCCACAAATTCGCTGCGTGAACGCCCATGCATCCCGCGGGTCACGACCCTTCAGGATCACTTCCAGCCCGCGCCACATGGTGCCACTCGATACCGCGTTGGTGATCATGTTGTTGCTGTCGATATTGACCTCGGCACGCATGTGACCTTCGATCCGCGTTACCGGATCGACCACGACGCGCTGGCCCGCGTTGTCCAGCGTAAAACCGTTAGGTGTTTTGATGACACTCATGACTGCTGCTCCTGATCGCGTTTCTGTGCGACCCGTTGCACGACAGATCCCGCGGCATGTACCGCCGCGGCACCACCGACAATCGCGGCCGCCGTACCCCCGATCCGATCGGCGTTCGACTCGACGCCGAAGGCATCGACCGTCGTCAGGCGCTCATAGAATCCGCCCTTGTCCCAGAAACCATCTTCAGAACAACCGATGCAGGGATGGCCCGCTTCAATCGGGAACGACAAACCACCATTCCAACGAACGGTTGAGCACGCAGCGTAGGTCGTTGGGCCTTTGCAACCGACCTTGTAAAGACAATAGCCCTTGCGTGCCGACTCATCGTCGAAAGCCTCAACAAACTGACCCGCATCGAAATGCGGCCGGCGGTAACACTTGTCGTGAATTCGCTGGCTGTAGAACATCAACGGACGCCCCTGGCGGTCGAGCGATGGTAGGCGCTCAAACGTCAGCATGTAGGTAATGACACCGGTCATGACCTCAGCGATGGGCGGACAGCCTGGCACTTTGATTATCGGCGCATTACCAATGTCGGGCACCTTGTGAATCGGTGTCGCACGGGTTGGGTTTGGCCTTGCAGCCTGAACGCAACCCCATGAAGCACACGAGCCCCAGGAGATAATCGCTTTGGCATGCTTGGCTGCGTGACGGAGCTGCTCGGTGTACGGCTTGCCGCCGATGATGCACGACATACCACCGGTCTTATCTTCATCAAGACCCGGGTTACCTTCGCACGCGAGAATGAAGTTGCCGCTGTATTTCTCGATCGTCTCTTCGATGATCGCTTCGGCCTCGTGACCCGCCGACGCCATGATCGTGTCGTCATAGTCGAGTGAGATCATCGACAGAATCACGTCTTTCACCAGCGGATGCGCCGACCGAATGAACGATTCAGAGCAACAGGTGCATTCAAGTCCATGCAGCCAAAGCACGGGAATCCGCGGCTTGTTCTCCATCGCATGAACCACTTGTGGCGTGAACGCCGGCCCCATGCCCATAGCCGCGGTCGTCAGGCTGCAGTACTTCAAAAAACTGCGGCGTGTGATGCCCTGCCGGCGCATCACCTCATAAAAAGTCTCAATCATCTCCGTCTCCCCAAGACGTTTACTGGCAGGCCGCATACCCAATGCGGTCGCCCCCGCCCCTGTCGTTGCAAGCGACGTACCAACAAACCACTTCCTAAGTGAATCAGTCGGTTAAATGCGTGCGATCGCTTCGGCCGAAAGGGGCACCGGTTAGTCGGTTAATACAATGCACCGCGGGGTGGAAACCAACTTACCGGCGTCGTGGAGGAGGGTTGTAGCCTTGGAGACTGTTGTGGAATAGGAGTGAGTGCGAGACTCGTCAGCCGGCAGATCGCACGCTGAGCATTCGCGGGAGAACGTGCCACGGCATGCAGGGTTGCATGCCGTGGCACCGTGCTAAGACTAGAACGAGTAGGTTGCCGTCAAACGATAGCGGCGCGGTGCGCCCGGCTCTACCCACACATCCGCGAATGAGTTGGTGTAGAAAGTCTCGTCGAAGACGTTGTCGATGTCTGCACGTATCGACAGTTGGTCCATCGGCTCAAACTCGCCAAACAGGCGGAACGTCGTGTAGCTCGGCAGGAAGAAATCGAAACCTGTCCAGCCCAGACGCTCGTCCGTGTACAACATGCCCCCGCCAAATTCCGCGGGGCGATCAGCAATCGCGACCGACCGGCTCAGTTGGATGCTGAGCTGATTTTCAGGCGCGTTGATCAGCGGGTCACCCGCTTCGATCGTGGCACCGAAGTCTGCGTCCGGGTTGCTGTTGGTGAACTCGGCATCGACGTAAGCGTAAGAGAACCAGACGTTCCAGCCATTGTCCGTCGACAGGTTGGCGTCGATTTCAATACCACGGCTGCGTGCTTCACCTGCGGGAATCGAGAAGAAGCCCGCCGCTACCGCTTCAGGGCGATCATCGTTCACGAGAATGTTGCTCTGATCGACCTGGAACGCCGTTACGGTCAGTGAGCCCGCTGCGCCATCGAAGAACTGGGCAAGATCCGCTTTGAACCCAATCTCCGCAGACTCGGTCACATTGGGATCAAACTGGTTGCCCTGGAAGTCCGAGCCAGTCTGCTGGCGGAAGCCCTCGCCATAGGAAGCGTAGAGGCTCATGCCATCGCTGACTTCATAGACGGCACCGAACTGTGGCGAGACACGATCGTCGGAAGAGCTGACCGTGCTGACTGGGTCAGCCCTGAGGTTCGTCAGATCCTGCTCGAAGTCGTCGAACCGCAGGCCCAAGCGCACCTGGAAGCGATCGGTCAGATCGATCTGGTCTTGAATGTAGAAGCCCATGCCTTCCAGATCTTCCTGGCGGTCTGTGTTGGGGCCGGGGACCGGTGTCGGGAACTGGCCATACACCGGATTGAAGGCATCGAGGAACAAGTATTCAGCCGGATCCAGTGTGGCGATATCCGTGCCCGCCGGAATGAACCCCGGACGGAAGCGCAGGATAAACAGGCTGTTCTCGAACCGGTCGTAGTCGGCGCCGAACAACAGTCTGTGGCGTAATCCGCCGGTCTCGAACTGACCTGCGATCTCGCCACGAAGGACCGTGTAGTCGGACTCGAAATCGCGGAATCGGAAGAAGCGCGAGATCGTCTGTCCATCGAGGAAGAACGTTTGGCGACCACCAAAGTTGTTTTCCGACGCGTTGCCGGTGAACGAGGTATCCCGGAAGCCAAAGCCACCGAGGAAACTCCAGTTGTCGGAGAAGTTGTGTTGGACCTCGATTTGATGCCCAACCACTTCGGTTTCTATCGGCCCATCACCCGGTTCGCCGGTGAAGGTCTTCCTTGGCGAGAATCCGAACTCTTCAGAGAAGACGACACCGCGATCAAACGGAATCTCCTGCTCTGTGTATTCGAGCTCGTAGGTGGCACTGGTGTTCTCGTTGATCTGCCAGGTCACCGACGGATAAAAGCCAAGGCGCTCGGTCTCCACCGTTTCGCGGAAGCTCTCAGCATCTTCATAGAAACCAACCAATCGCACGCCGACATTCTCATCGGCACCTAGCGTCGTCTGAACATCGCCCTCCAGCCGAAGCTGTGACCAGCTGCCGACCGTAAATCGAACATCACCACCGGTCTCGAACTTCGGTCGCTTGGTGACCAGGTTGACCGTACCGCCAGGCTCGCCACGACCGAACAATGCCGAGCGAGGCCCTTTGAGGACCTCAACAGACTCGATGCCGACGATGTCGCGAGGCCCCGCGAAGCCGCGGCCTGCGTTAAATCCGTTAACGAGGAACCCGCTCGGCAGGTTGATATCGCCCGAGAACCCACGAATCGAGAAGCTGTTCCACAAGCCACCGAAGTTGTTTTGGCGTGCGACCGACGCTGACAAATCCAGCGCATCGTTCAGGTTTAGTGCACCTACATCCTTCAGCAGTTCCACATCGATCGTCTGGACCGCAGAGGGATTTTCCAGATCGTCAAAGTTGCCCTGGTAGGCTCGGCGATCACCGACAACAAATACTTCCTCGATCTCGCCGCTATCCTGCGCGAAGGTTTGCGTTGGCAAACTTGCACCAATGGCTGTCGCAACCGCAGCGGCCAGCGCCAACCGGCGTGGGTTAATGAATTCCACCTCTTTCTCTCCCGTCTTATTGCCGGCGCTTCATGAATGGCGCCGAGTTCAAATCGACTTGCAGTGTTATTACATATCTGACGGAGAGTGCGCCTTAAATCGTGGGGGTTGCCCCTATTTGTCTCGCTGCCCAGCTTGTGTCGCAGCAAAAGCGACCATGGCCCAGGCGACGATCAACGCGAGCCCACCGAACGGCGTGACAACGCCCAGCTTCGTGATGCCCGTGAGCGCGAGCACGTAGAGACTGCCGCTGAACAGCACAATCCCCACTTGCATCATGATGGCCGCCCGAGAGAGCCATCGGGAACCGGAAAACTGCGCCATGGCGAGCGCGATCAGGATGAGTCCGAGGGCATGGTAGAAGTGATACTGAGCGCCAGTTTCGAAGGCGCTCAATAGTCGGTCTGAAACACGCCCTTGCAAGCCATGCGCACCGAACGCACCTGCGATAACCGCAAGCGCTGCATTGATCGCCCCTGCCTGCAACACGGTACGGCTGGACGACGCTGTGCGCTCGCGACTACTCACTCAACCTACCGGAATCGAGCAATACCAATGCTTCCTGCACCTTCGCGATTGCTCTTGGCTCATTGCCCATCGCACGATTGAAGTAGTAGATGAACCCCGACAGGTATTGCTCGCCGTCGTTAAAGCGAATTTGGGCATTACGATTTTCAAGAAAGATCTCATTTCGTCGGACCTTCTCAAGCGCCTCGTAGGCGCTTGCAATCACCAGCAAATCCGAGGCTTCGACGGAGGCGATCGCCCCGGAATCGGTGGCTAGCTCATAGGCAACGATCGTGATTTCCGGCGGCACAGTACGCGGCAAGTCCTGCGGAAATTGTTTCTCCCTGATCAACGACTGGATCGCCTCCTGATAGGCGAGCAGCAATTCGGGACGACTCGGTGCAATGCGCTCCAGCTCCGCAAGATTCTGCGCGAGCTCGGCACGCACAAGAGACAACGCTACCTCCGCATCTTTTTCCTCATTCAGGTCTTCGCGCCACTGCTCAACAAAAAACGCGAGCAGGACGCTCAGGAAAATAGCAATCGACTCGAGTAATAGCGGCGGTCTTTTAGAAGTGGAGATGACTGGCTCCTGGCTTGATCGAAATGCCCCGGCAGGATACCGCACCCACCAACAGAAAATTTAGTTGAAGCTTAAATTATTTTAGTTTATGCTTAAACCATATTGAGTCGATACGCACTGATGAACGAATCTCGAGCCTCACTGGAACGCAGCGCCTGGTTGGCAGTCGTTCAGGCCTATCAGGTCTGCACGCGCCAATACACACGTATGCTGTCGGCATATGATCTGACAGTGGCACAGTTCGACGCTTTGACCCGAATCCAGGAGCTCGGACAACGCCAGGAGCACGTCACGCCCCATGAAATCGCAGAAGCGATGCTGGTAACGCGCGGCAACCTGACCGGCCTGATCCGGCGACTCCAGGAACGCCACTTGCTGACGACCCAGCCCCACCCGGAAGACGGTCGCTCGGTCACCTGTCAACTGACCGATATCGGCATTGAGCTGCTGACCAAGGCACAACGCGCGTCGGCCACGTTTATCCAGGAGCAGCTCGAACCGTTCGGTACGCAGTCGCTCATCGAAACACGCGAACAAATGCGCGCCATGGCCGCGCATCTCGAAACACTCGACCCCGACAACATCGTCGAGCGGTCACAACGCAGGAAGCAAGCATCATGAACACAGCCACAAACGCACAACCTCGCCCACCGTCGAGACGCACATTCTGGAAAGAATCCAGAGCGCTGGTCGATCTCGCCACCATGCCCGGGCCACTCCTGGCTGCAGGCTTGCGAAAGCGCGAAGCGCCGTCTCCAATGAGAGTAGTCACGGTGCCCGGCTTTGGTGCTGACGATTGGTCGATGCTGCCGCTACGCCGCTTTTTGAAATCCCGTGGATTTCAGTCAGAGGGTTGGGGCCTTGGCCGTAACCTTGGCGGGCTCGATCTGAAGCATGAACTCAGCGACCTCAGTGAGCGCTGGGATTTCATTCCGCGAGACAACTACCAGGGTGAAGGTGGGGTCCCCTATCTCTGCGACCGACTTTATGACCGCCTGGTCGAGCAATACAGCGACTCAGACCAACCGATTGCGTTAGTGGGCTGGAGCCTCGGTGGTTTCCTGGCGCGCGAGGCGGCCAGAGACTTACCTGATCTAGTTGATCGGGTAATTACGCTCGGCTCGCCGATCGTCGGCGGACCCAAATACACCGCGACCGCCGAGCGGTTCCGCAGTTTCGGACAGGATCTTGATTGGATCGAGGATGAGATCGCTCGCCGGGAGTCGAAGCCAATCCAGCAGCCCATCACCTGCATCTACAGCAAATCGGATGCCATCGTCGATTGGCGTGCCGCGATCGATCGCTACAGCCGTGACGTTAATCATATTGAGGTGAACGTTGCCCACCTTGGCTTTGCCTTCAATTCGCGGGTCTGGCGACACGTGGAGGACGCGTTGCGCGCCTAAGCTGTGTGTTAGTCTCGGCCCACAGTTTTGGTGGGGACCAACGAATGAAACACATACTTACGATCGCCGTGTTGCTGATTGCGGTTTTCGCAACCAGCCACGGCGCAAACGCTGCTGACCAGAAATCTGTCCTGGTCACCGGTGCCACTACGGGTATCGGTAGGAACCTTGCGGAAACGTTGGCCGAATCCGGCTATCACGTATGGGCCGGTGCGCGCACCGATAGCGAGATGGCCGAGCTCAACGCGATTGATAACATCACTGCGATTCGACTCGACGTCACCAAGCAGGATGAAGTGGACGCGGCTGTTGAGACGATCCGTAAAGCTGGCACCGGACTCTACGGACTAATCAACAATGCCGGCATCGGTGATGGCGGGCCTGTTCTTGGCACCGAAATCGATGTGCAGACTCTCGTCTACGAGGTCAATGTCGAAGGCGTCTATCGCACAACCAAGGCGTTCGCACCAATGGTCGTTGAATCCAAAGGACGCATTGCAACAACCGGCTCGATTGCAGGAACGATTTCGTTCGCAGGCTATAGCGCCTACGCAGGCAGCAAACACTGGATCGAGGCATTCACCGATGCTCTGGCTGCTGAAATGGCGCCTTTCGGTGTTTCGGTCAGTGTGATCGAGCCTGGCAATTACCAGTCGTTCATTCGACGCAGTGCGGTCAAGCGCCGGATGGCGCGTGTTGTTGGCGCAGGTGGCGTTATCACACCGCAGATGGAGGCGGAGTACGCCGCGACCGAAGAGTGGGAGCTGTCTTACAAGCAACCGGATGAAGTCACACAGGCTTTCATGCATGCGCTGTTCGATGACGAGCCGTTGCTGCGTTACGTGGTAGTGCCAAACGCTGGTGAGCAACAGCGCACCATCGAGACGAAGATCCGCGAGCTGGTTCAGCTCAACAGTTGGGGGCCCTACAGCTACAGTCGCGACGAACTTGTCGAAATGCTGGATGGGGCGCTGGCGCAGTAATCGCTGACAGCGTAGGCACGCACCGTATCGTCGACCTGTGACTTACGGGTTGACGATTTCGATTTCCCAACCATCCTCAGTCCGCGTGTAACGCTCGCGCACCTGTGGTTTGCCTTTGAGATCCAGATACTGAGCGTCATCGGGTGTCACGCAGAGCACAGCGAAGTGTGGTGATACGCCTGTGGTGGACTCCGGCGATCCATCCGTATCCGTGACCGGTGCACCAGGTCGCGGCCAGAAGAACTGCTCACGCGCGCCTTCGGAAAGGCGCTCCCAGACATCGGATACATCCGCCACGACGATCGAAGTGGCCGCCTTATCAACACTACAGCTCGCATCGACACGAAGCTCGGCGGTGCCGCGGAACCGGTATTGTTCACGCGTCTTGCGGAAATACCATGCGACGCTCACGAGCGGACGTTCCAGTAGATGCCGGACCTTCTCACTGCGGGTATCCGTGACGGTCAGTAGTGCGAGCGGGTCTTGCCCGTCAAAACCACGAAATACAACGGTTCGGTTATCCGGTCGACCTTCGCTATCGACCGTCGCAATTTGAAAATAGCGCGCGTCAGCATGTCCACGGCTTACGTGCAGACTTCTAACCAGTCTTTGCTTCCAGACAGACATTCGAAGAGTGTAGCTCGTTTGCCTGCGCGGCCGATTTATTCCTGGTCGACTAAACCGACCACCACAGTGTTCTCGCCCTTATTCACAGGCGGGGTGCCGAACACGATCAAAAGCACACCGGTCGCTGGCGCAGTGATAGTTTGCAACAGGTTGCCGTGATAATCGGTGATCGTGCCGAGGATCTGCCCCTTAGTGACATGCTGGCCCGCGGTGATCCGTGGTGCCAAATGCCAAACGCCGTCATGCTCGCTGTAGATTCGCTTGCGGGTGGCGATAAATAGTGGCGCCTCAGCCGGTGTCGCAGCACCCGGGATCATCGACAAGTCTCGCATCACACTCATAACGCCATCGACAATCGGTGTGATGAACTGCGATTGGACCTCACCCATTTCTCCGGACTCAACATCCATGGAAGGCACACCGAGTGCAACCGCCTGCGCGCTGGTGTAGATGCGTGATTTGTCGCTCGACAAATCGCCAGCAAACTCGACGATGGTATTCAGACCAAAGGCGACCGTCATACGCCTGGATTTTGCCTGTATCGCTTCGCCACCTGCTTGTGCGTAATACGCCGTGTACGCCGGTCCCAGGCGCTCATTGCCATCGCCCGAGTGAATGTCCATGAGCAAGTCGGCTTGCTTGATCACTTCCTGAGTTAGCGCATCGGCAATGCGTTCGGTGATCGTACCGTCGGCTTTGCCCGGAAAGGATCGGTTGAGATTCTTCCGGTCATCTGGTCCGAAGTAAATCGTACGCTGCTGGAACGCTGGCAGGTTTGCGTTGTGGACGACGATCACAGCACCTGACATCGTGGCTGTCTCGAGACGAGCAACCAGCTTCTGCATCGCGAGAATTGGCGAATACTCGGAACCGTGGATACCCGCAACCAGTGCAAGCACAGGACCGTCGTGTGCGCCGTTGAATACCGTGACAGGAATGGTTGTCGAAATACCATCGCCGGTATCAGGCACAGCGATGACGCCTTGTGCCATTTCATTTCGGCGCACCGTCAGCTCCCCGACATCGAAAGTATCGTTAGCCAGCGCCAAATTCGCCGACATCACCAGCCACGCGATTAGCAGTTGAATTGGTTTTTTCATATCAGGGGCACACGCGTGTGCTGTCGAGCGCCAGCAATTTCTCTGGATCAAACGCAGTCTGGTTAAACAGCATCGGATAATGCGCAACGCGCAATGATTTGTGGAAATCCCGAATGCACTGATCATAGGCTTGAAACGCTGCGATATCGGTTTCGGCCGCTCGCGTGAATTGCCGATCGATCAACAAGGGTGGAGAGAGCAAAGACACCTTGTGCATGAAATTGTCTCGCTCGCGAATACCCTTTCGAAGCGCCTGCGACAAACCACGAACCGAGAGATCACCGACGTGTTGGAAGGCGTAGTACCACTCCCATTCAAACCCGTCGCGGGTGGGTGTGTAGTCCTTCAGTTCCGGGTGCGAGGCGAAGAACGCCGACATCGTCTCGGCCTTGGGAAGATCCCAGGCCCGATTCACAGTCTCGCGTTGCTGCAACAATATCTCGCCACCTTGCGGGACTTCGATACGCCGCTCCGCGAGCGCACCGCCAGCCAGGGGGATGATCAGCACCAATACGGCCCAGATCCCCAACATCACCGAAGCGCTGGTCGCCGCAGAGTGCGTCTTCTCGGCGATCCACGTGGCAGCGCCACTCCAACCGATCACGTAAATTCCGCTGAGTAGCGCAAGCCCGAACACCGCACCCGGCGCTGCACCAGACCACAACCCTGCCGCAATAAACGGAGCGATCAGCGCCAGCACCAATGCACTCGCTCGCAACCCGGCGCGCCACAAGATAAAGCGAGCGCTGCGACCGGTAGTCGCCACCAACAGATCGAGACGTTTGTGGCGACGCTCCACGTCAACGATGTCATGCAACAAAAGAATGACCAGAAGGGGGGCCAGTACCGAGATCAAAAATACGTAGTCGATACGACCGATTTGACCGAGCTCGGGATTGCCCGCGTCGTGCTCATACACCTGCCCCTCCAACGCCAACAAGCGAATGCGATGCTTCCAGGGCAACTGATCACGGACGCCGCGCGCCGCAAACGCTAACTCACTGGGCGGATCGACCACCAAGCGGAAACTATAGTAAGCAGCACTGCCAGCGTCTCCCTGCTGGGGTAAGACGTCTTCGAGATCCGTGATTGTGTCGGCACTCAATGACGCAATGTCCGCTCTTTGCGTTGCGACATCATTCAATCCGAACGCGACGGTGACGATGGCCAGCACCGCACTCGCTGCAACCGTCGCAAGCCCCTGGCGGTCGCGCAAGAAGAACCACCACTCGCGATTGAAATTACTTCTCATACGCACGACCCTGATCGCGGATACCGAACCACCCGAAGCCACCAGCCAAAAAACACCAGGCCAGCAACACGAGGAGCCCGCCACTGGCAGCTTGCACTCGATCTGCCGCAGGCGCTGGCTCGAACTCAAACGACTGCAGTACACGCCAGTTTTCCTTGCTCACACGCGCGCGCATCCAGGAGTCTTCGTCCTTGTTGCGGTTGATGTCGTCGATGTAAGAAAGCTCGTAGCCATGAGCCCGATTGAGCCCCTGCACGAACTCGAACCGGGCCGCCTCCGCTTCGCGCAAGAATCGATGGTGATTCTCAAGATCACTGCCAGCGGTCTGCATAGACACATTGCGTATCGCCAGCGCCGGGGAGAGCAACGCACCACCGCGGGCAAACTGCGCCTGCGTCACCTCTTCGCCCATGCGCCGCTCGGCAAATTGATTCAGCACCTCAGTGAGGCGCGCTTCTGATTCTTCGGCAATCAATCCACGCAAGTTCACCGGCAGATCCTCTGCGCGGTCTACACCGTATTCCTCGAACACGCGCGCCCGAAACTGCTCGAACGCCGGATCTGCAGCATTGTGGCCATCGCCCAGCTCCCGCAGCTCAGCAATCAATTCGAAATCTGACGCAATCTTCCCGCGCACCGGCGAGACTGTGCCTGCGACATCACCCGCGAGACGCGGCATCAACACGGCGATTACTATCCATGCGACGCAGCACCAAAGCAGCGACATCGCACCGGATCGCGCGCGCGCCGAAATGCCGACAATCGCGAAAGACCAAAACGCCAGATAAAGAAAATAGCCGATCACCATCGCACCCGCCGCTAGTGCGGATTCTCCTGCGGCGATGGCACCGAACGCGCTGACATGTAGTGGCAACAAGGCGATACCGCTCAGAACCAACAGTGCGAGCGCCTTACCCAACCAAACGCGTCCGGGATCGACACCTTGCGCGATGAGCTGAACGTTGGTTTGCAATTCGCGCTCACGCGAGACGGAAGAAAAACCAACGACAATCAAAACCAGCGGGACGAGCACCTGATAGGCGAACGCAGGCGTCAGACGATCAAACCCCGTCACTCTGGGCGCTGTGTACGCAGCAGGAAACGTGGCGGTGTTCTGACGGTGGCCTTCCAGGAACATCACCGTACCGGTCAGCGGGTCGACGCCAGGATCGATGATCGCGAGCGGCGACGGTGTTCGGAACACGTAGTGACCGTAATGCACCATCCGGTGCGGGTGACGATCCGGTTGCGAAAGAAACGCCTCCTCAGCCGCACTTTGCATGGACTCACGTGCACTCGCTTCGGCGGCCACCCGTGATTGCGTATTGATCACCGCTGCAACCGCGATGACCACCAACAACACGAGTGCGCTCAGCGTTAGCCGCGAACGCGACCAGTAGCGCCACTCCTCAATGAGAATTCGCGGCCAGCCCGTCATTGCGAACTTCCAGCGGCAAACGCCTGATGCACAGCTTCCGGATCAAGCTTGTCCCCTTCGGGCGCATCAAACACGCTGACCAGACTGCCGTTACGGAGAAGCCCGATACTGCGCGCAACCTGGCAAGCACCGTAGACGTCATGTGTGACCATCATGATAGTCGCGCCTTGTCCGGAGAGGTCCCTGATCAATGCATTGAACTCATCGACAGCCACCGGATCGAGACCGGACGTTGGCTCGTCCAGGAGCAACAAGGGCGTCTCACGCAGCATTGCCAATGCAATAGCGACCTTCTGTCGCATGCCCTTGGAGTAACTCTCAAGCCGCCGCTGTCTTGCGTCCGTTGCCAAGGAAACGCGGTCCAGCGTTTGGTGGATTGCTTCTTTTGAACGACTGACACCGGCAAGCGCGAGAAAATAGTCGAGGTTCTCTAGCGCACTGAGATGTGGATACAGGTTGGCAGACTCCGGCAGATAGGCAGTCATCGCACGCACCGCTTCCACATGGTCGTGCACGCGCTTGCCGCCAATCCGTGCTTCACCGGACTGAGGCGTGATCAGCCCCAACAGCGTCAACAAAGTCGTCGATTTGCCTGCGCCATTCCCGCCGAGCAGAGCGAAAACATCGCCTGGCTGCGCTGAAAAAGAAACGGCGTCGAGTACCTGGCGACCTCCGCGTGATACCGACAACTGGTCGGCGACGAGCAGCGGCTCTCCCACTGGACTCTCCCTCATGAATTTTTAGAAATCTATTGTCAGCAGTAGCCGACGAGACCCAGATCCAACGGCTGGCGATCGATGCACCAAACCCGCGCCCTCATTTCCAGGCCAGGCCTCTCCCTTCATCAATCCAACGTACCCGCATTCGAGCGTCTGAATGTCTCGCTCATCCGAATAAGCCGGCGGATGGCCTGTCGCCTTCGCAGGGCCTGACGGGCCGAGACGACTGCGGTCCACATGCTCGTGCCGCAACCACTCTGTACCCGCACCACCATATGTCGAAATCAGCCGACAAGGCACACGGTCCACGTGAAATTTCGGGCACATCGCGCGGTCGAGTGTACGCAACCGAAGACCTGCTTCTTTCAGATTGAAAAGACAACAGAAGATATCAAACAACTCGGCGACATCCGCAGTCAGCGCATTCGGAAGCTCAGGCACATCATAAGAAAGCGCACTCGCAACCGCCTTGGGCGCAACAACCTTGCCAAACTCGATCGTACAATCAGATTCGAGCAACGCCTGCGCCGCGGTGTCTACCTCCGGCGTCAAGCTGCGCTGCCAGATGGCGATATTCACATCAGGTCTGTAGATCTCTGTGAGCACGACCAAATCGTTGCCCATCGCGACCTCACGTGAGAGCACCTGCGGCGCAGCAGCTTCCCGCGCCTGCGGGCCACTCGTCCGCATCAACCGCGATCCCACGCCGGGAAAGGATCATTGAGTGTTTCCCAATGGGTCCGGCCGCGCAGTACCTCTTCTTCACTGAGCAGGCAATCATCCAGCGCTGCGCGAATGCCCGCCTCATCCAACCCCTGGCCGATGAACACCAGTTCCTGGCGCATATCGCCAAACGGCTCAACCCAGTTTTCTTTGATCGCGGCGAGATACTCAGGGTCGGTTGGCCAGTTTGATTGCGGCACCGCTTTCCAGAACAAGCCTGCAAACCCATAGGTGGCAACTCCGCCCGCCTGGCTCCAATTGCCCGCGAATTCAGGACGTGTCGCTAGCCAGAAATAGCCTTTCGAACGAATCAACTTGCCGTATTTCCGGGTGCCATGAAGGAAGTCATAGAACTTTTGAGGGTGAAACGGACGACGCGCGACATAACTGAAGCTGCCGATGCCGTATTCCTCGGTCTCGGGCACATGCTCGCCGCGCATCTCTTTCAGCCAACCTGGGGCTTGCTGCGCCTTTTCGAAGTTAAAGCGGCCAGTGTTGAGAATCGCGTCGGTTTCGACGGTGCCCTTCGAGATCGGAATAATCTCGGCCTCGGTGTTCAACGTGCGCAGGATCGCAACCAGACGCTCAATGTCTTGCTTTTTCGCGAGATCCGTTTTGCTGATCAGGATGACGTCTGCGAACTCAACCTGATCTACCAAAAGGTCAGAGACGCTGCGTTCATCCTCTTCGCCAAGAGACTCACCCGCCTCTGCCAAAGTTTTCGCCTGCTCGTAGTCCTTTAAGAAATTGATCGCATCAACTACGGTGACCATGGTGTCCAACGTCGCCACATCGGACAAGGAGACGCCGTCTTCATCAGCGAACGTGAAGGTTTCGGCGACCGGCAGCGGCTCGGATATACCCGTCGACTCCACCAGCAGATAGTCGAACCGCCCGTCTTTGGCGAGACTGGTGACCTCCTCAAGCAGGTCCTCGCGCAGCGTGCAGCAAATGCAGCCGTTGCTCATTTCAACGAGCTTCTCTTCGCTGCGATTCAGCGACACCTCGTTGCGAACAATCTCAGAATCGATATTGATTTCGCTCATGTCATTAACAATGACAGCGACCTTCTTGCCCTCGCGGTTATTGAGGACGTGACTTAGCACTGTGGTCTTGCCGGCTCCGAGGAAACCAGAGAGCACGGTAACGGGCAGTTTTCTTTCCAACGCGACTTGTGTGGTCATGTTCAACACTCAACGGGGATCCAGAAACGCAATATTATTACATTACGCTCTGAGAGTGTTTACGAATCGTCAGTCCCACCAAGCATAGACACCGTTCAGTCGCTCCAGCTCAAAGGCCAATGCGTTGAGGTCTCCTGCGCCCTGGTCAACAACATCCGGTGCGAATTCCTGCACTTCTGCGGCAAGCTGCCGCCAATCGTCAGGCGGGTTTGAAAAGGTTCCGAGCAGCCAATCGAAGCCAGCGCCATCGAGCTTGAAACCGTAACGCGCTTCCCAGGTACGAACTCGAGCGACCACCTCGCTGGGCCTGACGCCGCGAGTGGCGCTGTTGGTTCTTACGATGTCGAGATAATGGTAAGGGTTGGTACCCGCGATGATGGCGATTGCATCAGGCCGCGTGCCGAAACCCAGATCATTCAAGTACGCCGAGAACGGCCTGCCCCCGAGCCGACTCCGAATTCGTTTTAGAGCAATGGGCCCACCGTTCTTGGTGGTGGTCACGACGACGCCCGCGGCGTCGGTCAGATGCCAGCGATCGTCCAAACCCTGGAGCTGGCCGATTGCGGTACCAGTCTTGCGCAGATCCCGAATCAGCCCGCTCGGCAATCCGGTCCGCAGCCCCAGGTGTAGCGATTGCACGAAGCGCCTCAACAAGACGAACCGCCCGATCCCAACCAAAGCTCCAGCGGCACCGGAAACCTGTCGGCATTTTTTACACACAGAGCCTCACACCGGCAACGAGTGCGATTTTTTCTTTGATTTTTTAACAACTTAAGTTTCCGGCACGCATCTTGCTCCACCTAAATCGCAGGAGCATTAGAAAAACAATTGGGATTGACTATCGTGTTTAAAAAAGCGTTTCTTTCACTGGTCGGTTGCTTTGCGTTTGCGAACGCAGGTGCAGTCGTCATCGACTTCTCTAGCGTAACGGACGAAGTTGGCCAGGGCAGCTCTGGTATTTCGGAGTTTGAAGTACCTGAGGGGACATTCACGGCTCTCGACGGGGCAACTTTCTTTTTTGGCTCGGCGTTCGGTTATGACTTCTGTCCGCTAGCGTCCGACAGCTTTGATTGCGAGGCTGATTTTCAGGTCGCGTTCAACGGCTTGGCCAACAATCTGATGATTACCCTGACGGGCTTCAATTCAGGTGACGTGGTCGATTTTCTCGGTTTCGATATTAATGGCGACCTGATCGGAACGATCACGGCCGGATCGAATGGCGTGGTTGACCTTTCCTCGCTGGGCGGAATTTCTACGCTGCTTGTTGATGACCGTTCAACCGGCGCAGGTTTTGGCTACACGAACTTCACGCTCGATCTAACGGCGGTGCCTGTACCGGCTCCAGGCGCACTGGCGCTGTTCGGCATCGGCATGATGTGCCTTGGCATGCGACGTCGTCGTACTGTCTGAGGCCAGCAGCCACAGCAACAGAAAAAGCCCCGTCCTGTACGGGGCTTTTTTTTAGCTCGAGAGTTGCGCTCGACGTCGAATTTCAGCGGCGATTAACCACAACCGATCCTGACCCCAGACAGCAAGATCGGGTTCCCCATCGGGCCCCGACAACCGGTAACTGGGAACGCCCCAAAGCCCAAGTCCCTCGACCATCTCAGCCTGATGTTGCTCGACCATGTGCTTCCAGTCGTCAGTACCGATAACCTTGGCCGCGTCGGCCCAGTTCAAGCCCGCGGCCTCCACCGCACGGCGCATGCCGCTCTGCTTGTGCAACCCAACACCCATCGCGAACGCATGACGGAGCAAAGCGCTCATCAATGCCTCATCCGTACCCTCAGACATCGCCCAGGGCAGCAACGAGTACGCATTTCTGGTTGGCATGCCGATGGGAAAAATTACGTTGCCGAAAGGCACACCCAACGCATCCGCCTCACGCTTGGTATCAAACACGAGGTACTTGGTTTTGTTTCTTGGCGACGGCACGCCGCGCATAATCATTGGCAGCACCGGCTTGTGATGGAACTGGATGCCGCATTCGTTCTTGAGCGCGATCGTGTGATCGAATCCAATGGCAGTATAGGGCGAGTTCAAGGAAGGATAATAGTCGAGCCTTAGCTGCGACGCATCCACACCGGTGACATCGATATCTGGTCGAGGCACCAACAGCTCCAGCTCCGGTTGCTTGCATGCACCGAGTGCTCTCAACCGTCGCTCCAGATGAAAGAGGCGATCGACGCCCCAATACCACTCCCCGCCATAAAAAAACGTCGCGCCGGAGTAATGCCCGAATTCAGCCAGACGTGCCGATCCAAAATCTAGACGATTCGCGAGAGTCTCCTCCGAGACCCCGTCCTGCGCCAATCGCACCAACGTTGTTTCATCCCCCGACCACAAGGCTATCGACACGTCTGCCAATTGAGAGATCGCGCGATCCGTGTCCTCGGTGGCGAGCACCTTCCCAGCAAGCACTTGATGTTCGGGTAACGGCACAGTCCCCGCGTCACGAGGAAACGACAAGCCGAGATACGGCGCTACCATCTCGGCATCCCGCCGCGCCCAGTGCGCCAGTTTTTCAGACTCGGGCTGGTACCCACCGCCAGAGGCGCGAATCAGATAGACGCCAAGTTCGATGTCATAGCGCTCAGCAAACTGAGCGAGGATTTGTGCCGTCAGGTGGCTGTAGGGATCATCCAGTTGGTGATAGTAATCAACCCGATGCGGCGCTTGATGACGACGCCGCAGCTTCTCGGCCTTACGACGGCGCTTTTCGATTACCCGTCCGTTCATATGCGGACCGAGCACACGTTTGCTGATGATCCAGCGTGCTAGCGCTGACGGCTCACGGATGTAAGCCGGTGTTGGGTTATTTTCTGCCTCCAGCATGATCGCGGATCATGGTAGCCCTGCAGGGAGCGTCTCGCTAGCGAGTCGCCTCGGCGAACTGCGCAACCTGCGACAGCGCATGCCAGTCCACGGTCGCGGCCGACATTGCATGGGCATCATCTTGCTCGCAGGCCATCCGATCGGGCCAGCCGCCCAACTGCCCGGTATCACTGCCACCCACAAAAACCGGGGTGTCGCCAAACCGACCGCGCATCGCATCCGCAAGGCGCTCAGCCCGTCGCTGATTTTCTTGCCATCCGGTACGCGATCCCGCGATTACGACTTCATCGGGACTCACCCACGTCAGTACCTCAATTGTCGCATCGGTTGTCGGCGCCCGGATCAAGCGCACAGCGCAACCCGATGAGCGCAACAGGTCTGTCTTAACGATAGCGCCCAGTATTTCGGTGCTATCGGGCGGCACAACGACGGCGACGGATCGACTCGCACCAGAGGGCTGACGAACTCGACCAGCACGCTGCCAGAGCAAATACAGATGCGCCATGGCAATGGCGACCTCAACCGAGTTCCAGCGATCGTCCTTCCAGCCGCGCTGCAGCTCAAGACAAACGTCATCAACAAACTGGGCTCTGGCGCGTAAACCGGAAGCTGCCGCTCGCGGCATTGTCGGTGACTGATCCGGAGATCGATGAATGAGTTGATCGGCGAAGTCAGTCATTGAAATCATCGACTGGGCGCTGATCCGTTGGCGTTGGTAAGTCGTCGCAACGGCCTCGAACGCATCGACAGCATTGGAGTTGCTGTACAGCGTCGCAAACTCCGCATCGCTCGTTTTGCTTTCCACCGCTCTTGGCAGAGGCACATTAGCGAGTCGCATGCTCCAACGTGCGTAGCGCCGATTCGGCATCCAACCCGCATTCAACACTGTCACGTCAGTGTGCCGTGTATCAGCGACGATGCGCGACATGAGCTCACACACTTTCGGAGCTGGCCCTTCGAGCCACTGGAGAAACATGCCGTGATCAGCGAAAAGTACGCCGGTGATCTCGTCACGCGCGTTACTCAGCGCCGCCGACTCGGCAAGATGAACAGTCTGCGCATGATCGAGCGGCGACGTCGCACGACTGGCGTAACTAAGCCGGAACACCCTGTCAGGGTGCGGCCTATGTTCTGCGCTCTTGGTCATGCCGGCCAATCTCCACGTGCGGGGAAAAACAGCACGAACCGGGTGATGTACCGACGTACTGCGTAGCCAACCGCGCCGACGTCCCCAAAACAGCGTCGCGGAGAATGCAACCTTCTGTCCCCAGAAGATCGAAACAGCCGTTGTCTTGTCGCTGTCTAACAATGAATATGCCTTAACCGGCGGTTGGCGTCCAGTCGATAGCCCCGCGGCACAGGTTGCATGTACGACCCTGGCGCTTGGCATCTTGCGTTAGTCGACCAGATCGTGGCTTTATAGGTCGCCTAGGGAACGGGGGGATCCGGTCGCCGGTTCTATACGTTGATGAAGGTGAATAGCCCTACATCGCGCGATATCGCCGAAGCAGCAGGCGTGTCACAGGCGACCGTCTCGCGTGCACTTCGTGACAGCCCATTGGTGCGGCCAGAGACTCGAGAATTAGTTCAGAATATCGCGCAAGAACTCGGTTATAGCGTCAATCGACACGCCGCGAGTCTCCGACGACAGTCCAGCAACACGATCGCGCTGCTCCTGTTTGACGAGACCGACGGAACTCAGTCGGACGCACTGATCAATCCTTTCTTTCTCGCGATGCTGAGTCACATCAGCAAGGCTGCAGCGCAATACGGCTACGACGTTTTGGTGTCGCTCCAGGAGCTCGCGGCCGATTGGCATATCGAGTATCAGGCGAGTTACAAAGCCGACGGGCTAATCCTGTTGGGCTATGGTGACTACGAGAGCTACCAGTCAAAACTCACAGCGCTCGCCGAGACCGACACACGGTTCGTTATTTGGGGACCTATATTTGACGAGCAGCCCGGGCGCTCCTTCGGGTGCGACAACTAAACGGGCGTAGCAATCGCAACACGCCACCTTATCGATCACGTGTGCGGTCGAATGCCATTTATCGCTGACTCAACCCATCAGAACCCGGAGCTTGCAGATGGTCACCGCGGTTATCGCACGGCACTAGAGCATGCCGGACTGCAGTGTTCAGAAGCGTTAATTTATAGCGCGAACAATGATGAAGCACTCGGCTTCGACGCAATGAATGCGCTTCTTGACAGCAACACTTCATTCGATGGGATCTTCGCAGCGACAGACTTGCTCGCGATCGGCGCGATTCGCGCCATGCGAGCACGTGGTATTCGCGTGCCCGACGATGTGCGTATCGTCGGGTTCGACGACATCGAGCTAGCGGCTTACGTCACGCCGCCGCTGACCACCGTACGCCAGGATATCGCTATAGCGGGAGAGGAGCTCGTGCGTCGACTTGTGTTGTTGATCGAAGGAGAACACATCGACTCGACACTCATGCAACCGCAGTTGATTGTTCGCGAGTCCTGCGGCGGTTGATTCAATCTAGACTGTCCGAAAAGGTCACAGCGCGTTCGGACATCTCTTGCAACGCTCGTAGCTGGCTGCGTTCAATTGCGTCGGGCACCCCTTCGGTGATCAATACACGAACGTCATGAGATGCCACGAGTAAAGGCTGGTCGTTTTCGACCAACTGGTTGGCCATCGCATCTCGCCACTCGGTGCCGCCCAAAGGTTCCGACGAAAACTCGCTCTCGGAATCACCCTTGTTCAAAAGCACGAGCGCGGTCTGACTAACGCCGTCGTGTTGATATACACGATAGAAGCTCGCGGTGTCCTGAGTGAACGCAAGATTGACCTGCAAACCACGTTGCAACGCAGGTAAGGCCTTTCGAACATTCGCAATCGATGTCAGTGCGGTGCGAATCGGATGCTCGCCTGCGGCATCGACATTGGCCTGTCCAAAGTAGTTCCGATTGCCCCCGTGCTCGCGTGCACCAGCCATGAATCCGATCTCGGAACCGTAGTAGACGACAGGAATACCCCGACTAGTAAACAACCAATTATTCGCATCAATAAAGCCATGATCATCCGCAGCCATACGTGGCATATCGTGATTGTCGTAAAAGGTCATCAACTCGTATGGATTCTGATAGACGCCGGAGTCCAAATGCAGGTAATCGAGCAACCTAGAGTATGGCGCATCACCCACGAACACCTCGCCCATCGCCTCCTGGCCCGGAAAATCGAGGACACTGACCTTGCCGTTTTCGACGTAGGTGTGCTCGGCAATTTTGCGAGCGTCATAATCAAAGCTCTCGCCGAACATAAAGAAGTCCGGGTACTCGCTGCGGATACGCTCAGCGAAGGCGCGCCAGAACGCGTGCGGCATGTGCCGAATGGTATCGACGCGGAACGCGGATGCGCCCTGCTCAATCCACTGGCTGTAAGCAGCCACAAAGTAATCGAGTACCTCCGGATTGTGCGGATCAACATCTGCCAATTCGGCGAGATCCGGCGTGTTGCTAAAAAACGTATGCAGGGGATTCGTGGGGTCCAATTCACTCGGTCGCAGGTTCTGATGGTCGGCGATCAATTTGTTTTCTGCGTTATAGATCTCACCGAATTTTGGCTGCTCAACAGGATTCGTGTAGGCCGGCGAGCCGTGGTTACAAACGATATCCAGCACGACTCGGATATTGTGCCCATCGCGCAACTGGCGCGTCAGGTCGGCAAAAGTCAGATCTTCAGACTCGAGATGCTCATCAACGCGGAAGAAGTTGACGCCCCAGTAACCGTGATACCCGGTCTTGCCGCGATCGGTAAATATTCCTTCGCCGGGCAATGTACCGCCAAGAAAGGCTTCATCCGGGTTGTCAACAATCGGTGTAATCCAGAGCGCCGAGAAGCCCATCTCTGCAATGTAATCGGCGTTGTCGACGATGCCTTTGAAGTCACCACCGAGATACCCGATGTTGGCCTGCGGTTCGCCGTCCAGTTGAATCGGTCGATCAAAGGTTGTCGTCTTACCTTCACCCTGGCTGAGTTGATTGTTGCTTTGGTCGCCATCAACAAACCGGTCGGTGACAACAAAGTAGACGGCTTCAGACGCAAATGGCTCGAGGGTGCCGTAGAAACTTTCCGGAGCTAAGGTTTGCTCTGCCGCACAAGCGACCAACGAGCACGATGCCGCGAGGCCGAGGGCCCTTGAAACTGCTCTTCTCACGCTGGCTCCGCATCCGCATCGACCATCAGGGTTGCAACACCAGCAACAATCATGAGTACACCACCGATCACGAGACCAAAGATGCTCTGAAGATCGAAGAACTCGCGCAACACGAGTCCGAGCACGCTAGCCGCAACCAGTTGCGGAATGACGATAAAGAAATTGAAGATCCCCATGTATATACCCATTTTGTGCGAGGGCAGGCTGTTTGATAACAGCGCATAAGGCAGCGACAAAATCGAAGCCCAGGCGACACCGACGCCGATCATTGGAATCAACAACAGCTTCGGATCGCTGATGAAGTAGAAACTGATCAATCCGATGCCGCCCAGGGTCATGTTGATCAGGTGACAAACACGACAACCCAGCTTATCAGCCGCATACGGAATACCGATCGCCGCAAGCGCGGCAAAGAAGTTATACGCGGCAAACAACAGTCCGTTCCAGTCGGCGCCATCGTTGTAGGCTGCCGAGGTAACGTCGGTCGTGCCAAAGTGATGACTCGTGACCGCGGCCGTTCCGTAAATCCACATGGCGAACAAGGCGAACCACGAAAAGAACTGAACCAGCGCGAGCTGGCGCATCGGACGCGGCATATGAAACAGATCGTGCGTGATCTCATAGACGATATTGTCTACCCGGTTGCTCATCAGCAAACGTCCGGCACGCGCCTGTAGCGCACCGAATGCGATGCATCCGCCAGCGAGCACGTACAGCTGCTGATCTAGCTCGTAGTGCTGAACGAGTATCGCGAAAACTGCGCCTATACCCGTCCAAATCACACCGCCTCGCGAGTAGGCGCTCGGTGTCCTGTGGGTCATGTCATTTGTTGTCGCAGCGTCGCCACTTTCTGCCGCTTCAAATGCACGCATTTGCTCGGGCGTATATTCGGTCGAACGAAAAACCGTCCAGAGAACCGCTAGCAGAAATGCCACACCACCGAAGTAAAAGGAAATCTTGACCGAATCGGGGATCACGCCTTCCGGCGCGGTGTTGCTGATCTCGAACCAGTTTGTCATCACCCATGGCAACGCTGATGCGACAACCGCGCCCACGCCGATGAAGAATGTCTGCATTGCAAAACCCGCGGTTCGTTGTTGTTCGGGGAGCAAATCCCCAACGAACGCGCGGAACGGCTCCATCGACACGTTGATGCTGGCGTCCATGATCCACAACGCCCCTGCCGCGAACCACAGCGAAGGCGAATTTGGCATGAAGATCAACGCAATCGATGCGGCGATTGCACCTGCGAGAAAGTAAGGACGTCGTCTACCTAGCCGTGTCCAAGTGCGATCACTGAAATAACCAATAATCGGCTGGACGATCAGCCCGGTGAGCGGTGCGGCGATCCAGAGCACCGGGATGTCGTCAATCTCCGCGCCCAGTGTTTGGAAGATGCGGCTGATATTGGCGTTTTGCAACGCGAAACCCATCTGGATACCCAGAAATCCGAAACACATGTTCCAGATCTGCCAAAAATTCAGATGGGGTCGTTTTTGCATTCGAAATGAAACCGCCCCATCCGGGGATGGGGCGGTCTGGCTGTTCCCGACTAGTTAGAGTAACTGAAGCCGAAGAAGTACTGGCGACCGAAATTGCCAACACTACTGAGCTGCTGTGGCGTCGTGAAATAAGTGGCCAGCGGTTCATCGGTCAGGTTATTAACCTGGAACAGGAGCTGAATACCTTCGGCTCGGCCACCATCCTCGAATCGGTATGACGCCTGGAAGTCGATCGTCTGCTCTGAATCAGAAATCGGAAGCTGAACGCCGATACCACGCTGGCGAGTGATGAACTCATCGCGGTATCGATAACCGACACGTGTCTCAAATCCGCCACGCTCATAGAAGAGCGTTGCATTGAAGACGTTGTCCGAAAGTCCCGGCAGAGAAATCGATCCACCGCGACCGCTGAACGTGTCCGGCAGCGATACAGAACTTTCCGTGTAGGAGTAGTTCGCTGAAATGCCGAAGCCATTGAAGGGCGCAGGGAGTGAGTCGAACGTCTGAGTCATCGCCAACTCGATACCACGCACATAACCACCCCGTCCGTTGGCGGGTGCATTGAATTCTCCAATCGGATTCAGCGTCGTGCCCGGGTTGAGCGACACGTTGTCAGGATCCAGGAATCCATTTGCAACAAAATCGAGCTCCTGCGTCTGACTGATCACGAAGGTATCGAGGCCCTTGTAGAACGCGGCAATCGCATAGATGCCGCCCGAGTCGGTGTAGTGTTCCCAGGACAGATCAACCTGATCGGCGCGGAATGGCTCGAGGTTGGTGTTACCACCATTACCGCCGACCATGCCCGTGTTCGAATCGACCATTACGGTGTTACCCGCGCGCAGATCGAACAGGTCCGAACGTGCAATGACTCTGGCCGCCGCGAAACGCAGTATGTTCTGGTCGTTGAGCTCGAACGCCACGTTCAGGGACGGCAACACTTCGTCATAGTCCGACTCAATCGAAATCGGCTCAACAGCGCCGTTCAGGATGGTGTTCGAGTCCGAGCCTTGAGTGGTGTCGACGTAGCGAACGCCGACGTTACCGCGAACAGGAATGCCTCCGAGTTCATTGTCGAAATTCAACTGCACGAATGCGGCGAGCGTTTCCTCGTTGATGTCGAACGTTTCGGTCAACAGAAAGTCTTGTGAATCGCCGGTAATCGCATCACGTCCTTGTTGCTGGTTGGGCGACACATTCGGGAAGAGTGCCATCACCGAATTGAAATCGATCGCGAGATAGGACGGATAGCCAGCGAAATCGCCGTTGAAGTTCTGAACCGAATACAAGCTCGGATCGATGAATACCGGCGAGAATCCGGGGATTGTTTCGGTCACAAACGGGTTTGCACGAACGCCGTTATTATTCTGTGCAAACTGGTAGAACCCGGCGTCGTTGCCGAGTGAGAAACCACTGCGCACCTGCGATGCAGTACGGTCTGAATAGCGAGCACCAAACTGAACCGTCGAGAACGGCCCGTCGGAGAACGCATACTCAAATTCTGTGGCAATCGCCGTCAATTCATCTTCGTTCTCAGTTGGGAACGCTTGAATACCGCCGACTGCAACCTGACCCGGGTTGTCACCGAAGTTGTTGTCAAAACTGAACACACTCGGCACGTTCAAACCGTCCTGCTGGAAGTTGAAAACAACGTTTTCTTCAAGCTGGAAGCCGTTGTTGACCTGGTGGAGGATGATGCGCGCATCAGGCGCGAACGCGTCTGAATTCGAGTAGGAAATATCTCCCGAAATCGTCCAGGCACCCACGTCCCATGAAGCACCGAGGCCAAGCGTGGTCAGCTCGTCTTCGAAGTCACGTGTCTGAGTATCGCTGCTCGGTGTGATACCAAACCCACCACAACAAGCACCCGTGGTGAACGGGTTATCCGGATCGGTAATCGGCGGCGCGGCGGTGCGTGTAAACGTACCTCCAACAACAACGTCATTCACAATCGAGGGATTGGTCAGCGTGGTTCCACCACCGATGGACTGTGGTCCGAGAAGCGTCACACCGCGTGCGAAACCTGTTGAATCAAACTTTGAGTAGTAGCCGTCAAACACCAACTCGAAGCTGTCGTTCGGTTGCCATTGCAGACCGACAATCAAACCGTCGCGCACATCCTCACCACCGAGCTCTTCAGCGCTGTAGCGAAACGGAATGAAATTGTTGGTGCCGTTACCGTCGTCGTCGGTGCCGGTCTGGGTGAAGGTGTCAGACCCAAAGCGGGTCTCGACATTCGGCTGAACCAGACGTGCGTAGCCCAGCGTCACGCCGAGGGTCTCATCGGCGAGGATGCCCTGATAGGTCAAACTCGCGCGATAACCATAGTCATCCGCGTCAAAAGTGTCACCCGCCAGATCGTTGAAGCTACCGCGAAGGTTGGAGGTAAAGCGATGCAATTGGTCGGTTGGTCCATCCAGCGGTCGGGCGAGCTTTAGCGCCACGGTACCGGCGAGACCGCCCTCAATCAGACGCGCTTCCGGCGACTTGTAGACATCCGCGCCAGCGATCAATTCCGAAGGGTATTGCGAGAACTCGATTGCACGCCCACCACTGGTAGCGACCTGCTCACGACCGTTCAATGTCGTCTGGATCAAACCCTGATCCAGGCCACGAATATTCAGCGCGTTGGCCTGACCACCGGTGCGCTGGGCTGTGACACCCGGTAGGCGTGCCAGCGACTCGGCGATCGAAATATCGGGCAGACGGCCGATATCCTCTGCCGAAACCGATTCCACGACAGCATCAGAATTACGTTTGGTTGAAATGGCGTTGGTCAGGCTCGCCCTGAAGCCTACGGCCACTACTTCGTCGATGACTCGGTCTTCTTCGGCTTCTTCATCCTGCGAGTGCGCCAGCTGCGGACACAGCGTCATAAGAGCCAAAGTCGTCAGCGCAGCGCGTGCCTGCCTGCGCTCAGGTATGCGTTTGGACATGATTCCCCCCTAGTCCGAAAGCGGTCCGCCACTGCTCGCGCGGACGACTCACACGACGATAGAGCGCGGCTCGCGCCCCGGCAAGAAAATGCATACGTATTCATCAGAGACTGGGGAAATTAAGCCGCCTTTTTCTTCGACTTTATATAGACGACGCAATGGCTGGAGCGAGAGATCAAGTACCGCAGAATGTCCGAGTTACGCGCTCTTGAACCTCAGGCGCTTCGGCATAGCGATTTAGACTCGGTTGTTCCACGAAGGGATTCTTCAGTGCGGTATTCAAGTCATTGAACACTCCCAGGTCACCAGCGACCGCGGCCTCAATAGCCTGCTCAACTCTGTGGTTACGAGGAATGAACAAGGGATTCACAGAATTCATCAACTCGGTAATCTGATCGCTGGTCTTTCCCTGGTCACCGACTCTGGCGCGCCACTGAGATTCGAACTCACCGAACGCCGACTCGTTGTCCATGTCGATACGACTTGCGAGCTCGCGAAAACTCAATTTGTAGTCGAGCGCGTTGTCGTTGAGATAGTTCAACCAGCTCACGATCAAGTCACCGTCCGCCTCGGTCGCATGGAACAGGCCAAGCTTCGGCGCCATTAACGCCAGATAGTGCTTTGCATAGTAATCCGTGAAATCCGCGAGGACCGTCTCGAGCGCCTCTTGCTCCTCGCCAAGGACTATCAATGATTCTGCAAGCCGCGCGAGATTCCATTGCGCCATATTCGGTTGATTCGCGTAAGCGTAGCGTCCATGGGTATCGATCGAGCTGAAGACTTTGTCGAAACGGAACTCGTCCATGAAGGCAGCAGGTCCATAGTCGATGGTCTCGCCCGAAATCGACGTGTTGTCGGTATTCATCACACCGTGAATGAACCCAACGGAAACCCAGTGCGCGACCAGCTCAGCCTGACGCTGCACAACCCTCCGGAAAAACTCAACGTATGGGGCTTCGGCTTGACTGACGTCGGGGTAGTGCCGCTCGATCGCGTAGTCCGCCAGCGTCCGTAAGGACTCGATGTCCTGGCGTGCGGCGAAATATTGAAAGCTACCCACTCGCAGATGACTCGCTGCCACTCGGGTGAACACACCGCCCGGCAACAGATCCTCACGCCTGACCGTATCGCCCGTTGCCACCGCCGCTAGTGCGCGCGTGGTGGGTACTCCCAGCCTGTGCATCGCCTCGCTCAAGATGTACTCGCGCAAGACGGGTCCCAACCATGATTTGCCGTCCCCTCGGCGCGAAAAGGGCGTTCGCCCGGAGCCCTTCAGCTGGATGTCGTACCGTTGGCCACTGTCTGTGACGACTTCGCCCAACAGCGCAGCACGCCCGTCTCCAAGCTGCGGCACGAAGTGGCCGAATTGATGACCCGCATAGGCCATGGAAATCGGCTCACTCCCCTCAAGCACCCGTGAACCGCTGAACACCTGTGCCAGTTGTTGCCGATCCAGTCCGAGTTTGTCGAAACCCAATTCGCGAGAGAGATCGCTATTCCATGCCAGAAGCTTGGGTTTTGAGGCTTTTTCCGGGGCAACGGTGGCGTGGAAAGCGGTTGGCAGCGCCGCGTAGGAGTTATCGAAGATCATTGCTGTCATCCTGCACATACCTCAATACTGGCCTGGATCGCGGGTGCAGCACGCTTATTCAAGCGCCCTGCCACGCCTGCTGAATCCAACCCTTAACCGCTTTATCAACGTCTGAGGGTTTCTCAAGCCGTATCCGGTGACTGACCATCGAATTGAAACTGCCGGACACCTCCAGACGGTCGCTGGGCTTCGCATCTTTCAGATTGAGGCCGAGGTCGACGCGCGTCTTCGTTGAAGACTGCACGATTGCGAACTGCTTTGAACGCCGCAGACTCACGTAGGCTTTTTTTGGGGCGACCTCCACATCTCCACAAGCCATCGCAGCCTTCACTACCGCATCATAAATCGGCCGGAGGCCAGCTTTCGGTCCACTGTACTGTGCGGCCACAAGATCGGTTTCAGCGCTACCGGCGTCACTCTTCAACGCCTTATGCGCAACCAGGTTCGCAAAACCATGCGTCATACCATGGTCCGTCTTCAGGTGCTTCACAATTTGACCGTGCTTTTCGAGTTTCGATTGCTTCACTATGGCTAGCCACTGCGGCAGCGTCTTGCCGGTTTTCTCTTTCATATTGGCGATCATGGTTGCCGCCATCGCTTCCGGTGATTTCGCCATCCCTGCCTCTCCCGCTAATGGATATCACTGTGCGGCCACTGTTCCGCCCGCATCGACTTAGGGGCAAACGCGCCCATCAGACCCATCATGGCGAGCATCATACGCGCGCCAAACTTGACCCTGCCCGTCTCGACGAAGACCTTGAGGTTCTCTACGATAAACTTGGAGCCGTTGGCCATCGACTTCTCGCTGGCGGACCCGGCAATCACTTCTTCGGTGATCAAACGCATCTCCGTACCGCCTTCTACGGCATCCAGTTCATAGATGACCCGCGATGGAGGATCGTCGAGATTGGTGAGCTTGAAGGTGGTTACGAGACGATGCGGTGGATCGATTTCAACGATCCGCCCGACCACGCCGACCGTTCGTTGATCGGCCGACAACATGCGGTAGGTGTTGCCCTCGGCCAGCGCCTCCGTATCCCAGCCAGAATTCCAGAAGAATGGTCGCGGAGAGGTCGTATTCACAAGCTCAGACCAGACCGTTTCGATGGGCGCGTGGATCAACACCTTATAAATGGATTTCTCTGCATGTTTTGTCTCGCTCATTGCTTGTCCCCTCTTTTCTCTTCTTCTTTAGCTCGCGCTTCGGCGGCGTATTTCAGTAAGGTTAATGAACCACTCCAGTACGCACTGAATTCTGTCGTCCAGCGTTCGTGAATCATCTGGATGGGTACAGCGTTCAAATACAGCCGTCGCGAACGCCCTTCTTTCACCGACTGAATCAGGTCGGCGTCCTCCAACACACGCAGATGCTTCATCACCGCGATCCTGCTGACATCAAACTCACTCGCCAAGGCACCGACACTGATGCCCGGAGATGCCTTAACGACGTCCAGCATGCGTCGGCGGCTCTCGTGCGCCAGCGCTTGAAACAGAGCGTCCATGTGGTGATCCGATAACATGTAACTAAATAGTTACCTTTTGTCTCATAGATGTCAAGACCACATATCTTGTCGAGTGCGGCACAATGAAGACATGAGCACGACAGCCGCTACGCCAGCACCGAATCGCCAACGTGACATCCTGGGACTGATCGGATGGTTCGCAATCACCATCGCCGCGTCTGCACTCGGCGCACGAGCATCAATCAGTGCCAGCGAGTTCTACGCGCAACTCACCCAACCCGCGTGGGCGCCACCGGCTTGGGTTTTTGGGCCCGTTTGGTCAATCTTGTTCGCCATGATGGCGACCGCAGTATGGCTCGTCTGGCGCAGTGGTGGGTTTGCCGCGAATCGAACCGCATTGCTCGCCTATCTCGTGCAATTGGGGTTGAACGTCTTGTGGAGCTGGCTGTTCTTTGGTTGGCAGCTTGGCGGACCTGCCTTCGCGGAAGTATTGCTGCTGTGGGCGTCAATTCTGGCAACGCTGATTCTGTTTTGGCGGATCCAAGCCCTAGCCGGCGTTTTGCTGGTGCCTTACCTCGCGTGGGTCAGTTTTGCCTCGGCACTTAACTTTGTGTTGTGGCAGAACAACCCCACTCTTTTGGGATGAGCTGATCTATTAAGTAAAGCTGTAAGGTCGACTGTCTGTAAATGGCGACATTTCTGTGAGCCCCATCAACGTACTCGGCCCGGAAGCCCCGTATCGTTCGGGCATCTTCTGATTCGAGCTCACACCAATGTGGATACCAACACGAGTTTATGAACTGCTACCGAGAGCCTACGGGATCGCCGGTGTGCTGGTTATTCTCTCTACGATTTATAACGGCCTCTACGACAGTTTGGCTTACGGCTGGATGTTCGTCGGTCTGTTCCTGATCGGAAATGCGGTACACCTCACGATGCTCCGTACGAGGTTCCGTGGTGATCGCGACAATTCGACCGATGCCAATCCGATCAACCCGGACTTTCTAGCGGAGACGGTGGTCTCGCGAGGCTAGCAAGACCTGCGTCTACGCGACGCCCGATGCCATAAGTAGCACTAACGTTGCGTCGGCCGCCTCCAATGCCCCTTCCATATATCCGCCATGCTCCCGCGCTGTCTCTGAGCCGCTGACGAAAAGCCGCTTTTCGAACGGCCCTGATGCAATAGCAATGGGGTGATACTGCGGATGCCCACTCGGCGCGCTTAAGTCGCGCGAGATCGCTGTCATTGGGTCTGCCCCCCAAATTTTGCTAAGCACCGCTTCCGGCTTTTTGGCAGCGTCACCAAACAGCACGCCCAGTTGCGCCACCGACGCTTTGTGCAACTCAGTTTCGGTCATTCCTGAGGCAAGCGCTTGCGGGTGCACAAACCCAAAGAGTGCGCCGCGCCTGTCACTCGAGTCCGTAACGTCATGGATCTCAGCGAGCGGTCCTACGTGTGAAATCGCATCACCCGAAAATCCTTCGTCGCGCCAGAACGGTTTGTCGTAGACCAACACCACTTTAGCTTGAGCGGCCATCCAGGTCGGCACGTTCAAGAGACGCTCCAGATCTGAAGGTTCAAGCACGGGCTCTAATTGAATTCGTTCGGCAGCTACGCGTGGCGGCATCGCTAAAACCACCTGATTCGCTGTCCAGGTAGCGGCACCATTTGTGGACTCGCAGCGCACGAGCATTTGATCGCCTGTCGCCTCAATCGCTGTTACCGTTTGGCTCACCAAAGCACGGTCGGGTGGCAATGATGCAGCGATAGTTTCGGAGAGCTGCGCGATGCCTCCGGTCATCCTGAAACTGCCTCCCATGGTAGAGAATGCGAGATCGCGTTGGACACGGCCCGCGGCGTCCTGGAAAACCAGATTCCCTGTCGCGTACTGAGGCTCTAACGCCAGCCCAAGCGCCTGCGCTACCGACAGCATTCGGTGGTTATGCGGCCACACCCACGCGGCACCCAAATCGTAGCGGGTGCCCTTCCCGGTATCGGCCTGAAGCGACAACGTACGACCACCCCAGCGGGATCTTGCCTCAAGGATTACTGCATCACGATCTTGTCGGAGCAAACCTTGGACGACCGAGAGACCGCATAGTCCACCGCCAACAACGACGATATCGGCGCTTTGTTTCATTTGGCCACGGATATCACCGGGCCCGCATAGGCTGTCAACTGCCCAGCCCTAGGGAGCAATGGCCTCAACAGTACCTTCGCGACGCTTGTCCGCCGCACCGTCCAGTCCGTCTTCCCCGACTACGATGAGATGCAGGCCGGAGTTTTCCCCCTCACGCTCTTGCACGTCATACCCACGAGCGCTTAAGTCATCTGCAATCTCTTGACCGGCACCAACAGAAATCTCAACTCGAACTCGCTCACCACGCGCCACCAGGTTCGGGTGATCGACAGCCTCCTGAGCCGACATACCCCAATCGAGCACGCCAACAATAGTCTTTGAGACGTAGGCCGGAATGGAGTTTCCGCCTGGCGAACCCGTCACCATCAAGAGGTTCCCATCGTTGTCGAAAATCATGGAGGGCGACATGGACGAGCGCGGGCGTCGATTCGGTGCAATCGCATTCGCTGGTCGGCTTCCGTCCTCCGGGACTTCGCGCGCGAAGTCGGTCATCTCGTTATTGAGAACAAAACCTGCGGCCCAGCGCTGCGTACCAAACGGCGCTTCCACAGTTGCTGTCATAGATACAGCGTTCCCATCTTTATCGATAATGGACAGGTGAGTTGTGCCCGCGGCTTCCTCCGTCGTATCTACGCCAAACGTTGATGCTGTCGATTCACCGCGGAGTACCTCGCCAGGGTCTCCCGGTGTCGGTGTCGCATCCGGTGCGAATCGCTCGGTCGCACGGAACTCAAGGTACGCCGGATCCAGGAGATCCTGTAGAGGAATGTCCACTTCATCGGGATCGCCAAAATAATGGTCGCGATCTGCGTAAGCGAGCCGCTGCGCGTCAACCCAAGCGGCAATTCGATCCGAACGACTTTCGGCGTCTGCAGATAAGTGACTGTAGAGCGCTGCAATCATGATTTGTGCGCCACCCGACGACGGTGGTGACGGTGTGCAAATTTTCATATCGCGGAACTGTCCGCAGATCACTTCACGGGTCATCGCCTGGTAGTTACCGATGTCTTCTACCGTCAGCGTGCCTGGGTTCGGCTGCGCTTGTGCAGCTGCCGCGATTTCCTCTGCGATCTCACCGCTGTAGAACGCACTCGTTCCTTCCTCGGCGATTCGGGAAAGTGTCTCGGCGTATTCCGGATTCTTCAATAAGTCGCCGATTTGCAGTGGCTCACCGTCTGGATAGAAGTACTCGGCTGTGCCGGGTGCCTCATCGAGACGACTGACCTCTGCCATTCTGGGCAGGTAATTGGCCAGCCGCGGCGAGACCTCGAAACCGTCGGTCGCCAAACGAATCGCCGGTTGAAACACCTCGGACCAAGGAAGTTTGCCATGCGTGTCATGGGCGAGCTTGTACATGGCGACTGCGCCCGGCACACCGATGGCGATACCGCTTTGCCAGGAGTCGTAGAACCCCATCACCTCGCCATCACGCATGAACATATCGACGGTGGCACCGGCAGGTGCACTCTCACGCCCATCATGAAACGTCAGACTGCCATCGTCACGCTCGTAGACCAGCATGAATCCGCCGCCGCCGAGGCCAGAGCTTTGCGGCTCGACGAGACCGAGTACCGCGTGGGCTGCAATCGCGGCGTCAACGGCATGTCCGCCCTTCTCCAGCATCTCAATAGCAGCCTCGACCGCATGCGGGTTCGCTGCGGTCGCCATGGCACCCAAGTCCCAGCTGTCATCAACAGGCTCTGGCGCAGATGTGGCCGCAACCGGACTTTCTCCACCTGAACAAGCAGAAATCAGAAATAAGAATAGGAGCGGCAACAGTCGTTTCATCAGGTCGAGTCCTTGAGTTCAGCGTCCTGAATATACCGAATCGCTCGACTAACGCTTGTGTTAGCTACGGCCATAGATCGAGTGACACTGACATTTGCGGTTCAATCCAGGGAAAACTCGACCTTTTTTCGGTGCTTTTGGGGTCGACTTAGGTCGAAAGAGCACGCACACTATGTTACAGCAGCAAAATTAATTATGTTCTGTCACTCACGACTAGACCTGTGACGATCTTCCCCCGTAGCGAAGGCGGGGCTGCTGTTACTCATCAGACTACTGCGGCAGCGCGTGGCCCACCAGCCAACGCGAAGGCTGCGTGCGCGTTCATTGTTGTTTTTTCTTCGGTACAGCGGGTTCTGTATCGAGGTGGGAGTTGGTCATGTCTAATGGAAAGGCAGAAACAAGGGCGGAGGATTGGACGGTCCGCCGAGATACGCATTGGTATCGACGAGATGCGATACGCCTGCTAAGGAATTTGCAACTCAAGGCTGAACTACTGCCGGTGGCTGTGTCCTGGGAACATGTCAACGTCCGCGCCAAAGAGATCTCCGAACTCAGTCGCTGTGCTGCAGACTTTGTGAGCTGCCTCGAATCGGGCAATCAAGACGGTGACGCTACAATTGATCTGGCTTATGCGCTCCGCGCATCTCGGACGTTGTTACGAGCGCTGGCGTCACCCGAGGTCGAATTGGATTTTCAGATTACCCAACTGCCGGCGGTTGCAACACTCGCCCCAGTGGCCTTCGAGCAAATCCTAATTAATCTCGTCGACAACGCAAAGAATGCCGGTGCGAAGCGCCTCATGTTTGAACTTCAGGTCGAGCCCTACTTGGAGGGCGATACCGTCGCAGACGGCGGCTTCGCCACATTGACAGCGCTGGACAACGGTCCCGGAATCAGCGAGCGAATGCTCGACCAAGTGACCGAAAAGTTCTTTGCCGATGATGATCCAAAGTGGTTCGGCGAGGGCCTGAAGCTCATCAATTTCACGGCGCGTAGTGCCGGCGGCTATCTTGCCGTTTGGAACGACAACGAGTACGGACTGGCAGTCATCGTCAGAATCCCGGTGGAGCGACACCAAACGTCGGCGATCTAGCAATCACAGCTGGTTATGCAGTCTTGAGATTACGGTGAATATCAGAAGCGCTGACGCATCTGTCGCGACCGTTGGCCTTTGCTGCATACATCGCCTGATCCGCAGCGAGCACCAGTTGCCGCTTGGTAGTGATGTTGCCGTTGGGAGCGAAGCAAGCAATGCCGATGGATACGGTGAATTGAATCGTCGCATTCGAGACTTCCACGTGACCGGAGCCCATCGCAGAGCGTATGCGTTCGGCGAGCGCATTGGCGTGATGCTCTTCCAAACCTGGGAGAATCACAACGAACTCTTCCCCTCCATAGCGCGCGACAACATCGCTACCTCGGACAATTTCCTTTAGCGAAGCCGCCATCCACTTCAGAACCTCGTCCCCGGCGAGATGACCATAGGTATCGTTAACACCTTTGAAATGATCGGCGTCGATGAACATGAGGCTAAGCGCTCGGCGCTCACTCGAGGCTACCGAAAAGCATCGATCAAGCTCGCGCTCGAAATGCGCTCGATTGAAAGTGCCGGTGAGGGCATCGACCCGGCTGTCTTTTTCCAAAGATGCAACACGCGCCTCCAGACGCTCAATCTGTTCATTCTTGCGTGGGGCAAGGAAGCTTGCTGACTGCTCAAACAGCAATTCCTTCGATGCTTCCATGAGTGTGAAGGGTTCGGTAATCAATTTGGTTTCGAATAGCGACTCGGCGTCTGCCAGCGCGTTTGCGATGTCTGTCTCCAGCATCTGCTCACGGGCGTCCTCTGCATCGCTGCAGACCTGGTGAAGCGATGACAGAATTCGCGCAATCTCATGCTTCTCCTCTTCCGCGAGCGCATCCGCTAGCACACCGGATACGGCGACACACCATGCCTCTGGCCCATCGGCTGCCAACGGCATTGTCTCCGGCACCTCATGACTCTGCGCCACGAGGGCGGAAATGACCGAAGGAAAATGCCACTGCTCGAGCAACCATGCGCCGACCTCTGCATGGTCGCAGTTGAGTGCTGCAAACTCGGCAAGGATCGCGTCGTAATGGCTCCCATCGGAAAGCGATTCGTAGAGTGACGGATGCGTCTTGCTAAGCACCATAATCCCCAAGTCTTGAATTAGCGCTGCCAGGAAGCAGCGGTCGGCGGACGAAGAGCCGAGATGCTTCGCAAGAAGACGTGCGATCGATGCACTTACAATCGAACGTTTCCAAAGTCGCTCGGTGTTAATGCCTTTTACTTCTGTGCTTCGCATCGGTCCCGACAATGAAAAGCTCAGCGCAGTCACGACCGTCGCATCGACACCCAACCGACTGGTTGCTTGCTCGACAGAGGTACTAGGTGCACCGCGAAGAAAGGCGCTCGAGTTAGCGGTTGCAATCAGTTTCGTTGATATCGCAAGGTCGTTCTTGACGACAGCGGCGACGTCGGTGAGTCCGAAATCGTCCTGATTAATGACTTCGATGAGCCGTGCCGCGACTACGGGCAGGGAAGGCAAAGACCTACACTTCTTTATTGCTTCTTTAAGAGCGGTATCCACTGGCTTCCCCGAAAACGTACTCCCAAGTAAGGTAGCGGTCTTCGGAGACTTTACTTTAGTGGTGTGATTCGCAGTTTCGCTGGAATTTTTCCGCCTGCGAAGCGGTCTATTCGCTACAACCAGACTGCAAACTCGCCGGAGAACACACTATGAATCGCTTTCTGTCGACGATCGCCATTGCGGCGATTGCCTTGGCCGCACTGTTACTGAACACCAGAGCCCAGAGTGACGCAGCGTCACAGTCCTCTTCTTCAGCCAGCGAACCAAGCGATGTTGCCGTTGCTATTTTCGCGGGCGGCTGCTTCTGGTGCATGGAGCCACCATTCGACAAGTTGCCGGGCGTTCTGGAAACGACCTCTGGATACACCGACGGGGAAGTCGTGGACCCGACCTACAAGCAAGTCTCTGCCGGACGGACCGGTCATACCGAAGCTGTCGAGATTCGCTACGACCCGACGAAGGTGAGCTACGAGGAACTGCTCGCCGTTTTCTGGAAGAACATCGATCCGCTTGCCGTCGACCGCCAGTTCTGTGATCGCGGCTCGCAATATCGCAGCGGCATCTACTACGCCAACGAGCAGGAAAAGGCGCTGGCCGAGGCAAGTGCGGCGCGCGTTGCAGCGCAATTCGACAAGCCGATCGCAACGGAGATCAAACCCGCCTCCGAGTTCTACGCGGCCGAGGAATATCACCAGGATTACTACCTTAAGAATCCGATTCGCTACAAGTTCTACCGCAGCGGTTGTGGGCGCGATGCGAGGCTCGAAGAGCTCTGGGGCAAGGGCTAACGGCGCAGGATCGCCCACCAGCGCGCGATGTTCAGCAGGCTCATTAACGACGCCGAAACATAAGTCATCGCGGCGGCTCGCAGCAGGCGTCGAGCGTGGTATTCATCGCCCTCAATCAATACCTCATGCTCTCTTAGCATAGGTAACGCCTTGCCGAAGCTCGCATCGAATTCGGTCGGCAACGTCACCATGTGGACCAAGACGCCGGTACCCAGCGTCAGGACGCCACCCAGCACCATCAGCAAGCCCGCGGACGGTATCCGCGTCACGGCGACAATCACTGGTGCGCCCATCAGCAGGACGGCGCCGACTTTCTGAATCGGGCCTACCCAACGCACCAGCCGCGTTCGCAACCTCAAGGCGGGATACCCGACCGCGTCTTGCACAGCGTGGCCTACCTCGTGGGCGGCAATGGTGACGGCAGTCAACGAGCTGCCGGAGAAATTGTCGCCACTGAGGCGCACCATTTTTTCCAGCGGCGAGTAGTGATCACCAGCTTCTGTTGCTTCAACACCGACGTCTCTAAGACCATTCAAGTCAAGCAGACGTCGTGCAGCCTCGCGTCCGGTGACGCTGTAACGGTCTCGAGGTTCACTGTATCGCGCCATTACGCGGCGCACCCAGAAGCTGGGCAAGAACAACGCAGCAAGAAAGATGACGATGAGCAGAATGATGACCATGACGCGCCCATTATTGAGGATTTAGCCTGGCGAATCAGTGGATTCTGCTCCACCGCCCAAAAAGAATGGCGTGCACGAGAGGACTGGGCGGCGACTTCGCCACCTAATCAGCCAGCGATATCGGCCTGGAGAGTGTTAGCCCCCTTCCTCCCGGATTGGTAAACCGCTGCCACTGATTTCAGCGGATTGGGAAACCAACAAGTGTGGCAGCCCCGCGCTTTCGAGCCACTCTGCTGCACCTTCGGTCATCAGCATGGCAACAGTCGAAAAGGAACCAGCTACAAGACAACGATCCGCCAACACAGAAACGCTCGCGAAACGCGGCTGCAAACTCTCCCCCGTCATGGGGTTCAGAAGGTGACTGTATCGTTTGCCGTCGATCTCCATGAAGCGCTCATAATCTCCACTTGTTGCGACCGCCCCGCGCTCAAGTTCAACCACCGCAATAGACTCGCCTGGCGCACGCGGATGTTGTATCCCAACTCGCCAAGGCGAACCATCCGGGTGAGGGCCTACCACGCAGACATCGCCACCGAGATTTACAAGCCCATGCGTGACACCTTCATCGACGCAATGCGCCGCCAGAACGTCGACCGCATACTCTTTGCCAAAGCCGCCAAAATCTATCTGCATTCCTTCTCGAGGGAGGGCTATAGCGTTGGCATCGCGGATAACGGACGGCCAATCGATCAGTGGGAGTATCGAGGAAACTGCTTCACTGGATGGAAGGCAATTGGAGCGGAAATCCCAGACCCGTCGAAGTACTCCAGATGTGATATCAAACATCCCATCGCTCTGGTCGTAGAGCGCATCAGCATAGTCGAGCAGTTGCGTCGTTTCTTCATCGACCTCAATGAGTTTCCCCTTGCCCGCCGCGTCATTGATCTCCGACACAACACTTGTGGGCCGGTATCGAGAGTACTTTGCTTCGAGACGTTCAACCTCGCCGATGAGTCGTCCAATAAGAGGCTCCGGCGGGACGTCAAGCGGCAAGTACAGATGGAGTTCGCAACGACTGCCCATCGCT
The DNA here is from genome assembly GCA_963922335.1 of uncultured Chromatiales bacterium. GTDB lineage: Bacteria > Pseudomonadota > Gammaproteobacteria > Steroidobacterales > Woeseiaceae > CALBPI01. Next base: position 307,808 of record CAWUIB010000003.1, on the reverse strand, counting down.
TTGAAAGTTCTGGAACTCAGTTCCAACAAACTGGCACCTATCCAATTTAGCGAGAATCGTATTTATTTTATGGCGAAGTCGATCCCGAGTGAAACCAACTGAAAGTCCACCAGTCCGGGATTTGCGACTCCTCCGTCGCCCGAGCTGTCATAGCTTTCGAAGTTCAATCGCACTGCACCAAAACCGAACTCTTTCTTGACACCGACACCATAGCTCAACGCCTGAAAACTCGACAGTCGATAGTCGCTTGAGTAGTAGCCATCCGCTCTGGTCACTTCAAAGAAATTTTGGTGAAAGTTCGCAGAGTCTTGAATGTACCAGCGGGCTGTAGCAGAAAGCTGCCAACTACCAATATTCTTGAAGGCCCCTAGGCGTAGCGTGTTGGATTCGACGCCAAAACTGTCGCCATAGTGGCGAAAGTCCACATGCAGCGCTGTCTCCTGCCCGGGAAAATACTTCCTTACTCTCGCATCAAATGCGGCCTGTCGCTTTTCACTGGGGCGGCTGTCTGCTTGAAGGTTCCCGGCCACATAGACCAACTTGTATGGATCAGACAAGAATCCTTCGAAAACAGAATAGCTGCCACTGACACCCACGAGGAGGGTTTTTGTAAACGCGTGTGACAAGCCCACCGAACCGAAGACGTTGTTTTTGCCCTCCTGTTCGACTCGATCGATGCCTAGCTCTTGGGTCGGCGTGATGGTATCCACCGAACCACCGATCACAAAATCGATCGTGGAATTCTTGTCGTCAGAGTAAGAGGAATGACTGAGTCGGAATCCGAGAGATTCGTAATCGTTCTCCGTCGAATAAGCGAAAGCCATGCCTGTTCTCGCGTGATCACCATAGATATCCGCAGCAACGTTCACCTCATCTCGCTGCTCATCAATGGTCGCACCACTCATGGTCTGCACGGGCGCCCCATCGGCATCCGGAGTGATGAACCAGGGCGAAGCACCAGACATGGATTCGGAAACCAGGTCGACACTAATCGCCGCATCCCCAAGCATGGGCGTCCTAAGACTCAACTGATGGATTTCAATGTCGTACCGATCAACGGCGCCATCTGCAGAAAGCTCAGCCGGTTGTTCACCTTCTGCATACTGTGAATACCTATAGCTCGCCGAGAAACCTTCCGGTTGCGTCTGCGCACGTGCCACCTTGGGTGAAATGGCTGGCAGTCCCAACGAGGCGGCGGTTAGGGCAAGAAGTGCCTTGTTTCCTTTGTTCTTCACGCTGGATAGCTCAAATGCTGACCTGACACGATCCCACTGCTAGTCAGTGAACACTCTAGTTGCACCCGCATCCGCTTCCAGATGCCTGAGAGCCCGAGGTTGAGGCCTCTTTCGAAAAGAAAATGTGATCGTTCAGTGTTGCAGCCAAGGGATCGGGCGTTAGCAGCATCTCCTCGCGTGCGAGGTACCCTTTTTCCCATGGTTGGACAGTTGTGCAGGCGCTTTGGGTGAAAGCGAGTGCGCACATCGCAAGACATAGCAGAAAACGTCGCTTCATGGCTTTACTCCGGAAGGAAGGTCTCGATCGTCGCCCGAATTGCGCTCACATCAGACTTCTTGAAGCCCGTGTGCTTGTAAAGCACGGTGCCATCCGGCCCGACTAGGTAAGCAGTCGGCATCCCAACTAGTGCTAATGCGCGCGGCAGCGTGCCTTTTGGGTCAAGCAAGATAGGGTAGTCAACAGGTGTCTTACGAAGAAACCGAAGTGCGTCACCAAGACTCTCGTCGACGTTAACCGCAACCACTTCGAAACCTCGTTCAGCGAACTCATTGCGAAGCTCGTTCATAACCGGCATGGACTGCCGACACGGCGCACACCAGGACGCCCATACGTCCAGATATACCAGCCGACCTCTATATGTCGAAAGATCGACTGACTGACCTTTTGCACCCTCAACCAGCGATGGCAGCTTGACTGGAGGCAGAGTTTCGCCAATCTCCACACCGTATGCGGCGGATATGCCACCACCCCATGCCAGAAACATCATGGCAAAGATAGGCAGTACTCTACTCGACAGCGCCAAGGGGTAAGACAGACGCCTCGCGAACAACGCATGGGCGTCCGCAGAAACTATCGATGATCGATCTGTCATGACCGCCCCTCTCAAAAACCGGGCCTGCCGGCCTTCACTCAACATATTCCGAGAGCGTATGTTCCACGGCCTGCTTTCGCCGTGACTCGGATCACGTAAATTGCTAAACGAGGATGGCGGTATCAGGCCAGTGTGACGTGCGGCACATCGGGTACTCGCACATCCAAACGGTCCTCGGGCACTCCCGCTGCCTGCAAAACCGACTTGGCATAGCACGCAAACAAGTCTTGTTCGCCAACGTTCGGGTTTTCGGTGCTGCCCGTGCTCGCATTCAGCGGCAAGCTCACGCCACGCGGCTGGGTAGTGTCCAGGCCACCGACTACTCGACGCTCCAAGTGCCCGCCGAACAATAATCCCGTTGACAAGCTTCCGTTATGACCCCGCCCGTTCCCCGTTTCATTCATGGAGCGTCCGAACACACTGAGGGTGGCATACAACAAGTCATCCCAAACACCGTTAGTCATAGCAAAGTCATAGAACTCGCGGTAATCAGCCATCATGTTCAGCGTATCCTCGGCCTCAACCGTCATGCCATTGGAAACATGGTTATCACCAGAGAACCGGTAGCCAACCACCACAGCAGGCGCCAAACGCAACTTGACGATAATCGCTGCCATCTTCATTTGACTCGCCAGGCCATCATCGTCAATTGCATCAACTTCGCTGAACAATCGCTCAGCCACATCCGTGGCTTGATTCTGGCTGATGACAAACTCATCCAGGAAGCGCATCTGATTGGGATCACCGCTGCTTCGCGTTCCACGGTAAACGCGATCCACGAGGAAGTTACGCGTCGCTCCAAACATGTCGCTCGGAATTTCGCTATCCACTGCGCTAAGTACCAATTCTCGAATCGCAGTAGGCGAATAGGTTCCCAAAGGCGCGTCCTCGAATGAAGCGTTGCCGCTCAAGACCACAGGCCTATCCATAAGCGTGCCAAGCGCTGTCGCGTTCTCTTGTGCCAACGCGGAGGCAAGATGCTCCTGCCCGCGACCGGTCCTACCGCGCAGACGTCCGTCGATTTTTTGAGCTCTCTGGAATTGCGGATGAATACCGAAGCTCGTTCGATGATGGAAAAACGCCATGTGATCCTGCATCGGACCAAGCGCCTCGAAACAACGTGCAATCCGTACTGCGTTTGGACCATCGATGAAATTGGTGGTTTCACCCAGATCTGCGGCGCTAAATGTTCGTCCACCGATCACTCGGGTGAGGTCGGTTGCATTCGCCGTCGCATGTATGAAATCGGGTGAATCAAAAGAACCAGGGCCGCTGCCGTTAACGGACTCACCTGCACCGGACTGAGCGATGATTGCAAACTTGCGCCCTGACTCCTGAGCCCGCAATTGACCGGTTAAGAAAAACGCTGGCGGGAGTCCCGTAAGCAGTGATCGTATCGACAGACCAAGCAGAGAGGTTGAAATGCCTTTCAGAAAGTGTCTTCTGTTCATATCGTTTACAACCCCACTGTCGTGAGCGCCGGGCTTTGGCAGGCCAGAGAGACGATGCCCTCCATCGACTGTTGATCGGACAAGCCAAGGCCGCAGGCTGGACCTGTCTCGTCAAGCGAGTTTTGCAGTGCACTGGCACTGTTGCACCTGGGCGAAGGTCTGCGATAAGTCTCGTACACGCGATCCAAGCTCGTGACTGCCTCAGAGAACCGATCGGTCTGCTCTGGGTAACCCATAAGCTTGGCGGCAATCAACTCGATCGTCTCGCCAGCGTTAGCGCTGTTAGCGCTGAACGTGCGAGATCCGTTCCCCACGAGCGCGGATAGATTCGAGCTGCATAGATTTCCGACCGAAATACTTGAGAACGGCGTATTGCTCGTGGGTAAGTTGAACACGGGTGCACCACGCTGCACTGACCCTTCTGGTACCGCTTCGGACAATTTCCGGTTGCTCGCGCACAAGTCGGTATTCTGGTTGATGTTGCCGTCGGTCCGACTCTGAGCGCGACGAGACTCGCGGAGTCTGACTCGTATTGCCTGACAGAAATGATCGCGACGCGCGATGCTCACTTGTGCGCCCGGATACTGACTCACATCCACGTCGTAAGTATGCGTCGCCAATTTGGAAGTGAAGAAGGCGTGGAACAGTCGATCCAGTCGGTATCCTGAGTTTGTGAATACCGCAGCAATTCTGCCGATTTCCGGGTCTTGACGGTTACACGGAACACTGCTCGCCCACGTGCAGACCTTTAGCGCCCACCCGGTTGCAAAATCAGGATGCTCGGCAACCGCGCGTGCAAACGAGAACAGATCATTGCCGGGCTGATTCACGCCGTCATAGCTAAAGTATGGCAGCGGGAACGATTCGAACGGGAAATAGTTTCTACGACGCTCTGGATCATAACCATAGAAGTCACCGCTGAGCTGACGATAGAAATCTGCGTTTTCCTGACTATTTGGACGATATCGTTGATGGTCATAATCAAAATGCGCCTCGAATGCGCTGACCATCGGATCCATGTTCTTGTGGCAACCCATGCATTCAGTACCCTCAGGGATGACGTTGGTATTTACACCTGGGAACGGGTGGATGTCGGGCGTTGTCGGGTCACCCGTGGCAAAAGTATCGCCCACCGCCATGATCAAACACTGGTTGACCAAAGCGCGGAACCGGTTATCGCGGTTCGTTTGCCACATCTGGAAAATTGATGGCGTGCTACACAGTACTCGCGGCGTTCGCAGTACCACCACACCCTCGTCTTGGATGGCACGCAACTGGGCAACGTTGGAGCCATCGCCAAAGCCTTCCGGCCTCTGCATATCAGAGGAATCGGGGTCGAATCTCAGCTCGACGGTACGCCAGTCTGAACGGTCGGAACGAAATAAATCGCCATTTCGTCCATCCGGATAGTTTTGACTCAGCGCCTGAGCCAGGCTGTTGACAGGATTACCCTTGTCAAAGGTGCCAGTGCGCGGCCTCATGACCGGATTATCAAGCATCTTGTAAACCAAGAGGGTCGCCGTCGTGACTTCATGTCTCGTCGTCCAGAACAACGATCGAAAGTCCTCGCCATCTGAATAGACGCGTTCTGCGGTGCGGATGAGACTCGCCTCCAAATTGCGAACAACATCCCCCGGCATCAGGTTTCTGGAGTTCCGTAACTGTTGGACGTAGTTCTTGTCAGCAGGATCTTGCTGCAGCGCCAGTTTGAAGAAACTTTCCCGTTTTGTAGTGAAGTCTTCGCTGGCTAACCACTCGTCAACCAAAAGTCCAAAAGCCGTTCTATCCAGCTCTCCTGAACTTGTGGTCGCACCGTCAAGCTCAGCCTGCGTTACCGGGCCACCGGTAACGACGTATTTTACTCTCGACAAGACATCCAACGGATCAGCCGGCGTTGCGACCTCTGAGGTCACTATTCCGGAGGTATTGTCGTCACCGCCACCGCCGACGTCGAAATCGTCGTCCTGCTCCATGTAGGTGGCAATCAAGGCGTTCACCCATACTCGCAGCACTTCGTAGTCTGCAGCGGAAACGCCATTACTGCCCAGTGGCATCTTGGCGATGCACGCAGCGCCGCTGGCGTGGGGAGAAACGAGTCTCAGAAAAAGCGACCCTTCAGGATCAACCGGGTTGACCAAGATTTCATCCGGGCAGTTTTGGGACGAAGCGCGCCGCGCCACGAGCCGGGCAGCAAGTTCGTCCAAAGTTCCAGTCTCGAGATTCAGATCGCCGGCCTGCCCGTCGCGAGCGCTGTGGCAGTTAGCGCACCCTAAAGCAGGTGATGCCATCAACTGCATGGTCTGGTCGTGTTGTGCCTGGCGGTTTGGCGGGGGCGCTTGGGTACCACCGCCATTGTCATTGCCGCCGCCCCCGGCTCCGGGCTGATCGCCACTGTTGTCGGAAACGTCAGCGGGACCGCCTCCGTCTTCCGCCGGTGCACCGCCGCACCCCGCCAGAACCAATGCTAGAAGCAGACCGCAGAGCGGCTTAGCCAAACGTGCCGTTGTCACCACCGAAAACCTCCCCGTTCATCGGATTCGACCCGTGCCTCGTGGCACGTCTTTGCCAAACTGGGCGAAGCTTTTCAGATTAGGACGAGAGAGGTGCAGTGCTCAGTCCAAACTGTGAGCGAGATCTCGTTTTCGATGGCGCTACGGAAAATTATGGAAACTCCGCTGAAGTGCTGACGCGCGGGAGAATCAGAGGGGTCAGATGCCCAAGTTGGCGCGCTCGAGAGGATTGGACGTTGGCTTCGCCACCCGTCGGCCTCGGTTCGAACCTGCGTTTCGATCCTTGCGGGCTACACATTTGAAAAAAGGGTCCGAAGGGACCCTTTTCCAATAATGGCGCGCCCGAGAGGATTCGAACCTCTGACCCCTGCCTTCGGAGGGCAACCCAGATAGACGGTGTTATTCGTCGCTGGGTGTAGATAATTACTGAAAGGCGTGCCATATCTAGGTTTCAGCTCCATCTAGTCCGAACCTTTTTGACAACACTTAACCCCATTTTTCGCGGTTTTTGTCGGTCACCTGTCGTTTTTGGTCACGAAAAACTGTGCCCAACTGGCACAAAAACTGAACTTGCCTCGTTCACCAGAGACCTCACCGCCTAAAAACGAGGCGCGTTCAAACACCTCTGGACTGATGCCGCCAATTTGGCTGCGGCAAACCGCCAATAGGGGGTGTCACAAAGGTGACGTATCGCGCGAAGCGATTATAAGTCTAGAAAAATTTCCGGCTTTAAGAAATGGTCGACTGAGGCTGCGGATCCTCAAAGCTCGAGTTATGAGGACACTCGGATCAGCTCAACAATTGAAGGCCCGGATAAGTGTTTGGGAAGAACATGAGATGCTGCGCATTCGTGACCATTCGTGCGGACATAGAACACTACCGTGACGCCATGGAATCCAAGCTATGTCTTTTTCTAGCTTATTCAATGCCTTGTAAATCCAACTCGGCAGAGCACTAAAATGGACTGGTTTTTTTTGAATTCCCGGTCTGGTTTTGGCAGGATGGTGAGTCTCTTTTCACTTGGGAGCTGCCCATGCACACTGAGAAAAGCGCCAACGATAGAGATCGTATCGAGCGATTTCTGAGACTCACGACCGCTCCCTTGCCGTGGTCTGTCGATGATGCCAAGGCCAAACTCACCAAAATAATGAAGCAAGCCAGCGAAGGCCGACCTCAAGTTGTCGGAATTCGAAAACAGGTCCTAATGATTGGAGGAGATTGGATAAAGGAGTTGGAGCGAATACTGAGTGGGCCAGAGACGTGGGGGGAGTATTTTGCTACGCCCTACGATGGAGAAGAGTCAGACGTTGTGCTCGCTGTCCCTAGCGACGGTGGCCAAGCGATGTACTCGCTGGATACAGACGATGTTTCGGAGCCGGAGAATGGCGATGAGTTTGAATCGATTATCGAGATTGGTGGATCTGTATATCGACTGACAGCGCCGGCTGAGGACGAAATCATGGACTTTATAGATCAGTTGAAAGGGATCGTAATTACCACGGCACACACGAAACCACTCGAAGACCTAGACGTGGAACAGCGGCATAGCCTCAACAGACTGAAGTTAAGAAGAGCGACGTCTGAAGCGACGGAGCCAGAAGCGGTAGCGATAAAAAACAAGGACGCACCGGCATCTGATGCGAACGAAAGCCTCGATTACCAAGAAGGGGAGGCAGGTTAGTGCCGTCGTATTTGTTAAGCACCCAGTCGTTGCTCGATCGGATATCCGGCAAACCGGAATACGCGATCTTCGACTGGTTGAAGAGCCAGTCGACGCGGGAGACCAATGTCTACATCAGTGCGGTGTCGATTGGGGTTGCGCTGAGTGAAATCGAGCGTCTTGATCCGTTGAAGCGAGATAAATATCGGGAAGGACTGGACAACATAGTGGCGAATCTAAAGCCTGGGGCGATATTGCCATTCGATGAGTCAATGGCGAGCACGTACTCTAAAATCAAGGCGACGGCCAAGCGCGAGTGCCGTTATGTGGGCGGTCGCGCCGGGACGCCCCAGTATACGTTGACTGACGCTGACATGATGATGATTGCAGTCGCAATGGGGAAAAACTACACCTTGATCGAGCCTGCGCAGCCGTATCATGCTGCCTTGATCGGACACGGACTCAAGGTGGAGACCCTCGGTGAGTGAGGTGTCCGAGGCAGAACCCTACAAACTCGATACCGAAGATGCCCCTCGATCGAGTGCCTTTAGAAGACGCTTCAACATACTCGCGCTATCCGGTGGTGGGTATAGAGGGCTGTTTACCGCCAAGGTCCTCGAGAAAATAGAAGCAGATGGTGGTCCGATACGAAAGCGTTTCGACTTCATTGCCGGAACATCTATCGGCTCGATACTTGCCGGCGCGCTGGCTGTCGGAGTCTCAGCAGAAAGATGCGCAAAGGCTATAGAGGACCACGGGGAGGAGATATTCCCAGAAGCAGGCCGCATCAGAAAGGCGACTCGTGGGATTAAGAAACACGCACTGGCAGCGGCCTACAACACAGAACCGCTAGAGACTGCGATTCAGGCCATTCTGGGTGATCATGCTCAGACACATCTATCAGCATTGGAACAAGGGTTAATCATTCCTTGCGTCAGCCACACGCGCGCAGAGCTTCGTGTGTTTCGGTCTCTCGGTATCCATCGAGAGGTTGCAGACGACGTGCCCCTGCTCAATGCAATGCTAGCCAGTGCAGCCGCACCTACATACTTTCCCTCACAGGTCATAGGAACCGAGCACGTTTTTGACGGCGGGGTAGTGGCAAACGCGCCCGAGCTCGTCGCCGTTACAGACGCAATTCGATATCAACGGATGGACTTGTCGAGCATCCGTGTATTGTCGATCGGTACCGGATCGGAGTCCGGCGAGCGACCACCTGAAGATGCGGTGTCTGGAAACTCTCTTGGATGGGTTTTAAAGCGCGAGCTACTCAAAGTGACCATGGAGGCACAAGCGAAACTTGCCCAGACGCACTGCCAAGCGTTACTCGGCGCGAATTACCTTCATATCGACAAAGCACCTTCGGAAAGTCAGGCTAAGGTAATTGGATTAGACCGAGCGGACCACACGGCTACGAGGACGCTTACCGACATGGCTGATGCGTGCTGGAGCGGGCTGGCTGATGAGGAAAGGACGAGGATTCGTGATTTTGCCGAAATTGCAGGTGTATGACGATCATCGTAATGGCTTTTGTTTGCAGATCACCGACTCACTCAACAACCTAGTCGGTCACTCTGTAATTGCGGATCTATTACTAGGCTGGAATCCCTCGTCTTTCGACATTAGATGACCACTCGCGAATCTCACCAATAAATTCCCAAATATCACCCGGTCCTGGATGTATGTATCTCTGATCGCTCGGGTCTGAGCCAATCCGCTCGAAGATATCCATTAGCCAAGCGGGTCCGTGACCAGTTGCTCCAAGATCACTCAACCATGACTCTAGCTCCCCGTTTCTGACTACAAACACACCGTATTGAGCTAGCTGCTCCAATAGATTTGTTGCTCCTTCCTTGTCCGCATCATCAAGCGCCCCAATCCCCCCGTCACGCTTCAATGATGCGCCTTTGGTCTCTGCCGCTTTAGCAATGGAACCGCGCAAGCGATGTAAACCCTCATGACTAACTTCTGGCACAAATGCACCATCTAAAACTTTCGTAAAGTTCTGCCCCCCCTCCAACAGAACGTCGATATCTACAATTCCGCCAACTGGTATACCCAGTTCCCTCAATGGCTTTACGATAGTCCAAACTGTTTGCTTGTTTTGTGCATTCACGAACAATGCGTTCGGAATTCCTCTTTCGTCATTCGCCGCTACTAGTCGCTCATTGATTTCCTGGTAGAAGGCTCGATCGGTATCGCTCTCGGTGACTACGACAGTCTCGTAGAAGAGGCCGCTTAACACGCCAGTGGATCGGAGCAGCGGCTGCCTCATTAAGTCGAGCATTCTCTCCTGCGGAAGCAATCGAGCTGTGGGCGGAGCGAAGTTGTATGTGAGTCTTACCACGTTGACAGGGACACCAGATTGAATGCACCCCATGAGAAAGGAAGAGCTGTGGGTGGCGACGAACAGCCGCTTTCTTGTTTCGACAAGCGAAGCGGCGAGCTCCTTTCCGAGCTTGTGGGCTAACGCAGGATGGAGAAAGGCTTCGGGTTCATCGATAAGGATGAATCGCGGATCGCCTGCAAGTATCGTGGCGATAATTCCGACAAACGCGCGCACTCCATCGCTCGCTACGTCCATGGAGATAGCTTCACGGTGAAAAGCTAACGATCTCTCATCCCATCCCTTTTCCTCTCGCGAATCTGCTGGAGGGCGCTCCGATAGTCGAAGTCGAAGCTTTCCAATGTTGGTAGGATCGATCACCAGATATGTTCCAAAGGCGTCTGCAACAATCCGCCGTACTTCCTCTCGCAGTGCGTCATCGACAAAGAGCTTCGTCAGGTGATTGGTCGAAGCGGTTTGCAAGTCTCCAGCATTCTGTTCGCCTACCAAATTGAGTCTGCTACGCCCATCCAATCGAAGCGTATACATCCTTAAGAATTGACCGAGTACTCGAGCATTGGCCCTGTTCGGATCCGCGGCTTCAGTGAGGAGTAGCTGACGGTCAATCTGGGTCCTGATTTCGGTGTTGTTCTGTGGATTGACTTTGCCAACCAAGACGTGGCCAGCATTCAGTACCTCGCCGGGCCTCGGTTCCTGCTCAATTCGACCTACGTCGGCTTCCACTTCTTCGTGGGAGGTTGATGTGAAATCGAGATGGTCTAGGACTCTGAAATTGGTTTGATTTCCGCCGGTCCGGCAGTAATGCTCAATCTCTTCGAGAATTTTACTCTTGCCCGAGTTGTTCGGACCAACGAAGACAGTTATCGGTACGGTGTCGAACTCAAGGGGTGCCGAACTAGGAGTAGTACCAGAATTAAGATAGAGCCGATTTATCATTGTCGCAAACTCCTGCCAAAGCCTTGTGATCAGCTTTATCCCTTCTTAATAGGCGGACCATCGAACTAACCAGCGCTTGTACAGTTTTAGCGCGAGCGCCAAATAAGGTGGGTTCTTCTGTATTCCCCCCGGTTTTAACCGCGGCTACGAGTAGAGCCTAGGCGGCCATCGCCAGCTTCTGTTTTGGGGTGATACCGCCCAACGCCATGTTGGGGCGCTCATGATTGTAACGCCAGAGCCATTGCGTTGCCGTTTGCTGGGCATGATCGATGGATTCGAACAGATGCTGACTCAGCCATTCATGGCGCACCGTTCGATTCCAACGCTCGACGTAAGCGTTCTGAGTCGGTTTGCCCGGTTGGATGAATATCACGCGGATATCGTTTTGCTTGGCCCAAGTCTGGAACAGCGCACTGTTCATCTCTGAGCCATTGTCGCAGCGGATGACCTGCGGATTACCCCGCCACTCGATGATCTGCTCGAGTGCTCTGATGATCCGCGCCGAGGGCAAACTCAGATCGACCTCGATGCCGAGGCCTTCACGGTTGTAGTCGTCGAGCACGTTGAACGTTCGGAAGCTGCGCCCGTCAGCAAGCCGGTCATGCATGAAGTCGATCGACCAGGCGATGTTCGGTTGCAGCGGCTCATCAAGCGGATCGGGCGCATCACGACGGATACGTCGCTTTGGCTTGATCCTCAGGTTCAGCTCCAGCTCGCGATAGATCCGATACACGCGCTTGTGGTTAAACGCTAAGCCCTGGACGTTGCGAAGATACAAAAAGCACAACCCGAAGCCCCAGCGACGGTTCGTCGTCGTCAGCCGTAGCAGCCAGTCCGCGATCAATGCGTTGTCGTCGCTGAGCTTGGCCTGGTAGCGATAGCAAGTCTCTGAGATACCGAATGCTCGACAAGCACGTCGGATGCTGATGCCTCGCTCTGCCACCGCGCGTTGTGCCATCTCCTTGCGTCGAGATGGCCTCACCACTTTTTTCCAGCGCCTCAGCCACAATCTCGGCCTTTAGCTTCTCTTCGGCATACATCTTCTTGAGCCGGGCATTCTCGGCCTCAAGCTCCTTCAGCCGTTTCATGTGCGAGTCGTCCATGCCGCCATACTTCGCCCGCCACTTATAGAAACTCGCGCTGCTCATGCCGTGTTTGCGGCACAGCTCAGGTACCGGAACACCGGCCTCGGCTTCCTTAAGTACCTGAAAAATGACGCTCTCGGAAAACTGTCCCTTCTTCATTCGTAGAATCTCCTGCTTGGTAGAAAATTCTACTCACAACCGCGATCTTTTTTCGGGGGGAATACAAGGCGATCGACGACGCCTCGTCCCCGTTGGCGTTTAAAGGTAAATCTAGGTCTTCACGGCTTTGCTCAGAGTCGGTTAAGTCCTTCACTCGATCGATCAGAGCTGCGGCGGTGTGGGGCGGGCGATGTTCTTTCCACTATTCAAATACAGGCGAAGATTTACGGCTAACTTATGGAACGCATTTCTAAGGTCTGTCAGCGCCGAGCGGAAGGGTTTATCCACCGCGCTGATACGTACCTTTAATTCATTTTCGCTCGCCACCGGCTCGTCCACTCTTCTGGAAGAGTTTAGGTCTGAGCCACATTGTTCCGACCAAGAGAGCACTCGGCACTCGCTACTATTGTCAGGAAGTTGTCGACCAACCGACTTGGTCAAGAGAAAGGCAAACGCTAGGTATGCCGATCAACTATCGGGCGCCCGTTGTGTTCAAAAAAAATTGCTTGATACGGTGTTATGTCTTCGAGCGGCACCCTTGAAGCGGGGAAGGTCACAGTATCCCGCGGCATATCACTACGTTGAGTCGCTGCCCGCTAGACGCCAAGGAGCATCTGGAGAAGTGGTCCAGGCTGTGTAATTCGTAAACCCCGATACGTACTAGCTTACCTGCTGCAAATCACCCAATCGTATATCGTTGGTGGCACTCCAAAATACCAAGGAGTAAAGACCAACCGCTAAGATAGTAACTAAAGCTGCAGACGTGACAATAAGCGTTACCCCGACGAAAAGGTCGCTGAGAAACGGAAACACTGGTGACGCCAAGTACCAAAGAATAAGACTGGAGATTCCCCCAAGAGACGCCTCAAGTAGCACTACCTTAATGTACTCGAAAGCAAGTGACGAGCGAGTCGCACCGACCAGTGTTTTTAGTCGAATGGTAGTCAATTGTTTCGAAATCGATTGGAATTGCGATAGCGCTATAGCCATCACACTCAAGATAGCACTCACGAGCGCAAGGTTCGCCAACAATATTGGCAAACTATATTGGAGCGTAAACTGCTCGCGGTACCTCTGTGATGGTGAATAAGTACTCTGAATCTTTGCGATTGACTCTATACGCGATGCAAGTTTTGAATCTAAAAAAGTGTCTGAAGCATCTTTGAGCGCCATGTAGCTGATCGACTGTCTCGACGTTGCCAAATTCATATTCTCATAAATAACAGGTTGCGCCTCAGCGTTGAACGAAGAGAAAGGTACATCTTGAACAACTCCAACGACGTTTCCCTGGAAGCGCTTGTCACCCCGGAAATACGTGATTTTTTTCTCGGCAAAAACTGAGGGGCCAGATAACTTTTCCCAAAGTGTGCGCGAGACCACAAGCTCGTTAATTCCGACATCCGAGAACGTCCGTCCTTCAACAATCTCAAGACCTAGAACCGAAAAGTAGTTCGGTAAAACCGTTACAACCTTTGTAGCCAACTCTTCATCTCGGACATTATTTACTTCAACGAAACCGTCAGGAGAATCATCTCCATACAGTGGAAATGCGGTTCCAAAGGTGAATTCCTGATTTTGAATTACATCGGAGATACCCGCTCTTAGAGCGCGTATCTGATTGGGGCTTGGGTCAGTCTGAGAAATTCCCGAAAGATTAACCACAGTGGTACGCTCGTTTTCCATTCCGATGCCTGAGTCCGCCTCAAAATAGGCACGTGCAAGAGCTCCAGATAAAACAAGAGAAAGCGAAATCACCACAAAAAGAATAACTCGGATAACTGAAGGTTGGGTCGCGCCCTCGGTTCCATAAGTTACAAGAGAGTTGAAGCGCGCAACTGCAGATCTGTAAACACGAAACACAACAAACGTAGCCGTTGATGCCGCAATTCCGAGCGCCGAAAGACTAGCCACAAACGCCAACGTGGAGATCACACGGCTATTTCTGAAGTCGATGTATCTGGAAAAAGGATATTCCCCAAAAAAGCTCTGTGATAGCCCTAATGAAGTTACAACAACACCCAGCAAAAGGATCAAGACAAATCCGAGATGCTTCTCAACCAATAGTTTCGATAAGTCTAAAGGAGTGGCTCCGTGTACAGCGTGGACAGAAACTTCGTTTGCGTTGTTATTCGCAAGATTACTGAAAAACTCAACTAGTGTGTACAGGGCGACGATAACCATGAGAGCGGAAATCATCAGAAAGGTGTTGATTTTTCTGGATACATCCGCCCTTACTGCCGGATTGGTCTCCACGCCGTCCACAATCCACAGCGATGCCCCTTGCGGAACCGGTAAGCGCATCTTGAACCCTTGAAGGGATACCTCTCGCGATCTGACCGGAACATCACTGAGCATTTGACGTGTACGGGTCAAGAATTCCTTGTCCGGTCCGAACGGTAAGAGCATGAAGTAGCTGGGTGAGACGTTTCTCAAAGACCGCTTTTCGCTGTCCGTAAGTGAGGGTATCGGAAGCGATATCGGCAATAAGCCCGATTCTCCAATCACCCAGAAAGCAGCATCTTGTCTCAATGCTCCGTTGAAAGAGTACTTAACTGTCCCGACTACAGGAAGGGGTTTGTCGATCCCATCGATATTCAGCCTTACGGTTTCTCCGAAGGCGCCAGCAGTACGTATCGTTTGAGTTAGCGCTTCACTTAGTAACACGTGGCCACCCTGAGGTGTAGACCAATACTCCACGTCTAAACCCAATACTTCAGCATAAGTTTCTGAGGCAATTTCGAAAGAAGCAGTCGGTAATTCGACCTCTAGAATGCTAGCGTTCCTTACAGCTGGTGCAAAGAACGCATAGTCATCGACCTGAAGCAAGTCCGCCACGAGCCGGATATCGTCCAGGGACATTCCTGTGAGTTGTTTCTCATCAACCGACAACCCAACAGTTCCCAAATACGATGAATTTCTAGCACCATCCAATTGATTGGAATCGACAATGGAACGCGCAATCCAAGCAGTGGTGGCAGCTGCTATTGCGAGCGAAACGGAAACCGCTACAAGGATAAGTTTACACAGCCGCCAAAACTGGTGACCAACAATCAAAGTTGTGCGCTCCGCATCTTTCCGTTTATCACTTGGATGAACCCTCTTTCCTAGTTAGCTCAGGCAACTCGAAAGGGTCATCGAGTATCGAAACCAGTGAAATTGAACGCAGATTGCTTTCCCTTTCGATCGAGAGCCATTCGTCGATTTCTTTGCCTAACGCATGGCAAGGCTCGCACCAAGGAGCCCAGTATTTAAGTAATGTTAGATCTGAGTTCACACAGTCAGAAAGTATCGAATCTGATGTCGTAACCTCTGAAATTGTGCCGAGAACCTCGTCTAGTGTCTCACAGTCAGACATCCGCTCAATTGAGTCGACGCTTAGATTCAAACCGGCCATTACCGAAAAGAGTTTACCCGTTTCGAAACCAGAAAAAGAAGCAACTTGACTGTCGGGATCAGCAAAGATCTGTAACCTCGGAAGCTGGATCCTTCTTCCTATATTCCGTCTGAGATATTCGTGAGTTCGAGTAAGTTCCCAGCGTTGCATATTGCACCTCTTTTTCGAAAGACTTTTCGCACGCCATAAAACAAAGAATACGATAAAGCGACTATCATGCTCCCAACGTACTATTCCTGTAGTAGGAATAATATGCGCCTTTCAAGGCCTGCAGCTCAGAGTGTGTGCCAGCTTCTTTGATTGCCCCGTTGTCGAGCACAACAATCCGATCTGATTGCATAACTGTCTCCAGTCTGTGTGCGACGATTATTTGGGTTGAGTCCCTTGCACACTCTGATAAAGATTGTCGAATGAATCTCTCGGTTTCAGTATCAAGCGCTGAAGTCGGTTCATCAAAGATCATTAGTTGCGCATCGCGCGCTAAGGCACGTGCAAGCATAAGACGTTGATTTTCTCCGCCTGACCAAAGACTGCCTTTGACCCATTGATCTAACCCTTCTTTGGATTTCGAGACCTTTTCAACCAATGCCGCCTTCTCCAGAGCCTTCCATAACCTATCGTCTGAAATTGGCTCGGGATGACCGAAAAGGAGATTGTCCCGCACTGTTCCTGGGAAGGCTGCTTGACCTTGTAGAATCAAACCAATTCTCGAGCGAAAATACTGAAGATCTAGCTGGGTCAGCCGCATGTCGTCGATACATATCGAGCCAGATTTAGGCTGGTACAATCCTAACAGCAGCTTAAGGAGACTGGACTTTCCAGCTCCGGACTTTCCCACAATCGCAATGCGTTCTCCGGCAGCAATTTCAAGGTCGAATCCGTGAAAAAGTAGGTTCTTTCCATAGCCGAAACACAAATTGCGAAAACTAATTCGTGGTGCCGACTGGAGTCTTAGCCTCACATCGCCTGTTTGGTCAGAACCCTCGACCGGGTGGTCGAGCAGCGCGTACATTCTGGAAAATAGCACCTGACAACGTCTTGCTTCCTGCATGGAGATCGCGAGTGAGCGGGATACCCCAAAAACACGAATCGACAGATAGGCTAAGGCTATTGTTTCCGGGATACCCAGATAATCCGACATACCCTGATAGAAAATATAGCCAAGTGCGAGAATTTGAAGACCGGAGTTCGACAGTGTCGTTGAAAGTTGAATGGTTGCGGAGCTACGGTTTCTCTCAAACTCAGTTGCAACTAGAGCATGCGATTCACTATCAATCTGCGACAAATACGCATCTACCGCGCCCATTGACTTAATCGGTATGATGGACGCGATACCCTCATGCATAACTCCCCCGAGCGCCGCAAGCTGCCCCAAAGCTCTCTCTGTATAGTCATTGAGTTGTCGCGTGAATCCGAAGCCGATCCAGAGGCTTACGAAGAATAAAGACGCACAGATGATCCCAACAGAAGTGCTGAAATACCCTATGACCATTAACGTTATTGCTGTTTGGAGGATTAGGCCAATAGAAATGACAAACACTTCGTAAAAGGAATCCCCTATCCGCCAGGTATCAACTAGTTTTTGAAGCAGTTGTCCGGTTCGCTTCTCAGCATCGACGGTACGCAAGGGATACTCCAGGACCTTCCTGTACAATCTGGCCAGCGTGGTCTGGTTCGCCAATGACGCCCCATCTGCCTTAGTCTTTTTGGCATACGCACTTAGGGCGTCCTGCACTAAACGCACTGCAAAAAACGCAGCACAATATCCTAGGGCTAGAAGAGGTTCTTTATCTGCGAATGATCCTAACCCCTTGGTCAAGACGTACGGAACAAGGAGAGTGCATAGCCCAGCCAAAAAGAAGAACGCCAAACATATACCAGCCGAGCGCCAGAATTTCGGTATGGATTTTGCGTATCGAGTCGAATTCTCGAGAAAAACTCGACTCTCGTCTGAGATCAACATCGTCGCTATTCCTCACACTTTGACGGAAGGCCGATAGTCGCTTTCTATTGAACGATCGTAGGCTTTGGCGTCTGCAGAAACGAGCAATGTGAGAAGAGGTAGTTGGGAACGTTCTTTCGAGTAATGGATGTCAATTCTCGTACGTAAACTTCCCCTAGACCTGGAAAAAGCACGGTCCTAACCTCAAGTGTGTACCTCTCCGAGCTGCTGGAGTCGACAAACTCAACGAGCCCGTCGCGCTCACTCCAGTTACCGGAAAGATCGGAGTTTGTGAACGAGTCCTGAGCGTCATACTCCAAGAGAGCTATAGAGTACTCTCCACTCTCTTGCAGCAATAACGTTCCTTCAAAACGGTCACACCCTCGTATTTCATACGAATCCCCCCCGGTTAATTCAAAAGTCTCCCCTTGAGCTTCCGAAATCGAGCTATTGGAACCCAGTTCGACGATGTAGATGCCGATGTTCTTTGTCGTATACCAGTGATTATTCTGGTCAGACTGCTTAACGGGCACAAAGACCCCTAGAAGATCCGACAATGTTCTAGCAATCTCTAACGCGACTTCTTTGGTATTTCGATCGTCGCCATATACAACCACGCTTCGCTGCAGTCCTGCAGGGAACTCCACCTTAGGTTCTGTCCAAGACAATCCCGATTGCTTAAGGGAGTTTCGAATCTCGCTGCTACGAATCAGGGAGCTCTCATCAACGACCAAATAGATCTGTCGTCCAGTCGAACACCCTGTCACCACTAGGACGAATACGAAATACGGTAGTAACAGAAGCCTGCGTCCAAATACGGACGCAGGCCTGCAAGTCAACACTAGTGCTGCGATTCTTCAGGATCGCCACCCTCGCATTCAAACGTGCACTCACCAGTGGTCTGGCTGCAACTCAACGTGCATGTCACGAGGTACTGAATCTCTGAAGTTCCTTGAGTGTTAAGCTCGCTTCCAAAGTCAATCGTATCCATGATTCATCTCCTAAAGGTTTTACATATATCGCGCACGCGCTGAGATATTATTACCATAATTCCATTAGGACAACGTTTCATTCGACTGGCGTCGCCTGTCATTTAAATGAAACATTTTTGCGACGTCAATTTGACGTTCGCCTCGAGACTCGATAGACGATTGAACACGTCAGTCGACTATGGCTGGGCACTGCGAAATCGTTACGTCTTGGAGTGAAATGCCCAAAAAATGAACCGTGAGATTATCCTCCACCCATTTGTCGTTTGTGTGAGCGGTAAGGCCTCCGCGGCTTTGTATGATCTACATAAACGACGACTATTGCCCGTGAGTTCATCTATAGCTAAGCGAATCACAGATAAGGATGCCGCTGATTACTGCCATAGCGATGCAGACTTAGCTTCAGACGAATTGAATGCTCGGGAATATCGGGGTTTGTTCGAGGACTTACTTGCGCACGACTACGCAAGAGTCCGAAATCCGCATCTACTACTAAAGAAATTCAATACCGATTACGACAGAAATTACCCGCACAGCCTTCAGTCCGTTTCTATTGAACCCCCCGGCCAACCACAATCATATCCGTTCGAAACTACTCTACGAGAAACGCTTGAGATTCACGGGTGTTCACGGATATCGATCCATCTGTGGCCAGGCTTGCCCCAATTATGGCGCGAACAGATCACACAGTTTGTTGATGAAACTGGGGTGAAACCAACAATCTGTATAGATGCCATGAACTTAGATGCGGAAACAGCAGAGTTCCTAAAAGAGCTAGGTACCCACGTCGACATCCACCATGATGGGAGGTTTTCTACGACATTCGCATCACTGATCTGCAGCACTAATTGTCGTCACAACCTGGTCGATAAAAGAGAGAAAGGAGCGAGTACCGCGGACCTTGACTGCAGCAAAGATCAATATGTCTTGTTGAATCGGGGAAACCCTTACTCTGGAAATCTTCATATCGACAGGAACGGAGCCGTTTATCTCCATTGGAGAACGCAGAATGTGAGCCTGGGTCAACTTGTATCGTCGACTGGAATCTCAGACATCGTCCGCAGCGACAACACAAGATCCGCTTGGAGCATCACCAAAGACGATACGCCGTATTGTAGCGACTGCGAACTTCGCTACTGCTGTACGAACCCACCTCGGATCGAAACACGAGATCGTAAGCTATTTCCTATCCGACCAAAGAATTGCAGTCATCAGGAAGAGTCGTTATTCGCGGTGGCGAGAAGGAATGAGGCTAAGTCTGGAACCAAGGACAGTTTTACAAGACTCTTTTCCGTTTCTGGCTTCGACTTTCTTGCCCGGCCAGAAGATGAGCATGAACTTCTTGCGTATCGATCAATTCTCATCGAAAACATCAAACGAATGCGTGACGTTATGAACCTCTCGCAGGTAAGTGACTACAACGTCCAGTACTTTTTCGATAAGTCAACCAGAGACAACCATTTCTCGGCCAACTCGCGATTAACTGAAGACAATTCCAGTCAGACGATCAGGTCGAATCAACCTTGCCATTTGCACGAAATCAGTCACGCTCTACTCGCTGTGCATCCCGTAGTTCCTTGTTTCTTTGTTGGCGAAGCTACAGCTTCGATGTTTGGTCTAGCCCTGAGAAATGACGAAGGCGGGAATTTGGGCCTCAAAACAGCGAGCGATCTCATTGGTCCTGTTTGGCCATGGCTAGACCCACGTGCCAGTGGAGGAGCAAGTTCCTTCGAGGGTATAACGGACATTTTTGATGTATCCAGGGCATACCGTACAGCTGCATCACGTAAATTGATGCCACTACGAGATTGTTTTTTTATCGGTTCCCCAAGATATGCACCACCGTACATGTATGAATACGGTGGTGCGTTTTTTCGGTTTCTCTTAGAAACATACGGATGTGAGAGATTTAAAGACTTCTATTTGTCCGGGCAAACCGTTGATGATTTAGAACGTGTCTATGGTCAGAGCATCGAGAACCTCGAAACTGAACACTCCAGGCAGCTGTTTGAGGAGTCGGTAGAGTGATACTCGTTCTATCGAACGAACGGGACATCCGCACTGGTAGTGTCGTAAATTATCTGAATCAGATGCACGTACCTTGGTTTAGGGTCAACAGGGAACGCCTTACGGAAGAATATCGAATTAGTGCCCTCGAAAAGAATGGTGATATTCAAATCGAGACTGTTGGCGATCCCCAAAAAAAATGTCTCTTTGGAAGAATCACCAAGGCATGGGCATGGAAATACAACCGTCGAACGACGGTCGAAGGGCATGCTGCACCAGAGCGACATCTACTGGCCGGCGAATACGATGCTGTGATCGATGCCGCAATTAGCATGATACCAGCCAAAACGTGGGTTAACTCTCCAGACCGATCACGCGAAGCCGAGAGAAAAATTTTCGTTAACCAGCTGGCTCGGGAACACGAATTGGAACTCCCTAATTCGATGGTTACTCAATCGGCCCTGGAGGCTGAGATGTTCCTTACGAAAAACCCAAATGGGGTGGTCTGCAAACCTCTTAACCCGAGCTTCATGCTCCGCAAGGACATGCCGATGATTTTCGCAACTCGTCTCAATGATGATCACATCTCTCAGATTCAGAAAGTGACAGCAGCGCCAACTTACTTCCAAGAGTTTATTGAAAAGCGATTCGAGATCCGCGTTATTCTTATTGGTGATCAAACAGTCTCGGCTGCAACGGAGTTTACCGGAAGTCCATCAGAGGTCGAGACGGACTGGCGGGTTCTTGACGAATCAAACTCACGGGTATTTCCGGTACAGCTTGATCGCGATATCGAGAAAAAATTGGCCAAGCTAGCAGCGTCTCTGCAGTTAGAGTACGCCGCTGTCGACCTTGTTGTGGATCGTTCAGGAAAAACGTTCTTTCTTGAACTGAATCCGGGCGGTAGTTGGGACAGCGTCCAAGCTGCCACAGGCGTGGATATTGATCAAAAAATTGCAAAGCACTTGAGAAATTCATATGTCCAAGCAATCAAATGACCAAATTCCGTTCATCGCTATTTTGAACCGTGTCCCCGCAGCAAAACCCGGCGATGAAGAGCGAGTAACACCCACGAGCGCGCTGGTAGCAGGAGTTGTCCGACAAATAGAGCAAAGGGATCGTGACCGAGAGGTTGGAAGTTTTAGCGCGACCTGGAGACCGAAATAGGCTAGGCCTGGCAATCAAAAATGTCGACATGGGACTACACAAAAGACACGGCTATGGATGAGACGACGGATCGTCAGCGATCGTTTTTCGGGCGGAAGACGGCTTTAACTGTTGTCATTTTTGCCATCGTCATACTCGCCATTTACCTCTATTCCTCCAACGAGGACGAGGTGTCATTGCGTACCTTGACGACAAGTCAAGTCGTGGAGGAAAAGATACGTCGAACTAGAACTGCGATCGGCGAACTTCGAGCCTCGCGTTCTGAGGTGATTGCAGCATCCAGTGATGGTGTGTTCACTGCGGTGTTGGTAAGCGCTGGATCTGCCGTGGTCTCCGGTACCCCGTTAGGAATCATGAAAAATCCAGTTCTCGAAGTTGAGGTTCGCCGCGATCGCCTATTACTCGAAGAGGCGGAAGCGAAGTTACATGCAAGAAGGTCACTAGCGGAGCAGCGAAAGCTGGACGCGCGCGCAAGTGTAATCGAGGCCGAAGCTGAAACAGAAACACTTGGAGCTAGAGTAGCAGCCGAAGAGGCTCTTCTCGAAGACGGAGTGGTCTCGAAATTGGCATTCGAGGAAACGATCAATCTTTGGGTGAAATCAAAAAAGACGTTAGAAATTGAGCGTGAAAAGGAACTACAACTTGCAAAGTTGATTGAGGCAGAAAACAGGGCTGGTCAACTTGAACTTCAGCGTCTACGCGAGGAAGTCGACGCACGGGAGACACTTCTTCAAGGCCTTAGACTACTGTCAGAGCAAAGCGGGATCGTGCAGGAAGTATACGTTGAACCTGGAGAGCAGGTGTCTGCTGGCACCAAAGTACTGCGCATATCAGCAGGCGAGTTACTTGCGACTCTGCGTGTTTCCGAGGCATTGTCCAAAGATATTTCAATCGGGATGGCTGCAGAGGTGACTGTCTTGGGCGAGGTTACTCGTGGAGAGGTAATGAGAATCGACCCCGTTGTCAATCAAGGTACGGTCGACATAGATGTCCATTTGGCTACTTCACAGCAATTAGGCTGGAGACCAAACCTAAGCGTTGAGGCGAAGCTCCTCCTAGGTGGTGAGCTGGTCGGTCTGACGCTTGTAATCCCGGAGAACATGAGGATAGATGGATCGGGCAACGCGGTAGTTTATCGACTTGATGATACGAGAACCTTAGCTCTCAGAACCCCAATAACTTACGAGTTACTTACCGAGAGTAAAATCTTGATCAAGTCTGGTCTGAGTGCTGGCGACACAATTATCTCTAGTGGGCTACTCGCCGACTATGGTGAGCGACTGTTATTGACCGAATAAGAGTAGGAGCAAAAGACTTGATAACACTTAAAGACGTCTCGAAGTCTTTTAAGTCGAGTACAATCACTACAAAGGCGTTGAGTGAGATATCACTTTTCATTGACCGTGGAGAGTTTTTGATTATCAACGGTCCTTCCGGGTGCGGGAAATCAACGCTTCTTTCAGTGATTGGGCTTTTAGAATACGCTGACGCGGGGCAAGTGATTTTGAACGGCGAATCGGTTGGAAACGCAAATTCGGCCAAACGCGCGCGACTAAGAAACGAGTATATTGGGTTTGTATTCCAATCGTTCTTTTTGGTGGGGGATCTAAACGTACTAGATAATGTAATGTTGCCCCTCAAGTACTCCAAAAAGCTGACGTCAAAGACACAGAGACTGACAGCGGCAAACGAAATACTTGAAAGGGTTGGGCTTGCACATCGAAAGGAACACTTCCCGAGCCAGCTATCGGGTGGGCAACAACAGAGAGTCGCCTTGGGGCGGGCACTTGTGACAGCACCTCCGATAATCGTTGCAGACGAGCCGACTGGGAATCTGGATCCGGTTTCTGCCAATCATATCCTCGCGCTGCTGTCGGAACTGAATGATGGTGGAACGACTATATGCATGGTCACCCACGATCCAGATCATCAGCAACTAGCCGATAGAGTTCTGTCAATGGAAGCGGGCACGATTAAAACGGAAGTGTGAGTCTCGAATGTAGTCAATTCATGACTTAGATTACCAGATGCAGAGGAGCTGTCGAAGCGGATAGGTTTCCTTTTCTCCGATGGTCTTCGCACTTTGAGGTGGCCAATCAAAGAGCAATAAAACATCGTATCGGGTGATCTACTTTTCGAGTATATCTCGGGCCTGATAGTCGAGCGAGCCGTGGGGGTGCTCGTCGTTGTAATGCCATCGTCAGGCTTCGAGTACTAGTCTGGATTTGCTTAACGATTTGAACCAGTGCGAATTCAGAAAGCTGATTATGAAACCGCGCATTGAAAGTGGACTTACCCCCGTTCACCAGAGATCTCACCGCCTAAAAACGAGGCGCGTTCAAACGCCTCTGGACTGATCCCGCCAAGATGGCTGTGGCGGCGAACCGGGTTATAGAATATTTCGATGTAGTTGAAGATGTCCGCGCGGGCGAGCTCGCGGGTCTTGTAAATCCGTTTCTTTATACGCTCTTTCTTCAGGCTGCTGAAGAACGACTCGGCAACAGCGTTGTCCCAGCAGTTGCCTCGTCGACTCATGCTCGGCTCGAGATGATGGGTGCGGCAGAAGCGTAGCCAGTCATCACTGCCGTATTGTGAGCCCTGATCGGAGTGGATGATGACCGAGCGATTGGGCTTGCGTCGCCATACGGCCATCAGCAGCGCGTCGACGACCAGCTCTTTCGCGAGCGTTGGACGCATCGACCAACCGACGACACGTCGTGAGAACAGATCGATGACGACGGCCAGGTACAACCAGCCCTGCCAAGTTCGGATATAGGTAATATCCGTCACCCAGGCACGATTGGGCTGGTCAACGGTGAAGCGTCGCTTCAACCGGTTGGATGAGACGATCGATGGTCGGCCGTAGATCTTGCGCGGGATCTTATAGCCGTAGACCGAACGGATCTTGTGCTCCCGCATGATTCTGGCCACACGCTTCTTGTTAACGAGCTCGCCCATCTCGCGCAGGTCGGCGCAGATCCTTGGCGAGCCATAGACGCGACCTGACGCCTCGTAGGAGTCACGGATCAACCGCAGCAGCCGACGATCTCCGAGCTGCCGGCGACTCACCGGATGCTGTCGCCAGTAGTAGTAGCTGGCCTCGCTAACACCGACCAATCGGCACAGCAAGCGAATGCTGTGTGCATGACGCTGTTCGTGAATGAATCGGTACCTTACTCGGTATTCACGGCAAAGTACCTGGCGGCCTTTTTTAGAATGTCGCGCTCCTCCTCAGCGCGTCTCAGCTTTGCTCGAAGACTGAGGATTTCCTTCTTCGCGTCGTTCAGCTCCTGAGTCTGCTGCTCATTCTTGGAGGGCTTGACGGCTTTGATCCAGGCGTAACGGCTACGCGTCGACACGCCGAGTCGTTCGGCGACTTCCGCCACAGAGTGGCCGCGATCAACGACCTGACGGACTGCTTCATCCTTGAATTCTGGTGTGTATCTGTGACTGCTCATCTGTCGATCTCCTATGCTCATTGAATAGCGTGGAGATCTCAGGTGAAGCGGGTCAAGTCCACTCGGCCTATGTCCATTTGTAAGGTTTGCGTCAACAACGAAATTTGCCCGCGGGTGTGGATTATCACCTCCGCCGAGAATTCTCTTCGTTTTGCCATGACACTCCTCCCGGGCCATTATCAACCCTTTCGTAAGCGTCCGCGATAGTGGGGTGATACCCAACGCCGCTTTCGTCCTTCGGCAGCACAGCCCGTACGATCTTGACGATATTGCTCAGCTTACGTACGTCGAACCCATCGGCACTTTGATCTGGTTTGTTCCATGTACCATCGCAGCAAACAACCAGCCTTCGCATACACTCCCCCTCAGTTACCGTTCTCTTTGGACGTCTTTGTTTCGTGATCGGTTTGTTCCGTTTCGCTACATATGAGCTTGATGACAGAACAAGGCAGGACGCTCACCAAGATGCAGAAAAAATCAACATCACACCTTCTCGATCTGTTGTTACCATTAAATCGTTGGTATCCATGATGTCCGTTGGCTGACCATCAATGACCCCTGGGCGGAGAGCCAGAGAGTCGGTATCTACAACCCAAGCAAGACCTACATTCCAGCTGTATTGAGACTCTGGCTTTCTCCAACCCACCATCAGACCCGCACCCAGTTTGGACAACGGATTCGCTCCGTTCTCGTCCGACAACGATGCTGCAACGAAGGGGCCTATACCGAAGTTCTCGCCAAATCAAGGAATTGTGAAAAATTTATGGCTTTCGAACATGATGCTGGTTTCAATATCTCGCCGTTCACGAACGAATACTTCGCCACCGACGAGATCGACGGAATCGATGGATTGTTGGTTGAAGTTGAGCGCCGAGAGTCCAATACCAAATCGAAATCCTACAAATCGATCAAGCTGCTTGGCCTCTTCTTTTGCCTTATCGGCGGCTACTGCGGCCTGCTCGCAAGCCGAGCTTGAACCCGGCGTGCATGCTTGCTGCGCAGCGTATGCTGTCTGCAGGTATGTGGGTAACTGGCCGGGCTTAAGGTCGATATCGTCAGAAACGCCTGCCTCGTCTGTAACTGTCTGCGTTCCACCGGCGAGGCACTGCTCCAACGGAAGGGTGTAGTACTTCGTTATCCTAGTGAAATAGCGCGTGCCTGGTGGGTGACAGTAGTTACTACTCTTCGGGCGTTTTACTTTAGTCTTCCCATTGAACGGCAACTCTGCATTGGCATTTAGACAGACAATTGACATTGCTGCAAGAGCGGCAAATTTCATTAGACGCATCACAAAGGCCCCCTTCTCTTTTATTACTGATTCGCTTAGAACACTCGAACCTGAGTTCATCTCCAATGGTTTGTGTGATAACTCTTTCGTTTATCCCACCTTGATACAAAAAACTGGCTTGTTCGCCTCATGGGTGGACTCACTGCTGCTTCGTAGGGCGGTTTTCAGTAGAGGCGGAAGCCCGAACAAACCGATAACGAGATCATTCGGCGGCTGCTAGTGGCGCTAAGCTTCCGCTCCTAATAGGTACTTCCCCTAGTCGCCGATCGAGAGATTCGTACTTAAAAGAAAGGTAGGAAATCGAGGTACCCCTTATGCTCAAGCAAGAGAAAAACCAACGCCAGCCATATCATCACAGCGATCAACCGTATTCGCACCTCCCTCGTAGACTCGCTGGCGTCGTTGACTCTTTCATGACCACTGCTGACAGCCGTGGCCAGACCATACTGCGTTGACGCTCCGTGCGGCTTGAAGGTTAACGGCGACACTTCGGTACTCGGAATATACGGATCAGGGGACTCATTAACCGAGGTTGGGGAATCCCCCTGCGTCCGAGGCTTGGACCTTTTCAGCTCATGATGAATGTTATAGCGACGAGCAAGCTCCACAGGTACGAACACCTCTTCACTCGCCCTAGTAATCGCCACATAGACCAACCGCAGGATTTCCGGTGGCGGAACAAACACGTCCTTGCCACGGAGCGTGCACAAAAACTCTCGCGGTGCGCGGAAATCGTCGAGGAGAGCGACCTTGTCGAATTCGCGGCCCTTCGCCTGATGTACCGTGCCCAAGACGACTTCAGCATGATCCTCAGCGTCGCTCACTGCAGCGACACAACGCCTTACCTCACTCAGTCGGTGTTTTTCAATTAGCTCAACAATCGCTTGAAGTGTGTAATTGCCTGGCTCCTCAGCCCGTTTACGTGCTTCCAACCAGGAGTTGATGCCTGCAAAAAGGCCTGTCCTAACACGGCGCTCTCTCATCACACATTCTGCAGCGTCAAGTAAGGCGTTGAGTTTTTTTGCACCGCCAAGCACGTGGACCCGTTTTTTTGCCTTTATCGACGCGACAAGCGGCGCCAGGAGTGTAGCGTTTCCTCGAGCTAGTCGAACGGGCAAGGTCCGGAGAGATCGCCGTGTTTTGATCTCGGGATTACCGCGAATGATATCGGGCTCGCCAAGCTGATTCAGAATCGGTTGAACCAGCTCGGCTAGCCATTCGCCGAACCGCCACGAGAAGGTGAGAGGATACTCGTCCAGATAATCTAGGCGTTGCATCGCATTGTCCGCCCCATTGAAGCCATAGAGCTGTTGGTGGGAGTCGCCCACCCAGACCTCCTGAGCACCAGATCCACGAATGATGGACTGGATTGCCGGATAGAGATCCTGCGCTTCGTCGGCGAGAACGTAGTCGAAATCAAGAGGCGCCCCCTTTAGTTGAAAGACCTTCAAGTAGCCATCAAAAGTCATTGGCAACCCGCCGTCCGCTGTTGAGATGCCTTCCCACACCGCCGGCAAGGCGACCATGATCTCGTCAGGTCCCGCAGTCGTATGAATACCCTGCAACGCCCGATCGATGTGTGAAAACGTAGGCCTTGGGTCGGCTGAGACACAGAACCAGTGGATCGCGGCATCTGCAACCGGGGCAATCTCCTTGGCCTCTGTCTCCACGAGACCAGCACGCTGCATGAGGTACTGAACCAGAGCCCCTCGCGGCAATCGACTTATTGCCTGACTGGCCTTTTCCCGCAGCTCATTAGGCAGGCCTCCCAAAGCAAGCGCGTGAGCAGTTTTGCAGGTGACATGGGAGGGGAACTTGCTCGCTGACTCCCGTGCGATTTGGTTGTTGTAGGCAAGGTAAAGCCCTCGCCCTCGCTCGCGCTCAGCCATGTGCTTGAGGATCGTCGTCTTCCCGGCACCCGCAAAAGCTTTGATCTTGAGCGACTTACCTTCGGCAAACGCCTCGGCGGCAGCCAGTTGTTGTTTTGTGTATTTGAACCTCATTCTCCGCTCAGACCTCCTTCAAAGGCGCATATCTATCTAGGAGTTTATTGAGTTCCAAAAAACGTCGGCTTGCCCACTCCCACCCCCCTGTCCTGGGACGAATGGCCTTCTCAGTAAACTCAGTAGTAGTGAGGCTGGAGAAGCAGAAATGGCACAAGGCTACCTAACTACCAAGGTCCCGGTGATTCGGTTATTAGCGACTGACATCGTCGTGCACCCGGCGGCGCGAGAGGCGTTCGCCTTCTTCATGCGATACCGAGCAAACCGAAAGGTCACGATACGATACCGACCACTTGCCCCACCTGTCCTTCAGTTCGTCAGCAGGCAGACTGACAACCCGGAAGAGGGAAGAGAGGGCGACGACGAGCGCAAACACATGGAGAGCCGACAATTGGTTGGCGGCTTCGAGCAGATGGTTCTTCTGTCTGAAACAGCCAAAATCGCGGTCAAGGTTGTCGACCAGATCCTCGTCGACGACGACGCAATCGAAGAGTACGCGTGGCAACAGGCGCTCCTTACTTGTTCACTACGCTCTTCCGACAAAAGAGCCGCAGCCGCGTTTCTGAACGGTCTGATTGAGTCTTTTCCCGAGCGACTTGTCGATCGCGTACTTGCTAGAGATCGACAAACATCGCACGGCACTCGATTAACTATCGAATCCCTGTGCCGCGCTTTCGGTGTGAGCAGCGAATCGGTCCGTCGTTACATGCCGGAAGTAAAGCGTGGCGGGATAGGAGCGCATTCTTATATCGACCAAATCGCGAGGGAAGACTCTGATGCCAAGTAACGCAGGCTCTGGATTAGGATTCCCGAATCACGACAAAAAAGCGTGTGAGACGGCGATTACGCTCTTGTCCCAGCAAATTGTGGAGCTCCGAAAGGAGAACTACGAGGGCTCGCCGCTGGACGAATCGATCTCGCGAATCGCGCCATCTACTCCGTCCAGCATCATCCGCTCGGAAGATGTCAAGTATCTATCATCAGTCATCAGCAGACGATGGAAGAACTACCCGGTGCCAGCCCTGCTGGCTAGCGCTTATCAACACGCTGACTCGAGCGACAAGTTCACCGGGATCGTAACCAAAGTCGTTCACCTGTGTTTGCTGCTCGCCAAGATGGGCAGCGAGTATCACGATGAAGTCGTTCTGGTATGCAGGCGCACGCGGCTTCTTCTGACCCGGGAGAAGGTCCTTCTCACCCACCTGCCCGACTTCAGACAATCTTTCGCAGGGATTGCAGGGGCTCTAGCGGTGCTCCTCGAGAAACCGCCTACTGAGGTTAAGGATCATACGAACCGATTGGAGGAATGGCACCGCTGCGTCGCTACGCTTCTCGATGGTCGGAAGAAATACAAGCGCCACGTCTTTGGCTCCGAGGTCGTTGCTACTGGCGAGATTGTCGAACACCCGCTGCCGGATTTGGACGACTGCGCTCTGGCAGTTTCTGAAGAACCATTGACGGTGCCCTTCCCGAACTCACCGGAAGAGGCGCGCGATGATCAGCCGAAGGCCGGCAAGGACGTGCGTCCCTTAGTGCCGATGACGTACGAGGATCGTTCGCGCGGCATAGCGTGGAACCAGGGCAAAGAGATGATCAACCAGCTCCACATGCTGTCCTCGGGCACGCCGTGCCTGGGGTCACGCTTGACCGCATATCAGGTTCGGCGTGCATTCGAGATCTGCTACAAGAAGGTAGATGACTCCCCTGCCCATTTGCTTGCTGCGTTGGTCATCTTGACCGGTCGACGCGCCGATAGACTGAAGTCCCTTAAGGTGTCGCGTGGTCGCATTCGAAGTGAACCCGGTGAGTGCTGGCTGACTCAACACGATGGCGTGTACCTACGCTACCAGCCTGAGCTCCCCGAGCATAAGTCGGTGACGCGATTGCCGGGTATTCAGAGAACCTCGGATAACAGCATCAGAACACCGCTTCCGCCTCGAGTCGGCCACGCATTGCTGCGCCTCTATGACTCAAGCACCCAACCGATGAGCGACATCGACATCGGGCCGGTAGTCGCGGAACTGCGGCGACGCATCGACAAGAACATCAGTGAGGTTCGACTCAGTAATGCCCTCCAGTACAAGCTGAGCGACAACGGCATTGATGAAGTCCTGATTGCATGGCTGATCGGTGGATCGCCGAAGCATCACGCGGGAATATATTACACGTTAATCGCTCGACGTACTGCTACTGAAGCCTACGCCGAGGTCATCAATGATCTGTTCGACGCGGTGGATTCGACCGATCGCCTGTCGAGTTCCGAGGACAGTACCTACGTCGGGACCCGAATTCGTATCAATCCGAAGTTCATTGCTGGGTTCTTTCAGCGTCAGGCCAGCCAGCTGAGTGAAGCGCTCTGTAACCGAGAAGCGACCTGCCCCTTCTCGTTTCACAATCGATACGTATTTTACGTCGCGCAGCTACTCAGCATGATCACATTGATTCGATCGGTCACCGCGCCATTTGGGGTTCAGAGTGACATCAATCTAATTGCCCAGACTTTCCGGATTGCGGACAAAGCCAATCGACATGGCGACGCCAGTCGCCTTGTATCGCTCGGACACACCGGTACCTCCCAGCTTCAGAAGTACAACGAGCATCTCAGGAATCTCTGCGTTGAGTTTTATCACTATCAACCCGATGCGGCCCAAGCCATTCAGGCGGCGCTGGACGGCAAAACACCACACCTCTTTTATTTTGATGACCGTCTCGCTGTCCAAGCCGTTCGTCCGAAGTGGATGCTTGCAGAGTTCGGCGACCTATGGCCGTTCCCCACAAATTGGTCCAGACATTCGTTGTCAGCATGGATTCGGCAACAGCCCTTTTCGAAAGGTGCAATTCGGGCATGGTACGGCCACGCTGATTTTGGTCCTGCTCCACTATCGCGCTATGACGGTACCGCTATGCGGGAGCTGGCAGATATCGCTGACGTGATCGATGACTATCTGGAACAACACGACATCGGGAGCATCGTCGGATGGAACACCGATACCTAGCACCTCTACCTCCAAGAAAGTTCGACTCGAAAGTAGGCGAATCGGGCCGCGCGGCAAAACAGCACGACCACATCGTGCGTGCGACCAGAACCATTGACGGACTGATCTTCTCGGAGCTCCCTGAGTTGGTGGCATCACCGGCCGAGCACTTGGACGAAGCAGATTTTCAAGTTCGTATCTGCAGTATTGGCGCCGCGCTACAACAGTTGAATCTCCCCCGACGAGCAAGGAACCTTGCCTGGACTCGACTGTGTGGCTTCATTGACCGCGGAAATGACGAAGGCGATTGGCAGCTTCCCCCAGTGCTTCCACACGTACAGCTACCGACACAGTCGTTGCTCCGAACAGCGCGATGGCAGCGTAATGCAACGCTGGTTCACACAATTCACGAGAGTGTCGTCCGCGCAATTGAGCAAGGCGACCCAGAGCTCCTCAACGAGCGGCCCGTAGCCCTGGGGTTGGGGGTGTTCTTCGGAGCGATTCACAGCGGCATCACCGAAGCCAGCCTGATGCTGGCTTTTGCGAAGGCAATCATGGAGAAGACACCACTCGAACCCAATGCCAACACACCGCGCGCATGGATCACGCTAGAAGTGGACAAATCTCGTTACACCAACGCCTACCGCTGGGACGATGGTGACAAAACCCGGATTCAGTGTGCACGCCGGCAGCTCGATCCGCTAACAATCAGCATGATACGGCGCTGCTGGGACGGCGAAGGCGATTACCTCCATGAGAAACTCGATTCAAACCGACTCATCCGGGCAGTCAATGCTGGGCTTCGGCGTCTGGATTCGGAGATTTCCCGACTCCCGTCGCTGACGCAGTTCGGGCGTGCCGCACTGTCGTTGGTGGAGCAACACACGAGACTGCCACACGTTTACATGGAAGTGGCATGCGGCCGCATCGCCACCAGTGACTTACCGACCTCAAACTGGCTTCGTCTCGCCGGGTACGCGTTTGATGAACCCTCGCTTGATCGCCCCAATTTGATCAATGAGCCTGAAGAGCATGAGATACCCCCGGTGCGGAGCCACCGTGTATCTAAGTCATCGCGCGATGCCATCTACCGGATCATCAGGAAGATCATCACGGAGTCAGAGGCCAAGAAAGAGGCGATTGCGCGTTTACATGACCTTCGAACAGACAGCTATCCGCTGGCAGCAAGCCTGCTGGTCGCTTGGTCGCTCGACCACCTAGAGCGGCGTGGCAACGCATTGAGCACGATGGAGCGATACCTGCACGCAGTGGGGCCAGGCCTGCTAGAGGCGATGAGTGGTGCTGACACCTATGATGAGGATGATCTGTTCGATGTCTATCGAAGCGTCATCGACAATAAGAAATCCGACGAGGAAAAAACCTATGCCTCCGATCGACTAGATGACCTGCATGATATTGGCCGTGCGATGTTCGACTTCCCCGCACTTCATGAATCGCTTAGCGCAAAGTA
Organism: uncultured Chromatiales bacterium; assembly: GCA_963922335.1. Lineage (GTDB taxonomy): Bacteria > Pseudomonadota > Gammaproteobacteria > Steroidobacterales > Woeseiaceae > CALBPI01. The sequence goes on along the minus strand of CAWUIB010000003.1, from coordinate 274,859 downwards.
TCGAAAGAACAAACACGTAAGAGCAGCGTTCGTCCCAGAAACAGTCTACGCCGCGGCGCTTCGAGAAATCGACTCTCTCCAGAATCGCGACGTGCACTACAAGCGCGCCTTGAAAGTGGCCCTGATCCTTGCGTACCGCACCGGGATGCGACGCAACGAGATTCTGCACCTGCAGCTCCAGGATATCGAAGAGAGCGACGAACGAATTATCTTCGTCCGCGCGAACAGCCTAGGACGCCTCAAGAGCTCATCAAGTCGGCGCAACATCCCCGCCGCTTCGCTGCTACTTGCTGGCGAACGCAAGATCGTCGAGGCATACATTCGTCAGCGCAAATCCGGGCGCTACGGCAAGACCGATCTTCTTTTCAACATGGCGGGGAGCGCCAAGCAGCCCCTCGACTCCCACCAGGTGTCCAACGACGTCAAACGTATCCTTTGGCGGGCCGGATTCACGGGAGTCTTGCACGACTTCCGCCATACGGCCTTGTCTCGCCTGCAGCTGATCGCTGAACGCGAGTGGCCGCTGGTACGGGGATTCACACAATACACTGAAGACCAAGGAAAGGCGGTATATCGAGCCGTGTTCGGGCATCCACGATCGGCACACACGCGATACTGGGCGTTAGCGGCGTTTGCCGGGCACTCGTCCCCATCAACAACCTTTGCGTCATACCTGCACTTCTCTTCAGTACTGCTCTACGAGGCATTGAATCGCTCAACGCTGACATTTAGCCGCAAGTTCTTATCGAGCGTCACGGGAATAGGGTCAATCAAACTTGGGCGTGTTGCAGATGAGCAGGGTGTCGATCGCGACGCGATTCCATTGCACGCCATTCAACGTGCAGTGTCGATTCATAACCGCAAGCTCTTTCAGCGCCTCAAGAAAGTCGATCGAGAGACGATCAAGCCGCCTGACGAAGACCTCTCACCTGCCAGTACGACGGCATTCGACCTTTGCAGGGCACTCGACACATATGAAAAGGGCTATAGCCTTCGGTCTATCGCGCACCAATTTGGGCTCGAACCGGATTATCTCGAGGGCTGCGTCAGGCGCGCGCTGATATTGGCGTCTGAGAAGACGCGCAAGAACGAACCTCGATTAATACATATAGATCGAGTACCAAAACGTCGAGAATTGATCACGCCGTCGGTACCGACTGAGAGGGTGCTCGTGGCGGATACGAATACAATCCTAAATGGACTTTGGGAGAGCTACCGTGGCAACAGGGACGAGATCGCATGGGCAACCTGCTACTGGTTGACTCATACGTCCACCACCGAACCTCACGCTTGGTTTCACCGCCGTCAGGACCTGAAGCGGTTCATCGCGGCATTCAAAGGCATAGTTCCGGATAGCCGTTGGCATATCGAGATCGTAACGCCAGCCGGACAGAGCGGTGAGCAAGCCGTTCGTGGCTGGCGACTTCGAAATGGCCTGGCGACAATGGCCAAAGCCTGGAAAAGGCCTCCGGCGCGATCGGTTGCGCACCTTCACCTCAGACATCCGCATGATCTAACGCTCATGAATCAATTGACGAGTGCGGCAATGAAGTCGAAGGCTGACTCGCGTTGCTGGGTCGCCAAGAAATACTCAGCCCACACGCTGCGCTTCATTCTTCATATGCTCGCGATCATGATCTTCGACGAGAATGAGTTGAACGCCGCGCTCCGATCCTGCCGCGAAGTCGGGAGCGGGCTGACGGAGCGCCGATGAGTTTGAGCAGCGCCGAAGTCGCTGAGTACAGCTCTGGCATAACATGCCTTGCTTCCAAGTTCGCATCTCGCGTGATTGGATCCGCTCGTTGTGGATCACGGGCGAGACCGCGGATCGTGCGCCGGCGGTTCTAGTGAGCGCTTGAACTCACTGATGGTGGTGAGGCCAGTCTCGGACGTTCGCATTGCCGCCAGATACACCATTTCCATCGATTGAGCGTTGTAGCTTCGGCATCGGAGAACCGCCTTGCGTCAGTGGTAGTCACTGACTGGCGCCTAATGCCGGAGCCTCCGATTCTGCCGGCGCCACCGGAATCACTACCCAGACGCCAAAAATGCCGAGCCACAGGGAGATGCTCGCTATGAGATTCGCAAGCGTGATCAGCATGCCGAATTCGCTGCCGGAAACCACGCCCATGGTCTGGACTGCAATTGACAGTCCGTTAAGAACCAACCAGGCACTAGCAAGTGCCAAGAATACGGCAAGGATAGACTTCAGTACTTTCATTATTTATTTCCTCTTAATCAGTAGACGAGTTGAATCACAAATCTCGATTTAGCGTCAATTCGAGCTTCGGGGGATACGGGATGAGTCGGATTACCAGGTGCATACCGATGCCCTGTAATCGCATTGACGGCAGTGCAAACGCGCTGGAGGGCGCCGGGTACCGGATTAAGGTGGAGATCACGCCTGCCGCTCGCTTCCATAAGCAAGCACAGGCCTATCGTTACAAGCAGCGCTACCATCGGATCTTCCTCTTCTTCGATCTCGAATGGACGTGCAGCCGACCACCAAGCATGAGCCATGAGCGGTGTGGGTCTGTACCGATTACGAGAAACCCGTTCGGGAACCCGAGGTACACCTGGATGCGCCTGCTTCTTGCCAGCTTCATGATGCTGCCCGAATAGCCGATTCGATTTCGAACAGCACGTCACGCAGGCGGTCCCGTAGCTCAATTGCAATCTCGCGGCGAGAGTCGCTCTCGAGGCCGCCTTGTTCAGAAATCCAGTCTTTAATCGCATCGCCGTTGTTGCTGGCATCATCGCTTCCGATAAACAGGACAAGATCATCGGCGGCCATATCGATACCGAGTACGTGGCACAGGTGGTGCGACACCATCTGCAAGGACTGTGGAGTGACTTTGTTCATTGGTCTTCCTCATAGTTGGGTGCAAAGGATCTACCTAGCAAGCGCTCGAATGCCGAGCCATCCTGGCGAGTTAGGTTTGGAATAAATCGGGAATAGCGACGAAAGAGCATCTCTGTCGTTGTGTGGCCGAGCTGTCGTGCGACCCATTCGGCGTTCTCACCAGAGGCGAGCCATAGCGTCGCCGCCGTATGTCGCGACTGGTAAGGGCGACGCTTACGCAGACCCAGGTGTCTCAAGATTGGGTACCAAACTCGTTTAGTGACATTTCGGTGGCACAACGGTTTCCCGGCGCTGTTACAGAACACGAATTCGAGGTGACCCGTGACCTTGCGCTGCTCGATCAGAGCGTCATAGACCGGACCGGACATCAAGATCTCTCGTGCTGAACCGTCAGTCTTGGTCGCCCCTAGCTCACCGTCGACGAGTGCTTGGCGAACCAAGATTTCACGCCGATCAAAGTCAACGTATCGCCATTGCAACCCGTCGATTTCACCGGTTCTCATGCCTGTGAAGAAGCGAACGGTGTAGTAGTTGCGGAAGTCTTGTCGGACGGTATCGAGAATTTTCTGTACTTCGTCCAGAGTGAACGGCTCCACGTCACTTCGACCTACGGGCAAACCCTTGATGCCGGACATTGGCGACATGAAGTCGTAACGTAGTGCCGCCTCATCGAGCATCATGCGAAGTGGCGAGATGATGTGATTGACCCTGTCTGGCGAAAGTACGCGGCCGTTTTTTAGCCTCTGTTTACGTAGCTCAGCCCGAAATTCGAGGATCTCGCCCCGCTTTATCTGATCGAGGTATTGATCGCCAAACCTAGGAACAAGGTATTTGTGAACTGTCCCGCTGATCGTGGAGAAATAAGAAGGGCGCCAGCGGACTTCATTTTCCTCCAGCCATTTGGTTGCGAAATGACCGAATTTCGGTGTCCGACTGCTCAGTTCACTTAGCCGCCGATCATGCTCAAGGAACTGTTGAACGCGACCACTATTGGGAAAGTACTCGGCATACTCGAACGTGCCAAGCTCCATCTCCGCGTCCATTCGGCGAATGATCTGGGCAACGCGGCGCCGATTTCGTTCGTTGTTCGCGAGGCTCGTTTGCTCACGGCAACGAACCCCTCGATACCGAAAGTCGATCATCAACTTGCCGTTTCGAACCCGGAGGGAGGACATCCTTAGCGGAGGTGCAACGTCGCAGTTGCTGCCTTCACCATGTCTTGCTCGATCCGCTCCCAGATGAAAAGGATCTTTCGGCCCCCGAACGGCCGGAGATAGTGGATACCTTCGAGAAGGACAGAATCTTTGAGGCGCTCCCGTATGGTTCGAACGTCGTATTTGATTCTCTGAGAAAGTTCTTCGGTAGTGAGATAGGTCTGTGCCACAATAAACTCGATACGCAATGAAATGAATTACTTCCGATACATAAAGACTAGCTTCATAGTCATTATGCATACGAATAGATCGGAAGCAAGCTTTTTCGTATCGCTTTGTGGTTATTTTGTAGCGTCAGTAAATCATGGTACGAGTACACTTATCGCGTCTGATGGGCGAAAAGCGATTAAAAATCGCGGATATAGAGCGTGATACCGGCCTCAGCCGGACGACTCTGTCACGCCTTTACCATGAGAAGGCAGGTCGACTGGATTTCGACACGTTGGAAACCCTCTGCAGGTACCTGGAGGTACAGGTCGGAGACTTACTGGAAGTCTCCGACGAGGAGTGATCTTGGCAACCCGATCGAGTCTACTCCCAAAATGGGAACTTTTAGTGGTTCCCATTTTGGGAACTCTCTGCTAACGTTCCTCTTCCGCAGCACTACGGTAGGCGTATGAAAGTCGTTGGACGTGACCTATTGCGGGCGTTCGGCGAGAAGCATGCGGACGCGCGCAAGTGGATTAGTGGATGGGTGTCCGAAGTAGAACTGGCGACCTGGCAGGCACCACACAATCTGAAAGAAATGTACCCATCCGCAAGCATCCTCGGCAACGGATGGGTGGTCTTGAATGTAAAGGGGAATAAATATCGACTCGAAATAAAGGTCGCCTATCGATCTAGCGTAGTGATTGTGAAGTGGTTGGGTACTCATGCCGAGTATGACAAGCGCAGCGAGCGAGACAGATTGGAATAGAAACATGGAACCTCGGATTATCAAAAGTGAAGCACAGTATCGTGAGTACCTTTCGGAGGTAGAACGCCTGGCAGCTGCTGATCCGATTCTGGAATCACCCGAGGGAGCGCGGTTGGAGCTTTTAGCAAAGCTTGTCGAGGACTACGAAAAAGAACGTTTCTCGATTCCGAAACTTGACCCCGTTGACGCGATTGTTTTTCGAATGGAAGAGAAGGGCCTTCGCCAGAAAGACGTTGCTGCGCACCTAGGAGGAAAGAACAGAGCCTCCGAAATCCTCGCTAGGAAACGAGCACTCACTCTTCCAATGATCAAGAGCCTCAACAAACACTTGGGCATTCCATTGGAACTGTTGATTCAAGACAAGGAGCACGAGCCCGAAGCTGAAGAGGAGATAGACGGCTCGCAAATCCCAATGGAGGAGCTTGTCCGCCGAGGATGGATAGACGCCAAGGTGTCTGTTTCAGAACTGCTCAAGCGGTTTGAGTCCCCACTCGGATCGCCTGTCCGACTTCGAAACACAAGGACTTTCGGGTCGAACAAGCGAACCAGTGCCACAGGTGTTTGGCTCTGGCTGTCACGTATTAGGGAAAAAGCCGACAGCCACCCGGAAGTTGCCAAGAGATTCAATGCTAGCGCATTGGACGAGGATTTCATTCGGTATGTCACACGTCTCAGCTACATGGCGAATGGACCTCGACTTGCAAAAGAGTGTCTTGAAGAGCGTGGAATCTCATTGATAGTGGAACCGCACCTACCAAAGACGCACATAGATGGTGCTGCGATGCTAGGCAGGTTTGGAACGCCTGTAATTGGCTTGACAGCGCGACTGGATCGAATTGATAACTTCTGGTTTACGTTGACTCACGAGCTCATTCACGCATGGAAGCACCTGGATAGTGAGGAAAGACCCACGATCGCAGACGAGAATATAGAGAGACAGGACGATCACGAGGAGATTGAGAACGAAGCCAATAGCTTGGCAAGAGAAATCTTGATTCCTACCGGCGAGTGGCGCCGCAGTGAGGTTTTCCTCACTCCTTCGGCGAAGACAATCAACGAGTTCGCAAGGTCTCAGCAAATTCATCCAGCGATAGTTGCAGGCCGAATTCGCTTCGAGAGACAGGACTACACGAAGTACTCAAGAATGGTCGGCCACCGAAAGATACGGCAAGCGTTTCCGGAGATAAAATGGTAGCCACAATGAGTAAGAAGGCACGCTACGTACCAACGCTCAGAGGAAAATCTGGTGAGCTTAGCGCTCTTGCTCATCTCTCGCCGCTTGCCAAGAGCTGGACAGTGCCAATCATTGATATTCCTAAGCCGCCGCACATCAATGCACTTGAAGTTTCCGAGCAAGTTGCCGAAAGGATTACAACGCTCCGTGAAAGCTGGGGAACAGCGAATGAACTTTATATTGATCTATCCCGCTACGGTACCGAAGGGAGGGACGATCGGTATTCGCACCCTGTAACCGATACGTTTAAGCTGGCTAGGCAATGTCGGCTCAAGGCGCTACCAATCTGCGGAACAACCCTTACTCGAGGCCCTGAGACTGCATATTTCGACGCCGTCTCAGACATTGCCAAAATTGATGGACGCGGACTTGCGATTAGGCTAATCGCGTTCGAATTCGTCTCACCTGAGAGCGCAGTGAAAGAGCTGATCACCACCATGGAGTTGCTAGGTGTAGGTCCCTCAGATTGCGATATCATTCTTGATTTCGAAGCATTCGATAGACTGCCGACCAATCTGCAAGAGAAGGGACTGGCCATTTCCGTGGTCACGGAGGCTATCTATGCTTTGGGACGGCTGGAGTGTCGCAGCGTGACGATTTGCGGATCTAGCATTCCGGAACGCGTCGGAAAAAAATATGACGCTGCCCCATTTAAGGCTCAGCGCCTTGAACTCGAGATTTGGAAAGATCTTCAAGATACGATCCGCCCCCAATCCGTCGGTTTCGGAGATTATGGAGTAGTCTACGCATTCCAACCCGATGGTGGCGCACCTGTGCAGCCACCCTGTCGAGCTCGAGTCTCTACCGATGGCGCTCATGTCCTGTACAGGTCTCCACCCAACTCCTACAGGAGCCTACGTGCGCGAGTTCGCCATGATGGAATATTGCGAAATCTGCCCGACTGCTGGGGCAGTAGAAGCATCTTGGGACAAGGGGGCGGATTTACCGGGGTTGGCAACGCCACGAAATGGGTAGCTTGGGACACAAATCTCCATTTAGAAGTGACGTGCCGAATCGTGCGCGGACACTCAAGGCTCGAGGAAGCAGGGCAGCTAGCAGGAGGCGACGCTGACAGATCGCCTTGGCTACAGTCCGAGCTGGCTATAGTGGATGAACCCTAGGATTGGACCTGCCAGCAACAATGGGGCCTTCGCCGTTCACTTCAGCCACAAGTTCTACTAACCTCTCAGGCGTAGGCTTCAGTCAATGTATCAGGGTGTAGCCCCTTGGTTAGGGCGCCCGATTTAGGATCGGGAGGTCGCGGGCTCGAACCCCGCCATCCATCCCGGAGTCCCGCTCTTCTAGCGGGCTCTTTTGGTTTAGCGACAGCTTTTTGACGGTTTCGGGAGCCTCGGCGACTGGATTATGGCGCGTTGGGTAGCTCGACCAGTACATCAGGCCGTCGACGATCTGAAAGTGCAAGGGAGTGCCACATGCCGTTCAAGTTCGGACCAGACCATGTGGCAGTTTAAGCTTTGGCCTAAGCCTGTCCATGAACTAGCGTAAGCATAAGAACTGAGATGACGAGCCCATTGAAGCCGAAACAACTAGAGAAGTGGCGGTCGGCGCTGCTAACTCGCCTCGACGACTTGCAAATCGACGCACGACGTATCCAGCAGATGATGAAAGCGACGGGCCAGAGCGTACTTGAAGATAAATCGGAGTTCGAGTCGAAATGGGATCGAATAGTCGAGCTGTTTCCGGAGGATTTCCACCCAAGCAGAGCGGGAGATCTCGCTAGGCACATCGCCTTCGCTATGCCGCACGACTTCCATGACATTGAAAACTTCGACATACCCGCGGTCGTGGATTCGGTGAAACGATATGGCCGGAAGGGAAAATACTTTATTGACGAGGAGATTGAGCAAGCTCAGGTGGGCTCTGATGTGGGCGAGCTTCTGCACCCGCAGATCAGGGATGCCTGTATGGATCTACTGGCAAGCCGCCGTTTCGGAGATGCTGCGCAGAAATCGGTGGGTCTACTTATGGACGAACTGCGAAGGCTGTCGAGGTACGACGCAGACGGGGACAAGCTAATTCGAAAAGTCGTTGGAACGCAGCCTGGACAGTTGGGCTTCAGCGACTGTCAATCCATCGGATCGATGAGAGTGACAGAGGGATTGAAGATCATCGCGCAGGGGCTGTACAAAGGTGTGAGGGATCCATTGTCCCATGGTTGGGATGAGATGCGGTCTACCGATGCCCTTCAGGTCATGTCAATGGTCAGTTTTCTGCTGACCAACCTTCGATTTGTCGTCGAGCCAGACGATTAGTAATGGTTGCTTCGCCAATCGACTGTCGAAAGTATTTCCAACGCTCGAAAGCGACACGTGAGAACTCTAGGGCACGACCACCTCTGAGAATAGCCAGGCTCCGGGCTCCGCCCCTATACTGTCGACGAGGGGCACCGTGTGGGCACCATATGGGCACCGCAGCAAATCGCCTGGAAGCGAATGCCGCGTAACCACTTGAAAAGAATGGCGCGCCCGAGAGGATTCGAACCTCTGACCCCTGCCTTCGGAGGGCAGTACTCTATCCAGCTGAGCTACGGGCGCTTCGTTTCCACCGGTAGTGTATCGCGGACCGCGCTGTCGTGCCGAGCGCTGCGACCGCAACGCCACAGGACCGACGTACTGCTGCGTGACCGGACCGCGAGTTTACCGGGTTTCTGCGCCAATACCATCATTACCAATGGATTCACCATGCAGGTTGAGTACACTGATTACGATGGTCATTGGGATTACAACGCTAATCATCGGCTTCTCGGTTTTCAGCGCCATCATCTTGCTGCTCGCCTACGCTTTTTTCCTGAGTCAGATGACTAAAACCCCCGCCGGCATCGTCGCATGTGCGGTGTTACTAGCCACACTTATTGGGCTGCAGTTGCAGCATTTTCGTTTTATGCGGACGGGGGTCGAGCTCTTCGACGCCGTGAGTTACGTAATCCCGCTGCTGATCGCACCGCCTGCGTTCTACTTCTTTAGCCGTGAGGTACTGCTCCCTGAGCGCCGTCCATCCTGGAAGGACGTGATTCACGCCGGGCCGCTGTTGCTATTCCTATGGCTGCCGGCAAATATCGTTGCGCCCATCGCGTTTGTCATCGGCACGGGATACGCCTTCTGGTTCACTATGCTCGTCTATGGAATGCGTCGGCAGAAGCGTCGTTTCCGTTTCGAGATGTTCTTTTTCTCATTATTCGCTGTCCTTGCTCTGCTCGTTTTGGTCCTTGGCTTCTCGATCCCTTACCTCGATCCAGCACTGTTTTATTTCGGCTATGCCAACGCGATCGGGCTGGCATTACTGCTGATCGTCGCCGCCCTGATCATCTTTCCGGATCTCCTCAACGATATTTCCGAGGCAGCTCGCGCCACCTACGCCACCTCGACATTGGGCGACATTGATGTAGATGCTTTGATCAAGGGGTTGGAGCGCCTTATGCAGGAAGAGAAGATCTATCAACAAGAAGACCTGAGTTTATCGTCATTGGCGACTGCGCTGGACATCAGCGCTCACCAACTCTCAGAGCTCATCAATACACGGTTTGGTATTGGGTTCTCGCGCTACATTCGAGAACATCGAGTTGCCGCAGCTCGCCACCTCTTGGAAAAGGATGCCTCGGCTTCGGTACTGTCGATCGGTTTATCAACGGGCTTTCGCTCGCAGTCAAACTTCTATGCTGCATTTCGCGAAATCACCGGTGAAGCGCCTGGCACCTATCGCAAGAAGCACCATTCATCCGCGCCTACGTCCTGATAGATCATCCGGGAATACTCTAAGTCACTGAAAATTAGAGTGCTCGAAACTTTTGTTTCCTGATTTGACATTCAGGAAGCCCGAGCACGTGCAGGGCACTAAGTTGGTTCTCCACGACCGCATGGCCGGTCATAGAAACGGAGAGCTAGCATGTCTGACAACGTGTGCAACGAAGCGGCCACCGGCCCCTACAAAGTGAACTCACTGCATATCTCACCGGATGCTGACCCATCGCGCGGCTCTGTCACTTGGGATCCGTGGCGTTCGCTCTGGAACGGCGCCATGTTGATCGCTGCCATGGTTCTCGGACCGATGTATATGACATGGGATGCCGTCGTCATGTTTGTCATCCTGCTGGAGCTCACGATGCTCGCCGGCCACTCGGTGGGCTTCCACCGCAGACTGATACACCGGACGTTCGAGTGCCCAAAATGGCTTGAGCGCCTGCTCGTCTGGCTTGGCACCCTTGTCGGCATGCAAGGGCCACTGTGGGTAATCCAATCTCACGATCTGCGTGACTGGGCTCAGCGTCAGAACGACTGTCATCCTTATCTACGCCATGGGCAAGGCCGATTGAAAGACGCGCTTTGGAGTCTGCATTGCAAGCTGGACTTGGAGACACCGCCTCGGTTCGACCCTGGACCGAGTATCGCCGACGATCCGTTCTACCGCTTTCTACAACGCTTTTGGATGCTGCAGCAGCTGCCGCTTGCTGTGCTGTTATACCTGCTCGGTGGCATGCCGTGGCTCGTTTGGGGGATATTCGTTCGGGTTGCTACGGGTGTCACTATGCACTGGTTCGTGGGCTATATCTGCCATTCACATGGTCCACAGAGTTGGCATGTGAACGGCGGCTCGATTCAGGCGCACAACGTTCCGTGGGCAGCCATCCCGTCGATGGGCGAGAGCTGGCACAACAACCACCACGCATTCCCAGCATCTGCGCGGCACGGTCTCTACCCCGGTCAAATCGATCCAGGTTACTGGTTTATTCGTCAGCTCGAACGTATCGGTTTCGCGTGGAATATTCAGACACCCGAGGTGTTACCACGCCGTGGCGGATTGCATCCAGTGGCGGACGATGCCGAGTCGATCTACACGAACGCCCATGAAGCGTAACGCGGAGGTCGCCGTTGTCGGCTATGGCATTGGCGGCATAGCAACAGCGATCCACCTGCGGGCGCTGGGACTTAGCATCACGCACTTTGAACGCCGCGAAAAACCAGGCACACGTGGCGCTGGCATGATGCTGCACGCCGGCGCGCAACGCCTGCTTGGATCGCTCGGAATACTTGACGATGCTCAACAATTGGGCGCACGGATTCGGCGCATCGATGCTCAGAGCGTTGAGGGGGACCGGCTTTTTTCATTCGACTACGACGAACTTGTCGAGGGAAGCTACTCGCTCGGTATCCAACGCCCCGACCTGCATCGACTTCTTTGTCGCCTGGACAGCGGGTCGGACTCTGTTGTCACCGGTTGCAACATTCACCGAGTCGATATTCAACGAGGCGTAATCAGTACGTCCGACGGCAAGCGCTACGGCCCATTCGAATTGATTGTGGTTGCGGATGGCGCAAACTCCGCGCTACGCAAACAGGTTGAAGATCGTGAACCCGGTCCCGCAGTCAAGGCGACGGCCGCACTCGTTGGTGTACTGGAAGCACCAGAATGGCGGCATGGAGACTCGCTACAGCAGATTCATAACCGTGAGCGGCACGTATCTACATGGGCAGTGTCTCCACCTCAACTCGCTGGTGTGACGAATGTAGCGTTCGCCATGAGTCTCTCGCCGAGAGAGGCGCAGAACATCGATCAATCGTCGGTCTGGAAAAAATGGCTGACCGATTTGTGCCCTAACCTTGAGTCGGCAGCCGAAAACACTCAAGACACCAAAGGTTTCCACTTGTTCAAGGAGCAGCACGTTCGGTGTCGGCGCTGGGTCAATGGGCGAGTGGTCCTTCTCGGCGACGCCGCACATGCCATGAGCCCGCTACTCGGACTGGGCGCTCAGTTCGCGCTCGGAGACGCTGAGTTCCTCGCACGAACAATCTCGCGTAATGCCAATCTCGAAACCGCTACCCAAGAGTTCGCGAAGATACGATCCGGTCAACTAGCGCCCTACCAGCGCGCCAGTCGTTGGCTGACGCCCTATTACATGTCGAGCCCTCGGTTTCTGGCCCCCGTGCACCGGGCTTGCATTCGACATCTGAGCGAGACGCGATCGGCGAAACGCTTGATGCATCACGTCCTGTGCTGAGGCTTTGGCGTGTGAGTAAGAGTCAGCCCCATCTCGCTGCTCTAGTTGTTAATTCACTGTGGCTCTGTAACCTTTTGCCACAAATCGCACTATAAGCACAGAAGCGACAATGCGGGCACAAGTACCGCAACGCCAGATTTAGGGACATCTGACGACACAATGTTATTCAATACGCCGATTTTCTTCGTCTTCTTCGTGGCGTTCCTGCTCATCTATGGGCTGATCCTTGTCCAAAAGCGACCGAAACTTTATTTCATCCTGGTCGCCAGCCTCGTGTTCTACGGCGCCTGGAATTATCGATTCATCCCGCTGCTCGTAGGCAGCTCAATCGTCGACTATTACCTCGCGTTGGCCATCGCGGCCGCCGCGACACAGCAACGCAAGAAGCTTCTGGTATCGGCCTCCGTCGCACTGAACCTCGGCATCCTTGGGTTGTTCAAATACGCCGACTTCGCGTTGTCCTCGGTAGCCGACTTCTTGCTGCTGTTTGGCGTCGAGGCTTCATTACCGACCCTGTCGTGGGTGTTGCCGGTTGGCATCTCGTTCTACACGTTCCAGAGCATGTCCTACACGATCGATGTGTACCGTGGCGATATGGAGCCGCGTCGCGGGCTGGTTCACTTCACCACCGCGCTCGCCTTCTTTCCGCAGCTGGTCGCCGGCCCAATCTTACGAGCACGACAAATTCTGCCGCAGTTCCACTCACTGCCAATTCCGACCTGGGATGGTGCAAGACACGGCATGCTGCTCGTCACATCAGGACTCATCAAGAAGACGATCGCGGATTTGCTCGCTATTCCTGCGGCGGTATTGTTTGAGGCCGAGGGTCCCGTCAGTCTGATCGAGGCGTGGACCGGAACACTCGCATTCGCTGGTCAAATCTACGGCGACTTCGCCGGCTATACCGATATGGCGATCGGATTGGCGCTCATGATTGGCTTCAAGATCCCGCCAAACTTCAATCTGCCCTACTTTGCGAGATCACCTGTCGACTTCTGGCGTCGCTGGCATATATCGCTCTCCACTTGGTTACGCGACTATCTCTACATTTCACTCGGCGGCAAATACCAGCGTCACCGCAATGTGATGATCACAATGTTACTTGGCGGCTTGTGGCACGGCGCCGCATGGACGTTTGTCGCGTGGGGCTTCTTCCATGGCGTGATCATCACGGCCACCCACTACTTCGCCAACCTGAAGGGATTTTCCGGATTCGTGGGGTCGCGTTCGAGAGCCCTCAACCTGCTCAAATGGGCGCTGACGTTTTACCTCGTGCTCATCGGATGGGTTTTGTTCCGCGCAAACTCAATCGATTCGGCGTGGGACATCATCGTCAACCTTCATTCCTTAGGAGCGCTACCTGAGCAAAGTGCGATTGCCGGTCGCGTGTTTGCAGTGACCGTTATCGCCGTGATTTGGATGCATCTTCAAGACTGGTTCGTCATCAGCAAAGGCGAGGCATTCGAGCGAAAAAAATGGGTGTTCTGGCCCGTCCTTATTTTCTTCCAGGGGCTTTGCCTCATGACCGGAGAACCCAGCAGTGAATTCATCTACTTCCAGTTCTGATTCGCCGGACCAACGTCGAATATTTGCACGCATCTTCCTGACCGTGCTGATCGGCATGGGCTTGTCGCTCGCCCTCGTTCAAGGGGTTCTGGCGATGCTCGGCGCGGGTTCGAGCAGTTTGCTCGAGCGCGTCACACAAGCGCGCAATGCCTTGCCACAGATCGTTGAAGAGCCGCAAGATCTTGTGATCGCTTTTGGCTCATCGATGATTGACGCCGGGTTCTCACCTCGCGAGTTCGATATGGCGATCAACGAAGCGGGCGGCAACATCAAATCCTTCAACTTTGGGTTCGGTGGCTTGAATCCGATGTTTCAGGACTATCTTGCACGTCGCATTCGCGATGATTTCGAAGCCAACGATCGACGATTGAAACTCGTCGTGATCGAGTTCAATCCGTTCCAGACCACCAAGTCTCGCCGCAACCTGCAAAGCGCCTTGGAAGAGTCTTATATCTCACTCCTCGCCAGCCCCGCCGAGCTTCGCGACATCACGCTCGACGACCCCGAGTCCGGAATACGCATGGCATTGATCCGCTACCTCCGCGACGGTATTTCCGCGGAGATGATCACCACCTTTCTCTGGGGTGGACCGTTTCAAACCCCGCGCGATGACACCGGTGTCGATTTCGAACCTGACCAAGCAGCAGAGGAGAGGATCGGAGAAATCGTCAAGGTGCTCACGCCGCGTCTGGAGGAGGACTATCCGGACTACGACGGCACGGACTGGTACTACCCGTGGCAGGGCGGCGGCACCATCAAGAGTGAACGCTCACCCGAAACTGTTGAGCTAATCAACGAGTACTACAACCTCGCCGCTTCCGATTACAACCTCGCCGTGGATCGACTGGACCGGATTCAGAGCGCCGATATCGAAGAGCTACATTTTGACCCCGAGCTTGTTGACGCTTTCATCCGCATCGTTGAGAACTTCCAGGCGATTTCGGATCACGTTGAAATCGTGATGCTGCCGAAAAATACTGACTGGATTAAGAACCCACCCGAGGCGCTTGACCGGCAAGCCGCAGTGGTGCGCGAGATCGAAACCGCTACGGGCCTTGTCGTGCGTGACTATCAAACGATCGAGCCGGTAACGAACGCCATGTTCAGCGACACCACACACCTGAACCGGTATCAGGGAGCTGTGGCGTTCACGGCGTTCCTCGCTGAGCAATATGCTGAGCTTCTTGTAGCGCCTTAGGGGAGCATCGCTCGGAAAGCGCCATGGATGGCCTATAATGCGGTTTGCCGATACCGCTAATCAGAATCTGTATGTACCCGCTGTTGCGCTCTGCGCTGTTTCGGCTGGATGCCGAACGCGCTCATCACCTGGTCACCGATCAGCTCACGCTTTGGAATCGATTTGCACCGACGCGAGCGCTGATCGAAGCGCGCTATGCCAAGCGATATCTCGACGAACCGGCCAAGGTGATGGGACTCACCTTCCCGAATCGGGTCGGCCTCGCCGCCGGATTCGACAAAGACGCGCGTTACCTGCGCGCATTACAGTCGCTCGGATTCGGCTTCGTTGAAGTCGGCACCGTCACCCCACGCCCACAACCCGGAAACCCCAAACCCAGAATTTTCCGCCTCACCAAAGACAATGCGCTGATCAACCGCCTGGGTTTCAACAATGAAGGGTTGGATGCCATGCGCGCCAGACTGGAGCGTCGACCAGACGGGCTGATCGTCGGCGGCAACATAGGAAAGAACAAGGACACACCAGACGCGTCCGCAGCTGACGATTACACCGCGTGTTTCCGCGGCCTGCACGAATGTGTCGACTACTTCGTGGTCAACGTGAGCTCACCGAACACACCTGGGCTGCGTGGTTTACAAGACCGCGAGCCATTGAAACGAATCCTTGGCAGCTTGCAGGAAATCAACCAGGGGCTGGCAACGCCTCGACCGATACTTTTAAAGATCGCTCCGGATCTCAGCGACGACAAGATCCTTGATGCCGTGGCGCTTGTTACAGAACTAAACATCGACGGCATTGTTGCCAGCAATACGACGATCAGCCGAGAGGGACTGCGTACAACCACTGATGAGTTGGACGCGATTGGGGCTGGTGGTATCAGCGGTGCCCCCGTTCGCCAGCGGGCCAACGACATCATGTCCCTGATTCGCAAGTCCTCGGGGCCGGATATGACGCTGATTGGCGTTGGCGGTATCGACTCAGTTGACAGCGCGAGGGCACGCATCGCCGCGGGGGCCGATCTGCTTCAGATCTACACAGGCTTCATTTACCAGGGGCCAGCTCTGATCGGCCGCCTCAAACGCGCGGTTCGCGCAGAGCCCTAACCTAGGCGGTGCGATCCCGGCCGCGCTCCTGATCGCTGACTACGTAGAGCTGCACCTGGTTCCGCCCCCGGGCTTTTGCCTCGTAAAGCATCTTGTCTGCCTGCGCCAATAGCTGAGCGAGCGAGTCGGCATTGGCCGAACCAAACGCCACGCCGAAACTGGCAGTGACTGAAACCGATGCGCCATTTGCATCGATCTCGAGCGCTTCGAGATTTCTTCGTGCGCGCTCGGCCACCGCGCGCCCAAGCTCGATCGAAGCCGCTGGCAGTAACATGACAAACTCCTCGCCGCCCCAACGACTGACGATATCTTCCTCGCGCAGCTCTTGCTTCAATGAATTCGCTACAGCGCGCAACGCACGGTCGCCGGCATCATGACCGTAGGAGTCATTGATGTTTTTGAAATGATCGAGATCGATAATCACGACACAGAGTGCTTCTCCGGTGCGCTGGAACTTCCGGAATCGTCGCTGCACCAGCGTACGGTTCGGCAATCCCGTTAAGTCGTCAATTTCGACCGTGCGCTCAAGGCTACGTCGATACAGCATCATCAGACCGAATACGACCGCCGCGAGCAGCAGCAAAATGATCAGGGTACTCACCGCATTCGACACAAACGTGCTTGTGATCTGCGCCTGTCTCGCCTCCAAGGGCACGAGTAACAGCAGTCGCCACCCCAGCTCATCGATGCGGAACTCGGTGATCAAGAGATCCTCGCCAGAGACTTCGATGATGTCACCGTCGACGGACTCCCCGATGGTCCGGGTCTTCGAAGAATCGCCCAGTGTGTCGAGCGTCGGTATGTAGGCACCGGTCACCAGAAAATCCGGCAGGGAGGTCAGCATGATCTCGTCGGTGGCATTCACGAATACAAAGTCATAACCAAACTCGGCTTTGTACCGATCAAATGAGTCCAGGAAGCGTTGGATGCGTTTGCCAACACCGACGTAACCCAGAAACTCACCATCGTCTGCGTACACTGCGACATCGAAGTACAAATGCACATCACCCACCTGGCCCAGATCGGCCATGAAATCGGTGCCTTGCGCCTTGGCTTCGAAATACCAGGCCACCTCGCCTTCCTCCAAGTCGAGCGTGGTTCCATCTGACAGGTATTGGCGGCGGGTACGTTCGCTCGCCACAAAGAAGGTGAGATCGAGATCGCGCCCCATCTTGCCGAGTCGCTCAAGCAGTGCATCCTCGTCGAGAGCATCGGAATCCATCTCGACTGAAAAACTGATCGCACTCGCAAAAGTCTCGGCGATGTAGAGCGGCCTTAGCAGCTCTTCGTGGACAAGATCATGAACAGGGGTGATTGCCTGTTGCTGAACGCGGCTCTGCTCCACCACGACGCTGTCAATCGCTCGATAGGTTGCAAAAAAGACTGCAACACCAAGCGCGAGCAACAGCACAACAGCGAGACGTTGTGGAATCTCGAGAGCCTTCAAAGCGAGTTTCCCAGTGGTGAGCCTGATTCCGTTCATTCGGAGGGCCAGCCCGCTTGATCCGCGGACTCGTTCCCCGTCACACATAATGCGCCAGTCAGTCAGTTCCTCGACAGCACATGGGTCACAAAATTCGACCCTGAACTGACATTAACTCGATTCCGGGACCGGAAATTGGTCGAACAACTGGTCGATCGCTGCACTGATTGCCTCGCGCGGATTCTCCATGCCCTTGCGCCGTACTCTACCCTCGGCGATGCCCTCCCAGATCAGCTGTTTCGCGCTGGCGTCAACGACATCGACGTTGAGCGTGCCCTCCTGGTAGCTGACCGTCTCGGTCGTCGTGCCGTATGACGGGAACGTGCGGTACACGCCAAAACGATATCCGTAGTAAGCCGTGGCGACCGTCGGTTCCGTGACAACACGAGTGGTTTCACGCTCTACAACATTGGCAAAGAAATTCACCAGCAAGTCTGGGTTGCTGTCGGAAAACTTATAACCTCGAGCATCCATCTCATCACGAATAGCTGCCTTGAAGTGGCTGGTGATCAGCGTTGAGTAACCGGCTTTATCTGTGCCGGGCTCAGCAACGAATCCGTAGGTCTTGTAACTCGAAAAGTCGGCGTTCGGATCAACGTCGAAGCGCAGACTCGGCCCACTGGCGCAGGCCGTCAAGACCAGTACTGTCAATGCAGCAACAATCGCATTCTTTTGCATCGGATTCTCCCTCTCCTGATTATTCGATCTGCCTGTGGGTATCACTCACTGGCGAGCAGCGTATCGGTCGCCTCGAGCGCGGCCTTGGCCCAGCGATCACAGATCTCCGCAGCTTCTGCCCACGTGGAGACGTACGCGCCATCCTCAACGATCGCAGTGCCACTGATCAGTTGATCATCCACAGCCATCGCGAGAATCTCGCGACTTTCGGCATCGCTGAGCTCAAGAACGACTCGCGCCTTACCATCGATCGGCGTAAAGATACCGCTACGCCCTACTGCCGCACCCGTGCCGGAAGACGCCTGAGGTACACGGATCGACTCGATCCGAACATCGAGCCTCAGCGCAGTCGATGACGCCGATTCGACTAACTTGAAGTTATTCGCACTGGAAAAGGCTGAGCGCAAAGACTTCCGCATCATCCCAACCAACTGAGACCTTTGCTTTGCCGTCACTCTGAACGGATTTTGCGTCTTGTCCGGAGTGGCAAATGCAATCACCGGCTCAGAAACAATCACCTGATCGTAATGACTAAAATCGATGCCACTGCGCACAAAGCCTTGCTGCAGATTGCGCGTCTTCACGGGCAACAGACCGGGGTCGTGAGCGACCGGAGTCGGAGCCACACAGCCAGCCACCAGCGACAGGAAAACGCCCACGGCCATGAACGCTCTGATTCGACTAACCAACATCGACAGTCCCCAAAAGCTCGTCCGAATGCGTTAAAGGGTAGCGCAGATTTACTCGCTTTTGTTGGCTCGGTATCCTTGCGGTCTTTCTTAATGACCGGACACGACACCGTGGAACTGAACGGCAAGATCATCAACGCCCTGCCAGAAAAGTCTGGAACCTCAGCGCGAGGCCCCTGGCGCAAGCAGGAATACGTCATCGAGATTCCTGGCGAATATCCCAAACAGGTTTGCTTCATGGTCTGGGGAGACAAGATCGATCAGTTCAGTATCACGGAAGGGGAGTCACTGACGGTTCATTTCGATCTGGAGAGCCGTGAGTACAACGGTCGCTGGTACACCGACGTCAAGGCGTGGCGGGTCGATCGTGCGGATGCGGCACACGCGCAGGATGCACCGCCGCCCGTGCAGGAAGAGGCGCCACCGCCGAGCTTCAACGACGATATTCCGTTTTAGGGCAGTTAAGGCAGCTTTAGAGACGCTTGCGCCTCTCTTTCCCGGAATCTGTAGAGTAGATCCAATGCCAGAGCGCTTTTTGCATCGCTCGCTTTGAGGATGGAACGAATGCGGTCATCAACGCCGCTATCGGAATCAGTGGAGTTGAGTATTCCGAGCCCCATCCGCCACAGACCGAACTCACGCTCACGGATCGGCCGCTCTGCCACCTTCTCCACCTCGGTGTGGGAAGGGTCCGCTTCGATGACCTTATAGAGCCTCCACAATGCGTTTGGAGGTCCCTCGAGGACCTGCAAAAACAAACCGTTCTCATAGAGCAAGAGCCCCGTCAGATCGAGTTTCCGATTGTTGCGCCTGCTGTGCCGCAACAGACGGTCCAGCCTTGCCTGATCGAATGTCTCGACCGCACGACTCACGTAGGCCACCTGCAAAAACATAGATACTCCCTAGTCGCCCGCGGCGTTATCGACGATCACGCAACTGCACTCTGAGCCAATTTACGCTCAAGCACCGAAATTCTATCGTCGGCACCGATGTCCGCATGAACCGTCACGAGCCTTGCGATATGCGCTTCCTTCAGCTCCGTGCCTTTGGCCAGCAACAGCAATCCGCCTTGAGTTAAAACCTCCTGATCCAGAACCATTCCAGGCCTGAGGTCCTTAACCCAGAGTTGAGCCTGTACCCAAGACTCTCGACTGTTGGCGAGCGCCGAAACCGCCTGTTTGACGGAAACATCCATGCAGTCTGCCGACGCAACTGCCTTGGCTGCGGCCGCTTCCATCGAATCCCCTCGCCGTATTAGCTTATCGATCGCGATCGCCACTCTTATCACTTGGCGGCCAATCTGCTCATCAAACGCGAGGGGTGGTTCGAAACTCTCGATGCCACGCGTATAAGCCACGATTCTTGCGACGCGGTCGAGACGCGGGATATTGTTCAGAAGTTGTGACGCCAACTCAGGGTGCGTCAGGAACAGACGATACTCGTCGTCAGACAGTCGCTCACCGGACTCAAACCGCTGCAGGATTGTGTCCGGCACCGAAATGCAGCCAATCTGCGAAACCGTGATCGCCAAGCGCAACTCCCACGAATCTCGCAGCTCCAGTTGATCGAGAATCTGCGATGCGATTTTCTGGATTCGCTCAGAACGCGCCGCTGCAGTGTTGCTGCCAAGACCAGATAACTGCGCCATCGCAGAGACCGCTCCCTGTAAGGTCTCCTCGAGGAGTTTGCGTTCGACATGGATGAGATTGAATTGGCGAACGCCCTCGTTGAGGGCTTCGCGCAGCGGCACTGGATCACAGGGCTTTGTCAAAAACCTGAGAATTTGACCCTCGTTCACAGCATCGATCGCCGCTTCGAGGTCCGAATGCCCGCTAAGAATCATGCGCGCCGAGTCCGGTGATAGCTGCTTGGCCGCCTCCAAGAACTGGGCTCCGCTCATTTTTGGCATCCTCATGTCGGAGACAATCACAGCAAAGGGTTCACTCTCGCGGATTGCACTCAGACCAGCCTCCCCACCATCAGCCACCGTGATGTCGAATCCGGAACGCAAATGACGACGCAAACCGTCCAGTACCAGCGGTTCGTCATCGACCAGCAAGATCCTCGGCTTCATGATGCAAGCTCCATATCCTCCACACACGCTTGCCACAGTGCCTGCCATTCGACATCTGGCAGCGCTTCGGCCATGTATTCGCTGTCAACCCACTGTTCGGCAGCGGCCACTGTC
Source organism: uncultured Chromatiales bacterium (assembly GCA_963922335.1). Lineage (GTDB taxonomy): Bacteria > Pseudomonadota > Gammaproteobacteria > Steroidobacterales > Woeseiaceae > CALBPI01. The sequence goes on along the minus strand of CAWUIB010000003.1, from coordinate 253,714 downwards.
CTTGAATCAGTGCCCAGAGCAAAAGCGAACGCGAGATGGGCAACGGTCAACACCTTGGCATCGTGCAAAGTGCCAGCCGACGGTGTTTTCCTGAAAGCCACCGCTTCAACAACTGGATACGGTAGTGACCACAGCCCGAGCAGATAGGCGCCCAGCCTATCGAAATGACAGCCCACCACCTTTTCCTCCAGTTCAAGAACTTCGGCGATGGTGTCCGGTGTTTGCGTGGTGGTAAACGTATAGGGAGAACGCGCGGCGGAAATGATCGAACCAAGATTTCCCATCATGACCGCAAGCAACACATCGTCGGCAACAGACTTGTCTATCTTTAAAACAGTGTTCAACGAGCGCGCGTATGTAACGGCCTGATCAGTCTGGTGTTGCAACTCGGTCAACGCGGCTGCCAATGCTGGTTTGTCCTCAAAACTTGAAAACACCCCATGAGACAGGACTAAAGAGGAGATCGTATCCAAGCCCAGATAAGACACCGCTTGGGAGATATCAGATACGACTCTTGGCAAACCGAAATAGGCAGAATTAGTGATCTTCAGAATACCTGCGGTCATTCCGGCATCTGACTCGATGATCTCGCCGACCCGCTTGATATCGGTATCCGGCTTCGCCAGCTCGTCCTGAATCATCTTGTAGGCCTTTGGCAGTGAAGGCACGTTAGCGAGTGAAGACACAAGAGTAGCCAACTCCTGATCCGTCACAAGGTCGCGAACCGTGAGCGATCGCTCTATCGCACTTTCGAGCACTCCACTTGCACAAGGTTTCGAGAGGTACTGGTGTGACGGCGCCACGGCACGTTTGATGGCGTCGATCCTCGCATCGCCAGACAGAACAATTCGCACAACTCCCGGGTGCTTAGCCTGCACTTCCTGCAGCAGGGACGCGCCATCACGACCCGGCATACGCATGTCAGAAATCACAATATCCGGTGTTTCGCGATTCAATTGCTCAAGCGCTTGCTCAGCGCGCTCAGCGAAGTGGAGTTTCCATTCCCTGCGCCGATGATGCAGCGCACGGCGAAAACCTTGAAGGATCAGTGGATCGTCGTCCACAAACAATACTCTTGGCGTCATCGAGTCGTCCCACTTTGGCGATAAGGCCTGTTGTTGCTATCGCTTGTCTTATCGGCGTCTAAGAAATTCTCTTTAGCTCGGTAGTAGCTAAAGCTCGAGACCAGCGTGTCGATACCCTGACGAGGTGACAGCATCACCGAAGGGGACGTTATGTCAGCAGATCAGGACGACGTTAAAACGACAGCGAATCGGCTCGAGGCCATAGGGCAACTGGCCTCAGGGATAGCGCACGAAATCAACACGCCAACTCAGTATGTCAATGACAACACGCTGTTCTTGCGCGAAGTCTGTCCCGAACTCATCACACTCGTAGGCCTCGCAAAGGGAGTCGCAGAACAGGCGGGGTCAAGCCCCGCGGCTGAGGAATTCATGAAGCGGATCGACGAGCTGGATTTCGACTACGTCGCCGAAGAAATACCGGTTGCGATCAACCATGCGCTTCGGGGAATCGAGCGAGTCCGAAAAATCGTGTCTTCACTCAAGCAATTCTCACATCCAGGAGAAGAGGACAAACGGGAAGCCAACGTCAACAGCGCCATTGAGAACACACTCGTCGTCGCAGCCAACGAGATTAAGTACGTTGCGGAGACGGAGCTAAAGCTCGACCCAGAGCTACCGGAGATCCCCTGTTACCTGGGCGAACTCAACCAGGTGTTCCTCAACATCATCATCAATGCAGGGCACGCGATTGAAGCCACGAGAGAGCCCGACGATCCACTCGGTCGCATCATGGTTGAAACTGCAAGGCATGATGAAAGCATCGAGGTGCGGATATCTGACACGGGCAGTGGCATGCCCGAAGAAGTTATCGAACGGATTTTCCAGCCGTTCTTCACGACCAAGGATGTCGGAAAGGGCACTGGGCAAGGCTTGTCGATTGCCTACAACATTGTTGTGAAGCGTCACGGCGGCAGCATCGACGTAAAGTCGACCCCGGGTGAGGGCACGACATTCACTATTTTCCTGCCAAGATAGCGCTGGCGTGCGGCGAATAGGCTAGCTAACCTACGGCTCCACGTATCTGGAGTCGCGACATGTTCACGCCGAGTCAGTCAGACCTGCAACCCAAGATTGGCCGGCCCGCGAGATACGTCGTGTACGGATGGCAACGAAGCTACTTCACGCGCAAACTCATAGCGGCGTTGCACTTCTACGGTGCGGACTGGGAGTACCAGAACAAGACAACCGAGAACGCTGACGAAATCCGCTTGCGCTCCGGGACTCACCAGGTGCCGGTGTTGCATACCCCTGAGAACTGGATGATCGCCGATACGACACCGCTTCTGCACATGCTGGATGCGCGGTTTCCGGAACGTCGGATGTTTCCCGAAGGTCCGCTCGGGCTGTTGACCCAGATCGTCGAGGAGTTCTTCGATGAGTGGATTGCCAGAACCACGGTGCATTGGCGTTGGAATTACCCCGAGAACCATGAGTTGCTCTCTATGGATGCTGCACACGGCGATCCCGAGATAGCTGAACAACTGGTGACCTGGGGCGGCAAGGTCTGTCGTGCTACCGGCGTGTCGTCCGATGTTCAGAAGCAAGCGGCCGAGTCCGAGTACTACCGCATCATGGACGCAGCCACCGCTCAGTTAGCGCAGACATCCTTTTTGCTCGGTGATCGCCCAACAGCCGTAGACTGCATCGTATTGGCTGGACTGCGTGCGCACTTCCTGTTCGACCCTGCGCCCAATCGGATGTTGCGGGATCGCTACCCCGAGGTCGTCCGCTGGAGTGAAATCACCGCTGACCGATGGGATGGAACCGGCGACCTTGCACCATTCCCGGAATCAACTGCGTTTGCCCGTTTCGTACTGGCTGAAATGCAGACCACCTGGGCGCCCTTCGCGAGCGCGAATCGAACTGTCCTCGCAAACGGCGAAAAGGCGTTCGTCATTCCAATGTATGGCGAAGATGTCAGTTACCTCGCGCGTCCTTACATCGAACAATCACGATCGATGATCGTCGAGCAGATTAGAAGCGTACTCGACGAGACGGAGCGAGAGGGTTTTGGCAGCTGGTTAAAGGATCAAGGCCTTTCCGAAGCGCTCGGCTGAGTGCGGGGAGCTGCAGCGCGACGCAGGCGGTCATTGATCGCCTCTCCCAACCCATCTTCAGGGATCGGCATAACGGCGATTGCGGTGATGTCGGGCGTGTCCAGCTCGCGCAGCATTCGGTAAAGGTTAGCCGCAGCCTCAACCGTGTCGCCTTTATCCGATAGATTCGCAACACCAGCAGGTGCGTGCGGCCCAAATCCAAGCAATACCTCTCCAGGTCCCGTATAACTGGCGTTCAGGCGCACTTCGGCGCCCGGCGCGTAATGCGACGACAACTGACCCGGTGCGATCACCGCTTTCGCGGATTGATTGGATTGAAGCTCACCAACAACGTCAGAGATCGACTTTCTATCGATGACTCCTGGTCGCAATATCGATGGAAGCGTGTCGGGAAGCACAGCGACGATCGTCGATTCGATACCCGCCTCACAAGCACCACCCTCCAACACCAGACTAACCTCGGATCCGAAGGCGTTTGACACATCGCAGGATGTGGTTGGACTGAGTTTTCCGGAAGGATTGGCCGACGGTGCCGCCAAAGGCTTACCTACTGCAGACAGCATCTCGAGCGCGACAGGGTGGCACGGGATTCTCAAACCGATGGTCTCAAGTCCTGCACGCGCCAGCTCGCATACCGAACCCTGCCCAGCTACTGGCACGATCAGCGTCAGCGGCCCAGGCCAGAATGCTGCGGCCAGGCGACGCGCGCGCTCATCGAACACACCTTCGGACATCGCTAGTTCGATCGACCCACAGTGGGCGATGAGCGGATTGAAACTCGGTCGTCCTTTAGCCGCGAAGACCTTCGCGACTGCAGCCGGATTGGTTGCGTCCGCGGCAAGGCCATACACCGTCTCTGTCGGCATCCCCACGAGCTGTCCGGCACGTAGCGCTGCTACAGCACGCTCAAGACCCGCTTCAGCCGTAAGAATGTCAGGATGATTAAGCACGATGCCCGAGATTATCCGGCGCCCGATTATTCAGCTCAAGATGCGAATTGTCGGGCGACATACGACCATGTCACCATGCTCACGTGGGACAACGTGCGACAGCAAGGGCAGCGGGGTGAACGCACGCAGGATTCTGCTTGCGGGCGCTACCGGATACATCGGTCGGGTCGTCGCTACTCGCTTGATCGAACGTGGGTTCGACGTCACAGCGCTCGTGCGCACGCCGGACCCGGCACTCACCCACTGCCGGCAGATCGCAACCGATGTGATTGATGCATCACGACTTGCAGCAGACCTGGACGGCCAGCATTTCGATTTTGTAATTTCTTGCCTGGCATCGAGAACGGGTGCACCCGACGATGCGTGGCGCGTCGATCACGATGCCAATCAGAACCTGCTCTCGTTGTGTCCTAAACACTCCGTGCAACAATTCGTCCTGCTTTCGGCAATCTGCGTACAAAAACCCAAGCTCGCGTTCCAACATGCAAAGCTGGCTTTCGAGCAAGCTCTGGAACGATCCGGCGTCCCTTTCTCAATAGTACGACCGACAGCGTTCTTCAAATCACTGTCGGGCCAGCTGCAACGAGTTCAGGCAGGCAAGCCTTTTCTCCTGTTTGGTGACGGCACCCTCACCGCCTGCAAGCCCATCGCGGAGCGCGACCTCGCCGACTACCTGATCGACTGTGTCGAAAGCCCGGAGCGCCTGAATCAGGTCCTGCCCATTGGTGGGCCGGGGCCTGCGCTCACAGCCCGCGATCAGGGAATGCTCCTCTTCGAGCAGGCCGGAAAACCGCCAAGATTTCGATCCGTGTCACCTAAACTGCTATCGGGTATTGCGGCGCTGCTGACTCCGCTCGGCAAACTGATACCCGCGATTGCGGCAAAGGCAGAGTTCGCGCGCATCGGTCACTACTACGCGACAGAGTCAATGCTGCTCTGGAACGAAACGCAGCAACACTACGACGCGGAAGCCACGCCGGTCAGCGGCACGCGCACCTTGCGCGAACACTACGCCCAGTTGATTTCAGAGGGTATCGCCGGCCACGAGGCTCGCGAACACAAGATGTTCTAAAACTCGATTCGTCGATTATCGAGGCAAGTCCGACAAACGCTCGCGCTGCCAAAGATCGACGATCTCATCATTGAGCCCTGTCATCTCCCAACGAATCAACGACAGTGGCAGTCGCCCTGCCGCCATGAAAGCGTCGTGGAATTCCCGAAGATTAAACTCTCCCTTCAGCTGGCGCTTACGATCTCCGAGCAGGCGTTGCATCTGCAGCATCCCAATCGTGTACCCCAGCCCATATCCAGGTGGCCGGCGCAGGTAGATCTCAGCATCGACGCGTGCAACATCCTCGTCGAGATACGGCACTCGCTCCTGCCACCAGGACACCGCTTCCGCGACCGTCATCTGATTGGTCTGCAGCCACACATCGGCTGGTACACGAGCCGCACGGAAAATCCCGAAGATAAAAATCAGCTCACGCGTACGCGGTGACATGTCCAGTCCGGCTTGCAGCATGCCTTCCTCGAGATACACCGCCCAACCTTCCGCGCGCGCACCGCTCGTGAGCCGCCCCCGGATCGGGTGGGGGTTATTTCGCTCGATCAGACCGTCAAATCGGTGACCCGGAATCACTGCGTGCAGATGATCTGGCGTGGGGTTGCGAAACTGCACCTGCTCCCAGAAGTTCGGCCCGTTGGGCCTGACGATCCACGGAGCGTTAGTCGCGAGTTCGCCGACGTAGTCGGGCACCGTGATGATTTCATCCTCGACGAGGAATGTCCGAATCTGCTGATCGGTTTCGTCGATACGTCGCTGATACTCTTCAGCGGTGTCGCTCAATTCGAGTACCGGCTCATTGCGATTGCGATGTTGCTCGAGCCCATAAACCGCCCACAACCGATCCAGTTCACGCAGCCCGAGGACCACGATATCGTCGGTGTCGTAAGGCATCAGCTTGACGTGCTTGAGGTACCAATTGAAATGCGCTTTGCCAACGCCCGCATCCGCGTTCATCGTCGGGCGATTTTCAAGCAACCACTCATTGAATTCCGCCACGGCATCTCGCGTGTTCTCGATGTCTTGGACGAGCTCCGGCTGAGCAACTTCCGCTCTCGCCAAGAAATCCTCATACCAACCGAGCACGCCGGCCGGTGGTGTCGCTCTGTAGGGATAGCCGTGGCCAACCCCATCCGCGTTCGTCAGATTGTGCAGGGCCAGATCGGCATAATCCGCCGCAACATCATTCAGGTTTTCGCGAGCCTGGTCGGCCAGCAGAGCGATCGCAGCAAGACGCGTTTTCAGAACACTCGTGGCATCAGCATCAAGGGGTAGATCAGTAAACGTGACACGCAACATCCGGTCGACATAGAAGCCCGGGTCGCGCGCCCACGGCCTGGAGACCGCGAGGAGAAACTCTTGCTGATCCAGTCGAGATCGAACCGCAAGGTAATCAACTTGTTCCGATATTGGCCAATCGTCAGCGTTGATCGCATCGAATCGTTGCTGGAAAGCCTCCATCGTTTCACGCCGCTCCGCGACAGCATCCGGTCCATAATCCGGATAGAGCTTGGCGGCCGCACCTGCAATATCTCGATTGGGCACCGCTCGCCGTGCCCGGTTTTCGTCCTGCCAGAGCAAGAACTCGTCGTATAGGGATGTCAGCGCGTCATAGCCGTCCGCCTGAGCTAACGTCGCGCTTGGAAACCCAACCAGTACAGCAGTGATCGCAACAAGCGACAACGAACGAACAAAGACACGGCACATGAGGCGCTCCCCCTTGATGAGCTGTCTCCAAGTGTAGCGAAACTGTCGCGTGACCGCGTCCACAGGACAGGAGGATAAGCGCTGTACCTCGCGCGAATCTGTGATCTGTTCGTTTGACAGAATCCGTTGAAGTCCTTGTACTCGCAGCCACTGTACGCAACGCGTGGAAATAGAGAGTACTTCTGTGAAACGGCTTATCCTGGGGGCAGCAGCGCTGTCGGTCGTCGGCTACTTCGGCACCAAGTTTTATATCAACTACAAGACCACAGAAGCGGTCGATCAGGCGATCACGATGATGCGCCCATTTGCCAGTGTCGAATATGAGAGCGTCAGCAGCTCCATGACGGGCCAGCTGTCTGTCGACAAGATCTCTGTTGGTATTCCCGGATTCAAGGACCGGGTCGAACTCGATTCGGTGGGCATCAAACTGCCAACCTTTCTTGACCTGTTGAAGTTACACAATATCGGGCCGCGAACGCTGTCCTCCGGTGATTTCCCCGACAGCATTCAGGTTTTTGTTGACGGTGTCGTTGTCGATACCGGAACGGATTACATGATGAAGTTCTTCCGCGAAGCGGAGCTGGAGGCAGCGGCGGCCTATGGCGGCCAGTTGCCAACGCGAGAGGAAGACCCTCTCGGTCACTGCCTCAACCGCTTCGGTTACTCCAGCAAGGACCTTCTGGAGCTCGGCATGGACCGCATGGTGGTGTCCTTCAGCTATGGCGTTCAGCAACTACAGGACGAATTGGCCTTCACCCTGTCTGTACTGGTCGAGGACTTCTACTCGGCCGATGTAGACGTTCGTGTACGCGGCGGCATTGGTGAGCTCGCCAGAGTTGGTGCCGACCGCGCGGTGTTAACGGGCTTTGAAGTTGTCGCTGAAGACCTCTCGGCTTCTGAGCGCGCGTTCGCTCGCTGCGAGGCGCTAGGCGTCGATCGCGCCACTGCGAAAGAGGGCATGCTCACGCAACTGATCGAGGACCTCGAGGGCATCGGATTCATCCCGGACGACCGACTCATTGAGCCGTTACGCGCAGGCATTCAGGCGGAGCATCAACACGCTCGAGTCACCGGTAACCCGCCGCAGCCCATCAGCTTCGGCAAGATCGATCTTTATAATCCTTCCGACATGCCCGCCCTGCTAGGCGTCGATCTACAGACCTGGTAGCAGACCTCTGTCAGATCTCACGCTCATAGACGCGGACGAAGTCGACCCACATCTTCTGCGGCAACACGCTGTCGTCGGTTGGTCCCCCTGCTGATCCCCACACACCGCCGACCGCGATGTTGATGATCAGATGGAACGGATGGTCATACGGCCAGGCCTCCCAGCCAGTGCCCTCGTTCATGTAACTGAAGTACAGCGTGTCATCAACGAAGATGTCGATGCGCTCCGGTGACCATTCGAGCGCGTAGACATGAAAATCGCTATCGACCGTGGGATCGAGGATACGTCCCTTGCGCTGCTCCCAGTTGACCCAGTAATAAGCGCGGTTGTGGACTGTGCCGTGGACATGGCCCATCTGATAGCCTACGTGTTCGAGAATGTCGATTTCGCCAGAGTTCGGCCATGCGTCGCAGGTTTCGCTCCCTTGCCAGTCTTCGCCCGGCTCGCAGGTCGTCGAATACTTATAAGGGTCGGACGGTAGCATCCAAATGGCCGGCCAGGTCCCTTGGCCACGTGGCACCTTGGCACGCACTTCGAATCTTCCGTAAAGAAAATCACCTTTACCTGCGGTGTGGATACGGCCAGAGGTATATTGCGCGCCCTCGTAGTCCTCGCGGTGTGCTTCAATCACCAGCATGCCGCCTTCGACTCGCACGTTCCGTTTTCGATCAGTGTAGTACTGGTCCTCATTGTTTACTTTGCGTGGTTGCCAAATGTCGTGCGTCCACTTTTCAGGGTCAGGCACGCCTTCATAGTCGAATTCATCACTCCATTTGAGCTTCCAGCTGGCGTCACGTGTTTGCCGCTCGCGCACAACCACCGCACTCAGGATCGGCTCGCCGCGTTTCGGCTCAAAGCGCACCTCCAACTTTCCGTCAGTCACCGGCACTGCTGCCGTTGCAACGGTCAATGCCGAGATCACCTTGCCGTCTCGCCAAGCCATCACGTCGAGGTCTTCGATCCGACGCTCACCGTTGACGAGCACGTCAAACACACGCTCACCGCCCCCGATGTCGTTCGGCTCTGCAAAATGCAAAATCACATCGTAATTGCCGTTCGGAAGTTCGTGATCAACACGGATGTCGCCGATCCGGTAATTTTGGTAGAGCGTCGGGTCCTGCGAGCCTTTGATCGTATCGATCGTTCCGACCGCACCACCGGTAATGCCGGTTTCCGCTGAGTAACTGATACCGTCGCTGGACTGATACGCCGACCCAGCGACGTTCGTCGCCCAGACTACGCCTGGTGATTGTTGTTGCGCTGCCATGCCGTCCCCGTGCAGGCCGACGCCAAGCGCTACGGCCCAGATAAACTGAATTCGTTTCATTTGTGACCACCCCCCCCCTTGGGTCTGCTGCGCATTGTAATGGAAGAAATGACAGGGCTGTCATTTACCGCGCAATCGGGAAAGTCGAACAGCAGTAAGAGCACGCCTTAGCTGCTCAACAAAATTGTAAAGCTTTGACAGCGCCGGCCGCTCCCTCAGTGACCGCCATCTACGGGAGTTGAGATGAGCATCGATATTGATATCGACGAGATCACAGAGGTTTTCATCGAGGAGAGCCTCGAAGGTCTCGACATCATGGAGCACGGACTGCTGAACCTGGATATCGGGGCCGCAGATCCGGAAACGATGAACGCGATTTTCCGCGCCGCACACTCAATCAAGGGTGGCGGCGCGACCTTTGGATTCGCGGAGATCTCCGAATTCGCTCACGATCTGGAGACGCTTCTCGACGAGATGCGTCAGGGTGAGCGCCCGGTAACTCGCGAAGGGGTGGACCTGACACTGCAATCCGTCGATTGCCTGCGCGCCATGATTCGCGCGCTCGCCACTGGCGAGGATCTTTCTGGCGAAGCGGCGACACTGCGTGCAGCACTCGCTGCGATGTTGGCCGACGGAAACAACGGCGGCGTCGCTACAGCCGACACGCCTGTGACCGCATCAGACGAGCCAACAGAAGCGCCAGTCATCGGATGGACTATCTCGTTTACGCCAAAGCCGGAACTGTACGTTCACGGTAACGACCCTTCCGCCATTTTTGCCGAGCTGCAGCGCATCAGCAGCACAGAGGTCAGCTGCGCCGGATTTGATGAAGTCGACTTTGAGTCAATGGACCCCACTCGCTGCGCGTTGCGATGGGACATCGTGTTACATGACGGTGTTGAGCGTGAGCAAATCGACGAAGTATTTAGCTGGGCGATCGATGACTGTGAGCTCATTATCGAACCTGTCCTCGGCGAAGTACCAAAACCAGACGTACCGATCACCAGCACCGAACCCGCTGCTGCGTCCGCTCCTGCGGCGGCCACGCCGGCTGCCGCCAGTGCAGCGAAAGCGAAGGCGAAAAGCTCGGGCGGAGAGTCAAGTTCGATACGTGTCAATATCGACAAGATCGACAATCTGATCAATCTCGTTGGCGAACTGGTAATCACGCAATCGATGCTGAGTCGCTTCAACGGCGATTTCGACTTCACGCAGCTGCCCGCCTTGCGCGAGGGTCTTGCACAACTGTCGCGCAACACGCGCGAGCTCCAAGACAGCGTTATGGCGATCCGGATGCTGCCCATCAGTTTCGCATTTGCACGCTTCCCCCGCCTTGTTCGCGACACCGGAAACGCGCTCGGCAAAATGGTGGACCTGCAAGTCGTCGGTGAGGGCACTGAGCTCGATAAAACCGTGCTCGAGAAAATCGGTGATCCTTTGGTACATCTCGTGCGCAACTCGCTGGACCACGGCCTAGAGACCCCGGAGGAGCGGGTGGCCGCGGGCAAACCGGAAACCGGCGTGCTTGAGCTGCGTGCGTATCACGAAGGCGGCAATATCGTTATCGAAGTCTCGGATGATGGCGCTGGCATTAATTCAGACAAGGTCCTCGAAAAGGCTATCGAGCGAGGCGTAGTCAGTGCGGATGAGCAACTCAGCGAAGAGCGCATCATCAATCTGATCTTCATGCCCGGATTCTCGACTGCCGATCAAGTCAGTGACCTTTCAGGCCGAGGCGTTGGCATGGATGTCGTACGCCGCAACATCGCCGATCTCGGCGGACACGTTTCGGTCAAGTCGGAACGCGGAGTTGGCAGCACCTTCACCATCCGCTTGCCACTCACACTGGCGATTCTCGATGGTCAGCTGGTACGCGTCGGTCAGGAGTCTTATATCGTGCCGCTCGTATCCATCGTCGAGACAATTCAATCCGGCAACGAAAACATCTCCCAAGTCGCTGGTGATTCGGAACTGTTCAGGCTGCGCGACGAATACCTCCCGGTACTTCGCCTGCACGAGCTTTTTGGTATCGAGGCGGACAGCACGGAGATTGATGACGGGCTGCTCGTTGTTGCTGAGGCAAATGGACAACGCGTCGGTATTTTTGTCGACGACCTGCAGGAGCAGCAGCAAGTCGTTATCAAGAGCCTGGAGTCCAATTTCCGGCAAACCGCTGGCATTTCCGGCGCCACGATTCTAGGCGACGGCACGGTCGCGCTGATCGTGGACGTGCCCGGACTCATCCAACTGTTTTTTGATCGTATTGCAGAACAGCGCCGTCACAACGCGGTCGCTTGAGAATCACCCAGAGGAATGTCATGGCAACTGAAGTAAATAATGATCCGCTCGATCGCGAATACGGTACCGGCGCAGCTGGTCAATACCTGACCTTCATGCTCGCGGGTGAGGAATACGGTGTTGAAATCCTGAAGGTTCAGGAGATCAAAGGTTGGGATCGCGCGACGCCAATCCCGAATGCTCCAGAGTACGTTCTTGGCGTACTGAATCTGCGCGGCGCCGTCGTGCCGATCATCGACCTGCGCTGCCGATTTGGCATCGAGCAAGTGCCGTACGGACCCACCACCGTTGTAATCGTTGTGAAGATGCAATCCGAAGAACAGGAGCGGACCGTTGGCGTGGTCGTTGATGGCGTCGCCGACGTGTATCGACTCGAGGATTCCGACATTCAACCGCCGCCTGAAATGGGCGAGTCCGCCCACACAGAATTCGTCGGCGGACTGGCAACCGTAGAAGACAAGATGGTCATTCTGCTGGAGGTTGATCGCCTGATCGACTTCAAGGATATGCAACCGATGGGCGCGCAAGCCAGCGCTGCCTGACACCTAGAAAAGAAAAACACTGTCGGAGTGAAGCCCGACAGCCCAAGGAGAGAAGATAAATGTTCGGTACTTCCCGCAAGGACCAGGCAAGGATTGATGCACTGGAAGCGGAGCTCGCCCGCGCAACGCAAACACTCACCGAAGCAAACGCGCAGAATGAAGCGCTGAAGGCTGACATCGAGGCGTCCAAAATCGCGACTAGTGCGGCCGAGCGCGATGCCACCGCCGCGAAAGCGGAAGCTCAAGAAAAAGATGAGCAGCTCGAGAAATACGGACAGCTGGCACGCATCGTCGACGACGCCGAAGCGTCCTTCATGGTTGTCGATAAAGACTTCGTTATCGAGTACGTCAACGACTCAACCATGAAACTGCTGCGAAGCTCTGCAGCTGAGTTTCGCGAAATCTGGCCGGACTTTGATCCAGAGCGCTTGGTCGGCTCGTGCATCGACCGGTTCCACAAGAACCCATCACACCAACGCGGCATGCTGGCCGCACCACTTGGTGCGCCACACAAGACCAATATCAAAGTTGGGCCACTGACCTTCGCGCTGCGTGTCACTTCGAGTTTCAACAACTCTGGTGAACACGTTGGCAGCACGCTGGAGTGGGAAGACGTCACCGAGGAGTTGGCGAATCGTGAGCGTGACGTCGACTACCGATCACAACTCGAGGCAGTCAGCAAAGCGCAGGCAGTTATTGAATTTGAGATGGACGGCACGATCCGCAAAGTGAACGACAACTTCTGCCATACGATGGGCTATACAGCCAACGATGTCATTGGTGAAAACCACTTCATGTTCTATCCGGGCGATGAAAAGGCCGGCGGTTCGTATACCGAAATGTGGGAGAAGTTACGCCGCGGTGAATTTCTGTCGGGCGAGTTCCTTCGTGTTGGCAAAGGCGGAAAAGAAGTATGGATTCAGGCCTCCTACAACCCGGTCCGAAACGAAGCAGGCGAAATTGTAAAAGTGGTGAAGTTTGCGATCGACATCACTGCCGAGAAATCTCGTCGCGAAATGACCTCGGCCGCTATGCATGAAGTTTCTTCCGTTATGCGTATGGTTTCGGAAGGTAATCTCGACCAGCGCATGGTCGGCGAATACACCGGTGAGTTCGCGGATCTCCAACGTGCGCTCAACACTAGTCTCGAGACGATTGGTGAACGCGTAATTAAAGAAGCCGTTCAGGTCATGACCGCCATGGCAAACGGCGACTTGACTCAACGCATGGAGAGCGGGCTCACGGGGCGCTACGCAGACCTCGCCGCTTCGGTAAACGAAAGCCTCAACAACCTGTCGAGCATTGTGGGAGAGATCAACCGCGTTGCCGAATCGGTCGATACCGGCTCATCCGAGATTTCACAAGGCAATACCGACCTCAGCCGTCGCACAGGGCAGCAGGCTGCAAGCCTCGAAGAAACCGCGTCGAGCATGGAGCAGATGACCTCGACCGTGAAGCAAAACGCAGAGAACGCAACGACAGCCAATCAGCTTGCCATCGATGCCCGTGACCAGGCGGAACGTGGTGGAGCAGTGGTTCGCGATGCGATTCAGGCGATGGAGGAGATCAACGCGTCCAGCACGAAAATTGCGGACATCATCGGTGTGATTGACGAAATCGCGTTCCAGACCAATCTGCTTGCCCTGAATGCATCCGTTGAAGCGGCGCGCGCAGGCGAACAAGGTCGCGGGTTTGCCGTGGTTGCGAGTGAAGTAAGAAATCTCGCAGGAAGAAGTGCCACTGCTGCGCGTGAGATTAAAGACCTGATTCAAGACTCAGGGACCAAAGTGGAAGAAGGTTCACGCCTCGTCAACGAGTCGGGCGAAACCCTTTCCGAAATTGTTGCAGGCGTGAAGCGCGTTACCGATATCGTCGGGGAAATCGCTGCCGCTAGCGCCGAGCAAGCTCAGGGTATCGAGCAGGTCAACTCAGCCATCACACAGATGGACGAACTCACCCAGCAAAATGCTGCGTTGGTCGAAGAGGCCGCGGTAGCCAGTGAATCACTCAGTGAGCAAGCCCAGAGCATGTCAGAGCTGATGAACCAGTTTGATGTCGGCGACAACGCGATCAGCGCGCCCGTTTCGGCACCCGGTGGCCATGAGCGGCGTTCCGCGTCCCGACCGTGGTCAGACAAAAAAGAGTCAGCGGCATCAGCGCCAGCACCCAAAGCAAACGGTACCGACGATCAGGTTTGGCAGGACTTCTGAGACAGAGCAAGGAACTCAAACATGGCAAAGCAGGAAAGCGCGCCGGAAGGTCAAACGGTACACCTCCAGGAAGAGGTGGTGCTTGACGGTGTCAAAGCATTAAAAGAAGAACTTAGCGCAGCTTCTGGCGCATCCGAAGTGGTTATCGAAGCGAGCGATGCTCGGTTTATCGATGCTGCCGGGTGGCAGTTGATTGTCGCGTTCTTCAAGTCGCGCGAAGGTGTGTCATTCGTCAACGCAACCGAAAGCGTTCATCAGCAGGCAGCAACACTCGGTATCGACAAAATCATGCCTCTCGGCGAGGCCGCCCCACAGGCGCCGGAAGTCGACGAAGAGGACGATTTGTGTCCAGTGTTCTAACAGCGGAAAAGCCGGAGGCGCATGGCGGCCAGCTTTCGGAGCAGCAATTCAGCTATGTGCTTCAGTTGATCTACCAACTCACTGGCATCGCGATGACCGCCGCCAAGCGCCAGCTTGTCGAGCGTCGCATTGCGAGTCGGATGAGCGCATTGAAGCTGGCGGACTTCGAGGACTACGCGGCGCTACTCAAACTCGGTGATCCCACCGAGGTTGAGCTGTTCACCAATGCAGTGACCACCAATCTGACTGCGTTCTTCAGAGAAAACCACCACTTCGAGTTTCTTCGCGAACAACTTTTGCCTGAGTTCGTTCGACGTCGACATGAATCGGGTAAGCGATTGCGTATTTGGTCCGCCGGTTGTTCAACTGGCGAGGAACCCTACTCAATCGCCATGACGCTGAGAGAGGTTATCGGCGACATCGAGTCGTGGGATGCCAAAGTGTTGTGCACCGATATCGACTCACAAGTGGTAGAAACCGCAAAACGTGGCGTGTACGCGTCTGAACGTGTTGAAGGCATGCCCGAAGCTCAGGTACGACGTTGGTTCCAACGTGGCACTGGCGCGATGGCTGACAAGGTTCGCGTCAAACCTGCGCTCCAGAATTTACTGACATTCCAACGACTCAACCTCATGCATGAATGGCCGTTCACTGGCCAGTTTGAGGTCATCTTCTGTCGCAACGTCATGATCTATTTTGATAAACCGACGCAGGAACGACTGGTCGAACGCTTCGCGCAACACCTGGTTTCGGGAGGGCACCTCATCGTTGGGCATTCGGAGAGCCTCGTGAGGAACACCACCGAGTTCGAACTGCTTGGGCGAACGATTTATCGCAAGGTGTCCTAGACCGTGGCCATTCTTGCACAACAGGACACGACTCTCGTATTGCCCGGCTTTGAGCACGTGCAGCGATTCCAAGATAACGAGCGCGGTAAGTTATCCGCGAAAGTCCTGCCAGGCGAGTACTACGTGACACAGAACGATGAGCTCATCTCAACCGTACTCGGATCTTGCGTCGCCGCCTGCATTCGTGACCCCCTCACCGGTGTCGGCGGCATGAATCACTTCATGCTCCCGGGCAAAGGCGTATCGGCCAATACCGGCGGTGCTGGCGAGCGTTCGTTGAAGTATGGGCCGAACGCCATGCGATCGCTCATCGATACGATCGTCCGCTGGAAAGGCACGCGTGAAGCACTCGAAGTCAAACTGTTCGGCGGGGCGGCAGTAATGGACTTTGATACGAACCAGATCGGTGATGAGAACGTTGCCTGTGTCCGTCAATACGCACGTGAGCACAAACTAAACGTGCTGGCAGAGGACCTCGGAGGCGACTGGCCGCGGAAGGTGGTATTCGAACCAGCCACCGGCAAGGTATGGGTTCGCCGCCTGAGGCGATTACAGACTGCAACGGTGGTGGCGAACGACCGCAAGTATATGAATGGAACTCGGGGATAATTTATATGGCTACGAATGCAACACTGGTGAACCCCGGCACAGGTCAGTTCTCATCAACCAATCCGATCAAGGTGCTTGTGGTTGATGATTCCGCACTCATGCGCAAGCTCTTGGGAGAACTGCTTGGTGAGATTAGTGACATCAATGTTGTTGGCGTCGCCAAAGACCCTTTCGACGCTCGGGAAAAAATCAAGGCGCTCGACCCAGATGTCATCACCCTGGATGTTGAAATGCCGCGCATGGATGGAATTACGTTTCTCGAAAACCTCATGCGCCTAAGGCCGATGCCCGTGGTGATGGTTTCAACGCTGACTGAGAAAGGTTCGGAGGTCACGATGAAAGCGCTTGCCCTTGGGGCAACCGGTTTCGTGCCGAAACCCACGGTCGATGTTGCAAAGTCGCTTGAGGACAAGATTGGTGAGCTCGTATGGGAAGTGCGCAAAGCGGCCGCATCCGCGGGAGACATCCGCAGCTCACGGCGGCATATTCCCAGAGCACCGAGTCCTGCCGCGATATCCGAGAAGAACAATTATTCACCAGAGCAAAAGATTAGCGGTGGACCATCAACACACCTTATCGCCATTGGCGCCTCTACCGGAGGAACAGAGGCAATCCGAGAGGTCCTTGGCGGCATCAAGCCAGGGTCCCCGGGCGTGGTCATCACACAACATATCCCAATTGGCTTTAGCGGCTCCTTCGCAAAAAGGATGGATGATCAGACCGCATTGCACGTGGTCGAGGCTGAAGACGGATTGCTGGTTCGCGACGGACACGCATACATTGCGCCAGGCGATCAGCATCTCAAGATCGAACGTGACGGACCTGGCTATCGGTGTCGACTGGACGACGGACCAAGGGTCTTGTTTCACAAACCGTCGGTGGACTTCATGTTCAATTCGGTTGCCGAGGTTGCGGGCAAAAAAGCGATCGGTGTCATTCTGACGGGGATGGGCCGGGACGGTGCCGCTGGCCTCAAGCGCATGAGAGATGCGGGTGCTTACACGATCGGTCAGGACGAGGCATCGTGCATCGTCTATGGCATGCCACGCGCTGCGCTCGAAGAAAATGCAATCCACACGGTACGCAGTCTCGAAGACATCGCCGCAGAAATCGGCACCCGATTCCCAGATATGTCCGCGGTGAATTCAGCCTAACTTCGATTCGAGATTTTGGGTCAACCATTCGGATATTCCGTGGTGGGTTGAGTGTTCAGTTTTGCAGTGGCTCGACGCTAGCTCAACAACAGCGAAAGTTGGCGTGAGCGCCAACTACACGGATGGAGTTGCAAGTCATGTTTAGTAAGTTCTTCAAGAAGGCCGATAATGGCGCCGCGGATTCCAAAGCGCACACGCTGGCGAGAATCGTCGATGAATCGGACACGGCTTTCATGATGGTCGACCGTGATTTCAATATTGTTTACATGAATAGCGCTTCCACGGAGCTACTGCGCAACCATAAAGAAGCGTTCGCCAAACGGTGGCCAGGCTTCGATCCCGAGGACATGATCGGGAGCAATATCGATCGATTCCATACAGACCCCAGCCATCAGCGAAGAATGCTCGCACAACCGATGGGTAAGCCGTTCTCGACAGATATCCAGATCGACAACGTCTCACTCAATCTGCGCGTGACCCCTGCGTTCAATGAGCATGGTGAGCACACAGGTAGCACCCTCGAATGGAAAGATGTCACCGCAGAGAAAGCTCAGCAGAAACGTGACGCCGATTTCCGTAGTCAGGTCGAGGCAGTCGACCGGTCACAAGCGCGCATCGAGTTTGCACTGGACAGAACCATTCTGTACGCGAACCAGAATTTTCTGGCCACGGTAGGCTACACCCGCGATGAGGTCATCGGAAAAGACCACAAGATGTTTGTCGAAAAGGAGTACGGCGAGAGCGCCGACTATCTGGCGCTGTGGGATACAGTGCGTTCCGGCGAAGCTGTTGTCGGTGAATTCCATAGAGTGCACAAGGACGGCAGTGACCTTTGGCTGCAGGCCGCCTACGCACCGGTCTTCGACAACGAAGGTGCGGTCACAAAGATTGTAAAAATCGCATCGAACATTACCGAGCAGCGTCTACTGCAGGATTCCATCAACCGCCTGCTCGGAGAGACCAAGTCTGTCATGCAGCAGGTTAGTGACGGTGATCTGACCGTACGAATCAACGGCGAGTACAGCGGTAGCCTCGGCGATCTGAAGGCAGCGGTGAACGACACGCTGATCGAACTGAACCAGACCATCGGCGCAATCTACCGTGTTGCAGACACCGTCGGCACCGGCGCCGCGGAGATCTCGAGCGGCAATGCGGATCTTAGTCAACGCACTGAGCAACAGGCCTCCAGTCTGGAGCGCACGGCTACCAGCATGACTGAAATGACGACGACGGTTCAGCAAAATGCCACCAACGCCTCTGAAGCGAACCAGTTGGCCATCGAGACCCGCGAGCAGGCGGAGACCGGCGGCGAGGTTGCGCAGCGCGCGACCAACGCAATGGGCGAGATCAATGCAGCGAGCAAGAAGATCTCGGACATTATCGGCGTCATCGATGAAATCGCGTTCCAGACTAATCTGCTCGCGCTGAATGCTTCGGTCGAAGCGGCTCGCGCTGGCGACCAGGGCCGAGGATTTGCCGTGGTAGCGAGCGAGGTGCGCAACCTTGCCGGTCGCAGTGCGACGGCTGCAAAAGAGATCAAGGATTTGATCGAGGATTCATCGCGCAAGGTGGAGGAAGGATCACGTCTTGTGAACCAGTCCGGCGATACGCTCCGCGATATTGTCGAGCGTGTGCAGAAAGTCACACAGATCGTCGGCAGCATTGCAGCGGCAAGCTCCGAGCAGTCGGAAGGCATCTCGCAGGTCAACACCGCCATCGGACAGATGGATGACCTCACGCAGCAAAACGCAGCGCTTGTGGAAGAGGTGGCAGCCGCAAGCCAGAGCCTCAACCAGGAGGCGGCTAACCTGAGCGAATTGGTGCGCAAATTCACCGTCTCAACAAGTCGTGGCGACGTCCGCGCACCCGCCGTCGCGACGCCAGCATCATCAGCTCCGGCACACGTCGAGTCCACCGCGAAAAAGCCCTTCGTCGAGCGCCGATCGGCAGAGCGACCATGGACACCACCGGCCGAAGACTCCGAGTCGGCTATTCGAAGCCCATTGAATCGAGATGCGGAGCCGGTGGACGATGAGGTTTGGGAGTCGTTCTAACCGTTAGCGGCCTTGGCGCGATATGATCCGGTCTCATCAATGAGACCGGAGCTCACGTGGATCTGTTCGAGGTACTCCCATTAGTCGCGCTTTCGCTTGGGGAAGTCGCGCTTGTCTGCGCAGTCGTTTTTTTCATCAACCGCCGCATCGCAAAGAGCTACGCCGATCGACCGGATCAGCAATTTCGCCGGCAGTCGATTCTCGTGGCCACGGTGCTGATCGCGCTGCTGACGATCATCTTGATCCTCCCCGTACCGAATGAGACGCGAGGCGCGCTCCTCAGTCTTTTCGGTATCGTATTGAGTGCCACGATCGCGCTCTCCTCCACCAATCTGGTCGGCAATATCATGGCAGGCATCATGTTGCGATCGGTCGGCAGCTTTCGTATGGGCGACTACATCCGAGTTGGCGAGTACTTCGGTCGCGTATCGGAGATGGACTTGTTGCACCTTGAAATTCAGACCGAAGAGCGCGACCTGACCACCATCCCGAATACGTATGTGGCCGCCAACCCGGTTCGCGTGATGCGCACAAGCGGCTCTATCCTTTCGGTGGAGCTTTCACTCGGCTACGACGTCTCCAGACACGAGATTGAGAAACTTTTACTCGAAGCCGCAAGTCGCTGCGATCTCGAGAGTCCCTTTGTGCAGATCCGTGCGCTTGGCGACTTCTCGATCACCTACGCCATCGCGGGGCTGCTCACAGACGTTAAGTCGTTGTTGAGTCAGCGGCGCGCACTACGCGCGGCGACGATCGACGTGCTTCACGAAGCGGGTGTGGAAATCGCTTCTCCGTTACTTGTGAATACCCGTGAGTTTTCAAGTAGACACGGATTCGTGCCCCCGGCCGTCGAACCGGTTGCAAGCAGCGAAGTCAATTCCGACGAATTAGTCTTCGACAAGGCGCTGAAAGCAGAGGATCTGGATAAACTCAGGGCACGTCGAGAGGAGTTATCCGCCCAACTCGCGAAAGCCAAGGATGCCGACGAGCCAAATACGACCAGGATCGAACGCCTGGAGCAATGGCTTGCCCGTCTCGATGAGCGAATCGCAGAGAAGGAAACCACAATTCGTGGTGATAAGTAGAATAGGGACCGAACCAATATGCTCAGAGGCGATCAAAGGCTCGGACAGCACAAGAGTGAGAGAACATGAAACGACCTCATAGTTTTGGCGCTACGCCATCGATACTTGCCGCAGCCGTCGCGGGTGCACTCGCATGCGCCGGGAGCGCTGCAGCAGGGCCTGACTTCAGTGGCGCTCGCTCGATGACCGAAACCGGCAAGATCCGGCCATTGAGCGAAGAAGACAAAGCAGCGGCAAAGCTCGGCATCAATGCACTCGCCGAGTATCTCGCTATCGACGCCGACGCAATCACTGTCGACACGGTTCGTACCATTCAATGGCGAGACTCCAGTATTGGTTGCCCGCAACCCGGCGAAGCGTATGGGCAAGTCGTGACGCCGGGCCACAAGGTGACATTGCGGGTCGGCGACGACATTCACGTCGCGCACGAAGCTTCCGGTCGTGCGTTTATTTGTCAGCGTACCAAGCGCGTCGCTGACGTCACCGGATCAGGCGAGTTCGTTTGGGCGAAACAAGCTCTGGTTGCGCGCAAGTCCTTGGCCGAAATGTTGGGCGTTGAGCTGCAATCGATTCGGGTCGAAAGCGCGAAACGTATGACTTGGCCAACAACCGGTATCGGTTGTCCGGGGCCGACTGATATTCAGGCCAACATTGACGGTTATATTTTGACGCTACGTCACGATGAGCAGCGATTCACCTACAACACCGACCTCAATCGCGTCATCGCCTGCCCTGCCATTGAAACCGACTGAACCGTCGGCCTTAAGTCGCCAACAAAAAAAGGCCGTGCTCGAAAGCACGGCCTTTTTGTTTGTGTGATATCGATGGCCGATCCCGAAGAATCGGCCACCGTTTCATCACTTACTCGGCGTTATCGTTTTGGATATCGATAATCGTCAAGTTCTGGATGCCGTTGGCATCGCTATGGCTGATCGCGCCCAGGAATTTCGATCCTGGACCAACGCCCAGACCTTCCCACTCGATCGTGACCGGAACGGTCTGACCAGCAACCGCTTCGCTCGGTGCATCAACCGTCAGGTTGCCTGCGTCGTCGACGATGCCGAAGCTCTGGTCGAAGAAGAAGGCAGCCGCCGGCTCACCACCCGTCGTATCGAACGCGTGGATGAACAAGAGGTACGGGTTGAAGACATTGGCGTCGAACGGAATCGGCAACAACACATCCACAGACTCCGTTGAGCCCGCGTTGGTGCTGGATGCGATCTGCGTGCACGAACCGCCTGGGCAGTAGTACAGGTACAGATCAAAGTCATCACCGGCGCCCTGGAACTGGCCATCAACTGACCAGCGACGGAATGCCGTGCCTGCGGTTACATCGTCGATGATCAACGCGAAGTTGCTCGGATCGCTTAGCGAGAAGCCGAAGTTGTTATCCGGGTCATCAACGATCGGCGGTGTCACGAAGACGCCCGCAGCGTTCAGGCCATGGACTTGAGCCGTGTACTCACCGGTGTAACCGAAGCCGAGATCAAACTGCGCGGTGCCGCTTGAACCGGAAGCATCGATTTCGTCTTCAGTGATGAACGCAACCGTGTTGACCGCGATCGGGCTACGGACGCCTTTGCCCTGAGGGGTTTCCCAGGTCAGCGCACCAAACGACCACTCGTTCGGGGCAGCACCATCGCTTGTGACCGTCACTTCATACGTGGCGGTCTCACCCGGACGCAGGCTGAACTGCGAAGGTACGACTTCAACGTTGAAGCCCGGCGGCGCATCGATTACCGCTTCGTAGCGAGCACGGTTCTTGCTCTCAACACCTGGACGACGGTACTTGCCAGCGGCCGTCACGGTACGTGTGACCGTCTTGACTCCAGGAATCGAATCCATACCGATAGAAGGCAGGTTCAAGTCAGCAGGGTCGGTCGAACCAAACGACTCAGGATCGCTCTCGATGAACGCACAGGTCGCAGGGTCCACCAACGGGCTGACCGTGCCGCAACTTGCAACGATGTAGTCGAGCACGTCGGCGTCGTAGGTCAGGCCAGGCGATACCGCTTTGTTCGGATCGACGTGACCTGCACCGAAGTCAAACGGATCAGCCGGCGTTTCACCGTTTTCTTTAACAACGTCCTGACGCGCAGAGGTCATCAAGGCAGATTTGATCTGCGCCGGTGAGAACTCCGGACGCGCCTCTTTGACGAGTGCACCAAGACCCGCGATGTGCGGACCCGACATTGACGTACCGGACAGGTAGTCATAAAGCTGACCACCACCGGTCGCCAGTTCCGGCGTGTAAGCCGCCAGAATCTGCACACCCGGAGCGGTGATGTCAGGCTTGATCCAGTTCGGCTCTACGAGGTACGGACCACGTGACGAGAAGCCCGCCATGATGTTACCGGTACGCTCGTTCTCGATGAAGATGCCATCGCTCAGCGTTGCTGACGCTACCGTCGAGGCAGAGATCGCCTCGAGCAAAGCAACGCCAGGCTCATTTTCGATCATGACACCAGGAACGCTCTGCGTGATCTCCGTCGGTGTGCCGCCCATGGCGGTAACCGGGCGGTCATCGGTGTACATCAGGATACCGATTGCGCCCGCGTTGACTGCGTTCTCGACTTTTTCGACGAAGCCACACTCACCACGTGAAATCAGCGCAATCTTGCCGGTCAAATCGCTGGCCAGACCCTCGCCACACGCGAGAATCGGATCAGCTGCAGCAAGCTCGCCTGTCAGATCATCGATGGTGCTCAGCGGCTGGGTGATAACACCCTGCGTCGCAGCAATATTGCCTGCCAAGTCGCTTGGCTCGTTGATCCGTACGCCCTGAGCGAAGATGACGCCGTCGGTGGTCGAAGCACCGACCGTTGTGACCCAAGGCTCACCTGCGTTCGTCGTCGCGAAACCCGGACCCGAGTTGCCCGCTGAGCGTGCAACAAAGACGCCCGCCGCTGTCGCGTCGAGGAATGCGAGATCCTGCTGGTCGGTGAAGCTTGCTGCTGTTCCGACCGAGAAGTTGAGTACGTCGACACCGTCAGCTACCGCTGCGTCTGTTGCAGCAGCACTGTCAGAGAAGAAGCAGCTGAAGTTCGTCGCGCCCGGAGACAACCAGCACACTTTGTAAACAGCGATGCGTGCACGAGGGGCCATGCCCTGGATGTCAGCAACCGGTGTGCCACCAAGCTCGGCCGTAACGACGTTACCGCCCGCAGTACTTGCGGTGTGGCTGCCGTGACCGGAAGAGTCACGCGGCGAAAGGAACTCGCCTTCAACGACGCTGCCGCGGCCTGCGATGAAACCATCGACATACCAGCGGGCGCCGATCAGTTTGTTGTTGCAGTCCTCTTCGCTCCAACCTTCACCTGGTTGGCAAATGCCGTTCCAGCCTTCTGGCGGTGCATCGTAGACCACTTCGTTTGCGCGCTCGATGAAGCGATCGCAAATCGCCTGACGACGATCGTTGAGGTCGTCTTTCTCACACATCGCCGGCAAGGTGCCGCCGCGGGTATCAGCGAAACTTGGATGCTCCTGAATCGCGCCGGTATCGAGGACACCGATGATGACGTCTTCGCCCTTCAGCTTGAGCTGAGCGTTCAAACCGCCCGGGCGATCGTTCAGCCCGAGGAAGGTCGGCGTATCGTTGGTTTCAACATCGACACTGAAATCTTCGAATACGCTTTGTACGCTCGGATCGCGACGCATCGCTTCAGCCTGTGCCGGCGTCAGGTTTGCAGCGAAACCGTTGAGCGTGTGGCAGTAGCTGTAGATTTTCGCGCTAGGTGCGCCCATGTCCGACAACATGCTGTCGTGGGTCGCGACGAGATGGCTCGTGTAAGCCTGCACGTGCGCCGCGTTTGCATCGTAAGTCTCGCCTGCACCGGGTGCAGTCGGCGCAAAGCCGTCAACACCACCGGTGTAGCTGAGACCTGGTCTGTCTTTCAGTTGGATAACGTAGACCCGGGTGGCGCCGCGAAGCTCGCCCTCCCCGGATACGTCGGTAAGCTCCATCTGCGGCTGTTCTTGCACGACTGGTACAGCATCAATTGCCCCCGCCGTGGCCGCCAGCAGACTGAGTACTGCGACGCCAAAGGCCTTTAACATTCCCATCTCCCTCTGTTTTATAAAGTCATGCCGGCACGACCTGCACCGACCTGATGCGCGCCACCCCCCCGGGGGAACGCAGGACCGTATTTGGTCCGTGGCCGAGTGTTAAAAAACGCAGCGCCTGTTGCAAGCGAAACCGGACAGTTTTTTTCGTTATGACAAATCAATATCGCGAATTGGTGGTAAATCCTTGAACCGGTTCATTGCAAATCCCGAAATTAACGAATTATTCATATGACATAACGCCATACGAGAGCCTTGCCCACGACCAGTCGCGCAAGCTACGTCGAGACCTGAGTGCGAGTCCGGTACGCGATCAGCGCGAGGATCGCCAGAAAAATCGATGACAATGGTCCGACCAACCCGCCGCCTGACACTGACGAAGTCGCACGTATACTGATCTGAATAGCGTCGCTCACAACACCGCCCTCGCCGGTGCAGTCCAAGCGAAATTCGCTGGTCGATTGCAAACCACTAATTGTCTCCGTCCCAGCGGTTGCCCGGCTCCCGCTCCACGCGCCCGATGCTGTGCACGATGTTGCTCGCTGTGTGCTCCACTCGAGAGTCACGCTGCCGCCGTTGGGTACGCTGGTGTTATTGGCCTCGAGCGTAAGCTCCGGCGGATCTGCGAGCGCCGCGGCATCCAAACGATACGCGCCCAAGCCAACCGTCGCGTCGGGACTTGCGACCACTGAAATGCGATAGACCCCTGGGCTCAGTGTGATATCGAACTCTCCGCCACCGAGAATCGACCCCAGAATATCGGCCCCCTGAGTCAAGGTCAGGGTCAGATCGTCCAGCGCCGCAGGAAGCTGTAGATCACGCGCTGATATTCGCAGACGTTGTGCAACATCAATCACGAGTTCCGTGGTGTCCAGCAGGCCGCCTGCACTGGCCTCGGTGCTCAAAACACTGTTTCCGCCTGCATCGGTAACCGAGACACCAAGGGTGCCTGCTCCGCCGAGCGCCGTGAACTGTCCAACCACCGAGAGCTGGTACGTGCCCGGTGTCGCGGTGAAGGACACGAGCCCGGCATCTCGCAACTCAGCGACAATCGCACCGTCTCGAATGACCGCGGCGACGATGTTGTCGAATACTTGCGGTATCGCGAAATCCCGGACTTCAACCGTTATCTCACCAGCAACGGGCACATCGAAAACGCGATCAATCACCGCCGCTTCATTCAGCTCAGGCTGCGGCTCCAGCGTCACAATAGAGTCGACAATTACGCTGTTCGCATCCTCGATCCTGACACCCGCCGCTCCGATCGTACCTGGGGCGGCAGACACCTGTACGGTTGCATCTTCCGTTGTCGGGGTGAAGCGACTCACAGCGCCCGCGGCGATATCCACCGAGTCTGTGCCAGCTGTGAGCAGGCCTCGAAGTTGCTCAAGCGACGCTGGGAAACCAAAATCAATCAGCCGCGCTTCGGCCTGTTCGCCTGGCATTAGGCCTGCTACCGGCAACGACACAACCTCTGAAAAATCTCCAACCTGCGTCACCGACTGAAAAACGATATCGCTGTCGACTGAGACGACACGTAGATCGTAGCTACTGCGGTCCGCATCGCTCGATCGCGTGGCGATGACGGTAACCTCAGGCGAATCGCCTGCACTCAAGACCACATCGAGTGGCGCGTCAGGCGCAACCACCCCGATAACAGCGCCTCCTGGACCATTCAGCACGAGCCCCTGTAAATCGTGCACTGGATTAGGAAAACGTAAATCTCCCAGCTGGATACGATAGGTTCCATCGTTCGGTACGCTAAAGCGCTCCGTGCTGCTGGAGGGATTGTTCAGCACGGGTGCGTTGCTGATCGCTTGTACGGTGCTAAACACATCTTGTGTTGCGCCGCTTGCGTGCAGGGTGATTCCGATACTCGCACCCTCCGCCGCACCGTCGACGTCGACCAACAATGCGATCGTGAGATTGCCAACTTCGAGCGTGCCGGTCGTCACACCAACATCGCTGACGTCCAGGACCGTCTGTCCGTCTTCGCTGAGTGCGAACAGTCTCACCGCCGCTGCGGGAGCGATCGGCGTTCCATCAACGCCGAAGTCGGTAATCGTCACCACGTACTCACCGGCATCCGAAATCGCAACCGTCTCGACGAATGGCGCTTGTGCACTTGGCAAATTGACGAATTCTGTCGACGACAACGGCAAGGATGCTTGTACGGTCGGCGTTAAAAGAGTGAGTACCAAAACGGCACCCAGGAATGCGGCTATTCGACTCATCATGATAAGTACCTCGGATCAGGTCGACGAAAGCCGCGCACGCGCGTCATCGGCACCTGGAAATTGATCGCCGATTTCAAGGGCGCGTGTCAGATGCTCTTGAGCTGCTTCGATCTCGCCCTTCTCCTGCAGTGCAACCCCAAGGTGGTATTGCAAGAGTGCGGAGTTAGGCTGCAGGTTTACGGCTTGCTGTAATGCAGGCAGTGCTTTATCGAGCTCACCGCTTTTTAGCCGAGTCCAACCAAACGTATTCAGGAACGCGGGATTATTGGTCGCGCCAAATTGTCGGGTAATGTTGCGCGCTCGCTGCAAACTGGCATCGTCTGTCCGGTAAGTCGCCAGCAACATCGCAAGATTGTTGGCGAGCACATCTGAAAACGAGTTACCGGCAATCATGGACTCGTAGACTTCAATCGCCGCATCGGCATTGCCCTGTTTCTCATAGAGACTTGCGAGTTCGATACCCAGTTGCGGCGGTGCTCCTGCGGCATCGAACCCACGCTGCAGCGTTTTGGCTTTCAACCCGGAATCCTCATCGGGAATGGATCTTGCCAAGGTCTGATATGGCACCCACCAACCGGGATTGCTGGCAATCGCGACCTCCACAGCCTCGCGCGATCGCTCGACATCACCCTGTGACAGAAATATCTCGCCTTGCAAATTCCGGATGGCAGCAATCGACGGCGACGTCTCTGGGATCGCCTCAATGTGCGTAAGAACGCGATCTGCATCGCCATTTCGGACCAAGACTCGTGCCCATGCAGCGAGTGCGTCAGCAGCGTCCGCCCGTATCGCAAGTGCACGCTCGTAGGACTCGAGGGCCTCCGGTTCCCGGTTTAATCCCTCCAGCGAGAGCCCGACGAGATGGTGTCCGACATAATTGTCTGGCTCGATCTCAACAATGGCCCGGGCGCGTTCCAATGCTTCGGCCCAGTCTCCTCGGGTTATCGCGATCCGAACAGCTGTATCGCGAGCAATCACACTGTCAGGCGCTCTGACGATTACCGAACGGATCAGGTCATCGGCCGCGTCAGGCTTTCCGTTTCGTGCTAGAAACTGTGAGAGGTCAACCCTTGCCTTTAGGTTGTTCGGCTCGGCCTTGACTGCGTCGCGCATCGCTTGCTCGGCAAGCGTCGCCTGACCCTTGACCAGATAAGCCTGCGCTATGCCCAGGTGGTAGGCGATCACCTCGGGGTCGTCGCGGATAAGAAGTCGGAAGTCGGCAATCGCGTCATCAGGGCGGTTCTCCGCTGTCGATAACGTCGCTCGAACGAGCAAAGCGTCTGCGCTCCTCGGATTTTCGGACAGCACAGACTCTACAAGCGCGGCACCTTTGTCACGCTCGCCCGCCTCAATGAATATCGCCGCGAGACGCGCTGCCGCCGTGTCGGCTTCCGGCGCACTCGCGGCATCACGAATTAATGCCTCATAGGTTGCGACCGCTTGTTCGTCACGGTCTTGTCGCCGATAGAAGTCTCCAAGCAACAATTGGGCTGCTGTCGAAGTCTCCGACCGTGTACGAAGCTCACGCTCAGCACTCTCCACACCCCGCACCCGCTCGATAAAACCAACGAGACGCTCTATCGCATCGGACTCATCAACGAGGTCAACAGCTTTTCGTAATGCGGCCTCCGCCTCTGGAATATTCTCACTGCGTTGGTAGAACGCCGCGGCTTGGTAACGCAGCAGCGGGTCTTCAGGATACTGGTAGATCAAGGCATCATATTGAGCAACAGCCGCACCCGGATCATCCAT
The DNA here is from genome assembly GCA_963922335.1 of uncultured Chromatiales bacterium. Taxonomy (GTDB): domain Bacteria; phylum Pseudomonadota; class Gammaproteobacteria; order Steroidobacterales; family Woeseiaceae; genus CALBPI01. The sequence continues at coordinate 225,206 of CAWUIB010000003.1, read as the reverse complement.
CCGCTCGGCCAGCAACGCCCTTGCAATTCGAAGATCACGCGACTGCGGATTAAGCTCGATTCCCGCGTTGAGCACACCAGCCGCTTCGTCAAAATCCTGCAGATTGCTGAGTACACCACCGAGTAGGGCCACTGCTGGCTCATGCGATGGATCCGACCGCACCGCCGACCGCGCATCGCCAAGCGCTTGCTCGTCCAGTCCCAGCTGCGAGTAAGCCGCACCTCGCACCGCAAGCAATGACGCAGAATCTGGTGCCGACTCAAGCCCGGTCTCTACGAGCCCAATTGCATCGTTGGGCAAGCCAGCCATCACATAGAGGCGGCCCAGCGCCGCCCGTGCCCGCACGTGCTCGGGATCGATATCAAGCGTTGCGCGGAAATGGCCTGCCGCCTGTCGCATATTCTCCAGTCTTTCAGCGATTACTCCGTTCAGGTAGCGGGCCTCGCTGTCATTCGGATCGATCTGAAGCACGTTTCGCATCTCGATACGCGCTTTCTCAAGGTTGCCTGCCTCCAGAAATGCTTGACCAGCTTCGAGTGCTTCGGCTTTTCGTGCCTCGGGGCCGCCGCACGCCGTGATGCTGACTGCAACAAAACCTACAAGTGCCGAGCGTGTGAAATTGGAAATCGTCCAGACTGACATCGGAATCCCCTACTTATAGAGTGGCGAAGTTACTAAGTGAAAATGAAAGATCGGTGAAAGGTCTGTTAATCGCGAGTAATCCTAGAGACGCAAGCAGTAGGGCCCGGAAAAACCAACTGGAGCGGAATACGGCTGCCGTCACCTCTACCGCGTAGAACAAACAAACCAGTCGAAGAATGAGCGTGGCCACAGACTGAATCTCATCGGCGAGAATCGGGAGATTCGGTACTACAAGCGCACTGAACAAAATCAACACATCCAGCGTGGTCATCTGCGATTCACGCCGGTCACTGACAAAGAGCCACGTGACATTCGCAAGTCCGATCAGTGCGAGCAGAAAGAATTCGGGCATAGCGAAACTGGATGACAAATCAATGGTTGCACTGGCACTAAACGCGAGCATCGCCGCGACCACATAGCCAACTGTCTGATTGAAAACGCCAGCCTTTGGCTTTGACATTAACAAGCAACTTGCAATTACCGCTGCGATCAGGACCAGTGCCAGTTGCTGCGTCTGTATGCCCGGTAGCGAATCACCAGGACTCACGGACAACGTGGAATTGGCGCCATACAGAAGCACGACATACGCAAGCAGTGCGCACATCACCAAAGACGCGACCAGATTTCCCAGCGCATTCCGACGCGTCGCACTGAGATACGATTTCGTGCGACGTTTAGACACTTCGCCACGGTTATCGTTGCCTAGCAGAATCACGGTGAATACGAAGGCCCCACCCGCGAATAACAGCAATGCGACGAGAATCAGGTCTGACTCGAAGCGGAAAAAGAAAGCCGCGAGAAAAAACAAACACTGAACCAGATAGATCGCGAGCACCGCCTCGTGGTGCTTCAGTCCGATCCGCAACAAGCGATGATGCATGTGGTATTTGTCCGGCTTGAACGCGGACTTGCCACGCATCACTCGGGAAATCATGACCTGCACGGTATCCAGGACCGGGACCGCGAGTAAGAGCAATGGCAGCGCGGCTGCAATCCGGCCGGGCTCACTCTGCGTAACGTCGATCGCGAGCAGCGCGCTCATTACGCCAAGGAACTGGCTACCGCTATCTCCCATGAATATCACGGCGGGATGCGTGTTAAAGCGCAAGAAGCCGAAGATTGCTCCAGCCAGACCCGCTGCCACCAGGGCTGCCGTGACGTTTCCAACGGAATAGCCGAGAACCGCAAGCGCCGCACAACAGATGAAAACGATGCCGCCTGCGAGGCCATCCAGACCGTCGGATAACGCGACGGCATTTGCTATGGCAACGATGCAGAACACCGTTAGTGGGGCGCCGATCCACGCAGGGATGGTCACCGATGAGAAGAGCGTGATTTCCTCGATCACCAACCCACCACCGTAGACGGCAATAATCGCAGCAATGAATTGCGCGATGAATTTGGTGCGATACCCCAGCTCGTGACGATCATCTATCGCACCAACAACCAACACTACGGTTCCAGCAAGAAGCATTGCGATATAACGCGCCGACAGCGGTGACCAATCTACGGTCAGAAGTGCCGCGAACAGCGCGCCTGCGATCGCTAACCCTCCTATTCTTGGGATTGGAGTAGCGTGCACTTTGCGGGGTGACGGTTGATCGACAAACTGAAAACGTCTACCCAATACGATCAGGGGTGGCAGCAACATCATGCTGACGATCATTGCGGCGAGAAAAGTAAATATAAAAGACATCGTCAGCCACTTAGTCGGGAATAAACCGAGGTAGCTCCGCGCTCACTTCGCGCGCAAAGTCAGTCAAACGATTGTCTGCGCCCTCGATTGACTCGCCTGCATCTACGGGCGTTACCAGACGAATCAGAGCGCCGTCACTACGGTTTCTCACAAGGGCATCGCGGAAGATATACCACTTCACCGCCAGCTCACTGGTCAGCCAACGATCACGCTGCTTGAACCAGTAGTACACCAGTTGACGTCGATTACCCATTTTGATGACCGCACGATTGACCTGCTGGGTTTGATTGGATCCCGGAAGCGAGTACTGACCAATCGATTCGATTTTCCACCCACCACCTGGTAGACAGGAGCGTGGCGAATGGACCGACTCACCTTTGCGTTGTGAGCCGTAATAGGCAACGAACAGGTTGATCGCCTTGTTGTCCGATGCTTGGAAGTTAGCTAGCAGGTAGTCGTCAACTTTCAAGGCGTCATAGAACTGAGATTCGAGAGTTTGTCGGGTTCCTGCATAGCTCCCGAGGTCCATCGGGAACAAGACACAGAACTCTCGCTGTGGAGTTGCCTCGACGCGATGCGGCAACGCAAGGGCCGTTATCGCCGTTGCGATGAGCAGCGCAACGGTCGCCATAAACGCCACAGGCACCTTCCGCTTAACCGGTTCGATATTTTGTGCTGAGGACTCGGCGACCGAGGCAAATTGAAACGCATCGGCCCACGGTGCTTTGTCGCGACGTAGTTTCCAGAATCCGTATACGAGCAGCATCAGTAATGCTGACGACACCATAAACATTGCCCAGCCTTGGACGTCGTGGAGAAGTCCCTCAGCCAGTGCCGTGTTACCGCGCTCTGCAAACCAACCAATCATCGCAATCCGTACACTGTTCATGACGATCGTCACGGGAATCGTGAACAGGAATACGAGTGTTTTTTGCCACCAACTGCCCCGGAAAAAATACGCCACGATCAGACCTAGCGTCATCATAGGGAACAAGTAACGCAGGCCATCGCAGGCCTCCACGACTTGCATTTGAAAATGACCAAGGTCGATAACGTTGCCTTCCAGGTAGACAGAGATACCCGCCAGCCGCAACAGGCCAACGCCAAGCTGCGAGGACAAGAGCTGGAGCTCTGAAGAGAAATTGTTGTAGATGAAACGCGGCAGTGGAATCGCCAGCAACAACAGAAGAATCGGGACCACCAGGTGCCGGTAGCTTCTCAATCCAGTGAGCGACAGCGTGGTCCCAGCAATCACAACGATCAATGCAAATTGGGTTACCGCGAAGATCGTGCTGAGCTCACCCGCAATCCACAAGCAGACACCGATCAGGGCCACGCCAAACCCCATCCAGCTACCAGTGAATGACGTCGTCTGTAGCAGGGCTCTTCGTTGCCAAATGAGGTAACCCGACGCCACGGGTATTACCAGACCGTGGCTATATTCCGGACGGGTCAACCAATTGTTAAACAATCGTTCGATCGGCTCCCAGAACCCAACAAGGATAAGTGCCACCGCTAACGCCATCAGGGCCCATAAACTTGGGCGAATCATGAAGCGCGTGGACTCTGGCAGTACGGCGCTCATGAAGGAACCGCCAAGTCTTCGTTGAGGTTCGAACGCACCGGCAGTAGCTTGCTGGTTTTCCGGTCCTTCAGGACATCCTCGACGGTGTTGAAGTACACACGATTCGCATCCGCTGCGAATGCATAGACCAGCGCCGTTTCAGCAATTTGGTTAATCAAGCGGGGTACTCCGCCGCTTGCACGACCGATCAAGTCAACAGCGCGCTGGGAAAACAGTGGCCGACAGGCGCCTGCAACCCAGAGACGATGGTTTATGTACTCACCGATTGCAGCCGGCGCGAGCGCATCGAGGTGAAAGTGTGTCGAAATCCGTTGCGCAATTTGCGTGACTCTGGGATCCGCCAGCTTTTCGCGCAACTCCGGCTGACCGACGAGAAGCAACTGCAGGACATGAGAGCCATCGGCATTGATATTCGACAGCACACGAATTTCTTCGAGGCTTCCAGCATCGAGATTTTGTGCCTCGTCAACAATCAGCAGTGTCTTTCGGCCCCGCGCATAGACTCCGATAATGTGGTCGATAAACGTTTGGTGAAGCTCCGCATCCGTGCGACCTTCACGGCGCAGGCCGAAAGCAGCGGTCACCCAATGCAGTAAATCACCGAAGCTTGAGTGCGTATTGGTGATGAGCCCGACCTCAAAATCTGGTTCCAGCTTACCGAGCAAGTGTCGTACGAGCGTAGTCTTCCCTGAGCCGACTTCGCCCGTGACGACCACATATCCATCCTGTTCCAAGAGCCCGTACTCAAGAACCGCGAGCGCCAGCTTGTGCTGTTCGCTCGGAAATAGGAACGCTGGATCTGGCCGCAGATTGAACGGTCGCGATGCGAGATTGAAGTGTTCGAGATACATCGGACGTCTCAGTAGGCGGTGAGTGTGTCTTCTGCGCAGTTCAAGACGCAGCCAACGACGTTATGGCCCGCAAGCGTGCTTAGTGTTTCCTGAATTGCGGACTCGGAAGTCCTGCCGGACGCTGCGATAACCAGAACGGCATCAACATTTCTCAGAAAATGTACGGTGTCACCAGACCCGAGGACGGGCGGCATATCAAACAAGACAATCCTGTTGGCATAGCGTTGCTTGGCTTCCTGAGCCAGTTCCGATGCCGCCATGCTATCGATCAATCCGCCAGGGATGTCGACTGGCTGGCGCACTGGCAACACAGACAAGCGAGGAATTCCCGGAGAAAAGAGTGTCTCCGAGACGCTGGCCTTGGCGCGAAGTACGTCTTCGATCCCGTACTGAGGTGAGACTCCAAGGTACTCCGCGATTTTAGGACGCCGGAAATCCAGATCTACCAACAGACAGGTACGCGCTGGTGACGCCACCAACCGAATGGCGAGATTCAAGGCGGTAACGCTCTTGCCGTCCCCACCAACCGGACTGACTACGGCAATACTGTTCCAGCCATTAGCGGAGGCACGATCCACCACACGTGACGCCAAAAGATCATAGGCCCGCGCAACCTCGTCATCAGCGCCTGGCGGACGTATCCGATTGCGCTCTAGCGTCTTTCCGTCAACCGGGATGCTTCGCGTCACCTCGAATTGTATATCTCTGTCTTCGCCAGACTCGACGGGAACGCTGCCACGTCCCGTCGGTGGGAGCGCCTCTACAACACGGTCCGTCTGTGGTTGGTATTTGCGATCCTTTTCAGCTCGCTCCAGTGCCTGTTTGATTCTTTCCATCGTCGCTTCTTCGATTGGTTTTAGAGCGCTCCGATTCGACGCATCACTGAATAGAACAGTACGTCGATCGGCATGAAAAACACGTGGATCAGAAACACCATGAGCATTCCAAGCAGGCCTGCTCCGGCTAAAGCAGCCAGCCATCGTCGCTGGTTACGTTTGTTGTCCGCAGAAGTCCTGATCGTCGGGATCATCCCAAGAACGGGGAGCTCGGCGATGCGCTCGAGCGTCTGACGATCACGAACCGTATCGTCCAGACCCTCTGCCAGCACAATTGCAAAAGCACCGAGTCCGAGCGCCAACACCGCCCCCAGACCGATCAAAAGCGGCCTGTCAGGGCTGGCCGGTTGTTCGGCCGGAAGCGGTGGTTCGATTACCGTCAAACGCTCCCCTCGCCGATCCGCTTCGAGGTTCTGCGCAAGTCGCGCCTCCATCTCGCGGGCCTTGAGGTTGCGATACTTGCTGCGTTGGTCATCGAGCTCCAGCTGCAGAGCGAAGTAGTCCTTCTCCAGCACCGGAGTTGCTTCAAGCCGTTGTTGATAGTTCACCACCCTGGCACGGAGCTGCGCGCGCGAGGCCTCGAGGCTTTGCATCTCTGCGAGTGCAGCTGCAAGTTGCGCCTTGATCTGCCGATAGCCCGGATCGGTATTTTCGAAGTCGCCGTCGTCTGCACGTGCCTCGATCTCTGCGATACGTCGATCGAGATCCCGGACATCAGGGTGATTAGCGGATAGTGTGCCCGCCAGTGCGTTACGCTCCGCTCGCAGACTCGCAACGATATCGAGCGAAGCATTTTGCTCGGCAGCGCCCTGCGCCAACCCAGCCTCCAGGCCAGCGATCTCTCGTCGAGTACGAACGACATCCGGATGGCGATCAGAGTAGAGCGATTCGAATGTTGCTAGTTCTGACCTGAGAAACTTCAGCCGATCTGCCGGTGAGTAAATTCGTTCGCCATTTTCGGTGAACAGCGTGCCACCCGAAGACAATCGCGCCACTTCTGCGTCGAGGTAAATCCGGCGCTCGTTTACGGCTCTCAACTGCCGATCTACTTCCTGCAAATCGCGTTCCGTACGATCCAGCAACGAGAGATTGAGTTGATTTTGCTCGGGTAACCGTCCGACGTTTTGGGACTTAAAGGAAGACAGCTGGGCCTCGAGCTCCCGCACTTGCTCATTCACACGCGCCGCCTCGCCGCTAAGAAAAGCGAGCGTCTGGCTGGTGCTCTCTGTGCGAGTCGCAACATTCTTCTCCAGGAACAAGTTGGTCAACTCGTTCGCTACCTTCAATGCTTGATCAGGCGTGCTACCCAGAAACGATAAGGTAAAGGCGATTGTTGCAGAGGTCGGTCGGCCGCTTCGTGGATCCACAACTTCTGCAGAAATCATCCGCATCCGCGTGTCTTCGCGCATCTCCTCAAGAACAACCTCTCGAGGCTCACTCCTCACCAAGTCTTCATACAAACCATAGTCGTTGATGATGCGCAGCAGGTTTGATGTCGTCATTACCTGCTGACTCAACACCTGAATACGCTGGTCTGCATAGGAAGTGATCGTCGAGCGCACAAGATCCTGCGGAATCTCCTGCTGCTCGATCAGGATCGTCGCAGCGCTTTCATACTTCGCGGGCCAAAGCATGACCACGAGAACGATCAAAGCGAAAGACGCCAGAGCCGTGGTGAGCGCCAGTTTTCCGCGCCGCTTAAGCGCGCTCCAGTTCTGACGCAGTGTTCGCCCCTGCGGTTCAGACATATCCGCTGTCATTACGTGCGCATGCATCAGCTGTTCTCTTGGTGGAATCGATAAGTCAGAGAAAGGTAAACACTGTCACCACGCGCCTCGTCGGCTCGCAGATCGAATGCCTGGGTACGATGGCTTGCCTCGAAGCGCCACGACCATGATGGTGACCAGAGAAAGTCAAGAGCAGCGCTGTAGCGAGCCGCGGTACGATCGTTCTCGCGGACACCGGTACTGTTGACTTCATCAAAATCACGATGGAGTGTTGCCAACCGCAGCGATAGTCTTTCCGAAAAGCGATGACGCCAACTCGCCGACCAGTAACGTCGCGTGGTCAAAATTCCGTTGCCTGCCGGTTGAACCTGCTGGCCAGCGGTAAACGTCAGGTCATTGGTTAACCAACGCTTCCTAAGCTCCGCGTCTAACCTGAAGTCCGCGCTCGACGATTCGTCGATGAAAAAGAACGGACCGAAAAATACTCGTGACTCGGTATCGATCCAGTTGCGGCCGACTGAAACTGACGATTCAAGGGTTTCCGAATGCTGACGTCGGAAACCGACGGACGCACCTACAGTACTAGACTGGCTGATGTTGTTATCCGTATCGAACTCTGTGGTGTCAGCGGCAAAGATCCAGGTCATCTGTTGCGATGACTGCCATGAGAATTCGCCGGTATAAGTCTCGAATTCGAAATCAGAAAAATTACTGTCGTCCAGATAGCGAAAATCCTGAAGGCTCGTTCGAAGCCCAACGGCTGCCTGCTCCGTTAGTTGCCACGTTGCACCAAGAGATCGGGTATCAGCATCACGTTGCACGGTGTTATCTGGAAGGCCGGTGTCCTCGATTGCGTTCGCGAGCGTGTTGACTCGCTGGCGTCCGATCGACGCATTCACAAACCAGGTTTCGGCGCTGTAGCGCCAGTTGCCGACGGCTCCGAAATCTGTATCCACATCGGCATCAAGGCCGGGGTATTCGACCTGTGTTGCGTTAGCAACCAAACCGAATGTTGTTTTCGCATTGGTTGCATCGAACGCCCACGAAGTTCGTGCGCGATAGAGCGGCGTATCGATGAGATCAATTTCGTTCAGCCGTAGATTCCCATCGTATCCACTACGTAACTCCAGGGTGCCGTCGGAGTTCCAAGCCCAGCCTCCGAATGCTGGTGAACCGGTAAATGACGCTAAGCCAAGCGCGAGCAATGTAGCGGGCAAGCGCATGCTAGTTGACCACCACCGTGTCACCGTTCTGGAGGAGAATATTCTGTTCGAGCTTCTTCCCGCGCGCGACCTCGTTGTAGGCGAACCGCAGCGCCTTTGACTCACCGTCGATGCGTCGAATGATGCGTATGCCGTTTACGTCGGCGTACGCCGTCATGCCGCCTGCGAGGCTCAGTGCCTGCATGACATCCAGCTCGCCGTCCAACACAAAGACTCCGGGTCGATTGACCTTACCGATCACATAAATGCGACTGCCGCGCACTTCGAGCAACGCAACAGTCACCACCGGATCGTCAATATATTCCGACAAGCGTGTCGTGATTTCGGCGGATATTTCACTCACGGTTTTGCCGGAAGCGGATAGATCACCGGCTAACGGAAAACTGATCGCGCCGTCCGGCGCGACAAGCACCTCTCGGCTTAGGTCAGGATCTTTCCAGACTGTCACGGCAAGACGGTCGCCAGCGGTCAGTGTGTAATCCACACCCTCCGCCAGAACGGGATGAGCTGCGGTGATCCACACCGCAGCCGCCACGCAAACTACTGCTCTATACAAGTTAATCATCGGCCTGATACCACTCGCTTGTTCAAGTACGCTCAGGCAAGGGCGCTCATCGCCCCTTCACACGTTTCAGTGCGCCGGCGCGAGAACCACCAGAAGGCGAAGAAGCCGCTAGCGAGCAGGATCATTGCTGAGGGCAAAGGAACCGGATTTACAACGACGTCGATGCCGTAAAGACCGACCGCGTTATCAGACTCCGCGGCCGCGAATACCTGAATAAAATAGTGGCCCGGCGCTGCAAAAAACGTCAGAACCCCCTCACCGTTGAGTGCCCCAAGGGTTCGGGACCCTGTCGTGAGCAGTAAAGACAACGTATCGAGTGGCTGCGACGGAAACGCATAGTCGAGCAGGTTTAAATCAAAAAAACCTTCCTCGGCCACCTGAAACGAAAACACCGAGAAATCAGATCCGATGACGGTTTGAGTAGTCGCGCAAACACTGTCGTCACTGTCGCCCTTGCATTTCACCGTGCTCGCGTCGGCTGTGGTGCCAATGACGCCGAGCATTACGCTGGTCAACAGCATCAAAAATCTTCTGTTCATGCTCCTCTCCCTTTTGTTAAGTCGACGCGCTCTAGCCAGCGACTGCGTGTTGGTCGTTGTCTTGGTACAAGTATTTTCTATACAGAAACTCGCGAAACCGTTGACGCAAGCCACTCAGGCTTTCCTCTTGGTCTCCGGAGCTACCTAACAGTGCGTGCAGCTGAACGATCGCTGCCGCCTCCTCGCGAAACGTACGTACTAAAAGGGCGATGTCTTTGGCGTCGACCTGTTTTTCCGTGCCGACGACACCCTCGTTGATGATTTGCTCAAGTTGCCGGGAATCGATCGAGAAGAATCGCAAGAGCTCGGCACCCGACTCGACGAAAATCGGAAGTAAATCGACGCCTTGCGCCTCGGTGTCTTGCAACGTGCCAAGTCGCGACAAGGTCATGTCGATCGCGTACCTCAACACGTCGGCTTCTCGGACCTGCAACCGATCTGCGACGGTCTTCAGCTTCGTCCGATCCGTCTCACTGAGCCTCAGGGAAATTGCGTTTGTTCTTCCGGCCACGTTTGTCATCGCTCCGCTAGTGGACTGCGATACGAACGTTAGTCTCCGGATATAACCTCAGCGTAACTCGTGTATGACGAATGCGTCACAAATGCATACGTAGCGCTGACTGATGTATGACGATTGCGCAACGTCAGCGTGACAAAACTATGAACTGCCGAAACTATTGAGTTTTTGGGTCTATGATCCCGATCCATGTATGCACGCCTGTTCAAGACGCTTTCAGCCCTACTGCTGGGCACCGGGCAAGAGGTTTTGTTTCAATTGCTCGGCGCTCTGTTGTGGATTCACTTTTGGGGCGTCCAGACCTACAGCGATTGGTTGCTGCTATCGCTTATCCCGGTACTGACGACGCGCGGTGCCGCGGGCGTTTTTCATACCGCGGCCAGCGAGATGATTCAGCGCGTTGCCGAGTCGGATTACGAACGTGCGGCGGTTGTCGTGTCGGCGCTGCTTCAAGCCCAACGTTGGTGTTTAGGCGGTGCGACGGTGCTGTTTATCGTTCTTTCCGCATTGCTCGCAGTGTTGAGTGTTGATCGTCAGCTCAGCGACCTCGCTGTCCTGATGATTACTACGCTGTTCGTTGTTCAGTTCGCACTTTTCCAGTGGCAACAAGCCGAGCTGAATTTCTTGAAGGCAGATCTGCAAGCTCCGGTGGCAGTGCTGTGGCAAACCGCGTTCCGGAGTGTATTCATTCTCGCTATGCTGGCGTTAAGTCCTATTGCTGGTCCGGCTATCTGTCTTGCGACCGGCGTTGTCCTGCAAGCCCTTGTTCTAATTTTGACTCGACGCAGCATCCGAGCGTTGAAATCACAATACCCAAGCGCTCGTGCCAGTAGCCAGGAGAGCACGGCGGTCCTGCGCGCAGGCTTGCAGTTCTCTGCTTTTCCGCTCGGTCAGGCGGCACTCCACAACCTTGCAGTGTGGACATTGAGCTTGTTGGCGACGCCCCTCGCCGGGGCCGCATTCCACAATATGCGGACGATTTGTCGAATCGTCGTACTCGTGGCGCGAGCGGCAGAACAGGCGTTGCGCCTCGAGCTATCAGCGGTTTACACACATGGCAAATTTGACATGGCGAAAGGTGCGATTCGACGCATGATTCAGATGACCTGGGCTTTAGGCGGCGTGCTTTTGGTCGGACTGTGGATTTCAGGCCCGTGGGTTTTCTCGATCATTACCCGCTCGGCACTGCCTTTTGAGTTCTCGACATTCATCCTGCTCGGTTTGTCTGCGTTCGTGTTTGCCCTCGCTCAGCCATACAGTGCAGCGCTTTTTGCGACCAACCGGCACGGTCCAATGGCAAATCGATATCTACTGATTTTGGCGACCGCGGGCGTGATCACGATCCCATCGGCACTGGCGGGTGGTAGCACGGTCGCCATCGTCATACTGGTAGCCGATATCGCGTTGCTCGTACTCGCAAGGCACACCCTCGTATCGCTTGATAGAGATATTCCTGAGGAAGCAAGCCATGTTATCTGAGTTCTACGTCTGGCTGATCGCACAGGCAGTGCTTCTAGCGGGACTGGTGTTCTCGACGGGGGCTCGTTTCAAACATCCCGCCCGCTTGTTCTCACCAGCGATGTGGTTTGTGCTGTTTTACTCACTCGTATTCTTTCTGCCTCAGTGCTTTATGCCGGCGTTTGGCTTCCCGCTGATTGGAGCGTACAACGTTGTACAAACCGAAGCACTGGAAGGCGTGCTATCAACCCAACGGGTATTGATTGTCTTCCTCGTTGCCGTTGCACTCGGTTGGTTCGGCACGGCACGACGTTCGCCTCGCTTTGCGCGCCTCGCACCTTTGAGCGCCAGAGATGCGAGATTGGGATTACTACTTTTGGTGATCGGCGGGTTGGCCACCGCCGCAATGATCGCAACCCTGAATCTCAATGCAGCGCGCTCAACTATTGTTGCCAGCAATCTTGGCAAGGTGCTCTATGCGTTTTCCTTCTGGTTTACGCTCGGATACATGATCCTCGGCGCCTGGTGTATTCGGCGCAAGCGATGGTTCACGCTCCTGGTTCTGACCGGAATTTTTGCCGCAGCGCTACTTCCGCTCGGCGGACGTGGACGCATTCTCTGGCCGCTCGCCGGATTGGTCGCCTGGGCTGCGATCACAGGTAGCACAAAGATTCGATTCGGAAAAATCGCGTGCGCCGCGTTGATCCTTGCTGTGGTTCTACAGGCCCTTGACCCTATTTTGCTCTACTACAAGGGATACGACAGCGCCGATCAGGCGGTAGCTCGATTTCAGGAAGGTCTGGAGTTACGCACATGGTTGTTCGGTCGTAATTTCGATGCATTCCACAACCTCGCTGTGATCGTTAACGAGGATAGGATTCCGAACTCGCCCCTCTATTTGGTCCAGGGCGCTCAACAGGCATTTATGACAACCTACTTTCCATCGGTTGCCGCCGCGGGTGTAGGCTATCCGGCGACTCTGCCCGGCGGGCTGTTTCTTGCGGGACGGTGGGTCGGCGTCGCGGGACTGGGACTATTTTTCGGGATGCTGCTCGGTGCGGTTTCCCGGTTGTATGTCAGAAGTCGATCAGAACTTGCGGTGATCGTTTACTGCATCGCGATGCCTTGGATCGCGCACGTTGGTATCGCCTGGCTCGACAGCTACCTGAAAATGGCTGCGCTTATTCTTCCCGGTATTTTTCTGTGCTGGCTGCTTCGTCGTCGGACTTATCGGCCAGCGTTCACGCACGCGCTGCGAGCTTGAGCATGTTTTATCGTTTCCGAATCCCGATAATCATGTTCAGTCGTTTGCTGGGCTTGTTGCCCAAATTCATCCTGCGATGGCTTTATCGCTTGTTCCAACCTTGGCCAGGCTTGTTTCCTGTGCTTATCAGGTACGGTGTTGCGCGCAACCTTTGTGCATCACTCGGTGACAACGTCTATATCGGCAACAATGTGACGATCCAGTTTTTTGATCGCCTGCGAATCGGGAGTAACGTTAGCATCCACACGCAATGCTATATCGACGCAAATGGCGGGATCGATATTGGGGACGACGTGTCAATCGCACACGCCTCCTCTCTCGTCTCATTCGATCACAGCTGGGATGATCCGACGTTACCGATTCGCAAAAACCCATTGATCACCGCCCCCATCCAGATCGCAAGTGACGTCTGGATCGGCGCGGGCGTGCGTATTCTCGCAGGCAGTCGAGTTCCAGGAAGATCCGTAGTTGCCGCCGGCGCTGTTGTAACCCGAAAACTCGAGTCAACCACAGGTTCTCTGATTGCGGGTACGCCGGCTCGAACTGTGCGCAGCCTGACCCACCCGATCTGCGAACCAGAACACAATGCCGCCACTGCCTAACCTATTTATTCCTGGGGCGCCGAAATGCGGGACCAGTGCTATTGCCGGGTACCTGGATACTCACCCCGATGTCGGTCTTGGCAATATTAAAGAGCCTAACTTCTGGTCATCGGATTTACCCAGTTTTGCTAAGCGCGAGGGGCTTAACGGCCTCGGGGATTACACCGCATTGTATTCCCGGCAATCGGACAAACGGTATCGAGTAGACGCATCAACGCACTACCTCTACAGCGAGGTTGCGATACAGCGAATCATTGAGGTCGTGCCCAACGCACGCTTTATTGTGTGCCTCAGGCCGCAACCAGAGATTGCCCAGGCCTGGCATATGCAGATGTTCAACGCAGGATACGAGACCGAATCCGACTTCCTTGCGGCCTGGAATCTTAGGACCGCCAGACGTTCGGGTACTGACATTCCGAACCGATGCCCTGAACCACGCCTGCTCGACTACGAGGCTATTGCGTCGGTCGGGTCGCAAATGCAGCGACTGTTTGAAGCCGTAAGCCGCGACCAAGTCCATGTCATGCGACTAAGTTCGCTGAAGCAGAACCCGCGCAGTGTATATCTGTCGATACTTGAGTTTTTGAATTTGCCAGATGACGGTACGAGCGAGTTTGCCGCGACGAATGTGGCACACCGTAATCGCAGTGCAACGCTGAGTCATCTCATACGAAACCCAAGAGTACGTCCGCTACTAAACCGTGCGTTGGCTATACTGGGGCCAAAAAAGAGTCAATGGATAAAGACCGGCATCAAGAAGGCGCTTTACAAGCCTGCTGCTCGGGCTGGTCTATCGACGCTTGCACGGACCGAACTGAATGAGATTTTTTCGATTGACGACCAGCGCCTGAGAGCGACCCTCGGTTACGGACTGCTCGAGTCCAGTATCAATTCGACAACAACAAAGTCCTCTGCGGATACACATAGCGGTATGCCGTCGACCTGAGTCTCGAGGGCCGCGCCTTCGCTCAGATGGCGTGCCTGTGTGATCGAGAGCTCAGATAGAGCCGGGTCTGCCGTTGAAAGCTGCAACATGCCGCAGTGATCTGTCAGAGTGAGATTGCTGACCGTTACCTCCAACTTTGAGCGCTGCATTAGCGTGCGAGTGCTCAGCCGCGGAGTCCCAGTACCGTGCCATCGAACCGGTTGAGGTTCCCAAGGTGCGATCCATGAACCTTGCGCCGTGCGCGATCGCCATAACGCCCAGTGCCGACGAACGTCGGCGACCGGATTTAGCATACTGGTTTGTGCAGACGCAGCGATGAACTGTGGCCACTGGGTGCGAACAGGAATATCCAGCATCAATGTCGATGCGGACACGCGATCCATCGCTGCACCACCGCGAGTCGGCTTAACCAGCCATTGGATAGGAAGGCCGCGACGGTAGGGATTGTAGAGTGCACGGAGTCTTTCGGGTTCGATCAGGTCGAGATAGCGCGCGTTGCCGCGCCGACGCCCTTCGGCCAACTCCTGCTCACCAACGAGCAGATAGTCACACACACCCTGCCCAGGGGATGCGGGGCCAGACACGTGACAGGCGATTACAGCGTCGCGTCCACCTCGGTGAATAGCCTCCGAAAGCCTATGCAACCAGTACCGATTAGCAAACCACGGAAATTCCGCCCGTAGCGTCTTGTCGTTTGCCAAATACCCAAGTTCTGCCCACATATTGATGCTAGGCCTGACATCTCCGAGCATATCAAGAAATACACCGTCCGCCCCACTGTCCTGCATCAACGCTTCAACAAGTGAGGCATGGTGTGCTGCCCATTCCATGCCCCCTCCGTGTGGCCGCAGCGCTGGCGTCTCACCTCGACTGCGACCTCGTCTTAACGGTATGGCAACAATCTGCCTTAGCCACCGTGCGAAGTCCGGCATCGCAACCGAAGCCTCTGCGCCAAGATATAGCAACGCTTTTGCATCAGCGTCATGAACAGATTCGATGAAACTTTGAAGTGAGGCAAACAATCGGGCGTCGTGGGTACCCGGGTATCCCTGAATGTCTGTCCAACCTTGGTGCACGACGACATTCGATGGAAAGTCTGTCACGCCGGTCGCGCCCGCCACTGAACGACTGACTCGGGTATGCAGAGGTTTTGCATCGGGAACCTGCCCGGCAAGCCAAGCTATGTCATGTGGATTGACACGCTCGTCACGTAACGGCAGCGGTTGCAGTGCGATTTCCACACTCCGCTTCGGCGCATCCAAGGAAAATGCCACAACAAGTATCGGCTGACCCGACGAGTACTGTATGGAAATGGGGTGCCTCACATCGCCCCATGATTCCTGACTTGCGCTCAACAGCACGAATCCATGTCGATCGTCTGACAGTTGTAACCACGGCGCATACTCGAATTGGTAAGGCACTGCTGGCTCGATATCAATGACCCGCGGTAAGGCGCTACCGGACGCGTGCGGACCACGCCTCGCAACATGGCGGAGCAGGCTCGATTGAAGGGGTAGCTGGAGGGTGACAACGCCGCCAGGCACGGGGGCATTCCAATCCAGTCGCATAGTGAATAAACCATCGAAGTGATACGTACCCTCGATCTGCAATCGCATCGCCAATCGCTCGATATCGCTTTGCCAACGAATCCCACCCGCTTCGTTCTGGATTAGTTTCGATGGCGAGAATGACGCATCGGCGAGTGGCGTCCGTGCAAGATCGAGAACCATCGGCGCAGACAGCAGATCACCGACGACCGACGAGAAACGCTCTGGCAGCGCAAATCGGCCCAGCGTGATCGAGCCTGCACTACCCGACCATTGACCATCGTCGCGCTGCAATTCACGAAAGGGGGGGACGGGCTTGCCAATTCCCGGCAAGCGAGACGGTGGTGTGGCGGTCTGCCTGCGAATCTCGGGTACAGTCAAAGACTTGGCGTCTACCAGCGAGAGCACGCAGGATGCATCTGCGGCAACTTGTGCAGCCAAGGTTAGCAGCACCTTGCGGATGCAGTCTGTGTCGGTGTTCGATGGCTCTGCGCTAGCCGCCCCGCACAGCAACACCCCTGTATACATCCAGCGTTTTGCGATTAACCGTACGTTGATCATATTCCGTTTCGAAGTGCATGCGACTGGCTTCACCAAACTGCTGTCGGAGTGCCGGGTCTTGCGCCAATCGATTGGCAGCACTCTGCAGTGCATCGAAATCGCCAGGTTGGCAAAGGAACCCGTTGCGTCCGTTGAGCACAATTTCTCGACTACCCGGAACATCGTAAGCAATCAACGGTAAGCTTGCGGCCGCGGACTCGACCAGTGTCCGCGGTACACCTTCTCCGTAAGATGACGGCAGCACCATGACGGAGACCTTTCGCAGCAACGCAGCCATATCATCGACGTGTCCCAACAGGGTGAGATTGTCTACCTGCTGACATCGTTGCAAGAATTCGTTGTCCACCGAGTCCGGATTTCCAGGGTCGGATGCGCCCGCAATCATGAACTCGACGTTCGCGGTAGTCGACTGCTCCGCCAACTTTACGAAATCCCGAATGCCCTTGGCCCAAAGCAGGCGCGCTGCAAATAGAAATCGAATCCGAGTCTCTGCTGCAGGATTGCGCTCAATTCGAAACCGCTCGCCATCTACGCCCGAGCCACGAATCAGGTGCACGCGGTTCCGGCTGACGATCTTCTGGCGTACAAGCAATGCCGCGTCGTCCGGATTCTGTACGATGACATCGCTGCGCGCACCGGCCGTGGCGAACCTCAGTGCCGCAGTCACCGCGATCCTCAACCACCTTTTGCTGCGATCCGAGTACACGCTTCCGAGTCCTGCAATCGCGTGTACCCGCCGTGGCACCCGGGCCAGACGCGCACTGAGTCCGCCGAGAATGACACACTTAATGGTAAATAAATGCAGTGTGTGTGGCCGTAGTTGTCGCCAGAGTTTCCACAGATGCAACAGGACACCAACTTGGGCAAGCGGATTCACACTGCGCCGATCGAGTTCGATGTCCTGCCACTCGAAACCCGCCTCGATCAGCCGGTCGGTATAGGTATCACGCGGACTCACCAGCACGACGTCATACCCTTCGGACCGAAGAGTCTCAAGGAGCTGGAGACGAAAATTGTACAAATACCAACTCGTATTCGAGAACAACACGACTCGAGATCCGGTTTGTTCGCGACTAATGGGCGTGTGCGGATCGCTGTCCCCTGACTCCTGCCCATGGATTACCTTCGCCAGCGCCGACATCATGGCGACTCCGGCGTGTCAATCAGCTCGTCCTCCAGCGCATAACGATATTCATCGACGAGATTTTCAAGTCGTACACGAGACAGCTGAGTGAATGGTTCTCGCTCACCCATACGCTTCAGCGGACCTCTCCCATCGAGAACGTCCAGAATCTCATTGCTGACTTCAAACATCTCTCGATTGTTGGCCGCACAATTCTGAAAAGAGATGTCGAGATCCGCTGCTCGAGTTTCGAGCTCTGCCCTGGCACGCTCAGTGTCACGGAGCTGGTTGATCGTCTCCCGGAATTTACCCACCAACTCCCGCTCGCGCTCGCGCATCAAATCCAGCGTCTCGGAATTCTGCTGGGTGACTTCACGGAATCGCTGTGCCGTGTTCTCGGCGCGGCCAAGTCGGCTCTCGGTGCGTTCTATCTTTTCTTCGGCTGCCTCCAACTGCTTCGTCAATGCAGCGATCTGTTGCTGAAGCTCGGAGTTCTCGCGATTAAGTCGACCATTGTCTGCAGAAAGCTGGTTGACCTGCAGTCTTAGTCTTGCACTCGAATCACCTTGCGGTTGTTGAGCGCCAACTTCCCCAACACAAGTAAAACAAATTGCGAGTGCGATACCGAAACGGATTGCCAATTCCATGACTCAGAACCTGCTATTCAGATCGATCAGGAAACTATCAATCGTGAGCGGCGGGCCATCAATTTCGCTAGAGGATAGCCATCGGACATCAAGCCAGACATCGTCAGCAAAAGCGTAGCGCCCACGGAGCGCGTAGCCCTGTGTGTCGGTAGCGCCACCGCCGAAGTTGGAATCGGTGAAGGCGTCGACCACCGCATCACGCTCGAGATAGCGATAGCCGGCCTGCACAGACCATTCACCCCGCGCATATAGCTCTTCCGGACCGAGCAGCAAATAGGCGGCATATCCGTCGGTGCGCTCTCGCACGTTCAGACCGGTGCGCGCCAGCACATCGTCTTCTTCAAACCCGATGTTACGGACATAGTCTGCGGTGAACCGCAATGGCATGCCACTTGCGAGCGTGGTCTCAAACCCGGTCGACAAATTGACGAGACGGTACTCTGCCGCAAGACCAAACAGATTCGTGGTCGGATCCAGGTCGTTACGAATATCAAATAGGGTGTTGCCGCGCTGGAAACGTCGAGGTGCGGTGAAGTCTGTCAGATCTGAATCCGGCGCATTGCGGATACCGGTGATGTTCTCGTAGTGATAGTAGGCAGCATTCACAAACAGATTGCTGTCATCTCCCCAACCGATCCGACCGAGAACATCAAACGTCGCAAGAAATCCATCGTCGGCAGTGAAATCGACTTCATTGATGGCGAAATACCCGAGGCCAACCCGCAGGCTATCGCGTCGGGCATCATCAAACGCGGCGGTAATGTCGTAGTAAACACCTTCAAACCCGACGTCGTTATCCCAGACGAGGTCGGTACCTGGCCAGGGCTTGAAAATCCGACCGAACTGCACCGACTGACCGAATGTATTCTCGGGCTCGGGCGCCCATTCAAGATAGGCACGATCAATATTGGTTTGCCACGTTTGTCCGAATCTACCCAGAGTCTGATTTCGCGATAGCGGGTTGGGAATGCTGCCCGTCGCTATCCGTGCATACGCATACCAGTTATCAGAAAGGACGGATTCAATCGTGAATCGAGCGGCACCACGCAGTCGGACGCGGTCTTCCGTGGTGTTCAGGATCGCGTCAATGCCTGCGCGGTCGATGCCGCCTGCATCATTGACTGCAGTGAAGTCGAGGTAAGTATTCTGAGCGTTGTCAGCACCGAACAGCAGACCCTCGGCGCGGACGCGAAAATCGCCGCCCAGAGAAATACGGTTCACCCAGTCGGGAAGACTGGCGGGCACGCCCCAACCTTCTGCGCGAGCATCTTCTTTGACATCGGCAACAACGCCTGCCGCAATTTCCTCACGAATTTCTTCTCTGAGCTGTTCGCGTACGATTTCTGGAACATACGTGACGCGGACATCACCTTCGTTGAGCTCCGGCGCCTGTTCAGCCTCCGCAGCGGCAGTCGCAGCAGCCGATTGTTGTGCGTCCGCCACCATGGCTGCCGCCTCGGCTTCGGTTAACACCCCGCGTTCGACGAGTGACTGCAAGAGATTGACGACCGTCAACTTCAGTTCCAGTAAATCCTCCTTTTCGTTGGCCACCGCTGGTGTCGCCAGCAGAAGTGCCGTCAGACCAGCCAACAGTGAGCTCTTGACGCAGTTCATTTTCCCCTCCGATACGTTCTCATAGACGCGACACCAGTCTGAGCGTCACGGGTTGCGGAATACCGGCAGGCTGTTGCCCGCCAAGCTCCGTCAGATTTGCCAATGCTTGTTCAATGACAAGGTCCAACTCTGGCTCACCGGTACTCTCGTCAAGCAAGACACGCTGAACCTCACCTGCACGATTCAGCCAAAGCCGGACCGTGATGGCGTAATTTCTAGTGCGCAACTCATCGTATTGGGCGAGGTGCGCAGACAAGGCCTGCCGGAGCACGCCGGCATACCAACGAAAACGGTCACCACCTCCGCCATCGGTGATGCCGCGACCGCCACGATTGGCGATCAAACCAAAGCCATCCGCGCCAGCGACACCTTCGGCGTCAAGGCCTAACAGGTCCGGCGGCGGCGCCTCGTCCGACTGTAATGGCTCCGGTGCGGGCTCAGGCTCGGGGAGGTCGACTTCCTCCTCGATCTCGGGCGGCGGCGGCGGTGGCTCTTCTTTTTTTGGGGGTGGCGGTGGTCGAACCAGTGCGATTTCCTGCACCACTTTTTGAGCCTTCGGCGCAGGTGCATCCAACCACGACTGCACGAGCCAGACGCCGCCACCAAAGACAACCAGAGTGGCAATGCCGCCCAAAACAGTAGTGTTGTTCGCCGCCCAGAAGCTCGCAAACCACGCCTTACGCGACGGCTTTGCTGTTTGTGGATCATGCTCACGCTCGGCCATGACGCAACGACTACTTGGTGATCCGCTGTGTAACGAGCCCGACCTGAGTTATCTCCAATCGCCCGAGCAGATCGAGTACGTCGATCACCTTCTCGTACTGGATCGTCGCATCACCTTTGACAATCACCGGAAGGTCTGGAGTAACTGCCTTGTACTCTCGAAGCAATCTTTCGAGATCTTCCATCCCGACCGGGAACGTATCGAGATATATGGTGCCCTCCGCCGTTATCGTGATGGCTTTTGTGGTCGATTCGGCGAGGCTCGGCTGCGCGCTCGCTTTCGGCAAATTGACCTTGATGCCTTGCACCGTTGCCGTCGTCAAGATGATGAAAATTACTAGCAACACATACGCCAGATCGAGCATGGGCGTGATGTTAATGTCGTCGTAGGGTTCGTTTTCGTCCTGGACTTTCACTACATGCGCTCCAATCAGGAATAGTGTTCGGCAATTCGCGTTAGGTACTCATCAGCGAACACCTGAGTATTGGCGTCGATGTCCTTTATCTTCGAACCGAGATAGTTGTAGCCAAACAGAGCCGGGATCGCGACAGCCAGACCAGCAACGGTCGCAACAAGCGCAGCAGCGATTCCAGGGGCGATCGAGTTAACGTTGACGTCGCCGCTTTCGGCGATCGCCGCAAACGTGATCATTACCCCAACGACCGTCCCCAGAAGTCCAAGAAACGGACCACCTGAGATGGCGATCGTTAGCAACACCATCAGATTGTTGAGCTTCTGGCGTTGACGGATGACCGCAGCATCAATAGATGCGCGAACCGCGGCAATTGTCTCACCGGTGAAACCAGCACTGGCTGCGCCAACGGCAGCGCCGCGCTGATCAAGTCGCTTTCGCACCTCTACCGCACCAGCGGAATACAAGGGAAATAGCGTCGACGGATCAAAGTCGCCGCTCGCGTTCGCAGCGGTATTCGCGATCCGATCCAGACCCATCGGATCGGCACCAAGGTTTTGATACTGACTCATGAAACGCTGGTTCGCTTTGGAAATTTTGGAGAGTAACCGGGCCTTGATCCACATAACCCAAACCGAAATAACAAACATCACTGCCAGGATGACGATCACAACCCAACCATCGGTTGTGACGTTTCGCATCGTGGTTGCAAAGTAGTTGGGATGTCCGCCCGCACCCTCGTTCCGTGCATCATCACCGTAAATCGAAACAGTGCCGAACGGTGCTTCATTGCGCGCGGCAAATCGCACCCGAGCAGGAGACTGCTCAGTTGCAAACAACATGAACTGATCGATGTCGCCAGCGAACAAACCGGCTTGATCGCCAATGACCCAGTTGCCCTCGAAAGTCCGAGCAATCGTGTTGGTCCGGGCAACGACATCGCCATTGACATACAACTGGATCTCATCAATCCCGACCGTCATTGCAATGTGTGCCCACGTATTCGGCACCAGCGGCTGAGTGACAGCGACCGCTTCGATGGCGCTCTCCGGTTGATTGAATGTTGCAAACACAAAACCGCCTCGAATACCCAGACGGATCAAGTCCTCACCCTCGACACCGCGCATGCTCAACACTGCCGCGTCACCAATCGCAGGATCTGGCATACGCAGCCAGAAACTCGTGGTGAACCCTCCTTCTGATTCAACAGCGAGGCCCGGAGATGGCGGCAGGACGATTTCGCTACCTGCGCCCTCAAATCGTGCTGCGCCCGCAATCAGTCCCTCCGCAAGCGGTGCGACGGTGCTTGAGAGGGGAGAATTGTTATAAGCAGTCCGGTCTGCCGGCGCTCCCGCTGCGCTAAAGTCGAGCACTAGGCGAGTCGAGGCATCGAATACTGACTTTGAATCTGAGGCTGCGACTGCATCCTCATTGCCGTAGTACATGAATATCGATTGAATCTGGCCGCTCACCGCGAGGTTTGGTACGCGCACCCAGATCAAAGCAATTTCGTTCACCGAATCATATTTCTCGATATAAAACGACAGAGGTGTGATGTCGTCCGCCGCGACGAACCGGAGGTCATCGCCAGTCTCGAGCGTATTTCCGAAGTAGCCGAAATTGGCGCTGCTGAGCCGCAACAAAACCGCAGCATCGTCAACATCCGTCTCTGTGCCAGCGCCGCTAGGTGACATGTCGAACAGCACTTCCTTGCGGTAATCCCATTCGTCGTTCCACCAGGTGTTGTCCTGCGCCAGCGTCGCGCCGCACATGATCAGCAGAAGACTGCCAACCACCCATTGCCAAATAGATCCGCTCGAATGCACCAGTCTCTCCCTTTGCACTGCCGCACAGCGTGCCGCAGCAATGTTTCAATTCATCACTCGGCTTCGCAGTTTTCGCCAGTTTCCGGATCGCAATCGCCGAAACTCACAATAAACACGTCAAGGAATCCCAAGGCGGCGTCCGCGAGCGGGGTATCAGAGTCGTCTTCCCCGCCGGTAGGCTCAACGACATCCTGCGCCGCTTGTTGCGCGCCGCTGGCGACCGCACTGACATTGGCCAGACCCGGTGCAACCGCGGTATCGACGGGCACCCCAATCGAGACGCCACTGACGTCAATGTTGTCAGCACCCAGGACAGCAACCGCGGCTACTGTCAGGTTACCCGCGACAATGCCTGCGTCGCCTGCGTTAACAACACCACGCGGCGCAAACAAGTCGACATCACCGGGCTCAGTGCCTTCGGAGGTCGCGATCGTCTGGATGCCACTACCGGTAAGCGCCGCCGGGAATACAATTTGAAGAGAACCGTCGGTGGGGTCGATCGTTACCTGCGGTGGCGGTGCCGAGATTGCGGTCTTCGCCCCACGCCCTGCGTCGATATCGCCGCGCGTCGACCACACAAGGATGTTGCCGCCATCGGCAGCAAACACACGCGATTCATTCACCGCAAAATCACCGAAAGACACAGAGTTAATGTCGCCGACGCCTTGCGCCACGATTCCGAGATCCTCAGGGCCCTTCACGATTCCGAACGCGGTCGGTGGGCTGGCAAGCCCGGCATTGACTTCGCCACCCGGTGCGATGAGTTGGATATCACCGCCATCCAGCGTGTAGATACGCGAGAAGAATAGGCGGATATCACCATCAAACGCATTGACCTCACCTGACTCGATATCAGGGTTAGCACCCGGGAACAACGTGACAAGCGCGTCGAATCCACGTGTAAAGTCACCATTGAGGTCGCCGGGGTTAGCTGCCTCCCTGCCAGAGGCTCTCAGCTCGTCAAACAGTACGCGCTCCAGCAATACCAGTTGCGTCTGACGGTCAAATCCACGGAAAGTATCAAGCGCGGCATCCTTACTAGAAGCCGGTGCGCCATCAAATGTCGCAACGAAGGCGAGCAATGCCTCATCATATAAATCGCTTTCGAGGAGATAGGCATCGATGAACGCATCGTAGTCTGGTGTGTTGCCGTTGAGCCCCGCCAGAAGACTGACCGAAGCACCAGTCTCCGCCAACGCCGGGTTCTCGATGTCACCACTGGTCGTGACCCCAGCCGCAGTCTGGAAATCGATGTCTCGCCCTGCAATCAAAATCAGGTTGCCCGCACCTGCGACCTCGATTTCTCGCGAGTTCCCTTGCAACTGTCCCTCATTGGTTCGTGCGTTCGGGTAAATGATGTCCCTTCCCGCCTCAAGAGTAGAGACAGCCGCTGCATCCGGGTGCTGAATAAACAGCCCGAGGTTCGCAATATCTCGACCTGCAGAAATCTGTATTGGCCGCGGCGAGTACAGGACCGCCTGACTCTGCAACGACTGGGTCACCATCGAAACATCACCTGTTCTGGCGATTACTCGATTGAATCCCGGTACATCGCGGAATACAGGAATGGCGGAGTTGAAGTTGGGATCTCCGGACAGGGTCAACAACAACCGAATGGGATCAAAGGAAACGCCCCGAGGCGTTTCGACCGTACCGATCAGCGATGCGGGCGCGTCAGACTGAACGATTGCGATGCCTCGACGGTCCGTACCGAACGTGATGTTGTTTTCTGCAAAGATTTGCAGATCACCATCGCTTGACGGGAACAAACTGAGTGGCCCGCGAACATTAACGTCGCCGCCAAACGACGTCATGGTCACCGTCGGTGGCGCGAAAGTGAACGCGGTCTCGAACCCAACGAAGGCGTCTAGACCAGTGAATGTCGATGTAATGGGGTCGGTGTCGAAAGTGACGTCCTCGGTCACCACATCTCCCGAAATAGAACGCAGATCGATCCGCGTTGTGTCGGCATAGGTCGAGAAAAAGGATCGCGTCAGACTGGTCGAACCTTGTTGAGTACCCTGCGGCAGAAGCGTCGGATTCAACACGGATGCTATCGAAAGGTCTTTTCTGGCCTGCACATCAACGCTGCCAGTGCCGACACCGAAAATTGGCGCGAAGTCGGTGCCGGCGTCGATGGTGCCGCCGGCGACGATCGTCGCATCGCCAAGCCCGACCAAATACGAGCCACCGAGCAAATCGCGGCCCGCAGACACCAGCAAATCACCGCCGCCCGCTAACTCGACGACACTCTCTTCGGGCGTTGTGCCGCCCACCTGACGACCAATCGACGGAATGCTGGCGGAGAAATCGACAACGTCCCTGCCGGCCGTTACTTGCACATCTCCGCCCCCCAGGGCCGCCAGATTTTGCTCGAATGAACCGAAGGCAACAGTCCAACCCGTGGCTACCTGTCGCGTGGCGTTAAGTTCGCGACCGGTACGCCAGAGCCAACTCGTGAACAATTGGTTTGATGGTGCACCGATCACATCACGACCCGCACTGAGCGTGATGTCGCCACCAAGGTCCGGGTAGGTCCGGTTACCTAGATCGCCTCGACTGGACAGCGCGACCCCGTCAGTCGCGATCCCACTTGTATAGATTACCGAGGCCTGATTCCCGAAGACCACATCGCGTGCTGCCGCAAGGTCGATGTTGCCTGTGCCGGTTCGGATGAGCGTGTAGGTTGCGCCTCGACGACCCGCGCCAGGGGTGCCCGGTGCCAGGACAATATCACCGGACTCTGACGACGCGTCAGTCGCCAAAGGATCAACCGCGTCAAGATCAGCGCCTGCAATCAGCTTGTATGACCAGCTCTCGCTTGTGCGCTCTAGTGTGTGTGTACTTGCGTTGGTGAATCCATCGTTCAGCGACTCATTGAATAGCAGATTTCCGCCAGCCCGCAGTGTCAAGACGCCGGGGGTATCGTCACCGAAACGCCACTCGAACAGATTGAATTCACTGTCGACCGTCAAGTCACCCGTCGACTCAATGGCGATTGCCGGGCGCAGTATGAAGCGCTCGTCGTTTGCAAAGCCAACGTCGGTGGCGATCTGATCAAAACTTGCTGCGAAGGTCTCAGCATCTCCAAACAATGGGTTACTGCTGTCGGCGACGGTATCGCTAGCGGTGATAACGCTGTCGCCATAGGTCGCGAGCCCATCGACATAGACTGCGCGACCTCCATCGATGTCGCCATCAACCTGGAGTGCTCCAGATACCAGTGCATCGCGCCCCAGGGTCAACGTGAGTGTGTCCTCACTACCCAATCGAATCATGGATCCGCTCGCGAGTTCGAGACCTCCTGTCTGGCTTAGTATCTCAATCCGGGAATCGCTATCGGCGGTGTCCGCTTCGCTAACGAGCGCCCCGGTCAAACGGAAGTCAGTGCCAGCAGCGAACAAAGCATCACCACCCAACAGAGTGATATCGCCGTCGATACGTAAATCGCCGCCGGTAACTAAACTGGTTTGTCGGGCACGCAGGCTATCGGTAGTCGATAGCGTCAAATCGCCATTGCGCTGGTCAAAGCGGATCACGCCCTCGAATCTGCCTTGCTCTGTCGCGTTGAGCAGCGTTGCAAAGCCAGGCAGTGTTTCCGCTCGCACCGTCAAATCGCCGCTTCGCTCCGCTCCGCTTGCCTGCAACGCACCGGCAGTCATCACAGAACCGGCATCGGCCAGCAATTCGATACGACCTGCGTTTGCGTCCCCAGGCGCGCTGACGTCGATCACGCTGCCTTCGTTTAGAGAGACATCACCTTCAATTGTCGACAAGCGAACTTGTCCACCAGGCGTTGCCAGGCTGACATCGGAGAAGACCCGCGTGGTACCACTGGTATCGATCAAGGCGCTGCCACCCAACTCGATACCGTTGTCGGCTGCGATATCAACCGCGCCTGATTCAGCTCGTACAGTCGTGTCCAGCGAAACCGTGTCCCCTTCGAGTCGCAACAATCCACCCGGGGTCGCTGAGTTGTCCCTGACGCCGGTCCCACCGGTCGCAGTCAGCGCGCCAGATGCAGCGATCGTGTATTCGCCGGAGCTGCCGACACGAATGGCTGGAGTCTGCAATTCGAGATCACCCGCTGTCTCGATGCGCCCTTCACCAGTCGCGATAAGCGCCTCCCCGCTGCTGAGAGCAACGCGCCCAAAACCTTCCAGCGATATTTGTCCGTCACCGAGCGTAATGCGCTCGGCGCTGGCGCTGAGCTCTGTGCCCGAGACGACATCGGTTGAAATCGGGTTCCCGGAGTCTTTGCCGGAGAGTTCGATATCGGCGGCTGACAATGAGAGTCTCGCACCCGTTTCTGCAGTGATGCCCTCGGTTTGCAACACCAACCGATCGGATACGGAAATCTGTGCATCACCGACGACGGCGATCGCCGTGTTTGCACTGATGAAGAGTTCACTCGCCGAGATTCCTGAAAGCAAGTCTGCCGTCAATCGAAGTCCGCCAGTATCCGCATCACTGTCGCCAATCGTCACTTCGTTCGCGCCAAGACGCAGTGCGCCGCCGTCCACATCCAGGTCGCCGTCGACGGTCACATCGGATGTCGCATCCAGCGCAATAGCACCCGTCGAGGAGAGTGTTGCCCCTTCGGCAATAAGCAACTCGCCTGTCAGGCCCATGGCATCGGTCCGAACCAAATCTGTTTGCTGGCCGCTGCGAACACGAATCAGCGCCGAATCACCGCTCAACAAGAGCGGTGGCGCGTCATCCGCTTCGTCCTCTGCAACAACCCGCGCGCCGGCTTCCACCGTTACCGAGTCCTCGCCCACAAGGATGATATCGGGTGCCGAAAGTGTCACACCCTCACCGATAGTCACTGTGTTCGCGATGACCTCAATCGCTTCTCCATCTGTCTGCGCAGTTCGCTCGCCGCCGAGGAGAATGCTCTCGGCGCCAAGGTTCACCAGATCCTCCGCCAACAACTGCACTACGCCATCCGCTGCATCGTTCAACTGGTTGACGACACTGAGCGATGCGCCAGCGATATCAACCGACGCACCACGTCCTCCGGCATCCGCAACAAGCGATCCGACCAAAGACAGCGACTCACCCGCCGCAAACACCACCGCGCCGGCATCAGAAGGGGTTCTGAAATTGGTCTCTGCGAAAAACTCCGTCGCCGCACCGAGTGTGTAGCTTGCTTCGGCGAATGCTTGTGATTGCGGAAGAATCTCGAAACCGCTAGAGCGACTATCGAGGCGCCCTGCTCGGTTTCCGCTACGCCCCGCAATGATGACGCCACCCTCCGTACTGACAAATTGCTGTTCGGGCAGTATGTCCGTGTAGCCATCCACGGGTCGCACAAGGACGGCGCCAGGCACCAGCGCGTAGCGCGCGGGCAGCAGCGTGTAGGTCCCCGCAGGAAGGTTACCGATACCGCTGAGAGATACCGTGTCCCCGGCGGATAAGCCTGTCTCACCCTCGTTGGCAATCTGCGGATCGATCGGGGCATAGGGCAGATTCAACCCGGGGAGTATCGCGAACAATCCGGGGGTGACCTCTGGCGATAGATAGTCGTCAGTACCGCCTATTCCCGTAACGAACTCCGACGCGAGAAGGTCACCGCCAGATGAAATATCGATCTCCGCGCCACCAGCCAAATCGATGTTGTCGGCGGAGATACGCACCGACGGAGACGGAAGAGTATTCACCTCGCCATCGAACACCAGGGTCTGATTGGCAGCCAATGAATAAGTCCAGTCGAAACCGGCCTGCAGCGAGCCGAAGGGCACAATTTGACCGTTGAGACTCGTCGAGGTCACGCTGCCATCGGCCAGGGTCACCGAGTCAGCATTCAATACGATCTCTCCGAACGGTGCCCGCAACACTCCGGTGCTGGTGATGTCGGATGCATTGATCGTAAGTCGACCACCCGCCGAGAGCACATCTGATGCCGTTCCAGACCGACCCGCTAAAGAGAACCTGCCATCAAGGCGATCCACGTTCAGGCGAAAGTCTGTCAACGTCGTTGGATAAACTTGCTGCGCTGTCATACTCAGGTCGGCAGAGGTTGTGAGGGATCCGACGACCGTCCGGTTGCTGCCAGTGAGCGCACCACGTCCCCCTGCAGTCTGGGGCTGGAAACCCACCAGTCGAATATCTCCGGCACTGTCGAGTGTCACCGTCTCGAACCCTGAGATGCGAGAGAACCCTGTAACGTCGATGAGATCGGCTACTGCCGAGAAATTGCCGGTGCGGGCATTGGCCGCATCGCCGATATTCTGTGCGCGAGGGTTTACGTGACCGATAGAAAGGTAATGCGCACTCAAAGCGACATCACCAGCACCACCGGCGATGTTTGCCGCATTCAATGAGAGCGTCCCATCGAGGGCTAAATCGACACCTCCATCGAATCGAATCTCACCAACCGCCGCGAGAAAGTTTCCGCCAAGATCAGTACTGAATAAGGATTCGGCAGATAGGAAGACATTGGCAAAGGCAGCTGCCTCCAGCCACTCCTCGCTCACACGAGCCAATCCAATGATGGAATCAGGCACATTCTCGCCGACCGGTAGGGCAATCGCTCTCCGATTTCGTTCGACCTGAATTCTCCGCGTGTTTAGCGAAACCAGCGGATTACCAACGCCGTCCGTTGGCAGTTGATTACCGCGCAGATTGCCGTCGATGGTTATTGCGACAGTGCCACCTTCGCCGCCGAGCTCTGTTGCAGCGCTGGCGTTCACATTGGCATCGATCAGAACATATTCGGCTCCGCGGAGGCTGAGCAATCCACCATTGGAAGCGATCTGTTGACGCGTGAAACTGAGATTGGTGAGCGGACCGTCAAGAATATCGAGTGACTCAGTCGCACCGCTAAGTTCCAGATCAGAGCCAGTGGCGACAACGACACCGCCACGCTCGGCGGTCAATGCGATGATCCCGCCGTTCAGCACGCGCCCCGTGCGGCGGCCCAGATCATCAACAAACACCAGTGAGGTACCACCGACATCAATCGCGGCACCTGCGTTGACCCAGACGCCTCCAGGCGGACGAATCAAATTGCCTTGCAAGTCGTTGTTCGCAACAACATCGACAAGACCGCCTGGCGCTCGGATACGGCCATCAATTGCGACGATCGCGTTCGATTCAACACGGAACTGTGCGCCTGGGTCGAGAACAATATTGCTGTTTGCACCAATGCGGACGCCCGGCTCAAGACTGAACGCCGAGAAATCGAAATCTGCCAGGTCAGTAACGAATGCATTGAGCGAAAGATCGATGGGTTGGCGAAACAGATCAGGTAGCACAGCGATTCCAGCGATATCGCCGAGACTGCGCTCGCTACCTAAGAATCTCGTGGTCTCGGGCAGCTCGAAGTTTTGTTGCTGCAACTGAATATCAGTGCCTTCAACAACCAGTAACCCCGTCAGGTTAGCGGTGAGATCCAGACTGCCGAATCCAGAACCCGCGAACAGGTCTGGCGTGAGCCAAAGCGTCCCGGCGTCTTGAGCACAGTCGATTTCAGAGACGCAGATTCCATTGGCTGCGATGCTGAGTTGCCCGCCATTCGCGAGGGCGAACGCTCGCAGCGTTGCGTCCAGCGTGATGTCTACAGGTGCACCATCATCCGGGTTGGACGAGGCACTAATCGCGATGGCACCGGCATCACCGGCGACGATTCGCCCGTCAACAGTTCGCTGAGCACCACCCGAAACATCGATCAATGCGCCGCCCGCGAGTACCAACGGGCCAGATGCAGACGTGAGCGTGACGTTGCCACCATCAATGGGCAAAGGATCGAAACCGCTGCTGAGTTCACGATTGTCATTGACCCAAACGCCCGACACATCAATCTCTGCACCAGCGGCCACATCCAGTCGCACGCCATCGGGCGCCAGCGCACGTGTCAGCCGTGCACCCAGTGCAACATCGCCACCTGCAGCGTCGATCGAGCCAGCGAAGTTGATCTGAGAGGCGGCTGCGTCGAAGCGCCCCCCCGGCCCAAGATTGAGAGCAACACCCTCGCCTAGTGAAATGACACCGTTGGCAGCCATCGTAGCGCGGGTAATTCCGTTGCTCCCGAATAGCTCTGGACGGAGCACGCTCACATAGTCATCGACACTGGAGCGCCCATTGAAATAATCGAGTGTCAGTTCACTAGCGAACCGGATATTACCGGTGACAAACTGTGCAAGCGTCTGATTGGCGATGGTATTGCCGAGCAAGAGCTCACCGCCGAGCGGAAGTTCATCGAATGCACGGTACAGCGAGTCGGCGGGAATCTCGCCAGCGACTCGGCGCTGATAGCGCCCGACCACCGTGGTTGCATCGATGTTGCCGTCAAGGACGAAGTTAGGCGCATTAATCGAAACCGTACCGGCGTCGTACCCTTCGGAGTAGGCGGGCTCAAATGTTCCGCCATCGCCAGAGCGAAACCCTGGGAACACCTCGGTGACACCCCAGCGCGGATGCTCGACGACAAAGCTGTCGACGATGCCGACATACTCGCGGCCGCGATCTGCCTCCGCGATATCGTAGATTTGTCCGTCCCGACCGAGCACTTGGGTTGTTGAAACATCCCCTCCCGCGTAGTTGACGACACCGCCCGAGATATTCAGCGTAGCGTTTTCAGCAACTTTCACGACCCCTTGCGACTGCAATGAAATCGTACCGCCAGTGAGATTGCGTTCCGCAACACTGCGCTCAATATTCGATATCTCACCGGACGCGTCGGCCAGCGGCGTACCCTGCCACGCACTGCCGTCCGCGCGGACACCGCGCTGGCGAATATCGACCCGCACAGTCTCCGAGCGCAGCGCTCCGTCACGCTGTAGTGGGCTATCGGCGAGCTGATTGCCTCGAAGTTCCACTTCGATGATATTGTCGGAGGCCGAACGATTCGCGCTGGCACCGGAAACATCGATCAGCGCGCCACCCTCGATCAAAATCGAACTGTCATCAGCAACGTCCGAGAAATTTGCCGGGTTGACTTGCTGAGCCTCTGCGGCAAACACCTCAACGACACCGGCCTTCGCGCTGAGCAAGGCATCGGCCTCGATGGTCACCGTCTGCCCCGCAAGCTCAATTCTCGATCTAGGTTGTGCGTTAACGTCGACTGTTGTTTCTGGGTCATCAAGTTCGAGGAGAACTTCAGTGATCGAACCCTCGCCGAGCGTCAGCGTGCCACCTTGCTGGGCTTGCAAGTCGACACCGGCTGCGTTGCCCGTGATGGCGACGTCGTTTCGAGCAACCAGTCGGATCGATCCGTTCTGCCGGACACTGGTGGTTGCGGAGAGTCTGCCTAACTGATTCACAGCGAGACCGGCGAGGGTAATGTTCCCCCGGTCGGCAGCGATTCGACCCACCAGCTCACCCGCATCGAGCGTTCCGTCGCCGTTGGTAACTACGCCTTCGCCGTCGACTTCAACAATGAGTCCACGCAACGCGTCGTCGTCGCTTGCAGCGAGGAAGATGCGACTTCCGGCCGCCAGTATTGTCTGACCTTCTGGTGTCTCGATAGTCCCGCGGTTAGTGATCTCAGGTGCGAAAATCAGAATCCGACCACCGTCGGCACCCAAAAAGGCACCCTGTTCAATGGTGACCGACCCCGTGAGCACCGGATCGCCGTTCACGTCGGTAAATGCCTCAAACGCAGCCTCGTTCGCGCGACCCGCTCCGAGAATGCCGTTCTCAAGTGCCTCAGGCGTCAAGTCCAGGCTGGAAGCAATCAACGTGGCCACATTAACGGTCGAGTTCTCACCGAACAGAAAACCGTTCTGGTTTAGCAGA
Organism: uncultured Chromatiales bacterium; assembly: GCA_963922335.1. Taxonomy (GTDB): domain Bacteria; phylum Pseudomonadota; class Gammaproteobacteria; order Steroidobacterales; family Woeseiaceae; genus CALBPI01. Next base: position 192,560 of record CAWUIB010000003.1, on the reverse strand, counting down.
TAGACTTGGCCGTTCGCTTCGAGTGCACCAAAAATTCGCGATGGATCGTTTTGAAAAATACGATTGAGGGCGATTGAAGACTCATCCGGCTGCACAAATTGGACGCGCCCTCCGTCGCCGATGTTGAAGCTCGCCCAGTTCAGAGTGGCAAAGTCGGTGCTCTGAAGGATGTTGAACGTTCCCTCGCTGCTTGAGCCCGTAACACTCCCTTCGGTGACCCATGTGGCGGGGCCGTTGGCACCGCAAGCCCCTGCACTGCACGGCACCGGGAGTTCCTGCGCGCGAGCGGAGGGACCAGCGGCAAGGATTGCCGCAACTGATGCAGACAGCAGTGTGGGGCGGATATGAAGCTTCATCAGAAATTCCACCGCAATTGGAAATGAAACCTTTCGTCACCAGCCTGGACGTTTGTGCTGTCCTCTAAAGGATGTGCGTAGTCCACTGCAGCGAGTAGGCCGTTGTCGGACACCAATCGAAATCCGACGCCTGTACTGCTGAGATCGAATCGTGCCGGCTGTCCGGGTAATGCCTGATTGATACCCATGGTGGCTGCATCATAAAAGGCGAGAAAATACAGATTGTCGACCCACGGGCCGAGTCCGCCGCCAATGTTCGGCGACCGCAGTTCGAAATTGACGAACCCACCGTAGTCGGCCAATCGCTCGGCCTCCAGATAACCGCGTACCGATGTCGCACCACCGATTGCAATCTGTTCATTTGCGATCAGTGGCTCTGGCGATAGCTGTCCTGCGATGCGCCCGTAGAATCCCGTACCGCCCCAACCACGCAGTAGTTGCTCAGTACCGACGCGCAAATAGTAATAATTGGGTTTGGCGTTGAAGCGTTTGTCTTCGAACTCTTGGACGTCATTACCTAAGGCACGAATACCAAAGCCCAAACCAAAATCGTAACTGGAGCGGTAATTCTCGAAATTCCATCCGAAATTGTAATTTGCCGTCATGTGCGTGTAGCGAATCGGTGTTTCAAGGGTCTCACCGATGACTTCATTGAAGTCCTTGTTATCGGCGCCGAGCGTAAAACTGTGGAACAGGGAGGTATTACTTTCCATCGGCCGCACATACCGAAACCCATAGATACGCGCGTCGCCCAGCACGTTCAGGTCACCGGCCGTGAATACATCACTACTGGTGTCGACAGCGTATAACGCGAGTACGGCAGGGCTTTCCTCAAACCGCCAGAGGTAGGTCAGCGCCCAGACCTCGCTGTCCTCCTGGCGTTCAGGCGCCGTCGTATATTGGAGGGAAAGCGAATGAAACTGCTGAAACAGGTTGTCGTAAGACAGTGTTGCGCTGGCGCGAAGCTCCGCCGTGTCCACTGTGAACCGGTCGTTGACATCGATACCCGCATGAACCGGGAGCTGGTCCTCAACTCGCAAATCGAGATCAATCTCGCCTGCGTTGCGACCCGCGCGTATCACCGGAGTGACGGATCGATCCGCAGATCTTTGGTTGACCGCCGCGAGATCGTCTTGCAAATCCCCAAAATGAATGGGTTTGCCGGGTTCCAATGAATCCATCTCATTCAGGACATCGCGTCCCGACACATACTCAGCATCGTAGACTCGAGTCCGACCAAGAACACCTTCGACAACCTCGATTCGCACGATACCCTGCTCGACGGTTTGCTCGGGCAGCGTCACCAGTGCCGTGTTGAACCCAGCGGTGCGATACGCGTTGGCAACTGCAGCACGTGCATCTTGCATATCGTCGACTGTTCGGGCGGGTCCCAGATAGGGATAAACCGCCCGCTCGATCGTTCGGGCATCCAGTGCTGTGTTGCCGCCTACTCTGATTTCCCAAACATCAAATGCAGGCGCTGCTTCATCCTGGTCTTGTGCGTGCGCAGGCGCCACAACAAGGCCTGCCATGATGCCGCAAAGGAGGATTCGAAACTTCACTGTATGCCCCAAGGATCGTTCTTTATCTGTCTTCTTAAAGCAGCAAAGACACGGCGCCTCTTCCGAGACGCCGTGCCCCCACTTAGCCATTGCGAACGACTGGCGTTCGCAATTCAGGTCAAGTCGGTTCGGGACTTACTGTCCACCACCGATGATCTGGCTGAACGGCGTAGCAACAACTGGCTCGCAGTTGTTTGAGCTACCGCTGAAGGAACGCGAGAACGAGCTGACCGGGTTAGAGCGCATGTCTGCGATGCTAACCGGAGCTGCGTTTTCAACAATCGACGTACCGTTAGCACGACCCAGGATGCCGTGATCACCGCCGAGGTTCTGCGAACCAACGTTAAGGTCAGCGATAATGCTCGGCGTGCCGATCGTGGAAACGATTTCGTTCACGATGCTGCCTGCGACGCCGGTCGGGCCGCCAGAGCTACGTACGTTCAGTACGTTCTCGGTCACGAAGTGGTAACCGCCGTTTGCAGTCTCCTGCAGGGTCGGAGCAGCACCATCGATACCGATGAAGCGGAACTGACGTGACGTTGCACCAACGGGGTTGATGCCGGTGTTGGTAGACAACACACCGATCGCGTAGAAGTCGTTGTCGAAACGATCCTGCAAGCAATCACGTACGTCGCCTGATCCATCACCCGCGAAGATGAAGTCACCGCCGAACGCAGCGTTCGTGTAGTCGCAACCGCCAGCAAGGCAGCCGATGGTGTCAGGCGCCACGAACGTGGTGACTGATCCGTTGCAACGCTCGTTCAACACGAATGCCGCGAACGATGCCTGCGTACCAGAGTCGTTTCCGCGACGGCATACGTATACATCTTCGCCCGGCAGGAAAGCAGTGCCGTCTTGCGCGAAGAACTCGTCCCAGGTGAACGCTTCACCGTTGAAGATACGCGAGAGCTGACCGCGGGTCAGGTTCGGTACGTTCGCTGGGTCGTCGTCCTGCGGCAGACCCTGTGCAGCCTGCAAAGCACGATACAGGTTCAGCGTAACCGCGGGTGAGAAGATGATCTGGAACAGCGGGTTTGCGTTCAACGCCGCAATGTCGCCGGGTGTGGTGGTGGTGAACAGTGCAGCTTCAACGTCCGCTACGCCTGCGTCTGGCACCGTGTTGACGACGCCTGTGCAACCGTTGTTCAGCGTGTAAGCTGCGAGCGCGCCGCCTGCCGGAACCGCGATACCCGTGTTTGCACACGTCGGTGCTGACGGATCGAGGAAGTCAAGACCAATGCTGCGTGCAACGTTACGCGTACCGTTGTTGGAACCACCGTTGGATTCCTTAGCGATCAGGATTGACTGGCCTGCAACCGAAGAGCCCGTGCGACCCGTGCAAGCAACCATGAACTGATCGTTTGCGTCGGTCGCTTCTGAGCCGGTCGTATCGATGTAGACGTCAGCGGTGCCAGGCTCGCAGATGCCATTCGTTGCAAGAATGGTGATCTGATAGAGCGCCTGGTTGGTCGCTGTCGCGCCAGAAATGTACAACTGGTTATCGGCCGGTACGGTCGATGAGTCGATGGCCATGGCCGGAACGCTTGCAAGAGCAGTCGTTACGGCGAGTGCCTTAAAAATAGCTTTCATTCGAAAAACTCCTAAATGGAATGGAGAGAGTTAGGCTGCTTGCTTGCGACGCGAAATTACGCCGAAGCCGAGCAGGCCACTGATGAGCATCCAGATTGCCGCCGGTACCGGCACGACTGAGTAGTTCAGGTTGCCATTGGCGTCGAGCAGCCAGGTCGCGCCCGGAGCCGCGATAGAAACAACTGCTTCGTCAGACGGACGAATCCGGCTACCAGTGTTCTGCGTGATGCTGTAGAAGCTCAGCGCCTGACCGATGGATCCTGCCGCTGAGAACGGAAGCTGGGCCGTCAAGTCACCCCAGCTTGCCTGGCCGGCGTAGGTGCCGTCGTTCGCTGTCGCAGCTGGGCAAACCGGATCGGCACCGCAAGCAGAATCCAACTGGAAGTAGAACGCCTGAGAGTTCTGGAAGGTACCCGCAACGTTGCCGCTAGTCACTGCAGGCAGTGTCGAGCCGCCTGTTGTGTACAAAGCACCACGGCCGCGGGTCGCATCCGGACCTGTCGCCGTTACTTGGTACAGCAGGTTGGACGTTTCGCTACCGGAGAAAATGGTTGAGAACTGTGGCACTGCCGTTGAAAAGTTCGAAGCACCAAAAGTGCCGTTAGACAGGTCCTGGTAGAAGACGTTGGGGATCGCGTAGACCAGCGAGACGCCAGTGGTTGGATCCCAAATAGAGACGATCAGCGCGCCACCGTTACCTGTTGCAGGATCCGGGAAAGCCTGAGCATCAGCTTCTTGCGAGAACGTCAGCGCCAAGACGACGACGGCCGCGAACTGGATCAGATGTTTCATCAGTTAAGCCCTTTAGATTGTGTAGTGTGAGTATTTGATTCCTTCCCTGGGGGCAATCAGTTCCCGCAACACACTGCGCCACGCCAACTGCCCGCAACGAGCAAACTACGGATCGAATGTGATCCAGCCTTGACCCGTTCATGAATAAAGTGTGATCCACGTCACAGGCCTAGGGTGGTGTCGGTCGCTCTCATGAAGGAAAAATGAAAAAAACATGAAGCGCATGTGACTGGAACTCCTTATGGCTCAGTCGGCTAGTGCGGTCTGTAGTTAGATGCGGTGGCCACGCAACGGATATGTAGGTGACGCAGCAGCCCGATACGCCAGACTCGTATTCAAATGCCTGTAAACAAAGCGTTTGTGTCACTGACCGCAGCACCAAATGACGCCGGTGCGGCATCTCGGTTTTCGTACCTTCGATGCAACTGATTCGCTCTGACGGTGTTGTGTCTTAAAACCGCAATGGAAAGTTCATATTTGCTGGCTAGCGTTTTGATCCCACTCTGGGGGAGAGGGTAAGACATGCTTGATACAGCAGACCCATCGTCAATATTGATCGTGGAAGACGAGGATGCCATTCGAGGACTTCTCGCCTTCACGCTCTCCCGTACAGGTCACATCATCGAAGAAGCGAGCGATTGCGCGTCCGCACGTTATGCCATTGAGCGTCGCCTCCCGGATTTGGTTTTGCTGGACTGGATGCTGCCCGACTCACCTGGGATCGAACTGCTGCGCGAAGTGCGCCGCAATCCAAGAACTCGTGAACTCCCAGTAGTGATGTTGACGTCCAGATCGGAGGAGCACGACAGGATCAGTGCGCTGAAAAGCGGTGCCGATGACTATGTAACCAAGCCGTTTTCACGCGAAGAGTTGATGCTCCGAATCGAAGCAATCCTGCGACGGTGTAACCGTGTTGTTGAGGCTGGCAAACTGGATTTCGGTCCGCTGTCACTCGACTCGACCAGCCATCGTGCGGTGATAGACGGTAAAGAACTTAATTTGGGGCGCATGGAGTTCCGACTTCTGAGATTCCTGATGATGAGCCCAGACCGTGTGTTCAGTCGGTGTCAGCTGCTTGATCAAGTATGGCAGTCGGGAGGACATATTGAAGAACGCACGATTGATGTACACATCATGCGCATTCGCTTGGCGCTCGGACGTGGAACATTCGGCGGTTGCATAGAAACGGTTCGGGGGTTGGGCTATCGCTTCTCACCTCGAGCACTGGAGACGCACACACTGGCACAAGTCTCCAGCTCCAAAGAGGATCTAGTCTCCAATGCACAGAAACCAACACGTTAGGAGCCTTGCAGGTGCCGTAGCACTTGCATGCGTCGGTCTCGGCGGCTGCGCCGCGCAAACGGCCTCGCCTACTTTCGACCCGTCAATCTCCGCAGTCGCTGCTTCAACACAGCAATCAATCGAGGCGCTTGCGCCATCGACCTCGAGTGCTATGGAGCTGGCTGCGCGCCTAACGACCGCCGACAGTCGACTCGGTCCTTGGCTGTTGTCGGGGGGCGACCTCCAGAACAGGCTCTATTTGTCGCGACTCCGGGAGCGTGGCTACGAAAACGTCATCTACCGCATTGCCTATCCAAGCATGACGGACAGAGATCCTCGAGCCGCCGAGTATTCCCGCTTTTACGCGTGGCTGGACGAACAGATTCGCAACTACGGTATGCAGTCGCTGGTAAAACTGAGCCTTCAGTATCGCGACGACAACTACTTTCGAGGAGTGACTCTCACCGAGCAATGCCAGGATGTGGAGCAAACAGCGACCGCATTTGCACGGTTCGTCGACACGGTGGGTGAAGTGTCGAGTGCGCAGACGCTGGTCCTTGACCTAAGGCCATCCGCGCTGGCGATCACGCCCGGCTGTGAGGCCTGGGCCGACGCCACACGTGCGATCACTTTGACCGAGACCACGCTCGAACAGATTGGAGCGGAGAATCTGAGCCGAGTTGCTATAGGCGTAGACCTCGTAGAGCACCCGGTGTACCGCGAGTGGGTCTTGTCACACCCAATGGTCAAGACGGTCAGCATCTCTACGCTTGACTACAAATCGCTCGACGTCGAGGAATTTCTGGCCGACTGGAATGATCTCGCGAATGCTATCGATACGAGTGGCAAAACCGCGATTTCTGATGCGTTCTGGTTGCGTAAGCCAGTAACGCTCGCGTCTTGCGAGAGCAATCCACTCGCAATGTCTGATGTCGCGGAGGTATGGGCACCCGTTGATGAAGCACTTGTGCAACGACTCGGCGATCGTGTGCGCCTGACCGCACTTTACGAGACTGATTTGCTATTCGGCGGCTACCTGCCAGCCGACGAATTCCAGTGTGGCGAAGGTTTCTTCATTAAAAATCGTCGCCTCTCACAGCTCGCGAGTCGCCAGTCGCGACGTTATTCCGCACCAACTGACGACGACGCATCGTCAGACTAAAAAAACTTTATACAGATCGTTTGACCGAGACGCGGAAGACGCCGAGCGCACCCAACAGCATCCAGAACGCGGCGGGAAGCGGTACGGGCGTCAGTTGTACGAGCCAATCGTCGATACTGCCGTCGTTAACATCAACGCCGTTGCCAGCAATGTTCAACCACCCTCGGGCAACCAAAGGACCACAGTCTGGAGTCGATCCGCATCGGTGGTTATCACCTTTTGCCACAAACGAATCCCCGCCTGCAGGGACCGAAAAGAATGTGTAGACCGTGGCACCATACAAAGCCTGATCCGCTTCAGCGACGTTCACGGTCAACGTACCGCCGGTCGCAACGAAGCCGGATTCGCTCGCTGCGACGCCGGTCAAAACGTGTCTGATCGTCCACAGGTTGCCCGTTTCATTATTGAGGATCGATCCAGAGATAATTGCCGTTCCGGATCCATCCCAGGTCAGAGTCACCCGAGCGCCGCCGAGCTCAACACTAAATGTGGGGCCGGTGCCGGACGGCGGATCGAGAATATCAAGTCGCAGACCGTAATCGTCAGAAAGCGCGCCGTTGGGATGGTCGCCCAGAAAATACTGGCCCGGGATGACCGTGTTCGCACTGGCCACACCGCTAATCAGCACCAATGCCAAGACCCCGAATACCTGGTACCACCGCATCCTGCGCACTCCTGTTTAGGTTTTTGGAATCGATACCCTGCCGCTGCCAGATGAAGGCACCGTGAAGTGAGCGTGAAATCGCTACTGGATTTGTGCGAAATCGCCACCCAGAGCTTTATATAAAGCCGCCAAGGCAGTCGCCTGATCGATCTCAGCCAAAGCGTATCGATCTTGAAGATCGAGATAGGCCCGCTCGGCATCAAGCACGACAAAAAAACTGTCGGCGCCGTTCCGGTATCGGAGTGTTGAAAGATCTACCGCGACCTTGGCCTCGGCAACTGCCTCTCGCAGCGCAAGAACCGTCTCACCGGTTGCCCGATAATTGGTCATCGCGTTTTCTGTTTCTTCGAGCGCACGCCGCCACGTGCCCTCGTAGTTTGCGAGCGCACCGGCGGTTTGCGCTTCGGCTTCTTTGACCTCGCGCAGCACACGTCCGAAATCGAGAAAACGCCAGCTGAGCGCCGGCGCGGTGCCCCAACGCTCACCGGCGGCGTCGCCGACAATACTGCTCGACCGACCGGTCCATCCAAACGACCCGATCAGCGTCAGCTTGGGATAAAGGTCAGCTTTGCGAAAACCGATCAATGCATTGATCTCTGCCAACCGTCGTTCTGCCGACGCAACGTCCGGCCGCCGAGCCAGCCATTCTGCGGGAGTGCCGGAGGCCACATATCGCGGCAATTCAGGAAACGCCTCCGGGGGCGTTAACTGCGACTCGAGATCCTTAGGTAGCTGGCCCGTCAGTACCGCCAGACGCTGTAACGCGGCGGTCCTCGCCGCGATCGCTGCCGGCAGAGTAGCCGCAAGTTGGCGCTCCTGTGCCCGAGCACTCGCGACATCCAGAGCCGTGCCGCGACCAGCGGCCAGTGCTTTCTCAAGAATCTCGACACTGGCCTTCTGGGCCGCCAGGTTCTGTTTCAACAAGCCAACCCGAATAGACTGTCCTTGCCATTGGAAATAGGCCTGGGCCGTCTCGGCCACTATCGTCAACTCGACGGCGTACAACGCGAACGTATCCGCCTCGACCCGTCGACGTATCGACTCGGCCTGCCGGCGCAGACTCCCAAAAAGATCGATCTCCCAGGACGCATCGAAACCCGCTCGGTAAATCTGCGTCACGCGCTGCCCCGGAAAGCGGAACGGATCCTCGAGACTTTGCCGGACGCGCTCCTGTTCGGTCTGCGCAGTGACCGTCGGAAACAGACTAAAGACTTGCAGTCCCGCCAAAGCCCGCGATTCATCGAGCGTTGCTGCGGCAATGGCGATGTCGGTGTTGTAGGCACGGGCCCGCTCGATCAGCTGCGCGAGTTCGGGTGCTTCGAATGCTTCCCAGACTTCGGTGGTCAGCTCTGGCGCGACTTGCGGCGCCGAACCAAATGCGTCTGGCAATACGGTGTCGGGTCGCTCGTAGTCCGGACCGACCGTACAACCCGAGAACGCGAACAACACGCACAGTGCGATCAACCGATTAAGGCGTCTCATGACTGACCTCCGCGCTCACCTGTTTTCTCGTTTCCCAACGTCTGATCAGCACGTAGAGCACCGGTGTGAAGATAAGTCCAAAGAACGTCACGCCCAGCATGCCGAAGAACACCGCGACGCCGAGGACGTGGCGAATCTCGGCACCGGCGCCGGTAGCAAACACCAGCGGCAAAACCCCTGCAATGAACGCAAAGCTCGTCATCAGGATGGGGCGTAAACGGATCCGACACGCTTCGATCGCAGCGGCAACCGTCTCTTTCCCGGCGCGTTCGAGATCACGCGCGAACTCGACAATGAGAATTGCGTTTTTGCAGGCGAGCCCCATCAAAACGACAAGACCGATTTGCGTGAAGAGATTGTTGTCGAGAAACGTCGGTGGCGCCGATGCCGGTGGCGGCAAAATCGCACCCGTCGCGATTTTCAAACCGAAGATTAGTCCGGTCGCTTGATTCAGAACCCAAATGCCGCCAATCGCCGCCATCAGGCACAACGGCACGATAAGAATCACGGATAACGGCAGAGCCCAACTCTCGTACAGAGCCGCCAACACGAGGTACACGAAAACGATGCAGAGCGGGAACACGTAGATGGCGGTGTTGCCTTGGGTTGCTTCCTGATACGTCAGCCCGGTCCACGCGATATCCATGCCGCGCGGCAAGGTCTGGCGCGCGAGATCCTGCACGACCGGCAGCGCCTCGGCCGAGGTGAGCTGGCCGGGCACAATACCTGCTGTGACGTCGGCGGCGGGATACCCGTTGAAGCGAATCACCGGATCAGGGCCAAACGTTGGCTCGATGGACAGCACGCTTGAGATCGGAATCATATTGCCGAAACGATCACGCACCTGGATCCGCGAAATGTCTTCCTGCTGGTCGCGGAATCTCGCATCCGCTTGCACGTAGACACTGTAGGTGCGACCGAACCGATTGAAGTCGTTGACGTAGGTCGAGCCGAGATAACTCTGTAGCGCGTCGTAGACTTCATCCAGCCTGAGATTTTGCTCTTTGACCTTGCGACGATCGACGTTCGCCGCGAGCTGCGGGACGTTCGTTTGCGAGAGTGAACGCACCGAGAATGGCGAGAACCCCGGTGTCGAGCGCAAAGCGCCAAGCAAACCCTGCGTCGCAACGTTTAGCTGATCAAAACCGAGGCCCGAACGATCCTGCACATACAGTTCCACACCGGACGAGTTTCCAAGACCGAGCACGGGCGGCGGCATTGCCGCGAAACCGAGACCCTCTTCGAGCTGGCTGAATGCACCGGTCAGTGCGTAGGACAACTCAACGGCACTCATCTCACGCTCTTCAGCGGGATCGATGCCAATGAACATCGTCCCGGTGTTGGGCGTGTTCGCAAAATGCACCGCGTTCAGCCCCGGGAACTGCACGGCGTTAGCCACGCCCGGTGTCTGCATCGCAATGTCCGCCATCTCGCTGATCATTTCGACCGACCGGTTGAGACTTGCCCCTTCCGGCAACAGCGCACCGGCGAACAGGTACTGCTTGTCCTGCTCAGGAATAAAGCCACCCGGCACGGCGCGGAAGGCCATCACGGCAATCACCAGCAACCCCGCGTAAATCACCATGAGGCGCTTGCTGCGGCGGATGTAGACCTCGACCCGGCGCGAGTAGTGTGCAGAGCCGCGTTCGAACCAGCGATTGAAAGGGCGGAACACCCACCCGAGCAAGGCGTTGATGACCTTGCCGGTTGTCTGCAACGGTGCGCCGTGCGGTTTCAACAGCATCGCCGAGAGGGCCGGTGACAAAGTCAGCGAATTGAACGCCGAAATGGTGACTGACGCCGTAATCGACACGGCAAACTGTCGATAGAACTCCCCGGTCACACCCTCCAGGAAAGCGAGCGGTACAAACACAGCGGCGAGCACCAGTGAGATCGCGACAATGGGGCCGGACACCTCCGACATTGCGGCATGCGCCGCATCGCGGGGTGACTTGCCCATTTCAATATGCCGCTCGACGTTCTCCACCACGACGATGGCGTCATCCACCACAATGCCGATCGCAACCACAAGACCAAACAGCGTCAGGACGTTGATCGTGAACCCGAGCAGCAGCAACACTGCAAATGTGCCGATTACCGAAACCGGAACCGCGAGTAACGGGATAATCGACGCACGCCAGGTCTGCAGGAACAGCACAACAACCAGCACGACAAGCAACACCGCCTCGAGCAATGTTTCGACCACCGACTCAATCGATTGCTGCACGAACACCGTCGGGTCGTAGGCCACACGCCACTCCACGCCCGGTGGGAATGACTCAGCCAACTCAGCCATCTTCTGCCGTACAGCAGCCGACAACGCCAACGCATTGGCACCCGGACTCTCGAAGATCGGAATCGCGGCGGCAGTCTGGTTGTTCAAGTAGGACTCAAGCGAATAGGTCTCGGCGCCGAGCTCAATGCGCGCCACATCCCGAAGCTGGGTGATCGAGCCGGGGTCGCCGGACTTCACAACGATGTCGCCAAACTCCTCAACCGTCTCCAGTCGCCCCTCTGCCGAGATCGAGACCTGAAGATCTGCACCTGGCAATGGTGGCGCACCAATCGAGCCTCCGGAGGCCTGCACATTCTGCTCTCGGATCGCCGCGACGATATCGCCCACGGTGAGCTCGCGCGCCGCGACCTTTTCGGGGTCAAGCCAAACACGCATCGCGTAGTTGCCGGCACCGAACACCACCGCCTGGCCAACGCCCGGAATCCGGGCGAGCTCATCTTTAATGCGCAGCGTGACGAAATTGGAGAGATACGCACCGTCGTACTGCCCATCGGTCGAGGTGACATGGACGACCATAGTGAGCGTCGGCGATGCCTTGATCGTGGAGACACCCAGAAGTCGTACCGCTTCCGGCAACCGCGGTAACGCTTGAGCGACTCGGTTTTGCACCTGAACCTGTGAAAGATCGATATCGGTGCCGCCGGCGAACGTGATGTCGAGCGTCATCGTGCCGTCCGAGCTCGCGACCGACTTCATGTAAATCATGTTTTCGACGCCGTTGATCGCCTCTTCGAGCGGCGCCGCCACGGTTTCAGAAATCACGGTCGGGTTAGCACCCGGATAGCGCGCCACGACCTGCACAGTCGGCGGCACGACGTTCGGATATTCACTGACCGGCAGGGCGGGAATCGCGAGCGCACCGCAGATCAGGATGAACAGTGACAGGACCGCCGCGAAAATCGGGCGGTCAACAAAGGTTCTGGCGAGGTTCACGGCGTCGCGTCCGCAGCGGCTGTCGACTCGGACTCAGCGAACGGGGTTTCCATCGGTACCAATCGACCCACGATGGGTGCCCCGGAAAAGAAGATCTTCGCCACACCATTCACGACAATCTGCTCACCGGGCTCGAGACCTTCCTGAATGACGACCAAATCATCGATCTGACGACCCGTGACCACATCGCGGCGCACTGCGAGATTCTCGGGCGTCGCGACGTACACATACTTCCGGTCCTGATCGGTCAGAATCGCAGCCTCATGCACCATCAATGCCTCGTAGCTGCCGCTGCCGAGCAGGCGCACTCGCGCGAATAATCCTGGTATCAGAAACCCGTCGGGGTTGGGTAACTCCGCCCGACCCTGGATCGTGCCCGTTGCCGCATCCACCTGGTTGTCGACAAAGTTCATCTCGCCGCGGTAGGGGTAATCGGTGTCCGAGGCCAATCCGACCTGGACCGGATTGCGCACATCTCGCGAGCTGGGTCGCTCGCCCGAGCGCGCCTGCGCCTGATATTTCAGGTAGATCTGCTCATCGCCCTCAAAGACGACGTGGATCGGATCGACCGAGACCAGCGTGGTCAGCAACGTGTCCCCGGGGGTCACAAGGTTGCCCGGACGCACCAGCGCTTCACCAACACGTCCGCTGATCGGCGCGCGCAGCTGCGTGAATTCGACATCGAGCGACACGCGATCCAGTCGCGCCTTCGCACTCTCGAAGTCAGCCCTCGCTTGTCTCAGTTCACCGGTCCGGCGGTCTTGTTCCTCTGCCGACAGCGCCTTCGCTTCAACAAGCTTCTCGCCACGTGCGGCTTCCTGCTCGGCTACCTGCAGACGGGTACGTGCCCGGGCAAGGTCTGCCTCAGTGAGCGTAGCTTCTGCGCGATATTCGCGATCGTCGATCGAGAACAGTAGGTCGCCCGCCTCGACCATCGAGCCCTCAGTAAAGTGCACCTTGGTGAGATACCCGGTAACGCGCGGTCGAATCTCGACGGTCTCTACGGCTTCAATGCGACCACTAAATTCGTCCCAATCGGTCACATCACGCGCAATAACCTCGGCGATCGCGACCGCGGTAGGCGGCATTTCCATCTCGCCCGGACCGCCGCCGCCACATCCGACCAAGCTGACCAGCCCAAGACCAATCAATAACTTGCGTGGGGCGCCTTGCGAGGTTTTTGAAACAAACACGAGTGCTTCTCCTTGTTTAAGAAACCAAGCAGCGCACCCACCCTATCGCCTGTCTATGGTTACATTCATTACTCTGCGCAGACATTGTACTTAAAGATGCTCCCTGCATCCGTACTGCATCGACCTGCGAACTGGTTACACTGATGGGCTCATTGCCTCAGAACCTACGGACAGCTACATGATCGAAACCAATGCCCTGGTTCGCCGCTTCCACGTTGGCGACTCCGTCGTGCATGCCCTGGATCATGTCGACATCAAAGTGGGCGAAGGCGAGTTCGTGGCCGTCATGGGCCCATCCGGCTCCGGCAAGTCCACGCTAATGAACATCTTGGGTTGTCTCGATACGCCCGACGACGGCGAGTACCGCCTGCTCGGCGAATCGATCAGTCAGCGCGACGATGCCGAGCTCTCCGAAATCAGAAACCAGCACATCGGCTTCGTGTTCCAGAGCTTCCACCTGTTGCCGCGCATGACCGCGCTGGAGAACACGCTGCTACCCTATCGCTACCGCGACGCGGATATGGGTGAGGCGAAAGCCGCAGCGGAGACGATGCTGGAACACCTCGGTTTATCGGATCGCATGGATCACCGGCCGAACCAATTGTCGGGTGGACAGCGCCAGCGCGTCGCCATTGCCCGTGCGTTGGTCAGCAAGCCACCGCTGTTGCTGGCGGATGAGCCGACCGGGAACCTCGACAGCAAAACGTCTGTCGAAATCATGGATCTCTTTACCGAGCTCAATAAACAGGGACAAACCATTGTGATGGTGACGCATGAAGATGAGATCGCGGCCTATGCCAGCCGCGTCATCCACATGCGCGATGGAAAGGTAGAACGTGATGTTCAGAACTCGAATCATTAGTGCGTGTCTTGTCGGCGTTGCCGCAGCGAACTCGCAAGGCGCACCGCTGCTCACGGGCGTCATAGAAGACGTTGCCGCTCAAACGATCGAAATGCCGTCTTTGCCTGGTGGCTGGCAGCGACGTATCGAATGGATGGCACCGGAAGGTGAGGAGGTCGCTGCCGGTGATCTGGTCGTCAGGCTAGACCCTGGCACGCTGCTCGCCGAGGAAGAGAAAACACGCACAGACCTCGAGAAGATTCGGTTCACCGCAGCCAGAAGCGTCGACGAAGCGAAACTGGCTGTGCTGGATGGTGAACAAGCAGTCGCACGCGCTCGTGCTGACGTAAAGCTCGCCGAGCTCGATGCCGTCATCCCCGAGACCACGATCCCGCGGTTGGACTACGAGCGCTATCAGTTAACGTTCGAGACAGCTCGGCAGACGCTGGCGCGCGCCGAGCAAGACTTGATCAACCTCAAGGAGAAGCTCCGCGACGCCGAAGCGGAAGCGAAACTGGATATCGAGCAATCAGAGATTCAGTACAAGCGAATCACGGACGCTTTGGCAGCCACCGAAATCACGGCAGAGAAAGGTGGCTTCGTCATCTATGCCGAGAACCCGTTCACTGGTCGCAAGATTTTCCCGGGCGACACCTTGTATGGCGGTCTGCAAATCGCCTCGGTGGCCAGCCGTGAAGACCTTCGTGTGCGCTTCTGGATTCACGAGGCCGACTACCTGCAGTTTGAGAAAGGCCGACGTCTTGAAGTGTCGGCAGATGCTCAGGGCATCGCCGCCTTTCCTGCGGTCATCGAGTGGCGTTCCAGCCAGGCGCTTGAAAAGCAGGACTGGAGTGACAGTGGGTACTTCGAAGCCTATGCACAACCGCTCGCCGCAATGCCAAGCGACATCATGCCGGGGATGAGTGTCCTCGGTATCCCGGCGCCAGAGGCGGAATAGGTCATGCGAAGCAAAACACTGATTGCGACAGCGCTAGTCGTTTCGGCGCTCACCAGCAACGCCCACGCAGAAACCTGGCAGGAAGTCGTCGCCGAAGATCGCCCCATTACGATCAACGCGAGCGGTGTGATTGCGCCGAGCGATGGCGTGCTCTTCGGCCCACCACCCTCGCAGAGCTGGAGAATCTCCATCACGAAGCTGGCGCGCGAGGGTACGCGGGTTAGCAAGGGCGATGTGCTTGCCGAGTTCGATGGCAGCGCGTCTGACGACCGAATCAAAGACAAGCAAGCGGAGCTCAACACAAAGCGCAGCGAATTGGCCTCTCTGCTCGAAGCTCAAGCACGCGAAGTTGAAGAAGATAAAGTGCGACTGGCGGACGCGAAGAGCGAAGCCGAAAAGGCAGCGCGCAAAGCTGCAGTCGATCCAAGCGTCTACGCGGGGCTCGAATACAAGAAGCTCATCGAAGAGCGATTGATCGCCGAGGACACCTACACCCGCGAGCAGGAGCGCGCACGACTCGTCGCGAGCGTGAGAGACTCCAAACGCGCCGAGCTCGAGGCGGACGTGCGCAGACTCGAGAGTGAACTTCGAGCAGCGCAGTCCGAGCTCGCTTCGTTCACGATTCTTGCACCGCGAGACGGCGTGGTCGTTGTTGGCACCAACAACGAAGGGCAGAAGCTCGATGTCAACGACTCGGTAAACCCAGGTATGACCGTGGTCGAACTCGTTGACGATTCCGCACTGGTGGTCAACGCAGACATACCGGAATTCGCCGCGGCAAAAATCGCGGTGGGACAGGCCGTCATGGTGACCATCGACGCCGCGGGTGGTGCGGAATTGCCGGGAACCGTCACTGAGGTCAGCAGCATCGTTCGCCGCCAATCTCGATTCTCGCAAGCGATGGTGCGCGGCATCACCATCGAGCTCGTCGAAAACGAGGCCGTCGAATTGCGCCCTGGTATGTCAACCAAAGTCAGCGTTGTTGTGGATACGGTGACCAACGCTGTCGCCGTCCCCGAAGAAGCCATTCGCTATCGCGATGGCGAGCCGGGCGTGATGGCACGCAGCGGCTGGCAACCCGTGACCCTGGGCGGCACCAGCGCAGGCCTTAGAATCATCGCATCCGGTCTCGAGGGCGGGATGGAGGTATCGCTATGAAACGCACAACCCTGTTGATTATCACAACCTGCCTCACCGCTTTGAGCGGCTGTGGTGCGGAAAGCTCTCAGCTGCCGGGTATCGTGGTCGACACCAGCAACACCGAACTGACGGTCAGCGCGCATGGCGAGCTCGTCGCCTCTGAGTCTATGCCGGTCGCGCTGCCACCAGGCATTCGCATGGGATTCAATATCGCTTGGATGGCACCCGAATTCTCGGAAGTGAAGAAAGGCGAGGTGGTTGCAAGATTCGACGAGACGCAGATTATTGAGACCCGCCGGACCACGGCAACCGCGGTCGCCAAGTCTGACTTCAAGCTCTCGGATCTCTCGCGCGTCGGTGATCTTGAACAGGTGCGCATCGACCACGAGGCCGAGCGCGTCGAGGGTGAACGTGACATCACCGAGACGTTTGCCAACGTTGACCAAAGACTTCTGAGTCGCAATGAAATCATCGACGCGTTGTCCGATGTCGATTACCTGAATGTCGAGGCGGCGTTTCTGCAGTGGCAGTGGGAGACCTTTGACCAACGCTCGCAAGCCGAGCGCGCCGCCATCATTGCGCAGCAGGAAGGCGAGCGGCAGAAGCTTGCGAAGCAGGATCAGGCACTCTCGATGATGGAGTTGCGCAGCCCGGCCGACGGCACCTTCATCTACGCGAGTACGCCGTGGGGTGCGAAGCTTGGTAAAGGCAAGCGCGTGTTCCCCGGCATGCCCGTCGGGTTGTTGCCGATCAAAGGCAAAGTACGCGCTCGACTGTTTGTCTCCGAGTCTGACGCTGTTGGACTGGAAGCAGGCCAGCCGGTCCGGTTTCGGCTCGACTCAGCCCCCGACCAGCAATTCAATGCCGTGGTGGCTTCGGTTTCTGCGGTCGCGAGCCCGCTGAAGCGCGAAGAGCCACAAAAATTCTTCACCGTCGAGGCCGACATCTCGGACATCGACGTTGAGCTGATGCGTGTCGGCAGCCGACTGCGTGGCGAGATCGTCACCGGGCAGCTGGACGAAGCCATCGTGATTCCCTCGCAAGCGGTCTACACCGATGCTGGCGTCAGTTATGTCTACGTGGACGGGGGCGATACCCCCGATCGACGCGAGATTTCGATTGGCTCCAGAGGTCCGGACATTGTTGAGGTGTCGGACGGCCTGAATGCGGGCGAGCGCGTGCTCCTCGTCGCACCGGCAGGCGCTGGATGAGCCAGTCCATGGAAAATATGCTGCTTGATATGCGCCAGGCGCTCGGGCAGCTCTCGCACCACCGACTCAGAACCGCGCTGACCTTGCTCGGCATGGTATTCGGCGTCGGCGCCGTGATCGCGATGTTGGCCGTTTCGGAAGGTGGCAAGCGCGAAGCGCTGCAACTGATCGAAGGGATGGGGCTGAACAATCTCATCATCGAGGCGAAGGAGCTGGATGGCGAGGCGCTGAAAGAGCAGCGGAAGTTCTCCTCTGGCCTCAGCATGCGCGATGCCGAAGCAGTCGCCACGACCCTACCCTTCGTGTCCGCGTGGTCGGGCAGCCGCGAGTTCCGCACCTGGAGCGTCTACTCGCGCGAAGGTGAGAGCAAGGCGCGCGTTGTCGCAGTGAGCCCGAGCTATTTCGAACTATCCAGTCTCAGCGCGGGCCGCGGTGCGTTGTTCACCGAAGACGATGACATGCGGTTTGCACAGGTGGCGGTGCTCGGCAGTGAGACAGCCCGCGACCTGTTTCCGAACGGCAATGCCGTCGGCGGGCGAATCAAGGTGAACCACCTTTGGCTGGAAATCATCGGTGTGCTGCAAGATCGCCAGCTCGACGCCAGCGAATTCGAAGGTCGAGATGTCGGTGGAGAAGCCGATCAAATCTACCTGCCGCTGCGAACCGGGCTCGCTCGACTGAAGCGTGAAGCACTCACCGCCGAGTTGGACGAATTCAAAGCACGGTTGGATGGCTCGCTCGAACCCGGTCAGGCAGCCGAAGCGATCGACCACCTGCTGGCCCGTCGTCACAGCGATCAAAACGACTACGACATCGTAGTGCCGGCAAGACTGTTGGCGCAGCACCAGCGCACGCAGCGCATTTTCACCATCGTCATGTCGGCAGTCGCCGGTATCTCACTGCTTGTCGGTGGCATCGGCATCATGAACATCATGCTTGCCAGTGTGTTGGAGCGAAAATCGGAGATCGGTCTGCTACGAGCCATCGGCGCCAAGGAAAAGGACGTAGTACGGCAGTTCCTCGTCGAGACTTCAGTGATCGCGACGATCGGCGCCGGGCTCGGTGTGCTGGTCGGTGTGATTCTTGCCTACACCATCGGTGCGTTCGCCGGGTGGGCGGTGGCCTGGTCGTTCCTGGTGATCGCAGCGGCGGTGCTGGTCTGCATCACGATCGCAGTCGGCTTCGGCGTTTATCCGGCGCTGTCCGCCGCGAAACTGGATCCTGTGTTGGCGTTGCAGTCCGACTAGATCAGGTAGTGATCCAGCAGCAATGCTGCAAACAAATACATCAGATAGCTGATTGAAAACACGAACATCGGCATGGCCGGCGCATCGCCGTCAGCCGATCTCAGCTTGATGGCGTGTTGCAGGAATCGAGCGCCGAGTCCCGCGGCAGCGATGAGATAGATGAGTCCGCTCATGCCGGACATCCATGGCAGCAGCGTCACGATCACCAGCAGAATCGTATAGAGCAATACCGAGAGCTTGGTGTAAGGGATGCCATGCGTCACCGGCAACATCGGCGTGCCGACTTTCGCATACTCATCGCGGCGTGCAATAGCCAACGCCCAGAAATGCGGCGGCGTCCACACGAAGATGATGAGAAAGAGCAGCAACGAATAGGCGTGCACTTCACCGGTGATCGCCACCCAACCCAAGACAGGAGGTGCGGCACCCGCAGCGCCGCCGATCACGATGTTCTGCGGCGTCGCTGGCTTCAGGTAGACCGTGTAGACGATCGCATAACCGACGAGCGACAGGAACGTCAGAACTGCAGTGAGCGGATTGACGAGAAACCAGAGAATGCCGATGCCCGCAAGGCACAGGAAAGCCGCAAAACTAAGCGCCTGACGCTCGGTCAGGTGCCCCTGCACCAGAGGGCGATGCTGGGTGCGGCGCATCTGAGCATCCACACGCGCGTCAATAATCTGATTGACGGCTGCCGCGGACGCCGACGCAAATCCGATACCGATAGTGCCGAACAACACAAGATCCATGGGCGGCAGGCCAGGCACGGCCAACAACATGCCGACGACCGCCGTGAATACGATCAGCATCACGACCCGTGGCTTGGTCAGCTCATAGTAGTCACGCCAGCTAGCGCGCAGTAGACCTGCGACCTCGGCTTCAGCCTTGGACATATCGACTCTCGTGGTTTAGCAGAAGGAGCGACAACAACAAGAGGGCCCCTCCTCCGTTGTGTGCTGTCGCCAGCCACAACGGCAACGACAGCTCAATTATGCCGAGTCCGATCGAAATCTGCAGCAATAAGGCGAAACTCACCGCCAGGCCTGCCACCCTCACGGTGCTTCTCTCGCTGCGTAGCGCGCGCCAGAGTAGCAGCGACAGCAGCAGTGTGACGACGATCGCACCAATACGATGTACGAGATGGATCGCCGTTCTCGCCTCGCCATCGAGCACGCCGCCCTCGTAGTCGATGCCCGTCCCGCGCCACAGCACAAAGCCTTCTTTAAAGTCAGCCTCGGGCCACCACTCGCCCTGACAGGTCGGCCAATCAGGACACGCCAGTGCTGCGTAGTTGGTGCTCGTCCAGCCACCGAGTGCGATTTGCCCATAGACCACGCATAGACCCACCAGCGCCAAGCCCGCGAGCGATACGGATCTTCGCTCGCCCCGACGCCAGGCCCGCAGCGACAGCCAGAACAGCAAACCGAGGGTCGCCATGCCACCTAACAGGTGCATCATCACGATGACCGGCTTGAGCAACAGCGTCACCGTCCACATGCCGAGCAACGCCTGGAAGGTAATCAGGCCGCCGAGGATCGAGGGCAGAACCACAGGCTGATCGGCGTCTTGCCGGCGCGCACGCCAAGCGAAGAACACAATCGCGAACACCAATAATCCGAGGGTGCCGGCGAAGTAGCGATGGATCATCTCGTTCCACGCCTTCTGCGTCTCGACCGGACGCTCCGGATACGCCTCGTTCGCGTATGCCAGCTCTTCGGCTTCTGTCGGCACCGTCAGAGTGCCGTAACACCCTGGCCAGTCCGGGCAGCCCAGACCTGCGTCGGTCAGGCGCACCCAGGCGCCCAGCACGACCACGCCAAGTGCCAATACTGTTGCGATAGGTAACAGGCGCCGGTAGGCCCGCGCCGCGAAACTCTCTTGCATGCTTTCTCTCGTCCGAAATCGGATTTAAGGGCGCGTCCGGTTATCGCGCGTAGGCGCGAAGGTCCGGGGCCCGTCCCAATATCCTCTATTTTGCGGCGCAACAACCGATTAATAAAGTTCGGCGACCCTGATTTAGCCGGGTGTTTAAGGTCTGTAGCACTGCTAATTTCCGGGAGTGTAGACCGTGTCGAAGTGTGTGCTCGGGATTGTGCCGTAAAGCGCTTGTCACACCGCGACTTGTACTATACTAATGCGCGCCGCGGTCGGGACGCCGCGAGCCGTTTTACACATCAAAAAGACCCCATTGGGAACCACTGCAGTGAGCGCTCAGGACAAGCAATTCTTCGATCTTTTTATGGTCGTGCTGGCGATTCTCGTCGCCATCTCCGTCGGCATCTACGTCTTCTCGGCCAACTTGGCTGCAGACACGCAAGGGCGTTATATCGTCGAAGATGAGGCCTACCAGCAGCAAGTGTCAGATCGCATCGCGCCGATCGGGCAGGTGGTCCTGCCGGGCGAGGCAAGCGAGCGCATGGTTGCCGCGGCCGTCGAAGAAGTTGAGCCCGTCGCGGTCGAACTGACCGGCGCTCAGGTCTACAACAACGCTTGCGGCGCTTGCCACACCGGCGGTATCGGCGGTGCGCCGATGCTCGGCAGTACTGACGCCTGGCAAGCGCGCGTCGACCAAGGCATGGATACGCTGCGCAAGCACGCTATCGAAGGCTATCAGGGTGAAGCAGGCTACATGCCGGCGAAAGGCGGCAACGCAGCGCTGAGCGATGAAGACGTCTATCGCGCGATCGACTACATGGTTGCTGAGGCGGGTCTCTAGGCTTCTGACGCCCGTCATCCCGCGAGCAGCTCAGCTGCGTGAATCCTCAAGCAACCAATAACAAACAGGGGCTCCTTAGACGCCTAGCGACGAGCCTCAGGCATCGCGACTGGGCTTCGGTCGGTATCGAGTTGCTTGTTGTCGCCATCGGCATCTTTCTCGGCCTACAAGCCGCCAACTGGAATGACGACCGACTCGAGCGTGTTCTCGAGAGAGACTACCTCGTGCGATTGCATGAAGACATCCGTGCGAGCGCCAACGGTCTGAGCCGTAATAACGTATTCCTCAAGCAACAATTGTCCGATCAGAAGAAAATACTTGCGGCACTGGACGCTTGCGAATATTCGTCTGACGACGCTGTGGCGATTCAGCGAGGCATTAACACCTTGGGTTGGCTGAACCCGCCGATGTTATTCCGACGCACCATTGATGATTTGGCGGCAACCGGTCGTATGAACATCATCCGCAGCACAGAGATAAAGACGGAGTTGGCGCGACTCATACAGGATGTAGAGTTCAGAGATCGAGTGACAAGCACCGTCTTTCGTATACTGGAACACCATCGCCTCACAATCGATGAACGAGTCCGATATGACGTCTCGAAGCGCGTAACCGAACGTGAATGGCCGGTGGCGGTCGAGTTTGACATTAAGGCAATGTGCGATGATTCCGTCATCGCTTCGGCGATCTCTTCGACCAGTCTCGTAACGCTGGAACGCCTCCTTGCATTTGAAGCGCTATTGGAACAGTACGAATCTTTTCTGCCCTTAATCGAACAAGAGCTGAAATTGCGTTGGGATGAAACCATAGGCTCGGAATGAATCGGTAAGCGCGGTTGCTGCCGGCTCGTCGGCGACAAGATGACGGACGCTGTTGGACAGAAGTGTCTTCGCGCTTACCGGTTGAGCTCGAACACCAAATTCAATCGATAGAGATTAGCGGAAAGCAACAACCAGAGCAGTGGATATCAGGAAACCAATCACCATTACCAAATGCGCAACGACCATAGCAGGAGGACGCTGCTCCACTTGTTTCGCGAGTGAAAAGCTCTTGATCGGACTGATCAACATAGGAAGCGGGAATCCAAGGTAGGACAGCTGCTCTTTTGAACCAAGATTTTGGTTGTAGGGCAGTGTTACTTCGACATGTAGGCCTACACAAGAGATCAGACACAACACTGCCAAAACCGCAGAAATTTCGTAAAACTCCACCGATAGTAGTCCTTGTTTCGCTCATCCGCCGTAGCAGTATCAATCTAAACTTCCAAGCTGCGCAGTGACAACGCCTCGGCGACATGCTGGGTGGCAATCTCCGGCGAGTCTGCAAGATCCGCTACCGTGCGGCTGACTCTGATCACACGATGACACTGTCTCGCTGACAGAGAGAGTTGGTCGGCCGCTCGGCCCAATAGAGCCATAGCTGAAGAGCGTTGTTGCAGCCAGGATTGGATCACCGCGCTGGGCAGTCGCGCGTTCGACATGCCCTGCCGATCCATCGCCCATTGGCGTCCGATTGACACTCGACGGGCCACGCTCGCCGAGCACTCCATCGGTTCGGTATCTACAAGCGCCTCGAAAGGCACTCTCGGCACTGTAACGCCCAGATCGATTCGATCGAGCAACGGTCCTGACAGTCGGCCACGGTAGCGCTGTATTTGTTCGGCACTGCATCGACAATTCGCTTCCTGCTCACCGAGCGCACCGCACGGGCAAGGGTTCATCGCCGCGATAAGCTGGAACTGTGCCGGGAAGCACACGTCATACGCAGTACGTACGAGGTGGACTTCACCCGACTCTAGTGGCTCCCGCAGCATCTCGAGCGCATGGCGCGAGAACTCCGGCAACTCATCAAGAAAAAGCACACCACCATGAGCACGGCTGACCTCACCCGGACGCGGCCGGCTCCCACCACCGATCAACGCAGTGGCCGATGTGCTGTGGTGCGGCGCCCGGAACGGCCTCGCGATCTGACCGATGCCGCGCACACCACTCACGGACTGCAGCGCCGCAATATCCTGAACCACCATCTCATCGGGCGCCGGCAGTAACCCAGGAAGACGCATCGCGAGCATGCTCTTGCCACTGCCGGGTGGACCGCACAACAAAAGGTTGTGCTCGCCGGTAGCTGCGATCTCGAGCGCGCGACGGGCGGCGGTCTGTCCAACAACGTCGGCAAGATCGGGATAGTCGATCTCTCCTCGATCGAGTGGTGCCTGACCGTGCACCTCCAACGCTTCTTTACCCGCTAGCTGGTCGACAAGTGCATTGAGTGTCGGCGCTATAACGACCCGCGCGTCACGAATGCTCCGAGCTTCCGCGGCGTTCGCGGGCGCGACGATCGCTGATCGACCTGCCGCAAACGTCTGCTGGCAAGCCGGTAGTGCACCGTCGATCGGATTGAGCTCGCCGGCGAGCGTGAGTTCGGCGAAACACTCGAAGTCGGGAATCGATTTTGACTTCAGTTGCTCAGAGGCCAACAGAATGCCGAGGGCGATTGCGAGGTCGTAGCGACCGCCGTGTTTGGGCAAGTCGGCTGGTGTGAGGTTGACTGTGATCCGAGAGACGGGAAAGTCGAAACCGCTGGTCGCCAGCGCGCCGCGCACGCGATCGCGGGATTCACGAACCGCCGTCGCGGCCAACCCGACGATCTGAAAGGTCGGAAGCCCGCCTGCGAGATGCA
This sequence comes from uncultured Chromatiales bacterium, assembly GCA_963922335.1. Taxonomy (GTDB): domain Bacteria; phylum Pseudomonadota; class Gammaproteobacteria; order Steroidobacterales; family Woeseiaceae; genus CALBPI01. Next base: position 168,457 of record CAWUIB010000003.1, on the reverse strand, counting down.
CCTCGACACCGACGAGCGGTGCATCGAGGCCTTGCGCACCTCGACTCCAGATTCTTGCGTAGCCCATGGTCACCTCTCCGTCGTTGGCAACAGGGCACGCCCAGGTTCTGGCTAGTCGAGTCGCTCCTCAAGATCAGAGAGCAGAGTCTCAAGCTCGGCAAGCCGCTCCTGAGCTCGCTCCAGCGCGCGAGCCTGCGTGTCGAACTCCTCGCGCGTGACCAGGTTCATCTTGCCGAGACTGGTCTGCAGGACACCGCGGAAACTCCGTTCGATATCGCCGCCTGCCGTTCTGAGGTGCTGCGGTAGCGCATCTGCCAGCCGGGAGGCCAGGCCCCGTACCGTTTCTTCTGTTGTCACAAGCATCCTCCTGCAACTGTCGTGACCTCGAAATCCCATTATGCCCTCGATCTACCCAAAAACTTGCACCGTTTCAGTGCCTGAACACGCAGCAGGCATCGCTGCCGTTGCACCAAAACAGTGCGCTCGATGCCCAATCTGTAACCTAACCCATTGATTTCCAATGGCAGAGTCTTGGCACATATCCTGCTCTATCGCTGTGCAGCATTTTATCCGAGAGACCTCAATGAAGCTCATCACCGCGATCATCAAACCATTCAAACTCGACGACGTGCGACAAGCCGTCGCAGACATCGGTATTCAGGGGATTACCGTCACCGAGGTCAAAGGATTCGGCCGCCAGCGGGGCCACACTGAGCTGTATCGGGGTGCTGAATACGTCGTCGATTTCCTGCCCAAGGCGAAGGTAGAGCTGGCGGTGGACGACGAGGTTGCCGAGCAAGTGGTCGAGGCGATCATCAACACAGCGCGAACCGGCAAGATCGGAGACGGCAAGATCTTCGTCACGCAGCTGGAACAGGCCATCCGCATCCGTACCGGCGAAACCGGCGCTGACGCGGTATAGAGGGCAGCAGCGTGGAAGCAACAACAATCAATGACCTGACCGGCACTGTGATCGGTATCAGCTACGCACTCGACACTTTCTACTTTCTGATCTGCGGTGCACTCGTCATGTGGATGGCCGCGGGATTCACGATGCTTGAGGCGGGCCTGGTCCGCGCCAAGAACACAGCGGAGATCCTGACCAAGAACGTCGGGCTCTATTCGATCGCCTGTGTGATGTACATGCTTTGCGGCTACAGCATCATGTACCCGGGCGACGCCTTCGAGGGCGGCTTGTTTAATGCACTGGCCAACATCGGCGTGCTCGGTAGCGCCGACAACGGCGTTGGCGACGTGACTCTGGGTACTATCGCTGAGGGTGACACCTACTACTCCAATCTGTCGGACTTTTTCTTCCAGGTTGTGTTCGTGGCGACGGCAATGTCCATCGTCTCTGGCGCGGTCGCCGAGCGCATGAAACTCAAGACATTCTTTGTCTTCGCGATCATCCTCACCGGCTTTATCTACCCCGTGCAGGGCTTTTGGAAGTGGGGCGGTGGCTGGCTCGATCCGGGTGGCAACGGCGAGCGTTTCCTCGATTTCGCAGGCTCGGGCGTGGTGCATCTCACAGGTGCCGCAGCAGCACTCGCGGGCGTATTGCTGCTAGGTCCTCGCAAAGGCAAGTACGGTAAGGACGGCACGGTACACCCGATTCCCGGTTGCAACTTGCCTTTGGCTGCCATCGGTACGCTGATCCTGTGGCTCGGTTGGTTCGGTTTCAACGGCGGCTCTCAGCTGCAGGTCACGGGCATCGAAAACGCCAATTCCGTGGCGCTCGTATTCGTCAACACCAACATGGCGGCTGCAGGTGGGCTCATCGGTGCCCTGCTGCTCGCGAGTCTGTGGTTCGGAAAAGCGGATCTCACGATGGCGCTGAACGGAGGTCTTGCGGGACTCGTGGCGATCACCGCAGAGCCGCTGACGCCGGCACCGCTCGAGGCCACAGCGATCGGGCTCGTCGGAGGACTGCTCGTGGTTGGCTCCATTATTATGTTAGACAAACTCAAGATTGATGATCCGGTCGGTGCGATTTCGGTGCACGGTGTGGTCGGCATCTGGGGGTTGCTGGCTGTCCCGCTGACCAACGAAACGGCCTCAATGATGTGGCAAGTCATCGCGATCGGCAGCATCTTTGCCTGGGTATTCGGCACGAGTCTGGTTGCTTGGCTGGCACTCAAGGCCACCATGGGAATCCGCGTTGCAGAGGAAGATGAGCACGGCGGTCTGGATATCGCTGAATGCGGTCTCGAGGCCTATCCCGAGTTCACCACCTCGGAGACTTGACGCATGGAAATGTCATAAGACTGTTACGTTGATGCGATAACGTTGTATCGTGGTCGATTTCCACCCCCCCCTCGTGAAATCGAGCGCAAATTAAGGCGGCCGGATGACCGCCACCCGACGGGCCCGACTGTGGCCCGTTTTTTTTGGAGATATAGCGCACAAACCCAAGTGCGAGCCAGTTCACCCTATCGAAATCATTTTTTCGCTATAGTGGTGAGACTTTATCCACAGGTATTCAGACCGATGTTGAGAGTATTGTTGCTCGCGGGCGTCGCCGGTTTTGCGACTGCCTGCCTGACACAAGATGCCGCTGCCCAGATCTACAAATGGGTGGACGAAGACGGTGTGGTGCATTACGCCGATCAACCGCAGAGCAAAGACGCGGTGCGCTCTGACATCGAGAGCGAGCGCACGGACGCCGAAGCTGCGCGACGCAATCTGCGGGCCTCGCTCGATCTCAACGACGAACAAAATGCGCGTCTGTTGGCAGAACCCACCGATGAGTTCGCAGACATGAGCCCTGAAGAGGCGGAGCGCATGCGCGAGCTGCGGGCCCAAAGCTGCGAAGCGGCTCGTACCAAGCTCCGCGAATTCACCGCCGCTCGCAGACTGTTCACGCTTGCTGAGGATGGCTCCAAAGTCTATCTCGACGAAGACCAGACGCTGGAAGCACGCGCCGAGGCGCAAGCCGCGGTGAGCGAATTCTGCGAATAACCCTCGGCACTTGGCGCGTTTGGCGCTAAGCTCGCGCTAACCGGTGGGTGGGGACTTCGCCGGAGATCGAAACCGGGGACTTCCTTTGACTACGCACACCATTCGCATCGCAACCCGCAAGAGCGATCTCGCGCTCTGGCAGGCAAACCACGTCGCCGCATTGCTGGAGCAACAATCCGACATTGCCGCTGTCGAACTCGTACCGATGGTCACGAAGGGCGACGTTATTCTGGACCGCGCACTGAACAAGGTTGGTGGCAAAGGCCTGTTCATCAAAGAGCTCGAACACGCAATGCTTGAGGAGCGGGCCGATATTGCGGTGCATTCGATGAAGGACGTACCCGCGGTGATGCCCGAGGGCTTTACCCTTCCCTGCGTGCTGGAGCGCGCGGATCCGCGCGACGCGCTGGTGGGCTCACGTCTTGACGATATTCCGGAAGGCGCGGTTGTGGGCACTTCGAGCCTGCGTCGCTCGTCGCAACTCAAGCGACTACGACCAGACCTTGATATCCAGCCGTTGCGAGGCAACGTCAATACACGGTTGGCGAAGCTCGATGCCGGCGAATATGCCGCGATCGTACTTGCGTGTGCCGGACTCGACCGACTCGGGATGTCCGACCGCATTGCCGAAGCGCTGGAGCCGACCACCATGTTGCCGGCCGTCGGTCAGGGCATTGTCGGCATTGAGTGCCGAGACGACCGCCCCGGGTTGATCGAGCTCCTGCAACGACTTCAGGACGATAGCAGCGCAGCCTGTATTGCTGCCGAGCGACAAGTTGCCGTCGCACTCGACGCGAACTGCCATTCGCCGCTCGGTGTTCACGCCACGCGTGACGGTGAAAATCTGCACCTGGAAGCGCTCGTCACGAGTCCCGATGGTGCGCAAGCCATCGCGCAGTCCGCGAGTGGTCATGTTGCTACAGCGAAAGCGCTCGGAGATGAGGTTGCCAAGGCCATGCTGGAACGCGGTGCTGCCGCCATCATTACCGGGGCGGCGTGAACCCGGCACCACTGACCAATCGCGGCGTCCTGATCACCCGCGCCGTTGCCCAGGCCGAATCGTTCGCGCGCGCCGTCAGTGACGCCGGTGGTCTGCCATTGCTATTGCCGGGCATCAGCATTGCACCCATCGAACCAGCGAATAAAGTTGGCGCATCCGAGTGGTTTATCTTCGTTAGTCCAAACGCTGTGCAATATGGGTTGCCGCATATCCAGGAAGCGCTGGAGAACGGTGCAAAGGTAGCGGCGGTCGGACCAACGACGGCGCGCTCATTGCAGCTGCATGGTGTACCGCAACCCATGGTGGCCCGGGATGGATTCGACTCTGAGGCGCTGTTGAAACTGCCGGCATTTCGCCAGGTAGCGGGCACCCGCATCACATTGGTGCGTGGCGTAGGTGGCCGTGAACTGCTGACAAAAACGCTGATCGAGCGCGGCGCCAAAGTCAGCCTGCTTGAGGTTTACCGGCGCGAAAAGCCCACGCTGAGCAGCGAGCAAGTACAATATCTCGAGTCGCGCTGGGCCAAAGGTGTGGTGTCGGTGACCACTTGTTTAAGCGTTGCGACACTGGACAACATCATGACCACGCTGACGACGCGCGGCCAAAGGATGTTCACGGTCACACCCTTGATCAGCCCGAGCCAGCGCGTACTGGAACGTGCGCGAGCTCTCGGGCATCGTGCACTGAGTGTGATTGCTCGCGGACCAACCGTCGACGACATCATGGTCGATCTCTGCGAGTTGGCCTCGGAAGGCAAGATTTAGAGGGCAGACAACCTCATGAGCGAAAACGAAGCGTCGAACGCGGAAACATCCGAAAGTGAAGTCGTAGCCGATTCTCCGGCGGAGCCCGCACCAAAGGCGGCTCGCAAGCGCGGTCGTTTGCCGATCCTGCTCGGCGCCGCTGTGGGCATCGTTATCGCGCTTGCATGGGCGTGGAATCAATATTCGAGTAAAGCACCATCGCCCGAGGCAGATCGGTCGGTCGTGCAGACGGCGCCGGAGTCCGAATCTGAATCGACAAGCACCCCGGCGCAATCCACAGCCCGTGCTGTCGAGACGGTGCAAACCCAATCCGCGCCATCGAGCGTTGCGCCTGACCTCATCCCGACCGCCACCAAGGCGGATATCGACGCGTTACGCCGGGAAATCACAAGCCTGCGAGAGACGCTCGCCGATGTGAACGCTGAACTGGCCGACCGCCGCACAGAGTCTTCGGAGCAGGCCCGTGCAGTAGCGCGGCTGCGTTCCGAGCAACAGGAGCGGATCGACCTGCTCGACTCGTTGCCCGGACGGGTTCGCAACACCGAAGAAGCACTCGCCAGACTGCAGGGCATCTCATCAGGATCACAAAGATCCTGGCTGCTCGCAGAAACCGAGTACTACATGCAGCTTGCCAACGCGCAATTGCAACTCGCCAACAATCCCGAACTCGCCAGTGAAGCGCTGAAGTTGGCCGACCAGCGCGTGCGCGAATTGGCAGACCCCACGTTTACGCCGGTGCGGCGCGCACTGGCCGAGGAGATCGCGTCGCTCGCATCGCTCAGTACCGGAGACATCGAAGGGGCGAGTCTGACCTTGGGTAGCCTGATGAGCATGGTCGATACACTACCGGTCGATCAGGATGTCAGAAGCGCTGCAAACGATGACACGAGCGAGCCGACCGCAGACGACGCTGAGGACGCGGCGGGCTGGGACCGAATGCGTGGCAAGGTAGGCGACGCCTTGGGGTCATTCGTTCGAGTGCGCAAGTCCAACGCACCGCTGGAGCCACTGCTGCCACCAGAGGCGGAGTCCCTCCTGCGACTCAACCTTAAACTGGAGCTGCAGTCCGCACGTTCAGCCCTGTTGCTCGGCGAGAACGCCGCTTTCAGACAGAATCTTGCCGATATCCGCGATTGGATCACGCAATACTTCGACGTATCCGATGATGCGGTCCAGTCGATGCTCGGCATGCTGGACGATGTCGACGACGCACGACGTTCCAGTGCAAGACCAGACATTTCAGGCTCCTTGACGTTGCTTCGTGAATTGCTCGAGGTGGGAGCCGCCAGCGAATGAAGTTCACCGCCCTTCTGATCGTTGCATTAGCGCTCGGTGCGGTTGCCGCACAGTTTCTGGTTGCCGACCCTGGTTACGTCGCCATCGACTTCCGCGGCTACACCGTAGAAACCACGGTACCGGGGCTTGTGCTGATCCTGCTTGGCGTATCCCTGCTCGTATGGATCACGCTCAAGATCATCCGTGCACCAAGGCGCATGGGAGAGGCAGCGGCCGCGTATCGCGGCAGGCGCGCAGGACAGCGGTTCACTCAAGGCCTGATCGAAATTGCCGAGGGCAACTACTCGAAGGGAGAACGCCTGTTAACGCGAGGTGCCGCCAAGGCAGATGCCCCGTTGCTGAACTACCTCGCGGCGGCACGAGCCGCGCAGCTGCAGAACCAGGATGCACGGAGAGACAACTGGTTGAAGCTCGCGTATGAACAACAGCCCGAGGCGAGCAATGCGATTCTGCTCACACAGGCCGAGCTGCAAATCGCACACGAGCAATACGAACTTGCACAGGCGACACTACGCCAGCTCGATGAGCAGGAAGGCGGCAACGGCCAAGCGGTTGTCCTGCTTGCGCGACTGTTCCATGAGCGCAAGGAATGGCGGCACCTCGGCACACTGTTACCACGGTTGCAGCGCCTCGGACGTCCGGACAAGAGCACGCTCGATCAATGGTCGATCGACTATCACGAGTTTACGTTGAGCGACACGGCAAGCCACGCAGGCGATGTGCCTCGGGCATGGGAAGACGTGCCGAAGCATCTCAGAAAGCAGACGCCTTTGCAGATTGCCTACATCTCCGCCCTTGCGGCGACGGGCCTCAGCAACAAGGCGGTCATCGAGGTTAAGCAGATGCTCAAGAGCAACTGGCAACCGGGGCTGGTGCGTTTGTTTGGGAACACGTTGTCGGAAGATCCCTCCAGCCAGCTACAACAGGCTGAGAAGTGGCTCGCGAAACACCCGGATGATCACGAATTACTGCTCGCCGCAGGTCGACTCTGTATCGCGACGGAGTTGTGGGGCAAGGCGCGAAGCTACCTTGAGTCCGCACTGGCGACACAGCACACGCCGGAAGCGTTCGCCACGTTCGGGCAACTCCTGACCCAGCTCGGCGAGAGCGGTGCAGCGGCGGAGGCCTATCGCAACGGGCTGCAACTCATCGAATCCGATCGACCTGCCCTGCCTGGCCCCGATTCGAAGACCTGAACGTCATGTCACACACATTGATTGTCGGCGCGGGCTACACCGGCAACCGGGTCGCGCAACGGCTGCTCGACGCTGATCACAAGGTCACACTCGCCAGCCGCACACCGCCGGCAATTCCGGGTATTACACCACTAGTCCTCGATGTCGACTCACCCGATACCGCCGAGCTTCACCGTCGCCTCATCTCCCCAGTAGATCGCCTGATCTATTTGGTACCGCCGGATCGCACCGCGCCGGACGCGGCCGACTCAGATGCCCGGCTCCAGCGCGTGCTCGACGGGCTGGAAGAGACACCAAATCGCGTGGTGCTCGCCAGCACCACAGGCGTTTATGGCAACCACGCGGGCGGTGAGGTCACCGAACACACCCCCGTAAACCCCACGACGGCACGCGCCATTGCAAGAGTAGGCGCCGAGCGAACGCTTGAGCGCCATGCGACAACCCACGGTCTGAAGCACTTCACTGTGCTGCGGATCGCTGGCATCTACGGGCCCGACCGGCTGATGCTGGACGGGATTGGCGAAGGTCGCGCGCTACTCAAAGAAAGCGATACCGGCCCTGGCAATCGCATTCATGTGGACGATCTGGCGCTCGCTTTCGTGTTGGCGGTGGAGCCGGGAACGGAGCATCGCTACATCAACGTAGCGGACGGTAACCCAATGAATAGCACCGCGTTCGCTTTGGCAATAGCGCGCCTCGCGGGATTGCCGGCGCCACCATTGGTCGACCGGGAAACTGCGCAAGAGACGTTCTCGGCGATGCGACTGTCGTTTCTCAACGAGTCACGCAAGGTGGTGCCAAACCGGCTGCTGGATCTTTTGGGCGAGCGTATGCGCTACCGCGATCCCATCGAGGGGGCTAGAGCCAGTCTTGCCGACATGGGCCGGCTCAAATCCTGATCAGGGCTGGGAGCGCTTTGATTTCAGCCACTTGAGCAGCGGGTCCCACTGCTCCGTGTCCGGCCACGCCAGATACTCCGGCAATTCGAAAATGCCAAGGCCGCGTGTGTAGGCACGCACATAGTTCTGTGCATCGCGGAGCCAGGTCAGGTATGGCACCTTCATGGCTTCGAGATAGTCATCCAGTTCATCGAAAATGAGCGTGTTCTCGCGAACGCGGTTGCCGATCACCCCGATGCGCACCTGCTTGCGGGTCACTTTGCCGACTGCCTGCAGCTCTTCTACGAATTTGGTCGTCGCCTGCATATCGATCGTCGATGGCAGCACCGGGACGATAATGGTTTCGGCGTGCTTCACGAGGTTGGTCAACTCAGGACCATGAGAACGTGCCGGCGCATCGATGATGCAAAAGTCAGTGTTCCTGGGAACAGGTCGGAAGCCATCATTAACCGCATCGACCGCAAGGATTTCCGGGGCGTTTTCAGGACGTAAGTCCAACCAGTCGAGCGAGGAGCGTTGCGGATCGCAATCGGCCAGTGCCACCTTGTGACCTTCGACCGCGTAGTAAGACGCGAGGTTGGTTGCTACCGTGCTCTTGCCGCAGCCACCCTTTGCGTTTAGAACCATGATGCGACGCATGTGCTCCCCCTTGTTGGTTATTATTATGTTTAAAGTAACGCCACCCGCACAGCGTGTCCATTGCTGCGTGTTTTCTTCGTTGGAAATTTACTGACCATGTCGATCGCTTTCACCAAGATGCACGGCCTCGGGAACGACATCATGATCATCGACGCAACGGACCAAGGAGGCGTCGATGCCTTACTAAACACTAATACCGTTGGTGCACTCGGCGATCGGCGCACCGGTGTTGGCTTCGATCAATTGATGGTGATCGAGCCGCCAGCCGACCAGGCACATGCCGCGAGCCATCGGATCTTCAATGGCGATGGCAGTTCCGCGCTGCAGTGCGGCAATGGTGTCCGCTGCGTTGCATCCTACCTCGCACGCAAGCGGGCTTTGCCACTGCCGGCGGCGCTGACTCTGGAAGGACCCACTGGACTAGTGCACTGCGAGGTATTGAGTGCCGGCGAGGTGAGTGTCGTGATGGCAGAGCCGAGCTTTGCACCCGCGGATCTGCCCTTCGACGCTGGGGCGCAGCCAGGTCCGGTGTACAGCCTGTCGACCGCCTCCGGGCCGACCCTGTTCACCGCGGTATCGGTCGGTAACCCGCACGCCGTGCTGCAGGTCGACGACGTCGACACCGCAGACGTTCTCAACATCGGCCGCGCACTGAATGATCACAAAGCGTTTCCGGAGGGCGTGAACGTCGAATTCGCGCAAATCATTTCTCCTCGGCAGATTCGCCTGCGAGTGTTCGAACGGGGTGTTGGAGAAACGCGTGCCTGCGGCAGCGGTGCGTGTGCGGCGGTCGCCGCACTGCGTCGCCGCGAACAAATCGGAGATTCTGTTCAAGTGACCCTGCCGGGCGGAACACTCGTGATAAGCTGGCGCGCGACTGGAGAGCCGATCACTATGCGCGGCCCCGTCGAGACGGTTTTTGAGGGGAACCTGACAACATGACAAGCAGCGCCAAGACGCGAAGCAAATCGAGCGATACATCGCTGATTAGCGAGCAGGATGTCATCGACTACCTGCAAAAGACACCCGACCTTTTCGAACGTAACCCACGATTGCTCACCACCATGGAATTGCCCCATGGCAGCAGCGGTGCGGTCTCGCTGGTCGAACGACAGGTTGCTGCACTGCGCCAGCAAGACATATCCACCAAGCGGAAGCTCAACGAGCTCGTGGGACTTGCAAGGCGCAACGACGCTTTGGCGAGCCGTATCCACGCACTGGCGCTGGCATTGATCGAGGCGAACAGCCTTGAAGACACACTCACGATCATCGAGGAGAAGCTGCGACGCAGTTTTTCGGCCGATGCTACCGTGTTGGTGCTGTTCGGCGACGCCGATTCGTTCGGTGCGCTGACACAGCAGCGGTTCCTGAAGGTTCATCAGCGCGATGAAGCGTGCCTTGGACCGTTCGGCACCTTCCTTGAGCGTTCTGACCCGCGATGTGGGCAAGTTCGAGATTCCCAGCGCAGCTTCCTGTTCGGACGGGATGCGGAGGAAATTGGTTCCATGGCGCTGGTGCCACTTGGCGAGGCTAGCAGTCTTGGTTTTCTCGCCATCGGCAGTCACAACTCGGATCACTTCAATCCGGGCATGAGCGTGGACTTCCTGAAGCGGATCGGACAGCTCATCAGCGTAGCCCTGAGTCGCTACTGACCCGAGTGAACGAGTCGGCACGCCAATGGATTGAGCGGTTTGCAACTCACTTGTCGCATGAGCGACGCCTGTCGCCCCTGACGGTTAAGCATTATCGGCGAGACCTCGCGCTACTCGCCGTTTGGTGCACTCGCCACGATGTCAGTGACTGGGTCTCGGTCACAACGCAACATATTCGCGCGTTTGCGGCCGCCGAATTCCGGCGCGGTCAAAGTGCCCGCAGCATTGCGCGAGCGCTCTCTGCAGCGCGAGCGCTGTTTCGATACCTGGCCCGCGAGGGACTGCTGAGCCACAACCCGGCGGACTGTGTCAGTGCACCCAAGCCCTCCAAGCGCCTGCCCGGAACGCTCGATGCCGACACCATGGCCGCGCTGCTGTCATTTAAACCCGATACGCCAATCGCAGCCCGAGACCTCGCCATGATGGAGTTGTTCTACAGCTCCGGGTTACGACTGGCCGAGCTTGTCGCTCTGGATATCAACGACCTTAATCTCCAGGATCAGACTGCTCGGGTCACAGGCAAAGGCAGCAAGGAGCGCATCGTCCCCGTGGGCAAAGCTGCACGCGTGGCGTTAAAGCACTGGCTCGGACAACGACTGACGTTTTCACCCGCCTTAGCGCACGCTGAACGCCAACCTGTGTTTGTGACAGCGGTGGGGAAACGCATCAGTAATCGGGCCGTGCAGGATCGCGTCCGTTACTGGGCCCGTCGGCAGGGCATCGATGCCCGCATTTACCCACACCTGTTTCGCCATTCCTGCGCGACACACGTTCTGGAGTCTAGTCGGGACCTGCGCGGGGTTCAGGAATTGCTCGGCCATGCCGACATCGGCACCACCCAAATTTACACGCATCTTGATTTTCAGCACCTGGCACAGATATACGACGAAGCGCATCCGCGCGCCCGTCGCAACCGAGACTGATTCGGCTCGACGGCCAACTCCGGTCCGCTTCGTGGCCGTTATCAGGATTCCAGATGCAACAATATCGAGGAACCACCATCGTCAGTGTCCGTCGGGGCGACAGCGTCGCGATCGCTGGCGATGGGCAGGTCAGCATGGGCAATACCGTCATGAAGGGCAACGCACGCAAGGTGCGAAGGCTCTATCGTGACCAGGTCATTGCGGGATTCGCTGGTGGTACAGCCGATGCGTTCACGTTGTTTGAACTCTTCGAGCAGAAGATGGAGCAGTACGGCAATCTGCGACGCGCAGCCATCGAGCTCGCCAAGGACTGGCGCACCGATCGCAGGTTGAGACGCCTCGAAGCGCTGCTGATTATCGCAGATCTCGAAAACACGCTGATCGTGTCCGGCAACGGCGATGTCATCGAGCCCGAGCACGACGTCGCCGCGATTGGTTCAGGCGGCTCTTTCGCCCTCGCCGCCGCCCGCGCCATGCGTGATCACACCGAACTCGACGCGGGCGAGATCGCGACCAAGGCGCTGAACATCGCTGCGGACATCTGCGTCTACACCAATCACAGCATCACGCTCGAAACATTGGGCATCGAGCAGGAATAGCCGAGGAAACATCATGTCAATGACGCCACGTGAAATTGTCCAGGAACTGGACAAACACATCGTCGGGCAACAGGCCGCAAAACGCGCCGTCGCCATCGCGCTCAGAAACCGCTGGCGCCGTATGCAACTCGACGACGAACTCAAACGCGAGGTGACGCCGAAGAACATCCTGATGATCGGGCCGACCGGTGTCGGCAAGACCGAGATCGCCCGGCGACTGGCGAGACTCGCGAATGCACCCTTCATCAAGGTCGAAGCGACGAAATTTACCGAAGTGGGTTACGTCGGCCGTGAAGTCGATTCGATCATCCGCGATCTGGTCGATGTTGCGGTGAAACTGACGCGCGAGCAGGAGATGGCCAAGGTGCGCCATCGCGCTGAGGATGCCGCTGAAGAGCGCGTGCTAGACGCGCTGCTGCCGGGCATTGGTGACAATGACAACTCAGACACTCGGCAGAAGTTTCGCAAACGACTGCGCGAGGGAGCGCTCGACGATCGCGAGATCGAAATCGACATTGCCAGCCAAAACGTCGGCATTGAGATCATGGCACCGCCGGGCATGGAGGAGATGACGAGTCAGCTGCAGAACATGTTCCGCTCGGCAAATCAGGGCAGAACGCAGCGCCGCAAGCTGACCATCCGCGACGCCATGCAACAGCTGACCGAGGAAGAAGCCAGCCAGATGCTCGACGAAGAGGCGTTGAAGACAGCGGCGATTGAAGCCGCGGAGCAAAACGGCATCGTTTTCATCGACGAGATCGACAAAGTGGCGAGGCGCTCTGAGATCAGCGGCGGAGATGTGTCGCGCGAAGGCGTACAACGCGACCTACTGCCCCTGGTTGAGGGCAGCACGGTAACGACCAAGTATGGCGTTGTGAAAACCGATCACATCCTGTTCATCGCCTCTGGCGCCTTCAGCGCGTCGCGCCCCTCGGATTTGATTCCCGAGCTTCAGGGCCGACTGCCGATTCGCGTGGAGCTGGATTCGCTCAAGAGCGATGAATTCATGCGCATCCTGACCGAACCGGATGCATCGCTGACGCGTCAGTACGCGGAGCTGCTGGCCACCGAAGGTGTGCAGGTCGCGTTTCAGGAGGACGGTATTCAGCGTATCGCTGAGATCTCCTGGCAGGTCAACGAGCGCACGGAGAATATCGGCGCCCGCCGACTGCACACCGTGATGGAGCGGTTACTCGACGGGGTGTCTTTCGAGGCTGCAGACCATAGCGGCGAGACCTACACCATCGACGCCAGTTTTGTGGACGAGAGACTCGGCGAGCTGGTCGAGGACGAGGACCTCAGTCGCTACATCCTTTGATTCGCGCGGTGTTGATTCCGAAGAAAATCAGGCTGCGGAAGCAAACCGGTGCGTTGGCACTCGAATGGCCAGACGGCGTCGAGCACGATCTCAGCTTCGAGTACTTGCGGGTGCACTCGCCGTCGGCTGAGGTTCGAGGTCACGGCTCGGGCGAGGCGATCCTGCAAACCGGTAAGCGTGGTGTGCGTATTGTCCGGATCGATCCTGTTGGCAATTACGCACTGCGATTGCACTTCAGCGACGGGCACGACAGCGGCCTGTATAGCTGGCAGTACCTTCGCGAACTCGGTGAGGAATTCGACGCATACTGGTCAGCCTATCTGAGCGCACTGGACGCAGCGGGCAAGAGCCGGGATAGCGACGCCGATGGCGCCTGAACGCGCTACAATTGAGCGATGAGCGAAAAGTCCGGAAATACCACCCACTTCGGGTACGAAACCGTGAATACGGGCGAAAAGGCCGAGCGTGTACGCGGCGTCTTCGATTCCGTAGCGGGCAACTACGATCTGATGAACGATCTCATGTCTGGTGGGATTCATCGCCTCTGGAAGAAGACCACGGTCCAGGACGCCGCCGTGCGCGTTGGCGATCATGTACTGGATCTGGCCGGTGGCACCGGTGATCTGGCGATCGAGTTTGCGCGGCAGGTCGGTCGGGATGGCCACGTTGTGCTCGCCGACATCAATGCGGCCATGCTCGAGCAGGGTCGTGATCGGGTGATCAACTCGGGCGTCGTCGGCAATCTTTCGATCGCTCAGGTCAACGCGGAGACGCTACCCTTTGCGGAAGGAACGTTCGACCTCATTACGATCGCATTCGGACTGCGCAATGTGACGCATAAAGAGAAAGCGCTCGAGTCGATGCTGCGCACCCTCAAGCCCGGCGGTCGCGTCATGGTGCTCGAATTCTCGAAGCCTGATCCAATTTTGAAACCGGCCTACGATCTGTTCTCGTTCTCGGTGCTGCCTTTTCTTGGCAAGGTCGTTGCCAACGATGAAGCCAGCTATCGTTATCTCGCCGAATCGATCCGCATGCATCCCGATCAGGAAACCCTCAAAGGCATGATGGAGCAAGCCGGGTTCGTGGATGTCGGTTTCAAGAATCTGACCGGCGGCATCGCGGCGCTGCATACCGGCTACAAGCCTGACGAGCCCTCCGAATGATCGATCTTGGCGTTGTTTTCACTCCGTTCACGGCGCTGATTAATCGCCGACTGAAGGAACAGACCGGGGCTCGCGAGATCGCCGAACAGCTCGAGGGCGAGACCATGGCGATCCGGGTTGCTGACCTGCCACTCGCGATCTTCCTACAGGTCATCGACGGTGGTTTGAAACTACGCACTCACTTTCGCGATGAGCCTGCGGTCACCCTGACCGGCAGCCCGATTGCACTCGCGACGCTCGCCACCGGCGACTCGCAAAAACTGTTCAGCGAAGGGCGGGTGCGCATCACCGGCGACGCGATGATGGCTCTGCGATTCCAGACGCTCATCAAATATGCCCAACCGGATCTCGAGGATGAGTTGGCCAACGTTGTGGGCGATACCGCAGCACATCAAGCGGGACGCATTGCCCGTGGCTTGCAAGGTATGGCATCGGTAGTGAGCGATCAGGTTCAGGCTGGCGTAGGAAGCTACCTGACCGAACGCCAGGAAGCACTGCCTACGCGAGGTCAGTATGCGCAGCTGCGTGAGGATGTTGAGGCACTGCGCGATGACATTGCACGAGCCGAGGCACGTGCGCGCATCCTGACGCAACGTCTTGCTGACGAGGAAGACTAAGTGCTGACCTGGGCCCGCACGCGCCGATTGATCGGCATTCAGCGAGTGTTGGTCAAATACAGCCTCGACGATCTGATCGCAATGTCGCCCGCGCTGCGACCGTTGAAGCTGATTTTCTTGCTCGGTGGTCGGCGACTGGATCGCTCCGAGCCGCGCGGTAAGCGGATTCGCCTGGCACTCGAGGAGCTGGGCCCGATTTTCATCAAGCTCGGGCAGGCACTGTCCACACGCCGCGACCTGATCCCCCACGACATCGCCGATGAGCTCGCTTTTCTGCAAGACCAGGTTCCACCTTTCGACGGCAAGCAGGCACGCCAGATCATCAACGATGCCTACGGATTCGACCTGTCCGAAGTGTTCTCTAAATTTGATGAGACACCGATGGCTGCCGCGTCGATCGCACAGGTACACCCTGCCACTTTGCATGACGGTACCGAGGTAGTCGTCAAAGTTCTGCGCCCCGGGATGCGCCCGATCATCGAGCGCGACGTCGATGTGATGTACGCGATGGCTGAGCTCGCAGAGCGCTATCTTCCTGATGGTCATCGGCTGCGGCCTGTCGAGGTCGTTCGCGAATACGACAAGACCATCATGGACGAGCTCGACCTGATGCGGGAGGCTGCGAACGGCTCGCAGCTGCGCCGGAACTTCGAGCACTCGCAGCTGCTGTATGTGCCGAAGGTCTACTTCGACTACTGCCGCATTCCGGTACTCGTGCTGGAGCGCATCTACGGCGTACGCATCAGCGACATGAAAGCGCTTCGTGCGGCGGGAACCAACATCAAGCGTCTGGCTGAGAACGGCGTCGAAATCTTCTTCACTCAGGTCTTCCGGCACAACTTTTTTCATGCCGACATGCACCCTGGAAATATCTTCGTCAACATCGAAGACCCGCAGAACCCGCAGTATCAGGCGATTGACTACGGCATCATCGGCACGCTGAGCCCAAAGGACCAGCAGTATCTTGCCGAAAACTTCCTCGCGTTTTTCGACCGCGACTACAACCGCGTGGCGCAGCTGCACGTGGACTCCGGATGGGTGCCGCCCTACACGCGAGTTGAGGAACTGGAATCCGCAGTACGCACGGTGTGCGAGCCGATTTTTAACAAGCCGCTCGCCGAAATCAGTTTTGGGCAGGTGCTGCTGAGACTGTTCGACACCGCGCGTCGTTTCGAGATGGAAGTTCAGCCGCAGCTGATTTTGCTGCAGAAGACGTTGCTGAACATCGAAGGCTTGGGCCGTGAGCTGTATCCGGAGCTCGATCTGTTCGAGACCGCGCAGCCCATCCTCCGCCAATGGATGGAAGAGCGTCTCGGCGGGCGAGCCGTGCTGAACGACATTCGCACGCAGTGGCCAGAACTCAAGGAAACGCTACGCGAGTTGCCGACCCTGGTCCGCCGTGTCGGCGAACAGGCCGCGAGCGGCGAGTTGAAATTTACCGTCGATACCCGGGAGGTACGCGACCTCAATGCGCGTCTGCAGCGCTCTGACCGCAGACGCTATCGCGTGACTTTAGGACTGGCCGCAACCGGCTTCGGCCTCGGCATGGCGCTCATGACTTCGCCCGCGTGGTGGCACTGGGCTACCGTCGTCGTCGGTGGCGCCGCTATCCTGTCCGGGCGCCCCGACTGAATTCACCAGACTACCGCCCGGCGTAGAGCTGTAGCTCCTCTCGACTGATCGCTAACGCTTCACGTAACGACACGATATCGGCTTCGACGATTTCCTTGCGCTCATCCGCTTCCTTGGCGCGAGCCAGCAAGGCCAGTCGCTCTTCTGGAGTCAGGCCATCGCGGATGACTTCGAGCGTCAGAGTCTGGATTTCAACCTCGAGCGCAATCAAACGCTCCTCAGCATTGGCCAATTGACGTTCCAAACGGCTTACGTCGCTGCGCAATGTGTAGAGCGTTCGGCCCTCATCGTAGGCAGCAAGGAATGCGGCTTCGACTTCGGGATTGCAGACGCCGTGATACTGACCACCGCGCTCACCTACCCGATAACCGTTGGAGGGTTGGCAATAGGTCTCGAGACCTTGGGTGTGACCGACGAGATATTGGTCGAGGTCCGGGGTGACACCCGCATCCGCGCATTGCGTGCGATAACTGCCAATAGTGGAAGACTGCCTGCCGGCAACTCCGTCCTCAAACCCGACAGTGCGCCAGTCTGCGGTCAAACAAGCCTGCTCACTCATACCGGTCGCACAACCACCGAGTATACCGGCCGCAGCTAACATAATTACCGTAAGTACAGCTCTCATCTGAACCACTCCCTTATTCTTGGCTCGAGATTAGCGATCTCTCCATGAATCAACGCTGAACCGCCTCACAGAATCCAACAACCACCGTTTTTGCTTGCGAGGGACCGCTCAGCGGCTTAATGTCGACCACTGCCGCGTTGGCGGAAGGGGACGGCCAGATGGCCGATGCAAGAACGAAGCTTTTTACGCCGCGTACCGCGGTCTCGATCGTAATCGCAAACATGGTGGGCACCGGGGTTTTCACGAGCCTTGGCTACCAACTGCTGGATATCGAGTCGGGATTCGTCCTGATGATGTTGTGGGCGATCGGCGGTGTGGTCGCTTTTTGCGGCGCCATGAGCTATGCGGAGCTGGGTGCAACGCTGCCGAAGTCCGGCGGTGAGTATTATTTTCTCGGCCGCATCTACCACCCTGCTGCAGGTTTCGTATCCGGCTGGGTCTCGGCGACTGTGGGATTCGCCGCGCCGACAGCTTTGGCAGCAATCACGTTTTCCAAGTACCTGTCGCGCGCGCTACCCGGTACGCCGGTGACAGCGAGTGCCGTAGGCTTGGTAACGATACTCACATTGGTGCATGCAACGCACCGGCGCACCAGCGGCGGAGTACAGGTCGCGTTCACCGCGATAAAAGTCGGATTGATCGTCATATTCTGTATCGGTGCGATGCTGGTTGCCGCAGACATGCAGCCAATCGTGTTCTCGCCGCAGCAAGGCGATGCCGCCCTAATGACCGGCGGCGCGTTCGCCGTATCGCTAATCTACGTGAGCTATGCCTACACCGGTTGGAATGTGGCGACTTACCTGTCCAGTGAACTCGACAATCCGCAACGCAACCTGCCGTGGGTATTGGGCGGCGGCACCTTGCTGGTCGCGCTACTCTACCTGGCGCTGAACTTCGTATTTCTCAAAGTCGCACCGATTGATGCGATGCGTGGGCAGGTCGAGGTCGGTTACATCGCCGCCGAGTATGCTTTCGGCTCCGGTATCGCGCGCATTATGGGCGTAATTCTCGCGTTGCTGCTGATTTCCACCGTCAGCGCGATGATCATCGCCGGTCCGAGGGTGTATCAGGCCATCGGGCAGGACCACAGTCTCTTCGCGGTGTTCGCCTCAACGAACCGCTTCGGAGTACCCGCTTTCGCCATTTACTTCCAGGGCATGGTGACCATCGTCTTCATCGTGACCTCATCGTTTGAGTTCATCCTGAAGTTCTCAGGTTTCATTCTTGCGCTGAATACGCTCGCGACGGTCGTCGGACTGTTCGTCTTGCGTTGGCGCGAGCCGGAGCGTCCGCGTCCTTTCCGTGCCTGGGGCTATCCGGTAACGCCGATTATCTTTCTCGCACTGACCGGCTGGACGCTTTGGTATGTCTTCACCGACGAGCCGCTGACCGGCCTTCTCGCGCTCGGCATTATCGCTGCAGGTTTGGTCAGCTATGCGCTGAGCGCACGCTTCGATAGCGGGAATGTTGCGCCAACCCCGCAGGACTGACTATTCGGTCTTATAGGCTTTGCGCATATAGGCGACGGATGTACGCACCAGCTTACGTAGCACTTTAAGGTCAATCTTCTCGAGGTCAGTCACGTACAGGCACGACTTGCCGACTTTGTGGGGCCCGAGCGCATCGAGCGTTTCCTCGTAACCCTCAAAACCACCCATTATGTAGAGCGTCAGATTCTTTGCTCTGGATGACCAACCGGTCAGCATGAATTCGCCCTCGCGGCCGCTTTCATATCGATAGTGGTACTTGCCGTAGCCGACGATGCTGCTGCCCCACATCTTCGCCGGTCGACGCGTGACCGAATGCATCAATTCATCGATAACACGGCACTGATCGGCTCGCTTTGTATCCTTGATGCTGTCGATATACGCCGCTACTGACGCGTCGGTCTCAACGGTCTTGTTCTGCTGTTTCGCCATATCGTCCCCCGCGGTCCCCTGTCGTTCGACGAATTAATGAATAGTGTATGCCCGCTGCCAGGATCGCGGCTGCCAGAGATTTCACGACCGCACCGGGCAAGAACGGTGCAACACCGTTAAACCAGGCGGCCGGCGCGCCGACGCTGAAACTCAGTAGTCCAGCCCCCACCCCCAGAATCACAGCGTGCGCTGCGAGCATCCAAACTGGTAGCAATATCGGTACGCGCCAGAGATAGCCGCGATCAGCCGCGTATCCGAGCGCGACCGCCGCAAACCAAAACCCTAACAGGTACCCCCCAGACGGACCGAACAAGGTCGAACCCCCGGACGCACCATTGGCGAAGACACCCAAACCGAGCGTTCCCATCAGAAGGTAGAGGACAACAGCAAAACCGGCGCCGTTGGCACCGAGTACTGCACCGGCGACCAGCACTGCAACCGTTTGTAGCGTTATCGGGATCGACAACCCCGGTACGGACATCGATACCTGGGCAGCCAGTGCGATCAGGATCGCGAAGACGATGGCCATTACGGCCTGCTGAGCATTCATAGGAACGCGACTATATCAGTCCGGTGGATCATTGGAGGTCGCACGCGCAACGGGCAGATGCCATCCGTAGCGAATCGCCATGTAACGCAGCACGAAACACAGCGCCGCACCCGCGAACATTGCCGGTGCGCGAGGCAGCGCGAGGACATTCGCAATCGCAACGACGGCGCCACCCACTAATGCCGCACTCGCGTAGAGGTCGGATTTCAAAACGACGGGCACTCGTGCTGTCAGCACATCACGGGCAATACCACCACCAATGCCGCTCAGAATGCCGAGTAGCACGGCCGAGGTGGGCGTAAGCCCGGCCGCAAGTGCTTTTGCGGTACCCGCCACCGCGAAAAGACCGAGCCCAACAGAGTCGAACACCTGAACCGGATTGCTGAGTTTTTCGACCAGATCCGCGCGAATGAAAGTGAATATCCCTGCAGCGCTCGCAATCAGCAAATAGTGACCATTCGCCAAAGCGACAGGCGGTGTGGCACCAATCAGAACGTCGCGCGCGATGCCGCCGGCCGTCGCCGCAGCGAATGACACAACCAATACACCGAACAGATCCAGCTCCCGCCGCATTGCGACGGTTGCCCCACTCAGTGCAAACGCGAACGTGCCGGCATAATCGATTATGGTGAACCAACTAAACATAAGTGCTCCTGCGCGCGCAGTTTAGCGAACTTCAGAGGGGATGAAGATGGCCGAGATGATTGAGGTCGAGAACATCAACACACCAGGGGTGACCAGTCGAGTCAATGCCGCGAAATATCGCGCCATGCGAGCAGCCTATCTTGCGACGCTCACAGAAGACCCGCCGGGACAGACTCAGGCCGAACTGATGTCCCTTATAAAACAATCGCTTCCGAATGACCTGTTCCCAGGCGGCAAGACCTCGGGATGGTGGCTCAAAACCGTACAACTCGACCTTGAAGCGAAAGGTCTGGTAGCGCGCTCGGACACTCGCCCGCTACGCTGGTTTCAAACCCCTCGCCGCTAAAGCACACGCCGGTTCGGCCGCTACCCCGTTATCAGGAAGGATGCCTCGATCCGGGGAGGGCTGGAAAGCAATATGGTGACTGCGGCAACCGCAAGCGTCATGGGACGCTACGAATTGAAACGTGTGCTCGGCAAAGGATCACAGGGGAAGGTATATCTCGCCTACGATCCACAACTTGAGCGCGATGTTGCGATCAAAATTCTCACGTCGAGCCTCGCCGAGTTCAACCTGAAAGGTGCGAATGGCACGCCGCTCGAGGCGTTGACCTCCAGTCGTCTTAAGCATCCCAACATCGTCCCGATTTACGACATTGGCGAAGCGCAGCTCGGGCCATACCTCGTGTTCGGTTACGTGCCGGGCCGAACCCTTGCTAACGAACTCGGCTCCCGGCAAAAGTTTACGCTCAAGGAAGCGGCGGGGCTGATTACTACCGTACTCGACGCTGTCGCCACCGCTCACGAAGCGGGCGTTTTGCACCTCGATCTCGGGCCACGCAACATCATGATGGATGAGCGCGGCAAGCCGCAGGTGATGGACTTTGGCTTGTCCCAGTTCGTGAACTTCCAGCGCGAGGATCTTGGGCTTGCAACGGGTACGCTGAGATATATGGCACCCGAGCACTTCCTGCGACAGGAGCTTGGTCCTTACACCGATGTGTTCGCACTCGCTTCAACCATCTACGAACTGCTGACTGGGCAACGCGCGATCCCTGGCGACAGCATCGAATCCATTCAGCGCAACATTGTCGGTGTAGCGGTCAATTACGCACCTCTGAACGACATTGAGCATGGTGAACATATCGTGCGCTTCCTGAAGGGCGCCTTTGTCATGGATGTCGAAGACCGTTATGCGAACGCGCGAGCGATGCTCGAGGCATTCAAGGTATGCGTCGTGGCGGCAGGCGTCGCCGACGAGGCGCGTGGCACCGACCTCAGTCACAGCACGGTCGACTTCCTGATGCGGCGCATGCAGCACAAGAAAGACTTCCCAGCCATTTCCAGCACACTGAACGACATCAACCGACTTGCTGGAGATAGCAACGGCAACGCAAACGCCGACAAGCTTGCGAACGTGATCCTCCGTGATCTGTCCCTCACGAGCAAATTGCTGACGATGGCCAACTCATCCTTCTACGGCAGCCGGGCAACGGAAGTGACGAGCGTGTCGCAAGCCGTTGTTTTGCTCGGGGTACAGCAGGTGAGGATGGTTGCCTCCAGTCTCACTCTGTTCGGTCACTTGAAGGGCGACTCCGAGGTTCTGCGTGACAGCATGACCAAATCGTTCCTTTCCGGCCTTATTGCGAGACACCTGGCACAGCGCGCCAAGCTTCGCGATGCCGAAGAAGCATTCATCGCCGGTATGTGTCAGAACCTCGGTGAGAACCTCACGATCTACTACTTCCCCGAAGAGCATGATGTGATTCTTGAGACTGCACGAAGCAAGAGCTTGCCGCGCTGGAAAGCAGCCGTCGACGTGCTCGGTTGCGACTTCGCTATGCTCGGTGCCAACGTTGCGAAAGTCTGGTCTCTACCGCAAGTCATCATCGAGGCCATTATGGGAATACCCGATGGTGGCAGCATGGCGCCAGCGGATGATCAACAGGCTATCCGCAACCTCTCGGTGATGGCTAATGAGCTTTGCGCAGCCTTTGTCGATGCTGAACGTGACGAGGTGTCAGATGTGCTCGACACGATTGCGGCCCGCTATGCCGAAACCACGGAACTCTCCAGCGAATACCTCTACAAGTTGTTCGCAGCAGCTTATGAAAAGCTGTCCAAGTTTGCGCCGATCTTCGAGATCAACGTAAACAGCAGTGAATTCTGCTCTGCCGTGCAGCAGTGGATCGCACTTCGCGAGCGGGAACTGGCTGCCTAATCACCATCGTCTAGCGTCGAGGCCCGCTGTCGACTAATCTTGAGCGTCTGGAGAGGAGCTCGGGGACACGGGACATGGGAACGACTGCGGCCACCGCCAACAGCGGTGTTCTGGGCTGGATTGAGCGCACCGGGAACAAACTGCCCGATCCGGTATTCATCTTTTTCTGGTTGATCGGCGCACTGATCATCATCAGCGTCATTGCCGCTATGGCAGGCCTAAGCGCGCTGCATCCGACAGATCTGGATTCATCAGGACAAGCAGTCGTCATCGAGGCGAAGAGCCTCCTGTCGGCCGAGAACATTCAGAAGCTTTGGGTTGAGATGCCCAAGACTTTCACCCACTTCCATCCGCTCGGTTACGTGCTTGTCGTGATGCTGGGTGCAGGCATTGCAGAGCGATCCGGTTTGTTCGGTACCGCGATGCGCGGCGCCGTGCGTAATGCGCCCAAATTCCTGCTGACGCCGATGGTAGCGCTGGTCGCGATGGTCGGTAACCTGGCCGCAGACGCGGCTTACGTTGTTCTGATTCCTTTGGCCGGTGTGCTCTATGCGGCGGCTGGCAGGCACCCGATCGCCGGCATTGCCGCGGCATTCGCAGGTGTCTCCGGTGGCTTCTCCGCGAATCTTCTACCGGGCCAACTCGACGCGCTGCTGTTCGGTATCACTGAAACCGCAGCCGAGAGTCTCGATAAGGGATGGGACGCCAACATCGCTGGGAACTGGTATTTCATCGCGGCGATGACCGTGATTTTCCTGCCAGTGATCTGGTATGTCACGGATAGGATCATCGAACCAAGACTCGGCAGTTTCAAGGCTGAGGGAAGTCTCGCCAGCATCACCGATGATGGCGATAAACCACTCACAACCGAAGAGCGCCGGGGATTGGCCTTGGCAGGTCTCGCGGCACTCGCCATCGTGTTGGTGTGGGTTGGCTTCACGATCGGCCCCGGCACGCCACTGATCGACGAGACAGCGAAGCCGGAAGCACAGCTGAGCCCCTTCTATAAATCGTTGGTGGCAGGCTTCTTCATACTGTTCCTTGCCTGCGGTTGGGCATACGGATCGGCGACCGGCACGGTCAAGGATCACCGCGACATCGTAAAAATGATGACCGATGCCATGGGTGACCTCGCCTACTACATGGTGCTCGCTTTTGCTGCGGCGCATTTTGTCGCGATGTTCAAATGGTCCGAACTCGGACTGATCTTCGCGATCATGGGGGCCGATGGATTGAAAGCTGCCGATCTACCGATGCCAGTTCTGCTTGGCTTACTCGTACTGTTCTCTGGTGCGATCAACCTGTTAGTCGGTTCGGCGAGCGCCAAATGGGCGTTGCTGGCACCAGTCATGGTGCCGATGATGATGCTGTTGAACATCAGCCCCGAAATGACCACCGCCGCTTACCGGGTTGGTGATTCGGCCACCAATATCATCACGCCGCTGATGGTCTACTTCCCGCTCATCCTCACGTTCTGTCAGCGCTGGCAAAAAGACTATGGGCTCGGCAGCCTGACGGCGACGATGATTCCCTATTCGATCTTCCTGCTGGTCAGTGGGCTGATTATCACGATGGCCTGGATTGCGCTGGGATTGCCCCTCGGCCCCGGCGTCGGCGTTGAGTACACACTGCCTGCGCCGACAGCCGGATGAGTGTGCGCGCCCAGCTTGCCGGTCTGGCGGCCTGCATGATTTTGGCGGCGA
This sequence comes from uncultured Chromatiales bacterium, assembly GCA_963922335.1. GTDB lineage: Bacteria > Pseudomonadota > Gammaproteobacteria > Steroidobacterales > Woeseiaceae > CALBPI01. Next base: position 144,138 of record CAWUIB010000003.1, on the reverse strand, counting down.
GCGTCGTCGCCGAACCGCCCTCGATCGAAGCGTTCGCGACGCTGCCAGAGTTCACAGACCTCGAAATCGCGCCCGGCGGAAAGTACGTCGCCGTGCGCATGAATATCGACAACGTGTATCGCGTTGCGGTGATCGACATTTCCGGTGAACAATTGCAGCTCGCCTACTCGCTAACGGAAAACGAGGTTTACAGCGCCTCGTGGTTTCGTTGGGCGGGTCCGGACCGGTTGATTGTCAGCATCGGTTTTGTCGGTGGCAGAGGCGGCATTGGACGCGTCGACACGCAAGAGCGCAGACTGTTTTCCGTCAAGATTGGCGAAAATGAGATGATCCCAATCTTTCGCACGGGACGTGATGAAATCCCGGTGCAAGTCCAGGATGACGTGGTGTCATTTCTCCCCGATGACCCAAAGCACATTCTAGTTCAGTACAACCGCAACAACCCTGCCGAGCCGATCGTGTATTCGGCCAACATCACCACCAGCACAAGACACAGTCGCGTGGTCGCAAAGCGGCGCAATATCCGCGACTGGACCGCAGACAACGTCGGCAACATTCGTATCGCGAGAGGATTAACGCCGAAGCGCACGCGCGTGCTGGAATTCCGACTGGATGGCGAAAAGCGCTGGAAGGACTTCTCCCACCGAGTAGCAGACCCCAGCGCTGTTTTCTGGCCAGTGGGTTTCGCGGCGGACCCCAACACGGTCTACGTGGTATCGAACCATGAACTCGATCCGGCGGGTCTGTATACCTTCGATCTGGAGACGGACACATTCGGTGAGTTGATCTTCAACCACCCCAACGTCGATATCAGCTCGGTACGCATTAATCCCGAGAACGGCGAGATTTCGAACGTAAACTTTGTGGACGAAGAGGCCGAGACTGTGTGGTTCTCGAAAAGCGAAATCAACCAGGCCCTCGGCAAACTCGGCGAGAAGTTCCCTGGCCGGAGCGTGACCACGTATGGCATTTCCAGCGATCGGAACCATGCGATAGCTCGACTTAGTGGCGACAAGGATCCGGGGCAGTTTCTGATCTACAACCATGCCGAGCGACAGGTAAAGCTGCTGCCAAGCCAATATCCGGGCTTACAAGGCGTTGCGCTCGCCAACACGGTTGTGACGGAGTATGAGGCGCGTGATGGACTGTCCATCCCTGCATTCATTACGCTGCCGAACGGCATGTCCTCCTTGGAAGAAGCACGCGGCCTTCCGTTCGTCATCAATCCACACGGCGGCCCGACGGCACGCGACTTTTTACGATTCTCCTTCGACGTCCAGTTTCTCGCATCACGCGGTTATGGCGTCTTACAAATGAATTTTCGCGGCTCCAGTGGCTATGGCACCGAGTTTCGTGATGCCGGCAAGAAGGAGTGGGGACAGGCGATGCAGGACGACATCACCGACGGTGTCGCGTGGTTGATCGAACAGGGACTTGCGGACCCCGAACGTATCGCGATTGTCGGCGGCTCGTATGGGGGTTACGCAGCACTCATGGGCGTGATCAAGGAACCCGACTTGTTTCAATGCGCAGTGAGCTTTGCAGGCGTCACCGATCTACCGAAAGTGATTCGCACATCGAGTCGATTCGTGGATGGCAAATACCGGACACGCTTCATTGGTGATCTCTGGAAAGACCGCAAAATGCTCGCCGAAAACTCCCCAGCGAGGCGCGCCGCTGAAATCCAGGTCCCGGTGCTGCTGATGCACGGTGAGAAAGACACCGTCGTTGATGTCAAACAGTCAGAGGATATGGCGGACGAACTGGCTAGTGCCGATAAACCGCACGAACTGATCGTATTCCCGGACGGCGATCATCACCTGAGCCTCTACACGAACCGCTATCGCTACCTCGCCGAGACAGAGCGTTTTCTTGGCCAATGCCTCGGCGGCACGCCGACCGTCGCACAACAGTAAACAGACCCTGCAGTCGCGGCCGATCCGGTTTAGGATGCAGGCACGATGCAGGAAGAACACGACACACAACAGCGCGAAAAGCGATTGAAGCCGCTGGCGGCTTTGTGGCCGTTCATCTCGCCCTATCGCGGCACATTGGTCGCTGCACTGGTGGCTTTGCTTTTGGCGGCCGCAGCTATGCTCGTACTGCCTATCGCGCTGCGGTTTGTGATTGACCGTGGCTTCAGCGGCGGCGATTTCACCACCATCAATCGCTACTTCGTGGGTTTCCTCATTGCGGCGATCCTGTTCGGCGGATTTGCGGCAATGCGCTTCTACCTGGTTACCTGGCTTGGCGAGCGTGTGGTCGCTGATATCCGGCGCGCCGTTTATGACAATGTCATCGGTATGGATCCACCGTTTTTCGAGGTCACGCGCACTGGTGAAGTCCTCAGCCGCCTCACCGCGGATACGACACTGGTGCAGAGCATCTCCGGGGTTAGCTTGTCGATCGCCTTGCGTTCGCTGATTTCATTTTTCGGCGCGCTGATCCTGTTGCTGGCCACCAATATCGAACTGGCGGCTTATATGCTGCTGCTCATCCCCGTCGTCGTCGTGCCGTTGATTGCTATCGGCCGACGAATTCGTTCGCTATCGCGCAGGGCACAAGATCGCATCGCAGACACAACCGGTCGTGCCGAGGAGACCTTCAACGCGATTCGTACCGTGCAAGCGTTCACCCTCGAGTCGGTTCAGAAATCTCGCTACGCCGAGAGCGTTGAGGACAGTTTCGATGCCGGCATTCAACGCACGCGCGTGCGGGCGCTGATCAGTGCAATGGGGGTAATCCTCGTGTTCGGTGCGATGACGTTTGTGCTTTGGCTCGGCGCACGCAAAGTCATCGCAGGCACTATGACGGGCGGCGAGCTCGGTCAATTCCTGCTCTACGCAGCGATCGTCGGTGGGTCGGCTGCAAATCTTTCTGAAGTCTGGGGCGAGATACAACGTGGCGCTGGCGCGATGGAAAGACTCGCGGAACTGCTGCATGCCAAACCGGCTATTCAGGCACCGGCAGAGCCAGAGCGCATTCCTCAGCCCTGTATCGGAAAGGTCACCTTTGAAAATGTGGGGTTTGCCTACCCGTCCCGACCGGAGACGCCAGCACTCGACGCTGTCAGCTTCAGCGTCGAACCCGGGCAGATGATGGCGCTGGTCGGCCCATCCGGCGCGGGCAAATCAACCACGCTGCAACTGCTACTGCGCTTCTACGACCCAAACTCCGGACGGATCCTCATCGATCAAACTCCAATCAATCGTGTAGACCCACACGCGTTGCGCGAGCACATTGCGTTGGTACCCCAGGAAACAGTGCTATTCGGCACAACCGCGATGGAGAACATTCGCTTCGGCCGGCCTGACGCGGATGATGACGCCGTCTTCGAAGCGGCAAGAGCCGCGGCTGCCGACACGTTTATCCGTGCACTACCAGAAGGCTACGACAGCTTTCTCGGAGAGCGAGGCCTGCGATTGTCGGGCGGGCAGCGCCAGCGTATCGCCATTGCGCGAGCCGTCCTCAAGAACGCACCCATCCTGTTGCTCGACGAAGCAACCAGTGCGCTCGATGCGGAGAGTGAGCAGTTGGTCCAACAGGCATTAGATACCTTGATGGTCAATCGAACGACACTGGTCATTGCCCACCGTCTGGCAACGGTCAAACAAGCGGATCGCATCATCGTGATGGACCACGGCCGTATCGTGGCCAGCGGCACTCATCACTCTTTGATTGGCGACAACGAGTTATACGCAAGACTGGCAAAGCTACAGTTCGGCGAAGACAAGAGCGTCGCAGCGTGATCACCAATCTCACGGCACTCGACGAACACCTACTCGAAAACCGCCGCTATCCGAGCCTGTCCGGTCTGCGTCGATTCGTTGTTGAGTTCTGGTACTTCGGCATCAAGGAAGCACGAGCTTGTTTGTTCGCGGGTCTGTTTTTTGCTTCCGTAATGTTGGTACCGAGCGCTGGTGTCCTAGGCATCCCTCGATACGATGTGCTTCTGATTATCGCGCTCGCTATTCAGGGCTGGATGGTGCTCGCAAAGCTAGAGTCGATGGATGAACTGAAGGCGATTACGCTATTCCATCTGATCGGCTTCGCGCTGGAAGTCTTCAAGACATCTGACGCAATCGGGTCTTGGTCGTATCCGGATTTCGCCTACACCAAAGTTCTGGGCGTCCCGCTGTTTTCCGGTTTTATGTATGCGGCGGTGGCGAGCTATATGATTCAGGCCTGGCGGCTACTGGATCTTCGCATCGTAAACCACCCACCGTACTGGATGGCCGGCCTCATCGCGTGCTTGATCTACGCGAACTTTTTTGCCCACCACTTTATTGGGGATTTCCGCTGGTATCTGGCCGCCTGTGCACTTGGGCTTTACGCGCGGTCCTATGTTGTCTTCCGTCCTCTAGACCGCGACCGTCGGATGCCGTTGTTACTCGCCTTTATCCTGATCGGCTTTTTCATCTGGATCGCCGAGAATATTTCGACCTTCCTCGATCTCTGGAAATACCCGGATCAACTCGGTGCGTGGTCAGCTGTCCACGTGCAGAAATGGAGTTCATGGTCACTGCTCGTCATAATGACCTTCACCATCGTTGCGAACCTGAAACACATTAAATCCACGGTACGCACCTGATCGCACCCCTCGCCGCTCGAGAAAACAAGACATGACAGCTCGCACTCATCGGCCGATGAAGCCATTCATAATCGCTCTGTCCACGGCGATACTCGCGACAAGCTGTGTGACACAGTCATCCGATATTTCAAACGGTGCATTCACACTGCAGGTTTTACACACCGCAGACGCTGACAGTAACGGCAGGCTTGCGCTGGAGAATGTGGGTCGATTCTCCGCGCTGGTGCAGGCGTTCACGGCCGAGTTCCCCAATAACACGGTGCTGCTTAGTTCTGGCGACAACTACATCCCAGGCCCACGCTTCAACGCCGCCGGCGAATCCGAATTTGCCTCAGCACTGGGCGAGCCTGGCGCAGGTCGATTGGACATTGCACTGCTGAACGCGATGGCCTTCGAAGCGTCTGCAGTAGGCAATCATGAACTCGATGCAGGCACGGCTCGTGAGCCAGGCAGTGGTGGCTTTGCCAGCGTTTTCGCACCGAGCAACGCATGGCCGGGAGCGCAGTTCCCTTACCTTTCGGCCAATCTGGATTTCTCCACGGATAGTGCGCTGGCGGACCTGATCACCGCCGATGAGCAGCTCGCCATTGACGGTCGCGGTCGTTTGGCGGGGACGGCCCTTATCGAACGTGACGGTCACACGATCGGCATCATTGGCGCAACGACACCCACCTTGCCCGTGATCACCAACGAAGGTGGCATTACGGTCAAGCCTGCCATTTCTCGGGCTGACTTTGATGTAGCGGCACTCGCCGCCGAACTGCAGCCGAGTGTTGACCGACTGCGTGCTCTGAATGTCGACAAGATCATCATGCTCGCGCACATGCAGGAGATTGAGGTTGAGGTGCAGCTTGCCCAATTGCTGGATGGCGTCGATATCATCATCGCTGGGGGCTCGAACACGCGTCTCATCGACGCAACGGATCGTCTGTATCCTGGCGACCAACCTCAGGGCGAATATCCGACGCTGTTCTCCAGCCCGAGCGGCGAGCCCGTTTTGCTGATCAACATCGATGGCGACTACAAATATCTTGGCCGTCTGGTGGTGAGTTTCGATACTGCCGGCAAGATCGATATGGCAGCGCTCGATCCTGATATTAATGGCGCCTACGCGACAGACGCTGCGTCATTTGAAGCGTTCGGTGCGCCGCCGAGCAACCCGGATGTCGACGCTCTGGTCGACATCGCACAAACGACACTCAAGCGCATTGATGCGCCGGTTGGTTTGACGCGGGTCTTCCTCGAAGGCGACCGCGATCCGGGCGTTCGCACTGAAGAGACCAACCTCGGCAACCTCACAGCTGATGCCAATCTCATCGCGGCTCGCGGATACGACTCCAGTGTCGCGGTCTCGCTCAAGAATGGCGGCGGCATTCGCGCGAACATTGGCTCGCGCATCGTACCTCCCGGTGGCACGGAGGCCGTACCGATGCCGCCGACCGACGGGATCATAGGGGCTTTGGCGATCCAGACCACGCTGCGCTTTAACAACGACCTTTCGCTACTGACCGTCACCGGAGCGAACCTCCGCCAACTTCTGGAGCATGGCGTGGCTGCAGTGCCCAGTGTTTCCGGTCGATTCCCGCAAGTCAGCGGAGTCGAGTTTAGTTACGATGCGCGCCGGCCTGCGGGATCGCGAATCGTCAACGCGACCGTCACCGGCGCGGATACACCAATCCCCCTCGTCGTGGATGGCAATACACAAAACGCGGATAAGACGTTTCGGCTGGTCACCCTCAACGTCCTTGCAGACGGAGGTGATGGTTATCCCTTTCCGCAAGACGAGAGTGCCGAGCGGATAGAGCTCCCGACGGTGCTAAGTGACCCGGGGGCAATGCAGTTCGCCGTACCCGGATCAGAGCAGGATGCATTGGCCGAGTTTCTCGCGGCAAACTATCCGGTTGACGGTGAGAAAATGTTTGAGGCGGCGGATACGCCAGCGGCGCAGGACTCCAGAATCGTGCGTCTTGATATTCGGTAAGGAACTAAATCGCGAGCCGCGTTGACTAAGCCGTAGAACAACAACTCATTGCGGAACTGTTTCATGATGCGGCGAATCAGCGTTCTTTTTCTTACTGCACTATTGTGTGGTTGTGCCAGCTACACCACGCCCGGTGGACCAGTAGCAATCAACGATTTGTCCACGCCCGAAATCAATCGTCTGATGGCGCAAGAGCCGGCCGCTAACTTTCCGGCGAGCATCGCGGTCGTGCAGATTCAAGCGCCAGGCTACCGGTCAATGGATACAACGGGATACGGTTACGGTCGCTACAGCGTTGTGCTCGATCGAAATGAGGCGACCGAAAAGGCACTGCTCCAGTTAAGTGCGATGGAAGGCGTTGCTGGTATCGGTCCGCTGAATCGACTGTTGCTGCCAACAGAACTGGACTCTATCGAAGCGCTGCGAGAGGCCGCAGCACGACTGCGCGCAGACATGTTGCTCTTGTATACGTTCGACACCAACTTCCAGGTTGGCGATCGTCGCTTTCGACCGCTCAATACGGTTGCGCTCGGTTTTCTCAACAACAAGAAAATCACCGTCACAACGACAGCATCGGCTGTCATTTATGACGTGCGTACCGAATTTATCTACGGACTCGCGGAGGCGACTAGCGCAGACGAAAGCGCGGCGAACGTCTGGAGCAATGCGCGCGTGGTCGACGAGCTGCGCGTCGGGACCGAGCGCGAGGCACTGATAGAACTCGCCGACGAGATCGAGAAGGGCTGGAGCAAAATCTACGCGATGCACGCTAACTCGGGCGATTAACAGCCGGGCCAGCCGCTGCCTGCATCCTTTTCGTCGATCCCACCGAAGCCATGATCAAGCGAACTGTGAGCGTGATCATGCCGAGCATCACCAGAACCTTTGTCGCAGCGATCGCATTTATTAGCATCGCGAACGCTGGCGCAGAAACCGAAGCGGACTCCGCGATGCGGTTCGCACCAGGCGCGGTATCAAGGCTTGGCGAGGTGACGCTATCACCAGCATTCACCCCTGACGGCAAGACCGCTTATTTTTCTCGAGCTGCTTGCCCGCGGGTTTGGCAGTGCCCACAGTTACTTTACAAAAGCGAGCAGATCGATGGCGTCTGGCGAGACGCTACTCGCGTTGCTGACCTCGGCAATTTTCGAGTCGACTGGCCGAGTGTGTCGCCGGATGGCAAGACCCTGGTTTTCACCTGGACGGCACCGCAGGAGAAGTACAAAGACCTCGACATCTCCGAGAACTTTGACCTGTTCACCCTTGACCTCACTGACACAACTGCACGCCCAGTCGCCATCGAAGGTGCCGATATCAATCGACCGCGCGCTGGCGCGCTAAAGAATCGCAGTGCGTTTCATGTGCAGAGCGCGGGCACATTGACCCGAAGCGGAGATCTCTATTTCTGGGATGAACGTGCTGACGCTGTTGGCGAACGCGATGTCTTTCTCGCCAGAAGTGACGGCAATGGCGGCTTCATGAAAGCGGAACCGTTACCCGCTCCGATCAACTCGACAGGGCGCGATCAGTTGGGATGGATCAATCCGGCGGGCACAGTCATGCTGCTCGCCTACCCGGATCGCGGCGGCGAAGGTGACGACGATATCTTCATTTCGCGCAATCGCGGTGGTGTCTGGAGCGAACCCCAGAATCTGGGCCCACTGGTCAACTCAAGTGCTTATGATGCAGGCGCTCGATTCACGCCGGACGGTGAGCAGCTGGTCTTCACCTCATCGCGCGCGTTTGACGACGAATCGGAGGGACTACTGCAGGTATGGACGATACCGACTCGACCCCTCGTTGAGGCCGGGATTCTTAAGCCCGGCGATATCGTTCGCGAATAGACACTACGTGCGTGGGTTTAGTAGCCAGCACTGCTCCATACCACTGCAACGCCCAGAAAGCCTCCCGGTAATCTCGGACTCAGCAAGTAACGTTTTTCGATAGTACTCACCGTACATGGATTCGATGGCAATCCGGTCAACCGAAAACGGTGGACCCGCGGTTTGGGACTGGTCGTAATCAAACGACACCAGTAGCTGCGGAGCGCAATTGGTCAGTGAACGCAGATGGGTTGCATAGCGAAATCGCATCGGCTCCGGCAACGCGACCAGCGCGGCGCGATCATAAATCGCATCAACAGTGCCGAGGGTGTCGTGACTCAAATCAAAGATATCCCCGGCGTAGAATTCGATATTCCCGGATTGGTAGCGCGCCAGGGCACCCACCTCAGTCACTAGCGTCGTGACATCGATCTCGTTGAAGAATGCTCGCACCGCGGTTTCATCCAACTCGATGGCAACTACCCGATAGCCCTGCTCTTCCAGCCAGGTTAAGTCGACAGACTTCCCCGCGAGCGGCACAAAAACCCGACTACCGCGTGGCAACGCAAGCTTTGAAAAGTGTGCCGACAGATAGGCGTTGGGCTTGCCCTCGTGGAAACCGATGTTGTTCTCGCGCCAACGCTCGTGCCAAAACTCTGGCTGCATCATCGACTCCTCGACCGTTTCAAAACCGCGAGTGTACCGTCTCGTGACTTCGCAAAGCGCGCGTTTCCACCTATGCTGCGCTATCGCCCGTTAGAGAACTCCGCCATGCAAGGACATCCCGTCAGCTTCTCATCGACCACTATTACTGAGTTGATGGTGCCGGCACACACCAACTTCGGTGGCAAGGTCCACGGCGGCTATGTCCTGTCGCTCATGGACAAGGTCGCCTACACCTGCGCCAGCCGTCATGCAGGAACCTACTGCGTCACTGTTTCGGTCGATACAGTGAACTTCCTCCAACCGGTAGACGTTGGCGAGCTTCTGGTGTTTCAGGCTTCGGTGAATTTCGTCGGTGGCAGTTCGATTGTCGTGGGAATGAGAGTCACGTCAGAAAATGTACAAACACGTGTGACCCGACACACGAACACCAGCTACTTCACCATGGTGGCGAAAGGCGAGGATGGCAGATTGGTGAAAGTGCCGCCGCTAATTCTTGAAACCCATGACGACGTTCGTCGATATGCTGCGGCGCTGAAACGGCGCGAATTGCGTCAGCAGGCTGCCGTTAGCATGAAGGCGTTTGATCCGGAGCATTTCGCTTTGGACGACGAGATCGAAGAGCGGCTCGGCAAAGAGCGCTGCATCATCAAGCTGACCGCGCCATGAATCGCGATTGACCTCGGCCGTACTCGAGGCGAGGATAGCGGCAGACGGGGAGGAGCCGAGCAATGAGTGACTCAGCCAACGCACAATTCCACGAAATGCTGACCCATCTGGTGACGCACATGTCGGGTGCACTTGCCGGTGGCGAATCGCTGCCGCCCATGGCACTAACGCTAGACGACGAGGGGCAGGTTGCGACCATCGCGGGTGCATCAGATGAGCGTGATGCGCTGCGCGACACACTGAAGGCGATGAAGAAAACACTATCGGCTCAAGCCGAGCTCGGCCAGATTGTCGCCTGCTGCATGTCGTATGCGGATTTTGCTGATCAATGCATCGTAGCCTTCATGGAGAATGCTGCGAACGACTGCACCGAGATTCGCCTGCCCGTAGTGCGCCAGGGTCAAAGTCTGTCTCTGGACCTCGAGAACTTATCGGTCGCCGATGGCAGTGTTTTTGTGTTTCCTGTCATCAACTGACGTACTGTGCAAGAGCGTGCACAGAATGCGGCCAGACTCTGTGGATTGCTTGCGGTCGGAACGTTTGCCGCGTCCTTTCTTACCTTTGCCGCGTTAACCCCGGATTTCGACTGGCTAAACGATTACATCAGCATGCTCGGCGCGCGCGGCGCGCCGTATGCGACAGCGTGGAACATCTCAGGTTTCGTGGTTCCCGGTCTGCTGCTAGCCATTTTCGGCGCGACACTCGGCCTAAGTCTTAAAGATCGCGTTAGCGGTGCTTGTCTGGTGATCGCTGGCCTTGGCTTTGCGATTGCAGCGGCGCCTACAGATCCGATGGATGCAAATGCCGCACTGTCCAAGGCTCATTTTGCGTCGATCTGTATTTCCCTCGCCGGCTGGTGTGGCGCCCTCGCACGAGTCAGCAGCATGGATCGAATCGACGTACGGATTCGCTACTGGACGAGCCGCGCAAGTCTGATGGTTTTTCTTCCCGTGATGCTGGTATCCGCAGAGCTCGTTTCCCCGCCGCTGGCACATCGATTGATTCTGTTGATCATCTTTGGGTGGATCAGTGCAGTGGCTCTGCTACAGAGTAACAAAGCCCTGACAGAGTCAACGGTACCGCGACAGCACAGCGTCGATCAGTAGCTCATGTTGGCGCCCAAATTGTTCGGTGATGGCGCGATACCCTTCCTCTCCGCCAAGCCCGGTGAGTGTCGGTTCGGAGATCGCATAGTAAGAAGCGGCGCCCACCAGTTGGTAAACAGCGCAAAACGCCTCAGCGTCTGTCGCCTGGTCCCAGCCGTAACACGTCTTGAGTACTTGGGTGAGTGCGTCGAGAAAATCGCGCATGTACCAGGCACCGGCTTCTGCCGCCCGCTCACTATTGTCGAGCAGCTCGCGCACGAGCAGTCGGTCTCGAGATGCATCCCTTGAAGATCGATCGAGCAGATCGCGGAGGAACGAGCGTAACTGTTCTTCAGGCTCCAGTGTCTGCATCTGCTGTGTATGCAGCGCATTCAGAAAGTCTTTAGATATGCGATCGAGAACCGATCCGTAAAGACGCTCTTTGGTGCCAAAGTAGTGCAACAGTGCCTGCTTGGTGACGCCGAGAGTCTCGGCGATGTTGGCCAGACTGACGCCGTAGAAGCCGCGGTCAGCAAACTGTTGCTCCGCAGCGTCCAGAATCTGATCTCTCGTGTCGCTCACGCGATCACCAATCTTGACTTACCAACGGGTAAGGTATCGAGGGTGATGCGTTCACACAACCACGACGAACGTATTGCGCTTAATTCACAGACAAGCCAATCTGAGCGTACGCACTCGCCGGAGATACTCACTAATGCGCCAACTGATTCTCGCTTTGATTCTGCTTTTCCCGCATACCCTCATGGCGCAAGGCAACGACCCTGAATACAACGCGCTAGTCGATGAGATGCTCGAAATCACGGGCGCGCTGGCAGTCTCCGAGCAAATGAGCGCCCTGATGATCGAACAGATGGGCAATGTGCTTCGAGCTCAGGGCAACGACTTGCCCAAACGCGCGTTTGACATCATGGCTGACGAGGTGAGTGCGTCGGTCTCAGAGAGCATCGCCTCCGGTGAGTTCCAAAAAATGATGTATCCGATCTACGCCAAATACCTCAGCAAGGCGGACCTTGAGGCGGCCATCGCGTTCTACCGCACGCCGGCAGGTGAACGCATCGCAAGAGCTACGCCATTGATGGCACAGGAGGGCATGCTGGTGGGCCAAAAATGGGGACAAACACTCGGCGCGGAAATTGGTCGGCGCGTCACGAAGCGGCTCGAAGCCGCGGGTTACAGTTTGTAAGTAGCGTCGGTGCTCGCGTATAGACTCTAACCTGAAACAAAGTGAGACTAGATTGGCCGCCTCGTGGACACCCCAAAACCGCAGAATCTGGCTACGCAGAATTCTGTTCGCTTCGGTTCTTGGTTCGTTTGCTGTGGTCGGCGTTTGCCTTTTTGCACTCCATCAACTATCGAATCCCTATCGGCAGCCAGTTGGAAACCCTCCCGAGTGGTTAGCGGCGCAGGATGTGGTTCTGCCAGGCGACGTCTCTGGCTGGTATAGCACCTCACCGGACGACCACGCCTCAGTGCTCCTGTTGCACGGCGTCCGGTCTGATCGACGGTCGATGCTTGGACGCGCGAAATTCCTCAGAGAGTCCTGCTTCAGTGTTCTCTTGATCGATTTGCCAGCCCACGGCGAGAGCGCAGGTCAATCGATAACCTTTGGGCATAAAGAATCCATCGCTGTGACTGCTGCTGTCGACTTCCTCAAGTCGAAAACGCCGGAGATACCCACGTTCATTATTGGCAGTTCACTGGGCGGTGCGGCGGCCCTGTTGAGCGACCCTCCACCGGATGTAGCCGCGATGGTCCTCGAGGCTGTTTACGACGACATCGACAACGCTTTCGAGAATCGCGTTCGACTGCGCCTGGGCGACAAAGGCGCATCGCTCGCACGCACAGTGCTTCCATTGCTGAGTTCGATACTCGGTATCGATAGGGAGATTCTCAGGCCCGTCGAGGCCGCCGCGTCGAGCGACACGCCCGTTCTTGTGATGGCGGGCACTCTGGATCAGCGCACAACCGTCGACGACACGCAGCGCTTATTCGCAGCGTTCAAAGGGCCGAAGCAGTTATGGTTGGTCGAGGGCGCCAAACACCAGAACCTGTTTCGCTTTAGCGAACCTGAATATCGCAGAGTCGTAGGTGCCTTTCTTGAGGGCGTAATTGCCGGTCTGGAATAAAAAAAGGCGGCTACCTAAGGCAGCCGCCAACGAGAGGGGTGGTTGTTATCGTTTACTCTAGAAACGCCAACCCAGTGACACCGAGTAAACCAGCGGATCGATCTCTACTTCTGTCGTGAGCTGATTCGCTGCAAAGTTGAATTCGGCATCCGTGTCGATATCAACCCACCAGACCCCAACGTTCAGCGCGAGCTTGTCGGTCAGTGCGTAGTCAAAGCCCGCCTGTAATGCCAATCCCAGAGACGCATCCAGTGACAGGTCACCAGGACCGAGAACCCCCTCCAACTGCGCGTTCACATCCTCGTCGAAGAAGAGCGTGTAGTTCAGACCCGCACCGACATAAGGCTGGAACGTGCTCGACGAATCAGCAAACCAGTACTGGAGTGAAACCGTTGGTGGCAGATGCGTCGTCTCGCCCGCATCGATAGTGCCAAGCCCTAATGCCCCCGTATCGGCAGTGATCTCATGCGTGAATGGCGTCGATGCCAGCACTTCTATCGCCCAGTGGTCACTCAGCATGTAACCGAATGTGAGTCCGAGCTGTGTGTTGTCCTCAACATCTGCAGATGACGCTCCGATCGCTGTACCGTCCAGAACCAAAGCGGAGCTGCTCGCATCCGGTGAAACGTTGGCTACGCCACCTCGAATGAACCAGGTGCCGGGTTCGTAGGCGACAGCTGTGCTGCCCAGCGCCAGCATGACGCCAGCCGCGATTGCTCTCATCCCGTTACGGGTTGTCTTCTGCATGATGATGTCCTCCAAGTCATCGTTGTCTTAATGCCAGATACTTTTTTTCGACGAGTATTGTTCGGTGAGGCGCTTGTGTTCGCATTGACGAGGGTCATTGACAACTCGACGAATTTCTGTCCAAAAGCCGGCTGTACCAAAAAAGACAGCGCTGTCAATTGGAGCGGGGTTTTTCTATACTTTCCGGTGGGGATTCAAGATCTGGACTATTAGAACGAGTGGCGGGACGGCCGCCAGATCTCGTCGGGGGGCGCTATTCCCATGGCAACCGAAAGACCACTGCAGGTCTCCTATATCAATCGGGAGATTACGGGCGAATTCGTCGAACGATTCGGCGAGCGCTTTTACGCAATTCAAAACGTCGACCGCATGGCACCGTTCTTTGTCAGCGTGGTTTCACACGATAACCACTGGCTTTTTGCGTCGTCCAACGGCGGGCTCACTGCGGGACGTGTCTCTGCCGAAACCGCCCTGTTCCCGTATATCACCGTCGATAAGATTCATGACAGCGCGACACACACCGGGTGTCTCACCATCATGCAGATCGAGCGAAACGGCGAAGTTACAGAATGGCAACCGTTCGATCCGGCGCGGCACCCATATGCACCGATCCGAAGAACGCTCTACAAAAGCGTTGCCGGAAACACCTTGTGCTTTGAGGAAAACCACCTCGAGCTAGGACTCACGTTCCGTTACCGCTGGCGTTTCAGTAGCGAGTTTGGCTTCGTTAGGGACTGTGAGCTTGAGAACAACGATGAGCGCAACTACGCCATCCGGCTGCTGGATGGCCTGCGCAACCTCTTGCCGGCAGGGGCACCACGCTTTGCCCAGACCAACACGAGCAATCTGGTCGACGCTTACAAGTGGAGTGAGCTCAAGAACGAGACGCAACTGGGTCTGTTCAGTCTTTATTCTGCGATCACAGACCGGGCCGAGCCTGCGGAGTCGCTCCGAGCCAATACTGTGTTTCTGCAGGGCATGGACAACGCAGCGGTACACCTCACCGACGACATTGTCGATGCGTTCCGCGCTGGAGACACGCCTGCACAGCATATGCGCGCGCGCGGCCAGCGTGGCTGCTTCCTTTCGATATCGGAAATCGCGCTCCGCGGCGGAGACACACGGCACTGGCGCATGGTTGCCGATATCGAGCAAGACCAAAGCGCTGTCTCTGCACTGAATGCACGGCTTGCCAGCAACGAATCACTCACCGATGCGATTGAACAAGATATCGCGGAAGGCACAGATGCTCTGCTGAAGCTTCTCGCGGGTGCCGATGCATTACAAAGCACCGCCGAAGAAATCGTTTCGGTTCACCACTATGCGAACGTGTTGTTCAACGTTTTGCGCGGTGGCACCTTTGATCATCACTATCGAGTGCAGACCCGTGATTTCCTGCGCTCTATCACACTCTTTGATTGCAATCTGGCGGCCCAGCACCGGGCGTGGCTCGAGCAGTTGCCGGACCAGATGCATATGCCGGAGTTGCTGAACGCGGTGGTGGAGCGCGGCGACATGCAGCTCGAGCGGCTGTGCCGCGAATACCTGCCGATTCGGTTCGGACGCCGACATGGCGACCCGAGCCGTCCCTGGAATCAATTTGCGATTGAGCTCTATGACGACGAAGGTGATCGCTTGCTCGCATACCAGGGTAACTGGCGCGATATTTTCCAGAACTGGGAAGCACTCGCCCTCAGTTATCCGGATTTCATCGAGAACATGATCGCGAAGTTCGTGAATGCGTCGACGGCTGACGGCTACAACCCGTATCGGATTACCAACGAGGGTATCGACTGGGAGGTCGAGGAGCCCGATGATCCGTGGAGCTACATAGGCTACTGGGGCGATCACCAAATCATCTACCTGCAGAAACTGCTGGAGTGGTCGACGCGATTCCATCCGGAGCGCATTGGCGACCTGCTCGAGCGCCCCGTGTTTTGCTACGCAAACGTACCGTATCGCCTTCGCAGCTTCGACAAGATGCTGGCTGATCCGAAGAACACGATCGATTTTGACGAAACGCTCGCAGAGGACATCGATCGACGCGTGAGTGAGCGCGGTGCCGATGGCAAGCTACTGCTCGCTGACGACGGCGGCGTTTATCGCGTGAACCTGGTCGAAAAGCTGCTGGTGCCATTGCTTTCCAAACTCAGCAATCTCGTGATTGACGGCGGTGTCTGGATGAACACTCAGCGCCCCGAGTGGAACGATGCAAACAATGCGTTGGTCGGCCAGGGCGTATCGATGGTCACGATGAACTACTTGCGTCGTTACACACGGTTCCTGGCGCGACTGATCCCCTCGGGCACCGAATATGCGCTTTCGATTGAGGTCGCAGACTGGTTGTCCGAGACAGCGGCAGCGCTTGAGTCAGTAGCTGCGGTCGTTGATGGTCAGCACCCCGTCTCGGACAGTCAACGCTTTGAACTTCTGGAACAACTGGGTCGGCCGGCATGCCGTTTCCGCAGTGAGGTCTACCGACAGGAAGGGTTCACCGGGACTCGGTCAGTCGAGTCTGGCGAGATTCATAGCCTGCTCTCGAGTGCACTTGTCGCAATCGAACACAGTATCAACACGAGTCGGCGAGATGACCAGATGTTCGAGGCCTATAACTCGATCGATATCCGTGAGGGATCCATCGGTGTTCGCTCGCTCTACCCCATGTTGGAGGGACAGGTCGCAGCGCTCAGCTCCCAATTCATCGATTCGCGCGAAGTCGTCGGTGTATTGGATGCACTGTTTGCCAGCGCGGTCTATCGGGAGAATCAGGACTCGTTCATGCTCTACCCCGATCGGGAACTTCCCGGCTTACTCGAGCGCAACGTGCTGTCCGCAGAACGGGTGTTGGGTATCGGCTTGCTCCAGAGCATGCTTGAAGCCGGTGACCACCGACTGGTGGTACCGGATGTATCGGGCAATTTCCGTTTCAACGCTGAACTGTTCAACGCCGGAGTGCTGGCAGCGCGCCTTTCTGAACTCGCCGTCCAATTCCCGGACGCCGTTGGTCAGGATCGAGACGCGATTCATGGCTTGTATGAGGATACGTTTGACCACCAGTCTTTCACGGGCCGGTCAGGAACGATGTTCGGCTTCGAGGGGCTTGGCAGCATCTATTGGCATATGGTCGCCAAGCTGCTCGTCGCTGTGCAGGAGTGCTATTTCGAAGCGAGTGCGGCGGGCGACAACTCCAGCACCGTGGCTGCACTGGCCCGCCATTACTACCGAATTCGTGATGGGCTTGGATTCAACAAGTCACCCGAGAGCTACGGAGCATTTCCGGCCGATCCGTACTCCCACACACCGGGACATGCCGGAGCACAACAGCCCGGCATGACAGGACAGGTAAAGGAAGAAATCCTGACGCGCTTCGGTGAGCTTGGGATACACCTAGAGAAAGGGGCGCTGCGACTAGATCCGTCACTCTTGCGACGACAGGAATTCCGCGAGGATAGCGACAGTTATCGCTATGTTGACGTGGAAGGCATTTGGCAGACGCTGGCGCTTCAACCTGGCTCACTAGCGTTCTCTTGGTGCCAAACTCCATTTGTCTACGAATTAGTCGAGGGTGCCGAGCCGGCCATCACGATTTATTACTCAAGCGGTGAGCAAGTCACAATCCAGGGACTAAAGTTATCCCCAGAGGAAACCCGTAATATCACCGCACGAGACGGAACCGTGAGCTACATCAGGATAAGCCTGAACCCGGAAGCACTGCTCCGGACAGAGGATTGAGCGTGTCAAATCTCTACCAACGAAAACTTTCACTCGCCGGTATCAATCCGGCGGCGTATTCAGACGATGAGCTACGGGCTCTGGTAGCAGCTTTGCTGCAGGATGGTATCCACGGGTTATCGTTCAGTCCTTATGTCGCGGGACAGGGGCCGGGGACCCGACTGGGTGAAGCGCAGATTCGTGAAAGGCTCGCGATCATCCAGGGTTCGGTGCGATGGATTCGCACGTTCTCCTGCACTGACGGCCATGAGCTGATTCCAGCCATCGCAGCGGAACAAGGGCTGAAGTGTATGGTCGGCGTCTGGCTCGACGACGACCTCGAAAAAAACGCTGAGGAGATGGCGAACGCAATCGCTATTGCCAAAGCCGGCCATGCGGGTATCGTCGCCGTGGGCAACGAGGTATTGCTGCGTGGCGAGCTTAGTGAAAAGCAACTCGTGGACTACATCAACCAAGCCAAGGCTTCCGTACCGAGTGGTGTCGAGGTGGGCTATGTCGACGCTTACTTTGAGTTCGAGGACCATCCGGCGATCGCTGACGCCTGCGACGTCATCCTTGCCAACTGTTATCCCTTCTGGGAGGGCTGCCCGGCTGAGCATGCGCTGCTTTACATGAAAGAAATGTATCGGCGGGCGCAACGCGCAGGCAAAGGCAAACGCGTCGTGATCAGCGAAACGGGTTGGCCGAGTGTCGGAACACCTACCGATGGCGCTGTACCGAGTTATACCAATGCGATTCGTTATTTCATCAACACCTATCAGTGGGCTGAAGAGGACGATATCGACATCATTTACTTCTCTGCGTTCGACGAAGCCTGGAAAGTCGACTCGGAAGGTGATGTCGGTGCCTATTGGGGGCTCTGGGATGCAGACGGCAAACCAAAGTTCTGCTAGCTGATCCTCTATACTGGTAGACGGGGACAATAAGAAAGATACCGTCACCATGGGACAACAGACGACAACTCGAGCGACGATTTTTGACGTCGCGCAGCGCGCCAGCGTTTCGATCAAGACAGTCTCACGTGTTGTGAACCGTGAGCCCAATGTCCGTGACAAGACGCGCCAGAAAGTCGAACAAGCGATCGCCGAACTACAATACCGGCCCGATAGTTCGGCCCGAAATCTCGCGCGTCAGCGCTCTCATCTGATCGGATTAATTTACGATGACCCGGCGGCCTACGAGCTACCGAGTTCGGGCTATATCATCCGCATGCAACAGGGTGCTTTGCGAGCTTGCCGAGAGCGAATGCACGAACTCCTGATTCATCCGTGTAACCCTCGTGAGCGCGGTGTTGGTGCAACACTGCGAAACCTGATCGAGAGTGCGCGCCTTGCAGGAGTGGTGCTCGCACCGCCGCTATCAAATATGACCCGGCTGGTTCGCGCGATTCAGGAGACCGGGACGCCTTTCGTGCGGATCTCACCTGGACTGAAGGTACGAAACGATCGCTGTGTCGCCACCAATGACCTTGAGATCAGCGCGGACATGGTCGACCACCTGGCCTCACTCGGACACCAAAAGATCGCATTTATCAGCGGCGACGATACGCACCTCGCGGTGGGTAACCGGTATGACGGTTTCAAGGAAGGGTTGCGCCGTAACGGACTGAAACTGATACCTGAGCTGATTGTGGCGGGGGATAATTCGTTCGACTCGGGCGTAGCGGCTGCTCAGCAGTTGTTGAGTCTAAAGGAGCGCCCGACTGCGGTTTTCTGTGCCAACGATGATATGGCTGCAGGGGTGGTACGCGCTGCCTCAAAGCTGGGTGTGAGTATTCCCGATCAGATTTCCGTAACCGGTTTTGACGACATTGTGATGGCACGACAGATGGATCCGAGACTCACGACGATTCGTCAGCCACTGGCACGAATGACGGAACGCGCGGTACAGATGCTGCTGCAGGGTGAGACCAATGATCTTTTCGAATGCATCCCAGCGGAATTGAAGCTCCGCGAGTCTACGGGGCCGGCGCCCCACTAACGCACGTATCGAATCCGGTCGAGATAAAACGTGACCGGTGAGCTGCGCCCTTCAAGCGCGAAGACGAAGCCGGTTTTGATCTGACTTAAGTCGCGACGACGTAGCGGGATCTCATAGCGCGTCCACTGATCCGTGAGTTCTATGTTTTTGATCTCTGCAATCGTGGAGTCAGGGAACGGCATATCCTCGCCGATCAGTCCAACGCCGAATTTCACACGTTCACCGCCGTACTCACCCCGTGCCCAGAGCTCAAGCTTACGTGCACCAGTGAGATCGAAGCCACCATCGACCTCACCCCAATCGCTCGCAGGATGCTGCCATGCGACCGCGGCCCAGCCAAACTTGCTTTCGTAGCGGATGCGAAGCGAGCGATCACCCGTTTTCACGTTTCGAGTTGAGTGTGGGTCGAGTGTCAGTGCATCCGTCGTACCCATCCAACCTGAAGGCGCCCAGGGCATACCTTCGAACCCATCTTCGTAGACATACACCGGAAACTGGACTGGACCGATCTCGCCTTTCACTTTCAACGGGTATGAGGCGGTCGCAGACTTGCCGTTTGGACTACGGGCAATCGCGATCACTCGGTAGTGTCCGGGTTCCTCCGGGGTCGTCAGTGTTGCCGTCGCTGCTTTGGTTCCGTCGAAGGCACCCTCAACGCGCACGGGCGCGGGACGATAGTCGCCACCGGTAAGGTACTCGCCGGTCTCGGGATAGAGTCCCCATTCCACCGCCACCGAGTCATCAGACTCAATCGAGAGCGCATAAGACTCACCGGGTTCGAATACACGACCCTCGACGGTTTCCTCAACACGAATCTCCGATATGGTCGGCGCTGCGACCGTTGGCGCCTCACCGGTCCAAAACGCCTGCATCTTATCGACCGAAGCGAGCGTCGACCCGTCTGGCAGCAACATGCCGAACCAGGTCGCCGTGCCTTCTACTTTGTAACCCCAGGTAAACGCGTACCCCCCCAGCGCACGACCAGGTTGATCCAGAACCGCGTGCTGATAGCTCAACGCATAGTGAGCCGCTTTTTCGGTGCTCGTCGGCTCATAAGGTGCACCCCACTCCGTCGTTGCGACCTCCCAGGTGCCGCGACCGCCGAACTCGGTGAGAAGGTATGGTTTGGTCGCACCTGCCGCTTCCAGCCGTTCGGGCAGCGATGGCGCACCGCCATAGCTATTGATGCCGTGAATATCAATGGCATCACAAACCTCATGCACATACCGGACACGCTCACCGCCAATCTCGGCGGTGACCGTCATGGTCGGGTGATGCGGGTCGAGCGACTTAACGAGTTTGGCGGCCTCGTTGACGGCTGCCCAAATCTTCGGGTTGTCGCCCTGTTCAAACCCTTCCATTTCATTGCCGATCGCCCAAATCAGTAATGCGGGGTGATCACGATATTCAAGCACCTTTTCGCGAACGTAATCCAACTGCGCGGCAACCTGGGCTTCATCGTTGTAGTCAAATCCGTGTCGTTCGTGACCAAGCCAGATCCCTACGGTGACCGATAAACCTGCCGCGTGAGCAGCATCCAACGTCGGTCCAATATCGTCGGCACCCCAGGTCCTGAGTGAATTCGCACCGATCGACGCAAGCTTTGAAATATCTCCATCGCCCCCGGCGCCCTGAACGAAATACGGCTCCCCATCGCGCAGGAGTTGCCAACCTGTTTCGGTCTTTTCGAGGGTTACCGGAATCGCCGTCGACGTGGGTTTGATGTCGTTCCCTACCGCTATCCCTGGAATAAAGAAAGCCAGTACACCCGCGAGGATGTACTGGCCCAAGTTCCGCTGGTAGATCCAGCTTGTCATTATTATGTGCCGTTGACGAAGACGAGGCCGTCGTTAAATAGCGGCGGGGTCGCCGGTCGGTAAGTGAAGCCCCATTCGCCGATCAAGGAAAGTGTCAGGATCGGATCACCAGGGACCAAACGTGCAAAGCCCGTTGCGTCTGTCCGGAACAGGTTGTCCGCGACCAATTCGTTCAAAGTGATGGGGAACGGTACCGGTTGACCATCAGGGCTGACCGCACTGCAGCAGGTGAAGAAGACCACCGAGCCAAAGAAGTTGTCGAGCACGGAACGATACGCCTTAAGCGCTTGTTCCTGAATCAGTGGATCACTGTTTGCATCGAACAGCTCATGTAATGCGAGAGCCGTAAAATACTGGTTTTCGCCAGATTGGCGACGCGCCAAAGCCGTAGCCCAGAAATAGAAGCGGGCCTTGGCGCCGGTTGGTCCTGCCGGAATATTGCCGATCAGATCAAATTTCGAAATCTGATCCGGGTTGTTCGGATCAAACTCCGGAATGGCGATCGTCACGAACGGGTTTTCCGTGTCCTCAAGCACGCAGGTTTCCTGCCCGATACCCACATCGATACAGGCCAGGTTTAGCAGAGTATCGGTCGGCAAAATGACCTGATTGAACTGCATACCATCGTCTGCGGTGCGTTCGCCGTCACAAGCGGTCGCCGAAAAGGCAAGCAACGCTGCGGTAGCGAGCATCCGCCACCGACGAGCCGCTTGAGTCAACAGTGTGCGTTTTTGTGTGCGCATAGTCTTGTCCTCAGTCCTGATCGGTGGTCAATCAGAAGTTAATTTCAAAGTAGGCGATGCCCTGGAAGATGTAATCGTTATCTCCATCCAGGAATTCATCGTCAGGTGAGTTCTCGTCGTTCGTCCGGGCCAGTATCCGGATTCCCATCTGCGTGGAGTAACGCTCATCCATGCGCTGATCCATCAGATAGGTGTACTCGAGACGATATTGCTCCGGGAACGTCACGTTGAACTGGCGCTGGAAGTCATAGGGACCCCAAGCGTCTTTCTTGAAGTATCCCGAAATCACATGGCGCTGGTTCACGACCGCTTTACCGTGGATCTCATAGAAATCACGCGTACCACCGTCCGGATCACCCGTCGATTGGTCAAAGCCACGGATCAAACGCGTGATGAATCGCCAGTTTGGACCTGCGTTGAATACCATCCGACTCGATACCGTCCACACGTCCTCTGCCGGTAACCCGCGGCCAAACGATGCGTTGACGTTAACGTCGGGCAAGAAGAACAGGTTGGCATCGGTCGGCGTTGGATATTCGGTGTAGTTCGCACCGATGTTGAACGCGAAACTGGAGTCTTCTCGCCAGTCGTTATCCCATTGGTAGAACGGTGTTGCGCCGGTCGGATCCCAAGTCATAAACAGCTCAGCGGACCGTGCCTCGCGGTTGTTCAATACCGCGAACGGATCAGAATCGCGATCACGAGGATTAACGCCCGGTGTCAGGATTCCGCCTGAGCTGATGCTCGGTTCGATGAACGGATTCGCGTGCACGAGGTTGTCACGATAGAAGACACGCGGGAAGAACATGAGGTTGCCGAAGTTGATCATCGATCCTGCTTCGAACACCTGTTTGTTACCCAAACCCGAATACGGCAGACGAGTGCCGAACTCACGAAGTGGACCGTCACCCGGTGATTCAGCGACAAGACCGGCGTACTCACCAGCAACGTAAGACAACGTGCCGAACAGCGGGAAGGTCAGCTTACCTTTGATGCCCAGCGTGTCCTCGAATTCAATCTGATCGAGGAATACGTTTCCGCTGCTGTCCACACGATCGAAGATATCGTCGATACGCTCGGGCGCAGAGATAATACCGGCCACTTCAAGTTTGGCGGCGCCAAAGTTGGTCTCCGAGTAAAGCGTTGTCTGGCGCGACTGCGGCACGGTTGCACCGGCTGCACCTGTCGCCTGACCCAAACGAGCGATGTCTTCAGAGTGCATGAACGTCCAGCTGGTCGGGCCAGTCGCGAAGTCGTACTTGACCACGACTTTCGGGTTAGCTCCCCAATAGATTTCCGGACCACCAATCACGGTCAAGCCTTCGAGCGCACCCTTACCGACAAATTCCACACCTTCAGGGGCCTTGCCGTTCCAGATATCGATTCCAGCGATGTCGGTCGCTTCCGAAATCAGCCCGTACATATCGCCTTCGTACTTATAGTGATATCGAGGCGTGTGATAGAAGGCGGTGGCGTCAAATACCTCGCCTTCGTAGGTCGCTTCGAAATCATAGATCTCAACGCGCTCCCGGTCGTTCAGTGTCGTGGTACCGACGATATCGGGGTCATTCGGATTCAGTGCGCTCGCGCCTTCCGTGAACACCACAATCGGCACGCCTCGGCGACCATACTGAATCTCGAGCGGCTCAACGTCCGCGACTCGACCGAGGGCGTTGATTGTGAACTGACCCGAGAGGTTTTCCATCGGATTGAATTCGAAATCGAGGAACAGGAACTGTCCGCTCTCAAATTCAACGCCATTCTCACCGTCGCGACGGATATCTTGCTCTGTACCTTTAAGGACAAATTGGCCGGCTAACTGACCACCGGTGAAGCGCAACTTGCTGCGCTCCTCAATCGACTCGCTCTTCAACTGACGGACTTCGCCCTTGAGGCCAATGTAGTCCATGTTGATGTTATCGAACGCTTGGTTGATCGCGTCCTTGGTATAGCCATAAGGATCGATCGCGAACGCTTCTGCCAACACGTCATATGCAGCACGTGGTCGCGCCGTGTAGACGCCATCACCGTTCGGTGGTCCGAGCGCGGTGATACCGAACCACTCTTCGTTCATGTTGTTTTTGCCAGGTGCGAAGTCGAAAAGATAAGCCTCGTTGGACCAGGACGCGTTGTCGTCCTGTGTGTCCAGATTCTCTTCCTGGAGGTACTTCCACCACTCGTCACGCCATTCGAAGACAAAGCCACCAATCGCGTTGCCTTCCTCGCCGTTGCTCCATGACTTGTTGTACATCTCGCGCCACTGATCCTTCAGGATCACTGCCTGCGCGATTTGTGCTTCGGAGCGGGTGCGCGCATTGAATGCATCGCTTCCGAACTCAAAGAACACCACCGGCAAGTCGAGCTTGGCATCGACGTCCGCCCAAAGAGAGGTAAAGCTGCGGCCTCGGTAGACATTACTGCCCAGCACGTCCAACTCGGGGACGAGCTCCTTGATTAGATCGATGTAACCGAGATCACCGTTGACGATACTCATCGGGTGATTCGGTGCGACTTTCTTACTTTCGCGAATGACTTCGTTGAACAAGGAGTACAGGTAACGTGCTTTGGCGACCTCACGGTCACCTTCCGGCAGATCTTCAATTTCGAAGCTCGACCATGACAGTCCGTAGTTACTCTCGTTGCCGAACGCGAACATCAGGACACCTTCGGTATCGCGGTAGCGCGAGACGATCTCTACCGTATCCGCAAGCAACGTCGCACGCGTCAGAGGGTCAGAGTAATCGGTGAACGGGACCCAACGACCGCCGACGGTATAACCGTAACGACCCATCAACGGATTTACGACGGTGCGAATGCCGTGCTCGCGATAGACGTAAGTCACCCACTTCGGCGGGATCATCGCGAAGCTTCGGATCGTGTTGATGCCCGCCGCTTTCATGAGCCCAAAGTCGTAATCGAGGACCTTACGGATGAAGTCATCATCCTTGCCCCACAAGTTATAGGTGTAGTTTTCACCCTGTGGCGAGTAGCCCCACACTACACCTTTGATGTAGTAGTTCTCGCCATTGACCTGCAGCCTCCAGCCCTTGTCGTCCTTTACGGTTGTGACAACGTCTGTCGATTGCGCTGATGCAAACGTGGAGAGCAGCATAAACAGGGCCGTGGTTGCCCACGCCCAGATCGGCCCTCGAGTACGCCCCCGGTTCGAATCCGCCATAGTGTTTACTCTTGATTTTTCTAGCACGGACTTCGTCCGTGTATTCCCCCAACGTACGGACATGCGCTTAGCTGCCGTCGCCAAATCTGATGTTGTCGAAATAGACCACGTTCTGTGTTGCCCGGGCATCAAAGTCAGGGAACACAATGAACCCGGTGATATCCGTGTTCACGCCATTACCGATAACCGCAGTGAAGTCGAACGTCAGCTCTTCCCACTGGTTAGTCACAGTATTGGGCACCCGGATTTCTCCGGTTGAGCCCTGCGTGGCATTCTCGAACTTGATGCCCACATCGCTGATCACCGACTTGTAAACCATCACTTTCACGATCGCGTTATTGCTATCGAGTGTGAATGTCGGCAAGTCGTTGGTGATCGTTCCTGCGAACTCTTGCCCTGTAGTTCTCGCCGTGAACTGCGCCGCCGTAGCCGACGTGTTGATGCCGCTCGTATCCGGGTTCGGCAAAAACGCCAGGCCCGGGTTGTCATCGTTCTCGAACACCGTCCAGGTGAAACCGGTGCCGCCTGCACTCGACTCGAAGTCGAGTATTGGCAGACCGCCGGACATACCACCGCTACCGCCACCACCCATCGGGCACGCTGTGCCCTGGTTGATGGCGATGTCATCGAACAGGAAGGTCCAGTTGTCCGGATCCGTGGCCGCTGCACCGTTCACACCGAGATCAAAGATCAGGGTGATGCCATCGGTGCCGTTGCCAGACAAGGCGCCGAAGTCGAAGCACAACTCTTCCCAACCGGAGCCGGTGTGTGTAACTGAGACCTCGCCGACCGGTCCGCCTTCGAGCTTGAAGAGCACAGGCACGGAGCGGCTCGCGTAGACCTTCATGGTGAAACTCGTGTTCGCGAGGAACCCGAAGTCACCACCGAGATCGAGCGTCGATCCGCCGAACACCTCGCCGTCGAACTTCTGCATCCGGCCGACCTGGGCACTGGTGTTGATCCCACCGGACTGCGGATTTGCGATCACATCGGAGGTTCCACCACCAAAGCCGCCACCGTCGCGGAAGACGTAGGTCATCGGATCGGCCTCGAAGTCGATCGGCAGCACGGTTACGGTCGGTGTCGCGCACGAAGCTACCTGCTCGATGTCATCGACAAAGAACGTCCAGCTCGCAGGGTCGCCTGCAGCATCGCCCACCACACCGTTATCAAAGATAAAGGTGAAGTCGGTGGCCGGATCACCCGTTGTGCTTCCCGAGAAATCAAAGCACAGGTTTTCCCAGCCGCTGCCACCATGCGTGACCGTTCGCTCCTGGTCGAGTCCTTCGAGCTTGAACAGTACGTTCACGCTACGTGTCGCGTACACCTTGATGTTGTAAGCCTCGCCCGCCGAGAAGTCGACAGCACCCGGGAGACCCAACGTCGTTCCGCCGAACGGCTGGTCCGCGAATTTCTGAATTCGCGCTGCCATAGAGCTCGTGTTGATGCCGGCCGTTTCCGGGTTGGCCTCGATGCTGCCGACACCGCCACCGAAGTCGGTGAATGTGAATGAGCCGCTCTCGAAGTCGGTCAGTACCGGCGCTGACGTCGTGCCACCACCGCCGCCACCGGATC
Source organism: uncultured Chromatiales bacterium (assembly GCA_963922335.1). Taxonomy (GTDB): domain Bacteria; phylum Pseudomonadota; class Gammaproteobacteria; order Steroidobacterales; family Woeseiaceae; genus CALBPI01. The sequence continues at coordinate 117,407 of CAWUIB010000003.1, read as the reverse complement.
CGCCGCCCGAGCCATCACCAAACGTGATGTTGTCGAAGAAGATCACGTTCTGACCTGCGCGAGTATCGAAGTCAGGGAAGATCACAAAGCCGGTGATGTCCGTGTTCGCACCGTCACCGATCACCGAAGTGAAGTCGAACGTCAGCTCTTCCCACTGGTTGGTTACCGTGTTCGGAACACGAATCTCACCCGTGGACGCGATACCTGAGCCCGTGTCCTTCTCGAACTTGATTCCGACGTCGCTGATCACAGTCTTCCAGACCATGATCTTCACGACCGCGTTCGACGCATCCAACGTGAACGTCGGCAAATCGGTCGTATTGGTTCCAGCAAACGTCGCACCGGCGGCGCGAGCAGTGAATTCCGCTACCGTGGCCGACGTGTTGATGCCGGATTGATCCGGGTTCGGGATAAACGCAACGCCGGGGTTATCGTCGTTCTCGAACACCGTCCAGGTGAAGCCAGTACCACCTGCCGAACTCTCAAAGTCCAGCACCGGCAGTGCGCTCGTTCCACCGCCTGGGCAGCTCGCGACCTGGGTGATCTCGTCGTAGTAGAACGTCCAATCGGTTGCGTTGTTATCTGCATCGCCGTTCACGCCGAGATCGAAGATGAACGTCACCGCTGACGAAGCCGGCCCGGTTGTGTCGCCCGTAAAGTCGAAGCACAACTCTTGCCACTCGCTACCACCCGGATGGGTCACGGAACGTTCGCGATCCAGACCTTCGAGCTTGTAGAGCACCGGCACTTCGCGTGCTGACCACACCTTGACAGTGAAGGCTTCACCGGCACCGAAGTCGATCGCCGTATCCAGCGCCAGTGTGCTGCCACCAAATACCGCGCCTGCAAATTTCTGCATCTGCGCGACCTGGGCCGTCGTATTGATCCCACTCATGTCCGGGTTCGCAATGACAGTAGACACGCCGCCGCCAAATCCAGCATCCGGACCAAAGTCGTACTCAGCCGCGTCTTCTTCAAAGTCGACCGGGACAGCGATCGTGGCGCCGCCACCGGATCCGCCGCCCGAGCCATCACCGAACGTGATGTTGTCGAAGAAGATCACGTTCTGACCTGCGCGAGTATCGAAGTCAGGGAAGATCACAAAGCCGGTGATGTCCGTGTTCGCACCGTCACCGATCACCGAAGTGAAGTCGAACGTCAGCTCTTCCCACTGGTTGGTTACCGTGTTCGGAACACGAATCTCACCCGTGGACGCGATACCTGAGCCCGTGTCCTTCTCGAACTTGATTCCGACGTCGCTGATCACAGTCTTCCAGACCATGATCTTCACGACCGCGTTCGACGCATCCAACGTGAACGTCGGCAAATCGGTCGTATTGGTTCCAGCAAACGTCGCACCGGCGGCGCGAGCAGTGAATTCCGCTACCGTGGCCGACGTGTTGATGCCGGATTGATCCGGGTTCGGGATAAACGCAACGCCGGGGTTATCGTCGTTCTCGAACACCGTCCAGGTGAAGCCAGTGCCACCTCCCGGACTCTCAAAGTCCAGCACCGGCAGTGCGCTCGTTCCACCGCCGCCACCGCAGCTTGATGTCTGTTCGATGTCATCAACAAAGAACGTCCAGTCGTCGGGGTTGCCTGCGGCATCGCCTTGCGTGCCGTTATCAAAGATGAACGTAAATGCAGTGGCTGGCGCAGCGCTGGTCATACCCGTGAAGTCGAAGCACAACGTTTCCCAACCGGTACCGCCATGCGTCACGGTCCGTTCCTGATCCAGGCCTTCCAGCTTGAACAGAACATCCACCGAACGAGTCGCATACACCTTGATGTTGTAGGCCTCACCCGCCGAGAAGTCGACCGCACCCGGCAGACCTAATGTCGTGCCGCCGAAGACTTCGCCTGCGAATTTCTGGATTCGGGCAGCCTGTGCACTCGTGTTGATACCGCTCGCGTCCGGATTGGCTTCGATGCTGCCGACGCCACCGCCAAAGTCGGTGAAATCGAACGAGCCGCTCTCGAAGTCAGTCAAGGCCGGTGCGGATGTGCCGCCACCGCCACCAGAGCCTCCGCCGGCACCATCACCAAACGTGATGTTGTCGAAGAAGATCACGTTCTCTCCGGTGCGTGCTGCGAAGTCCGGGAAGATCACAAAACCGGTGATGTCTACATTGGCGCCGTCACCGATCACTGAAGTGAAATCGAACGTCAGCTCTTCCCACTGGTTGGTTACCGTATTCGGAATCCGGATTTCGCCGGTCGAGGCAAAGCCGGTACCGACATCTTTTTCAAACTTGATACCGACATCGCTGATCACGCTCTTCCAAACCATGATTTTCACGATCGCGTTGGATGCATCCAGCGTGAAAGTTGGCAGATCCGTGGTATTCGCACCGGCAAACTCTGCACCTGCAGCGCGCGCGGTGAACTCCGCAACCGTGGCCGACGTGTTGATGCCTGACTGATCTGGGTTCGGGATGAATGCGACCGCAGGATTGTCAGCGTTCTCAAAGACCGTCCAGGTAAAGCCGGTACCGCCTTCAGGGCTTTCGAAGTCAAGCGTCGGTAGCGAGCTCGTACCGCCACCGCCGCCGCCCGTCGGGCAACTGGCGACCTGCGTGATGTCGTCGAAGTAGAACGTCCAGTTATCGGGATCGCCCATCGCATCCCCAACAACACCGTTGTCAAAGATAAAGGTGATCTGAGAGGTCACTGGACCTGTTGTATCGCCAGTGAAATCGAAGCACAGGTCCTGCCACTCGCTGCCACCCGTGTGGGTCACAGTGCGTTCACGATCCAAGCCTTCGAACTTGAAGAGCACGGGCACAGAGCGCTGCGACCATACCTTCATGGTAAACGCCTGGCCGCCCGCGAAATTCACATTGCCTCCAAGCTCGAAGGTGCTGCCGCCGAACGGTTCAGCCATGAATTTCTGCATGCGAGCAACTTGGGCACTGGTGTTGATGCCACCCGACACCGGGTTGGCAACGACAACCGACGCACCACCACCGAATCCAGCCATTGGTCCGAAGTCATAGGTCATCGGATCGGCTTCAAAATCGACGGGGAACGACGCTGGCGGAACACCGCAGTCGGCAACCTGTGTGATGTCGTCGAAATAGAACGTCCAGTTATCCGGATCGCCCATCGCATCGCCGACGACGCCGTTATCAAAGATAAAGGTAATCGCGTCGGTCGAGTTACCAGCCGTATCGCCAGTGAAATCGAAGCACAGATCTTGCCACTCGCTGCCACCCGTATGGGTCAGGGTTCGCTCGCGATCGAGACCTTCAAACTTGAAGAGCACCGGCACGGCGCGCTGCGACCAGACTTTCATGCGGAAAGCGGTACCCGCCGTAAAGTCGACATTACCATCCAGCGCGAGCGTGCTGCCGCCGAATGGTTCAGCCATGAATTTCTGCATGCGTGCGACTTGTGCAGTCGTGTTGATGCCACCCGATACCGGGTTAGCAACGACGACCGAGGCACCGCCACCGAAGCCCGCTTCGGGGCCGAAGTCGAAGCTCATCGGGTCCGCTTCGAAATCAATCGGGAACGTCGCGCTATTGCCGGTGCCACCACAGCCACTGGTCTGTTCGATATCGTCGACAAAGAACGTCCAGTCGTCAGGGTTGTTGTCGGCATCGCCAGCAATACCCAGATCAAAGATGAAGGTGAACGCCGTTGCCGGGTTACCGCTGGTTGCGCCGGTAAAGTCGAAGCACAGTGTTTCCCAACCGGTTCCGCCGTGAGACTCCGAACGCTCCTGGTCCAGTCCTTCCAACTTGAAGAGCACTTCTACCGGGCGCGTTGCATAGACCTTGATGTTGTAGGCCGTACCCAGCGAGAAATCGACGTTATTGTCGAGCAACAACGTGCTGCCTGCGAACACCTCGCCATTGAATTTCTGCAGTCGAGCTGCCTGTGCACTCGGGTTGATGCCCGATGTGTCCGGGTTGGCTTCGATGCTCGCGGCACCACCGCCGAAGTCATCGAAGTTAAACGTGCCGCCCGCTTCGAAGTCGGCCACGATCGTGCCGGTGCTACCACCGCCACCACCACCGCCGCCGGTGCTGCCATCACCGAAAGTGATGTTATCGATGTAGATCACATTGTCCTGACCACGTGCATCGAAATCCGGGAAGACGACAAAGCCCGTGATGTCTACGTTGACCGGGTTCCCGATCACCGACGTGAAGTCGAACGTCAGCTCTTCCCACTGATTGGTGACGGTGTTCGCCACAAGAATCTCGCCTGTTGAGCCGAGATTCGCATCCTCGAACTTGATACCAACGTCGCTGATCACGGTTTTCCAAACCATGACTTTGACGATCGCGTTGGAAGCGTCCAGCGTGAACGTTGGCAGATCGGTCGTGTTGGTGCCCGCGAAAGGCTGACCGCCCTGTCGAGCGGTGAACTCGGCAACCGTTGCGGACGTGTTAATGCCGCTCATGTCCGGGTTCGCAATGAAGTTCAACGGCGGGTTATCGGCGTTCTCGAACACGTTCCAGGTAAAGCCGGTACCGCCCGCTGCGCTTTCGAAGTCCAGCGTCGGGAGCGAACCTGTGCCGCCACCACCGCCGCCACCACCGCCGCCACCACCGGAGCAGCTGGCGACTTGCTGGATGTCGTCGAAGTAGAAGGTCCAGTTATCTGGATCATTCATCGCATCTCCGACCACACCCAGATCAAAAATCGTTGTAATCGCGTTGGACGCCGGACCCGCGGTATCGCCCGTGAAGTCGAAACACAGATCCTGCCATTCACTACCACCGGTATGACTGACGGAACGCTCTTTATCGAGACCCTCAAATTTGAATAGCACAGGCACGGCGCGCTGCGACCAGACCTTCATCCGGAAGGCTTCGCCCTGACTGAAGTCGACGTTGCCCGCCAGCGACAGCGTGCTGCCACCGAAGACTTCGCCCATGAATTTCTGCATACGCGCGACCTGCGCGCTCGTGTTGATGCCGCCCGATACCGGGTTGGCGAGCACCGATGCAGCGCCGCCGCCGAAGCCGCCATCCATTCCGAAGTTGTAAATCGTCGGGTCTTGCTCGAAGTCGATGGGCAGGTTGACCCCTACGGGACCACCCGAGCAGTCAGAGACTTGCTCAATGTCATCGTAGTAGAAGGTCCAGTTATTCGGATCGTTAGCAGCATCACCCTGGACGCCAAGATCAAAGATGATGGTGATGCCGGTGACCGCCGGTCCCATGGTGTCGTTGGTGAAGTCGAAGCAAAGTGACTCCCACTGACCGCTGCCGGTATGGGACAACGAGCGTTCGCGATCCAGACCTTCGAACTTGAACAGCACAGGGACGGCACGCGGTGCCAACACCTTCATGCGATATGACTGACCCTGCGTGAAATCGATACCGTTTGGCGTATCGATTGTCGTACCACCGAACGGCTGGTCCGTGAACTTCTGCATCTGAGCGACGCGTTCACTGGTGTTAATACCCGTCATGTTCGGGTTTTCAACAATGGTCGTCGCACCACCCGCGAAGTTATTGATACTGCTCGGTGGGCAAGGATCTTCAAAGTTGATGTTATCGCAGAAGCCCGGCGGCAACGGCGGCGGGGGTGGGGCGGGTGTACCCGCGATCTGCTCAGGCCCGTCTCCAGTCCCAAAACACCCCGAAAGCGCCAGCGTAAACAGCAGGCCGCTAAACGCCTTGGCCAGGCGTCGGCTTCTCGATGCAAACATGTTGTCGTGTCCCATGATGTGCCAGCGCTACTCACGCTGGTTCCGGTTATTTTTATCCGACCGACGCAGCCCCCTTCCCGATGCTACGTCGTGCCGCTCCCCCCTGATCGGCCCGCTATATTGTTCGCGTGACCGCCTTCCGGATCAGGGCTCCCCTGAATAAACGCGAACCCAGTCGACCTCCATGGTGACCGGGAACACAGTCGTAGCATCCGGCGAACCCGGGAAGTTGCCACCCACTGCGACGTTCAAAATGATGTAGAACTCGTGGTCAAACGGCGCCGGATAAGTGCCGTTGCTCGAATTCCAGTTATTCATCGTTGCGTACAGCACGTCGTCGACGTACCAGCGAATTTCGGTTGCGTCCCATTCCACGGCGTATACGTGGAACTCTGTCTGAGCGTTGGACGGAACGACGTAGGTCTCCGATGTGGATAGATTCCCTGGGAATTCAGCCCCGTAGTGAATCGTGCCGAAGACGCGGTTGCCGCCGGTACCACCGAGATTGATGGCCTCCATGATGTCGATTTCACCGCTGGCCGCCCAAGTGCCGTAAGGACTGTCCTGAGCTAGCAGCCAGAACGCAGGCCACAGGCCTTGGCCACCTGGTAGCTTGATTCGGGATTCGATGCGACCGTAGCGGAACGCAAATCGATCGCGCGTGTTGATGCGCGCCGATGTGTAGTTGAACGCCCCGACCTGCTCTTCTCGAGCAGTAATCTCAAGGATGCCGTTGTTGATTTGTGCGCTGTCGGGCAGGTAGTACTGCAGTTCGTTGTTGCCCCAGCCGGGAATGCCGTACTGCGAGCCGTCACCTTCTTCGAAGAACCAGGTCTCCGGGTCGATCCCCGGACCGTCAAACTCTTCGCTGAAGACCATTGTTAGCGTGTCGCCCGGGGACACTTCATTGTTGAACTCGACCGTCAGGGTCGGGTTAGTAATGTTGACGTTGGATTGCGGCGCCACGTTTACCGGCGGCGCTATATTCACATTGCTGAGCGGCTCCGGGCGATCACTGCCTCCACAGGAAACAGCAACGATCACAACGCCGACGGCAGCTGCGGTGTGTCTTGCGACACGCTTCAACGAACTCATGGATTGTCCCCCCTAACGGACACACACCAGCGGGCGCGGTCCCGCGGCTTGTGCGAGCGTAGAAGTAACAAACCATGACAGCGTTGTCAATTTGCCGCTTTCTAGACGACAAATCGACAACGCTCAGAGGCTTATCTCACAGAGTTATTGTTAGCAGCCAGCTTGGGGCGCTGGTGCCCAATTATGTCATGTCGTTGAATTATGGTGATTCGATTGCTCGGATTTGCGCACCTTACGGAAGCGTTCATCGGAGATTGCTATCGGCATGCCGAAAGATGAAACCACGGTGAACCCACGCAGGCTGAATGCAAAGTCGTTGCGACGTTGTTGGCGTTTTACGTTCATTCTCATGTCCTCCAAAACGATGGCGGGAAGGGGGGTGGCCCGCACTTGTGTTTCCAGACACGACGTAAGATAGGGGCGGCACCAGACCTTCACAAACGAAAGTTTTTCGTGCCGAGAATGAGAAAAATTCACGCGTTCGCGCTGAACGTGGAAAGGATCCACTCCCTCAAAAGGCGCACGCTTTGGCGCTCGTTCTCATCGGGCTTCCAGACCAGGAAATAGGAACTGCCCATCACGAGCTCATTCTTGAACAGACGCACAAGGCTGCCCTCATCGAACCAGAGTTCCGACATCGGCATTGGCACCAAAGCGGCCCCCAGACCACGTTGTGCGGCTCTCACAACGGCGATCATGGAATCAAACCGTGTGCTCTTCGGGTTGTCGGGCAGTGCGATTCCCGATTGCTCGGACCATTGTGGCCAAGCCTTGGCCAATGTTTCGTGCACGATCAAAGGAAAATCACTGGCAATCTTCCGTTGCTTGACCTTCAGCGCCTTCTTGAAGGCCGGCGATCCTGCGGCCACCAACCGCAGCGGGAATAGTGGCTTTGAGGCGAGACCTGCCGGCGGCGTGCTGAACAGGCGTATGGAAAGGTCCGCATCGGCGGGGTGCTTCTCGGACGCCTCATCGCTCGTACCGACCTGGATGTCGATCTCGGGGTGTTGCGCCGTGAAGTCGGACAATCGCGGCACGAAGTATTCGCTCCCAAAAAACGGCTGAACGGAAATTCGTACGGTCGTGCGTCGCTCGCCCGAGCGATAGTGACTGACGATATCGTCGATCTTCTCAATCAGCGGCGACACCTCCGCATACAACGCCTTACCGTTCTCAGTCAGGCTGATGTCTCGGCTACTGCGTAGGAAAAGCGCAATGCCGAGATGCTCCTCCAGGCCTTTGACCTGATGGCTCACCGCGGACGGCGTCACATATAGCGCCTCGGCCGCTGCGCGAAAGCTGGTGTATCGCGCAGCGACACAAAATGTGCGCAGGCCTCGGAGCGAGGTGGTACCGAGCTTACTCATCTAGGGTTTACGGCCTCAGCGACGGAACCGCGCTTTTGGGGTGCGGTCCACGAAGAACAGTCCCCAGTGCTTTTCTGCACCCTCGGCGTTGTTCGGATTGCCCTTCCAAGGCTCATCGAATGCCTCAAAGAAGAACACAGTGACGTTCTTTTCTTCGCCCCATGCGTACAGACCATCGTAGTAGATTGCCTGATTCTCCTCGCTGGCGCGCGCGCCGAATTCCGTCGCCGTGGTCGCCCAGCCGGCTTCCAGGATCGCGAACTTGGAGTCCGGTAGCGCTTCATAAACGCGCTGCATGTTCTCGTCGGTGTAGTTCACGCCCTCTTCGATTGGTTTGCCTTCCCATGCGGGGTAGGTGTGCACACCAACAAAGTCGAGTTCAGCGGCGAGAGGCTTGCCGTCGGAGATCCACCACTCGTAGTTTTCTGCGACCGTCACTGGCTGCTCAACCGCAGCTTTGACCGTCCTTACATGTTCGATCATGGCCGGCAGCGGCACCATGTGATCCGTCCAGTCCACGAGTGCCTCGTTGCCGACGTTTACCGCTACGATGATGTCGGCGAACTCTTTCGCGAGTGCGATACCACGAGCGACCTCTTCATCATTCGCGATCATATTTGCCGAGAGTTCTTCTTCCGGGATCGGCGCATCCAGCCACGGACATCCCTCATGATTCGAGAACTCCGCATTCAGCCACAAGCCCAGCATGACCTTCATTGGCAGCTGGTTTTCGCGAATGAGCTCCAACGTGGTCCGCGAGTTTTCACCGGCATCATACAAACGAATCAGACGGAAATCGTTGTCGATGAGGATGTTGAGGTCCTCAACGATCTGTTCAGGGGTAGGGTTGTTCGCACCTTCGCCTCGGTCCGGATATTGACCCTCGCGAAAGCCGGAGTAGGCAACGGCCATGACCTGCCCTTCGATCAGGTCATCGGGAGACTGCATCAAGACCTGCTCCTCGGTTTGTGTGGTTTGCACCTGTTGCGGTTCTTTGTCGCCGCACGCGACAACTGCTGTAGCGGCCATAAATGCTGTCCAGTGTTTTATCGATTTCATCAACTTCCCTCCCCCTGGGACCCTTTGCTCGGCACGATTTTAAAGCGTGTGCCGAGCGATGCCGACGAGTCTCCGCCGACCCATAATTCAAATTCACCGGGCTCGACAGTCCAACGGTCTTTCCTGCCGTAAAACCCGAGCGCCGTGCTTGGCAGCTCGAACATGATTTCCCGCGCCGAGCGGGCCGGCACCGATACCTTCTGGAAATCCTTGAGCTCACGCACCGGTCGAGTGACGCTACCGACAAGATCGCGGGTATAGAGTTGCACCACCTCATCACCGTCGCGATCACCATGATTGACTAACTTCACAGTGACGGTGAGCGTTTCGCCTACCGCCAGGGTCTCCGATGACAATCGCAAATGCTCATAAGTGAAGCGAGCGTAAGACAGGCCGAACCCGAACGGGAACAACGGGCGGTAGCCTGCGTCGAGATGATACGTACACATGCCAACCGAGGTCTGGGGTGCATAGGTATCGAGCGAATCGATGTGTGCGATTTGATCATCAGAAGGTGGCTTTCCACCGTTCTTGTGGTTGTAGTGAATCGGTATCTGACCCACGACACTTGGGAAGCTCACCGGCAATCTGCCTGAAGGTGAAGCATGACCGAGCAGCAGGTCGGTCAAGGCGGGGCCCGCTTGAACGCCGGGATGCCAGGCGTAGAGCAACCCATCGAAAGCGTCGACGATACTGCCCAGCGTCAATGGCCGTCCCGCCATAATCACCCCGACTACCGGCTTGCCAAGCGCTTTCACCGCTCGCACCAGCGCCATCTGTGCGCCCGGCAAATCAATATCCGCACGGCAATGCGCCTCGCCCGACAAGATGGACTCCTCGCCAAGCGCCAGGATCACAACCTCCGCACATTCCGCCATTTCCAGCGCCTGCTCAAGGTCGGGCATCTCTTTTGATCGGGAAGTCTCAAGAACACGCAAGTAATCGAGTGTTACATGCGCCGGCAATGCGTCGGCTAACGCATCCTTGAGCGTGACACTCAGGTTAGCGTCGCCGTCGAATACCCACGTGCCCAGTTGCTGATAAGGCGCATGGGCAAGCGGCCCCAACAAGGCGATACGCGATATTGAGTCAGGCCGAAGCGGTAGCACGTCCCCTTCGTTCTTAAGCATGACCACACTCTCGCGCGCGAGCGATCTTGCGACATCAAGCGTGCGAGCAAGGTCCAGAACAGGTAGTTGGGCTTCGGCAATACACGGACTCTCGAATAAACCGAGTTTGAACTTGGTGGTCAGCACGTGACTGACGGATCGATCCAGGGCCGCCATATCGATCTCACCGTCCTCCAGAAGCTGTGCAAGGTGTTCGGAAAAGCAACGACCCGCCATCTCCATATCGACACCAGCACCGAACGCTTCCGCCGCGGATTCGCGATCACCAGGCGTCAATCCGTGGATGGACAGCTGTGCTACTGAGTCCCAATCGCTGACTACGAGGCCTTCGAATCGCCACTCCTCACGGAGCACATCACGCAGAAGAAAGTCGTTTGCGGTCGCCGGAACTCCGTCGATATCGCAGAACGATGTCATCAGTGTCGCCACACCCGCATCGACCGCCGCCCTAAACGGGGGCATGTAGATATTGCGTAATTCGTTTCGCGTCACGTTGGTCGTCGCGTAGTCGCGACCACCATCGACCTCACCGTAACCGGCAAAGTGTTTCGCACACGCCGCGATTGCGTCCGGTGCGCTGAGGTCTTCGGTTTGATACCCGCGAACCATCGCAACCGACATCGCACTCGCAAGCACCGGGTCCTCTCCGGGACTCTCGGCAATCCTTCCCCATCGCGGATCACGAGCAACGTCGATCATCGGCGCGAAGGTCCAGTTGATGCCAGCGTGAACCGCCTCCTCCGCCGACAGCCTTGCCGCTGCCTCGACCAGATCCGGGTTCCAGGACGCCGCCTGACCGAGCGGGATCGGCATGACATGACGAAACCCGTGGATGACATCACGACCGACCAGCAAGGGAATTCCAAGTCGGCTCTCTTCCACAGCGATCCGCTGGAGTTCGTTTACGACGCTTCTGTCGGCATTGTTCAGCACCGAGCCGATCTCACCGGCGCGCAAACGATCGCCGAGATACTCTGGCGGATAACCCCAGCTTGCATCCAGCTGAACCAGTTGCCCTACCTTCTCGGCGACGGTCATTTTTTCGAGCAGTGCGGCCACCTTTTTCGGTATGTCGGCACCCTGCCCTGTGTCGTGCAGATTCGCGCTGATCGCTTGTCCCCTTTGGCACAGCGCTAACGGATCGCCGTTCTAGCAACGTTTGACAGCGCTGTCAAAGGCCGTCAGTATCGCATGCCTGCATATGCCTTGGCTCGTCGGGGGGATCGACCAGATGGCAAATCAAGAAGCGCACGTCACTGCGCCTGAAGACCGCATACCGTTTGGTCAAAAACTCATCTACGGATGCGGCGCTTTCGTTAACAATACGCTTGCGGCCGGGGTCAGCACGTTAACCAACGTGCTAATCGTTGTGTTGGGCATGGACCCGCGGCTTGTTGGCTGGATAACGGCGATTCCACGGGTGCTGGACGCATTCACGGACCCATTGATGGGGTACATCTCTGACAAGACCAAATCCCGCTATGGAAGACGCAGACCGTATATCTTTGGCGGTGCAATCTGCGCAGGAATTCTCTTCTTCGCGCTGTGGCAACTACCCTTGGGGCAAAGCACAACTTATTACGTCGTCTACTTCTTGGGCGTGTCTCTTGTGTTTTTCTGTTTCTACACGGTGTTTGCAACACCCTGGGTCGCTCTGGGCTATGAATTGACGCCCGATTACCACGAGCGGACACGACTAATGGGAGTACAGAACTTTTTCGGAAGTGTTGCCTACCTGTTCTCCTCTTACTATTTGTCGTTCGTCTACAACAAAAAGATGTTCGATAACGGCATCGAAGGCACCGCAGTACTCGCAGGGATAATATGCGTAGTGACGATTGTTCTCGGCGTTCTACCCGCGATCTTCCTTCGCGAAAAGCTGGTGGACTTCGGGGAGGAAGAGGAAGAAAAGAAGGAAATTAGCGAGATCTGCATGGACTTCTTCAAGGGATTTGCAATCGCAATTCGCTTTAAGCCTTTCATGAAACTATGCGTTGCAACATTCCTCATCTTCAACGGCTTTATTCTGATCTCATCACTACAGTATTTTGTTGTCGTCTATTACGTCTTTGGTGGCGACAATGATGTTGGCTCGGACTGGTTCGGGCATGCGCTTTTAGTCCAAGGTATCTGTGGCTTAATGGTGGTCGCTTTTGTTACCTGGCTAGGCACGAGGATTGGAAAACGCAAGGCGCTCCTTACAGCGATCTGCGTATCTATTTTCGGTTACGCTCTGAAGTGGTTTTGCTACATTCCCGGCAACGAGTGGGCGGTATTGATCCCTGCCCCGTTCATGGCCTTTGGCCTTGCATCACTATTCACAATCGCTCCATCAATGGTCGCTGACGTCGTCGATGCCGACGAGCTCAACACAGGTGAGAGAAGGGAAGGAATGTTCGGATCCATCTTTTGGTGGGTTGTGAAACTGGGACAATCCGTTGCGATTCTGGCCGGTGGCTATCTCCTAAAGGGAACAGGATTTGACGCCAGCCTGGGCGGTGAACAGACAGCAGAAGCGCTGCAGATGATGAGACTCTTTGACGCGTTCATTCCATGCGTCGCATCAGCAATCGCAATCTGGGCCATTCTCTCGTTTTCCATCACTGAGGAGCGTGCTCACGAGATCCGCGCGAAGCTGGAGTCAAGACGTGGGATTCGGGAGGAGGCTCCAGCCCCCGCTTAACCGTCAAGCGATTTCGCGTTTCAACCAGCGGATACCGCGGCGCAGGAGTTCATAAAACTCCGGGTATTTCCAGGCGCCGCGGTCTTCACTCCGCCACCAATCGATCAGTGGCTTCATGTCGTGGTGGCCACGAGCATGACCAATCGCGAGATACAGCACGGCGCCTTCACCATGCGACTTGATGTAACAAATCGGGTGCTTGCCGGGCGCGTCTTTGCCCTCCACGAAACCGGGGCTCTCGACGGTGCACTCGGTTTCCATCAGAACCTCGAGCGGTCCGTGCAGCTCAAGATGGTAGAGCTCATCATCGGTTTCGAAATCTCCGATCCCGGCGACCAATGGATGCTCTGGCTTGACCACCGTTACAGAGTACGGCGCGATGGGCGGATGGCTGACGAACTGCGAGCCTACAAGATCCATAAACAACGGTGCACAGCGTGGTGCATCCCATAATCGGTCTTCGCGCAATCGCAGAATCGAGTTGGTGCCGTGCAGTGCGTACCAACGCCCACCAGAGATCAACCAATCGCGCAGCACTTCCTGTGCGCCCTGCGAGGGCATCACATCGGAGGTGTAGGTGATCAGGCAGTCAGCCTTCTGGATTGCGTCCAACTGCTCGTAGTCCTCAAACACGCGGACACGAATGTTCGAGTCCTCCGCGAGCAACTTCATGATCTCAAGCCTTGCGAAATCAATGTCGTGATAACTGCCAGCGGCGATCAGGACACAGTCGATCTGCGCGGGGTGCTCTGTCTCAGCCATGCGAGGGAGCTTGTGCCACTGACCGACCCGGGTCAACCCGAAAGAAAAAGGGGCACAACGCCGAAACGCTGTGCCCCGCTCCTCCCCCTCAGAAGGAAACGCTTTCTAAGGCGACCATTCTGCCGAGAGGTTGACTCCCGAGAAGGTCTGATAAGCGCGAATGCCGATATGCCAGGTACCTGCCTGTGGGTTGGTGATCGTGCACACCTCGTTGTTGCCGTTCAGGTACGGGCGACAGTCGTAGCGCGAGGTCGAGGGCTGACTGCCGAAGCGCAGATACAAGTCGGCGTCACCACTGCCACCGGAGATTTGTACCTGGAATGTGGACATGCCCGGGGGAATATCCACGGTATAACGAAGCCAGTTGCGACGCGATGCGGACAGATTATTCAAACCGGCCGACCCGCCCTCGGCACCACCGCCACTGCTTGGCTCGTCGAAGCTTGCGGTCAACGTCACACCGGAGAACGTACTCCAGGCACGCACCAGCACATGGTAGGTGCCTTCCTGGACATTCGAGATATCACAGGTTTCGTTGTTGCCATTCAAATACGGGCGACAATCATAAGTCGATGTCGTTGGCGCCGCGCCGAATCGGACATACAGGTCTGCATCTCCAGAGCCACCTGCGATCTGGAACGATAGACTACTCGCACCGGCTGGTACTTCGATCGTAAAGCGAAGCTCGCTACCGGTGCTGGCAGCCAGACCCGTCTCAGGAACACCGTTCTCGAGTAGAGGCTCGGTACCGCCCCCACCACCACCGCCGCCTGTCAGCGTAGCTACCGCAGCAGCCGCGTCGGCTATGCCAGCGCCACACTGAGAGCAGGTCGCAGGAAACGCTCGTGCCGTCGATGTGATCGTCGACTCGATTTGATCAGGCGTCAGACCCGGGTCAAGCGCCTTCAACATCGCTGCAAGGCCGGCAACATGCGGCGCTGCCATGCTCGTACCCTGATAAAACGCATAGTTGTTGCTGCCTGGCGTTGTGCTGCCGCTGTTCAACGTCGACAGAACGCCATTCGAGGCACTGGCGCGGACATCGCCGCCCGGTGCTGCCACATCGACATCCGCTCCGAAGTTCGAGTAATACGCTCGGCCACCACTACGATTAGTCGAGGCGACGGTAATGACGCCGGAGCAATTCGCCGGGTTAAATCCCGATGCGTTCTGATTGGAGTTGCCGGCTGCAACAACGATCGTCGCGCCGTTGGCGCGTGCAACATTGATCGCGGATTGCGTTGTCGTCGAGCAGGCGCCGCCACCGCCGAGGCTCATGTTGATGACGTCTGCCGGGTTTGCGTTGGTCGGCGTACCCGCCACGCTGCCACCCGAAGCCCAGATGATGCTGTCAGCGATATCGGACGTATAGCCACCGCAACGACCGAGGGCACGGAGCGGGACTACCTTGGCGCCGTAGGCGACACCGGCGACTCCAGTACCGTTGTTGGTTACCGCGGCCACGGTGCCCGCGACGTGGGTGCCGTGCCAGCTGGAACCGCGCGCCGGTTGACCTGCACCGCACTGGCCCGCGCTTGAGAAGTCGCCTGGATCCGTCGCGTCACTGTCACGCCCATCCCCATCGACGGAAACAAACGTGTCGCTGATCATGTCGTAACCGGGTAAAAGGTTGCCCGCGAGATCGGGGTGCGCACGGTAACCGGTGTCGATCACCGCAACCACGGTTCCCGCACCGGTGGTGCTATCCCAGGCCAGCGGCAAATTCAGGCCACCGGTCGGTTCGAAGTAATGCCATTGCTCGTTGTAGCGAGCGTCGTTTGGCGTTGCCATTGGCTGCAGCAGCAAATCAGGCTCCGCGTACTCGACATTCGGGTCGGCCTGGATTTTTGCCAGCATGAGCTTCAACTCGGCCGGCTTGCGCCACTGCGCGATCCGGTAGACCGCAGCGCCACTGGCAGCACGTCGCTTCAGTGTCACCTGCATGCCCATTGCCTGTGAGAGCACTCTGGCCTGATCGCCGGTATTGCCAGATGCGATCGTGGCACCGATCGGTGACTGACTCACCGCAAGCGATTTGTATTTCACGATGAACTGGTTGGTCGGTGGCGACTCGGCCAGTGTGGTGGAAGTGGTGGCGGGATCGGACCCGCCCGCCATGGATACCGGCGATGCCAGCAATGTCCCCAAAATGAGCGCCGTCGCAAGACGGCCCCGAGCAAAGATGCCCTTCGTCTTCATGATCACTCCTAAACGAATTCGGAGTCGAAGGTCTTGCGCCAACTTGGCTCCGGTTAACACCGTCTTCGACGCTACGCTAGCTGTTGAAACCCGATCAACTGCGCATCTATTGCTATTTGTCGCCCATTTATGACATTTCGGAAGAATTCCCTACCATATCTGGGCGTTACGTTATGCAAAACAATCATCGGAATTCTATGATTTTGTTTGTAACCAATGCGTTATCCTGACCAAATGCGCAAAAACAGCGTCGAATGGGACGGTACCGGGGGCGAAAATGAGTGAGAAAGGGGTGTGTCTGGTCGTCGGTGCCGGCGGCGGCATCGGGGGTCATGTCGGCAAGCGGTTCGCGGCGGCTGGTTACCACGCGGTGTTGTGTCGTCGGAGCGATCAGGAAGGTCTGGATCGACTGATCGAGAGCGCTAAGGCGGCGGGGCACGAGGCTGGCGGCGACGCCAGTGGACGATTGATGGATGCAACCGAGGCCGAATCCCTGGAGACAGTGGTGCGAGAGACGGAAGCGAACGTCGGACCGATACGTGTGGCGCTCTACAATCTCGGCGCCCAGATCGGCAATCGCTCGCTCAGCGATACCAGCTGCAAGGCCTTCGAGCTCGGCTGGCGCATGGCGACGTTCGGTTTATTTCGACTTGCGGCCTCGCTGTTTCCCCTCATGGAGGCGAGAGGCGGTGGCACGTTGCTCGTCACTTCCGCCACCGCTGCGATGCGCGGCAATGCAGGCCAGCACTCTCACGCAGCGGCGATGGCCGGACGGCGCATGCTCTGCCAAACCTTGAACGCAGAGTTCGCGGCCAAAGGGATCCATGTCGTGCATATCGTTGTTGACGGTGCTGTGGACGCGCCGGACACGCTTGGAAAAATGCTCGGTGCTGAGCGATTCCAGCAATTGCGAGAACAACGCGGCGGCGACAACGATGGGTTAATGCTTCCGGAGCAGATGGCGGAGACCTATTTTCATCTTGCTCACCAGCACCGATCAGCGTGGACGCACGAGCTCGACTTGCGCGCCCACGCCGATCTCGCATGGTGGAACCACAAACCCGGTTAGTAGCTACCGGTTGTCGCCGACGTGCGTGGCGTTTCAGCGACCGTTTCCGATCCATCGTGCGTATGTGTATTGAGCACTTCATTGATCGCGATCAGCTGATCCTCACTGCTGGTTGTATCCGCTTGTTCGGCATGTCCAAACATCGCAGCGATGATGGGCATACCACTCACGTCAGTCGTCAGTTTCAATGTGCCGGTTGCGGACAGGCGCGCTTGCCACTCATCACGCACCAGTGACCAGAATGCCGCCGTCTTCGACCAGTACTCATCAGCGGGAGTGAAGTCATATCCCTCAATATTGCGATAGTGATTAAACCCGAACTCGCGCACGATCGTGCCTGTCGTCTCTTCACCGTCACGGATGGTTTTGGTGTTGTCCTGCTCGTGCGTCCAACCCTGCGGCGTGATGGTATGACGGTTCTCCGCATTCATGGCGTTGTAGTCGCTACGCACGGTGTATTCACGCCTCGGTAGCGGACGCCAGGTACGATCGCTGGTCCACGTGGATACGCCGTATTTATGGTTCCAGCGGCCGGTGCCACAGTATCGTGGTGCATCCGACACCTCGAAAACGCACTGCGTCCATGCGCCGGCCGTCTTTTCAGGTGCAAGCTTGCGAATGCTCCAGGTCTGGTCGCTCGAGAACTCAAAGCGTTCGCTAGCTTCATAGGTCCAATCCTGGCGCCAGTGCTTGATCACGTGTCCCGACGGCGCTACGAGCAAGTGTTGCAACACAATATGCGTCGGCGATTCCGACACGACAACAACCGTCTCATAGCCGCCCGAGGTCTTTTCCGTGAAGTCGGTGTAGCCAGCCATCAGAGGCACGGTCTCCTGGAAATCGAAACTCACGCGGTAGTCGCCGCCCATAGCAAGGATGGCGCGACGGTCTTTGTCTGCGGCAGTCTCGGCTTGGGAGATTGCCTCAAACGCCGCGTTGGAAACGAACTGGTACTCCGGAGCGTCGACCTGCTCCGCAGTGTTGGCGGTTTGTGTATCGTCCGGCATCGCCGCACAACCACTCAGGAAAATCGCTGCGCTTGCCATTGCCCCCAATGTCTTGACGTTCATTGTTGTCTCCGTTGTTTCGTAAAGGGTCAGAAGCGCCAATCCAGCGCTACATTGAATTCGCGTCCCGGGCGTTGGAACCGTCTTGCGTCCACGGGACCATCGACCAGCACACCCTGCACATCGAGGTAAGGGGTGTAAGCACGGTCGGTCAGGTTGAACACACCGAATCGCAAACGCGTTGCATCCGTGGGCTTCCAAAACCCGGTCAAGTCGTAGATCACGTATCCGGCGGGACTAAGCAGATCGCCTTGCGTCTCATCCAACTGCGTTTGTCGTGCTGCACCGCGTGCAATGGCCGACACGCCGTAGCGGTCGCTGGATGCGAGATAGTCAAGGCCAAGCACACCGTTCAGCGGTGCTATGGAATTGATTGGTTGACCTGTGTTTCGGTTTTCGCCATCGGCGTATGCCGCAGCGAAACGGATTTGCCAGCCCTCAAATCGGCGTGGTTGGAAGCTGCCGCTAAACTCGGCGCCCCTGATGCGTACGTTATCGAGATTGATCGATTGGAATTGCAGGACCTGCAAGATCGGATCGAACCCAACGACAGACAGTGATTCAATGAAGTCATCGTAACGCGTCTCGAATACAGCCAGCTCGTAGCTGGCCGCATCCGTGGCGAGCCTCATGCCAGCCTCGACACCCCGACTCGATTCGGATTCGAGGTCAGGATTGGGGAGTGCGGTGTACCCAAACTGAAGATTCGTAAAGCCAATGTTCACGTCGTTGACAGGCGGCGCGCGAAATCCCTCGGCGTATTGGGCATACAACTGCATGGTGTCTGTCGCTTGCCATGTCGCACCGAACTTCGGCGAAAAGCGTGCGTCGTCGATCTCTACGGACTCGATTCCGGGATTGTCTGCAAGAAATATCGCGTCGGGACTAGGGTCTAGCGTGAAGCGGTCATAGCGAATACCGGGCAGCAAGGTAACGTCGCCGATTGCGATCGCATCTTGCAGGTAGATGCCGGTTCGAGTCGTACGTGAAACCGGAAAATCCCGAACCGGGAACGTGTCCGGGCCTACAGTGTTTCCAGTCTCCCCGGTGAGCACGTTGGTTTCTGTTCCCGTGCGAATCTGTTCGGTATCGGCGCGTTCGTATTCGAGTCCGTATGAGAGACTGTGTTCTCGTCCAAAAAATTCGTGGGTGCTTGCGAGATTGAGTTCAAGGCCCTGTAGCTTCTGATCAAATACGAACCCGCGTTCGCGAGCAATCTCGCCAGACGCACCGAAAATTAGCGTAGATCGATCCTCAAACGTGGTTTGCGTCGTTTCGCTTTCCTGATGAAAAGCGCGCCAGCGAATATAGTCGAAGGGACCGGCACCGGCTCGCCATTCCTGGCTGACCGTCGCCCGAAGTCGCGAGCGGGCATCATCACCAGCAACGCGCGTGGTATCGATCAAATAGGGAAACCCGAACAGGGCCGAAAGATCACTGCTGCCCTCAAGCGAATTCACCTCCGTGAGGTTATTGGCCTCAAAGCGCTCCAGCGTCAGCAGAACACCGCCGGTATCTGTATCGCCCACACCGACCTTCGCCAGCAGGTTCAAACTGTCCGACTGCAGCGGATCCACCAACGGCGTATTCCGCTCGCTACCATCGCGACCCGTTACCTGCAGCATCGTGGTGATCGCCCCGAATCGTTGAGCACCAGTCGCCGAGAGCACCTGGCTCGAGTCCACGCTGTTATAGCCCACCGATCCATCAAGATGAGAGGCGTCCTCACCCAGAAGCCCCTGTGGGGTTTGCGTCACGAAACTCACCACACCACCGAGCGCGTCTGATCCAAACAACGCCGACGCGGGACCGCGGCTGATCTCTACCTGTTGGATGTTGTTGATGTCGATGAAGTCCCTGCCAGCATTCGAGAAACTGCCGATCGAGAAAGCATCGGAAGCGGGCACGCCATCGATTTCAACCTGAACGCGGTTACCGCCGATCCCGCGGATACTGATTCCCGAGAATCCGAATCGACTGCCTTGGTCGACGACGTCGACGCCGGGCTCAAAGCGCACAAGATCACTGATGTTTTGTGCCAATTCACGATCGATTTGATCGGCGTCCACAACCGTAATTCGCGCCGCAAGCTCGGCTTGCGTGACAGGCGCTTTCGCCGCCTCTACGATGATGTTGTCCACAACCTCACGTTCGTCCTCAGCGAATACCGAGAGCGGTGAGACGAGACAGACACAACTGGCCAGCATCTTTTTCATTGCAACAAATCCCCTGCTTTGTCTGGAGGTTTTGCTGGCTGGCGGCGAGCGATACCGCGGGCTGGCTACTCGAGTTACTTGGTCAGGATGAGCTTGTCATTCCGGGTTACGCGCAAAGAGTAGTGCTCGCCCCTGAATTCAATGCGCACCTCGCGATCCTCGCCGAACAGATCCTTCGCCTTGATCAAAGGGATGCCGACGGGTCGAGAACGTTTTCTTTGGCGCTCAGGCTCATCCATTAAACGAAATGATAATGATTCGCGTTTGCATTGCAAGGGTTTCCGTGGCTTTTTTCTCGTCTGCGTTTACGCTCGTGAGATATGTCTAAGGCATTCCTACAATGACGAGCTACAGGCTCGCCGGTGTTGACCTCGCGTGGCAGCCGGAGCGCAATCCGTCCGCCGTGGCACTCGGTTCTCTGCACGGACAGCGCCTTTCGGTAGACGCCGTCACCGGGTCACTCCTCTCGCTCACTGAAGTCATGTCCGCGATCGATCGGCAAGGTCAGCCACATGGGGTTGCCGTCGATGCGGCGCTTATCATCCGCAACAAAACCGGACAGAGGGCGTGTGAGCGGGACCTCAATAAGGACTATCGGTCTCGCAGTGCGGGCTGCCACCCCTCTAACCTGACGCTGTATCCGGATGCGGCGAGCGTAAAACTCGGGGAGACGCTAAGCACGCGCGGGCTCATGCACCACGGCCAACCTGCAGAGCCGTGGCAGATCGAGTGCTATCCACACCCGGCAATCATCGAGTTGTTTTCGTTACCGGAACGATTGCGTTACAAAAAGGGTAGCGTCAAACATAAACGCGGTGGACAAATCCGATTGGCGCAGCTGATTCAGGAACGGGCTTCGGATACCGGACTCGCGGTGGAGTTCACGGAATCACTAGCGCGTATTTTTGATCCGCAGCATATCGCGGCATTGCGCGGGAAAGCGCTGAAGGCGAACGAAGACCAGCTGGACGCCATGGTCTGTCTGTTGATCGCCGCGCACTATCAGGCGAGGCTTCCAACGACTCGCTATGGCGATACGGCGTCGGGCTACATCGTAGTCCCGACACCGTTCGCCTGATTCCGCCTAACCGGGTAGGTTGTTGGAGACCTGCAAGGGTTTCCGGTCACCGCGTGAGTTAAATCCAGACTCGATCTCTGCGACCGCCGCGGTAAATACCGGGTCACCCGATTGCGGGACCAAAGCCAGTGGATCGGGATTCAAAAGATTCTCAGGTGAACCGACCGCCCGATACTCGGTGCGCCAGCGAGTGGCTGAGACATCACACAAACTGTAGCCACGGAATCGGCCATCGAAGTATTTGATGTGCGGATTATCCGGAATGCCTGCCCGAACAATGGCATCGATAGGGCGAGGATCGGCCCCCGCAAATGTTGAGGCAATCGACGTGCATACAAACTCGGCTGCCAACACGTCAGAGTTTTGTGGATCACCAAAATCCTTCAAAAGCTCCGCACCCCAGCCTGAGTGAATATCGCCGGTAAGTACCACAGGATTTCCTGGTCTTGCTCGATCAAGCACTTCGAACAATCGGTCGCGAGAGGCGCCATAGCCATCCCATGCATCCATGCTGATGAGGTCTTCCAGCGAGTCGATTGCCGTCAGCACCTGGTCCTTGCCGGGGAAGTCCGGTCCAAACTGAACATTCAGACGCCCGGTTGTTCTGAGGTCCCAAGGCATCACCATGACCTGCTGAGCCAGCACGTTCCATTGTGCCTTGGAGCTAGCCAGATTCCTGCCAAGCCAGTACTCCTGATCAAATCCGAGAAGCGTGCGTTCCGGTGACTGGATTCCAGCTGCATCGAAAATCACCTCGCCGAACACACTCTCAAGCAGCGCAGCAACCTGCGGGTCGATATTCGTATCATTGGAACCGAATCCGTCAGCGGCTGCTTGATCGTCGCGGAACTGGCGTGAATCCAATACGTGGATATCGGCAAGCCTGCCGAATTGCAGGCGACGTGCCAGTGGGAAACTGCCATCGCGGCTGCGTGTGCGCCGCACTGGCATGGTCTCTCCGTACACCTCATACGCATTCGCCCGACGCTCCAGGAAATCTGCATCGATAAACGGCGCGCCTTCTTCGGCAATCATGCCGGCATAGTTATTGTCGACCTCGTGATCATCCCAGGTAACGATGAAGGGAGCGTGCGCGTGGGCATCCTGCAAATCCTGGTCGAGACGATAGAGCGCATATCGGTTGCGATAGTCATCCAGCGTGAAGGTCTCTCCGCCCGTATGGTTTCGTGCGGGCAACAGGGGATTAGACGACGCACCGCTTTCATACATGTAGTCGCCGGTATGCACGACAAAATCGATATCCTGTTGTGCAATGTCGCGCCACGCCGGGTAGAACCCTTGCGTGTAGTTCTGGCAAGAAACAAACGCGAACCGCATCGAGTCTGTGCGAGCACCATACGGACCCTCGGGCAGAACACTCGCTCTTGCCGCGCTCGGAAAAGTCCGAGTCCTGCCGATCCTTGACTGGTGCCCCGAGTGTTTACCCAGTGTGTAGAAGCGATAGTACAGCCATGCGTTGGCGGGTAAACGTCGTGCAATGACGCGCACGGCATGCCCATTTCGAGCTCGAGCAGTTACGCGGCCCGCCTGAACGATGTCGCGCATGCCGGGGTCCGTCGCAACCTCCCATCCCAGCCGAACATTCTTGGTTCCGAGCCCCTGACCGGTGATGGGATCCTCGACTACCCGTGTCCAAAGTACTACGGAGTCGGAATCCGGATCGCCCGACGCGACTCCCAGCGGAAACAGCGAGGTGGCTTTGAAATCACCTCTCGCGGATTGCATGAATGCGGGTGCGACGACTATCCCACCTGCTGCAGCCAGGCTCTTGACGAATCCCCGACGTGTTGGGGTCCAAATGCGTCTCGTTTCTTCTCTATCGTGATCGCTCATTGATTGCTCCCAATATGGCTCGGCACTCCAGTTGAGTGACTGACCAACGTAACCAACGCGCATGACGGACCGGTGTAAGAAATATGACGCCAAGTTGATGGCGGTGTAGCCTGAGGGCGCCAGTGGAGAGTGATTTGATGAAAGCCGTAGGATTGAAACGCTATCTGCCGATTGATGACCCGGAATCGTTGATCGATGTCGAGCTCCCAACACCTGAGCTTGCGCCTCACGATTTGCTGGTCCGTATCGAAGCGATCGCCGTAAATCCGGTGGATACGAAAGTCCGCTCACCCAAAGACGGTGCTGAGGATCCACCCAAGGTACTGGGCTGGGATGCGTCCGGCGTCGTTGAAGCGATTGGTGAATCGGTCACCCACTACAAGGTCGGTGATGCGGTTTTTTATGCGGGCGATATCACGCGCCAAGGCGCTTATGCCGAGCTGCAAGCCGTTGATGAACGAATCGTGGGTCGTAAACCCACAACGCTCGATTTCGTCGACGCCGCGGCGATGCCACTGACGTCCATCACGGCGTTTGAAGCGTTTTTCGAGCGCCTGGAGATCGATGTGAAGGGTGCTAATGCAGGCGAGACCATTCTGATCATCGGCGGAGCCGGTGGCGTCGGGTCTATCGGAATTCAGCTGGCGAAAGCCGCCGGTCTCACTGTCATTGCGACTGCATCGCGAGAGGAGACAACTCGCTGGGTGAACGAGCTAGGTGCAGATCATGTCATCAATCACCATCAACACATGCGCCCCCAAGTCGAAGCACTCGGGTTGAATTACATTGACTACATCGCGGTGTTCAATGACACCGACAGCCACTGGGATACGGTCTGCGACCTGATCAAGCCACAGGGTCGTATCGTCAGCATTGTGGAGAACACGCGCCCGCTCAATATGTCGGTGCTGAAGATGAAGTCGGCGACGTTCTGCTGGGAGTTCATGTACACCCGCTCCATGTTTCAAACCCCCGATATGATCCGCCAGCAAGAGCTTTTGAATCACATCTCCCAGGAAGTTGACGCCGGTCGGCTCAAGACCACTCGGTCGGAGACTATGAACGGCATCACAGCCGCGAACCTTCGCGAAGCACACCGTCGGCTGGAGCAAGGCAACACCATCGGCAAGATCACGCTCTCACGCTGATCAAACGATCTGCTCGTTCCAGGCGAAAATCGCACTCGGCAGACTCATGCATGCGAAGAACATGCAAAAAGCCATGTCGTGGAGTTGATCTGCGGTCATTGGTATCGCTGATCCAAACTTCGCCCACAGCTGGTTGATTATGTAAATCGATATGTATCCACTGATCACAACGATCGATCCCATAAAGGCATAGCGATAGGTCAGGCCCCGCACTTGCCGCATCCGCTCATCCACGATTTCGTCGGGATAATCGGTGATACCCCGCGTAGACATCCTCAAAAGCCACATGCAGATACCCCACAAAATCAGTATGGGGAGCACGAACTCCGGATAATCGTAGTAATTCAGTACGCCGTAGCCGAGTAGCAAGATGAAGGTGATCACCACCAGCGCCCGACGGCGACCCAGCGGTCGAACGAAGTCGTAGCGTGTGTCATGAAAATCGCGGTCCGCCTTCCTGCGCACCTCATCAATCATCTCCCGACGCAGTTCGCGTGCCTTGTCGTTGGTCATGATCCGTTACTCCTATCAAACAGTTGTTCGCTCATCGCACTCATCGGCTCGAGCGAGAAGATGGCTTCTACCGGCAGCTTGAACAGCGCAGAAATCTGCAGCGCCAGCAGTAGGCTCGGTCGGTACTCGCCACGCTCCAGATAGCCAATGGTCTGGTAGTGCACACCCACTGCCTCCGCCACTTGCTGTCGGGACAACCCGTGATCTGCTCGAAGTGCGGCGAGACGGTTAAATACCGGAGGTTCTTCGCTACGTTTCTTTCTAACCATGGGATAATTAATAGTATTAATACTACAATTTGTCAATATTGGTTTTACCATAAAACGTGGACTAGTCCCTGACTCACATCGATCGCCTGAGGCAGACTGCTTCGCATGCAACTCGACGTCGACTATCTGTGCTTTACCCTCACACTCGCTTGCGCGATGTACACGGGAATCGCTTTCACCGCCTGGCGGCTATTTATTCGAGAGGCGTACACGTTGTGCTGGACGATCGGATTTGTCGCGTCGACACTGCGATGGGGCGTTGAGTGCCTCGGCCCAGGGACCATGGGCGCAACCAGCTACTACTTTTTCGTCGAGCTCTTCGCGCTCCTTTTAATCGTATTCGCGTCGTTCGGTCACTGTCTTCGGGTGCGCGACAACCGAACGCTGGTTCAGCTGATGGTCGCCGCGGGATTGGGTTTTGCCGTACTCGTCGCAGCGACATTGGTTCGCCCACACACGGGTCTCAGAGAAGCTGCGGTTCCATCCGTGGCGGCCGTCTCGGCCTTCCTGCTCGCCGTTATGGTGTTTCGGAATCGACGCGGTACACAGATCGCCGAATACGCACTTGCCGGCACACTCGGCTTGTTCTCATTAATCCAGGCGATTTCGGCGGTCATCGCGTTTGATCTCGGGCGCAACCCACCGCCGAACGTTCTCCAAGCGCATACCGATTTCGGCATGCTCACCCTGCCGATCGCATACATCGGTATCGGAACCGTCGTATTGTTCGTTTTCTCTTCGGATCTGTCGGTAAAACTCCGTGGCATGGCCATCCACGACCAACTGACGGGCTTGCTAAATCGCCACGGGTCGGTTGAATCCGGAAAGCGCGCCTTTGATCGGGCGCGACAGCTTGGCCAACCCCTGTCTGTGCTGGTCGCTGATGTCGATCATTTCAAGCAGGTGAACGACAGTTTCGGGCATGCCGGTGGCGACCGGGTTCTCGTACACATCGCAGAGCTTTTGTCCGATCAGCAAGGCGGGCGGAATGTAGTTGCGCGTCTTGGCGGCGAGGAGTTTCTCCTTATCCTGCCAAACAAACCGGAACCGACCGCCGAGGAGATCGCGGAGCGACTGCGGTCGAAAATCGAAAATTCACCTGCTCAGGTAGGCGAGCGTTCGTTATCGATCACCGCCAGCATTGGTGTCGCCAGTTTGCTGGCAGATGATCGCAACATCGAATCTCTGATCGCTCGCGCCGACCGAGCGATGTACCGCGCCAAATACCAAGGTCGCAACCAGGTGAGCGTCGCTCAATCCAGCGACGATACGTGGAGTCCACTGACCTCTTCGCCCGCGATCGGCCGCGGGGCACCGAATTAGAAGCTGAAGACCGCCGTTAAACGAGCATTCAGCGGCTCGCCCGTGGTGATGTTGTCATTGCTATGCGCGTCCGGGAAGTACTCCTCGTCGAGAAGATTTTCGACGTTCAGTTGGATGCGAAGTGCATCGTTCACTGTATAGAACGCACCGGCGTCGACTCTGACAAAGCTGGGTACTTCGGTCGCGTTGTCTTCCCGAACAAAGAAGCTGTCCTGGTAGGTCGCACCAAACGCAAGACTTAACTTCTCGGACACTCGGAAGTTGTTCCAGACCGACAACATATTCTCAGGCGTCTGACGAGTGACATTACCATCGGTACCGCTACCGTCAGCGCGCTCAACCTCGCCATCGAGATAGGAATAACCCGCAGTCACGGACCAGAAGTCAGTGACGTTGCCGATGGCTTGCAGCTCAACGCCTCGAGTTCGCGAGCCTTCGATCAGGATGACCTGTTCGGGGTCCTCAGGATCGATGGAGGTAAAACTCTCGCGTTCGAGCTCGAACACCGCAGCTGTCAGACTCAGACCATCGGTAGCATCCCACTTGAATCCAAGCTCGCGATTCTCAAAAAACTGAGCGCGTGTGCTTTCTGAATCGAGGTTTAGAGTCAGGAACTGGTCGCCCGAGCGCGGCAAGAATGTCTCGCTGTAGCTGGCATAAGCCGATATGTTCTCGGCTGGCTTGTAGATGAAACCGAGTCGTGGCGTCACCTCGGTGTCTGTGCGGGTGAACGATGCATCACGGCCAGCATCCGCCTCGATCAGATCAAGCACCTCGATATCAAACTCGTCGTAGCGAAGTCCGACAACCAGCTTGAAACGATCGGTCAGATCAATCTGGTCCTGCAGATACAGCGAGGTGAATCTCACTTCGGACTCACGATCCCGGGAACGGTTAGTGAAACCAAAGGCGGGAATCACGAGTGGGTCCGTGAAGTCGATGACTCGCTGATCGAACGGCGCTTCCGTGTTATCCGAGAAGATGTTGTCCAACCGGGCGTTCGCCGTGTCCTGGTCTCCATATTCGAAGCCAGCCAGCACCGTGTGCCCGATCTCACCCGTCTGAAACTCGCCGACGAGATTGCCCTGAATAATCAGGTTCTGGCGATCGGTGGTATCTCGATAGCCGTCGAGCTCAACGCCCGGAAAAGTTCCATTCGTGACGACAACGGAATCGCTTGGGTAGAGGTTCTGATAGCCCTTATCGTAGTCAGCGAACTGTGCCGTAAGGTTGCCGCGCAGCGCATCCGAAAACCGATGCTCCAGTCGGGTTCGAAACAGCTGCGCTTCGAGCGTAGTGAAGTTCTGATCCGGAGAGCCAAAGAAAGTGTCTTCAAAACCTTCCAAAGGTGCATTCGGACCGTTGGCATTCACCACTGACGGCACACCGCGGTCGACGACTCGATCATCTTCAAGATACTCATAGGAAAGGATCAGGGTAGTGCGTTCGCCAAGCTCGGCAGTGAACGTCGGATTGATGCCGAATCCATCCCCATCGAAAAAGTCGCGATGATTGTCGAGCCCTGTGAAGAAGGCATTGACGCGTAGCGCAGAATGCTCGCTGGTTGTGACGTTGGTATCCAGCATGCCCGTGTAGGCGCTGAAGGTATCCAGACCCGTAGTCAGGGTCGTGAATTGCTCACCGATTTCTGCCCGCTTTTGGACGCGGTTGATGACACCACCACCGCCACCGCGACCGAAAAGCAGCGCATTGGAGCCGCGCAGGATTTCAACCTGCTGGACGTTGTACAACGGACGGTAATACTGAACATCGTCACGAACGCCATCAACAAAGAAATCGGCCGTCGACTGTACGCCTCGAATAATAATCGCGTCACGATGACCCTCGCCCTGACTGATCGAAACGCCTGGCGTGTAGCGGAGCACATCACCGATGTTCTGGAATGCCTGCTCTTCGATTTGCGCGGCCGTCAAAATCGACAGACTTTGGGGAACATCCAGCACAGGGGTTGGTGTCTTGACCGAGTTCAACTCATCAAATGAGAGATACCGGCCCTCGACAATAATCTCCTCAACCTCATCATCCTGAGCTGATGCATTGATGGATAAAGCTGCAAATACAGCAGCGGGCAGCAGGCGCAAACAACGCCCTGGGAAGCAGACCGGCATCGGATTTCTCGTGGTTATTGTTCGGAGATCGTAAATTAGAGTAAATGAGATTCATTCTCAATACTATTTACGATCTTTTTAGCGATGGGTCCCGGACCTCAACTCGGTCCGGGCGATGCCGTTGAACCCGTTATTCGACAGTAATCGTGATTACTTCGGAATACACCGGTGGGTTGTGAGGAATGTGCAGGTAATCGCCGAACAATAGCTGCAAAGAGTAAGTGCCAGGCTCGAGCTCCAATTCGGTTTCCGTTTGGCCACCACCAAAGTGGCGATATTGATCGGATGCCGGAATCGGCATGCCAAAGTCGGGTAGCGGCGCATTCACCAGCAAGTGATGATGTCCCGAGCCATCCTTTTGCTCACCCGCCTTCAGCACCTCGATGTTCTCCGAACCGAACACAACCTTGAAAGGCGAGCTGACGGTTGCCCCATCGGCTGGTTCAACAATGAAGGCTCGTGCACCCTCGGGTGCATCGCTTCTCGGCAACGCGATTGCTGCAGCAGGTGCCTCCGCATCAACGGCACTCTCTGGTTCAACGGCTTCGGTACCGGCGGGTTCTTCACCGCCGCAGGCTGTCAAAGCCAAGGCGCCTAACAGTACAGGAATGGTGCGGTTCGACATGACAGACTCCAGCAAGCGCGTGTGAAGCCCAGAGTGTAGTCGAGGCCCGACGCGACCGAAAGAGAGACTCAGATGCCCGCGTTTCGGATCACCGTCGTGAGCGTCACCATATTGTCGAGCGGCTCAGGTCGATGCACGCCGAAGCCCTGTGCATAGTCACTCCCAAGCGCCTGCACCTCACTCAGAATTCGATCATCTTCGACGAACTCGGACACGATTCTCATGCCAAGCGTGTGTGCGATATCGATAATCGATTTCACGAAGATTCGGTCGGTCGGATCGGTGGCGATATCGCGAACAAACTGCCCGTCGATTTTGAGGCAATCCACGTTCAGTCGTTTCAGATAACCAAAGGAAGAGAGGCCACTACCGAAGTCATCCAATGCGAAACGACAACCCATCGCTCGCAGTGCTGCGATCAACCGAATCGCTTCGTCAATCCGCCTGATGACTGCCGTCTCGGTGATTTCAAAGTTGAGACTCCCCGGAGGAAGATCCGCCGCTTCGACCTGGCGAATCAGATCTTTGGACAGCTTCGCATCGCCGACGGTACCACCCGACAAATTGACCCAGATTTCCTGACGCTCGACTTCCCGAGTCTCCTGTTGCGCCAGAACACTGATGACCTGGCGCACAACCCACTGATCCAGCCTGCCCTGAAGTCCATAGCGTTCGGCGGCGGGCAAGAACGCGCCCGGCGGCACCAAACGGTCGTTCAGGCGATCACGCATGCGCAATAGCACTTCGATGCGTTCGGGCTGCTCAGGCCCGCCCTCCAGTGCCACGATCCTCTGGCCGTAGAGGATGAAGCTGTCGGTATCGATGGCATGATTTAGGCGCTGAACCCAACGCATCTCGCCTCGGTGCTCGTAAGCCGCATCACTTTCACTATCCACCATGTGGACACGATTGCGCCCTGCCTCCTTCGCAGCGTAGCAGGCGGCATCGGCAACCTGTTGCAGCTCGTTCAGGTCGGTGTCGCCTGTGCCAACCGGCACAACACCAATGCTGACGCCGATACGGAAGATTTCCGTTCCCCAGAGAAACTCCAGATCCTGAATGCGTTGGCGAATGTTCTCAGCGCGCTGTTTGGCAACATCATGAGTGCAGCCTCGCAGTATCAAACCGAACTCGTCGCCGCCCAGACGCGCCACAACATCGTGGCTGCGAACGCCCTCACGAATGAGCACCGCTACCTGTCGCAACAGCTCATCGCCAGCGGCGTGCCCGGAGGTATCGTTGACGACCTTGAACTGATCGAGATCGAGGAACATCAGAAACGCATCGCCCTCTGATTCTCCGGTGCTGGTGACCAGCTCTAGCTGCTCCGCGAATGCGCGGCGATTGTACAAACCGGTGAGCTCGTCGAAGCGAGCCTGGTAGGCCAGCTGGTCGGTCATCGCGCGGCTTTCGGTCACGTCGTTCGCGAGCAGTACGATGTATTTGAGCAACCCATCATTGTCCCGTACCGCTGACGGGTGGAAATCGATGCGACGGATGCTGCCGTCCGCACTGACACAATCGACCTCCATGCTCGAGACCTTGGACGAGTCGGCGAGTGCGACAAACCGTTCGAAGTAGTCGAAAAACATCGGACGATCATGCTCCGCAACGATCTCGATCAACGGCTCTTGCCGATCCACGCTCGACTCTGGCCAGAACAATCGCTTCATGCTCGGGTTCGAGTCGTAGACGCGGCCCTCGGTGTTGACGAGAGCCATGCCCACCGGTGAGTTCTGGTAGGCCTGATGGAATCTCGCTTCAACATCCGCACGAAGTTCATCCGCACGCTGACGCTCACTGATTTCGCTGCTGAGCTGATGGTTGATCTTCTCCAGTTCCCTGCGACCGTCCTCGAGTGAGCGTGTTCGTTCGGCCACTTCATCCCTCAGGCGACGGTTGATCTTGGCAACGGCGCGCAACCTCAGCTGAATGCCAGACCAGGTAATGGCAAAGGCGAGCGCAAGCATGGCGGCCATAAACAGCGGCGTGCGCCAGAAAGGGGTCGGGACGGTGAACGTCCAGCTCGCCGGCTCGCTCCAGGCGCCGCCCGAGAGGCGCGATCGCACCTCGAATGTGTACTCGCCTGGCGCGAGGTTGGAGTAACTGATCGACGCGTTGGCCGTAGGTGCACTCCATGCATCGTCGCTGCCGATCAGTCGATAACTAAATTGCACACCTTGCGAATGTCGCATCGAGATCGACCCGAACTCGATCAACACACGGTCGAAGCTGGCTTCGCCTGGAAGCTCAGCAGCGGGTTCGACAGCATACTGATCGATGAATCGATGGGTGATCACCGTGCGTGGCGTCGACACGCCGGCCATCGGTTCCACCACATTCATTGCCGTTACACCGCTCGTGGTGCCGATCCACAGCGTATCAGGCGAGTCAAAGTAGATCGCATGGGCCTTCGATTCAATTGATGTAAAGCCATCTTCGGAACTGTATTGCTCGATCGCATCTCGAGTCTCATCGTAGCGGTACACACCTCGGCTAGTGGCGATGACCACTGTGTCGTCTGGCAGCGGTTGAACCGCATAGATCGTGTTGTTCTGTAACTCAGCCTGCGGAATCACACGATCGGTTTTTCCGTCGCGCCAGCGATAGACGCCGCCCTGAGTACTGGTAAACCAGACTGTCGTCTCTGCGCCTGAGCCCACGGCAACAACGTGCGTGAAAAACTCTTCGGAGAGATCATCGGCCTTCAGCACCTGTTCCGGACTCGCATCCGGGTTTCGGGTATTCAGGCGATACAGGCCGCGATAATTGGCAGCGAACCAAAGCGTTCCATCAGCCGCGAGATCAAGTCCGTAGATCGCCGCGCCGTTGCCGATTTCATACGTCTTCAAGGTGTCCGTCTCGGCATCGTACTCGGTTAGGTTTCCGAGATAAGAACCTGCCCACAGATGGCCTTCCTCATCCATTTCGAGACTCACGGTGAGCGTGTTCTGATCGCCGATGGTCTTCACGATTTCCATGGAATCGAGATCAACACCGTATAGGGGACTCGGCACATGGCCGATCCAGAGTGTCTTGCCATCTTTTGAGAATCTTAGGTCACGAACCTCACGCCGAATGATCCCGAGGCGGTCGGAGATGTTCTCGATCACACCATCCGCTGTCACGTGCAGCAGGCCATTGTTGGTTCCGAACCAGACATCGCCATTGCGACCGGGAAGGATGGAAAACACCTCTGGGCTTATACCCTCGAACTCCAGCGAGTAGTGGCGGAAACGCTCGCCCAGGTAGCGTAGTAACCCAAGGCGGGTTGGCAACCAAAGCACACCATCAGAGTCGTACTTGGGCGTCGCTGCACTCGATGCAGACACCCACCGATTCTGGTTGTCGCCTTCGAACCGAACCATGCCGGCACCTTCGAGAAACACCCAGTCGACTTTGCCATCGCGCACCGTCAGCCCGCTGATCGACTCCGGATACTGTCGGTCATACCAATCGATCTGATCGCCGTTCACGCGACCAACAAGGCCGGAGCGGTTGCCGACAAAGACAGGTCCGTTCGGCGATTCGCCGATTGCCGTTATGTCAGGATCGATCAGTTCAAACGCACCGTCTTGATCGGGGAAGTACCGATGCAAACCGTCGGTGCTGACAACCAGCAGCGTCCCGGCGATCTCCTCCACAAGAACGAGTGTTTCGTCCGGTGCACCGGGAATCGTGACGAAAGCGGCGTCCGGGTCGGTGAGGTCAAGCTTACGCATGCCTCCCGGTTGGGTGCCCATGTAGAGCGTGTCGCCAACCTGAAGGAGTGCTCGAGCAACGCCGCGAGACTCTGCCACTGGCTCATAAGTCCGTGTGACAACGCCCTGTTCGATGATGGTCAGACCACCTGCGGCGTCGCCCGCCCACAACCGGTTCTGATCATCGACTAGCAAGGCCTGAATCAGGTTCTGGCGCAGCCCCTGCAGCGTGGTATATGCCTCGAACGTGCGGCCATCGTAGCGATTTAAGCCGCCAAATGTCGCGATCCAGAGATAACCATCCTGGTCCTGCTCGATCGCGAGCGCCGTGCGCTGGTTCAGGCCATCAGCCACCGTATAAACACGAAACGGAGGCTCGGGCTGTAACGGCAGTTCAAAAGCGTTCGCTGGTGACGCGAGCGCAGCCAATGCGCTGAGGAATAACCAGGTCAGTTCTCGCACGAATCTCGATCTCTTTCAGGGCCTCTCGGGTTAGCGGCCCGGGAAACAGAGACTTAAGGCGAGATGCTCGGGCGGGCAGGCAGCCCAGCGATCAAATCTGACCAAACAGGTACAGACCGACCATGATCAGTGCAAAAAACGCCAGCAAGCCGTAGCTGGAGGGGTCTACCTTGCCTGGGACCCGATACCAACCGTCGACACGCTCAGCGTCGCCCGATTCCCGGAAGCGGCGTATCTGGCCAGGCACACTGTACTCGTGCCACTCGGGCTGAAAGCCATCGAGCAGTACGCTGCTCACCCAAGCGATGATGATGTTGCCGACACCGCCGATCACGACAAACCAGGGCCATGCAATATCCGGCGGTGCAAAACCGATGATCGGGATGGACTCGGGGATCCCGAATTTGAACAGATAGATGGCGATGAAGCCGCCCACAACGCCCACCAGGAGTCCACGCTCACTCGTGTGCTTCGAGTAAAAGCCCATGCCAAACATCGCGAGCTTCGCACCCACAAAGTACGAGCCGACGGCGCTCAGGGTTTCGAGTATCGAGCCCTTGCTCTCGATGAATGCGATGGCCATCGGCACAATCAGAATCGCCCAAAGAATCGTCGCGTACCGCGAAGCCCTGAGGAAGTGGCCATGCCCACTCTCAACCTTGCTCATCGGCTTGTAAAAATCTGAAACCGTAATCGTCGCCAGTGAGTTCAGCGCAGAGGACAAACTCGACATCGATGCCGACAGCACCGCTGCCGCCAGAACCCCCATCAATCCTGGGATCGCGAGCGATTTCGCGAAGATCAGAATAATCTCATTCGGCTGATCGAACGGCTCGCCATCGTAGTGTACGTAGAGCAGCGCGCCGATCAGGAAAAACAGGAAATAGATGAAGAACGCGGCATACCCCATCAAGAGGTATGACTTCTTCGCATCGCCGATGGTTCGTGCAGCCAGCGTTCGCTGAACCATCATCTGGTTTGCGCCGTATACGGTGATGTGGAACAGCGTCATCGCGAATACACCCGCCCAAACCGTCGGTGCAATCGAGAAATCCAGATCGAAATTGAGCGGATTCAATTTGTCTGCCGCCGCCAGTGTCTCCAGCGCACCGGACACAGGGTCGAAGATGCTGGGTAAGTTGGCGTACACAACACCAGCACCAATAAACAAAATCACGCCCTGGAACACATCGGTCCAGATCACCGCTGTCATGCCGCCCAGCATCGTGTAAACCACGACCACCACGCTCATGATCGCGATGGCGAGCTTGGCATCGATCCCCGTTGCAAAGGTAATGACCACAGCGGTGGCCGTAAGGATGGTCGCCGCGGTGATCGACTGACTGACAAGGAACAACATAGCCATCACGCTGCGCGAGGCCCGCCCAAAACGCTTCTGGAGGTAGTCGTAAATCGATGCCACACCGCTGTTATAGAAGAACGGCAGGAACACGGTGATAACGACAAAAATTACCAGCGGGTAATTGATATGGATAGCGAGCGCCGACATGCCATCGCCATAAGCCCAGGCTGGGCCACCCAGAAATGACAGGGCGCTAACGTAGGTTGCGACGACTGAGATGCCGATCGCCCACCATGGCGTCTTTTTGTCGCCGAGTGCGTACGACTGTGCGCTCGTGACTCGTCGACTCAATGCGGCGCCAAGCGCCAGATTGGCGATTAGATACGCCCCCACAATGCCCCAGTTGAGTGCACCAAAACCATTCATCGGATCGTCCACCCACCGTCGACTACCAAGCTATGACCGGTGACCATGGCTGCGCCTGGCGAGACCAGGTACATCACGGCCTGCACGACGTCGTCGATGCTGGCCAGCTTGCCCATTGGGATCATGCCGAGCACAAAGTCGCGAAACTCCGGGTTATCGAGCATCGGACGTGTCAGCGGCGTCTCGACAAACGTCGGCGCAACCGAATTGACGCGGATCGCATGCGGCGCCAGCTCCACCGCCATTGCCTTCGTCAGACCTTCGATCGCGTGTTTGGTCATGCAGTACACCGTTCTCTTGGGCGAACCGACATGCCCCATTTGTGACGACATGTTGATGATCACGCCCGAGCGCTCGGCGCTGAGCATAGACTGCACTGCCGCCTGCGCGACGCGATAGGCCGCGCGGATATTCAGATCGACCACGAAGTCCAGATCTGCGCTCGTCACCTCAGCCATGGGCGCCGGTCGGTTCGCACCGGCGTTATTAACAAGAATCGATAAACCGTCGATCGCTCTCACGCGGTCGTGGAACGCATCGTCGCAAACATCCCCGACCCAGGTTTCGATACGCCCGCTCGCATGCTCGGCCAGGGTGGCGAGGTCCGACTCGGAACGGGCGACACCGATTACTCGGGCGCCCTGATCAGCTAGCGCTTGCGCACAGCCGCGACCGATTCCGCGACCTGCCCCCGTCACCAGCGCGACCTGGCCCGACAGGGCATCAGTCATGTTTTTCCCCTCTCCCTCGCGCATTGCATGCGAAGTCAATATTGCCTAGCATCCTTGGCAATTGAAAGGGTGGAGAGGGCCATGTCAGGTCGCGGCCAAAAACCCGCCGGGCCCAGACGGCGTGCAACCTCATACGATGTCGCAGAATTGGCGGGCGTGTCTCAATCGGCGGTATCGCGTGTGTTTCAGCGCGGCGCGAGCGCATCAAAAGCGATGCGAGCACGAGTACTTGAAGCGGCTGAGCAGCTCGGTTATCGACCCAATGCCATCGCACGTGGCCTGATTACACAACGTTCCAACATGGTCGCGGTCGTCATCGGACGCCAGACCAATCTGTTCTACCCTGAGGTGCTCGTACAGCTCACCGAGCAGTTTTCGCAGCGCGATATTCGTGTCCTGTTGTTCACGCTGGCGCAGGAGCGCGACATTGATATCGTGGTAGAGCAAATGTTGCAGTACCGGGTCGATGGCATCTTGATGGCCGCGATGCTGAACCAGTCCCAGGTCGAGGTCTTTCGGTCTGCGAATATTCCGCTAGTGCTATTCAACCGTGCTTTCGAAGGCGCCCTGACCAGCAGCGTGCGTTGCGATCAGGCTGAGGGCGAGCGCTGGCTGGTGCAGTCGCTGCATGCTGCGGGCCATCGTCGTTTCGCGATCATCTCCGGCCCGGAAGACTCATCAGTCAGTGCCGAACGCACCCAGGGGGCACTTGCCCAGCTACATGATCTCGGCGTCGACGAAGTCACCGTGCTGAGCGGCGATTACAGTTATGCCAGCGGTAAGGCGGCCGGTCATACGCTGTTGCAGAATGGCGCTCGGTACGACGCGGTGATCGCCGCGAACGATGCAATGGCGATTGGTTGCATTGATGCAGCCCGCGGTGAGTTCGGACTATCGGTACCCAGCGAACTTTCGGTCGTCGGTTTCGATGGTATCGGTCCGGCGAGGTTCGACGCCTACGATCTCACCACGGTACGACAGCCGATCGGCCGGATGACGGCAGCGGCCGCCGAGATGCTGGTGCACCGGATCGAAGATCCCGAGATGTTACCCGAGCACCGCGTGTTTTCCGGAGAGCACGTGCTCGGCAGCTCAGCGCGTATACAACGATGAGCACTCCCGATGTCGTGCTGGCGCCCGGCATGCTCTGTGACCGACGACTGTTCGAATCCCAGATCGAAGCGATGAGGGGTAGTGTTTCGGTCGCAGACCTGACGCGCGCTGATTCCATCGCCGGCATGGCAGAGCGCTTGCTCGACGATGCACCAGCGCAATTTGCTTTGGCAGGTCTTTCGCTTGGAGGAATTGTTGCATTGGAGTGTGTGCGGTTGGCACCTGAGCGGATCACGCACCTGGCGCTGCTTGACACGACCCCACGCGCAGATACACCGGAGAAACGTGACACCCGAACACACCAGATTCGGGAAGCCGACGCAGGACACTTCAAAGACATTGTCGTGAATGAGTTAAAGCCTGGTTATCTTGCAACCTCACTGATGAACGACAGCTCACTGCGCCAATTGGTCATCGATATGGCCGTCAGTCTCGGCCCCGATGTATTCGCCAGGCAGAGCACCGCTTTGATGGGCAGGCGCAGCAACGAGGCCCTGCTACCCGATATCACCGCAAAAACACTCGTCCTGTGTGGCGAGGAGGACCGTTTGTGTCCCGTCACGCTGCACCAGGAAATGGCTGCGGCAATTCCCAACGCACGACTCATGGTCATTCCCGACTGCGGCCACTTGCCGACACTGGAGCGACCCGATACCGTCACCGCAGCGCTTGCCGAGTGGCTCAGTCAATAAATACAAGTAGACCTACGATGCACCACAACACCGACCGAATTCGCACCACCCACGTTGGCAGCCTGCCACGATCCAGCGCAGTTACTGACGTTGTCTTTGCGCGCGAGCGTGGTGACGACGTTGCTAATGGTGATGACATCATTGCCGCTGCCGTGACCGACATCGTGGCCCGACAGCGCCAGTCCGGCGTCGATTTCGTGAGCGACGGCGAGATGAGCAAGATCAGCTATGCGACCTACATCAAGGACCGCTTATCGGGATTTGATGGCGATAGTGCACGCCGCCCACCGAGCGATCTCGAAGAGTTTCCGAGTTTTCTCGAAAAGCAGGCAAGTTCGGGTGGCACGCCGACTTACAAACGACCTTGTTGTGTCGGTGAGATTCGGGTCAAGGACCGGGGGCCTTGCCAACTGGATATCGACCACTTCGCCGACGCGTTGAAAGATGCGCCAGAAGCGATCGGTTTCATGAACGCAGCCTCACCGGGTGTCATCGCCCTGTTTCAACCAAACGAGCACTATCCCGATCACTCGAGCTATCTCGAGGCGCTGGCTGAGGCAATGCGCGACGAGTACCAGGCCATCACGAATGCCGGGCTGCTACTCCAAATCGACTCGCCCGACATCGGCCTCGGGCGGCACATGATGTTCAAGGACCGTAGTGACGAAGAGTACATCGCACTTGCGACGCAACACATAGAAGCGCTGAATTATGCGTTGGAGGGGATTCCGAAATCTCAGGTGCGACTGCATGTCTGTTGGGGCAATTATGAAGGTCCACATCACCACGACGCTCCGATGGAACTCGTGTTGCCGATCGCACTGAAGGCGAACATCGGTGCTTTGCTGTTCGAATCCTCAAACCCGCGGCATGCGCACGAATGGCAGGTCTTCGCTGATACAGACTTGCCCGATGATCTCGTACTTGTACCGGGAGTCATCGACTCAACTACAAATTTCATTGAGCACCCGGAGTTGGTGGCTCAGAGAATCGAGCGCTTTGCAGGTATCGTCGGACGCGAGCGAGTCGTCGGGGGTACCGATTGCGGGTTTTCGACTTTTGCCGGCTTTGGGGCGGTGGACGAGAACATTGTTTGGGCCAAGCTCGCAACGCTCGCTGAAGGCGCGCGCCGGGCTACCGAACGGTTGTGGTGATGAGGAGCGGACTGAGACACGACGCGTTTCGCGCGCGCTTACGTTCGCGCGAATTTACGATCGGCACGTTCCTCAAGACGCCGTCAAGCATCGTCACCGAAGTCGTTGGTCTGAGCGAGCTCGACGTCATTTGTTTCGATGCCGAGCATGCCCCTTTTGGCAGATTGGAGACCGATCGCTGCATTGCGGCTGCTCGTGCTGCAGACATGCCCTCGCTGGTTCGGGTCGCAGGACACTCACCGCACGATATCCGCAACGCACTGGATTCCGGCGCAACCGGCGTGCTGGTTCCGCACGTTTGTACGGCGGAACAGGCTGACCAGCTGGTACGCGCTTCGCGTTTCGGGGAGGGCGGTCGCGGCTATGCCGGCTCACCACGCGCAGCCGGCTACGGTACGAAACCAATGGCGCAGCACCGCGAGGACAGTGCTCGACAGACGACGCTTATCGTGCAAATCGAGGACATCGCGGCGTTGGATCACGTAGAGGCTATCGCCAATACCGATGTAGATGCTTTGTTTATTGGAAGAGCGGATTTGGCCGTCGCAATGGGCAAACCGGTGAGCGATGCAGCGGTCATCGATACCGTGGCGCAGATCTGCAAGACCGCTGCTGCCGCTGGCAAGACAGTCGGTATGTTTACGCCGCGTCTGGATGAACTGCCCGACTGGCGGGCGATGGGCGCGAGCTTCTTTCTGCTGGGCTCAGACCACGGATTCTTGCTGCAAGGTGCCAACGCGCTGGCCGACACCGCGCGTCAATCGCTCAAACCCAGCGAGTAGAACGACGCAGCATTTCGGCGGAATAGCTTGTCTTGTTCCTTATCGCTGAGGTCGCCCACCACTTTCTCGTAGCTTCTCCAGATATCGCGGAAACTGCGGTGCAACTTATCGACAGGGAAGTTGGAGCCGAACATACACCGATCGACACCAAACACGTCGAGACAAGTCTCGATCAAACGACCGATGCTGGCATCGCTCCAGTCAGGATCGAACATACTGAAGCCGGACAACTTGCAGACCGATTTCGGGTGCGCCGCCAGCGCTACGAGACCATCGCGCCAAGCTGCGAGGCCGTATTCACTCTGATCCCAGGGTGATCCGGCATGGCACAGCGCCACCGACAAATCCGGTACGTCGCTGATTACCCGCGCGGCGGCATACAACTGGTCGGGCACCAGTTGCAGATCGAAGCGCAAACCCCGAGCCGCCAACTCCGAGAGCCCGGCCTTCCAGTGATCGTTAGCCAGCAACGCACCGGTACCTGTCCGTGCATCCTCAGCCGCAGCACGCCCGACGATCTGACGCGCGCCTCTCAGCTTCGATGATTGCTGATGGGCAGCGAGCTGCGCTTCCAGATCATCTCGTTCGAGCTCGCAATACGCGACGATGGCACTCGGCAGCCCATGCGTCTCAGATTGCTGTTGCACCCAGCGGGTCTCATCGACAGCCTGACCCGTCGCCACCCCAACTTGAATATGTACAGAGCCGAGGAGCTGCCAGGGCGCGACGTCATTGCGAAAATCGCTGACCTGGTAGTCCTTCTGAATAGGCGTCGGATCGCCGAAGAATCGTTTGACGCCTTTAGCCTGAAGCCAGGGATAGTCGCAGGCGTTGAGATCCCATAAATGGTGATGCGCATCGATGATCTGACGCACCATCAGATCACCTGGGCGAGGACAGCCAATTGATCGAATACGGTCCACTCAGCCGTAACGCGCCCGGCGTGTTGCCGCAGATGCGTAACACCCAGAATCAGGACAGGCTGCCCATTCGCCGGGGCACCCTCGAAGTCCTGCGCGAGAGTACCTGCCACGCGCCATCGCACCGCGATGTCCTCGCCGCCGTTGCCCGTCGGTTGCGCGCAGCAATGGTCGAGTGTGAATTTGGGGTCGCCGAGCACGCTCTGCCATCGCGCGTAGTGCGCGTTGATGCGACTGCGGCCGTGGTAGCGCTCGATTGGCGAACGATACAGCGTGGCGTAGGGGGCGAAGACTGTGTTTCGTGAATCATCGCCGCCACCCCAACACGCATCGAGCCAGCGCCCGGCGAACGCTCTTGCGGCGAGTTGCGTCGAGTCACGGGATTCCTCGTGGACTTTGGCGACACCGTAGCGCACCTCACCGTGCTCGCTGGCAAGCCAACTCCGGTGCTGTTCTGTCCAGCGCTCTTTGATGCCTCGGGCCGCTGCGTCCGCTGGCAGCTCTAGCTGGCGCACCAGCGAAAGCTGGTCTCGGACGAGCCATTCCCGAACGATTCTTCCGTCTTCAACAACGCAGTCAGCAATATTGGAAATGATGACCTTCTTGCCGGTCGCTGCAGCAAAAGGATGATCGCCGAGATGGGTCATCGGACTCGTGAGCCGGTGCGAGCTGTAGGCAACGCCATCGGGCCAATGACCGACGATGATGTTGTCGCAGAGCAATGAGCGATCGGGAAAACTCGTCAACATCGCCCGCGTGCCATCGATGACAACCTGGCCCGTGTT
The DNA here is from genome assembly GCA_963922335.1 of uncultured Chromatiales bacterium. Classification (GTDB taxonomy): domain Bacteria; phylum Pseudomonadota; class Gammaproteobacteria; order Steroidobacterales; family Woeseiaceae; genus CALBPI01. Next base: position 76,084 of record CAWUIB010000003.1, on the reverse strand, counting down.
TGACGTGCCGTCGAGCGCGTCGACTGCGCAATCATCGCTGTAATAACAGGAGATCAGGTCGATTTGACCATCTTCCCAAATCTCGTATGTGATCCCGAGGATGTAGTCGACAATGTCGTCGTCGGCCCCGTATTGACCGCCCGGTTCGTGTTCCATGCTATTGCCTGTGGTGCTGTTGTACTTCGAATGCAAGATTTGCATCACTTATGTCTGATTATAGACGCCTGAATTTCATTTTCCCCAAGTGAAAATCAGCATTTAGTCGCTTGCTGCATTCTTGAATTCGAAGTACATTCTTGATTGCAGGCCGGTGGACGCCTGCTGCGATTCAGCTCGGGGGGCTGCCATGGTACAAGCGACGCGGGATGTGGGCTCGATTTCCGCATTCGAAACTGCACACCTCGTGCGGTACGACGACCTTGTGCCTTGTCGGACAGCGTTCATCGACACCCGTACGCCCGGCAGCGAGCGCAAAGAAAACTTCACCATCATCGGACCTGGTGTCGCTGAAAATCCTGACCAGCACGTGCACATCAGGACGCCTCACGGTTTCAATATTGGTGGCGCTCGACAACCGCCCGGATGCGTCAACTCGCAACACAGCCATGAAACAGCGGAAGTGTTCATTGTCCACAGCGGTCGATGGGCATTCAGGCTCGGCGAAAACGCCGAGGACGCGGAAGTGATTCTGGAAGCGGGCGACACGATATCCATTCCGACGCACGTGTTTCGCGGCTTCGAGAACGTCGGCGATGACTCTGGATTTCTGTTCGCAGTACTCGGTGGCGACGACCCGGGACGTGTGCTGTGGGCACCTTACGTCTTTGAACAGGCCGAAGAGTACGGCCTCGTGCTCATGGAAGACGGGAGCCTGTACGACAGTGGCGGCGGAACAGCTATGCCCTCGCATACGAAACCGCAAACCCCGACCAGTGCGGCCGAGGTCGCCAAACTGGATCGACTCAATAACGACCAATTGAGACGTTGCGTACTCCGGCATGAAGCACTCACCTACCGCTCAATTCCGGAGCGAACGATCGATGAGGCCCCGATTATCGGTGCGGCAGGCGAGGGGATTGGACCTGCGCCACTCAATTGGCCCCATGGATTTCATGTGCGCTGCATCGAACTGCAGCCAGGTACGGAAGGCAGCGCCTACAGCTTCGATACTCCAGAGGTATTGCTGGGTTTCCGTGGCGAAATCGATGTCGAGCTGCCTGCTGGCCGAATCCGTTTTCAGTCAGGTGACACGCTTTCCGTTCCGGCGGGCGTCAACCGACAACTGACCAACCGTGGCTCTGAAGCCGCGACCCTCTTTGTGGTTCGAGGCGGCGACGCTATCGAGTAACTCCACATCGTTAATGACACACTAGTCTCAATTTCAGGAAGCACCAACGTGATCAAGACCATCAAATCGGGCATCAATGCGGAGACCGCAGCCGACTTCGATGCCAAAGTCAAAACGACTGTCGAAGGCATTCTTGCCGACATCCAGGAGCGCGGCGACGCTGCTGTGCGTGAGCTCTCGGAGAAGTTCGATAAATGGGAACCCGAGCAATTTCGCCTGACCGATGAACAGATCAAGGCCTGCATCGCGAGACTGCCAGCGGGCACCATCGACGACATCAAATTCGCCCAGACGCAGATTCGTCGCTTTGCCGAGATTCAGAAAGCCGCCCTGCGCGACGTTGAAGAAGAAACACTGCCTGGCGTGATTCTCGGGCACAAGAACATTCCGGTGAATAGCGTTGGCTGCTATGTGCCGGGTGGCAAATATCCAATGGTGGCGAGCGCCCACATGAGCGTGCTGACCGCTAAGGTTGCTGGCGTTGATCGCGTGGTTGCGTGTGCACCGCCGCACCAGGGCGCACCGCACGATGCGATTGTCGCCGCCATGCACATGGCCGGCGCCGATGAGATCTACTGCCTCGGTGGCGTTCAGGCAGTCGGCGCGATGGCGCTTGGCACCGAAACAATGGCTCCCGTCGACATGATCGTAGGACCGGGCAATGCATTCGTGGCCGAGGCTAAGCGGCAACTCTACGGCCGCGTCGGGATCGATCTGTTTGCGGGCCCCACCGAAACGCTGGTCATCGCAGACGAGACCTGCGACGGTGAAATGGCTGCGACTGACCTTTTGGGTCAGGCAGAGCACGGTGTGAACTCGCCGGCCATTCTGTTAACGACTTCTGCCCAGCTGGTGGAAGACACGCAAAAAGAAATCGAACGGCAACTCGAAACACTCGAGACCGCGGAGGTCGCCGGTGCGGCGTGGCGCGACTATGGTCAAATCATCCTCTGTGACACCGACGAGGAGATGCTCGAAGAAGCCGATCGCATTGCGAGTGAGCACGTTCAGGTCATGACCCGCGATCCGGATTACTTCCTCAACAATATGACCAACTACGGCGCGCTGTTCCTCGGTAAGGAAACCAACGTGTCTTACGGCGACAAGGTCATTGGCACCAACCATACGCTGCCGACCAAGCTGGCAGCGCGCTACACCGGTGGACTCTGGGTCGGCAAGTTCATCAAGACCTGCACCTACCAGAAGGTGTCTCCCGACGCGACCGCCATGATCGGGGAGTACTGTTCTCGACTATGTGCGCTCGAAGGATTTGCGGGGCACAAGGCACAAGCCGACTTGCGCGTGCGTCGCTATAAGAAGGATGCAGCCGCCTGATGTCCGACGCCGCACGGGCGGAGCGATTCAGCGAAAACAAGCGCGCAGTCTCGATGGGGCTGCGCGCTATCGTTGAGAGCCCTGCCGAGGACCGCCTGGAGCGGATTGACGCCCTTTATCACTCTGACGCGACAACATTTGCGTTCTGCCCTGTCGATCACCTGTCCGGAGTGACCGAGATCTACGAATCGCTCTGGCAGCCGCTATTGGGTGCTATCGACAACGCATCGCGCCAGGACCGAATCATCGTGTCCGGCGAGTACCAGTCACGGGAAATGGTCGCGATTCACGGCACGCTGAATGGCACCCTGGCTCGTGACTTATTCGATATTCCTGCTGGCGGAGAGTCGATCCAATTGCGCTACTGTGAAGTGCACTCGGTCGAAGCTGCGCGAATCAGCCACTCGTGGATCCTGGTCGATCTGCTCGACCTGATGCGACAAGTCGGATGCTGGCCGTTAGCACCCAGCACCGGGCGCGAGGTCGTCTGGCCTGAACCGAAGGCGGCACCGGCCACTGATAGTGTCGACCTTGAAACCGGGCAGCAGACCCTGGACGTCACACTTGCCATGCAAAACGCCCTTGGCGAGTTTGACGGCGATTCCCTCGACAGCATGCCGCACAACAGCTACTGGGCTGACGGCTTTGGTTGGTACGGACCGGCAGGAATCGGCGTTACGCACGGCATGACGGAATTTCGTGCGCATCACCAGATTCCATTCTTACTCGCTTTCCCAGACCGGCGTGGCGGCGACCATTACGTGAGAATGGGAGACGGCGCGTTTTCGGTGACAGGCGGTTGGCCCAGCGTGCGAGCAACGCATACGGGTGGCAACTGGATGGGTATGCCGCCGACCGGCAAATTCATTGGCATGCGGGTGATGGACTTCTATCGTTGTGAGGATGGAAAACTCGCGGAGAACTGGGTGCCGATCGACATCATCGACATCCTGCGTCAGATGGGTGTCGATGTGTTCGCCCGGCTACGACATCTCACCGGGCGTTTTCAGACTACGCTCTGACTAGACTTGTCGATTCGGCCACGAGCCGGAATCATTTTTCTCCCAGCCATGGCCGTTGAACGGGTCCACACCTAGTTGGCGCATCACGTAGGGGAAATCGACCATCACCCAGTTGTCGATAATTTTGCCGTCGACAACTTTCCAGAAATCCATGTAGCGAATCTCTACGCGTTTCCCGGTGGGTGCAATCCCCATGAATTCTCCTGAGTGCACCGCCGTCTGGTGGCCGAACGCAGCACACCACTCGCCCTGGACGATGCGCGCCTCGTCGACACACACCTTGTCGGAGAACGCCGCCTGAAACGGCCTTTGCCAGTTGTCCTGGAACTCCTTCAGGCCTTGTTTGAACCCACAACCGGCGTTGCCCATCCAACGAAAGGATTCGGAAAAAAACCGCCCCATGTTGTCGATGTCGTGGTCGTTAAGTCCATCGACCATGTTGTCGATGACCGAGAGCGTCTCGTCACTCTTGCTAAGGTCGTTATTGGCGGTCAGTTCCGCCTGAGTCGGACGTGATCCTTTCATTGTTGTCTTTCCCTCAGGGTTGAAAATCGAGCGGTTGGCGCGCAAACGTCGTCTCGCGCATACGTCGCAACACATCCACACCGAGCTGGTGCCAGATATCGAGGACGTCGATCAAGACCCAGTTCTCGCGTAACACGCCATTCTCGCAACGCCAGAAATCGAGGCTGGTCACTTTCAGTCTCTTGCCACTAGGAGCGATCCCCATCCAGCCATCACCGGTGACCGTTGCGTCGATCGCCGGCCAACCGCAAAACGCGACGTAGTCGCCGTCGCCGAAATAGCAGTCATAGTTACCGTCGTCGGTGTTCGCGGAACGATCAGGTATGCCGCTCAGAAATGGGATCTGGTGCCAGTTCCTGAACCCGGAGAGACGCCGCATGCTGCCGATCCCTGCAGGGCCGTACCAATTCATTTTGGGATGCCAGAATTGTTTGAGGTTCATCGCCTCGGCGCCGCCCTCACCGAAGCGCTCTAGCCCGGCGACCATATCCTCCACCAGCTGCAGACTGGCGGCACTCTGCGCTTCGTCGGACTCGGTATTGATCACACCATCGAGAGTCGCAGGACCGGGCACATGCCATTCGACGCCTAGTGACGGGGACATCGGCCAGGCATCGGCTTGCATCATCAGCGCGGGGATGTCCCAAAGCAGACGCGCGGTCTTGATACGCTCGCCGTCAAATGCGAAGAACTCCATGTAACGCATGGAGACAACATGCCGCGTCGGTGGGATGTCGAGAAAAGGGCGCTCGAATACACCCGTGTAGTAGCCACCCGTACCGATCCAGACAGTCTCATCGTTCATCCCACCTACCGAGATGTAATCCCGACGCTCCAGATCGGGGATCGCTTCAAGCAGTGGTTCGTAGCCGATTTTGTGCAGAGCGGTAGCGCCAACCACATCGCCCAATGGGTGGGGCAACCGTATGTTGGCGTCCTTCGTGTAGAACGCGTCGAGACCGTGGGCGAGCGTATCCGGCTCAAGGTCATAGAGCATTTTTCGGTAATCGAGAAATCGCTGTTTCGCGGCCCGCACGGTCATGGCGAGATTTCCTTGAATTGTTGTTGAAAGAACTCGACGTCCCGATTTGCTGCGACCTCCCGGTCGTCAGCGCCAAAAAGGTGTGCATTCGTATCCCAAGGGTAGACCGTTACCGGGATCGAGGCTTCGCGGAGCGCTTTTGCAAAGCCATCACTATTTGCGAACGGCGTCACCGGGTCGTCACGACCATGTTGCAGCTGGACTGGCGTTGGGAAGTTCGGGTTGCTGATAACGTCGTCGCGAATTTGCATCGGTGACCAAAGCGCAATCGCACGAATCACGATATTCGTTGAGTGCAACGCACGATAAGCGACCGGTCCACCCATCGAGTGACCCCAGAAGGCAACGCGGTTCATGTCTGCCCCATCAAGTTGACTCAGGCCTGAGACCAGCGCAGTCACGTCGTCTGCATACGCGGCTATATCGTCGTAAATATCAGGCGCCTGGTTAGCAACGCCGTCAGAGATGTTGTGTCCACGATAGTCGGGCATCACGACCATGAACCCTCGTGCAGCGAAGAGATCTGGAATGTCGCGGTAATAGTCGCCGGGTCGCTTGGTTTGCCCGTCAGCAGAGACGCCATAGCGCGGAGGCTCCGGGACAAATCCATGCATGGCAACGAGCACGGGGAATCCGCCCTCAGGCATCGTCGAACGTGGCCGCGCGATCAACGCATACAGCGTACGTCCGTCATGTTCGTATCGGACCAGTGACGCCGTGAAATGCTCAGTTTCGTAGTGCGGTGGTGCTTCCGTTAGTTCGGTGCCGAAATAGAAATCGGCCAGCACGGCACGATCCGAAGGCACAGGACTGCCTGTGCATGAAGCCGCTCCTGCAATGATCAGCGTCGTCACCAACCGCAATCGAAGTCGCGAAAAAAAAGGGGGCCAAGCGGCCCCCTTTCCTGAGTGGCGATGCGCCATCAGAAGTTGGCGGAGAACTTCACGCCGAAGTTGCGCGGATACAGGTATGACGTCTGAACGATGTCATCGCCGTTGTTGTTGCCGCGTGCCAGTACCGCTTCGTCCTCGAGGTTCTCGATAAACCCTTCGACCGTATAGCGATCGTCAGCTGAACGCCACAACAGACGGATGTCCGTCTTCGTGTAGGAGTCCTGATCGTGTGACGGATCGATCGCCAAGAGGTTAGACGTGTTGTAGCCGTCCGAGTAATACGTCTGGATGTACGGTGTCAGCGTGCCGCTGTCGCCGAGATCGTAGGTGTAAGACGCGCTACCACCCAACGTCAGCTCAGGCGACCAAGGTGTCTGCTCGCCAGATACGTCGATGAACGAAACCACCTCGCCATTCAAAAGCTGGTAGGGGTTTTGCTGACCGAAGGTGCCGAACTCAGAATCGAGGTAGGCCAACTGACCGGTAATGACCAAGCCGTCCATCGGTAACCAGACTGCGTCCAACTCAATACCAAACGCTTCGATATCACCACCGTTATCGGAGAACGTATCGACAAGACCGCCAGGCAATGGCCGCTGGCGCTGCGTTAGCAGGTTGGTGTACTCGGTAAAGTGAATCGCACCGTTGAACTGCAGTGTGCTGTCGAGGATCAACGAACGGAAACCAAGCTCGATCACCTGCGATTCCTGCTCATCCGTTGTCGTGTTGACGCTGGATGAACCCGACAGGTAGCCCGTCGAACCAGACAAGTACAACATCGTTTCGTCGTTCAGGTCGTACTCGACACCCGCACGCCATGTGACGTTGTCGAATTCTGGCTGACGATCGGTGCCGTCCAGTGTGTTGGCACTGGTGACCGCGTCGGATGCACCACAGTTGAACGTGAACAGGTTGATCGCGTTATCCGGCAGGATTGTCGGCATCGTTTCGAAGCCTGGAATCACATTCACAACACGGTCAACTGTTCCGTCACCGTTGGTGTCGCCGGTGAAGTTCGAACCACCGCAGGTCGCTTCCTTGGTTTCATCGTTGTAACGAAGACCACCGATCAGGCGAGTCCGATCGTTGATCTCGTATTCACCTTGAGCGAAGACACCAAAGTACTCGGTATCGATTTGGACCGCGTTGGCAAACAAGCCGTTGATGTTGGTCGCATCGCTCACGATATCGGTACCGAACAACCCGGTGAAGGTGCCCTGCGGCACGGTGATCTCCGGTCTCGTCGAATCGTCACGAACGGTCTGGTTGTAGATGTAGAAACTCGAGAAGTCGGTCACATCCGAGTAGTACAAACCGGCAGTCCAGCTCAGACGACCATCGCCGTTCGAGGAAATCTGGATTTCCTGGGTGAACGCTTCCGACTCTTCAAGGTAACCACCGTTTGAGTGTGGCGTTGGGCTGAAGTCGAAATCGAAGTTAATGTCGTTGGTGTAGTCGTTCACCGCAGTGATCGATTTCACGCTGAACGCGTCAAAGTCGTAATTGATCTCAAGCGAAATCCACTCGTCCTCCAGATCGACCGGACGAACATAGTCCTGACTGATCCGGTAGGGATCGCCACCGGGGCCATTCGCTGCGGTACCCCGAGCACCGGAGCCGCGTACCGGGTTTGCACAATCTCGCTCGGTACCGAACGGATCGGTCAGACCGTCGGGTGTGACGTTCCGGCAAAGGAATGTGTAGCCAAACAAACCGGCTTCGTTGCCGTCCTCAGTGACCTGTTGGTAGCGGAAGATGACCTCTGCGCTGTCATTCGGTAACCACGTGGCTGATAAACGCCAGCCTTTGTCGTCTTGCGCACCCAAATCCGGACCGGCATCATTAACGATGTAACCGTCGCTCTTATCCGAGAAGCCCGCAACGCGAACCGCGAAAGTGTCACTTAGTGGCAGGTTGATATGACCTTCGGCTCGCGTGCGATCAAAGGCCTGGCGGCTGACTTCAACGAACCCTGTCGTTTCCGTCGTATCCGCAGAGGCCGTGTAGATGTTCAAGGCGCCCGCGAACGTGTTGCGACCATAGAGCGTGCCCTGTGGTCCACGCAGGAATTCGACGCTCTGCACGTCGAAGAAGGCGCGTGTCTGCTGAGAGGCGCGCGTCATGTAGATGCCGTCAACAAACGCACCCACGATGGAGCTGTTATCACCAAACGTGTTAGATGAGTTGGCGCCACGAACGTTGAACTTGGCGTCGTTACCCACGAACGCATAGTTCAGACCGGGCACCAGCAATTCCAGACGCGATACGTCGTCGATGCCGCCCAGTTCGAGTTGCTCTTCAGAGAACGCGCTAACCGAGAGACTGACGTCCTGCAGGCTTTCTTCGCGACGCTCCGCCGTTACTACGATTTCTTCAAGTTGCGCGTGCGCCAATGGTGCGAGCGTCGTGAGCGCTGCCGCCCCGATCGCCGTGCGAACCGCGAACGCGAGTCGATTCCTGGTCATGTTTTCCCCCTGACTACGAGAACATCTTTTTCGCGGCCCAAGCGCGGACCGACCCCTCGACTGCGAGTTTGCATCGGCTTGTACTTCGAATGCAAGCAGATTTCCCGATGTGTTGCGGCAATACAACGCAGTATTTCTGTGGTGTTCGCGAGCCGTTGCGCCCTGAACACACCCGGATCACCGACTGATCTGAAGAGTGATTTGACTGCGAATTCATTCACAGTCGGGACGAACCGCAGGTCATAGAGACTGTGCGCTCAGCCTGTTACGATGCGCATCCGCAGGGGGCAACGCTCGGGGAAAGGAGACCAAAATGCCCGCATTCCGCAGCGAGAAAGTGCTCGCGACCCAACACTGGAACGACAAGCTGTTCAGCTTTCGCACGACTCGCGATACCGGGTTCCGCTTCAAGAACGGTCAATTCATCATGATCGGCCTGCCGGCGGAAAAAAAACCGATCATGCGTGCATACAGCATCGCAAGCCCCAACCATGAAGAGCACCTCGAGTTCTTTAGCATCAAGGTCGAGGACGGCGCTCTGACCTCGAAGCTCCAACACATCGAAGTCGGTGACGAGATCATCATGAGTTCGAAACCGGTGGGCACGCTCGTGCTCGATGACCTGAAACCGGGCAAGCGGTTATTCCTGTTCGCAACCGGCACCGGCCTCGCGCCGTTCATTAGTGTGATTCAGGACCCTGAAACCTACGAGCGATTCGAAAAGGTCATTGTGGTCCACGGTGTGCGTCGCGTGAACGACCTGGCCTATCGCGAGTTCATTGAGAAAGAACTGCCCGAGCACGAGTATCTCGGTGAATATGCGGCTAACCAGCTGATGTACTACCCAACCGTGACCCGTGAGCCTTTTCCGACTTCCGGGCGGATCCCCGAGCTCATGTTATCGGGCAAACTCTGCCGCGATATGGATATCGGTGATCTGGACCCCGCGACCGACCGGGCCATGATCTGCGGCAGTATGGCAATGCTGCGTGACACGGAAGCCGCGCTGGAGAAACTCGGCTTCAATGGGTCGCCGTCACAAGGTGTGCCCGGCGACTTTGTGATCGAGCGCGCCTTCGTCGACGCGCCGTCACCGACCGGGAGCTAGTCTTAGCCGTAGCGGCTCGGGACTACTCGCCGAAGGCAAGGTTGAATTCGATACCCACTACACGCGGTTCGGCCGTGCGACCTTGAGGCGTCGGCAAGAAGCCGCCTGGTGCGTTTCTCTGGGTGAGGTATTCCTCGTCAAACAAGTTCCGTGCGAACAGGAAGACGGACCAGTCATCGCTTGTGTATCCCGCCTTCATGTTGGCGACTATGGATGCATCCACAATCGTACGCGGATCATTACAGGGAGAGGCCGCGCACACTTCGCGTTGCCCGATGACTGTGCCTGTGTCGTTGGTAATGTCAACGAACGTCGCGCGCGCCGGGTCGTTGTCACTCACGGAAAAGTACTCGTCGCGATAATTGACGTCGGCCGATACGCTAAAGCCCGCCTCGTTCCGCCAACTCATCCCAACCGAAGCGGTGACGGGAGAAGCGTTATTGAATTCGTTGCCCGTCAGCTCGGTGGTAGCGGTCACAAAGTCTGTGTATTCCGTCTCGACTACTCCAACTGACCCGTACAGGGACAAGTTATTGGTGACAGTCGCGTCAACCGACAACTCGAAACCGTAGAGCTCTGACGCACCCGCGTTGACCGGCAACGTGTCGATCGGGATACCACTCTCTCGCCCAAACGGCGTGATCTGAGTGACGATTTGATCCTCCCAGTCCGTGTAGAAAACATTCGTCTCCAGGCGGATTGTGCCGTCAGCAAAAGATGAGCGAGCGGATGCCTCATAAGTCCATGTGTATTCCGGATCGAACTCGCTGACTTCGCCACTCACCAACGCGACTCCGGTACCGCCGGCGCGATAAGCGCGCTGGACCACGAAGCCGAGCGTCGTATCTTCTGATACGCCGTAGCGAATACCCACTTTAGGTAGCAGCGCATCGAAACTGGTGTCGTTAACAATGAGCTCGTCGGGTGGCAAGAAGCCCTCGGCCGCCGGGTTATCAGTGCTCGTTGTCGAGAGTGTTTGAAAGTCTCGAGACTCGTTGTCGTAACGCAAACCGGTAATCAGGGTTACGTCATCGGTCACATCGAATTCGACTTCACCAAAAACTGCAACGTTCTCCTCGACCGTCGAGAAGTTTCTATCCTGAAAAATGAGGCCCGGCGGTAATAGTGGGGAGAGGAAAGCTGTGGGTACGGTAATCGTATCTGAGCTGCTGTTGTCAAATTCGCCGTAGTAGACACCGACGAGCGCACGCCACGGTCCATCCGTATCGATCGTGGCTCGAATTTCCTGCACAAAGCTACTGTCGTCCTGGACTCGGTCGATATTGCCGAGGTCTAACGGTGAATTGTCGATGTCCTCGAGGCGAACGTAATCGTGCTGATAAAACGTCGTGAGCGAAGTCACTGCGATCGCGTCGCTCGCATCCCAGTTCAACTCCAATGTGTTGATGCGGTGTTCTGAACCCTCCTCGGCGGCGAGGTTGGAAAGATTAATTCGCTCATCAGGGAACAAAGCGAGATCAACGAGATCTTCACCACCACTACTATCGGTGAAACTCGACGTGAACTTTGCGCTCAGCCGGTCGTTGACCTGGAACAGCGCCTTTCCTCGAACGGTCAAGGCACTGCGGGCATCGTAGTCTTCGTTTCGGGTCGGGTTGTCCACCCAACCATCGGACTCCCGCTGGTCAACAGAGAATCTCAGTGCGAGTCTGTCTTCGAGCACTGGCACGTTGATAGCGGCAGCGGCCTGATAACTGTTGAGCTCAGCATACGAACCTCGAACCTTGCCGGACCATTGATTCAATATCGGATCCGCGGAGTTGATGATAATGGCTCCGCCGATCGCATTACGGCCTTGCACCGTACCTTGCGGACCTCGCAGGACCTCGACCTGACCGAGATCCCACGCAGAGTAGGGCCCGAAGAACGTGGACTGATTGTTGGGGAGCGACGCACCGTCAACGATCGTGTTGATCAACAGTCCGCTACCAGCGCCCAGGCGCTGATCGACGCCTCGGATCGTAAAACCCTTCTCGCCGAAACTCTGCGAAACGTTGGGTGTGCGCAGGATGGCATCGTATAGGTCTTCGACGCTGCGCGATTCGAGGTCGCTGCCTGTGAGGACAGCCACACTCGTCGTGGTTTCATTAATCGTGCGACCGAATTTCTCGCCAGTCACGATAATCTCGTCGAGCTCGCGATCGTCGCCGGTTTCTTGTGCAACGGCGGCGGTCGCCGAGATGGCGAGCGCTGCGCTCAGCGTAATCAGCCTCACGGAAAGTGGATGCTGCTGTTTCATAAAAATCCCCAGGTTTTTTTGATACGCCCTAGCAATCAGCAGCTAAAGCAGATCTTTGCTTTTCGAAAATGATAATACAAATGATTCTTATTTACTATTTGTTCGACGATGACTTGTCGTTTTTGAGACTCGACTAGAGTGCTGCGGGATTCCCTACAGGATCGGATACCGCGGTCGAACGCGACCGGCGCTCTGTGTCCCGGAGCGAGCGGCCTTTCGGCAGGCGGCTGGATACAAGCAAGCAAATGGTGCCGAGTACAAAGATAAATCCATCAACTGAGGGGGCGGCCGCATGGCCATTTCGTAGCAACGCCCAAGGCATCTGCTCCATGAGTGCCCAAGAGACGGGGGGCAACCCGACCAAGAGCAGCCCGGTTAGCTGCAGTAATCGTCGCACCACCGAATACGTGTTTCTGACCGCCAAAGAAACAGTCAGCACCAGCGCCCAGACCGCAAAATAGGCTTGTCCAATCGCATAAATGCGGTTGGCTTCGTCTCCTGAATAGAACAAATCGACGTAGAAGATGGCGGGCGACGCGACAACGACTCCGAGGCAAGCGCCAGCGGTGAAGCGAGAGAGGCGAGCATAGAAAGCCTGGGACTGACGCCCTTCGGAGCTGTTAGCTCGTCGCTCGATCCAAACCATGTTGCCGAGCGCAACCATACTAGCCATGCCGATTCCGAGCGCGAAGTAGAGCAGCTTTAGGATAAAGCCACCGTAGGTTGCATAGTGAAGCGGCGACATTGCGGCGATGACACGCGTCGCGGCAGACGGCTCAAGAACTCCAGTAAGGGGTAACGGTTCGCCAGTAACGCCATGCAGACGCTCGGCTTCGTAATACATCAGCTCGGTGTCGGGCTTGTATTGAAGCGTATAAGTAGCATCTGAATAGCCCCAGTTTTGAATGCTGACAAACAACGGTAGTTCGCCACTCTGTGAATGCTGGCGTCGACCAACATCGTCCAGATTCAGCATTGGTGCAACAATCCCGGCAGGCGCATTGGCGCCCTCGCCGACAGCTGCAGCCACCGCCTCAACGTCACCCTTAAATACTAATAGACCTGTTATTGGTAGCAGCAATGCAACGATGCCGAGCCACGCGCCGGTAAACGCGATCACCGTAGAGAACGGCAGACTCCAAATACCTAAGAAGTTATGCGCGTCCTTCCATTTCACACGCACTGATTTCTTCCGTCGGAATACAAAAGCCTCTTTTAGAATCTTGCGGTGCGTCAGCACGCCGGTAACGATCGAGAGCAGCATGATGACTCCCGCTATACCGACCAAACCCCGCCCGATTTGTCTGCCGCCCAAGGCGTCAGGCCACATAAGATCGCGGTGGAAATCGAGCAGCCAGGTCGACAGGCCGTCGCCTCGATCGGGTAGTGGCTCACCAGTAGCCGCGTTCCATTTTCGACTCAGTTGCTCTACGTCGCCATCCGCAGAGCGAAAATTCATGATGCTGTGAAAGTAAGGCTCAAATTTCGTGGGATAGTAAACGCCGAGGAAAGCTACCTCGCCGCCCGCAGGCATGGTGTCGACCCAGTCTTCAACGAGCGGGTGAAGGTCGATAGTCTGCGCAGGGACAGCCAGGCGCCTTGCAGGGTCTTCCCAGCTCTGGATTTCGTGGTCAAAAAGCGCGAGAGAGCCGGTGAAACACACCACAAAAAGAAAGATGCCGAGACTGATGCCGGTCCAGGAGTGGGCATCGTAGATTCGAACGCGTCGATCCCTATTCATTTGTGGTCACGCTCCTACTGGGCTCGGCAATTGGACCACTAACACCACCCCAATGATGGTCACCGTCAGGAGTGACAATGCCGGTCGATACGGCCGACGGTCCCAGTGGGACCAGAACATGCACCCAAGCCAAATCAGAGGAATCGCCACAGACACCCACAGCAAGGTCTGTTTGAGGTCGGTCGGCATCATCAGAATTAAAGCGGATGTAGAAAACACTGTGGCGGTCAGCGACCAGAGAATCGTCGAAGTGAGACGCGGCCTGCGCCAGGTCGCGACGGCTAACCCCAGGAATACGATGGCAATGATCGCCCATTTCATGATGCGAAACCCAGACTCACGATGGGCAAGATGATGCCCAGAATGAGCAATGCGATCGCGCTGGAGAAGAGATAACCCGGCCGAAACTCGGCGATCAGGACACAAGCAATTCCAGAGAATGCCAACATCACTATCAGTGTCGGAACGGCTAGCTCGAAGCCAACCGAGATGGTCAACAACACCAGCGCGCACAGTAGAAGCCCCACCGCTGCGACACGGGCGGTCGCTGGTCGCTTGTCACTCGCCCAAAACGTCGTTGCCCTTTTTGGGTTCGCCTCAAACAACGCGACACAAGCCGCATAGACCATACTGACGCTAGAAACCATCGCGAAAGAGTTACCGATTTCCATTCCTCGCGAGAGATTAAATGAAAATGATTATCAATTGCAATGGACAGGGTGGTTTTTTCTGCCGGCTCAGGGAGCGCCGCTAGCGTCGCTTTCGACGCACGTAGACCGTCTTGCGCACCCTCGCGACCACTACATCTTCAGGGTCGCGAAGGTCCGTCTCGAATACGTAGTCTTGCTTTCCTATTTCATTCACTTCTGCCCGCATACGATCCAGCGTTTCGCTCGGTATCTCAAACACCGCACGTACGGTGCCCTTGGCTGGTTTCAGAAATTCGATTTCCGCTGACTTGTCCCAGACGATGTAGTCCCGCCCCAAATTCAGGGTGACGATGAATACGTAGAACGGATCCGTCATTGTATAAAGCGACCCACCGAAGTGTGTGCCGAATAGATTTCGCGTGTACCACTTCTCTCGAAGCTCTACATCAAACCGGGTGAATTCTGGACTCCAGTCGACCACCTTGATTCCCATCCCGAGGAACGGTGGATACCAGTTGATCCTGCGGATCATGCTTTCAAATCTGGAAGATGCCATCGATAGATTCTGTCAATGAAATAAGAAACGACGTTCGTCGGTCTTTGCAGCACTGATGTCCACAAACCTGGAGCAACGAACATGACACAGTTTACTCTGCACACCGAAGACTCGGCACCTGACGACAGCAAACCACTGCTGGCTGCATCTCAAAAAGCGTTTGGCATGATTCCTGGCCTTCACGCCGTCATGGCGGAGGCGCCCGGTCTGCTAGCCGCTTATCAACAAGCGCATGCGCTGTTCGCTGCGTCGAGCTTTGACAAGGACGAGCTGACGGTCGTCTGGCAGTCCATCAACGTCGAGCATAACTGCCACTACTGCGTACCGGCACATACGGCCATCGCCAAGAGCATGGGCGTCAGTGATCAGATTTCGGATGCGCTGCGCAACGAGACACCGTTACCGAATGCGCGGCTCGAAGCCTTGCGTACGTTCACACTCGCTATGGTGCGAGAGCGTGGTGCAGTGGACTCGTCGACCGTAGAGGCGTTCCTTGCCGCGGGCTTTACTCAGCGACAGGTTCTCGAAATCGTGCTCGGGATCGCGCAGAAGGTGATGTCGAACTACACCAACCATCTTGCCGAAACACCGGTTGACGCACCATTTACCGCGTTCGACTGGAAAAAGGCCAGTTAATCCATCTGTGACGCCTTTGGTCATAATGTAAATCCGAATTGACACTTCGAATTTCTCAAACTACTTTTGTTTCAGATTTATTACAGAGACGGGTTGGGGCAAATGAAGAAGAGAGTAGCGCTGGCCGGCGCGTTAACCGCGTTCGCATTGTTGGCCGGAGGCTGTTCGGAGACCACACTGGTTGCTGACAACCATGTCAGCGAGCACGAACATCACCACGGCGACGACGGTCATGCGAATGAGCATGAGCATCACCATGGCAACGATGGACATGCTAACGAACATGAACATCATCATGGGAATGATGGACACGCAAACGAGCATGAACATCACCATGGCGACGATGGTCATGCCGATGAGCATGAGCATCACCACATGATGGCTTCGGCTGATGAGGGTCACCACCACCATCACGACGACTGATTGGTTCAGCCGTCAAATTAATAAACCCGGTTCGCGAAAGCGTCGCCGGGTTTTTTTTAGCCTTTCTTGCCGCGACTTGTCCGCAGACGCAGATTTTCTCTCGCTTCCTCTCGCATCCGCTTCTTCGTCGCGGCGAATGAACAGATAGGGCAGGTTTCCAAGTCATGGAACCGCGCCGGGCAATACTCGCGCCCGAAAAAAATGATCTGCAGATGCAGTTTGTTCCAGAGATCACGATCGAAGACCTGCTTGAGATCACGCTCAGTCTTAACGACATTCGAACCGTCCGACAAGCCCCATCGGGCAGCTAACCGGTGAATGTGTGTATCTACCGGGAACGCTGGAACACCAAAAGCCTGGGACATGACCACAGCCGCCGTCTTGTGACCGACCCCAGGTAGTGCTTCCAGCCCCTCGAAAGTCTCAGGTACCTTCCCCCCGTCCGCCACGAGCATTTGCGAGAGTTTCTTGATGTTCTTCGCCTTCTGCGGCGCCAACCCCAACTGTCGAATCAGTTTCAGAATCTCATCGGTCGGCACCTCGGCCATCGCGAACGGGTCCGGGCCTCGCGCAAACAAAGCCGGCGTCACTTCGTTCACTTTCTTGTCGGTCGTCTGTGCTGACAGCAGCACGGCGATAAGTAACGTAAATGTGTCGGTGTGATCCAGCGGTACCGGAGTTTCCGGGTACAAGTTCTCGAGGATCTCAACAATTCGTTCTGCTTTCTCTGCGCGGCGCATGGTGTCGATTGAGTTCTAGAGCGTCATAAATCGTGCTGCGATCTCGTCAAAGTGCATCGCCATATAAAACAGGATGATCTGATTGGCGTAAATCAGCGTCGGCACCAACCAGATCGCAACCGCCAATGCCCCCTGATTGAGATAGATCAGGATCAACCCAATGAACAAGCCAAGGTAGAGATCGATTCCAATCTGTCGGCCCCAATGAAGTTGCGCTATTGAACGAACACTGCGAAACAGATTCTCCTGGGTGGTGCAGAAGAAGCTGTAAACAAGAAACGCAATCAGCGCCAACCACACCAGTGCCTTCAACCCACCGAGTGATCCCGAAAAATCGAGTGCAGACGCCGGAGCATCGAATATCCACAACGTCGTTGTGAACGCGAAGTACATCACCCAGAACGCCCAGCCCGTCGCACCGATCTTCATTGAGTGCTACTCCACGTCATCGAAATTCTGCCATCTTGTCCGTACTCGTGAGAGCAATGCCTGGAACGATTCGGTTTGTCGCACCCGCACCAACAATGGGTCATGCTGCGCAAGATAAGGATAGTTGATAAAGCCACGCTCTAAGGCCAACGACATCCAGTGTGCCGACAATTCAGCATCACCAGCAAGCGCGTAAGCCTGTGAGATCAGTCTTGGGTACATGTCGCTGCTCGCGGCGATTGCCGATGCGTTGTCCAGCAACACCTGTCCGTCGGGCAGTGGCGCACCGGATAGCCCGGCATGGAAGATACGGGCTACCTGTTGCGGCAAATGGTTATCCGGACTCTCGGGGAAATTGCTTGCGAGCTCCAGAGCACGGTCTATGTTCCCGGAAGACGCGAGGATCCACAACAAGAACAATCGACCCAGTGGATTGCCGGGATCCGCATCGTACATGTCCTGGTACGCCTTAACCGCTGTCGCAAAATCTCCCTCCAACGCATCGGCCCATCCAGGAAGGCAACGAGTCAGTGGCGTCAGCGGATCGATCGCCAGCAAACGTTCGATCACCGGGCGTGCAAGCACAACACGTCCCGAAATGAGATAGCAGTTAGCCAACAGACCGAGCGTGTCCGGATCGTTGGGCGTTTCACGAAGCACACGATTCAGCTGCGCAACGGCCGCTCTTATGTTTCCCGTCGCGTATTGAATCCAGCCTTCGAGCTGGCGCCACTCCACCGCATCTGCGATCTGCTCGCGAATACGCTCGGCGCAAGTACGAGCTTTCTCAATGGGTAGAGATGACGTGTCGATGCCAGCCTCGCGAAACTGCAACCAGGTTCTTCCGAGTGCTGTCAGTAACGCCGGCTGTTCACCGGCTTGTTTTATCGCGAGGTCGAGTAGCGCAATTGCCTGCTGAATTGCGTCTGGTCGCCAACGCAGTGATTCTTGTCGGGCTTGCAACGCATAACGCCAGGCGAGCACATCCTCAACGCCCCGATGTGCGAGCCTACGTTCGTCATCGACGGTCAATCGCAAGTGCAACGCGGCCGCAACATCCCGGGCGATGCGCTCCTGGATCGAAAACACGGTTTCGACCGGTCCGTCGTATTGCTCGGCCCAAACACCTTCGTCCGTTGTGGGGTCGATAAGCCGTGCCGAGACTCGCAGCTGCGAGGTATGCTGCCGGACCGTCCCTTCGAGGAGAAACCGAACGCGCAACGTCTTCGCAAGCGTACGTGCATCCTTTTGCGTGTCCTTTAGCACCATCGATGAAGTTCGCGAAATCACTCGCAGCGCTCGAATCTTCGTAAGGCCATTGATGACCTCTTCGGTACAACCGTCAGCAATGTAGACGTTCGCGCTGTCGGGCCCCACGTAGCGAAACGGCAGGACAGCGATAGACCGATCGTGACTCGGCGACGACTGCACCTTGTCAGGAAAGTCGACCTGCGCCTCGCCGCGCGTACGCCACGCATCCAACTCGTCCGGATAGGCATACACAGTGCCCTGCGACTTGTGCATATGCCGATGCACAGGCAATGCCTCGTCGGCTTCCCATCGCCGAGCCGAACGCACGCTACAGCCCAAATAGGCGGCGATTGCTTTCCAGGAGCGAATGGCTTCCGGCTTTGCTGATGATCCCATGTCGCGATGATACCCGGAAAGAGTGGGCCAAAGCGGGCCAAGGCAGGCCATGGCTCGACGTGCGTATTGAGAGGTTGCAGGCCGGGAATCGACACTGCACTCATCGACAACGAGGTCGATTCAAACACTCAAAAGGAGCGAAAAATGTACAGAAAAATCTTCGTGATCATGCTCGGCGCACTACTGACCGCCTGCATTACATCGGCTGCTATCGCTGGCGACGAAAAAAGTCGGAAGCAGCGCGGATGGCAGTGGGTACCGGTGTCGGGCACCGCCATTCACTACTTTGACAACGTCATCGTTCACTCAGAGGAACTCACCGCCACCGGAAAAACGCAAACGAGCTCTGAATCGATTGACCTGGCCGGCGACCTCGTAGGTCGCGTCCTTTATCAACCCGTATCGGAGTTTGACTTCGTCGCAGGTACGCTCGTCAACCAGGGACGTCAGGTCTTCTCCGGCACCATCCTTGGGTCGGAACTGGTGGTCATTTTTGATGATGAGTTCCGATTTGAGGTCGACCTGAATACCGGCGCCACTTTCGGAAAGGCATTCCTGACCGACCGGATTGCCGGACCGCGAATCAAGTGCGAACTCGATATCGTCGGCACTGGATTTACTCCCGAAGGCAATGGTCTTGCGACCTACACCGGTCGCTGTAAGGTACGCAACCGGCGATAGTCGACGCGGGGTGGTGTCGCGCTGGCACCATCCCGTTTTCTCTTGCGTTTGTGTTCGCAGCTCAAGTAGCGTCGGGGGGAGAAGAACGCATCCGGGAGAGTCATCGTGCTGAGTCGTCGTCGTTTTCTGCGCCTGTCCACTGCATTGGGGGCGGTCAGCACGGTACCTTTTGTTCCCCAGTCTGCTCTCAGTGCCAGCACCGTACCGGTGGACCAGTGGCAACCTCGCAACCTGCAGCGTCGACCGAATATCGTCATGGTGGTGCTCGACGATGTCGGTTTCGCCGATTTCTCTTGCTACGGATCGGAAGGACTCACTCCAGGTATCGACAAGCTCGCCGCGAATGGGGTGCGGTTCAACAACTTCCATGTCACCGCACTGTGCGCGCCGACACGCGCCTGCCTGCTGACCGGTCGAAACGCACATGCCGTCGGCGTGGGGAACATCGCGGAGTGGGGCAGACCGAATCACCCAGGCTACCGGGGCTGGATTCGCGAGGACGCTGCGACGCTCGCAGAGATGCTACGCGAGGAAGACTACGCCACCTTTGCACTCGGCAAATGGCATCTTTCGATGATCGAAGACCAGAACGCATCCGGGCCTTTTGAACACTGGCCAATTGGGCGTGGTTTCAATCATTGGTTCGGGTGTCACGGCAATGCGATCGATCACTTCCACCCGGAACTGTTTGAGAACACCACACAAGTGAATCCCGACAAGGCGAACGGCTTCCACCTCTCCGAAGCTTTGGTGGATCGCGCGGGTGACTATATTCATGACCATCTCGCCGCCGCTCCGGACAGACCGTTTTTCACCTATCTGGCATTCGGTGCGTGCCACTTCCCGTTCCACCCGCCCGCGGAGGCGATGGCGGCACACCGCGGTCGGTACGACGAAGGCTGGGATGTCCTTCGAGCGCAGCGATTCCAGCGCCAACAGGAACTCGGGATCATCCCTGCCGGGACGCAGCTGTCGCCCCGAGGCCCGACAGTGACGCCGTGGAACGATGTGGATGAGAAAACCCGCGCAGTTGGGGCGACGATGCAAGAAGCCTATGCAGGATTCTTGAGTCACACCGACGCGCAGGTGGAACGTCTTGTTGAGATGCTCCGTCGTGCCGACGTCCTCGACAATACGATCTTTGTGGTGATGTCCGACAACGGCGCGGCAGCCGGTGGCGCGCCTCAGCATGGCATGTTTGACGTACGACGCGTGTCGTACCAAGAGCCCGAGTCGATCGACTGGATGTACGAACATAGAGAGTTAATCGGTACAGAGGATTCTCAATGCATGTACGGGCCCGGCTGGGCGCAGGCCGGCAATACTCCATTGAAGTGGTTCAAATCAGACACCTACGGCGGTGGGACACGGTCACCGCTCGTGATGCACTGGCCTGACGGCAAGATTGGCGACGGCGGCATTCGACCACAGTACTGCCATGCCATCGACGTCGTACCGACGATTCTGGAAATGATCAATGCAAAAGCGCCCGATGTCGTAGACGGTATTGAACAAATGCCGATTCAGGGCACGAGTTTTGCGTACGCGCTCGATCATGCCGACGCCGAAGATCAGAAGCCGGTGCAGTACTACGAAACGGCCGGAGACCGGGCAATCTGGTCAGACGGCTGGAAAGCAGTGGTACGGCATCACGGGGGCGGCAATTTTGAGGATGATGTTTGGGAGCTCTATCACACGGACGTTGATTTCTCGGAAACCAATAATCTCGCGGAGCAGCACACCGAACGACTAATGATGCTAGTCGCGATGTGGGATCGTGAGGCCGAACGTCACAACATCCTGCCAATGGCAAACAACCTTTTGGAACTCTACCAACAGTGTGTGCCGGAACCGAGAGCGACGCACCGTTTCCGGCCTGGCATGACGCGTATCGATCGTTTGAGCGCACCAGATATTTTCAACTTCGATGCACAGTTTGAGGCTCAGGTTTCCATTGAGAATGATCGTACCAACGGGGTGTTGATCGCGTCCGGGGATGGCGGCGCTGGATACGAGTGGTTCATGAAAGATGGTGTGGTTCACTTTCACTATGCATACACCCGTGAGCAGCGCTACGAAGTTACCTCGGCAGGGCAGATTCCACGCGGCACGAAATCACTTGGATTACGTATCACTCACGATCATCCGCAAGGTCATCACGCGGAGCTGTTTGCCGACGGTGAATCGATAGGGAAGGGCGAGCTTCCAAAGATGTGGCCGATTTATGCGCCCAATGCGGGGCTGCGCTGCGGTGCGAACGACGGTGCTCCGATCAGTCATGCGTACGCCGGCGCCTTTGCATTCAGCGGCGATCTAGAGCAAGTCGAAGTCAGTGTGAATGTAGACGCCGGAACAAGCTGACTTGCCCGGCGTCTACAGCTGGCCTAGGTGAACCTAGTCCCACCAAGCGAAGTGGACCGCAGTCAAATCCAGAAACTGGTTTATGGCATCGGCAACACCGTCCGCGTCGATATCGATGCGCTCCTCGGTGATAACGCCATCCGCGCTTACACTAAACTCTTTTATTTGATCGACGATGCCATCGCCGTCTCGATCAAGACGCTCTGAGGTCGGTGCACCATTGGCATCGTAGTCGAACAGAGTGATGCTATTGGCCTGCCCATCGCCGTCGGTGTCTGTTTCCGCGCGCACCCTCAGCCCGTTGGAGTCGTAGGTTGTCTGCGTTGTCACGACCGTGGAATTCTGGCCAGTCCGATCAGTCACCCGCTGTATCTCCAATCCGTTGGAGTCGTACGTGTACTCAATGAAAAACTCGATATCTGGGTCGTCGTCATTATCGTACACGGCGCGTATAAGCCTGTTGTTCATGTCGTACACAAACTCGGTGCGACGGTCGATCACACCATCCGCGTCGTTGTCAGTGGTGGCGAGCGTTTGCAACCCACGACTATCGAATGCGCGTTCTAGAAGTGTGTCGACAACACCATCGTTATTGCCATCAATAGACCGCGTTGTCCAATCGCGGAACTCGTTGTAGACGAAAGTGTCTCGACGATCAAAGACACCATCGCCCTCGTTGTCCAACAGGTACTCAACTCGATTGCCGGCGTTGTCCGTGCTGAATTGCTGGATGACCGACGTTCCAGCGGTCAGGATTTGTCGTTCGCGGAAGATCAACGCGCCCGCTTGATCGTAGCGAACATCGACAATTTGCTCGAGACCCGGCTGACCATCGAAATCGACTTCTTCGCGAATGAGCTCGCCGAATGCATCATATGTGTAGGCGGTAACGCGATCAGGAGTACCATCACCGTTTATGTCTTGCTCCACCAACGAAGGCCGCGCTGGCGTGAAGTATTCGGTCACTCGGCGAGACTCCAACGTACCGTCTGCATCGCTGTCGAATGCGCTTTCGACGAGCAAACCACTATTGTCGAAGACATAGGCTTCGATTTCATCTGCCACACCATCGGCGTCGTAGTCGTAAACGACACGACCTGGGGACAACAGCCTCGCACTGATTCCCAGCGTGTCATACGCCGTCTGTAACGCTTCGCTTTCGGTCGGAATCACCCTAGCCGGTACCTCGGACGCATTTGCCGCCGCTCGAATCATTCTCTTCAGGTCCTCAAAAAGATACTCCGTGCGCACACCAAGGACACGTAAATCGATGGTTTCTGCGCGCGCCTGTATCGCGGCATTGATCTGCACCCCGTTGGACACATCGCCATCGCTATCGAGGGTCAGAAGGACTTGAGCGATTCTGCCCGCCGCGTAGAAACCACCGGTGTTGTCCAGGGTTCGCGCGGCCTCAAGGATGGCCGACTCACTGAGTGGCGCCGTCGGAATCCCGACAAGATCGAATACATCGATTTGCGATGCCGCGGGAGCAGAACCAAGCGCTGTCGCGCCGAGCTGGAACGTGACCGTTTCCCCCGCCTCATACTGAAAGCTGCCTCCCGGACCGGTTATACCCTGCTGCGTGGCAGTGACGTACGTCAGACCCTCTGGCGCGAGTCCGACGAAATTCCCCGTGAGCACCCTCGGGGTGGACACGGGCGGGGTGACTACCGGTGAAGACGAGTCACTGCATCCCGCCAAACCGGCAATTAGGAAGGCACTGACAGCTAATGCGCTGCGATGAATAGATTGATGACGATACACGGTCACGCTCCTGGTCGATGAATTGACTTAACAGGAGCGCAGTAGAGGATTTGACGGGTCTTGCGCCTATCCCGCGTTCATGGGGTCTCGGGCGAAGTGTGAATCAAATCGCAGCGACTACCGTAGAAAACGCGAACGGTGTCACGATGCCGAGCGGTCTGGCGCGACAATGTAGCCAAGCCGGAGCGCTTCATGGACCGCCTCTGCGCGAGAATGAACAGTGAGTTTTCGGTAAATCCGTTTTACGTGGTCGCTTACGGTGTGAGTCGAGATCGTCATTTTTTGTGCGACATCCTGATAGCTATAGCCACGCGCGAGCCACTCTAGTGTTTCGGTTTCGCGAACGGATAGCGGCGAATCTTTGGAGGTGGACGGGAGACCATCGCGCCAGTCATCTAGCAGATACCGCGCGACTGTCGGGTTCATCGACACAGAACCATTTGCAACTGCATTCATAGCATTCGGAATATCAACATCGTCTTTCAGCAGATATCCGCTGGCGCCCTCGGCAAGAGCTGAAAGCACGTTCGCCTCGTCGCCAAAGATGGTGAGCACCAACGTCCGAGTGCCTGAATTCAATTCCCGAAGCAGATCAGCACCAGAACCGTCGGGCAACTCCAGATCAAGAACAACCAGGTCGGCCTCGAATGCCTCAAGGAATTGGCGAGCCTCAGAAAGACACGTTGCCGTTGCGATTCGGCCGAATCGATCATCGTTCATCAGCTGATGCTTAAGGGCCTGAGCATAGACCTGATCATCTTCGACGATTAGCACCTTCAACATGATTAAAGACTATGCGTGAAGTGGGTCCAGCGAATCCCCCAATTCATGGGGATGCACCATCAAAAGCTGAACTATTGTCCCGACATTAGGCGTTGACTCAATCTTGAATCGAATACCCGCATCGCGAGCGCGCCGACGCTGTATACCCAACCCACGACCTTCGATCTCCGTTGACGCAAAACCCTTTCCATCGTCGGACACGTTAATCGTCAAATCGGAACTATCGTGCGATACGACCACTTCGACTCGTGAAGCCTCGGCATGCCGGAGTGCATTGGTAAGCGCCTCCTGAACAATACGTACGATATGCAGCACTTGTTCGGCATGAACATCGGGAAGTGCAGTCAACACAGACCAATTCAAATCAACACCCGCACAGGCAAACAGAGGTCGATTCACCGCTTCAAGTTGTTTCAACGCACGAGCGACATCCGTGTTGAGTTCCGGATCAAGAGAATCCATCGCAGCACGCAGATCGCGCAGTGTACTGCGCAAGCTTTCTGTCATGCCCGAGTCAGGCTCTGATACCACCTTGGATTGCTGGACTAGAACTGCAAGCCGTCCGGCAACCGTATCGTGCATGTCTGCAAGTAGCCGCCTGCGCTCGTCGTTGAGGCGATGACGCGCCTGCTGCTCAGATTGTCGAAGACTGATGAACAGACCGACAAGTAGCAGAAGGAAGGCCATGACGAAGGACAAGCCAGCGAGATTAGAGAGCTGAAACACCAGCGTCTCGCCATACCGGATGAAGTAGATATCGTGCAACACGAATACGGCGGTGACACCCAACCACCCGAAGACGCCACCCACAATCCACGAAGGAGTCTGGCGCGTGACGCGATTCATCCGCCACAGCACATACGGGATCGTGAGGACGCCGAGAACTTGTACGAACACATTGAAGGTGAACCAATAGAAATAGAAATCTCGCTGCATCAAGAGGAAGCTAGCGAGCGGCACGACAATCATGATCGCGGCAAGGACGGTTTCAATGCGATGCCACTCTTGCCTACGGAGCGAAATAACGAACCCGACAGAGGACATCAACACAGCGCAGGTTGCACCCAGATAAATCACGTGTCTCACGAGGGCATCGGCTGGCCAGTCCGGGGTAATGACACCGAGTGTTCGGGCGATCGCGGCAAGGCATAGCATCGCGAACCAAACAAAGACTCGATCCCGCGTACCGCCGAGATACAGGGACAAACTCAACAGCACCGATAAAGCGAGCACGAACGAAACATAAGAAGTCAATTCAACGCTCAGAATGCGTGCGAGCTGATAGGCCGGCTCGAGGCGATCCAGCTCACCCAGGTAGAACGCTGCAAGCCTGCCTCCCTCCTTGGTGATACTGCTAACGGTCACCTCAACGACCGCACTTCGTATCGGCGCATCGGTCAAAGCTACTAGCGTAGGCCGATACGCAAGTTCCGAAACCGGTGGTTCCACTTTGCCCAGCTCTGCAATCAGCTTGCCATTCAGGTGTACCAATGCAGCACTATCGAATAGCGGCAAGTACAGTGCTCCATCCGACGGTATATCCACAACCACCCGGTATCGTTTGAAGCTGCTGGTACATTCGTAGCGACAGAGCTTTTCGGGTAATCGCACAGGCTCCCACTGTGTGCTCGGAGGCGAGGGACTTGTCGGCGAATCCAGCTCAACTGCCTGAACGTTGCGAACGGCATCGAGTTCGCCATGGAGCATATACAAGGCAGCCACAGGCAGTGCCGAGAAAAGCGAAATCAGTGCGAGTGCGAAACTAGCTTTCTGCGTCATTGAGCGAATCATAAGACCCGGCGCCAATCTCCGCTGCCCCCCAATTTATGGGGTAGCGTCGGCCTCGACTAATCGCCGCCGCGTATCTTCCTCGTGTAAGAAGGTGAGACCAGGCGATAGACCCTCTGCGTCCATTAGCGCGACAGATGGTCCACTACAGCTTTCCCCACTCTAGCGTCACCCGGCATCCATCGATGCAAAAGCACGGGAATCTCTGTGCAGAGACCCACTGGTAGCACCGCAGTATTGGCTGGGGTGACCGTCAGGTCGTATCGACTCCATATTGACAGCGGCTGCAGTGGCTCTAGTACGTGCATGTCGGAATTGAGCTCCGCCAAAAACCTGCTGCCGGTGCGCATCTGATGCGCCGCACCGAAGGGCACGAGATGACCCGTCAGGGTCCCAGCGTGAGGCGAGGATATCGTCACCAAGCGTCGTACTTGCTCCAGTCCTTCCAGTCGCTGAAGGAAGTACCGGCATACGATGCCGCCCATACTGAAACCCACGAGATCGACCTTTGGTGCGTTTAGCCTTTCGACGAATGCGGCCAATTGTCGAGCCAACGGTTCAATGCCTTGCCATCCTCCGGGTGGCTTCATTGAGATTGCTTTTGCGTCCACTCCTGCCGCAATCAAGCAACGCTGCAATGGTGCGAAAATTGTGCCGTCGTCAAAAATCCCGTGTACCAGAACCGCTATTGGCTGAGCGATCACTGCTCACTCGTTAGCGTCAAGAAAAAACGCTGTCCGACATGATCGCGAGCCACAGCGCCAACACGATAAAACCACCCCCGAGCGATAGCACCAGGGGCAGTTCGTAGTACCAGCATGCAATGGCTGCCGCGCCTGTCCCCACCACAAACGCAACAATGGCCTGCACGAGCGACCCGATCAATCCTTTGACCAGGCTCTTAACAAACCCATCCGGTTCGCCGTGGGTCACTCGTGTTGGCTTTCCGTCAGAGGTCAAGACAGTTCCCGGCCTACAGACGCGGTGGTGCGTACTTGGTCAGGTTGATGCCTTCGACCGCCGCCTCGTACTCATGCAGCTCCGGTGTGCGACCAAGAATCGTCGACAACACAACCACTGGCGTGGACGCGAGCAGCGATTCGCCTTTCTTCTCGTCGGAATCCTCAACCACACGGCCCTGGAACAGACGGGTCGACGTCGCCATGACCGTATCGCCCTTTTCGGCCTTTTCCTGGTTCCCCATGCACAAGTTACAACCGGGGCGCTCGAGATACATCATGTTCTCGTACTTCGTACGTGCTGAGTTTTTTGGTGCGTCATCATCGAACTCGAAACCAGAGTACTTACGCAGCACTTCCCAGTCGCCCTCGGCCTTCAACTCATCGACGATATTGTAGGTCGGCGGCGCAACCACCAGTGGCGCCTTGAACTCGATACCCCCGTTCTGACGCTCCAGGTTCTGCAACATCTGGGAGATGATCTTCATGTCGCCCTTGTGCACCATGCACGAACCGACAAAACCAAGATCCACCTTCTTGTCGCCGCCGTAGTAAGAGATCGGGCGAATCGTGTCGTGCGTGTAGCGCTTCGATACATCGTCATTGTTGACATCCGGGTCGGCAATCATCGGCTCGACGATCTCGTCCAGATCCACTACGAACTCTGCTGAGTATTTAGCATCCGCATCAGGCGTCAGCGCCGGTTTTTCGCCGGATCGAATCTCATCAATGCGTTTCTCGGCCAAGTCCATCAGACCCTCAAGCACTTTGTTTTCGTTATCCATGCCTTTTTCGATCATGATCTGGATTCGGTCGCTCGCGATCTCCAGAGACTGAATCAGCGTTTCATCCTCAGAGATGCAGATCGATGCTTTGGCCTTCATCTCCGCCGTCCAGTCCGTAAACGTGAACGCCTGATCGGACAGCAGGGTGCCGATGTGCACCTCGATGATCTTGCCCTGGAACACGTTCTCGCCGAACTCCTTGAGCATTTGCGCCTGCGTCGCATGCACAACATCACGAAAGTCCATATGGTCCTTGAGCGTGCCTTTGAAAGTCACCTTGACCGACTCCGGGATAGGCATCGTTGCTTCACCCGTCGCCAACGCCAATGCGACGGTCCCGGAGTCTGCACCAAAGGCGACGCCTTTCGACATGCGTGTATGGGAATCGCCACCAATGATCACGGCCCAGTCATCGACAGTAATGTCGTTCAATACCTTATGGATCACGTCGGTCATCGGCGGATAGTAGCCTTCCGGATCTCTTGCCGTGATGAGGCCAAACTTATTCATGAAGCTCATGAGCTTCGGAATATTGCGCTGTGCTTTGGTGTCCCAGACAGAGGCCGTATGGCAGCCTGATTGGTAAGCGCCGTCGAGTGTCGGTGAAATCACGGTCGCCGCCATCATCTCAAGTTCCTGCGACGTCATCAGGCCCGTGGTGTCCTGTGATCCCACGATGTTCACTTTCACCCGAACGTCAGACCCTGCATGCAGCACAGTACCCGCGGGCACACCAACAGCGTTGCGGTTGAAGATCTTTTCAACAGCCGTCAGGCCCTGACCCTCGTGCGATACCACGCGTGAAGGCGCATAGACCTCAGGTACGTCAATACCTAGCACACCGGCAGCGAATGTCTGGAGCTTCTTGCCGAAGACCACCGCGTACGAGCCACCCGCTTTGATGAACTCAAGCTTCTGCGGTGTGAGCGCCGAGGAAATATCAGTCAGGACTTCGGTGCTGTCTTCGTTCAGCAGCTTCTTGTCCTTGAGATTAATTGTCAGGACCGTGCCGGTATCAATCGAGAACAACTGCTCGAGCACGGGTTCGCCGTCTTCATCCATGACGGTATTGCCATCGGCGTCCACTTTCTTGACCCAGTTCTTGAGATCAATGCCGATGCCACCGGTCACGCCTACTGTGGTCAGGAAGATCGGCGAGATGCCGTTGGTACCGCCGACGATCGGTGCGATGTTGATGAACGGCACATAGGGGCTCGCCTGCTTACCGGTCCACAGCGCCACGTTATTCACACCCGACATACGCGAAGAGCCCACACCCATGGTGCCTTTCTCGGCGACCAACATGACCTGCTTGTCGGGATGTTGCTCGCGCAGCGCCATGATCTCTTTCTGTGCTTGCTCGGAGATGAGGCTCTTGCCATGCAACTCACGGTCGGAACGCGAGTGCGCCTGGTTCCCCGGAGACAGCAGATCCGTGGAGACGTCCCCGATAGCGGCAACGTAGGTCACCACCTGCACCTGCTCGGGCACTTCGGGCAATTGCGTGAAGAACTCGGCCTGTGCGTAGCTTTCGATCAGTGATTTCGCGATCGCGTTGCCCGCCTTGTATGCCGCTTCCAGTCTCTCGGTGTCCGCTTCATAAAGAAAAACCTGGGTCTTCAGGATTTCGGCTGCACGATCTGCCAAAGCGGCGTCATCCCCGAGCGCGATATCCAGCAGCACCTCAACAGACGGCCCGCCTTTCATGTGCGACAGCAACTCGAAAGCAAACTCAGGAGAAATCTCCGGCACTTTCGTCTCGCCGACGATTACCTGCTTCAGGAATCCGGCTTTCACACCCGCAGCGCTCGTAGTGCCAGGCAGCGTGTTGTAGATCAAAAAGTGCAGAGAATCGGAGCGGTGCTCGTGGTCGGCGTCCTTAATCTGCTCGATCAGCTCCGCAACCAAAGCTGCGTCGTCAATCGGCTTGGGGCTCAGACCGTGGCTTTTGCGGCTCTCGATCTCAGCGAGGTAATCGGTATATAAGCTCATGATTGTCCCTCCAGTTTCTTCGGAAACCGGACAAAGTTGTCCCAGGCCGGCGATTATATCAGCCAGCGGCCACCGAATTGACGTGGAGCTTTGCGGGAATAACAGGTATTGATCCGGCAAATGATGGTCCGGACAGGGTATCCGGCCCTCAGGAAACGACCGCGTTCACGAGGATTTCGATCAATGCCGCACCGGCCCAGGTCAGGGGCACAATGATCGCGTAACTGACAAACCGGGTAATTGCCGGCACATCGAAAGGCCATGTCGGCAAGCGGGAGACCTCTCGGCGCAACGAAAGGGCCGCCGCCCGCGCCTCGACACTGCCCTGCTGAGCTTGACGCAACGCTTCCTGCGCATCAGCGACTGCCTGTGCGCGCTGCTGCTTAAGCTGACGATGAACCGGCAACACGGGAACCAACAGCAGCAATATCACCAGCGGCGAGAAAAACGCTAATGCTGGTAGCGTCGTC
Organism: uncultured Chromatiales bacterium; assembly: GCA_963922335.1. Taxonomy (GTDB): domain Bacteria; phylum Pseudomonadota; class Gammaproteobacteria; order Steroidobacterales; family Woeseiaceae; genus CALBPI01. The sequence goes on along the minus strand of CAWUIB010000003.1, from coordinate 45,681 downwards.
CACCAGTTCACTGGCCCGCCAAGCCACATGATCGACAGCAATCCGAGCGCGCCGAGCACCACCAGGGTGGAGGTAACCGCCATGGTTCCGATCGGCATATAGCTGTCTGGCTCCAAAATGCGGATATCCAGCTCTCGGGAAACACTGCGAAACAGCACTGCATTCCGAAACAGCGCACTCATGGCAACGCACATCGTCACCCAGACCGGCAGAGGCCCGACGGCCAGAGCGAATCGAATCGGGTTTGCGGTCAGCTCATAGAGCATCCCATTCAAGCCGCCCGCGAGAAACCAGCTTTGCACCAACCAAAGCCCGATACCTACCGAAAGGGTCCTGACAGTCCAACTTAGCGAGCGATCGCGGACATCGACTTCTAGGCTTGGCGCAGAACCACTCGCAAATCTACGTAGCGAATCCAGTGTCTGTTGCGTTCGGTCAGTGATGTAGTGAAACACCGGCACGATATAAGCGACCGAGCAGACGAAAAACGCGGCTACGGACCATGCACTGAAGTACCAATTTCCGCTTTCGAGCTGACGTAGTCGCAGATAGAGCGCGACTGAGAAGAACAGAAACCCGCCCACTAGAATCAGCGCACCGGACACCCAACGACCATAGCGACCTTCGGGGACCAGCGAGAGCATCCAAATGCGGATGAGCCTCGGGTCCGCCCTGCCCATCTTCAGCGCTTCCTGACTGCCGAGATCAAATCTTCTATCTCTTCGGCATAGGTCAACTGGCGTGCAACCAGCGTGAATTGGTTGGTCTGTGCACGCAGCAAGACGTTGAGGTCGTCACCGACCGTTGGGTCGTTCAGAAAACGTTCGCGGTCGAACCCAACAACGACAAACGATTCCGCAATCACGCGCGATTCGGAAACCAGCGATTCCTCAAGCTGCTCGGGTGCGCTATGGTCCAGCAAGCCCACGAGCCGGGCCTCGGCGTTACGGTGCACAGCTCGCAAGCTCCTCCAGGCCTCACGCGCCACAACGGCAAACTCGTCGTATTCGAACAGCGCTTGTCGCAGCGCATCGCTCGACATGGTCTCTAAAGACCCACTGGCCACCATTTCCCGAAATGCCGCTGGAGAGCCCGCCGGCACCCGGCCCGATGACATCTGCTGCAGCAGAGACGCGATTACTTCGTCTGAGGGCACCGCAGCCCCCGACCTTGCGGCGTATCGACGGCGAATCTCCAACAACTTGTTGATGCTGCGCACCGAATCACCGAACACAGCTTTGCCTCCGATCAGGCGCTCGCGCACCGTGTCGAACTCGATATCCAGCCGCTCGAGATAGTGCGCCTCCCGAATCCGCTCCTGTCGCACCTCGTTCCAATTGGCAACCTGAATCCCGATGAACACGCCAATGACAACGATCACGAAATCCACGCCGACGGCAAACCAGTCCTGTGCTTTAACGTGCTTTCGGACACGACGGAACAACATTAGTCGCTCAGCGCTTCTGTGATTGCTGAGAACAACGCGTCTTCCCAATCCCAGTCCTCGCGCTTGCTCGCATCCGGCCTTGCACTGTGCAGCGCAATCACAAGGTTCTCGTCACGATCGATATGAATGCCCTGACCAAAGATGCCGCTCGCCGCGAATACACCCTCACCGCCGAGCCACCAAAAATAGCCGTATCCGTCGTAGCCTTTCGACGGTTGCGTTGACGCTGTCATCCAACCCTCAGGGAGTACGGCAGTCCCATCAGCCAGTACACCATCGGCCAGCGCGAAGAGACCCAGTCGGCCGTAATCACGCAGCGTCGCGTTGATGCAGCATCCACCGAACTCGCCGCCACCAGGCTCGGTCAGGTTCCAGCTTGCGTCGGACTCCATGCCAAATGGTTGCCAGATCTTTTCCGACAGGTAGGTCGAGAGGTTGTTGCCGATTGCCGAGCGCAACAAAGTACCCGCCAGATTGGTTTCTGCGGTGTTGTAGTTGAACACCGCGCCCGGCTCCGCGACACGCGGCTTGTTGCGAAGAAATTCATACAGGGCGACGGTTTCCCAGGATGCAGTCGCTACGTCCGACTCCGGGTCGGCGTAGTCTTCGTTCCAGGTCACTCCTGAGGCCATCTGCAATAAGTCGCGTATCGAAGTCTGGTCGTAGGAAGAGCCCTGTAGTCGGGGTAGGTAACGCGTGACCTTTTCGTCGACGCTGTCGATGTAGCCGTCGTGAATCGCCGCACCAATTAGCATCGATACCACTGACTTCGCGACAGAAAATGAAATCCACCGGCTGTCAGCGTCGTTTCCGAGCCCGTAGCGCTCGTATACGACCACACCGTCCTTGATGACGAGTAGGCCCGCGACACTCTGGCGTTCGAAGTATTCATCGACCGTCATGGACGCATCGCCGCGTTTCAGAGTGACGCTACCGAGTGCTCTTGGTGCTTCCCGGAGTTCGCTGGGATTATTTCCCGCGGGGATGATACGGGTGGGAAAAATCTTGTCGGAATTTCTGTAGCCAGCGACCTGTTGTTTCGGCGTCCAGGCCAGCATACGAGTCGGTGGCCCAAGATGGTCGCCGTCCTCGGACGGATCCACATACGGCGCGCCAGCATTGGCGACCATGGCTAGCGCGAGCCCACCCAGCGCGAGCGTATGCAGCGAGGGTCGCCTCGGTTTGTACATCTTCTCCCTCCTCACGAGGTAGTGCCTTATCGTTTATAGAGCGCTTCTATCGTGGCCGAATCGAGGGCGTAGGCATTGACCATATAACCGGTCAGTGCTGCAGACGCGCCTTCGGGAAGCTCAAGCTTCTGCGACAACGCATAAACGGTAAACTGATATCGATGCGCACCGTCGCCTTCCGGTGGGCAGGCACCACCGAAAGACTCACTGCCATAGTCGTTTCTGGTTTGCATGCTGCCTTCCGGCAGATCTTCACCGCCGGCGTTACCTGCGCCGGTCGGAAGCTCGGTAACGTCGGCCGGGATGTTTACCAACTGCCAGTGCCACCAACCGCTCCCGGTCGGCGCATCGGGATCATAGGCGAGCACCGCAAACGCTTCTGTGCCCTCCGGTGCGCCGGACCATGACAAGTGAGGCGAAAGGTTGTCGCCGCTGCAACCGAAACCCGCAAATTCCTGCGCTTTGGCCATGAAGTCACCGTGACCAATGTCATCGCTCTCAAGCACCAAAGTGTCGGCAGCCGCAGGCAAACAAGCCCCTATCGCCAGTGCAACACCCACAACGCGCAGCAACCCAGTCGCCATAACAATCTCCAAGAAAAAGACTCCGTGATGAGTCTCGTTTGCCAGACGACCGCAAGTCAAGAAGCCCACTGCTGCTACACGCAAAATTGGCTACACTCCTCGCTCGTAAACAGGAGTATCAAGCCATGGCGAACTTTGGGGTTATTGGTACCGGTGTCATGGGGCGCAACCTCGCGCTCAATATGCTCGACAACGACATCAGCGTTGCAGCCTGGAACCTCGAACGCGAGCTCCTGGAAGCGGCCGTGGCGGAAAGCGACGGCCGTATGCAGGCAGCGGATTCTTTGGAGGCGCTGGTTGATATGCTCGAGACGCCACGGCGAATCCTGATGATGATCACAGCCGGCCGACCGGTCGACATTGTGATGGAACAGTTGGCACCGCTTCTGGAGCCTGGCGATATCGTGATCGACGGCGGGAATTCGGCCTTCATCGACACACAGCGCCGCGAGAAAGTGTGGGCCGAAAAGCATCTGCATTTCGTCGGAATGGGTGTCTCCGGGGGCGAGGAAGGTGCGCGCCACGGACCATCGCTCATGCCGGGTGGCAGCGAGCACGCTTATCAACACTTGGCTCCGATTCTCGAGTCGATTGCGGCAGTCAGCGACTTGGGACCGTGCGTCACACACTGCGGGCCTGACGGTGCCGGTCACTTTGTGAAAACCGTGCACAACGGGATCGAATACGCTGATATGCAGGCCATTGCCGAGACCTATGATGTCTTGCATCGAATCGGCGGGTTCAGCAATGAACAACTCTCGCAAACCTTTTCTCAGTGGAACGAAGGGCCGCTGGAGTCGTTTCTTGTCGAACTGACAGCAGAGATTTTTGACCGCGAAGACGACCACGGCCATCTGGTTGATCGTGTACTCGACAAGGCGGAACAGAAAGGCACCGGGCGGTGGACAGCAACTACTGCACTTGAGCTTGGCGTATCGATCCCATCGATCGCAGCGGCGGTCGATGCTCGAGTACTGTCGAGCGCCAAGGGACTCCGGGAGCACGCGGCGACGGTGTTCGAATCGCCCGAGCTGCCGCCGGTGCCTGATGCGCTTGGCTCGATCATGCATGACGCCTTGTACGCCACCAAAGTGATTGCGTATGCACAAGGATTACGGCTGATCGTACGGGCGAGTGAAGCCTACGATTGGAGCGTGAACCTCAAGGAAATCGCTCGAATCTGGAAAGCCGGTTGCATCATTCGGGCAAGATTTCTGGACACGATTATGGCCGCATACGAAACACGCGCCGACCTGCCTAATCTGATCCTCGACGACAATGTCACTGAGATTCTGAAGTCCACCATTCCGTCGTTGCGCAAGATCGTCGTACTGGCAGCTGGCGCTGGCGTGCCCACACCCGCGATGAACGCGAGCCTCGACTACTTTGATAGCCTTCGAACCTCACGGCTGCCGCAAAATTTGACGCAAGCACAGCGCGACGCTTTCGGTGCTCACGGGTATCGCACAATCGATGATCCGGACGGTGACTCTGTCCACAGCGATTGGTGAGTGGTGTGAGCGTTTCGCTCGACAGCGTTTCGACGTATGTGATCTATGGCCTGTTCGGGATCGCCTCGATCATCATCCTGGGGTTACTCGGGCTGTTGGTCTACCACATGTGGCAGCGTATCAAGATCATCAACGGTTGGTGACCGTATAGCAACCCGGTACGTCGCGCTACGTTGTTGCGGGCAAAAAAAACCCGGAGAGGTTGCCCTCTCCGGGTGAATCATCTCGCACTGTCCGCCCAATGAGACAGGCCAATGTCGAGAGCTATATCAATCGAACAACATGCGTGCACGCAGATACCATGCACCACCGTTGAAGCCAAACGGGCTGGCTTCTGAGTATTGCTGACCCAACGAGCCCGCGCTTGGGTTTTCGTCCGGGTAGGTATCAAAGATGTTCGCAATACCCGCGATCAGCTCGATGTTGTCGTTCAGGTTGTAGCCGACTTCAACGTCAAACAGAATTTCGGCACCGATGCCGTCAACGCCGTTGCCGGTGTCATCCCATTCGCCGAAGTAGGTACCACGTACCAGATAACGCCAGTCACCCTGCAAGTGCGTCCAGGTCACGTTTCCGCGCCAGTTCGGCAGCAAGTCTTCGATCGCTTGTACACGACCATCGCTGATCGGGTTGATCGTACCGCGGTCATCAACTTCGGTTTCGTTGTAGTTGAACGCCAAGGTGATCTGCGAGCTACCACTAAAGGCGTCGAAGCCGTAGTTACCCACGATGTCGAAACCGGTGGTGGTCGTGTCGAAGCTGTTCGAGAAGAAGCGGAACTGCGACAGATCATCCAGACCGAGGAACTGCTGACGATCGATGACGCCATCAGCGTCCAAGCCCGCCAATGCTGCAGATACGGTCGTGTAGTTGTTGCCGTTCGGATCAGCGAAGTTCAGCGCATCGAGGAAGTCGACGTTCGCACCCAGCGCGACCCGATCGGTCAGCTCGATGTTGTAGTAGTCGATGGTCCAGCTCGTGTCACCGAGATCGAACGCCACACCCAAGGCAAAGTTGGTTGCATCCTCAGGTCCGAGCGACGGACGACCGTTGCCCTGACTCTCGATGAAGTCGGCAGCCAACTGGCCAGCCGGTGAAGACAACGGCAGCGTGCCTTGGTCGACCAGCACGCCATTGACGTTCTGGGTCGTTACGTTGGTGATGTTTGCCTGACCTGCGGTTGGTGCATGAAAGCCCGTAGAGAAGGCACCACGCAGACTGAAGCTGTCGGTGAACGAGTAGATACCCGCAATCTTCACGTTGGTCGTATCGCCAAACTCACTGAAGTCCTCGTAGCGAACCGCCGCTTGCACGGTGAATGCGTCGGTAAGGTCGGCTTCAAAGTCAACGTAGATCGCGGTGCTGTCCTGAGTGGCAGAAGTGTCATTCGGGAAGCCACCAAAACCGTTCGAGCTTGACGAGAAGCCCTGGTCAGCCAAGGGTCCGAGTGCGAACGAAGCCGGATCGCCTGCAAACAGGTCGAACTCTTCTTCACGATACTCTGCACCGAATGCGATGTTCAGGTCAGACGCGAGGCCAACATCGAGGCCATACGAAAAGTTGGCGTTGAGAACCGTTTCGGTTTGTTCCTGACCACCTGGCGTAAAGTCACGCGGGGTGTCCGGTCCGAGAGACGCGTTGATCGTATTGCGGATGAAGAAATCGGTGCGGTTAGAGCCGCGCTGTGCACTGAAGTCGTACAACAGACCGGTACCGAGACCGAATTCACCACGAATACCGACAGCGAACGCCATATCTTCGTTGTCACCACCGAAGCGCGGTACAAAACCTGCCGGGATGGTTTCAGCGAAGGAGAAGCAGTTCGCATCGGCGGTAACGTCCGCCAGGAGTGTCGGGTCCGGAATCACGCCGTTAAGCGGGATACCGGCGATGCAGTCACCGCCCGTGCCGACACCGTCAAGGTCACCGACAAGGATCGACGGAACACCGCCTGATTCTGCGTCGAGCGGCAAACCGGTCGCCGGATCAACTGTCGGGCCGCGGTAGACGCCGCCACGTTGCTGACCGGTCGTCGGTCCAACAATGTTGCGATAGAAGAAGCCACCGGTAACGGTGCGCTGCGCGTAGTTACCGAAGAAGTAGGCTTCCGCGTTGTCGTTAAGCTCGATCGCAGAGTTCACGAACAGCTTCACGTCATCCTCTACATCAGGCTGGCCCCAGTACTGAGGTACTTCGGATGTATAGGAGTTGATCGCCTGGAAGTCGCCGACCGGTGTGTAACCGCCTTCGATGGCGGCCAGTACGTCGTCACGCACCACAGAACGCACGGTACCTTCAACATCGTTGAACTCGGCCGTAATGTTGATGAAACCGTTGTCGCCCAATGGCAAACCAATGTTGCCTGCGACGCGGTAGTTGTCACCGTCACCTTCAAAGGTAGAGCCGTAGTTGGCGATGACTTCGATGCCTTCCGCTTCGTCGCGAAGGATGAAGTTCAATACACCGGCGATCGCGTCCGAACCGTACTGCGAGGATGCACCGTCACGCAGAACTTCGACCTGCTTGACCGCCAGCGCTGGAATTGCACTGATGTCGACACCCTGCGCGCCGTCAGAAATACCGCCGCCGAGGAATGAAATAATGGAACCGCGGTGACGACGCTTGCCGTTCACGAGAACCAACACGTTATCCGGTGACAAACCACGGACGTTCGGCGGACGAACGATGGTGGCCGCGTCACTGATCGGCTGCGTGTTGACGTTGAATGACGGTACTGCAGTACGCAGCATGTCCTGTACGTCGTTGCTGGGTGTGCGCGCGATGTCGGCGCCGGAAATCACGTCAACGGGGACCGGCGAGTCGGCGGCGGATCGTGCTGCGCGACGGGTACCCGTGGTGATGATTTCCTCGATGGCTTCGTCCTCGTCAGCCTGAGCCATCGCTGGCTGCGGCTGGAGGGTGACTGCCGGAACGAGCAGGGCCATTAAGGCCAATCTCGTAGCATGCTTATGAGGCATCGTGTGTCTCTCCTGGATGATGAGTGGGCGACACTATTGGTCGCCTAGTACTTTTCAGGCGTGGCGATTTCGCAACGAATTTGACCTGAACCCCCCATTCATTCCGGCCAGTTACGTTGCGAAAGCGCTACACCACGCCCCGACATATTGGACACTCAAGCCTTTTAGTCAAATGTTTTCGATGTAACGATTCGCGCTTGTCGAACTATGAGCTAGGCATTGATCGTCGACATACCACGTTCATCGTAGCGTTGTCCGCTGACTCGATCGGCCAGCAAGTCCAGCAGATCACGCTCTTCTTTGGTCAGCTGAATGGTATACGCACCTAAATTGGTCTTCAGATTTTCGAGCTTTGTCGTGCCGGGTATTGTCATCACGTGCTCACCGCGAGAAAGCACCCATGCGAGCGCAATTTGCGCAGGCTGGCAGTCACGTGCTTTTGCAATCGATTCAATTTCGTCGACAAGCTGGACGTTCGCATCAAAAGCCGGGCCCGAAAATCGAGGGTGGTTCCTGCGAAAGTCTCCCTCGACTAATCCTTGCTGTTTGAACCGCCCGGACAACATGCCGCGCCCGAGTGGCGAATAGGCCACCAGGCTGGCGCCAACTTCGAGGCACGCGGGTATCACTTCTGATTCGATATCGCGACTGAAGATCGAGTATTCAGACTGCACAGCCGCGATGGGATGCACCGCGGCCGCTCGACGAAGCGTGTCCGCCGAAGCTTCCGACAAGCCGATTGCACGCACTTTGCCTTCATGCACCAGTTCTGCCATCGCCTCGACAGTTTCCTCGATCGGTCTGCTGCGATCGATGCGGTGCAAGTAATACAGGTCGATCACCTCAGTCTGCAGCCTGCGCAGCGACCCCTCGACCGCACGCCGGCAGTTTTCGCGGCTGCCATCGATCCCGGTGAACGCGCCTGACACAGGATCCCGGGTTGGACCGAACTTGGTGGCGATGAATACCTGGTCACGACGATCGTTGAACGCCTCGCCCAGCAATGATTCGTTGGTGCTGCCCAGTCCGTACATTTCCGCTGTATCGAAATGCACAACACCGAGCTCCATTGCCTCGTGCAACAATCGGATTGCCTCACGCTGGTCGGTCGCTGGACCATAGAACTCAGAAAGCCCCATGCAACCAAGGCCGATTGCCGGCAACTGTGGACCCGCCTTCCCAAGGTTCCTTGTGTCCATCTTTTCCCCCCTAGATGATCGTCGAAATGCTGAAAACTCAGCCGCGAGTTATTTCGCCCTTGCCGATCGAGCGCCCGGATTGAGCAATCGACGCAGCGAATCGTAGTAGGGCAGCAGGTGCAGATACCGAGTGATCAGAAGCACCGATACAAAAAAAGCAGCCGCCACGAGCACAGTAGATCCTTGTTGCATCGGCTTGCCGAATAAATTCAGTACCGCGTTGCCCGCAGTGTAAGAAACGAGCGACGAGGTGCCGAGCACGAGCAGGAAGCTAAAGGGGCCCGCCGACGTCCGCCGGCCAAACAACACGGCGATGGTGCCGAACACTGCCAACGTGCAAAGCACACCGATGATGAAGTAGGCAGGATGGTTGATGACTCGGTAGTCCGCATAGACGTACGCCTTCCATGCATCGATCGGCATCTCGGAGATCAGCAAAGGTGCGCTGATGGCAAAGAACAGCGCCAGCGAACCTAGAGACCCGAAGAAGCGGCGTAAGCCCTGATCGCGACCTGACTCGCGCAAACCCGCGGCTGCAATCATTCCGGCAAAGAAGAAAACAAATGAGCCGAAGACGCTCGGACCGCCCGTCACGGTGCCGATGCCAAACAGGATATTCAAGGGTCTACCGAGCAACCCAAAGTCGATGACACGAAGGCCTTGGAGCAGGTGGCTACCGACAAGTGTCATCGCCAGTAGTGCCCACAGCATGCGATCACCGCGGGAGATTCTCAGACGAATGATCAGCGGGGCCACGAGCATCATGACGGTATACGCTCGAAGAATATTGCCGAACCGAGAGTTTTCGAGAAATACAAGTGTCTCGAAAAACTCACCCAGCGATTTGAAGCCACCAACGACCGCGCAAATACCGGTGATCGCGTAGGCGATGTAGCAGTGGAAACTGCGTGTCCATAAACGACGCCGGATCTGGGCCTGTCCCAGTTGGCTCGCTCGCGACACATAAACATACTCGACCATGAACCCGAACATGAACACGAACATCGGTGTCGCCATGCGCGTGAACTGGAGGATCATGGGGTCTCGCGCACCGACGGTCGTCAGAAAGTGCGCAAGGAGTGCCAGGAAGACAGCGTAGGTCCGGCTGACGTCGACAAATAGCAGGCGTGTCCCTTGAGTGCTCATGGGTCTGCCTCCCGTTGTCGTTATTTGTCAGTTAGGCGAGCGTTCGGAAGATTACGCTGTCGCCCTGCACATAGCAAAACTCAGCAGCAGCAGCGCTCCGCGCAGCATTCGCAACGCTTTTCTTCGCAGCATTTGGTGGATTCGCAATCGCATTTACACTTTTTCTCGTCGGTCATGACCGTTACCTCTGTGGGTTCTCAATCTAGCCCTCAATCTGATCGGCGAGCGCACGCAGCTTATCTGCGATGTCACCACGATTGAGGGAGTACACACGCTCACGTCCTTTTTTCTCCATCTGCACCACACCCTGCTGGGCGAGCACCTTCAGGTGACGCGAGACGACAGACGAATCCACACTGCAGCAATCACATAGACACATTGCGTTCTGCGGAGCACTGCACTGACACAACTCATACACCAGCGATAAGCGATTGAATTCGCCCAGTGCCTTAAGAAGGTCTGCCAGTTCTTGACGTTGTGGTTCGTCCATAGGTAATTATTTGTTTATTTGTGCAAATATGTCAACGGCAAAACCTTGTCTTCGTGAATGCGGCTCGCCACCTCGGTCGCAAGACCTACAGCAAGCGTGTGCCGAGTGGCACCGACTGATCGGGAACGCAAAGCGCTACCTCACCGTCATCATTATGAAAACCGGTGACGAGACACTCCGACTGGATCGGACCGATTTGCTTGCGTGGAAAATTCACGACGGCAACCACCTGTTTTCCGATCAGTGTTTCCGTGGTGTAGAGGTCGGTGATCTGTGCGCTTGATTTACGAACCCCCAGTTCGTCACCGAAGTCGATATGCAGGATGTAGGCAGGTTTACGCGCCTTCGCAAAAACCTCTGCAGATACGACCTGTCCAACGCGCAGTTCGACCTTCATAAAATCATCGAACGAAATCTCAGGCATCTCCGGCAGCCTTCGACAGGCGCTGCGCATCTTCGAACTGAGACAGCGCACGTGCCAGGTAGGTGGTGGCTTCTTCAACGTAGCCGTCTGCCATCGATGACCATACCCGATTGATATACCGCTCACCGGCAGCGAACTCGCTCATGATGTCGGCATAGGCCTGCAGGCCATAGAGGTGAACCAAACTCTCGCGCGCTTCCGCGAATCGGCGCAGATCAGGGCGCAACTTCGTATCGATCCAATCGAGCAATGCCTGGCCGGTTCGAATCTCACCATCCGTCTCTTGGCGCAGATTGCTCAACAAACCCTGCAACGCCTCGTTCAGCTCCGTTCGGTTGCTATCGAGTAAGGTCTGGTCCATCGCTGCGGCTCGATCGGTTCGCTTCGCGAGCACAACGCCTGCGGCAGCGGCGATCGACGCAATTGCGAACCACAGCCAGTCGACTTCGGTGACATCTAAAGACGTGACGAAAGCACCGCCCAAAAAACCGGCAGCCAGCAACAAGTAGGCTAGATTCTTCATGCGCCCGTCCCCTTGAGTACGACAGATATCGCATCGCCGACGCCTACCAGCGCCTCACCAACAATGAGTCCCGCAGCTATCGGTATGCCGACATTATCGGACCAGTCTTTACCCTTTAAGCGGTCGGATAGCTCTCTACCCAACGTGCCAAGCGCATACGTCAGAACAATATTGAAAGGCAGGTAGAAACCGAGACCTACCGTAATCCCAAGACCGCCCATCAACGCGGAAAGTACAGCCCCGAGTACAGCGCCGGCAGCGTATTTCTGCGTTGGGACATCACCACCCATGATGCCGTCGACCGTACTGGCGAGCGCTTGTGCCTGCGGTGCTGGGAGACGATCGCTGCCAAGTCCGTACGCTTCATGTAGCGCGAATATCACGAAGATCACGACGATCGGTCCAAGCCAGGCGCCAATGAACTGACCCATTTGCTGCATGCGCGGTGTCGCGCCGACGAGATAGCCTGTCTTGAGATCCAGCATCAGATCCGTTGCCTGCGACATCGCGACACACATTGCAGCCCCAACCATGATCGCGGCCACGATCGAATCCGCTCGATCCATGCCCAATGCTTGTGTCATGACGATCAGCAGCGTGATGCCCACCAGTGTCATTCCTGACAATGGAGACCAGTTCGTGCGGCCAATTGCCTCAGAGAGAATGATGCCGGCCATCCAGATCCACAGAGTGCCGAGCAGCGCCATGACGATGCCGCCCGCGACCGAGATCGATTCGACAGCGGTCACGGCCATGAAGCTCAGCAGGACCACTGCGCCAGCAACCGCGATGTAGAGCAGCTTGATCGGCATCTCGTCGCCCGCAGCGCGGGTATCAACTTCCGCCGCTTTCTGCATGGACTTGATCGCGCTCTTGATCAAAGGCGCCGCCAGTATGACGCCCATGATCGCGCCACCGATGAGCATCCCGATACCGAGCGGTCGGTATAACGTGAGGCGCAGCGAATTCGGATCGCTGATTACAGCACCAGCAGCGTCAACCGGGAAACTGCCCGTCGCTGCGAGCAGAGGAGACAGGAACCAATAGGCCACAAAGCCGCCGATGATAAAGGCGATGCCGCCTCGACCGGCGATAAAGCCAACGCCTATGGTCATCAGCGAGATATACCAAATGCCGTTCATGAAATCGGGCATACCGATCAGCGCACCGACGTTCCAGTTCGACACACCGGTCTTGATCGTAATCGCATGAACAGTGGCGCTTACCAACGCCGCGATAACCAGAATAATCGCCTTACGAACGCCAGCCCCCGGAGACTTCAAAATCGTCGCGACGGCCACGCCACCCGGATAGGTCAGCCGTTCATAATCGATCATGTGTTTTCGCAGCGGGACGATGAACGCGATACCCAGAAAGGCGCCTGCAATACACCCAAAGGTGAGAATCATCGGATCGAATCGGTCGCTGTAGCCCAGCAGGAAAATGGCGGGCACAGAGAACATCATGCCCGAGGAGGCGCCGTTCACACCCGAAGCGATCGTCTGAACAATATTGTTCTCGATGATGCTTTTGCGGCGCAGCAAACCACGCAGGATGCCGAAGCCGAGAATTGCGGCGAGCTCCGACCCCTCAATCGAAAAGCCGAGAATGAGCGCAGCATAGCCGATGGAGACAGCGATGATGACGCCGAGAATCCATCCAACAATGACCGCTACCCAGGTGAGTTCAGGATAGGCCCTGATTGCCTTAGCCGGTGAGTTCAGTGTCGTCCCCTCACTTCTCTTTCCGGTGGCGGAGACTACCACATCATGTGAAGTCAGCTCGATCGGTAGAGGTAACGGAAGACGTCATCCACCATCGCCTCGCAGCGGGTGAGCTCCGCAGGGTCAATAAACTCGTTCGGCTGATGGGCCTGATCGATGGACCCGGGACCGCAGACAACAGTGCTGATGCCCGCAAGCTGGAATGTTCCACCTTCGGTCGCAAACGACACCGCGCCCGTCCCGCCCTCGCGGACACCGCTCAACGTGCGAACCCATTGCTCTGCTTTGGCATCCGACTCGGCGATCAACGGCGGTACCTGGGCGATGCGCGCAGTTTCGATACTCGCATTCGGCGCGAACTCCTGAAGGTCCGGCAACACCTCTTCATCGATGAAGGCTTGCAGCGTATTGATGATGAGGTCCGGATCTTCCTCCGGCATGCTGCGGTACTCCCAGAGAAACTCACAATGCGAAGGCAGTATGTTGACTGCGGTGCCGCCCTCGATGATGCCGACCTGTACGGTCGTCCACGGCGGCTCACAACCTGACTCGTCCGGCGACGCACGACGTGATCTGCCGATCTTGTCGAGATATTCAATGATGCGCGCCGCCGCAAAAATCGCGCCCGCACCGCGATGTGGCTGGCTGGAGTGCGCTGCCTGGCCTGTCACGACCGTTCGGAATGCATTAATCGCCTTGTGAGCTCGAACGACCTGCATCGTCGTCGGCTCGCCGATGATCGCGTAGTCCGGCTTGGTGAAATGCTGGAATGCATCCTCCACCATCCTGGCGATGCCGAGGCAACCCACCTCCTCGTCATAAGACAGCGCGAGATACAACGGCTTGTCCATCGCAGCGATATCGAGCGTCGGTAGTCGCGACAGAAAGACCGCGGAGAATCCTTTCATATCGCAGGTGCCACGACCGTAGAGCAAACCATCGCGCTCTGTCAGTGAAAAAGGATCGGTGTGCCAGTCTTGTCCATCGATCGGGACCACGTCGGTATGCCCGGAGAGCACGACGCCACCCGGCGCATCCGGACCGATCGCTGCGATCAGATTGGCCTTGGTGCCTTCAACATTCCAGGTACGGCGGCATCGAGCGCCGAACCGCTCAAGGTAGTTTTCGACCCAATCGATCAGCGGCAAATTAGAGTCGCGTGAAACAGTCGGGAACGCCACCAGTCGGGCGAGCATGTCTACCGAGCTTTCCGGATTCATCGAGCTTGTCCTTAATTCGCTGCGCTCGGTGAGGCCACCGGCGGGTTAACGTAGGCTTCGACCTGGTCATGATCCTGTGCAGGTGTGAGCAACGACACGATGATCAAAACCGGCACATGCACAATGAGGCCGAACAATCCTTCATGCAAATCGATCGGTTTGAGTTCGGGCTGAAAAAAGAAAATGAGTGCCGTGATCGCGCCGGCAACGAGCCCGGCAATCGCACCGGGTGTTGTCGCTCTTCGCCAGAACAGCGCGGCCACGACCGGCGGCGCTAACTGCGCGATGATCCCGTAGGACGTGAGCAGGAGCACAACGAGGGACACCGACTCGGAAACCGCGAAGAAGTAAGCGACGGCCCCAAACACCACGATCAGCACACGAATCAGAAGACGCTGTGTCTTCTCGCTCAATGACATGAACGGTCGCAATCCGTCCTCAACGGCAACTGATGCGGTGGCATGCATTAGTGCATCTCCGGTCGACATGGATGCGGAGAGCGCGCCCGCACAAAACAGCCCGACCACAAGCACGGGCAGATCCACGTTCAGAATCAGATAGGGGAGAATGAAGTCCGGCTCTGGTAGTGAGTCGACGAACATCACGCCAGCGAAACCGATCAGGAACGCCGGCACCAGAAACAACTGGAACGACGGAAACCATACGACCGTCCGACGAATGATTTGCTCATCCCTTGCGGTAAAGGCCTTCATGAACAGATGCGGCCACATAGTGATGCCGATGGCGCTGACGACAATCGCACTGCTGTAACCGGCCCAGTTCCACGGTGTACCACTTGCGGTTAGTCCCGGCAGTCTCAGGAGCTCCGGACGGTTTGCCAGAATCTGGTCGAACATCGGACCGATACCGCCATACAGTGCATAGGGGAGATATAACCCCAAACTCCACGCGATGATGACCATGAAGATGCCTTGCAACGTATTGGTCCAACCGACTGCGCTGACACCGCTGACCAACACATAGACGAGCACGACGCCGTACGCTGCGAGCGCGCCGAGCCACAACGGTACGCGACCTTCCGTTACCGCTTCGATCACAATCCCGGCGCCACGCATTTGCAAGGTGATGTAGGGAATCAGCGCCGCGATACTGATGAGCGTGATCAGCACCGACAGGCCACGTGAACGGAATCGACCGGTCAGGAATTGAGCTTGTGTGACCTGACCCAGTTGACGACCGATGCGAGCGGCCTTCGGTCCAATCACATACCACGGCGCCATGCCCAAAGCGCCGTAGGAAAGAATGTAGAACGCCGCCGCGCCGCGAGAGTAGGCCCACCCTGGGCCGCCAAGAAATGCAAAGGCCGAGAACACAGTCGCCCCGGTTACAAAGTACATGACGAGGAAGCCGAAGTTGCGATCGCCAGCGACGAAGCCGTCAACGGTAGCGGATGTTCCTCGCCCCGCGCGCAAACCCACCCACAGGGTCAGCACCAGGTACGCCGCTATCATCAGCGAAATGACGATCCACTGATCCACTACTCGCTCCGGTCTCTTTTTTCAGAGCGATCAAGAATGAACAGCGTGATCCAGCCAATGATGATCCACACGATCGGCCACGCCATGGAAAAGGGTATACCGAGAACCTGTGGGTCCGGCGAGCGCACATACGCCGCCAGCGGCCAGGTTACTGCGAGCAGGTTGAGCACGAATACGCCAACCGCCAGTCTTCTTATTGCTGTCTTCGACAAGGCACGAACTCAGAAGTGACCCGCTCGGGAGTATGCGTCAGGCGCCAGATCGGAACAAATGCTAGCGGCATACCTCTCTCTTTCGGAGCGTCATTGGCTCACCACTCCGTTGGACGAGCGTGTGCGAATACCAACCGGAGGTAAGCGCCATGAGACTGATGCTCTCTTGCGGCGCAGATACCACCACGCCCAAGCAAGAACGAGCAGTCCCGATGACAGACCGTATGGCCAATCATTTTGAAAGTCCTCAAGCGTGTAAAAATAGCCGAATTCGTCCATCGAAATAGTGGCCAAGTCCAGCGCCCAAACCGCGAAGTTGTAAACACCATGACAGATCATCGGCACCCACAGTGACTGGGTCCTCAGATACAGAATGCACATGCCGACGCCGAACAAAAAAGCACCGAGAATGTCAGGATGAAGCAGGCCGAACAGCAATGATGAATAGACAATGCCCGACCGAAGTCCGTACTTGTGCGCGAACCGGTGGAGCAGAACCCCGCGGAAGATGAACTCCTCAGTGATCGGTGCCAGGAGTGACAAGGAGATGATGCTGAGCAGGTTGCCCGGCAGAGATGGACGTCCGGATTCGAAAAAGACGATATCAGGCAGTTCGATAATCCAGAAGGTCACAAATTCAGGAACCCAAAAGGAGAGTGGCAGGAACACCAAGTACAACGAGGCCCACGACACAAAGTACAAAAAGGCGCTGAGCAACAATCCGCCTAATGTCTGAGAAAGGGTCGGCTTCTTTCCGAGAAGATCCGAAAGCGGAATCGACACCGGATACCGAGTGCACGCGATAAGCGCAACGGCCATCAAAGTTTGAGCATAGAAGACAGGCGCAAGTAACCAAATGTGATCCGGAGCCTCTAATGGAATCTGCGCGGCTACCAGCTCAAACCCAGGCAGAAACAGCATACTGACCAGGAGTATGGCGACGAGAGGAATTACACGAACCTTGGAGAAGAGTGGTTCCTGCGTTTCGTCCATTTCGGTTCGCGCCTAGCTTTGCAATGCGAGCACGCCGAGGTTCATGCGCACTACCGCCTGGCTGATCAGGAACACGAAAAGGTAGGCGACCGCTACGATGCCTTGGGCTCTGTCGCTCTGTGCGACCAGTCCCGCAAATGAAAGCGCAAGCAGGGTGATCTGGAATGCGCGGTAAGGATGCAGCAATGGCGTATCAAGAAAGATCACCGAGACGAAGATCGCGGCAACGATGATCAGGACAAGAAAGCCAAAAAACCAACGATAGATGTCCTTGAAGTGGGATTTCCAATCATACTCCTCACCGCGATTGACCGGGACGAGTAGGTTCGCTTCCAAGTAGACAAGGATAGGCGCCAACAGCACTACAAGGTAAAGGTCGAAGGTCCAGGTCTCGACCACGTTGAAGTCCCAATAAGCCCACCAGAACTGCACTACGAACAGAACCAGAATGATGACCCAAAGCGTATGAACCCAATAGCGATGAGGGTTGGTGAATAACTCGGCAATCGCACGAAGCAATTGGGCCAACGCCAGGGCAAGGATGATGGATACCATCACCATGATGTATTCGAAAATAGTCATGTCTTAGGGCGTAGGTTACGGGCGGTTAGATTGGTCAAGCGCGAGCGTAACATGGGTCGCGACCAATGATGGCTCACAAGAAAACAGGCGCAAGATCAATTAAGGTCCAGTAATAAGCCAGTCACGTGCAATGGTGTTCACAGGTCTACAGCGTTTCATCAACACGCGATTCGAATCCGAACGCGACGGGCTCTTGGTTGTCGCGGCTCGCAGCCAATTCGATGCGTTGCTTCGGATGGGTATCTTTGCGTTGCTCGCGCTCAGTCTCGTACTCGGCTTCGATGACATCACGTTCGCCTATTGGTTTGTTGCACGAGTCATAACAACGCTGATCGCTGGCCTGACCATTTCAAAATTTAAAAAGCATCCGACAACACGGGGGTTTGCTGCGGTGTTTTGCGCCTACGTACTGGATGCACTGCCGTTCTTTTGGTTGGTCGCGTACCTATGGCTGTCTTACGTCATTCAGTATCAAGTGATCGCAGTGCTGATGCTCGCCGCAGGATTTATCTACAGTCTGACGCATCGCCTTCGAGTTCCTTCTCTGGGTTTGATTTACGTCGGCGGCATTCAGGCGTCTTTCACGCTGTTTTGGGCGACCGTGTTTTTCAACGCTCAGACAACGTCAGATATCGCGCTTGGGATCACGATCATGGGCTTACAGCTCTATCACGCGCTCACCATGCGTGAGACTTTCGCAACGCTTGCGGCAATCGATCGCAACGCCAGAAGGAGTGAAGCGGAGCGGCGGCTACAGGCAATGGGGCGAGTCGCGGGTGGCGTTGCGCATGCGTTTAACAATCATCTTGCCGCGGTAGTCTGCGGTATCGACGTCGCGCGGAACCAAACGGCTGGCGCAGATGTGGCCAAGAGTCTCACGCTTGCCCTTAAAGCCGCACAGCAGGCCGGAACCGATGTAGAGCGGTTACTTGCCTATACGCATCAGTTTCCATTGCGGCCGACGTCGATTGACCTCGGAGAAGTCATGGAGGACGTTCACACGAGCTTTTCCAAGCTAGGTTTTGGATCGGTGAAGGTTCACCAGGCAATATCGAGACCGTATCCCAAACTCAGAGTAGATCGCGACCAACTTCAAATCGCGATGCTTGAGTTATTGCAGAATGCGGCGGCGGCTGGTGCGAGTGAAATCTGGATTCGATCTGAAACCGTTGATGCAGGCGAACCGAGAATCGAGATTTCCGTTTCCGATAATGGGACAGGCGTATCGCCGGATATCGCAGAGCGCATCTTCGAGCCATTTTTCAGTGGGTCCGAAACGACTCAGAATCCCGGGCTGGGTTTACCCATGGTCCGAGGTTTTGTGGAGCAGTCTGGCGGTCGTGTTTTGTTGGACCACTCAAGTAGCGTTGGAGCGACGCTCGTGCTGAGCTTTCCTGTAAATTAGATCGAGGACTGACCTGGGGGGTGGTGAGCTACTCTTTGGCGTAAAGCCAGGTCAAGGTTCGACTCATACTGGCTGGCATCACGGTCAGATGCGTTTCATGATCGAAAACCTGCCAGGTCAGTTCCACGTTGCTATAGCTTGCTTCGTGCAAATGCTGAGTGAAACTGAGCATCGTCGGTACCTGTTGCGAGTCCTCTAGTTCCCCCACAGAGACAAAAACCCTGGAACTCGGTATATCCCAAGTCTTGTTGTTTTCAAACTGTTGAACGGACGCGTCGAGGAAGCGCTCGTCGTGCCACCACATCGAGGGGCTGTTCAGACCAAAGCGAGTAAAGTAGCCGTCTGAATTCACGAGACAAAAGGCAGCGAACAGGCCACCCAGTGAATGGCCTGCAATACCTCGATCCTGATTGACCTTGTAGTGCTCTTCTATGAACGGGCTAATTTCGGTTTTGATGCTCTCCAGGAATCGGGCTGCCCCACCAGACTCCAATCGTCCTTCCGGGATACCAAATTCCTTTTCCGCGCTCCGATCATCCTGAACATCCGACGAAGGCGTGTAGTCGATCGTTCTGTTTGCAAACCAGGAGACCCAGTCGCTGCCCGAGTGAATACCAACGATGACAACATCCTGAATAAGCCCTCTTGCACTCAATCTCCGGTTTACTTGATTGATGGTCGGATAAAAATAGGCGCCGTCGAGGATATAGAGGACGGGGTATGTTGTATCGTCGCCGGTGCTGTAGCCGGAGGGAAAGGCGATATAAAGCTGATACTCGCGACCCGTCACTTCCGACTGAATCACATGGTCAGGCTCAATCGACCGATCTTTCGGCGCCAGCTTCTGCGCCCATACGGGATGACCGAACAAGAACAATATCGTCGCCACCAGAAGTCGGCTATGTCTGGCGATGTTCAGTGCATGGCTAATTCTTGCGCTGCTGCTTTTCATTGGTGCTACGCGTTTTGCTTCCAACAATTCCGGCCTCAGGCTATTTGGTTCGGCTGCCTGGTTCGAGACACTCCGAGCGTAGCATGCAGAGTGATTGAATCTGTATCGGCGTATGCGGTCTATAGGTCACGATGCAGGGCGCACACATTTCAATCAGCGAGTTCGGGCCGCCCGATCTTGACGACTTTCCATTCCATAGCCGTCCACGCACGGTTATTGCTGCGCTTCTATCGACGACCCTGGTCTGCTTCGCCGTGGTCGCGGCGAACGGGTACTTCCAGAGGCTGGGCACCAAACGTCCAGAGGCTGCAAGCACAACGCTCTCGTTACGATTGCTTCCCGAAATGAGCCGCCAAGCGAGCCAAGCTGCGGCGGTCGAGGATAGTGAACCAACAAACAACAAGCGCAATGATCCGCGCCATTCCGTAAGTCAGTCCGACTTAGAGGCCGCTAGCTCGGCACCAGCATCCTTGGAACCGCCGTTACCGGAACAGCAATCTGTGGATTTCTATTCATCGCTACAAGATGTGGCTCGAGACGCCGTCGCCACAGTCGAGCATCAAAGACTCGATGGAAAATCAGTGTTTGATCCGCGACTCTCAGGTGAATTGGCGCTGGCTCGAGAGCAAGACCGGAGTGCGCGAACCCAAGCGAACGATCCTTACATCAACGCCTCCGGCGAAACCGTTCTTCCGATCAGCGAAACCTGTCACTTGGAAATAAAAGCCCCCGCACTCAGTGGTCTGGTGGATTTTGATCGCTTCGTTCCGCCAAGGATCGTTTGCCGCAACAAATCCGGCATTGATCTGGACATCGATCGGTAGTGTTGTTGAATCAAAGGCGTTTAATGCCTTTGAGGTACTTTTCGACCGGCTTGTAGCTGGCATCACTACCCGAGAATTTGACTAAGTTACGCGCGGTCTTGAGCCAGTCCATAGTGCTCGGCACAACGCCCTCAAGCGCATCCATAATGTCGTGTTGCTGCAATGCTCGTTCAGTCCCACTCGACAGGATATCTGCGAGCACACGCTCTTTGGCCAAATCGATCAGGCCGTCTATGTCAGCGCCAGAGAAGTATTCGGTGGCTGCTGCAACTGCGTCTACATTCAGGTCGTCGACGGGAATGTCAGCGAGGTGCATTCGAATCATCTCAGCGCGGGCTGACGCGTCAGGCGGTGGCACGAAGACCTGGCGTGAAAAACGTCCTGGTCGCTTCATCGCCGAATCGACATCCCAGGGCATGTGAGTCGCCGCCAAGACCAACACACCCTCGTTATCTGTATTGAAACCATCAAGCTGGGCAAGAAACTCATTGACGATGGTACGCGCTGAACTCGACGCAGCCTTGGACCGTGAGTAGGCCAGTGCATCGAGCTCGTCAAAAAACAACACGCAAGGTTTGCGTGAGCGCGCCTGCTCGAAGACAGCTGCAAGATTGCGTTCACTCTCACCGATCCACATGTTCAATATGTCGCTAATGCCGATAGTTTGAAATTCGGCCTTACATTCGCCGGCTATAGCACGCGCCATGAGTGTCTTGCCGCAGCCCGGCGGTCCGTAGAGCAGGACACCGCCGCCCGACTTTTTCTTGAAACGTTGGAACAGGCCAGGGTTTCGGAACGGTTCGATGATCTGCAGACGCAGCGTCTTCTTGAGGTCTGCCATGCCGGCCACATCGTCAAACTTGACGGCTGGTTGTGCTGCTAACGGTATCGAGACCACAGAGCCGCCGCCATCGATAACGGAAAGCTTAGGTCCAGTGCTTTGCGCCGCGGCGAGCAAGGTCTCGAGCTCAGCATTCGGCCCGAAGCCATCAAGCTTGCGCGCGCGCTGATACGTGCTGATGGCATCTGTGTCGTTGCCGGACCGATGTTGGCAGAGCGCCAGACCAATCATTGCATCAGGACTATCTGCATCGGCTTTTAGAGCAAGCTCAAATTGACTGCTGGCGTCATCGATTCGCTCCGCATCGAGGAGTCGATTGGCATAGTCGAGGCGCAACTCGCCATTGAACGGATCGCGTAAGAGGGCGGCTTCCAGCTCTTCCAAAGATGTACTGTCGCTCGTCATCGAATCAATCGCTTCAGAATGGGTGGCCACAACCAGCTGTAGACCACATAGCAGATCAGAACGATGGCGACCGTGCCCGCATATGGCTGCAGTGGCGAGTTGTCCATGCCAGCTACACGGAAGAACACAACGGTGGCGGCCCAGATACCAATCGATCCCGCCCAGCCCCATTTCTGCATGGGCCAAAGCGGCAGCATGGACCAGTGGGAGGCGCGCCTCAGGGTCGTCGCAAACTCAACCAAGCCCTCGTTCGAGGGATCATTAACAACAAGTTCTTTCGACAGCTTATACGCTTCTTTAGTCTGGCCGTTATCCGCTAGGTGCTGAATCAACCGAATGGTCGTTTGCATCTGGTCGGGATACTCACGTAGCAGCTTCTGCAAACGCTCACGCTGCTCCTCCGTGCCGGATTGCACGAACCCGCACAACGTATGGATATTGAGTGCCGCTTCATTCTGCGGGTCGAGTCGCAGTGCCTCGACGGCCAATTTTTCGGCCTTTTCGATATTCATCGTCTCGAGCATGACTTCCGCGTAGGACGCATAAAGACTCGGCGATTCCGGGAAGCGCTTGAGCAGGCCAATTAGCAGGCGCTCAGCTTCAACGTAGTTCTCTTCACCCAACTCGATACGCGAGAGCAGGTATTGGGCTTCGCGGTGCTCGGGCTGTATCTGCAGGATGCGCTGAACAATGTGTCGGGCCTCGTTAGCATCGTCTTCGTACCAGCTCAGCCAGGCAGCCAACAGCAGCAGCTCGGGGTCATCGGGATGTTGTGGCAGCGCGCGCTCAAGCGCAGCACGCGCCGACGCCAACCGATGACGATCAAGCAACTCGCTGATTTCATGAATGGCGCTGCGTAGATCCTCTGATGTTTCGTTCATGCTGGAGGCATAGCGTGCTGCAAGAAAGCGACGATCACTGCCTGTAACATAACAGCGGCGATAACGGCACAGATCACTGGTACCCAGGGAGAGGGACCCTCTCGGCCGGTCATTTGCATCGAGCGATAGGCGTAGCGATGTGCCAGGTAGAAGACGCCTGCGATTGCAAACCCGACGCCCCTGACCAGAATACGGAGGTTGCTCCGTTCAAAGCCATCAGGCTCGAGGACGAGCACCCAGATCGCTGGTGCAGCAAGCCCGGCTGCAAAACCCAACAGGATCCAAAAGAAGTCTTTATTGAGACGGCCTAGGCGTCGAGCGTTGTCAGCGCCAATAATGGCCACCGCTAACGCGCCACCAAAGAATGCTGCGCCGATAAGTGCGCCTACCGGGAGGATCGGCTTAGCTTCCGTCGATTCTAGTGTCGTCGTTAGAAGGTCGTCACGCATTGGGATTATGTGCTTCGAATTGGCCCCAGATACTACTGCAGTTGTATCACGTTCAGCGAGGCAATTGGCGGCCTTGTTCTTGCTTTAGCACACTCACAACACGATTCACCGGCTGATGTCGGATAGGCGAGTGGAAACCGCGTTCGTGATTTCTTCACAGACTAGTTGCCTCTACTTCTCAGGTGCAACGGCCTCAAGGACGTCGCCCCTTGGCAGTGTATGAAGATACGGTGCGACAAGTACGCTGTTCGTGGTCTCGATAGACAACAGGCTGGTTAAGGTCAACAGCAGTGATGATAGCGGTCAATCTGCTAGATGCCGGGGTCGGCCAATAGCGGTCGCTGCCCATCTTGCACCTCGCATGGTCTTCTACAAGTATTACCATGAAAAGTATCTAGGGTTTTCAGGCCGTATCATTCATGAACTCACGTGCTATAGCTAGATCCGAACGTGTAATGAGTTGTATTGAGCATTCACTGGCAGAATTTTCGCTATCGAGCGACGATCAGTCTCAGAGGATGGCAGCGAACATCGATGACATTCGTACGACAATCGAAGCTGATAAGGGTTCGCAAAACCTATCGCAACACATCAAATGCGTTCATATGGTTTTGCCGGGTGAGCTTTTCGCGTTCCCTCAAGACCCGTCACATCCGATTTGGGATGCCTCCAGAAAAAGCCTTGCTTTCTTCTATGAGCAGTTCCCCGATTACCTTAAGAAGCGGGAAGCAGCTTATGAGCGTGTGCTTAAGAGGGGGTCGATAAGGTCTGAATATGAGTACAGAGTTGTTGCTGATGAGATTTATCGACTTGAAGGAGAGGAGCCCGATGGCGACCTAATCATAAAGCTGCAGACGATGTCGGACGATGCAGAATTTTGAGGTCTAGAGTTTGATTGTTCCCCGGTGAGCGACTGAATCACCCTAATTTGTATCGATGCAAGCTAGCGTGACTCTTCCAGCGATTCACACCCAATGATGTATCTCGGCTCTTGAAAATAGATAACCTCCGGATCATCAAAACCCGGAACCTTTACGAACTGGGCCAGCCCGTTCCAGTTGTAAATAAACTCTAGAGTGGATTCCGGCACTGCGTTACCTTTCGAATCCTCTACAGTTCCATAGAGTGCGAATTCCAAGGAACAAATCTCAGACTCGCTGTTGCTATGAACCGAAATAGTTGCAAAAAAATCGGCTACCAAAAGGGGCTCGAGAAGCTCACTCGGGACTGAGAAGTCTCCGATAGGCGAGGTTATCTCAACATGGGCGATGCCGTCCCCGGAAGACTCGGGCACGAGCCGCAGTGACACCAAATGTGAGTTATCGATTTCCGGGAAAGTCAAAACAATTGCGTTGGGAAAGACATGCTGGTCGGTATCGCTCGAGACTGGCGAGTCGCCCGAACCGAGCGTACGCGGCGTGTCACTACACGCAACCGACAGGACGAAAACGGCCAAAAATAGTAATGCGGATCGCTTGCCAACCATTTACCTCTCCCTCCGCGTTTCGAACCCGCTCTTCTCAACTGCTCCTTCTGGGGGCTTAGTGGCTATTTTTCGAGCGTCGCCTTTGGGTCATTAGCAGTCATTCTATCTTCGAATCCCAATGCTGCCGGTATGGATCGTAAACCGGACGTTCCTGCGATCCCCGACGCTTCTAATGAGGAGAAACCAACACCAAGTTGGCGAGCAGGTGCTACTCAACCGTTACGCTCTTGGCCAAATTGCGGGGCTGATCCACATCGGTGCCTTTGAGCACCGCGACGTGATAGGACAGCAACTGCAGAGGCACGGTGTAGACGATCGGTGCGATCAAGCGATCGGCATGCGGCATCGGGATCACCTTAACGCCTTCCTCATTCTCCAACCCGGTCTCGCGATCAGCGAAGACATAAAGCTTACCGCCGCGCGCACGCACCACTTGCATGTTGGATTTGAGTTTGTCGAGTAACTCGTTGTTCGGAGCAACGACCACAACCGGCATATCTTCATCGATCAATGCCAGTGGACCGTGCTTGAGTTCGCCTGCGGCGTACGCTTCTGCATGGATGTACGAAATCTCCTTCAACTTGAGCGCACCCTCCATGGCGATCGGCCACATTGGACCGCGCCCGAGGAACAACGTGTGGTGCTTCTCGGAAAAGTCTTCAGCGAGTTCGTTCAGCGCCTCGTTCATTTGCAGCGCTTCTTCCACTGCGGCTGCCGAGTGATACACGTGGGGCACCAGCTCTGCCTCGCGCGCTTCGCTCAATCCACGATGACGTGCCAACATGAGCGTCACAAGCAACATGGATAGAAGCTGAGTCGTGAATGCCTTGGTGCTGGCAACGCCAATCTCCGGACCGGCTTGCGTCATCATTACCAAATCGGACTCGCGAACCATTGAGCTGTGTGCACTGTTACAGATCGTTAGCGAACCAAGGTAACCGGACTCCTTCGCAAGACGAAGCGCCTCCAGGGTGTCGGCAGTTTCACCCGACTGCGACAAAGTCACGAACAGCGTGTTCTTGGGTACGACGACCTTGCGATAGCGATACTCGCTCGCAATTTCGCCCTGGCAGGGAATCCCGGCTAGAGATTCGAACCAGTACTTGCCGACGCAACCGGCGTGATAACTCGTGCCACAAGCGACGATGTGAATATTCTCAACTTTCGGCAACAGTTCGGTCGCGCGCGGTCCAAGAGAATCGGGAAGCACTCGGTTGTTGCTGACACGGCCGTATAGCGTATCGGCGAGTGCGGCGGGCTGCTCAAAAATTTCCTTGAGCATGAAGTGTCGATACGGGCCTTTGTCGGCGGCATCCTGTTGCGCGGGTGTTTCGTGAATCTCGCGCTCAACAGCGTTAGCGTTCAAGTCAAAGATGTTGATCGAATCGCGCGTGATCTCCGCGAGATCACCTTGCTCGAGATAGATGAATCGTTGCGTCACCGGAAGCAACGCCTGGATCCCACTTGCCACAAAATTCTCGCCAATGCCAAGGCCGATCACGAGGGGGCTTGCCACCCGGCTTACAACTATGCGATCCGGGTCTTCGTTATCGCAAACGAGCAGGGCGTACGCACCCTCGAATCGCTGCGTCGCGTGACGAACCGCATCAACCAGATCCATGCCGGATTTCAGATAGTCGTGTACGAGGTGAGCTGCCACCTCCGTGTCGGTCTCGGATGCGAACTCGTACCCTTTGGCGAGCAGCTCATCCTTGATCGGTTGGAAGTTCTCAATGACGCCATTGTGAATCACGGCGACTCGGTTTCCGGAAAGATGGGGATGTGCGTTAGTTTCGGTGACACCCCCGTGTGTTGCCCACCGCGTGTGTGCAAGTCCAACTCGGCCACCCATCGGGTTCGCGTCCAGCTTTTCCTGCAAGCCAGCAACTTTGCCAACCGCGCGGCGCAACTCAATGCTCGCGTCGTCCTGTAGAACGGCGACGCCGGCAGAATCGTATCCACGGTATTCGAGACGGCGCAATCCTTCCACGAGAATCGGTACTACGTTGCGCTCAGCAATCGCCCCAACGATGCCACACATGTGCGGTCTCCTTATTTGTTCTTCTCGGGCCGTTGCCAGCCGTCAATTGTTCTTTGTCGTGCGCGCTCGATCGTCAATTGACCATCAGGTGCGTCTTTCGAGAGTGTCGTGCCAGCACCGATCGTCGCACCTTTACCCACCGATATCGGCGCAACCAACTCAACACCCGAACCGATGAAAGCGTCATCGCCGATGGTGGTCAGGTGTTTGTTAGCACCATCGTAATTGCAGGTAATGGTCCCGGCGCCAACGTTCACGTTCCTGCCGATTTGTGCATCGCCGATGTAAGTGAGGTGATTGACCTTGCTGCCTTCGCCGATAGTGCTCTTCTTCACTTCAACGAAGTTGCCAACCTTGGCGCCACGCTCGAGTACGGCGCCCGGTCGAAGTCGCGCGTACGGTCCAATGTTGCAAGACTCGCCAACCCGCGAGGATTCGATCAGGCTGTTCGCAAGCACTTGGGTACCTGCTTCGATGACGCTCTGTTGAACGATGCAGTTTGGCCCGATCTGTACTCCGTCACCGAGTACAACATCGCCAATAAACACAGCGTTGATATCGATGAATACGTCACGCCCGACGGTAACCGTACCTCGGATATCGACGCGTGCAGGATCTGCAAGTCGTGCACCTGCCTGCATCAATGCAATGGCTGCGCGATTCTGAAAGGCACACTCCGCCTCAGCCAGTTGTACTCGATCGTTGATGCCCATCGTTTCTTCGGGGTCATCGGATACGACCGCGTGCACATCGATGCCGTCGTTGACCGCGAGACCGACGATATCGGTCAGGTAATACTCGCCCTGCGCATTCTTGGGCTCCAATGCAGAAAGCCAACGTCGCAGTGGCGCGGTCGGAACGACAAACACACCAGAGTTAATCTCTTCGACCAATTGCTCATCGTCGTTGGCGTCCTGTTGCTCGACGATCCGATCGACGGTGCCTGCCGCGTTGCGAATAATTCGGCCATACCCCATCGGATCGTCCATCTCCACCGTCAAGACACCCACGGCACTCGTCGGTGTTTCCTCCAGCAGCCTTTTGAGCGTGCTCGCAGTGAGCAGTGGAACATCACCACATAGCACCAGCACCCGGCCGCCATCCTCGATTTGCGGCATTGCCTGCTGCACGGCGTGCCCAGTGCCTAGCTGCTCAGCTTGAAGTGCCCACTTCAGATTTGGGCTATCGAACGCAGCCTGCACCTGGTCGCCACCAAAGCCATAGACCACCACGACGTCATCGGCATGGATTTCGTCGGTAAGGTCCAGAACATGCGCGAGCAGGGGCTTGCCCGCCAGCGGTTGAAGCACCTTTGGAATGTCCGAGCGCATACGCGTGCCTTTGCCGGCAGCGAGGATGACTACGCTCAGTGAGTTTTGAGATTCAGACATCCGCGAATGATACCTTAGGGACCCCCGGTTTCGTGTGATGCCGCGCACGGAGGAATATGCGAATGCCGTCGTCGGTCGCTATCCGTATGCTTTTGGTCTTGGTCACTCTGATTGCCGGGTGCGATGGCAGGGTCTATGTCCGGGATGGCGTGACAGACGGCGATCGATTCTCACTGCCGACCACGCTGACGGAGAACCCGGACCCTGTCACGCAGGCCTGGGCGGCCTACAGTCTCGCGCGCAGTGTGTGCCAGCTGGAAATGGGTGGCGAGAATCCCGCGAGGAACTCCAGTCTCGACTGCGAGGTCAGTGCCAGACAGGCGCTGGCTGAGCGCTGGAACGAACTCAGAGCCGATCGTGCGCTGGCCGGTCGGGATGTGCCGGCGACGCGTGAGTCGATGTATCTGGACACGCTCGCCAGGATTCACGCGGCGGACCTTCTGGAGGGGTATAGCTGGAGATATCTGCGCAAACGTCATTGGACTGAAGCGTCCCCAGAAGCGCAATCCGCATTCGAGGAATGGCGCGAAGTACACCTGGAGAAAAGACATAAGCCGCAAACACGGATCGTCGGCTCATGGGGCTTCGCACCCACGAACGCGGAGCGTTAAGATCAAGCCGTTAACGACAGCGCCATCACGACGTCTGTCTGTTGATCTTTCCCCAACATGAATTCACATGTGCCCAGCGTTTTGAAGCCGCGTTTTTCATAAAAGCGAATCGCGCGAGGATTGTGCTCCCACACGGTAAGCCAGATCATCGGTGCACCGAGTTCCGTGGCAATCGTCGAGGTCTCGGCCAGGAGTTCGTCTGCAACACCACTGCCGTGCAGTCTTTGATGCAAATAGAACCGCTGCAGCAGCAGACCATTCGAATCAATTTCAGCGATTGGTGCGTCGGCTGTGCGGAGCATTGAGTAGCCCGCTAAGCCACCAGCGTCTTCGACCAACAAGGCGCGGGTATCGGAGCGTGCTAACAGGCGCGCAATCTCCGTGATGCTAAACGATGCGGTCAGGTACTCGGTAAGATTGTCCGGATCATTATCCGGCCCAAACGTATCGGTGAAAATTTGTTCGGCGAAGGGCGCAAGTTGGCTCGCATCATCGACGGAAGCCAGCCTGAAACAGACGAGCGGTTTATCGACGACCTTTCAGTCTCTGTGCCGCGCGATAGCGGGCGGACGCTTCGGCGAGTTCTTGCTGCGCGCGTTGCAGGTCCGTGGTCTCAGAGGCGTTCTTCAACGCCTCTTCTGCCGCCTGCTGAGCTTCGAGCGCAGCGGCTTCGTCGAGTTCGTCATCACGCAGCGCCGTATCGGCAAGCACCGTCACCAGGTTCGGCTGAACTTCGATCATGCCACCGGTGATATAGAAGAAGCGCTCGGCGCCTTCCACTTCGGTCACTCGGACTTCGCCGGGACGAAGACCGGTCAACAGCGGGGCGTGACGCGGTGCAATGCCGATCTCGCCCATCTTCGCCGGCGCGAAAACCATCGAGGCTTCACCCTTGTAGATCTCGCCCTCGGCAGAAACGATGTCGACGTGCAATGTGCCCATTGTTTAGGCCTGCATACCTTTGGCTTTCTCGACCGCTTCCTCGATCGATCCGACCATGTAGAACGCCTGTTCTGGCAGATGATCGTAATCACCGTTAACGATGCCCTGGAAGCCACGAATCGTGTCTTTCAGCGATACGTATTTACCTTCGGCGCCGGTGAACTGCGCAGCAACGAAGAACGGCTGTGACAGGAAGCGCTGGATTTTACGTGCACGGGTTACGGTCTGTTTCTGCTCTTCCGAGAGTTCATCCATACCGAGAATCGCGATGATGTCCTGCAGCTCTTTGTAGGTTTGCAGAATCGCCTGCACGCTACGCGCGCAGTCGTAGTGCTCCTGACCAATCACGAGCGGATCGAGCAAGCGAGACGTCGAGTCGAGCGGATCCACCGCGGGGTAGATACCCAGTTCGGAAATCGCGCGGGACAGTACGAGCGTCGCATCCAAGTGAGCGAAGGTGGTTGCAGGTGACGGATCGGTCAAGTCATCCGCAGGTACGTAAACCGCCTGGAAGGAGGTGATAGAACCGGTCTTCGTTGAGGTGATGCGCTCCTGAAGTACACCCATCTCTTCTGCCAGGGTCGGCTGGTAACCTACCGCCGACGGCATACGGCCGAGCAGCGCAGATACTTCGGTTCCGGCGAGTGTGTAACGGTAGATGTTATCGATGAACATCAGAACGTCACGGCCCTCGTCGCGGAAGTACTCGGCCATCGTCAGACCGGTCAGCGCGACACGCAGACGGTTGCCCGGAGGCTCGTTCATCTGACCATAAACCAGCGCTACCTTGTCGAGTACGCCGGCTTCTTCCATTTCGTAGTAGAAGTCGTTCCCTTCACGAGTACGCTCACCCACACCCGCGAACACCGACAAGCCATCGTGCGCCTTCGCGATGTTGTTGATGAGCTCCATCAGCGTCACGGTCTTACCAACACCCGCACCACCGAACAGGCCGACCTTGCCGCCCTTAGCGATCGGCATGATGAGGTCGATCACTTTAACGCCCGTTTCGAGCAGTTCGGTGGAAGCCGCCTGTTCTTCATAAGAAGGCGCAGGGCGGTGAATCGGCAGAGTTTGTTCGCACTCGATCGGGCCGGCTTTGTCTTCCGGCTCGCCAAGTACGTTCATGACACGACCCAAAGTGCCCGGGCCTACCGGCACGTTGATCGGAGCACCGGTGTTGGTCACGTTCATGCCGCGCTTGAGGCCTTCACTGGCACCCATCGCAATCGCGCGAACCACGCCATCGCCCAGCTGCTGCTGTACTTCCAGCGTCAGGCTGCCGTCTTCCAGCACGAGAGCGTCATACACTTTCGGAATCGCGTCGCGCGGAAACTCCACGTCAACAACGGCGCCGATGATCTGCGCGGTCTTACCAGTGCTCATTCGTTTATCCTCGATCCAAGTGACGACGATCCCGCCGTCGATATTTATTCAATGTCTGTCGTTCGTTCGTCGGTCGCGTTTACCGCTAGCCGCTGACGGCTGCTGCACCACCGACAATCTCACTAATTTCTTGCGTAATCGCTGCCTGACGCGCCTTGTTGTACTGCAACTGCAGCGAATCGATCAGGTCGCCGGCGTTGTCGGTCGCGTTCTTCATCGCGACCATCTTGGCCGCCATCTCGCACGCGTAGTTCTCGACGACACCGCGATAAATCTGCGACTCGATGTAACGCATCAGGACCTCGTCCAGGAGCTCGACCGGGTCGGGCTCGTAGATGTAATCCCAGTATTGCTGCAGCTCGTCTTCGTTATCGAGCTCAGCGATCGGCAACAGCGTTTCAGTCGTCGGCTTCTGGCTGATCGCACTCGCGAACACGTTGTGGGCGAGATAGAGACGATCGATCTTGCCGTCGGTGTAGCCGTCCAGCATGACTTTAATCAGACCCAACAGATCGTTCATCTGCGGGTTGTCGCCGAGCTGCGTGGCTGTCGCCAGGACGTTGCCGCCGAGACGGTTAAACAATTGGACCGCCTTGGAACCCACCAGCGCGAGATCGACCTCAACGCCTTTGCTCTCCCATTCGGTCAGCTCGTTGATGAGCTTCTTGAACAAGTTTACGTTCAGACCACCGCAAAGGCCGCGATCAGAAGAGACGACGATGTAGCCAACACGCTTCACCTCGCGGCTTTCGAGCCATGGGTGACGGTACTCCGGGTTCGCATCGGACAAGTGAGCCACCACGCGGCGAATGCGCTCAGCGTACGGGCGAGATGCTTCCATCTGCGCCTGCGCTTTGCGGATCTTGCTCGCGGCGACCATTTCCATCGCACGCGTGATCTTCTGCGTGCTCTTCACGCTTTTGATCTTGGTGCGTATTTCCTTTTCGCTGGCCATGGCTCAGTCCGTTAGTGGTCTAGTAGACGCCCGTTGATTGGAACGCGTCGAGTGCAGCGGTCATACCGGCTTTAATGTCGTCATCGAACGCGCCCGTGTCGTTGATCTTGGCGATCAACTCCGCGTGCGAGTTGTTGGCGAAGTCGTGCATAGCCGCTTCGTAGTCGACCACTTTCTCGACCGGTACGTCATCGAGATAGCCTTCGTTTGCTGCGAACAATGACAGTGCCATCTCACCCACCGACAGCGGTGAGTACTGTTTCTGTTTCATCAACTCGGTGACGCGCTGACCACGCTCGAGCTGTTTCCGGGTGGCCTCATCAAGGTCAGAAGCAAACTGGGCAAACGCCGCCAGTTCGCGATACTGCGCAAGCGCCAGACGAACACCGCCACCAAGCTTCTTGATGATCTTCGTCTGAGCAGAGCCACCCACACGAGATACCGAAAGACCCGCGTTGATCGCAGGACGAATACCCGCGTTAAACAGGTCGGTCTCCAGGAAGATCTGACCATCGGTAATGGAGATCACGTTGGTCGGTACGAACGCCGATACGTCACCCGCCTGGGTTTCGATGATCGGCAACGCCGTCAGTGAGCCCGTCTTGCCCGTGACTTCGCCGTTGGTTTGCTCTTCTACAAACTTCGCGTTGACGCGAGCTGCACGCTCAAGCAAACGAGAATGGAGATAGAACACGTCACCCGGATACGCTTCACGGCCTGGCGGACGCCGCAGCAACAACGAGACCTGGCGATAGGCCATCGCCTGTTTGGTGAGATCGTCGAAGATGATCAGTGCGTCTTCGCCACGATCGCGGAAGTACTCGCCCATCGCCGTGCCGGCGTACGGTGCGATGTACTGCATCGCTGGCGACTGGGCGGCGGAAGCGTTGACGACGATGGTGTGATCCATCGCGCCTTCTTCTTCCAGCTTGCGCACGACCGCTGCCACCGAGCTGTCTTTCTGCCCGACTGCAACGTAGATACATTTAATGCCGGTGCCTTTCTGGTTGATGATCGCATCGATCGCCACAGCGGTCTTACCGGTCTGGCGGTCACCGATGATCAACTCGCGCTGGCCACGACCAATTGGCACCATCGCATCAATCGCCTTCAGACCGGTCTGTACCGGCTGGTCGACCGACTGACGGTCGATAACGCCCGGTGCAACTTTCTCGATCGGCGATGATGTAGACGTCGTGATCGGCGCCTTGCCGTCGATCGCCTCACCCAGCGAGTTCACAACGCGGCCGAGCAACTCCGGACCAACGGGCACTTCAAGAATACGACCCGTGGTCTTAACCGTGTCGCCTTCGGAGATGTGCTTGTAGTCACCGAGAACAACCGCGCCCACCGAGTCCTGCTCGAGGTTCAGCGCCAGTCCGAAGGTGTTGCCCGGAAACTCGAGCATCTCACCGTACTTGGCATCAGCCAGCCCATGGATACGGGTGATGCCGTCCGATACGGCGATAACGGTACCGACGTCTCGTGCCTCGGCGGCTGCATCGAAGTTCTCAATTCGTGCTTTGATCAGTTCGCTGATCTCGGACGCTTTAAGTGACATGGTCTGTATTCCTTAAACTTACTTTTGCAGCACCGCAGACATACGCGAGAGCTTCGAACGCACGGAGCCGTCGATGACAAAATCGCCAGCGCGAATCACCGCACCGCCGATCAGCCCTTCGTCGACTTCTGTCGTAATGTCCACGTTGCGGCCCAGCCGTGACTTCAGCGCCTCGGCAATTTCATTTTTCTGAGAGTCATCGATCGCACTGGCCGCCGTGATCGTCACGTTGACGATTTGCTCGGCCTTGCGCTTCAGCAGTTCAACCTGCTCCGCAATAACCGGCAGCAACGCCAGGCGATCGTTCTCGATCAGCAGCTTCAGCAGGTTTTCGCCATTACCACCCGCGGCTGCCAGTGGCTTGGCCTCCGGGATATCGGCGAACACGCCCTGCAAGATACCGAGCAGTTGCTCAGGGCTGACCGCCGGATGGTCGATCAAACCTGCGACTTGCGGATCGCTCACCACGACACCGGCGGCCTGCAAGGCGGCGGACATCGGGGCGAGTGAATCGCGCTCGCTCGCCACGGCGAAAGCCGCTTGAGCGTAGGGTCGTGCCAGCGTGTCGTTATCAGCCATGCGGTATTACCTGCAACTCGATATGCCAGTTAGATCTGCTTGGCGAGATCGCCGATCAGATCTTTGTGGACGCCCGCATCAATTTCGCGACTCAGAATCTTCGACGCTGTGGCCAGAGCTAGCTCGGCTACCTGATCGCGCAGCTCTTCGCGTGCGCGGTTGGTTTCCTGCTCGATCTCGGCTTGCGCAGCCGTCAGCTGACGATCGCGCTCGCGAATACCCTCGTCCTTGCCTTCAGCGATGATCTCGTTCGCACGAGAGCGCGCCTGATCGAGTATGTCTGCCGCTTGCGCTCGCGCCTCGGCAACCAACTCGTCGACTTTCGATTCGGCTTTCGCCAGATCCTGCTGACCGCGCTCGGCGGCCGCGAGACCGTCAGCGATTTCCTGCCGGCGAGCCTCGATCATCTCAATCAAAGGCGGCCAGACTTTCCACATCACGAAACCCACGAACAGCAGGAACGTGATCATCTGTGCAATGACGCTTACATTTGGATCCACG
The DNA here is from genome assembly GCA_963922335.1 of uncultured Chromatiales bacterium. GTDB lineage: Bacteria > Pseudomonadota > Gammaproteobacteria > Steroidobacterales > Woeseiaceae > CALBPI01. The sequence goes on along the minus strand of CAWUIB010000003.1, from coordinate 10,749 downwards.
TGCGATTACTCCGAATGCGTTACTCGAAACCGGTTACCCGGACGAATTAACCTGCGATGGCACTCAGCAGCGGGTTCGCAAACAGCAGCAGTGCAGCGAACGCAACGCCGATAATTGACAGCGCGTCGAGCAAGCCAGCAAGAATAAACATCTTGGTTTGCAACATATTTCCAAGCTCGGGCTGGCGCGCAACGCCTTCCAGAAACTTGCCGCCCAGCAGGCCGAAGCCAATACCGGTACCCAGCGCGGCGAACGCGAGGATCATGCCAACGGCGATGGCGGTGCTGCTCTGGATATCAGCGATGAGAGCTTCCATGGTGACTCCTAAATCAAATCAAAAACGCACAAGGCGTACAAAACAAATCTCAGTGCTTTTCGTAAGCAAGATTCAAATAAACAATCGTCAGCGTCATAAAGATGAACGCCTGCAAGGGGATGACCAGAATGTGGTAGGCCGCCCAGAGAAATCCTGGCGCCCACAACAAATAAGCCGGCAGCAGCGCGATCAACATGAAGATCAGTTCCGCTGCATACAGGTTGCCGAACAACCGGAGCGCCAGCGACAGCGGCTTGGCGAGTAACTCAACGGTGTTCAAGATCAAATTGAACGGCATCAACCAGGGCCCAAACGGGTGGAACAGCCACTCTTCGAGGTAACCTTTCGCGCCCTTGCCCTTAAAGCTGTAAATGATGATCAGAACAAATACAGTCAACGACAAACTAAATGTCGCATTGATATCCGCCGACGGCACGATCCGCATGTATTCCAAATGCAAGTAGTCGTGGGCGATGATCGGCACCAAATCGACCGGCAGCAAATCGAGCAGATTCCAGAACAGCACGAGCATACCAATGGTCAAGGCCAGTGGCGCGACGAACTCACGCGGACCGTGGAAACCCTCTTTCACGGAGTTGTCCACCAGCTCTATCAGCATTTCGATGGCCGCCTGAAACCGGCCTGGCACACCGGAGGTCGCCCGCTTCGCCGCGAACCAGAAAATACCGATGAATAACAACCCACAGAACCAGGTCCAGAACAGGGTATCGACGTGCAACGTCATAAACCCTTCGCCCACGGTGAGGTGTTCCAGATGGTGGGATACGTATTCGCTCGCAGTCTGTTTGCCGGACTCGCTTGCCATTCGCTCGTTACACTCTTCTACACGTTCACGACGGCGCCATATATATAAGTATATAAGGGCGGTCGCCTGCTATTTCACGGTCGGTTTGTCCCCATCGACGTCGTCGCTGATCGTCCACCGAATTGCCGCGCCATAAACCGTCAAAGTCGCGAAAAACACGCTCGCGAACGGAATAAACTGTGACGCGAAGAATTTGGCGACTACGCCGAACATCAACGCCGCACCCAAGATTTTGAAAATCTCGGCGCGATAAAAGGCCGCCACAATTGCTTGCGGCGGCGCCGAATCTGGCCGGGAAAGTACCCGGGCTGCCGCTTGCAAGGTCAGCAGCGCGCTGCCGAGGCCACCAGCCAGACCGGCAAAAGCCGCGGCGGGGCTGTCGATCAGCCATATCAAGGCTCCCAGAACTCCGATGAGCGCCTGCCACATCACGATGCGGACAGGGACAGCGTGGGATCGCACGGCACGCCTCCTTGGGCGATAACGCCGGGCCGGAAACCAAAAGCGGGCGCAGTATAAAGGTTCTCAGGCACCGCGGTAAACCCCTGAATCGGAAACGGCTTGGCGAAGCGCCTGCGGTGCGAAAAACCCTGTAATTACCGAGTATTGAGAGGCTCGACACAGTTCCCAGTCGGCAGCTTCTCTACAGTTATGTCCTCCGACGCCGCTACGCAAGACAGCAGCAAAAGGCCATAGACGTCGACTTCGCCCAAGGAAGTGCACAGATCATGACGCAGTTTGACCACGACACCATCGCCGGAGCGCTCGAGGAAGAGCAGCTTTTCATTCAATACCAGCCTAAAATGGCGCGCCCAACCGGCCAATCGGAATGGGTCACGACCGAAGCGGAATCGTTGATTCGCTGGCGCCACCCGGAGCAAGGGCTGGTATCACCGATGGAATTCCTCCCCACGGCTGTCGAAGTGGGTCTGATGCCTGCGATTGGCGATTTCGTGCTCGAGAAGACACTGACCCAGCTCACGCGCTGGCGCGAGAGCGGGCTGAACCTCAACGGTTGCGTCAATCTCGATGCCTCGTTGTTGCAAGACACAAGCCTCGCATCCCACTACGAGCGCATGGTCAACCAGTTCAACCTGCCGTGCGACGCCATTACCTTCGAAGTGGCACAGCCGGGTATTGCCGGAGCTGAGGACCGATGCGCCCAGGTTCTGTCGGCTTTGCGCAGCCGCGGATTCCGTCTGTCGCTGGATGACTTCGGTGCGGCGAGAGAATCGCTGAGTTCCTTCGGCAAACTCGACTTCGATGAAATCAAGATCCACGCCTCGTTACTCATCGAGGCCCGCGAGAACATCATGACGAGGCACGCTCTGGCAGCGGTTACCGGCATGGCTCACGCGCTTGGCATCACCGTCTGTGCGGAAGGGGTCGAGGATCAGGCGACCTTTGAATTCCTGAAAGAGATCAAGTGCGACAAGATGCAGGGCTTCTTCATATCTGAAGCCGTGATGCCGGATATCATCCAGCGCGCCTATCCAGCGGTGGATGCTGCAAACACGATCGATGTGCTGAAAGAAGCGACGGGCGTCTACAAGTCGCTGCGCGCCTGATTCGACAGGGACGGGCGGCGCCTACTCCTTGCGCAAGCGCTCAAGTACGCCTTCCAGCTCGTCGAGACTGTTATAGGCGATCGACAACGTACCTTTTCCGCGTTTTCCCGAGTTGACGGTCACTTTCGACCCCAACTTTTCGGTCAATTCCTGCTCGAGGCGTGCGATGTCCGGATCTTTGCGCGGGGTTTTACGTGCTGGCTGGGTCGGTTGACCCGCTGCGCGAACGCGCCGCTCCGTCTCACGCACCGTCATCCCGCGCGCAACCACCTCACGGGCCAACATCGCCTGATCGGATCCGCGCTCCAGTCCGAGCAACGCGCGAGCATGACCCATGTCGAGTTTGCGACGCTCGAGCAGGTCTTGCACCACCGGATCGAGATCGAGAAGCCGCAACAGGTTGGATACCGAGGCGCGACTGCGTCCGACCGCATCAGCGCCTTCCTGGTGCGTCAGCTCGAATTCTGTAATCAATCGAGATAGGGCACGCGCCTCTTCCAACGGGTTCAGGTCCTCACGCTGAATGTTCTCGATCAGCGCCATGGCAACCGCTTCGTTGTCGGACACCTCGTGAATGATCACGGGAACCTCATCGAGACCCGCGATTTGCGCGGCACGCCAGCGGCGCTCGCCGGCGATGATCTCGAAATCCGCATCATCGGCACCGGAGATCGGCCGCACAGCTATCGGCTGGACGATGCCCTGCGCCCGGATGGACGCGGCAAGCTCTTCCAGGGTGTCTTTGCGCATGTCCACGCGCGGTTGGTAGCGACCGCGTTGCATCCGGTCGATGGCAAGCATGCGCGGCGACGCGCTGCCACTTGCAGGGTCATTCTTTTTTGCTGAGCCGGATTGCTGGGCAGCATCGCCGAGCAACGCCCCCAATCCTCTGCCAAGACTCTTACGCTTGTTCGCCATGCCTTTTCCGCTTCGTGTGCCGGGCGGCTACCCTAGTGGGCTGCGGCGGCAGCTGCAAGTGACTCCTCACGACGAATGATCTCGCCAGCCAGGGCAAGATAGGCCAACGCCCCTCTGGAATGCCGGTCGTGCAGCAGCACCGGTCGACCGAAACTGGGCGCTTCGGCGAGGCGCACATTGCGCGGGATGATCGTTCGGTACACCTTCTCGCCGAAATGCTCGTGCAATTGAGCCGAGACGGCATTCGCCAGGTTGTTTCTCGGATCAAACATCGTGCGTAGCAGCCCATAAACCTCGAGATCCGGGTTTACGGAATCACGCACCTGCTCGATCGTGGTCAGTAATGCGGTCAGCCCTTCGAGCGCGTAGTACTCGCATTGCATGGGAATCAACACACCATCGGCCGCCGTAAGCGCATTGACCGTCAACATGTTGATCGACGGTGGGCAATCAATCAGCACAAAATCGTACATGCCCAAGACCGGCTTCAATGCCTTGCGAAGTCGTAACTCGCGACCGATTTCCTGCAACAGCTGCACTTCGGCAAGCGTCAGGTCATCGTTGCCGGGCAGTACAGCGAAGTTGCCCTCCGGCGCGGACACGATCGAGTCGGCAGCGCTCGCATCATTCAGCAAGACGTCGCAGGCGCTTCGTTCGAGGTTCATCTTGTCGATCCCGCAACCCATGGTCGCGTTGCCCTGCGGATCGATGTCGATCAACAGAACACGGCGCTGTGTTGCCGCCAGAGAGGCAGCAAGATTCACGCTGGTCGTGGTTTTTCCAACGCCACCCTTCTGGTTGGCGATCGCGAGGACGCGGGTCATGCGTCAGCCCTCTTTATATGCGGTAGTTCTTAAAGGCCGGTTTTCTTTGAAACCTAATGACGGCGAACGGTCACGAGGTGGCGATCGCCGGTCAACAAGGGTACCACTACCGGGCGCTGCTCGGCGTGCCAGCCGTCCGGAAGTGCCCCAGATTCGTCGCTGGATAGCGACTGTCCCTTCAGCGCCACGATTTTTCCAGCATCTGCCACCAGGTGCTGTGTCCAGGTGACGATATCGGCAAGGCTCGCGAATGCCCGGCAGGTCACCACATCGAATGGCGTCTCGACATAATCCTCAACCCGAGCATGGGTCGCTGACACGTTCTGGAGTCCAAGCGCATCGATGACGCGTTGCACGAAGCGCACTTTCTTCGCCGATGCATCGAGCAAGACAAACGTCTGGTCTGGCTTTGCGATCGCTAAAGGCAACCCGGGGAAGCCGCCACCCGTGCCGACATCGAGCACACGGTCACCGGCAATCGCGGGCCCTGCCGCCAGACTATCAAGCAGATGCTTGATCACCATATCGCGCGGATCGCGTATGGCGGTCAGGTTGTAAGCGCGATTCCACTTACTCAGCATTGCGACAATCACCAACAGATCGGTGATCTGAGCGCCGCTTAACGCAAGCTCCAGCTGCTTTGCCCCGGATTCGAGGGTCTCTCGAAGCGCAGGGTCATGCAGTTCCGGAATTTCGTCCATTGAAGAGCAGACCCTGATGCCCGTCTGGGCACCCGGGCCTGGCTTTCTCTACTCGATGATTCGCAGCTCGACTCGACGGTTGGCCGCTTTGCCTTCGCGGGTTGAGTTATCCGCGATTGGCTCAGCTTCTCCGTAGCCGCGCACCGACAGGTTGGCTTCGTTCGCACCTGCGTTCACCAGGTAGTTGCGAACTTCACGTGCGCGCCGTGCAGACAGCGACTCGTTGTATTCGGCTGCACCGTCACTATCGGTGTGACCAGCAACTTCTACAACGAGGTCCGGGTTCTTGCGAAGCGTCGCAGCAGCGTCATTGAGCACCTGTTCCGCGCCCGGCACCAATCGGTCCGAGTTGGTCTCAAAGTTCACGCCAGGCAGGCGGATCACTTCCTTGATTTCGCAGCCACGAATATCGACTCGCGCGCCTGCCGTCGTGTTCGGGCAGGAGTCCTTGCTGTCGACAACGCCATCACCGTCGGAATCAATTTCGCAGCCCTTCGCGTCAACAGTGACGCCGGCGGGCGAATTCGGGCATTGGTCGACACCGTCGACAACACCATCGCCATCCGCGTCGCGCACGATTTCGCAGCCAGCGCTATCCACTTCGGCTCCCGCTCGTGTCGTTGGGCAGCTATCGAGTGCATCAACAACGCCGTCGTTGTCAGAATCGAACTCACAACCCTGCGAGTCGACGCTACGCCCCAACGGCGTATTCGGGCAGCGATCCATTGCGTCCGCAACGCTGTCGCTATCAGCGTCGCTGATCTTGCGCTCGGAACCACCGAAACCGATCTGGAAACCTAGTGAGTAGATATTGTCTTCGAGCGAGGGGCCGCTGCCCAGCTCCGCCCGGTAGCGATACTGCAAGCGCAGTGCAAGATTCTCGAAAGGCGAAATCATCGCCCCGGCGCCCAGACTTGCAACGCCTTGCTGATCTTCGTCACCACTTGCGAAATCGCGGGTAAGACTACCGACGCCGCCCAAAAGATACGGCGAGAACCAGTCCTCTCGATTAAACACGAGAAGTGCGTTGGCCCCGATTTCGAAATGATCCTGTGCATTGTTGGCATCACCATCGAACTCGGTGTCTTCGATAAAACCCTCGAAGCTCCAGTATTCGGAGTAGTTGATACCAAACGTGACTCCGTAACCTTCTGCATCTTCGATCGCCCGGTCCGGGTGATCGTCAACGAGCTGCAGTGACGGAGTGATGTAGTAAGCCGATTCGTCGCCGGAGAATGCAGGCGATACAGCAAACATCGCGGCCAGCAAAAGCGCTGGTCGATATAAGCGATTCGTCATGATTTGTCCCTCTTGCGGTTGTAGTTGCGTTAAATGCGCACACCGTGGGGTGTATTGTCCTGTCGAATGACCGTCAGGACAAGAAAAAGACCCTGTCTATTTTTCGTGCTCGGTGGTGTAGAGCCCTTTCTGCGCAGAAAAGTAGGCCGCAAGTGCTTCGATATCGTCATCGGACAGCGCGCCGGCCAGGCCCGCCATGACCGCATTCTTACGAACGTTTTCGCCACCGCTCTTTTCTGCATTTGCCAGTCGGTACTGACGCAGTGCAGCGGCGATGTAGTCCTTGTGTTGTCCCGCAAGATTCGGCCAGATTTCGTTGTTGCTGACGCCTTTCTCGCCATGACACGCAACGCATGCCTGTGACTTCTCTTTTCCTTTACTGACGCCCGCTGTTACGACATCCCCTTCCTGTATCTCACCGCGACTAGCAAAGTAGGCCGCGAGATCCGCGATATCCTGATCGCTCAGCGAACCTGCTTGTGCGCGCATCGTCGCATGCGACCGCTCTCCGGAGCGGTAAGCTTTCAATGCGATTTGGATGTAGGTCTCCTGCTGACCACCCAGCTTCGGCACTCGATAAGCGGGGTAGGCGTTGCGGTAACCCTCGATGCCGTGGCATCCCAGGCAGGAGTAGGCCAGAACCTTGCCCTTCTCCGCGTCACCGACGGTTTGGGCTGAAACGGTGCTCGCCGCAACAAGCAGCACTATCGTCACTGTTGCCTGCAGCAACAGCCGAAAAGAAATATTCGTCATTATTTGTGTCCGATTAACGAAGCTTCGCAGCGCTTTAATGTTGTCCCGTGCTGCGCCGCAGGCTCTGCCCGCGGATTCGTATGTTAGTGCCTGCATGCGGTTTTTTCCACAGAATCTAGCCGACCTGTGACCGATTTCGCGAGACTCAGGTTTGACCAGATTCGAACCGAACGCGGTACACTCGGCAGCGCTACCTCCATGCACACCGGGAATTCTTCGACACATCATGCGCAAGTTCATCGTGACGCTCGGCGTCCTTCTGATTGCGGTCGCACTGGCCGGACCCTACATCACCGGAAAACTCGCCGAGGAGGCGGTCGTGGGCAACGAAGCCTCCATCCAGGCGAGCCTGCCACCGTGGCTCGAACTTGTTGAACAAACCTTCGATCGCGGCTGGTTCAGCTCTCGCTCCAGCGCCCGGCTTGTCATCACCGACCAACAAAAGCGTGAACAATTCGAGCAGTTTCTGGACGGCGGTACATTTGGAGACCAGCCCGCCGTTATGATCGATAGCGTCATCACGCACGGTCCGCTGATCGGATTGTTCACTCCGGCTGTCGCTGAAATCGATACCGCGTTCCGCACAGAGACATCCGAGGGCGGTTACCTCCCGGTCGAACTGACAACCACCGTCGGTTTTGACGGCGACCTCGACATGCTCTGGCGGGTGGTCGACAGTACCTTCCCCAGCAACTTCGGGACGCTGGGTTGGGAGGGCCTGAGTGTCGAGAACACGCTCTCGCCGACCGGTCGCAATCTCTCCGTCTCTCTGAGCGCAGACCAATTCGCGGTCGAACGCGACAACAATCCTGTCACCGCCACCGACCTCAAGATTGATTGGATCAGTGCCGAAGCCAACGGTCAGTTCGCTTCCAGCATCGCGCTCAGCAGTGATGTGGTCGCCGCCGATAACCCGTCGATGTCGATCGATCTGGCAGTGGGTGTTCAGGATATGGCCGTTACCGCACTGCCAGCATTCACAAGAATCATGCGCACAGGATTTTCCGGTGGGCTTGTTTTGGACCCCGAGACGATGACGGCACTCCAGGCAGACCTGCGCACGCTGCTTGAAGACGGATTCACCGTCACGATGAATCAGGCACTCGAGGTCAGTGAAGCGCCGGACGGCGTCATGCAGACCGACATGCTGCTGACTTTCGCCGGTATCGATACCTCGGTGGCCGGCCTCGATCCTGCGCGAATGGTAGAACGCTCCGCACGCCAGGGGATCAGCTCCGTCGATATGGTCATCAACCAGGCGATGGTGGATGCGCTACAGGCGCGCGATCCGATGCTAGAGCAACAGTTTATGCAGATGCAGGCCGCCGGTGGCCTTGTGCCCAGTGAAGACGGTGATGGCTACGTGATGGACATCGACTACGCCGATTCGCTGGTTACGATGAATGGCCTGCCGATGCCTCTGCCACCGGAGGCGGACTAGCCTCGCTCGGGTGGTGACAAGCGACCCAATGCACGTGCGCCTCGGTACGGGGCTTTAGCTCAGGCCGTTCTGTCGCACAGATTTCGGTTGCTCGCGTGCAGCGCGAGCGATACGGACAACCGGGCAACGGATTCCAGGGGGCAGGTAGATCCCCCGCCGGCGCAGCGTGTTTACGCGCACGCTCGACTTCCGGGTCCGGTACGGGTGCGGCCTCGAGCAGCGCCTGCGTGTAGGGATGTTGCGGCTCGCTGTAGAGCGATGCCACCGGCGCGCGCTCAACGATACGCCCGAGATACATCACCACCACCTGATCACTCACATCTCGAATCACCGCGAGATCGTGCGAGATAAACAACACGCCGAGCCCAAACTCCTTCTGCAGCTCGCTCAGCAAGGAAAGAATGTCCGCTTGCACCGTAACGTCGAGTGCACTGACCGCTTCGTCGCAGATCAACAGACGCGGATGCGTCATCAAGGCGCGCGCAATACCGATTCTCTGGCATTGCCCACCCGAAAACTCATGCGGATAGCGCAGCAGCATTGATGCGTCGAGACCTACGCGCTCCAGCATGGCGACCACACGACGGCGTCGCTCGGCCGCATCCGGGGCGAGGCCGTGCACGAGCAACGGCTCGGACACGATATCGAGAATGGTCATGCGGGGGTTTAACGATCCGAGGGGGTCCTGGAAGACAAACTGCACATCGCGTCGCATGCGCATTCGACTCTCCCGGTCCATAAGGTGGCACGGCTCGCCACGATAGCGCAGCTCGCCGGATTGTTTCCCAATCTCGAGCAGCCCCCGCGCCAGAGAGGATTTTCCGCACCCCGATTCTCCCACGATACCGACTGTCTCCCCGACCATCACAGACAGGTCAACGTCACGGACTGCTGTGAACTGGCGTGGCCCGAACCAACCCGGCCGTGGCAACGGATAGCGCACTCGGATGCCGTATGCTTCGAGAAGCGGCGTGCGTTTTGGCGCACTCGATTGGCGCGGCTTAAGCGGCCGATCAAGACGAGGAACTGCAGCGAGTAGCGCCTGAGTCGTCAGTGCTTTCGGCGCGGCGAACACCTCAGCCGTTGCGCCCTGTTCGACCATCTCGCCCTGATGCAAGACCAGCAGCTGATCACAGACGCCGGAAACGACACCCAGGTCGTGCGAAATCAGGACCATCGCCGTGTGAAACGCCTCTTGGAGCTCAAGCAACAAACCGAGAATCCCGGACTGCACCGTCACATCCAGAGCGGTTGTCGGCTCATCAGCGATCAGTACGTCTGGTCGACAGAGCATGGCCGCGGCAATCATGACGCGCTGGCGCATGCCGCCGGAGTACTCATGGGGATAACTATTGAGTCGACTACTGGCCGCCGGTAGTCGCACCGCATCCAGCATGCGGATGATTTCAGCATCTGCTGTCTTCGTGTCCAGACCACGCTGCTCAACCAGCACGCGACGTAATTGATAACCGATCGTGACGTAGGGATTCAGCGATGTCATGGGGTCCTGGAACACCACTGCAATTCGACGTCCGCGGATCTGGCGCATCTGCGTTTCCGGGAGGTTCAGAATCTCCTCACCCTCGAGACGAACACTACCCGACGCACTACCGTTCTCGGCAAGCAGTCCAAGGATCGCCGACATCGCCTGACTCTTGCCGGAGCCAGACTCGCCAACGATGCCAAGCGATTCGTTTCGTTCCAACCGGAAGCTGAGATCGCGAACCGCTTCTACTGTCGCCGTTGGAGTAGTAAACGAAACCTTCAAATCGTCGACGCAAAGCAGACTCATCGGTGTGCATCCTTCGGGTCAAGCGCGTCACGTAAACCATCGCCGGCGAAGTTGAGACAAACCAGAGAAATCGCAAGCAATGACCCCGGCCACAACAACACCCAGGGCGCTGTGCGCATCACCTCGGTGCCTTGCTTGACCAACGCCCCCCACGAGGTCATCGGCTCCTGCACGCCCAGTCCCAGGAAGCTGAGAAACGATTCAATGAGGATGACTTGCGGAATCGTAAGCGTGGCGTACACCATCACGATGCCGAGCAGGTTTGGCACGATATGCCGTGCGATGATTCTCGGGGTCGACGCGCCCATAAT